>NZ_LIWC01000006.1:0-692634 GCF_001905755.1 Amycolatopsis sp. CB00013 | reverse complement strand
AACACAACCCATTAGGCCTCCTTGAGGGACCCAGAGTCCCTCAAGGAGGCCTTCACGGAACTTCAGCCGGCGCCGATGAGCCGCAGCGCCGACTGCAGCCGGTGCTCACCCCGTGCCGCGGCCCGGATGGCACCCGCCTTGCGCACCCGCTCCAGCTCACCGGGGTCGGTCAGCAGCGCCAACGCGCGTTCCCGGACCGGCCGCAGCTCCTCGATGAGCGCCTCGGCGACGGCCTCCTTCACCTGGCCGTAGGAGTCGAAGCGGTCCGCGAGGACCTCGGGCTTCTCGCGGGTACACGCCGCGAGGATGTCCAGCAGGTTCGCCATCCCCGGACGCGTATCCGGCGCGTAGGCGGGCTTCGACCCGCCGTCGGTCTTCGCGCGCTTGACCTTCCGACGGACCTGGTCGGGCTCGTCGAGGACGAAGATCACCCCGGCCTCTTCCTTCGTCGACTTCGACATCTTCCGCGTCGGCTCGGCCAGATCCATGACCCGCGCGCCGGCGGGCGGCAGCACCGCCTTCGGCATGGTGAACACGTCGCCGTAGGTGGTGTTGAACCGCTTCGCCAGCGTTCTCGCCAGCTCGACGTGCTGCCGCTGGTCCTCGCCGACCGGGACCTCGTCCGCGCCCTGCAGCAGGATGTCGGCCGCCATCAGCACCGGATAGGTCAGCAGGGAGAGCCGGACCCCGGCGCGGCCCTTCGACTTCTCCTTGAACTGGATCATCCTGGCGGCCTCGCCGTAGTTGCAGGTGCACTCGAGGACCCAGTTGAGGGCGCCCAGCTCGCGGGCTATGTCGGACTGCACGAACACGCGATCAGGTTCGATCCCGGCCGCGATCAGCACGGCCAGCTGCTCCGACGCCATCGAGCGCAGTTTCGCCGGATTGTGCGCGTTCGTCATGGCGTGCAGGTCGGAGACGAAGTACAGGTCGTCCGGCCCGCCCTCGTCGGCCCAGCGCCGGATGGCCCCCAGGTGGTTCCCGACGTGGACGTGGCCGGACGGGGTGATCCCGGACAACCTGATCATCTGCCTTCTTCCTTCCGGATTCGGGCCGCCCCAGGGTCCGGGCACGAAAAAGGCCGCCCGGTGGGGCGGCCTGGTGGTGCGCTCGTCTGGTTCAGCGCAGGACTGCGGGGCCGCCGGAGGGCGGCCACCACTGGGCGTTCTGCGCGCGCATGCCGACGATGGTACCGCAGCCCGAAAAGGAAGGGCAGATCACTCATTCCGGGCATTGCGCGTCAACACTTCATATCAGCCCGGCCAGTACGTCCGTCATATTGGAGATCCGGGTCTACCTTCAACTCATGTTTGTCGTCCTGCTGACCTACACCGCGCCCATCGAAGAAATCGACTACGTGCTCCCTGATCACGCCGACTGGCTGACCAAACAGTACGAACACGGCAATTTCCTCGCCTCCGGCAGGCGCAACCCGCGCATCGGCGGCGTCATCATCACCAAGCCCATGGCCAGGGGAAAGCTGGACGCGATCCTCGCGACCGACCCCTTCTCGATCAAGCACATGGCTACCTACGAGGTGATCGAGTTCTCGCCGACCCGCACCGCGCCGGAACTGCGGGCCATCAACGAGGCGGTGGTGCACTGACGATCTTCTAAGCGGCCTTCGCGATCTTCGTTTTCGCCTTTTTCAGTGCGAGAACGGGGCATTTGCCGCACCGCGACTTCGACCGGCAGCATTTCTTCTTGACCTTGCCGGACTTCATCCATTTGCGCACGAGCTTGTGCGGGTCGTCGGGTAGTTTCTTGCCCACGCGCGCTCCTTCTCCGACCGGTGTCGGCGACCTCTACACGTTAGGTGAGCCTAACCGATCTGGGGGCGTGGGGCTGCTCACAGTCGGGCTACAGGTATCCTGGTGTGGTCCGCGTATGGCCAAAGTCGGCCAGGCGTGTCTCGAACGCGCGAGCGCGGGCACCACACCCGAACTTGAAACCTTTGGAGCCTTCGCGTGCCCGCAGCCAGCGCCACCGCAGTCGATGCCGGCCGCTCGTCCGGCAAGACCCGGCCCGACCTGCGCAACGTCGCCATCGTCGCACACGTCGACCACGGCAAGACGACCCTCGTCGACGCCATGCTCCGGCAGTCCGGCGCCTTCGAGGAACGCGCCGAACTCGTCGACCGCGTGATGGACTCCGGGGAGCTCGAGCGGGAAAAGGGCATCACCATCCTCGCGAAGAACACCTCCATCCACCGCGAGACCGAGAACGGCCCGGTGACCATCAACGTCATCGACACCCCCGGCCACGCGGACTTCGGCGGCGAGGTCGAGCGCGGACTGGCCATGGTGGACGGTGTCGTCCTGCTGGTCGACGCCAGCGAGGGCCCGCTCCCGCAGACCCGGTTCGTGCTCCGCAAGACCCTCGAGGCCGGCCTGCCGGTGATCCTGGTCGTCAACAAGACCGACCGGCCCGACGCGCGGATCTCCGAGGTCGTCGAAGAGACCCACGACCTCCTGCTCGACCTGGCCGGTGACATCGAGGACGCCGATCTCGACGCGATCCTCGACCTCCCGGTCGTCTTCGCCTCCGCCCGGTCCGGCAAGGCGAGCCTCGAGCAGCCCGCCGACGGCGCCGTGCCCGAGAGCGAGAACCTCGACCCGCTGTTCGAGACCCTGCTGCGCCACGTGCCGCCGCCCTTCGCGGACAAGGAAGGCCCGCTGCGCGCGTTGGTCACCAACCTCGACGCGTCGAACTTCCTCGGCCGTATCGCGCTGATCCGCATCCACTCCGGCAACCTGCGCAAGGGCCAGACCGTGGCCTGGATGCGCGAGGACGGCAGCATCCAGAACGTCCGGATCTCCGAACTGCTCGTCACCGAGGCGCTCACCCGCGTCCCGGCGACCGAGGCCAGCGCGGGCGAACTGGTCGCGATCGCCGGTATCCCGGACATCACCATCGGCGACACGCTGGCCGACGTCGAGAACCCCGAGGCGCTGCCCCGGATCGCCGTCGACGAGCCGGCCATCTCGATGACCATCGGCGTCAACACCTCGCCGCTGGCCGGCCGCAGCGGCGGCGACAAGGTCACCGCGCGGCTGGTGAAGGCGCGGCTGGACCAGGAGCTCATCGGTAACGTCAGCATCAAGGTGCTGCCGACCGAGCGCCCCGACACCTGGGAGGTCCAGGGCCGTGGCGAGCTGGCGCTGGCCATCCTCGTCGAGCAGATGCGCCGTGAGGGCTTCGAGCTGACCGTCGGCAAGCCGCAGGTGGTCACCAAGACGATCGACGGCAAGCTGCACGAACCGTTCGAGCGCCTGTCGATCGACGCCCCGGAGGAGCACCTCGGCGGCATCACCCAGCTCCTCGCCGCCCGCAAGGGTCGCATGGAGCACATGGGCGGGCACGGCACCGGCCGCATCAAGCTCGACTACGTCCTCCCGGCGCGTGGCCTGATCGGCTTCCGCACCGACTTCCTCACCGAGACCCGCGGCACCGGTATCGCGAACCACGTGTTCGAGGGCTACTTCCCGTGGGCGGGGGAGATCCGCACCCGTCACTCCGGTTCGCTGGTCGCCGACCGCTCCGGCCCGATCACCGCGTACGCGATGATCCAGCTGGCCGACCGCGGCACCTTCTTCGTCGAGCCCGGCGCCGAGGTGTACGAGGGCATGGTCGTCGGGGAGAACCCGCGCGCCGAGGACCTCGACATCAACATCACCAAGGAGAAGAAGCTGACGAACATGCGTCAGTCCTCCGCCGACGTGATGGAGACGCTGGCCCGCCCGCGCAAGATGGGTCTGGAAGAGGCGCTGGAGTTCTGCTCCGTCGACGAGTGCGTCGAGGTCGCCCCCGACGTCGTCCGGATCCGCAAGGTCACGCTGGACGTCAACCAGCGCGCCAAGGAGCGCAACAAGATGAAGAACCGCGGCTGAGCCGACCGGCCAGGTGGGTGGCGAGACCGCACTCACGTGATCGAAGCCGGAACTCGCGTGATCAGAGGCGGAACACCCGAGTGCGGCCTTCGATCACGTGAGTCACGTCCCTGATCACGCGAGTCACGCCTCCGCTCACGCCGCGGCCTGGGCCGCGAGGGCGTCCGGCTGGACACGCGTGTCGTCCACTCGATCACGCGTGTCGTCCGTCTGATCACGCGTGCCGTCCCAACGCCGAGGGCGCCTGCTCACTCACCGTGAGTAGGCGCCCTTCGCCGTTTCCGGCCCCGAATGCGGTCACGCACCGTATTCGGTCGAGCGTTCTTCGTTAAAGAAAGGTCCTTTCCGTACAATTTCGGGGAAAGCCGATCCTCCTTTTCGGACGGTGTTCACAACACCGGAACGGACGCGGCGCAACGACGGCGGGGCGGCCGCTCGCGCCGGTTCGCCGAATGCGGATCCGGACCGCCGTGAAACAAAAGTTCCTAAACGCGTCCGGATAGGACTCGCGATCGCGATCGTTGCGGCCATGAATCGTGCGGTGGCGAACATTCCGGCGGCCGTTCCGGAATGTTCCGGGTTTGCGGAACCGATTGCCGGAGTATCGCGTTCCGGTGCCGCCGAAAAGCCTCGGCGCGGCAGGAACCCCGAGGGGCTCCCGGACGTCCACCGGGGGAGGACGGCATCCGGTCGGGCGACGGCCGGGCCGATATGGGAATCTCGCTGCCGAGGCCATGTCCGGCGTGATAGCTCTATGGCGACGGGGCGAGGGACAAACCAGGAGGATCCAGGCGTGCGGTCACGGACCACAGCGGCACCCATGCTGGCGTGCGCGGCGGTGCTCCTCGCCGCCTGCAGCAACACCCCGCCCCCGCCCGTGGTCAGCTCTTCAGCCTCTCCGGTGAGCACGTCGACCACGAAGACGCCTTCGCAGGTCGTCGTGGGTGTCGACGACGTCCTCGGCGGCTACAACCCCCACAACCTCGCCGACGCGTCCCAGGTGACGTCGGCGCTCTCGCAGCTGCTGCTCCCGTCGGTGTTCCGCCCCAAGGACGACGGCAGCTTCGAGCTGGACAAGAACCTGATGAAGTCCGCCGAGGTCGTCTCGCAGCAGCCGTTCACGGTCGCGTACACGATCCGCCCGGACGCCTCCTGGTCCGACAGCGCGCCGATCGCCGCCGAGGACTTCGCGTACCTCCGCGAGGCGATGCGCGATCAGCCCGGTGTCATCGGCGCCGCCGGCTACCGGCTGATCTCGGACATCCAGTCGCGCGAAGGCGGCAAGCGGGTCGAGGTCACCTTCTCCAAGCCGTATCCGGGCTGGCAGACGCTCTTCGACAATCTCCTGCCCGCCCATCTGCTCAAGGACGCCCCGAACGGGTGGCAAGGCGCGCTGGCGACAGCGTTCCCGGCCGTCGGCGGCCCGTACTCGATCAAGGGGCTCGACACCGCGCGCGGAGAGGTCACCCTGGAGCGCAACGAGCGCTATTGGGAGAAACCCTCCGCCCTCGACCGGATCGTGCTCCGTGCGGCCGATCAGGAGGGCACACTGGCCGCCCTGCGCAGCGGCAACGACCAGTTCGCGATGACCATGACCGACGGCATCGGCCTCAAACGGCTCGGCGAACTCGGCTCCGCCGTCCAGCTGCACACGGTCGCGCGCCCCACGGTCGCGCAGATCCTCCTGCGGCCGGTGAGTCCGACGCTGTCGGATCCCAAGGTGCGCGAAGGGGTCACCGCGCTGATCGACCGCGGAAAGCTGATCACCGAGGCGGCCGACGGAGGCCCGTCGGACAAGCTCCGCGCCGACGCCCAGGTCCGCGTCCCGTCGGCCCCCGGTTTCCAGCCGACGATCCCGGCCCCCGGCCCGCCGTCGGCCGCCGACCCGGTCAAGGGCGAGGAACTGCTCAAATCCGCCGGATACACCAAGGAAGCCGGAACCTGGCGGAAGAACGGGAAGAACCTTTCGCTGGTCGTCGCGTCGCCCGCCAAGAAGGAGCCGTACGCGACGATCGCCAAGGAACTGACGGCCCAGCTGGTGGCGGCGGGAATCGAGGTCAACGCGATCGCGCCGCAGCCGAGGGAGCTGTTCTCGACGCTGCTCGCCATGCCGGTGCTCAACGGGATCCAGCAGACGACGCCGGAGGGTGCGGGCAACGTCGGCATCGACATCGCGGTGATCGGCCAGGTCACCGGTGGTGCGGACGTCGCTTCGGCGCTGGCGTCGAGCTTCGGCTGCCGCCCCGATCAGCTCGCCGACAAGACCAAGGCCGTCGTCCCGGCGAACCCGCTGGGCTTCTGCGATCCGGCCCTGCAGCCGTCGATCGACGCCGCGCTGACCGGCACCACCCCGGCCGCGGACGCGCTTTCGGCCCTCGAACCGGAATTGTGGCGTCGGAATGTTGCCATTCCGTTGTTCCAGCTGGCCGATACCCTCGCCATCGGCTCTGGTATTTCCGGAGTAACCGCAGGTCCTCCTATGGTGGGCCCTTTCGGGTCGGCGGTGAACTGGACGAGGGGTCCGAAGTAGCCGTTTCGAGTCCGAGTCCGACCCTGGAGGGTGACCTTTCCCGGCACGTTCGAGTGGCGGACTGATTCCTCAAGGTAACCGATGTATTTCTCGATGTCGGCCGCAAGTTACCCTTTGGTCACGATCGCCCCGGAACTGGTGACTGTTCGTGCATTTCCTTTCTAGCGTGCACCCGCAGTGCGCCAAATGAGTGTCGCTTGGCGTGTCATAGGCTCCGGGCCATCTCACCGGAGCGGTGTGGGGTCCTGTTCCGATCTCAGGAGCCCAGTGCTAGGAGGGCACACTTCATGAGGAAGTCCAAGGCAGTCTCCGCCTGGTCGCTCGTCGCGGCCTCCGCGCTTGTGCTGAGCGCATGCAGCGGTGGCGACAGCGGCAGTACCGACCCGAACGGGTCGTCGACCGATATCAAGAGCATGGCGACCGGCAAGGCGCAGAACGGTGAGAACTTCAAGCTCGCGGACACCAAGGGCTACGAAGGCACCGTCACGGTGGGCATCGACGACGGGTACTCGGGCTACAACAACGACACGCCCGACACCAACACGTCGTACAACACCTACATCCTGACCGCCGTGCTCGCCGGTGCCGACGTGCTCGACGGCAACAACAAGGTGCTGCTGAACAACGACGTGTTCGACTCCTGGGAGGTCACCTCCAAGGCGCCGCAGACCGTCGTCTACAAGATCAAGCCGAACGTCAAGTGGTCGGACAACGAGGCGTTCGACTGCGACGACATGTACCTGTCGTGGCTGGCGCACTCCGGCAAGGCGAAGACCTCCGACGGCAAGCAGGCCTTCCTCGCCGCTTCGACGACCGGCTACCAGCTGATCAACGAGGCGACCTGTAAGGACGACCTGACCTTCGAGACCAAGTACACCGAGCCGTACCTGGACTACAAGGGTCTGTTCAACTCGACCGCGATCATGCCCGCGCACATCGTCGAGAAGAACTCGGGCGTCGCGGACATCACCAAGCTGACCCCGACCAGCGACGCCGCTCAGCTGGCGAAGGCCGGTGACTTCTGGACCAACGGCTTCAAGGGCTTCAAGGCCGACGTCATGCCGGCTTCGGGCCCGTACAAGATCACCGCGTTCGACGCCAACCAGAAGGCCGTCACGCTCGAGAAGAACCCGAACTGGATCGGTGGCAAGGGTGGCCCCTCCAAGATCGTCGTGAAGGCGATGGAGGACACCAAGGCCATGGCGACCGCGCTGCAGAACGGTGAGATCGACGTCGCCGCTTCGACCCAGCCCGACGCCACCGCGGCCAACACCATGAAGGGCCTTTCCGCCCAGGGTGTGACCTACGGTTCGGCCTCGCAGCTGACCTTCGAGCACATCGACCTCAACTACGGTCGTATGTTCAAGGACAAGGCCCTGCGCAAGGCGTTCTTCGAGGTCGTCAACCGCCAGGAGATCACCGACAAGCTCCTCAAGGAGGTCCAGGCCGACGCGACCCCGCTGAACAGCATCGTGTTCATGCCGGGCGAGCAGGGCTTCAAGGACCTGTACAGCAGCAAGGCCGGTCTGGGCGCCGAGGCCGCGGCCAAGACGCTGACCGACGCCGGCTGGGTCAAGGGTGGCGACGGTATCTTCGCCAAGGGCGGCCAGCGCGCGTCGTTCAAGATCTCGCACAACCAGAACACCCGCCGTCAGCAGACCGTCGAGATCATCATCTCGCAGGCCAAGGCCGCCGGTATCGAGATCACGGACGACCAGGACGCCAACTTCCTGAAGGGTGGCCGTCTCGCGGCCAGCGACTACGACGCCGCGCTCTTCGGCTGGTCCGCCGCTCCGTTCAAGGCCGAGCAGAAGTCGATCTACATCACCCGTGTCGACGACAGCAGCCAGAACTACCAGGGCCTGTCGAACCCGACGATCGACTCGTCCTTCGAGGCGGCCGTGAAGGCCACCGACGAGGCCGTGCAGCTGGAGAACTACCAGAAGGCCGACCAGGCGATCGCGGACGAGTACGCGACGCTGCCGCTGTTCCAGACCCCGTCCATGTGGGCGTTCAAGGGCATCGACCGCACTTACATGCAGTCGTACAACGGTGTCCTGTGGAACGTCGGTGAGTGGGAGCAGAAGAAGTAGGGCCTTCCGCCCCGCTTTTTCACCACTCGCTTACGCGATCCTGGTGGTACGGGGGTCCGGCCACAAGCCGGGCCCCCGTACCCGCCGGAAGTAGCTGTTGACCGTAGGGTTACCGCCACTACGGTGGACAACCGGGCAGCGGTCCAGCACTTCGGCGACCAGGCCCGGATGAGGAGCAGTTCGTTGAACCTGGTGATCTACATTCTTCGCCGTCTGGCGATATCGATTCCCGTCCTGTTGGTCGGGACTTTCCTGTGTTTCGTCATGGTCGCCGGCACCGGTGACCCGCTCGCCGAGATGAAGAGCAACCCGGCGATGAGCAAGGAAGCCATCGCGCAGATGGCCTCGCAGCTCGGGCTGGACCAGAGCATCGTGCCCCGGTACTTCACATGGCTCGGCAACTTCGTCACCGGCGACTGGGGCGTGTCCATCGCACAGGGCAACGCGCAGGCCCCGGTGTTCCCGAAGGTCATGGCCGCGTTCGAGGTCACCTTGAAGCTCGTGGTCGGAGCCGAGATCCTCGCGCTCATCCTCGGCGTCCTCGTCGGTGTGGTCGCGGCGGTCAAGCAGTACTCGATCATCGACTACATCGCCACCACGCTGGCCTTCCTGCTGTTCTCGATGCCGATCTTCTGTGTCGCCATCGTGCTCAAGCGGTACGCGATCGAGTTCAACGGCTGGGTGCGTGACCTGGGACTGTCCGACGTGCTCGGCAATCCCTGGATCCGCACCACGAGTCCGGAATCGCTGAATTTCGACGGTCCAGGCGGATTCCTGGCCAGTTACGTCGGCGCCTATCTGTTGCCGACACTGTCCATCATGGCCATCAGCTTCGCCGCCTACAGCCGGTTCCAGCGCGCTTCGATGCTGGAGACGCTGAACGCGGACTACGTGCGGACCGCGCGTGCGAAGGGACTCGCCAACGGCCGGGTCATCTTCCGCCACGCCTTCCGTAACGCGCTCATCCCGGTGACCACGCTGTTCTCCGTCAACTTCGGTGCCGTGCTCTCGGGCGCGATCATCACCGAGACGGTGTTCAACTGGAATGGCATGGGCAAGCTGCTCGTCGAAGCCGTGACCAAGAGCGATACGCAGGTGATGATGGGGTGGCTGGTACTCATCGCCAGCAGCATCATCATCGCCAACCTGATCGCCGACCTGATGTACGGCATCCTGGACCCGAGGATTCGCGTTGGCTGACTTGAACTCCCTTATCGCGGCGGAAGGCTCCAAGTCCGCCGACGGCACGCTCCCGGAAGAGGCGCTGCCCGAGCCCCAGAGTCAGGGCAAGCTGGTCCTGCGCAAGTTCCTGCGGCACAAGCTGGCCATGATCTGCACCGGCGTCCTGCTGTTGCTCGTGCTGACCGTCATCATCATGCCGATCTTCTGGCCGCACAGCTACGAGGACAGCTCCTTCCCGTCCTTCGCCAAGCCCAGCGCGGAGTATCCGCTCGGGACGACGCAGGTCGGCAAGGAAATGGTGTCGCAGATCCTGCGCGGCACCCAGTACTCGCTGCTGATCGCGCTCATCGTGTCGCTCGTCGCCACCACCATCGGCACCGTTTTCGGTGCCATGGCGGGGTATCTGCGCGGCTTCACCGACTCGGCGATCTCCCGTGTGACGGACCTGTTCCTGATCGTCCCGCAGATCGCCGCCGCCGCCATCCTGGCGAAGGTGTTCGGTGGCGGTACCTGGTACATCGTCGCGATGGTGCTGGCGGCCTTCGGCTGGATGCCGATCGCCCGTATCGCCAGGGCGGAGTCGATGTCGCTGTCCCAGCGCGAGTTCGTGGACGCCGCCCGCGCGTCCGGTGCCGGGACGTTCCACATCGTGTTCAAGCACCTGGTGCCGAACATGGTCGGCCTCATCACGGTCAACGCGACCCTCGCGATCGCGCAGGCCGTGCTGATCGAGGCGGCCCTGTCCTTCATCGGGCTCGGGGTGCAGCTGCCGGACACTTCGCTCGGCCGCGTCATCCTCGAGAACTACGCACAGCTGCAGGCGCGGCCGGCGCTGTTCTTCGGCCCGTTCATCGTGCTGGTGCTGATCTCGCTGACGATCAACTTCATCGGTGACGGCCTGCGGGACGCTTTCGACCCGCGCCAGCGCAAGATGAAGGCGTGATCTTCTCCGCGCGCTGACGCAAACGCGCCGAAGGGGCGCCGATCCGTTTCAACCTCAGGTTGGGCGGGAGGCGCCCCTTCATCGCGTTTCCGTGGGCCTCCGGCCCAAAAGAGGGCGCGCGGGGTGAAGTCTCCGGTCGGGCGCTGACGCGCCCTTCCCGGAGACGCCGGGGTGCTGTCCGGCGGAGCCTCACTCCCACGTACAGCGAAGGCCCCCTTCACCGCGTCTGGCGCGGTGAAGGGGGCCTTCGGGTACTGAAAGCGTCAGTCGGCCACCGGGGCCAGCTTGCCCGCCTCCCAGGCCGCACGCCGCTCGGCCTGCAGCACCGGGTCCGCGACCGGGGCGGCCGACAGCAGACGACGGGTGTAGTCCTCGCGCGGCGAGTGCAGCACCTGGTCACGCGTGCCGACCTCGACCAGCTTGCCGTGCTGCATCACCGCGACGCGGTCGGCCAGCAGGTCGACGACGGCGAGGTCGTGGCTGATGAACAGGCAGGCGAACTGCAGCGAGCGCTGCAGGTCCAGGAACAGGTCCAGCACGCGGGCCTGCACCGACACGTCGAGCGCCGAGGTCGGCTCGTCCGCGATCAGCAGCGCCGGGTCGAGCGAGAGCGCCCGCGCGATGGCGACGCGCTGGCGCTGGCCACCGGACAGCTCGTGCGGGTACCGGTTGCGGTAGTGGCCACCGAGCTCGACCTTGTCCAAAAGGGACGCCACACGCTCGTTCAGGGCCTTGCCCTGCAGGAACTTGTGCAGCACCATCGGCTCGGCGATCGATTCGCCGATGGTCATCTTCGGGTCCAGTGTGGACGCCGGGTCCTGGAACACGATCGAGAAGTAGCGGCGCAGCGGGCGCAGCTCCTTGTTCGACATGTTCGTGATGTCCTTGCCCGCGATCGACACGCTGCCCGCGGTCGGGGTCAGCAGGCGGATCGCGCAGCGGCCGACGGTCGACTTGCCGGAGCCGGATTCGCCGACCAGGCCGACGATCTCGCCCTTGGCGATGCTCAGCGAGACGTCGTCCACCGCGCGGTTCTTCGCCTGGCCGCGGCGGCCGGGGTACTCCAGCACGAGGTTCTTGATCTCGAGCGCGGGCGCGTTCTCCTCGATCACGGCGGCGAGCTCGGAGTCCTCCAGCCGGATCTCCTCGGCGATCTTCGTCGCCTCGTCGCTGTCGGCGGAGATGCCCTCGTCGTCGAGCAGGCGGCGGCCCTCGGGGCGCTGGCCGAGCACGGGCACCGCGGCGAGCAGCTTGCGGGTGTACTCCTGCGACGGCGACGCGAACAGCTCGCGCACCGGCGCCTGCTCGACGATGTTGCCCTGGTACATCACGACCACGCGGTCGGCGAGGTCGGCGACGACGCCCATGTCGTGCGTGATCAGCACGATCGCGGTGTTCAGGGTGTCGCGCAGCTTGCGCAGCAGGCCGAGGATCTCCGCCTGCACGGTCACGTCGAGCGCGGTGGTCGGCTCGTCGGCGATGATGACCTTCGGGTCGCACGAGATCGCCATCGCGATGACGACGCGCTGGCGCAGACCGCCCGAGAGCTGGTGCGGGTACTGCTTGAAGCGCAGCGGCGGGTTCGGGATGCCGACCATCTCCAGCAGCTCGATGGCGCGCTTGTCGGCGGCTTCCTTCGAGATGTCCTGGTGCGAGCGGAGGGCTTCGCGCAACTGCCAGCCGACGGTGTAGACCGGGTTCAGCGCGGTCATCGGCTCCTGGAAGATCATCGCGACCTGGTTGCCGCGGATCTTCTGGAGGTCCTTCTCCTTGAGATCGGCCAGGTTGCGCTCGCCGAGGCGGAGCTCGCCGGCGATCCGGCTCGTCTTCGGGAGCAGCCCGAGCACCGACATCGAGGTCACCGACTTGCCGGAACCGGACTCGCCGACGACGGCGACGATCTCACCCGGCTTGACGTCGAAACCGATGCCCTTGACGGCGTCGACCACGCCGTCGTCGGTCGGGAACGAGACGCTCAGGTCGGAGATGGACAGAACCGAACCCGACACGCCGCCGAGGTCCGACGATGCTGCTTCAGTGCTCACCAAGATGCCCTTCGTGGGGGTACATATGGTCACGGCGCAGTGCCCGTGACTCGCGCGAGGATAACCGAGAGTCGCCCGACTAAGGTCGGTCCTCTCCGGCTTCCGTTCCCGACACCCTATAAAGGAAAGCGCGCCGTGTTCGAATTAGTCTTCAAGCCGTGATCTCCGACCGGCCCAAATTGCTCCTGGTGCACGCCCATCCGGACGACGAAAGCATCACCACCGGTGGCGCCATCGCGCGTTACGCGGCCGAAGGTGTCGAAGTGACCGTCGTCACGTGCACTCTCGGTGAGGAAGGCGAGATCATCCCGCCGTCCCTCGACGGGCTCGGTTCGTGGGCTTCCGATCAGCTCGGCGGCTACCGCGCGGGCGAGCTGGCGTCGGCCTGCGCGGCGCTGGGCGTCACCCGGCACCGGTATCTCGGCGGCATCGGCCGCTGGCGTGATTCCGGGATGGCCGGGACGCCGTCCGCGGCCCATCCGCGCGCGTTCTCCGGCGGCGCCCTCGACGAGCAGGCCGCTCAGCTCGCCGAGATCCTCGACGAGGTCCGGCCCCAGGTCGTCGTCACCTACGACGCCTTCGGGGGTTACGGGCATCCCGACCACATCCGCGCGCACGAGGTCACCATGGCCGCGGCGCCGAAAGCCGCGTCGGTCGAGAGGGTGTTCCACACCGTTTCTTCCCGCGACGCCGTCACGGCTGGGCTCGCCGCGCTGCGCGGACGGTCGTCGTTCCGGGTGCCGGAGGACGGCGAACTGCCTGTGACACCGGACGAGACCATCACGACCGTCCTGGACGTCGCCGCGCACATCCCGGCGAAGGCGGCCGCATTGCGGGCCCACGAGACCCAGGTCAGCGTGCCCGCCCCGCCGCATCTCGCCGACCACTTCGCGCTGAGCAACGACGTCGCGCAGCCGATCACCCCGGACGAGTACTTCGTGCTCGCCCACGGGCCCGCCGAAGGCGCCGCGGCCGATCTGTTCGGAGGACTCGCGAAGTGAGCACGCCGCTCACGTCACGGCAGCGGCTGCTGCTCGCCCTGCTGACCTTCGACGCGTTCCTGCTCGGCCTGCTCGAACTGTTCTTCCTGCCGCTCCGTCTCGACGGGATCGTGCTGCCGAAGCTCGGGGACGCGCCCGTCCCGGTGACCGCGGTGCTCGCGGTGATCACGACCCCGCTGCTGGTGCGGACGACCGCCAAAGTGGTCCGGCCCACCTTTTCGGTGATTCCGCTGCTCGTCTGGGTACTCGTCGTACTCGGGATGGGCATGGCGGGCCCCGGCGGTGATCTGGTGCTGATACAGGACTGGCGGGCGCTGCTGCTGATCGGCGGCGGGGCGCTGCCGGGAGCGCTGGCGCTGGGCGGAGGCCTGGGCACCGCGTCGAAGGTCGCGAAGGGAGTCAGCGGTGGGTGAAGCGATTTCGGACCGCCAGGTCGTGGCGGTGCTGCGGCCGTTCGTCCGCGCCTGCGGGCCGATGGTCGACGCGCTGCGGGACGCGGATCCGTTCGGGCTGCAGGCCAGGGGCCGTCGTCACGAGGATCTGGACGGCGTCGAACCCGGGCTGAAGGACAAGCTGCTCAACGGGATCACGTCGGTCAAGGTGCCCGGCACCGCGGCGTGGGCCGAGATGTCGAACTACCAGCGTACCGACTGGTGGGTGAACCGGGTCGGCCGGTTCACCGCGCTGATCACCGCGATCCCCGGCCTCGGCGGCGCGCTCGCCGACCGGCTGCCCGTGCAGGACGCGCTCGGCTCGGCGGCACAGGGGGTGCTGCTGTGCGCGATCGCGGGGGAGTACGGCGTGACCGACGTCGGCGCCCGCGTCCGGCTGATCGCGTGGGTCCTTTTCGAACGCGACATCGATCCGGTGATCGCGGCGGGCAAACACGCCGAACACGACAAGGCCGCCGAAGACGACGAAGCGGCGAAGCTCACCGAAGAACTCGACGACGCGAAGAAGAAGCACGGCAAGATCACCTTGAAGGCCGCCGCGGGCACGCTCTGGCGGCTCGGCCGGGGACTGCTGGGCATCGTCGAAGAACTGGAGAAGCGGCCCCGCGGCCGCCTTTTCCACCGTGCGCTCGGGAAGCTGCCGGTGGTCGGCATGGCGGGCGACTACCTCGGCGAGCGGTCCGGCCTCAAACGCGTCTGGAAGCGGGCGCACGAATGGTTCACCGAACACCCGGACGGCGAGCTCACTTCCAGAACATGAACGCGTCCTGGCCGTACATGGCCGCGAGCTTGAACCCGCCGACGGCGTCGAAGATCGCGAAGGACCCCTGCCACAGGAGCCTGCTCGCACCGTCCACGAGGAACAGCACGGCGAACAACGCGATCGGCGCCCACGGCCGGGCCTTCGCGCCGAATTCCCGCGCGCCGGGCGAGAGATACGGCTCGATCGCGCCCCAGCCGTCGAGGCCGGGGATCGGCAGGATGTTCAGGATGAACGTGACGATCTGAAGCAGCGCCAGGAACGAAAGCCCGATCACGAGACCGGACGACATCGGCACGAGCGCGACGACGAGGGTCAGCAGGACGCCGACGCCGAGGTTGCTCAGCGGGCCGGCGAGCGACACCCACGACTGGACCCCGCGCGACCGCAGGCGCCCGTGTTCGATCCACACCGCGCCACCCGGCAGCGGGATGCCGCCGATGAAGAGGAATACCAACGGCAGGATGATGGACAGTGCCGGATCCGTGTATTTCCGGACGTCCATGGACAGGTAACCCTTGTGGGCGACGCTGTGGTCGCCGCCGCGGAACGCCACGATCGCGTGACCGAACTCGTGCAACGTCAGTGACGCGACCCAGCCGCCCGCGACGAGCAGGACGACGCCGATGATGATGAGCGGGTCGTACTTCTGGCTGGAAATCGTCGTCGTGTCACCGAAAGCCGCCAGCACACCGCCCAGGACGGTGACCGCGAGGATGCCGAGGAAGATCGGGCTTGGCCGCACTGCTGATCTCTGCACCCCTCCAGTCTTCCGTATGCCCGATGTGAAGTTGTCGGCGTGTCCCCTTGCGCGATGAGGCGTGAGTATCCCCCGAACTCGCTACTCCGCTTGACCTGACCGCACTACACGGGTGTAATCACAGTGATGTCATTCGTCGCTGGAAGGGGGCGGCGGATGGTGTTTCAACACCGCCAGCCTGGGGAGTGCGTGGACAGCGAGGAGGCGGACGTGCGGTTGGAAGCAGATGGAAGGGAATGGGGGCAAGTCGTGGGTTGGGGTGAGGTCCCGGAGCAGCAACTGGGCGATCTCACCGAGCTTTTCGACGATGCCTCCGCGGAAGAGCAGGACTGGCAGGAACGGGCCCTCTGCGCGCAGACGGACCCGGAGGCGTTCTTCCCCGAGAAGGGCGGCTCCACCCGTGAAGCCAAGCGGATCTGCCTCGGTTGCGAGGTCAAGGACGAGTGCCTCGAGTACGCCCTCGCGCATGACGAGCGGTTCGGTATTTGGGGCGGGCTCTCCGAACGTGAGCGTAGGAAACTGAAAAAGCGAGCTGTGTGACGGCGATCTCCGGAGGCCTCGTGCGCCGGAGATCGCTTCCGTTCGCTTCCATATAGTGGGGCCACCAACGGGTGACAGGGTCGCGTCGTAGGGTGGCGGCACTCGACTTCGCCGCCACATCTGGAGTGCCCGTTGTCTCGCACTGCCGCGTCATCTGTGCCGCGCACGGCCCCCGTTCTGGCCATTGTGGTCTGTCACAACGGCGAGAACTGGTTGCCACTGGCGCTTTCCGCGCTGCGGCGCAGCGGTGTCCGGCCGCGGCACGTGCTCGCCGTCGACACCGGATCCGCCGACGGGACCGCGAAGATCCTCGCCGACGCGGCGGCCGACGGCGATGCGCCGGTCTTGGACGGGATTCTCACACTTTCCGGTGAAGTCGGCTTCGGTGCCGCCGTCGGCGAGGCCGTCGAGCACGCCGTCGAACGCTGGGGAGACCCCGGCGGTTGGCTCTGGCTGCTGCACGACGACTGCGCGCCGGAACCCGGCTGTCTCGAGAACCTGTTGGCAGCGGCCGAAAACGAGCCCGCGGCGACCGTGCTCGGCCCGCTCGCGGTCGACTGGAGCGACCCGCGCCTGATCGTCGAAGCCGGCCTGTCGACCGACGCCATCGGCCATCGGCAGCAGATCTCACCGGATGAGAACGACACCGCCGTACTCGCCGTGCCGAGCGCGGGATCACTGGTGCGCCGGGAAGTCTGGCACGAGCTCGGTGGCTACGACCCCGGCTTTCCGTTGCTGCGCGAGGATCTCGACTTCGGCTGGCGGGCCAACGCCGCGGGCGGCCGCGTGCTTTCGGTGCCGTCGGCCCGGCTGCGGCACGCCCGCGCGCTCAGCACCGGGCAGCGCGAACCGGACGCACTCGGCCTTTCCCTCGCGACGGCGAACCGCGCGCACGGGCTCCGGGTGTTCCTCGTCAATTGCCCGCCACTGTCCTTTTGGTTCGGCCTTTTTCGAATTCCGGTCTTCGCGGTGCTGCGGGCGCTCGCGTTCCTGCTGCTGCGGCGCACCGGCGAGGCGAGCGCGGAACTCGCGGCCGCCTGGCACCTGCTGCGTGGTCGCGCCGGACTGCGCGCCGCCCGCGCGGAACGCCGGAAGACCGGTCGGCCCGGCAAGGTCGGCGGTCTGTTCACCGGACGGATGACGCGGGTGCGCAACGCCGTGCGCGCCGGTGTCGTCGGCCTCGTACGGCGTGGTGTGGAACGGGATTTCGCCCTCGGGACGGTGCCGGAGGGCGTGGATCAGGAAGGCGCCTGGATCCCGCCGGAGGCGTTGAAGGCCGGGCAAGATCGTCCGGTCGGTCCCGGCGCGCTTCCCGCGGGGGCGATGCGCGGTGTCGGCTCGCGCGGCACGGGCCTTCGGCGGCCCAGCGCGGTCGTCGCGGTCGCGGTTCCCGAAAAGCCCGCGACCGAGGGGCCGAAGCCGTCGCCGGTGCCGCGGGACGGCGGGCAGGAACCGGAACTCGTCTTCGTCGAGGTCGACCGGAAGCGGGTACTCGGCGCGACCGTGTTCGCCCCGCCGGTGATCGTGCTCGTCGTGCTGACGGCGCTCGCGTTCGTGGTCAACGGATCCCGGCTCGGGCTCGATCTCTTCGGCGGGAAACTGCTGCCGGTCGGCGGGCTCGGCGAGATCTGGTCGTCCTATCTCGCGCCGTGGCACGCGATCGCCGGCGGGACGGCGAGCCCCGCACCCGCGACGCTGCCGGTGCTGGGCACGATCGGCGCGATCTTCACACCGATCGGCGGTCCCGCGGCGCTCGTCGCGATCCTGCTGATCGGCGACATCCCGCTCGCCGCCCTGAGCGCGTACGTGGCCACTCGGCACCTTCGCGTGCGTCGCTGGGTGCGCGCCGTCGCGGCGGCTGCGTACGGCGTGCTTCCCGCGGCCACGGCTTCGGTCGCGCAGGGACGGCTCGACGTCGTCGTCGTGCATCTGCTGCTGCCTTTGGTGATCGCGGGGATCGTGGGGCTGCTGGTCCGCGCGGACTCGCGCTGGCTGCACGTTTCCGCGCTGAGCGCGATCGGGCTGGCGCTGATCGGCGCCTTCTCCCCGCTGGCGCACGCGCTGGCGTTGGTCGGGCTGGTGATCGGGTTCGTGGTGCTGCCTTCGCCGACCGGGCTCGCGCGGCGGATCGCGTCGGTCGGCATCGTGGTCTTCCTGCCGCTGGCGTTGTTGCTGCCGTGGCCGAGTGTGCTGCTGCGGCATCCGGAACTGCTGCTGCACGGGCTCGGCGGTGGCGCCACGGCCGCGTCCGGCGCCGATCTCGCCGGGCTGGACCCGGGCGGCCCCGGCGCTTGGCCGATCGGGGTGGCGCTGGTCGCGGCCGCGATCGTCGCGCTGGTGGTGCGGCCGACGAAGAGCGCGGGCGCCGGTGTGGCGGTCGTCGTGCTGGGCGCGCTCGGGCTCGCCGCGGTGCGGTTCGTGGCGGTGACGCCGATGTCGGGCGGCGCGCACGCGACCGGGTACGCCGGGGTGCCGCTGCTGGTGATCGGCGCGGGTCTGTTGTGGACGGTGCTGGCGACCTGGCAGCGGGGTGGATCCGGGGTCGAGCCCGCGCCGTGGCTGGCGAAGGTCACGGCCGTGGCCGGGGTGCTCGTGCTGCTGGCGCTGGCGACCGGCGCGGTCGTCGCCGGGCGGGAAGGGCCTCTGCGGGCGGGCGAGCGTCCCTCGCTGGCGCCGGAGATCTCGGCGGAACTGGCTGCGAGTGGCCGCTCGGTGCTGGTGATCGGTGACGTCGCCCGGCAGACCGGCGGTCGGTTGCCGAGTTTCGGCGACGACGAGTTCGCGCCGACGCCGGGGAGCGCAGACCGGCTGGCTTCGTGGCGCCGGGACCTCCTGCAAGGCTCACCGGATGCGGTGAAGCAGGCCTTCGCGGCGGCTCTGGCGTCGGGTGTCTCGTATGTGGTGTTGCCGAGCGGTGCCGACGGCGGCGCTTTCGTCGAACTCGCGCGAGACCTCGTGGTTTTAGCCGCGCCGACCTCGGACGGGCGTCCGGTGCTGCGGCTGCTGCCCGCCGGTGGGCAGGTGGCGCTGATCTCGCCGGAACTGGCGCAGGCCGCCGTGACCGGGAAGGGCGCGCCGGGGGCTTCACCCGGCGTCGCGCCGGTGCAGGCCGGGCTGCCGGACGTGCGGGTGCGCGTCTCGGAAGGCCCGACCGGGCGGCTGCTCGTGCTGGCCGCGGAGTTCGAGGCGGGCTGGCAGGCGAGCGTGGACGGGAAGGCCGTGCCGATCGTGCGGGCTTGGGGGCACCAGGTGGCGGTCTCGGTGCCGGCCACGCCTTCGGAGGTCGTGGTGGAGCATCAGGGGACGACGCGGAATCTGCTGCTGCTGGCGCAGGTGGCGGCGGTGCTGTTCACGCTGCTGACGGCTGTTCCCACGCGGCGGCGTCCCTCGGCTTCTTGAGCTTGGTCCTGAAGGCCCCCTTCCCTGCGGCGGGGTGCCCCCAATGTGGCATTGGGGACGCTCGGTGACCCCAATGCCACATTGGGGGCGACTCCGGGGTTCGCTTTGGGGGCCTTTCGTCGCATGTGACGTGGTGAAAGCTCCCTTCGCTGCATGGCATGCGGTGAAGGGCCCCTTCAGCCCTCATAGGACCTGTGCCGCATCGAGAGGTGTCGCGAAAGCCACTTTCGGGGCGTCAGATGTCCTGAAAGTGGCTTTCGCACACGATCTGGGAGGGCAAGGGCTCAGCGGTTCCCAATGTCGCATTTGAGACGCTGAGCGACCCAAATGCGACATTGGGAACCGTCGAACCCCACCCGGACCTAGCGTCCCTTGAGTTGTCCACAGCCCCTTCCCCTTGTGGACAACTTCGCCCTCCGACGTCGTTTCCGCAGGTCCCGTCGGTACCTCGCGATACGCTGGGCTGGGGACGCCCCCCGGGGAAGGGCGGGGGCTGGGTACGGAGTGGAGGGGTGCGGAGAGGGGTTAGTCGCCTTCGATGACGTCGGGTTCGACGCCCAGGTAGCCCGCCACCTGTTCCACGAGGACGTCGTGGACGAGTTCCGCGAGTTCGCCGGGGTCCTTCGCGCGGGCTTCGAGGGGGCGCCGGTAGAGGACGATGCGGGCGCGCGTCGGGAGGCCGGCGCGGTCGACGCCGGCCGGTACGAGCCGCGAGAGCGGGACGGCGCCGTCGTGCAGCACGCCGTCGACTCCGGCCGGTGCGCCATCCGAGCGAACTTCGGGAACGTCGTCGACGGCGACGTCGAGCTTCGTCAGCTCGTGCCGCCACCGCGCTTCGATCGGTTCGAGCGCGTCCAAAACCAGCGCGTCGAACCTTTCCGCCCTGCTAGCGGCGGCGGGAAGGGTCGACGGATACAGCGCTCCGCGCAGGCCCCGGCCGTGCCGGTCCCGTCGCATCCGCCGTCGCTGTCGGGAATCACGAGCCGTCGCCACGAACCGAAGGGTACGCGCTCGGCGATTCAAAGCGCGTGTCGCCGGTACGCCGGGCTCGTGACGCGCTATCGTTCTCGATCGTGCGGAGCGTACGAAAGTGTTCGCGAACGGGTTGTCTCGAACCCGCTGTCGCCACGCTCACGTATGCCTACAGCGATTCGACGGCCGTGGTGGGCCCGTTGGCCACCGCGAGCGAGCCGCACTCCTATGACCTCTGCGAGGCCCACGCCCTCCGGCTGACCGTGCCCAAGGGCTGGGAAGTCGTCCGGCACGAAGGCGCCTTCGCCGCCCCGGATCCCTCCGCCGACGAGCTGACCGCGCTGGCCGAGGCCGTGCGCGAAGCAGGCCGCTCCGACAAGCCCGCACCCGAGCCCGAACCCGAGGGACCCTCGGGCAGGCGCGGCCACCTGCGCGTCCTGCCCGGCCGCGCCTGACGCGAGGGCTCGCCGGTAGGCTTTCGAGCGCGCCAGAGGGCGTTGTAACGAGACTATTGGCGGGGAGCAGGCGTGCCAGACCTTTCGGGCATCGTGAAGGCCTACGACATTCGCGGCGTGGTCGGTGAGCAGCTGGACGCGGCACTCGTCCGCGACCTCGGATCGGCGTTCGCCCTGTTGATCAAGCCGGAGTCCGACTCCGTGGTGATCGGCCACGACATGCGCGACTCCTCGCCCGAGCTCGCCACCGCCTTCGCCGACGGCGTGACCTCGCAGGGCCTCGACGTCGTGTCGATCGGCCTCGCCAGCACCGACCAGCTGTACTTCGCGTCCGGCTCGCTCAACCTGCCGGGCGCCATGTTCACGGCCAGCCACAACCCGGCGAAGTACAACGGCATCAAGCTGTGCCGTTCCGGCGCCGCCCCCGTCGGCCAGGACTCCGGTCTCGCGGAGATCCGCGACACCGTCGAGCAGGGCGTACCCGCCTTCGCGGGCCAGCGCGGTTCGGTGACCGAGCAGGACGTCCTCGCGGACTACGCGGCGTACCTGCGCAAGCTCGTCGACCTGTCGGGCAGCCGTCCGCTGAAGGTCGTCGTCGACGCGGGCAACGGCATGGGCGGCTACACCGTCCCCACGGTCTTCGCGGGCCTGCCCCTCGAGGTCGTCCCGATGTACTTCGAACTCGACGGCAACTTCCCGAACCACGAGGCCAACCCGCTCGACCCGAAGAACATCGTCGACCTCCAGGCGAAGGTGCGCGAGGAAGGCGCCGACGCGGGTCTCGCCTTCGACGGCGACGCCGACCGGTGCTTCGTCGTCGACGAGCGCGGCGAGCCCGTCTCGCCGAGCGCCATCACCGCCCTGGTCGCCATCCGCGAGCTGGAGAAGGAGCCGGGCGGCACCATCATCCACAACCTGATCACGTCGAAGGGGGTCCCGGAGATCGTCGCCGAGCACGGCGGCAAGCCGGTGCGCACCCGGGTCGGGCACTCGTTCATCAAGGCCGAGATGGCCAAGACCGGCGCGATCTTCGGCGGCGAGCACTCCGCGCACTACTACTTCCGCGACTTCTGGCGCGCCGACACCGGCATGCTGGCCGCGCTGCACGTCCTCGCCGCCCTCGGCGAGCAGGCGGGCCCGCTGTCCGAGCTGACGGCGGAGTACTCGCGCTACGCGGCGTCCGGTGAGATCAACTCGACCGTCGACGACCAGGTCGCCCGCATGATCGCGGTCAAGGACGCCTTCGGCGCGCGTGACGGCGTCGAGATCGACGAACTGGACGGGCTCACCGTGCAGCTCCCCGGCGGTGGCTGGTTCAACCTGCGCCCGTCCAACACCGAGCCGCTGCTCCGCCTGAACGTCGAGGCCGCCGACGCCGAGGCCGTCCGGGCGCTGACCGAAGACGTATTGACGATAGTCCGTGGGTAACGAATGTGTCGTGAAAACACACATAGAGATGTCCCACAGGTAGGGAGTAACCATGGCCGTCACGTTCGACGCACAGTTGCTGGAGATCCTGGCCTGCCCGTCCCCCGATCACGCGCCGCTGCGGCCGGGGACGCCGGCCGATCCGGAGGCCGATTCGCTGACCTGCACGGAATGCGGTCGCGTGTATCCGGTCCGTGATGGAATCCCGGTACTGTTGCTGGACGAAGCCACCGAGCCGACGACCCCGGATGGCGCCCATGCCGACGGTCCCTGACGATTCCCTGCTCGACGATCCCGCGAGGCTGGCCGAGGCCGACACCGCGGGGCTTCTCCGTGCCGCCGCGATGGCGGGCGCCCAGGTCCGGGCGACCGCCGAAGCAGCGGCAGAACTCGAGCTGAGCGATCGCCTGGACGTCGGGCGCCCGCGCTCGCTCGTGCTGATCGACCGGCCGGGGGTCAGCCGGACACTGACCCGGCTGGTCGCCGCGCTCCTGACCCCGTCGTGCCCGGTGCCGGTCGTCGTCGCCGAGGTGGTGCCGAGCTGGATCGGCGCGCTCGACGTGGTCTTCGCGCACACCGATGACGCCGGTGACCGCGAGCTGGCCGCGTCACTGGAACGCGCCGCCCGGTTCGGCGCGACCGTCGTGCTGTCCGCGCCCGCCGAAGGCCCGGTCGCGGCCTCCGTCGCGGGCAAGGGGCTGCTGCTCGCGCCGAGGCTCCCGGTTCCGCCGGAGATGGCCTTCCCGCGCGGGCTCGCCGCCGCCCTGCTCACCGCGAACGCCCTTGGCCTGCTGGTGGCCGACCTCGAGCAGCTCGCGGACCACCTCGACGCGGAAGCCGAGAAGGATTACCTGGCCAGGGACTCGTTCGCGAACCCGGCCAAGGCGATGGCGCTGAAGCTGGCCGAGCGCCAGCCGCTGTTGTGGGGGCTGGACCCGGTCGCGGTCGCCGTCGGCGAGCACGCGGCCCACGCGTTCGCCGCGCACGCCGCCGTCGTCTGTGACGTGGAGGACTACCGCCAGGCACTGGCCAGGCCCGCTTTGCGGCGGGCGGCGTTGTCCGGCGGCGTGGATCGCGATATCTTCGCGGACCCTGAGGAGGGGGCAGGCGCGACGCCGAGGGTGCTGCTCCTCTCGGTCCGGACCGGGCCCGCCGCGGAGGCGGCCCGCTATCAGGCGGAAGACCTGCTGCCCGGCGGCGACGTGATCGCCCCGGCCGAAGAGATCGAAACGGACGAGATCGTGCGTGCGGCCGTTCTCGCCCTGCGTTTCGAGCTGGCCGCGGTGTACCTGGGGCTGGCCGTCGGCAGCATCGGCGGCGCCGGGAGGTACACGCCTGCAACGGCGTGAGTCCCGAGCGCGACGTAAGCAATGAGGGCCGGCACCACCCGTGCCCGGCGAGGAGTTGAGGTGACAGTGGAGCTGCTGCGCAATGCCGTGCGGCCCTACGCGTGGGGGTCCAGAACGACGATCCCCGAGCTGCTGGGGCGTCCGGTGCCGGCGCCGCATCCGGAGGCGGAACTGTGGATGGGCGCCCACCCCGGTGACCCGTCCCACGTCATCGGCCCGGACGGCGCCGAGCGGAGCCTGCTGGAGCTCGTCGAAGCCGATCCCGTCGGCCAGCTCGGCACGACCTGCGCCGGCCGCTGGGGCGGCAGGCTGCCGTTCCTGCTGAAGATCCTCGCCGCCGAAGAGCCGCTTTCGATGCAGGCGCACCCGTCGGCCGCGCAGGCGGCGGAAGGGTACGCGCGCGAGGAGTCGGCGGGCATCCCGCGCGACGCCTCGAACCGCAACTACCCGGACCCGACGGCCAAACCGGAACTGGTCTGCGCGCTGACGGAGTTCCACGCGCTGGCGGGCTTCCGCGACCCGGAACGCACGATCGCGCTGCTGAAGGCGATCGAGACGCCCGGGCTGGCGAAGTACGCGGTGCTGCTGGAGGCCCAGCCGGATCCGGCCGGGCTGCGCGCGCTGTTCACCACGTGGATCACGCTGCCGCAGGCCGCGCTCGACGAACTGCTGCCCGAGGTCCTCGATTCGTGCGTGAAGCACGTCCAGGAACGCGGTGAGTTCGACGTCGAATGCCGGACCATCCTCGAACTCGGCGAAGCGCATCCACGCGACGCGGGGGTGCTCGCGGCGCTGCTGCTCAACCGGCTCACCCTCAGCGCGGGCGAGGCGATCTACCTACCCGCCGGCAACCTGCACCTGTACCTGCACGGCACCGCCGTCGAGATCCTGGCGAACTCGGACAACATCCTGCGCTGCGGGCTGACCCCGAAGCACGTCGACGTGCCGGAGCTGCTGCGCGTCGTCGACTTCGCGTGCGGGGAGATGCCTGTCCAGAGCGGAGAGCGCGAAGAGCGGCTGTCGGTGTACCGCACCGACGCGCCGGAGTTCGAGCTGTCGCGGATCGAATGGGAGGCCGGGGACGACGGCGAGGTCGCCGTCCACGACGTCGGCCCCCAGATCCTGCTGTGCACCGCCGGTGGCCTGCTGGTGACGGCCGACGACGGCGAGCAGGTCGAACTCCGCCGCGGCCAGTCGGTGTGGCTCCCGGCCGCCGACCCGGCGGTCCGCGTGCGGCCGTTGTCCGGTGAACGCACCCAGGTGTTCCGCGCCACCGCCGGCACCTGCTGATCCTCCTCCCGCGTTTCGTCCTCTGAATGCGGTCCTTGCGCGCGCAAGGACCGCATTCAGAGGACGAAACGCGGGCTTGGCCGAAGTGTGTGCGTTCCGTGTGGCGGCTTCCGCGACCATCGACCGAAGGGGTGACCCGGCGCTTGGCGTCGGCTCGTCCCGGACATCGACGGCCAAGGAGCGACAGCAGTGACTTCCCATCCCGGCGCGGCGAGCGGACGTGCCTTCCGGGTGCCGGTTCCCGTGCGCCCCACCGTCCTGCTCGCCGCGCTCGGATTCGCTGTCGTCACCGCGCTCGTCCCGGTCGTCGACCTGGTCCTCCCGGTACCGAGCGGCCAGGAGCTGGTCGGCTCGGCGCAGGCGATGGCGGGGCTCGCCGGTGACGCGATCGAGTCGGTCAAGGCCGCGGGGAGCGGCCTGCAGGAGCTCGCGGCGGGCGCGGAGAGCAGGCTGAACCTCCCGCTGGTCGTGCTCGTCTCGCTCGGCGCGCAGGTGCTGCTCACCGCCGCACTGGTGGTGACGGGCACCCAGCCCGTCCGCGTGATGCTGACCGTCGCCGGGTTGATCACCATGTTCGCGGTCTCGCGGCTCGGGGCCGCTTCGCCGCCGGTGTGGGACGCCGTGGCCAACGGCGTGCTGGCGATCACGCTGGCCTGGTTCTCCGCCGGACGGCGGGAACCACGGCACGCCGCCCTGTGAAGTGCGGGTGACTTCCGGGTGGTGCCCGTCTGAGGGGTCGGGCACCACTCGGTCAGGCCGGGGCGGGTTCGGTGAGCGACAACAGCAACCGGACGAGGGTCGAAGCGTTGGCGTCGTGGGGGACTTCCAATCGCTTCGCCTCTTCACCCGCCGCCTCGGCCGCTTCTGTTTCCCCGACGGCCTCGTACGCCCTGCGCAGCACGTGCAGGGTGAGGCCCGTCGCCGGTTTCCCGCCCATGGCGCGGAATTCGTCGAGACATCGGCGCAGTACGGGGATCGCGCGGTCGGCCCGGCCGTCGCCGATCCAGCTCGCCGCGATCGCGCGGGTGCAGGAAAGCTCTCGCGGTCGTTCTTCGAGTGCTCCGGCCAGGCGCCGCGCGTTCTCGTAGGCCTTCACCGCACCTTCGCGCCGCCCGGCGCCCGCGAGGATCGCGCCCTGGGTGCGCAAAGACTTCGCCAACGCCGATTTCGCCGTCGTCCGGCGAAGGACGCGGACCGATTCCTCGAT
This sequence comes from Amycolatopsis sp. CB00013, assembly GCF_001905755.1. Taxonomy (NCBI): domain Bacteria; kingdom Bacillati; phylum Actinomycetota; class Actinomycetes; order Pseudonocardiales; family Pseudonocardiaceae; genus Amycolatopsis; species Amycolatopsis sp. CB00013. Next base: position 666,338 of record NZ_LIWC01000006.1, on the reverse strand, counting down.
CGTCGACAGGGCCTCCTCCTGGCGGCCGTCGAGCATCAGCGACCACGAAAGCCCTTGCAGGGCAACGCCGAGCTGCCGGTCGTCGGCGGATTCCCGCGCCTGGGAGAGGATCCGGCGATCGATTTCCAGCGCTTCGGAGATCTTGCCCAGCCGGTGCAGGGCGGCGGATTCCGCCCGTCTCGCGTGTGTCCCGGAATCCTCCACAGTGGACATTTCGCGGGCCTGGGTGGCGGCGTGCAGCGATTCCCCGGCCCGGCCGAGCCCGACCAGGCAATGCGCCAGATTGGTCTCCACCCACGCCCGGGTGGCGAGGTCGCCCAGCTCCGCCAATTCCTTCGAGCACGCGCGATAACCCTCGGCCGCGCGTTCGTACTCGCCGCGAACATGCAGCAGTACCGCCAAATTCGCGTCCGCGATGACGGCGATGTGCCGGTCTTCCGCCTCGCGGGCGGCGTCGCGCAACGTCTCGTACGACGTCCGCATGTCGGTGTAATGACTGTGCAGGTACAGGTACGCGCTCAGTCTTTCCAGTATCCGCAACGCTTTCCGCCGCCAGCCCACGGCGCACAGCGACGAGACGGCGGAGACCAGGTTCGCCCGCTCCACGGAGAACCAGGTGCCGGGATCACTCAGCAGCCGCTCGACCAGCTCGGCTTCCAGCGGCTGCGCGGGGATGTCGTGATCCGACAACGGCATCGGCACCGTCCTCGGCAGGCGGCGGGCCGCCGTGTCGGCGAGGCACAGCGCCGCGTCCGACACCTTCGCGACGGTGGCCACCCGCTCGGCGCGGGTTTCCAGCTCCCGGCCGAGCTCCGTGGCGTACACGCGGACGAGGTCGTGCACGCGGAATCTCTGCTCGCCCGTCGCATCGAGTCCGGTGGCTTCGAGCAGGCTGGCTTCGACGAGTTCGTCGATGGCCTCGTCCGCGTCTTCGTCATCGATCAGCGTCGTCACCGCCCACGCCGGCAGGTCGAGGGTGCGGCAGCGGCCGATCAGCCGGAACGCGCGCCGAGCCGCCGGGCTCAGCGCCTGATAGCTCAACGCGATGCTGCCGCGGACCTGGAGATCGCTGACCTGGAGCTCGTCGAGGCGCGAGACCTCGTCCTCCAGCCGCCCGGCGAGCTTCCCCAGCGGCAGGCCCGGCCGCATCGCGAGCCTGCTGCCCGCGATCCGCAACGCCAGCGGGAGATTGCCGCAGGCCTTGGCGATCCGTTCCGCGTCCGCACGTTCGGCACCCACGCGATCCGGTCCGGCGAGGCGGGCGAGCAGGGTCATCGCCTCGGTGCCCGACAGCGGCGCGAGGGGGAGACGATCCGCCCCGGCGAGCCCGGAAAGCCGCCGCCTGCTGGTGATCAGGACGGCGGTGCCCGGCGTGCCCGGCAGCAGTGCGCGGACCTGTTCGGGGCTGGCGGCGTCGTCGAGCACCACGAGGACCCGGCGATCGGCGAGACGGCCCCGATAGACCGCCGCCCTGGCTTCGACGTCGTCCGGGATGGCGGGCCCGGTGACGCCCAGAGCGCGCAACAGGTCGCCGAGGACGTCGGAGAGGTCGCGAGGGTCGGAAGCGCCAGCCAGCGGGACGAACAGCTGTCCGTCCGGAAAGGACCGGCGGAGCCTGTGCGCGGTGGCGACCGCGAGCGTGGACTTGCCCGCGCCCGGCTCGCCGGTGATCACCGCGACCGGGACGCCCGTGCCGTCGCCGAGCAGCCCGGAGAGCTTCGCGATCTCGCTCTCGCGGCCCGCGAGATCCGCGATGTCCGGCGGCAGCTGGCAGATCGGGAAGATCGGCGTGGCCTTCGCCGAGGGCACCGGATCCTCACCGCGCAGCACGGCGGCGTGCACCCGGCGGACCTCGGCGCCGGGCTCCACACCGAGCTCCTCGACGAGCGTGGCGCGCAGCTCGCGGTGGACGGCCAGCGAATCGGCCTGCCGTCCGGCGCGGTGCAACGCGATCATCAGCTGCGCGGCCAGCCGCTCGCGCAACGGATGTTCGGTGATCATCGCCTGGAGTTCACCGGTGAGCTCGCCGTGCCTGCCGTCGGACAGCTCGGCGTCGACACAGTCTTCGAAGGCGGCCAGGCGCTCCGACTCGAGCCGGGCGACGTCGGCGTCGAGCCGGGGGACGTGCAGCCCGGACAGGACCGGCCCGCGCCATTCCGCCAGGGCCCGGCGGTAATGCCCCGCGGCCGACGCCGGATCGCCCGCCCGCGCCGCGGCCTTTCCCGCCGCGGCGGCTTCGCGGAAAGACAGCAGATCGAGGTCGGCGGGCGCGACGACCAGCCGGTAGCCGTGCGGATCCCGCTCGATCTCCAGCCCCTCGAACCTGGCCCGCAGACGGGAGACGTACGTGTGCAGATTCGAGGAGTACGACTTCGGCGGCGTATCCGGCCAGAGCGTCTCGACCAGGGCGTCGACCGGGACGGACGAGTTCGCGTTCAGCAGCAGGACGGCGAGGAGGGCACGCTGATGATCGCCGCGCGGCGTCGTGCGCCGCCCGGGCGGGTCCTCGATCGTCAACGGTCCGAGCACGCCGAATCGCGGCACGGGCACCTCCCCAGGTCATGAGAGGGGCGAGACTAGCGAGGGGCCCCGACAATTCTGTGACCTGTCCCGCCCGGCGCGTACCGGCTCATCTGCGCTGCTAGCCTTCGAACCCGGCATATCGGGACACCATTTGGGGAGTTGCAAGTGTCTGCAGGTGGCGGAACCAAGGCGATCATCGCCGCGCTCGTGGCGAACGCCGGAATCGCGGCCGCGAAGTTCACCGGCTTCCTCATCACGGGGTCGTCCTCGATGCTGGCCGAGTCCGTGCACTCGCTCGCGGACACCTCGAACCAGGGCCTCCTGCTGCTCGGCCAGAAGACCTCGCAGCGGAAGGCGACCCGCGCCCACCCGTTCGGCTTCGGGCGGGACCGGTACTTCTACTCGTTCATCGTCGCGCTGATGCTCTTCAGCCTCGGCTCGGTGTTCGCGCTGTACGAGGGCATCCACAAGATCTCGCATCCCGAGGACCTGACCTCGCCGCTGGTGGCGGTCGGCATCCTCGTGGTCGCGATCGGGCTGGAGTCGTACTCCTTCTACACCGCGATCCAGGAGTCGAAGAAGATCAAGGGCGACGCGGGCTGGTGGGCCTTCATCCGCCAGGCCAAGACCCCCGAACTCCCGGTGGTGCTGCTCGAAGACGCGGGTGCGCTGCTCGGCCTCGTGTTCGCGCTCGCGGGCGTCGGGCTCTCCGTCGTCACCGGCGACCCGGTGTGGGACGGCATCGGCACCGTGACGATCGGCCTGCTGCTCGGCGTCATCGCGATCATCCTGATCATCGAGATGAAGAGCCTGCTGATCGGCGAGGGCGCCTCCGAGGCCGACCTCGACGTGATCGTCGACGAACTCGCCGCGGGCAAGGTCGAGCGGGTCATCCACATCCGGACGCTGTACATCGGGCCGGACGAGATGCTGGTGGCCGCGAAGCTCGCGCTGGTGCCGGGGCTGGAGACCGCTGATATCGCGCAGGCCATCGACGACGCCGAAGCGCGTGTGCGGGCGAAGGTGCCGACGGCGAAGCTGATCTACCTGGAGCCGGACCTGGACCGCGCGCTGGCGTGAGCCGGTCTCCGCTCGCTTCACGGATGCCATGAAAGGTCCTTTCCTTGCGAAATTTGCGAGGAAAGGACCTTTCATGGCGTCGGCGGGGGCGCGACCGCCATCCGGAGCAACTCTCCGTACTCCGCCGATTACCGCCGCGACCTCCGGGTACTTCGTTGCTCTCCCACCGCGCTGCCGTCACGACCGGGCGATAGGGTCCGTTGAACCGCAGTCAGGTGTAGGAGGTCAAGGGTGCCCGGAAACGGTCTGTGGCGTACGAAATCCATCGAGCAGTCCATCGCTGACACCGACGAACCGGGGACGAAGCTCAGGCGGAACCTGAGCGCGTGGGACCTGACCGTCTTCGGCGTCGCCGTCGTCATCGGTGCCGGTATCTTCACGCTCACCGCGCGCACGGCCGGCGACTACGCGGGCCCGTCGGTGTCGCTTTCGTTCGTCTTCGCCGCCATCGCCTGCGCGCTGGCGGCTCTCTGTTACGCGGAATTCGCGTCGACCGTCCCGGTGGCCGGGAGTGCGTACACGTTCTCCTACGCCACCTTCGGCGAGTTCATGGCGTGGATCATCGGCTGGGACCTCATCCTGGAACTCGCGGTCGGTGCGGCCGCGGTGTCGAAGGGCTGGTCCGCCTACCTCGAAACCGTGCTCTCCTACATCTTCGGCAAGGGCACGAAGACGACGTTCGAGATCGGCGGTGTCCCCGTCGACTGGGGCGCCCTGATCGTGGTGCTGGTGCTGGCGACCTTGCTCGCCCTCGGCACGAAGCTGTCTTCACGGTTCTCGATGGTGATCACCGGGATCAAGGTCGCGGTGGTGCTGTTCGTGATCGTGCTCGGCATCTTCTACATCAAGGGCTCCAACTACAGCCCGTTCATCCCGGAGGCCCAGTCCGGCGCCGAATCGTCGGCCACCGGGGTCGACCAGTCGCTGTTCTCGGTGTTCGCGGGCAGCAGCAGTAGCTCGTTCGGCGTCTTCGGTCTGCTGGCCGCGGCGTCGCTGGTGTTCTTCGCGTTCATCGGTTTCGACATCGTCGCGACCACCGCCGAGGAGACCCGCAACCCGCAGAAGGCCGTGCCCCGCGGCATCTTCGGCTCGCTCGCCATCGTCACGGTGCTCTACGTCGCCGTGTCGCTCGTGGTCGTCGGCATGGTGAACTACAAGGAACTCGCCACCTCGGCGGGTGACGGCGGCAAGAAGACGCTCGCGTCCGCGTTCGCGGCCAACGGCGTCGACTGGGCGGCCAACATCATCTCGGTCGGCGCCCTCGCCGGTCTGACGACCGTCGTCATGGTGCTGATGCTGGGCCAGATCCGGATCATCTTCGCGATGTCGCGCGACGGCCTCATGCCGCGTTCGCTGGCGAAGACCGGCGCGAACGGTACGCCGAAGCGGGCGACCATCGTCGTCGGCGGCTTGGTCGCCGTCGCCGCGACCTTCTTCCCGGCCGACAAGCTGGAAGAGATGGTCAACGTCGGCACGCTGTTCGCCTTCATCCTCGTTTCCGCGGGTGTCATGGTGCTGCGCAAGACGCGACCGGATCTGCCCCGCGCCTTCCGGGTGCCGTGGGTGCCGGTGGTCCCGATCCTGGCGATCCTCGCCTGCCTGTGGCTGATGCTGAACCTGACCGTTTTGACCTGGTTGCGGTTCATCGCGTGGATGGTGCTGGGCGTCCTCATCTACTTCGTCTACAGCCGCCGTCATTCGCTGCTCGGCAAGCAGAAGAAGGACGAGGTCCCGACGTCCGTTTCGGACTGATCATTCTCGTTTCGACGGCCCACCATTCCTTTGTGGATGGTGGGCCGTTTTCGTGCGCGGGCAGTCCGGTCTCGGAGCGATAACACCTGGGGGTCCCGATGTCGCCGTAAAATCCGTGTGCGATACCGTCCGGGACCTGCTTCCCCCTGACGGGTTAACGCGACTCCTGCAGAAGTACCGCGAGTTGACCGCGTTCCCTCGGAGGTGGCACCACGCTTTGCTCGTTTGTCCCCCGATCGGTACAGGAGAGCTCTGAATGCAGATCATTTCCGCGCGGCGTGTCCGCTCCGCCGCCACCGTCGTCGCGCTGGCGACGGCCGCCCTGCTCGGCGTCACGGGCACCGCGCTCGCGTGCCACACCGACGACCCCCGCGCCATCCCGACCCCGAAGAACGTCAGCACCTGTGAGAAGGCGAAGCTGCCGGGCACCGAGATCTCGACGAAGGACCTGACCTTCACCGGTGGCCCGGAGAACGACAAGTACCTCAACATCACCGCGGTCGGTGAAGGCGTCACCGTCACCGCGATCGTGGTGAAGGGCGGCGACGGCTACAACATCTACGAGCCCGGCAAGCGCGGCCTCGCGGAAACCCCGCCGTGGGAGAAGCTGCGTTCGCCGATGAACGGCGGCGGCAAGCAGGCCGACATCAGCCACTGGTTCGCCTGTGGCGAGAAGAAGACCAAGCCGACCGAGCCGACGAAGCCGAGCGAGCCGACGAAGACGACGACGGCCAAGCCGCCGACGAGCGCGCCGACCACCACGGACAAGCCGTCCGAGACCTCCGCGCCGTCGAGCACCGCGGTTCCCGCCCCGAACGTCGGCGGTAACGGCGGCAACGGTGGCGGCCTCGCGGACACCGGTTTCGACAACGCCTGGCTGCTGTGGGCCGGTGGCCTGCTGGTCCTGGCCGGTGCCGGCGTCCTGGTCCTGCTGCGCGTGCGCCGCGGGAAGACCGACTGAAAACCAGCTGACGCCTGAAGGCCCTCTTCCTCGCGAAGGGGGCCTTCAGCGCATCTGCGGGAAGTCCCCGAACAGCGAACCCTGCTCGCCCCAAGGATTCGTCGGGCGGGGGCGGCCGAGACCGGCGGCCATCGCGACGGCGTTGTCCCATTCGGCGTCGACGACGTAGTCCGTGTGCTTGAGGACGCCGGGCGCCCAGCGGTGCCGTCCGGTGGGCCCGCGCATCGGGTCGGGCAGCCAGTGATCGCCGCCGAGCACGAGGACACCCTGCTCGTCGGGTTCGGCGGCCAGCGGTCCGGTGCCGCCGCCGGGCAGGTAGCCGTCGCCCAGCAGCTTCCCGGCCACCACGCGATGCCGCCACGTCGTGACGCCGCCGCCGAAGATGTCCGTGCCGCGGCACAGCGCGCGCCAGCGGCCGTCGAGACCTTCGTAGAGCCCGGCCAGCTGCGTCTGCGGCAGCATCGCGGGGAACGCGCGCTGATAGCCCCATTGCAGTGGTGAGCCCGCGGTCAGCAGCCCGACGCGGTCACGGTCCTCCGGCGGGAGGTCCGCGATGACGCGCGCGGCGGCGAGCACGGTCAGCAGGCTGCCGAGGTTGTAGCCGGACAGCACGACCCGCGTGCCGGGGTCGGCCAGATGTTCCTTGACACGGTCCGCGAGTTCCGGGACGACCCTGAGCGCGTAACTCGGCGGCACGGTCGGATGGGCGGCACGCGGCCAGAAGCACACGAGATCCGCCAGCGCGCCGAGGTGACGGCTGCGTTTCGGGGTCGTCGCGGCGGCGAACACGACACGCAGCAGCCCCGCCGCCATGGCGCCGAGCGCGAACACGCCGATCGCGGAGATCGGCTTGGACCAGGCGCCCAGCGGGCCGAAACCGAAGCGCAGCACCAAGAGCACGCCGCCACCCGCCGCCATCGCGAGCGCCACCGTGAGCGCGAGATGGTGCAGATGCTTGCGTTCCCACGAGGCGCGGGCCCACACCCGGGCGGCCTCCTCTTCCTGCGCCTTGCTGATCTCCATGAGCGCGACGATCTTCGGGATGCCCCGGCGCAGCCGTCGCAACGGGACGGCGACCGCGAAGCCCAGCACGCCGAGCACGACGGCGAGCGCGAGACCGGCACCCCACAGCACGGTCACCAGGGAGTAGGTGTCGGGCAGCCGGAGTTCGCTCGCGCCGACCAGTTGCCGCAGCGCGACCGCGAGCCCCGCGCCGAACCCGCCGCCGAGCAGCCCGGCCAGCGCGACGACCGGCGCCGCGGCCCAGCCGCCGAGCCACGGCCGCAGCCGGTGCGGCAGGTGTTTCCACGTCGATCGGCCGAGCAGGGCCGCCGGGACGAGCATCAGCGCGAACAGCACGGTCACCGTGACCATCGCCGCACCCAGTGCTTCGACCGTCCCGTCCGCTCCGCCGAGCCCGCCGCCCGGAAGTCCCGCGGGCAGCGGTGTCCGGCGCACGACGGCGATCCCGACCAGCACGACGGCGAATGCGATCAGCCCGCCCCGGATCACCGGCCCGGCCGAGAAACCGACCGTCGAGGCCACCAGCGCGGCGAGGACGAGTGCCAGCGCGCAGATCCAGACCACCAGGTCGAAGGTCGCGGACGGCAGCCGGAACGGCCCGCCGAGCAACGGAAGCGCGACACAGGTCAAGGCGGCGACGGTGTGCAGCGTGCGCAGCCCCGGCGTCCGCGGCAGGTCCTGTGGCTGCAGGGGGCTCGAACTGTGCTCGCGGTGGACCCGGTTCCGCGAGCGCCAGTCCGACGACGGGATCCGGTCGAGCACGAAGATCAGCGCCAGCAACGGCACCACGCCGATCGCCGTCCGCAGTGGCGCGAAGTCGCGCAGGAACGACGGCGCTCCTTCGAGACAGGTCGAACCCGGCGCGAGGCACTGCGCGGCGAACAGGTCGAGCGAGACCACCGCGAGCTGGCTGATCAGCAACATCGTCAGCAGCAGCGAGGCCACCCGCAGCAGCCCCCGGCAGGCGCCGCCGAGCAGCGCCGCGGACCGCCTGCCTTCCGGGACCGGCGGCAGCATCCAATGCGCGACGTTCGCCAGCGAGAACGGGAACAGCAGCGCCCAGGTCGCCTTCGCCGCGCCACCGGAGGTCATGCCGCTCCACAGGTAGCCTTCGAGGATGCGCGGGATCGAACGGCCGAGCGCGGGCAGCACCGGACCGGGAGCGGGACGGCGCAGCCGGTCCGACGGCCGGATCAACCTGCCGACGCCGTCGCCCGCGACGTCGACCACCGACGTCGAATCCAGCAGGCTTTCACCGCTCGTGCCCACTAGCCCGGGTACGCGTATTTCGACGACGCGGGTATCGGGACCCGGCATGACCACGGTGAAGCCTCCAAACCGTTCCAGTGGGGACTGAACCGACAACGGTACTGTTCAGATGTCATCCAACCTTGGAGGAAGCGCGCATATGACCCCCGAAAGCGTTGCCAAGCGGCACGACACCCGCAACGGCATCGAGTTCGCCGTCGCCGATCTCGAGGCCGCCGAGTTCGGCCGCAAGGAGATCCGCCTCGCCGAGCACGAGATGCCGGGCCTGATGGCGCTGCGCCGCGAATACGCCGAGGTGTATCCCTTGCGGGGAGCCCGCGTTTCGGGCTCGCTGCACATGACCGTACAGACCGCGGTGCTGATCGAGACCCTCGTCGCGCTGGGTGCCGAGGTGCGCTGGGCCTCCTGCAACATCTTCTCCACCCAGGACCACGCCGCCGCGGCGATCGTCGTCGGCCCGCACGGCACCCCCGAGGAACCCAAGGGTGTCCCGGTGTTCGCCTGGAAGGGCGAGTCGCTGGAGGAGTACTGGTGGTGCACCGAGCGGATGCTGACCTGGGACGGCGAAGGTCCCAACATGATCCTCGACGACGGCGGCGACGCCACCATGCTGGTGCACAAGGGAACCGAGTTCGAGAAGGCGGGCGTCGTCCCCTCGCCGGACGAGGACACTTCCGACGAGTTCCGCGTGTTCCTCGAACTGCTTCGGGCCTCGGTCGCGGCGGACACCGGCAAGTGGACCAAGATCGGCGAAGGCGTCCGCGGGGTCACCGAGGAGACCACCACCGGCGTGTTGCGGCTCTACCAGCTCGCCGCCGCCGGTGAGCTGCTGTTCCCGGCGATCAACGTGAACGACGCGGTGACCAAGTCGAAGTTCGACAACCGCTACGGCATCCGGCATTCGCTGATCGACGGCATCAACCGCGGCACCGACGTCCTCATCGGCGGCAAGGTCGCGGTCGTCTGCGGTTACGGCGACGTCGGCAAGGGCGCCGCGGAATCGCTGCGCGGCCAGGGCGCGCGGGTGATCGTCACCGAGATCGACCCGATCTGCGCGCTGCAGGCGGCGATGGACGGCTACCAGGTCAAGAAGCTGGAGAACGTCCTCGGCGAGGCCGACATCATCATCACGACCACCGGGAACAAGGACGTCGTGCTCGTCGAGCACATGGCGCGCATGAAGCACCAGGCGATCCTGGGCAACATCGGCCACTTCGACAACGAGCTCGACATGGCGGGCCTGCAGCGTTACCCGGGCATCCGGCGCATCACCATCAAGCCGCAGGTCGACGAGTGGGTCTTCCCTGACGGCAAGAGCATCATCGTGCTGTCCGAGGGCCGCCTGCTGAACCTGGGCAACGCGACCGGGCACCCGTCGTTCGTGATGTCGAACAGCTTCTCCAACCAGGTGATCGCGCAGATCGAGCTGTTCACCAAGCACGAGGAGTACGACAAGGAGGTCTTCCGCCTCCCGAAGAAGCTCGACGAGAAGGTCGCGAAGATCCACCTCGACGCGCTCGGCGGTGAGCTCACGAAGCTGACCAAGGAGCAGGCGGAGTACATCGACGTGGACGTCGAAGGTCCGTTCAAGACCGACCACTACCGGTACTGACCGCTGCAATGAAAGGTCCTTTCCTCGCAAATTTTGCGAGGAAAGGACCTTTCATTGCATGGGGACGCTACTGCCACTCCACCTCGATGCCGGCCAGGCCCGGACCGGCGTCGCTGAAGAAACCGCTGGTCACGCCGCCCATGTCGAGCGGCAGCTCCTCGGACTCGACGGGCACGGCGTCGTCGCGGGTGCGGAACTGCCGGGTGCAGCGGGCGGGCAGCGCGCCGAGCGCGAACTTCAGCTGCACCAGGTAGCTGGCGCACTGGTCCCGCAGCATCCGGAAGTAGCCGGGCGAAGCGGTGCCGGAGTCGTCGCGGACCTCGAAGCAGAACACGTGGATCTCGCCCTCGGCGAGCTTCCGGTCGAAGAGCAGCTCGGTGGCCATCGTCTCGGCTTCGGCGTTGCGCCGGATCCGGCCGACGCGGCAGCCCTCGGCGGTGATCAGCTCGACGTCGCCGATGTTGCAGCCGGGGTCGCCGTTGTAGACGGTGACGTACCGGTCCGGGCCGTGCCGCCGGGCCCGGCACACCAGCCGGGTCTGGAGGCCGACCTGCCGGTGCGCGGCGTCGAAGGTGATCGTGTCGTGCACCGCGAGCATCTCGAGGTCGGCGTTGTACCGGTTGGAAGACGGGTACGCGCCCAGTTCGGCCAGCAGCTGGTCGACGATCGAGCCCATGTCACCGGAACGGATGTCGTGGAACGACGCGGCCATCTGGTGCCCGCGCGCCCGCGCCGTCCGCGGTCCGATCAGCACCACCAGCGCGTCCGCGGGCAGCTGCAGCACCGATTCCAGCGCACGTACGGCCGGGAGCGCCTTGGGTACCTCCGGCTGGCGCAATCCGCGCTGCCAGTAGCTCAACGTCGACTGTCCGATTTGGACACCGCGGAGCCCGAGGTGGGCGCGGAGCCGGGCGAGGGACAGGCCGCGATAGGCGATCGCCTGGCGGAGCGCGTGGTGAAATTCGCCGCTGCGGAGTGCCTCGACGAGCTCCTTGGGCAAGGCTTCGAGCGGTTGACGGCGCGTGCCGTCGATGATCGTCGGGGTGTCCCCGTCTCGTGTCACCGCTCGTCCCTTCACCAGACCAGTGTGTGCGCTGAGCGTGAACACCGCGGAACGTTCACGTTAGCAGCGCACTGTGAACACTACGTCCCCCGTTCGGGGTTGTTGACCCCGGAAGAGTGACCGTTCCGGGGTGTGGAAACGCCCCGGAACGGTCCGTTCCGCCGAGTGCCCATCTTGCTCTGTGTGAGCCTGCTGTTCACCGTTGTGACCACATTGGTTCGCCATGGTGACCAGGAGGCCCGTCGTGCCTGTGTTCTCGAGGAGGGTTTGCGCCGCCGGCGCCGCGAGTCTCGTGGCGTGGCTGGCGATCCAGACCCCGGCGAGCGCGCTGCCGTCGGCGCCTGCCCGCCAGCACCCCATCGCCATGCAGGCGCAGGAAAAGTCCCAGTGGTGCTGGGTGGCTTCCGGCAACACCATCGCGGCACACCACGGCGTGGCCGTCACCCAGAACGAATTCTGCCGGATCGCCCACGACGAGCGACGCCGGGAGTGCGCCGACAAGCCCGGAACGCTGGGCGACGTCCGGCGCGCGTTCGGCAAGCTCGGCTTCTCGGCCCCGGGGAACTACCTCAAGGGCCGCATCCCCTTCGCCGCCGTCCAGGCGCAGACCGGCGACGGCAAGCCCGTCCAGACGCGGGTCGGCTGGGCCTCGGGCGGCGGCCACATGCACGTCCTCTACGGGGCGGACGCCGGCCGGAAGTGGGTCTCGTGGGGGGATCCACTGCCCACCGGCAACCGGTACAACTGGTCGACCTACGACTTCTACTCGGCAAACAAGTCCTTCACCTGGACCCACACCCTCACCGGGATCCGGCGATGAGCGCCCGGCGGTTCCTCGGGCTGGCCGGGCTGGTCGCGGTCGCGCTGCTGATCTCGGCGCCCGGAGCGCGCGCGGATCAGCTGTCGGGTGAAGATCTCGCGGCCGCGAAGGCGGCTGCCGACGACCCCACGCTCCGTGCGGAGCTCGGCCGCTTCTTCACACAGATGGGTGGCTCGAGCCACGCGCCGTCGGTGAGCGTCATCGACGAATCCTTCCCGGTTTACGAGCTTTCGAGGGATTTCGTCGCCGGTGACGGTGCGATCGCCGGACGGCTCGCCTACGTGGCGGTGCCGGTGACGGCGTCCGACGGGCAGACCGCGACCGTGTGGTCGGTCCGCGGTGACGACGGTGCCTGGCGCGTCGGCAACATCGCGTCGGGCGACCGGGAAAGCGTGCTGGCGCGGCGGTTGCCCGCCGGTGCGACGCTGCTCCACGAACCCCAGGTCGACGCCTGGTACGCGCTGCGCGACGGTCAGGTGACGATGCTCGACGCGGGCGCCAGTGGCTCGGCGACCGGTGCTTCGGCCACCCTCGCGGAGTATCAGAAGACCGTCTCCGGCCGCTACGGCGACATGCTCGCGAGCTCGCCGTACGCCCAAGAGGGCAAGGCCGGCGGCTACAACGCCCAAGTGATGCCCCGCGGCGACGGCGGCCCCGCACCCGACGCGCAGGACACCGGCTTCGTCCCGCTGCTGATCTTCGGCGGCTTGCTCCTCATCGGTGTCGCCGGCTTCTTCCTGCACTCGAAGAGGCGCGTCCCCTAGCGGACCGGTGGGCCGGACGTGAGCTGACCCGTCTGGCCCGCCGGTCGACCACGGCACTCTAAAGTAGGCCCGTGGGACGTCTCGTGGTGATCGAAGGTCTGGACGGCGCGGGCAAGCGCACGCTCGCCGACGCGCTGACCGGCGCGCTGAACGCGGCCGGGGCGAGCGTCACGTCCATCGCGTTCCCACGTTACGGCGAAAGCGTGCACGCCGACCTCGTGAAGGAAGCGCTGCACCGCGGGCACGGCGACCTCGCCGACTCCGTCTACGGCATGGCGATGCTCTACGCGCTCGACCGACGGGGCGCGGCCGACGAGATCCGCGCGCGTCTCGGCGATCACGACGTCGTGCTGCTCGACCGGTACGTCGCGTCGAACGCCGCGTACGGCGCCGCGCGCCTCCACCAGGGCGCGGACGGCGAGTTCGTGCGCTGGCTCAAGGAACTGGAGATCGACCGGTTCGGCCTGCCGGTGCCCGTCGCGCATCTGCTGCTCCGGGTCACCGCCGACGTCGCCGCCGACCGCGCGCAGCGCCGCGCGGAGAGCGACGCGGACCGCGCGCGGGATTCCTTCGAGACCGACGACGCGCTCCAGAAGCGGTGCTCGGTGGTCTACGACGAACTCGCCGCGACGGGCTGGCTCGCGCCCTGGCACGTTCTCGACGGCGTCGCCGGTGTCGACACCCCGGCCCTCGCGACCTCCCTCCTCCGCACTTAGTCCTCTGGATGCGGTCCTTGCGCGTGCAACTACCGCGTTTCGTCCTCTAAATGCGTGAGCAGCCAGGTGTGGAACTCGCCGATGTGGTGTTCCGAGGGCATGAGCACGCCGCCCCCGCGGTAGGCACGGGACGCCATCGCGGGCTGGCAGCGTTCGCAGGCGTCGAAGTCCTGCTCGTTGACGCGGTGGAACAACTCCACCGACCGTGACACGTCCCGTCCCGACGCCACGACCTCCTCCGAATAGAGCCAGTCGCATTCGACGACCGTCCGGTCCGGCGCGAGCGGGTACATCCGGTGGAAGATCACGTGGTCCGGCACCAGGTTCACGAACACCTGCGGCCGGATGGTGATCGCGTAGTACCGCCTGTCCTGGTCGTTCGCGACGCCGTCCAGCCGGTCGAAACCCGAACCGCCGTCGATGGTGAACCCCTCCACGTCCTCGCCGAATTCGGCGCCGTGCCCGACGTAGTACTGCGCCGCGTACCCGTCGGCGAACTCCGGCAGCACCTCGGTCAGCTCCGGATGGATGGTCGCGCAGTGGTAGCACTCCATGAAGTTCTCGACGATGAGCTTCCAGTTCGCCTTGACGTCGTAGGTGATCCGGCGCCCGACCGACAGTTTGTCGAGGCGGTACCGCTCGATCGACTCCAGATCGCCCAGCCGTTCGCGCACCGCGCCTTCGACGTCGGCCTCGAACGACGGCGGGTTCGCGGCGAGGCAGACCCACGCGTAACCCAGCCACTCCCGAAGGTGCACGGTGTGCAGCCCGTACTCGGCCCGGTCGATGTCGGGGAGGTTCGCCAGGTTCGGCGCCGCGATCAGCTTGCCGTCGAGCCCGTACGTCCACGCGTGGTACGGACACTGGAACGCGCGTTTCACCGTGCCCGATTCCTCCGTGCACAACCGGGCGCCGCGATGGCGGCAGACGTTGAGGAACGCCCGCAGCCCGCCGTCCCGGCCCCGGCTGACGAGCACGCTCTCCCGTCCTATTCGGACAGTGCGGAAGTCGCCGGCCGACGGCAGGTCCGCCGACCGGACCGCGCAGAACCACCGGCGCTCGAAGATCTTCTCCTGCTCGGCCGCGAAGATGGCGGCGTCGGTGTAGTAGCCGCCGCCCAGCGTGGGGATGAGACTCGTCATCTCGCGACTCCGGCGAACCGGGCGGGGTCGAACAGGCCGATCGGATGCGCGGTGCTGCCGTCCACGACCAGGTCGGCGAGTATCTCACCGACCACCGGGACGAATTTGAAGCCGTGCCCGGAGAAACCGCAGGCGACCACCACCCGCTCGTGCTCGGGATGGCGGGAGATGACGAAATGCTCGTCGGGCGTGTTCGTGTACATGCAGGTCGCCCCGCGCAGGAACGTGCCGGGCAGCGCCGGCATCTTCCGCCCGACGAACTCCGAGATCTCGGCGACCTCTTCGGCGTGCACCGTCCGGTCGATGGTCTCGGGCGTGCAGGGCCTGCCGCCGCGGAAGAACGCGACCTTCACGCTTCCGGCGTCGTCGTGGGAGGGGAAACCGTAGAACTGGCGGCCGCCCTCGCCTTCCCAGACGTAGATCGGATGCCGTTCGGCACGGAACGGCGTCACTCCGCCCGACGGTGCGAACCAGTACTGGACCTGCCGTTCGATGGTGAACTCGATCCCGAGTTCGGTGAGCAGGCCGGGAGCCCAGGCGCCGGGGCAGATCACCAGCTGTTCGGCGGTGTAGAAGTTCTGCGACGTGCCCACCCGGACTCCGGTGGACGTCTCCCGCCAGGAAAGGACCTCCTCCTCGTGGTGCAGCTCCGCCCCGGCCCGCGCGGCGAGCTGGAGATGCGCCGCCACACTGCCTTCCGGCACCACGAAGCCGGCGTTCTCCTCGTACAGCGCGATTTCGTGGTCCGCCGGGTTCATCGTCGGGAACCGGCGGCGGATCTCGGCCGCGTCGAGGAGTTCGTGCGGCAGATCCCAGGTCCGCGCGCTCGCCAGGCTGCCCGACACCGTGCGCGAATCGGGACCGCCGAGCATGATCCCGCCGCAGCGGGTGAAGATCGTCCGCCCGGAATCGCGTTCGACGCCCTCCCACAGTTCGTGCGCCCGCAGCAGGAGCGGGACGTACGCGGGATCCTCGAAGTACGCCTGCCGGGTGATCCGCGAGCCGCCGTGGCTGGACCCGAGGTTGTGCACGGGTGCGAAGCGGTCGATGCCCAGCACGCGGCGTCCTCGCCGGGCGAGCCGGTACGCCGCGGCACTGCCCATCCCGCCGAGGCCGATGACGATGACGTCGTAATGACTCATGCGGCGCTCCTGATCCGGGCCATGGCGGGGTCGAACAACGGCTCGGTCGCGACGACGGCGGGGATCCGCTCGCCGAAGTACTCGATCTCCAGCGGCCTTCCCGGCCGGCTGAACTCGACCGGAAGCCAGGCGTAGGCGATGTTCTTGCCGACGGTGTAGCCGTACGCGGCACTCGTGACGTACCCGGCGGGACGGCCGTCGGCGTACACCGGTTCCTTGCCGAGCACGACGGAGTACGGATCGTCGACGGTGAGACAGGTCAGCTTCCTGGTCACCGTTTCCTCCGAGCGACCGGCCAGCGCGTCCCGGCCGACGAAGTAGCCCTTGTCCATCCGCACGGCGAACCCGAGACCGGCCTCGTACGGATCGTGCTCGGTGGTGACGTCCGTGCCCCACAGCCGATACCCCTTCTCCAGCCGCATACTGGAGAAGGCGTCCCGTCCGGCGGCGATGATCCCGTGCGCCTGCCCCGCCTCCCAGATCGTGTCCCAGAGTTCGCGGCCGAGGTCGGCGCTCGTGTACAGCTCCCAGCCGAGCTCGCCCACATAGGACAGTCGCATCGCGGTCACCGGAACATGGCCGATGTACGCCTGTTTCGTCTTGAAGTAGCCCATGGCCTGATGCGAGAAGTCCGTTGTGGACAGTGGCTGCAGTACGGCTCTCGCGAGCGGGCCCCAGAGCCCGATACAGCAGGTGCCCGGGGTGGTCTCGTGGATCTGCGCGGCGCCGTCGCCGGGGAGATGCCGCCGGAGCCAGTCGATGTCGATGGCGCTGTTGACGCCGACCTGGAACCGTTCGGGCCCGAGCCGGGCGACGGTCAGGTCGCTGCGCACGCCGCCGTCCTCGTCGAGCAGCAGGGTGTAGGTGACCGAGCCGGGTTTCTTGCCGAGCTGGTTCGTGGTCATCGTCTGCAGGAACGGCAGCGCGCCGGGGCCGGTGACCTCCACCCGTTTCAACGACGTCATGTCGAACATCGCGACCCGCTGCCGCGCGACCAGTGCCTCGGCGCCGCCGATCGGCGACCAGTACCGGGCGGCCCAGTCGTTGCGCGCGGGGACGCGGTCGACCTCGGGAAGGTTCGCGTTCGCCTCGTACCAGTGCGGACGTTCCCAGCCGCCCGCTTCGAGGAAGAAGGCGCCGAGCTCGGCTTGCCGTTCGTAGAAGGGACTCGTCCGCAGCGGCCGTGGTTCTTCCATGGGCTGCAAGGGATGGACGATGTCGTAGACCTCGACGAAGCTCTGGCAGCTGCGAGCCATGACGTGGTCCGGGGCCAGCTGCACCCGCTCGAACCGGGCGAGATCGCAGCCGTGCAGATCCGTTTCGGGCCTGCCGTCGACCAGCCACTGCGCCATGGCGCGCGCGACCCCGGCCGAATGCGTGATCCAGACCGCTTCGGCGACCCAGAACCCGTCGAGACCGGGGTGTTCGCCCAGCAGCGGCATGCCGTCCGGGGTGAAGGAGAACAGGCCGTTGATGCCCTCCTCGACCTTGGTCTCGCCGAGTGTGGGCAGCAGGTCGACGGCGGCGGTCCACGACGCTTCGAAGTCCGCGGGGGTGAACGTGAGCTCCGAGGGCATTCCCTCGCCGGAGCCGATCTCCTTGGCGGGCAACGGCATCGGCCGGTGACCGTACGCGCCGATACCGATCCGGTCGACGTGTTCGCGGAAGTAGAGGTCGGCGTCCTGATGTCGCAGGATCGGCCTCGTGGCCTCCTCGGTCACGCCGGCGAGTGACGGCAGGGGACTGGTGCGCGCGTACTGATGCGCCATCGGGACCAGCGGGATCGTGAGGTCCACCAGTTCGCCGAGCACCGGCCCCCACATCCCGGCGCACGAGAGCACGATGTCCGCGCGGAAGCTCCCGGTCTCGGTGGTCACGCCGGTGACCCGGCCGGCCGACCGTTCGACGCCGACGACCTTCTGCCGCGCGATGAACCTCGCGCCGCGTCCGATCGCGCGGCGGGCCTGTGCCTCGGCCGCCCGGAGGGGATGGGCCAGACCGTCGGAGGGGATGTGGAATCCGCCGAGCACCTTGGCCGGATCGAGCAACGGATGCAGCGCCGCGCATTCGCCGGGATCGATCAGCCTGCTTTCGACCCCCGACGCGGTGGCCCAGCCGTGCCGCCGCGCCAGGTCGGCGTGCCGTTCCGGGGTGGTGGCCACCTCCAGCCCGCCGACCGGGCGGAAACAAGGGTTCCCGTCGAGGTCGAGCGTGCCGTATTTGGCGACGGTGTAGCGGGCGAACTCGGTCATCGTGCGGCAGGCGTTGGTCTGGAAGACCAGACCGGGCGCGTGCGACGTCGACCCGCCGGTGGCGAACAGGTCGCCCTGTTCCAGCACGGTGACGTCGGTCCAGCCGCGTTCGGTGAGTTCGTCGGCGAGCGCGCAGCCGACGATGCCGGCGCCGATCACGACGACGCGGGGTACGGGGGGCATGGTGAGGGGTACCTCCTGCCTGCCCGAAAAGTCCACAAAGGACCATCGGGCATCGGGGTGACAGGCGCTGTTGCGAATGAGGCACGTTGTTCCGTCTTCAGCAACAAAGTGCGGCACCGGCGGGCGCGCTGTCAAGAGCCCGAAGAGGTCGGCCTCTTCACTCGGCGAAGTACCCCAGCTGTGCCGAAAGATCAGCCGACGCCTCGGTCAGCGGCCGGACGATCTGCCGCACCCGCTGTTTCGAAAGCCGGTACGACGGGCCCGAAGCGCTCATCGCCGCGACGACGTCGCCGCCGGGTCCGTGCACCGGCACCGCGACCGCGTGCATCCCCAGCTCCAGCTCCTCGAAACAGGACGCGTACCCGTCCTCGGCGACCCGCTCCAGCTCCGCGGTCAGCTCGTCCGGATCGACCGTGGTCCGCGGCGTGAACTGTTCGAGTTTCCGCCGGAGCAAGCGTTTGCGCTCGACGTCGCCCATGTACGCGAGCAGCACCTTCCCGCTGGACGTCGCGTGCAGGGGCGTGCGCTGCCCGGTCCAGTTCTGCGTGGTGATCGCGGCCGAGCCGCGGGCCTGGCTGACGTTGATCGCGACACCGTCGTCGGCGATCGCGATGTTGACCGTCTCGCCGAGCGTCTCCGCCAGGCCCTGGCAGGTCTGCCTGCCCAGTTTCGCCAGGTCCATCCGGCCGGTGGCGGCGCCGGCGAGCCGGACGATGCCGAAGCCGATCGCGTATTTGCCGCGTTCGCCGAGCTGCTCGACGAGGCCGCGGTTCTCCAGGACGCTCAGCAGACGGGAGGCCGTCGACTTGTGCACGCCGAGCTCGCCCGCGATCTCGGTGATCCCCGTTTCCCCGTTGCGTGCCAGCAGTTCCAGCACGCTGATCGCGCGGTCGACGGACTGCACCTGGCTGGATGTTGCGTTCCCCGCGTCCTGGTTCCGCATGACGCAACAGTAGCCGTTTCGCCCGGATCCGCTCGGCTGAGTGGGCGAATCCCTTGACGCACCGGCCCCTCGGGGGTGATTGTTGCGCAGAGCACGTCCCGTCTCGTAATACGCAACATCAACAACCGTCGGTCCTTTCCCCGGAGGCCCCGATGATCCGTGCCTGCTCCGTCTCCGAACTGCCCGAAGGCGAAGCCGTCCGCTTGGCGGGCCCCGTGCCCGTCTCGGTCTTCCATTCCGAGGGCGCGTATTACGCGCTCGACGACACCTGCAGCCATCAGGACGCGTCGCTCGCCGACGGCTGGATCGAAGGCTGCTACGTCGAATGCCCGCTGCACGCCGCGCGGTTCGATCTGCGGACCGGCGCGCCGGACTGCCTGCCTGCCAAGAACGCCGTGCGCACGTACCCGGTCGTGGTCGCCGACGGGGTGATCTACGTGGACACCGAGGTGCGGCAGGACGTCGCTTGAGAACCGTCGCCGTCGTCGGCACCTCCCTGGCGGGGCTCCGCGCGGCACAGGAATTGCGCGCACAAGGCTTCGACGGGCGGCTGGTGATGATCGGCGCCGAGCCGCCGTACGACCGGCCGCCGTTGTCGAAGGATTTCTTGCTGGGCAAGGTTTCCGCCGACGACATCGCGCTCGCCGGGCAGGACGACCTCGACGCGCTGGCCGCCGAATGGCACCTCGGCGTCCGTGCCGAAAAACTCGGCCGCGAGGGCGTGACCCTCGGCGACGGCACCACGATCGCCGCCGACGGTTACGTCATCGCGACCGGTGCGGTGGCCAGAACCCTCGACACGGCAAGGAATCTGGCCGGCGTGCACACCTTGCGGACGCTCGAAGACGCGGTCGCCCTGAAGCAGGCTCTCGCGGCCGGGCCTTCCGCGGTCGTCGTCATCGGTGCGGGATTCATCGGCGCGGAGGTCGCGTCCGCGTGCCGACTGCTCGGCCACGAGGTGAGCGTGGTCGAGGCGATGCCCGTGCCGCTCGGCCCCGTCCTCGGCGCGCGGATGGGCGCGGTGTGCGGGGAACTGCACGCGGAGAACGACGTCCGGCTGATCGCGGGCGTCCCCGTCGCCGGATTCACCGGGACCGGCCGGGTCACCGGTGTACGGCTCGCCGACGGCAGGGAGATCCGCGCCGATCTCGTCGTCGCCGGAGTGGGGGCGCGGCCCGCCACCGAATGGCTGACCGGCTCCGGGCTCGCCGTCGACGACGGGGTGCTGGTCGATTCCGGCTGTGTCACAGCGAATCCCCGAGTGATCGCGGTGGGTGACGTCGCGCGGTACCGCTGCCCGCTGCGCGGCGTACGGGTCCGCGCCGAGCATTGGACGGCGGCCGGGGAACAGCCGGGCGTCGCGGTCGCGAACCTGCTCGCCGGCTCGACCGTCACGCATTTCGCACGACACGGTTACTTTTGGTCCGATCAGTACGGACGGCGGCTCCAATTCGCCGGAGTGGCCACGGAAGACGTGCGGATCGCCGAAGGTGACGTGGCTTCGAAGCGCTTCGTCGCGACCTATCACCGCGGCGATGTGCTGACCGGTGTCTTCGCGATCGACTCCCCGAGGCCGTTCACCAGGCTCCGACGTGCTCTCTAGGGGCAGAAGACCCTACTCGGATGGAGCAATTTGCCCGATTCGATGATCTTTCTGGTGGTCACATCGCCGGGTCGCGCGCCCGCACGGGGAAACTAGTGCGAACATAGGTTTATGAAGGCACGTGTTCTGGTCGTCGACGACGACCCTGCTCTCGCGGAGATGCTCACCATCGTGCTGCGTGGGGAGGGGTTCGACACAGCCGTCGTGGCCGACGGCTCACGGGCGCTGCCCGCGCTTCGTGAGCTGAAACCGGACCTGGTCCTCCTCGACCTCATGCTGCCCGGCATGAACGGCATCGACGTCTGCAAGGCGATCCGGGCCGAATCCGGCGTGCCGATCGTGATGCTCACCGCCAAGAGCGACACCGTGGACATCGTCCTCGGGCTCGAGTCGGGGGCCGACGACTACGTGGTCAAGCCCTTCAAGCCGAAGGAGCTCGTGGCCCGCGTCCGCGCCCGGATGCGCCGCACCGAGGCCGAGCCCGCCGAGTCGCTGACGATCGGCGACCTCGCCATCGACGTCCCCGGCCACGAGGTGACGCGGGAGGGCAAGGCCATCCCGCTGACCCCGCTCGAGTTCGACCTCCTGGTCGCGCTCGCCCGCAAGCCGCGGCAGGTGTTCACCCGCGAGGTGCTCCTCGAGCAGGTGTGGGGCTACCGCCACGCCGCCGACACCCGGCTGGTGAACGTCCACGTCCAGCGGCTGCGGTCGAAGGTCGAGAAGGACCCGGAGCACCCCGAGGTGGTGTTGACCGTTCGCGGTGTCGGGTACAAGGCCGGCCCGCCGTGATCACCCCATGACCGGACGCTTGCGAAGGCTCGCCCAGACCACGATGCGCCAGTTCCGGCGCATCGTGGTTTTCGTGCGCCGCAAGATCGTGTCGTTCAACGAACTGTGGCGGTATTCGCTGCAGTTCCGGGTCACCGTGTCCACCCTGGCGCTGTCGTCGGCCGTGGTGTTCGTGCTGGGCATGGTGCTGCAGAACCAGATCACCGATCGGCTGGTCGAGACCAAGCAGAACGCGGCGATCGCCCAGACCAGGGCGGTCGTCGAGACCGCGGCCGCCGAGCTGGTCGGTGTCGGCACCGAAAGCCCGGAAGCGCTCACCGCGCGGATGAGCAACGCGCTGAAGAAGATCTCCAGCACGACGTCCTCGCAGGACGGCGCGGGATCGACGGCGGGCACCTTCGAACCGGTGCTGGCCGCGGGCGGCCGCGACCAGTCCAGCAAACCGGTGGCCGCCGGTCCCTACGACCGGGTGCCGGTACGGCTGCGCCAGTTCGTCGAGACCGAGCAGCTCAGCTACCTGACCCACACGGTCACCGAGGCCGACGGCGGCAAGACGACATACCTGATCGTCGGCGCGCCGGTGAGCACGATGATCAACCCGCTCCAGCTCTACCTGCTGTACCCGCTGACCAGTGAGCAGAACACCGTCTCGACGGTGCAGAACACGCTGCTCGTCGGCGGGCTCGTCCTGCTGCTCCTGCTCGCCGGGATCACGAACCTGGTCACCAGACAGGTGGTCCGGCCGGTCCGGCAGGCCGCCGCGGCGGCCGAACAGTTCGCGGGCGGGGAACTCGACCAGCGGCTCGCCGTGCTCGGCGAGGACGATCTGGCCAAACTCGCCGTGTCCTACAACGAGATGGCCGCGAGTATCCAGCGGCAGATCCGCCAGCTGGAGGAGTTCGGCGGGCTGCAGCGCCGGTTCACCTCCGACGTCTCGCACGAACTGCGCACCCCGCTGACCACCGTCCGGATGGCTGCCGACGTGCTGCACGCGTCGCGCGAGCAGTTCCCGGCCGGGCTCGCCCGCTCCACCGAGCTGCTGGTCGACGAACTCGACCGGTTCGAGGCACTGCTCGGCGATCTGCTGGAGATCAGCAGGCTGGACGCCGGTGTCGAGGAGCTCTCGGCCGAGCTGATCGACGTCCGCCCGATCGCGACCAGGGCCGTCGAACAGGTCCGGGTGATCGCGGGCAACGCGGGAAGCTCGGTCGAACTGGTCCTCCCGGACGAGGAGGCGCCCGCCGAAGTCGACGCGCGCCGCGTCGAGCGGATCCTGCGCAACCTGCTGGCGAACGCGGTGGACCACAGCGAAGGGAACCCGGTGGTGCTGACGCTGGCGGTCAACGAGACCGCGGTCGCCATCACCGTGCGGGACCGCGGCGTCGGGCTCCGGCCCGGCGAGGCGGAACTGGTGTTCAACCGGTTCTGGCGCGCCGACCCGTCCCGTAACCGCCGGACCGGCGGCACCGGCCTCGGCCTCGCGATCAGCCAGGAGGACGCCCGGTTGCACGGCGGCGTGCTCGACGCCTGGGGCGAGACCGGCCACGGTGCCTGCTTCCGGCTCGTGCTGCCGCGGCGGCAGGACACGCCGATGGGGGAGAGCCCGCTGCTCCTGCCCCCGCCCGATCACAAGGCGACCGACACGCACGGGTCGTCCGGACTGCTCGAAGTCCGGCCCGCGCCCGACGCGATCCTCGCCGAGCCCGAGGAGGTCGGCCGGTGAAACGGCTGCTGGCCCTGCTCGCGGTGTTCCTGCTGGTCGCAGGCTGCGCGAACATCCCGCTCGAATCCCAGCCCGTCGTCGTCTCCGGGGACAAACCCGGCCAGGCGCCGGCGGACGTCCCCGAACCGGCGGCCGGGATCGACCCGCTGACCGTCACCCGCCAGTTCATCCGCAACTCGGCGGCGCCGGGCACGGCGAGCGCCGCCGCGCGCGTCTACCTCGACGACGACGCCCGGCGTAACTGGAAGCCGTCGCCGGGGCTGACGATCATCGACGACACCTTCGGCACCGTCTACGACACTTCGTCGTCGTCGGGGAACCCGGACGAGCAGGTCGTGAACGTCCGCGGGTTCAAACTCGGGACCCTCAGCCCCGACAGCGCGTTCCTCCCGGTGAAGGCGGAGTACTCGCAGCAGTTCAAGCTGCGGAAGCAGCAGAACGGCCAGTGGCGGATCGTGGACCCGCCGCAGGAACTCGCCGTCACCGACGAGGACTTCGCGCTCAACTACTTCCGGGTGCCGATCAGCTTCTACTCGCCGGACTCCGGCGCCTTCGTCCCCGACCTCCGGTACGTCGCGGCGAAACCGCAGGCCGGATTGCCCGGCCGGGTGATGGACCTGGTGCTGCAGGGCCCGTCGGAGGGGTTGAAGGGCGCGGTCAAGGATCTGCTCGGCGACCAGGTCACCATCGAAAGCAACGTGCGCAGCACGGACGACGGGACACTGGACATCAACCTGACCGGTGTCGGCGGGGCCAGCCTCGTGGACCGGAACCTGATCGCCGCGCAGATCGTCCTGTCGCTGCAGACGGTGACGCTGAGCCGGGTCCGGCTGCTGGCCGACGGCACCGCGCTGGTGCCGGAACACGAATACTGGCGCTCCAGCGAACTGCCCAACTACAACGTGGACATCGCGCCCAACTCGGAACTGCTGGGGCTGATGACCGTGAACGGGCGGGTCCGGTCGCTCGGCGACGGGCAGCCGGTCGGCGGGCCAGCGGGCAACGGCGGGTACAAGGTCGTCAGCGCCGCGCAGTCCGTCGACGGCAAACGCCTCGCGGTGGTCGAAGAACGCGACGGCAGGCAATGGCTCCGGGTCGGCGATCTCGGACACGACCTCGCGTCGGTGGACCTGTTCGGCGGCAGCCTGAGCCGCCCCACCTGGCGTCCGGTCGCCCGTGGTGGTGGCGGGGTCTCCGGTGAGGTCTGGACGGTGGTCGACCACAACACCGTCGCCAGGGTCACCCTGGCCGCGGACGGCCGCTGGGTGAAGGCCGGCGTCGACGCGACCATGCTCACCGGGCTGGGGCAGATCACCGAATTGCGCCTTTCGCGCGACGGGTCCCGGCTGGCCGCGGTGGTCAACGGGCAGCTGGTGGTCGCCTCGATCGTGCGGACGGCGGACTCGGTGGCGCTGCGGGCGCCGCGGAAACTGCAGGAACGCGACCTCAAGGACGTCGTCGACGTCGACTGGGCGACCCAGGACCACCTGATCGCCGCGACGTCGTCGAATTCGCTGCCGGTGGTCAAGGTGCCGCTGGACGGACAGCGGATGGACACCTTCAGCGGCTCGAACCTGACCCCGCCCGTGCACGGCGTCACCGCGGCGCCGAGCAGGCAGAACCTGGTCGCGGACGCGGGCGGGCTGTGGGTCGCCTCCGAACTGGGCGAGGTCTGGCGGCCGCAGGCGCACACCGTCACCGATGCGGACCCGTTCTACCCGGGCTGAGTTTCGCCGAAGTACATAAAGGCCCCCTTCCTTGCGCTCAGGTACAGGAAGGGGGCCTTCATGTACTTGGGGCTCGGGAGGGAGATGCGCCCAATGTGGCATTGGGGACGTTGGGTGGCCCCAATGCCACATCGGGCGCGCAGGTCCATGTCCTGAAGGCCACCGTTGAGACGTTCAGCGTCCTAAAGGTGGCCTTCAGGACATCGCCGAGGGGAGCAAGGGACCTTTAGTACCGCTAGCATTCCTAGCGCTGCTAGCGAAGCGGAAAGTCCGTGAAGGCCTCCTTGAGGGACCCTGAGTCCCTCAAGGAGGCCTTCACGGACCGGGACCCCCGTGCGAAGGAGCCCCGAAGCCCCAAAGCGCCCTTCTCCTCGATTGACTTTTTCAACGACGCCCAGCCATGACCGGCCCCCTCGCGACGCGAAGTGTCCAAAGCGGACCGGTCACGCCCCGGCGGCGTCCGGAACTGTCGGAGCCCCGGCCGACACTCGCCTCATGCCCAAACTCCTGGATCTCCTCATCCCCGCCCGTTGCGCGTCCTGCGGAGCGCCGGGCGCGCCCTGTTGCGCGACCTGTCAGACCGCTTGGGGTTCGCTCAGCGAGATCATCCGAGGCCCGACGGCCGGCCTCGTCCCCGTCTACGCACTGGCTCCCTACGCCGACGACGCCCGTCGCCTGATCCTCGCCTACAAGGAACGCGGCCGCCGCGACCTCGCCCCCTCCTTCGGCCGCGCTGTCGCCGAAGCCCTCGCCCACCTGCCCGAGCCAGTGTCGGAACCCTGCCTCGTCCCGGTCCCTTCGCGACGGTCCGCCTCGCGTGTCCGGGGTGGACCGCACGTCCGGCGCATCGCCGAGGAATGCGTGAAAGTACTGGAGGACAAGGGAAAGTCGGCGATGGTGGCACCCGTCCTCAAGCTCGGGGCCGGTGTCCGTGATGCGGTGGGGCTCACGCGCGTCCAGCGGTCGGCGAACCTCGACGGCCGTATTCGCCTGGTCCCGGGAGCCTGCCGGGAGAAGGTCGTTCTTCTTGACGACGTGATCACAACCGGAGCGACCGCCGCCGCTTGTACGCGCTTTTTGGACATAAGCGGAATTCACGTTTCCGCGGTGGTAGCGCTGGCCGCCGCCGGGTGATCGGGGCGTCACCTACAAGAGTGATGAATGATCGGGAACGGGAATGGGTACATGGGCGTTGACGGGATATGAGGGACCTTCTGGGGAACACTCCGACGGCCCGCCACTCCACCGGGGTGGCGGCGGATTCCCCCGGGCACGGCCCACTGGGCACCCTCCGCATTTTCCTGTCCGAAGGCTTGCGCCGTCCGCGTGAAAACAAATCACGGGGACGACGCCCGACAAGCCGGATTGTCCCGCTGGCCACAGGGTCGTCGTCGCGTGCGGTGACGAGGTCTCACGTCCTGATATCCCCCGGCTCGGGGGCTGTTGCTCGCGGCGTGATGCAGCTAACGTGCAGCGCTATCAGCAATCCCGGCAGGCAGGGAGGTGACCAGCCCATGTCCCTGGCGCCGGAGCCGCGCTGAGTCCGCGCTCGGACATCCGACACGAGACGTCGTGGCCGTATGCCGAGTTCCCTCACCGCCCGCGATCCGGGCTTCGTCCCCGCATTACCGGCGCCCTAGTGAACACATCTACAGCTCGCAGTCATTTCAGCGAGGGAGGTCGTGTATGGACATCGTCGTTAAGGGCCGCAACGTGGAGGTGCCCGACCACTATCGGGCACTCGTCAGCGAAAAGCTGGCCCGGCTAGAGCGCTACGACAAGAAGGTCATCCGTTACGACGTGGAGCTCTTCCACGAGCCCAATCGCAGGCAGTCGAAGAACTGCCAGCGCGTCGAAATCACCGGTAAGGGCCGTGGCCCCGCCGTACGCGCCGAAGCGTGTGCCGGCGACTTCTACGCAGCGCTGGATTCCGCACTGAACAAGCTCGAAAACAGGTTGCGGAAGACACACGACCGCCGGCGCGTGCACTACGGCCGCAGCCGCCCGGAATCCGTCGCCGAGGCGACTTCGATGGCGGCCGCCGGTGGAATGACCACCGACACCCGACATCTGGCGGGTACCGCTGTGCTCGAAGCGCCGGAGGCCGAACCCATGGCCAACGGTTTCGCTGTCGAGAGCGGTGACTTCGAGATGCCCCAGCAGCAGCGCTGGGATGACGGGGTGACCGAACACCAGCCCGGTCGCGTCGTCCGCGAGAAGAAGCATGACGCGGAGCCCATGACGGTCGACCAAGCTCTCTACGAGATGGAACTGGTCGGTCACGACTTCTACCTGTTCAACGACTCCGACGCCGGGTGCCCGAGCGTCGTCTACCGGAGGCGAGGCTTCGACTACGGCGTCATCCGGCTCAGCTAGCCGGCCACTACTGCCCTGACGGCGGCCCGCACGCGTCCCGTGCGGGCCGCCGTCATGTCCGGATCAGGCAGGACCCGCCCCCGTCTCGTCAGGTACCGACAGACGGTGCGTGCGCGAACACCGAGGTGTTCCCTACGATGGGGGCGGACGGTGGTGCGTTACCAGGCACCGCCGCGGACGAGATTGCCCGGGACCGGCTCGGGTGCGATCACAATCAGCTAGTGAGGTCGACCGGATGGTGCTGAACCGCCTGCTCCGCGCGGGCGAGGGCAAAATGGTGAAGCGGCTGCGACACATCGCCGATCACATCAACACCCTCGAAGACGACGTCAAGGAACTTTCGGACACCGCGCTGCGGGCCAAGACCGAGGAGTTCCGTAAACGGCACGCGGACGGCGAGTCACTCGACGACCTCCTGCCGGAGGCGTTCGCGGTGGCGAGGGAAGCGGCTTGGCGCGTGCTCGGCCAGCGTCCCTACGACGTCCAGCTGATGGGCGGCGCCGCGCTGCACCTCGGCCAGGTCTCGGAGATGAAGACCGGTGAGGGCAAGACCCTGACCCAGGTCCTCCCCGCGTACCTGAACGCCGTGTCCGGCAAGGGCGTGCACGTCATCACGGTGAACGACTACCTCGCCAAACGTGACGCCGAGTGGATGGGCCGCATCCACCGCTTCCTCGGCCTCGAGGTCGGGGTCATCCTGGCCGACCAGACGCCCGAGGTCCGCCGCCAGCAGTACGCCGCCGACATCACGCACGGCACGAACAACGAGTTCGGCTTCGACTACCTCCGCGACAACATGGCGTGGAGCCTCGAGGACTGCGTGCAGCGTGGCCACAACTTCGCGATCGTCGACGAGGTGGACTCCATCCTCATCGACGAGGCCCGGACGCCGCTGATCATCTCCGGCCCGGCGGACCAGTCCTCGCGCTGGTACGTCGAGTTCGCCCGGATGACGCCGCTGATGAAGGCGGACATCCACTACGAGGTGGACATCCGCAAGCGCACCGTCGGTGTCACCGAAAAGGGTGTCGCCTTCGTCGAGGACCAGCTCGGCATCGACAACCTCTACGAGGCCGCGAACACGCCGCTGGTCGGCTACCTGAACAACGCGCTGAAGGTCAAGGAGCTCTACAAGCGCGACAAGGACTACATCGTCCGCGACGGCGAGGTCCTCATCGTCGACGAGTTCACCGGTCGCATCCTGCACGGCCGCCGCTACAACGAGGGCATGCACCAGGCGATCGAGGCCAAGGAAGGCGTCGAGATCAAGGCCGAGAACCAGACGCTCGCCACGATCACGCTGCAGAACTACTTCCGGCTCTACGACAAGCTGTCGGGGATGACCGGTACCGCCGAGACCGAGGCGGCCGAGTTCCACCAGACCTACAAGCTGGGTGTGGTGCCGATCCCGACGAACAAGCCGATGGTCCGCGCCGACCAGGCCGACCTGATCTACAAGACCGAGCAGGCCAAGTTCGAGGCCGTCGCCGAGGACATCGCCGAGCGGCATGAGAAGGGCCAGCCGGTGCTGGTCGGCACCACGAGTGTCGAGAAGTCCGAGCACCTGTCGAAGCTGCTGCTCAAGCTGGGTGTCCCGCACGAGGTCCTCAACGCCAAGCACCACGACCGGGAGGCGCTGATCGTCGCCCGCGCCGGGCGCAAGGGCGCGGTCACGGTCGCCACCAACATGGCGGGCCGCGGTACCGACATCGTGCTCGGCGGCAACCCGGACATCATCGCCGACGAGGTGCTGCGCGACCGCGGCCTCGACCCGGTGGAGCACTCCGAGGAGTACGAGGCCGCGTGGCCGAAGGTGCTCGAAGAGGTGCAGGCCGACACGAAGGCCGAGGCCGAGGAGGTCCGCGAGGCCGGCGGGCTCTACGTGCTCGGCACCGAGCGGCACGAGTCGCGCCGGATCGACAACCAGCTCCGCGGTCGTTCCGGCCGTCAGGGCGACCCGGGCGAGTCCCGGTTCTACCTGTCGCTCGGTGACGAGCTCATGCGCCGCTTCAACGCGACGATGGTCGAGCGGGTCATGACCACCATGCGGCTGCCGGACGACGTGCCGATCGAGCACAAGATGGTCTCCAAGGCGATCAAGAGCGCTCAGACGCAGGTCGAGCAGCAGAACATGGAGATCCGCAAGAACGTCCTCAAGTACGACGAGGTCATGAACGAGCAGCGCAAGGTGATCTACGCCGAGCGTCTGCGCGTCCTCGAAGGCGAAGATCTGCGCGAGCAGATCGAGCACATGCTGGTCGACGTCATCAACGCGTACGTCACCGAGGAGACCTCCTCGGGCTACGCGGAGGACTGGGACCACGAGAAGCTGTGGACGGCGCTGAAGCAGCTGTACCCGGTCAAGGTCACCTGGGAAGAGCTCACCGAGGACGACGACCTCGACGCCGACAGGCTGCGTGAGGCGCTGCTCGAAGACGCCCATCGCGCGTACGACGAGCGCGAGGCCGAGATCGACGGCAAGGTCGGCGAAGGCGCGATGCGGAGCCTGGAGCGTCAGGTGATGCTCACCGTGCTCGACCGCAAGTGGCGTGAGCACCTCTACGAGATGGACTATCTCAAGGAGGGCATCGGCATGCGTGCCCTGGCGCAGCGCGACCCGGTCATCGAGTACCAGCGCGAGGGCTACGACATGTTCCGCGCGATGCTGGAGTCGCTGAAGGAGGAGGCCGTCGGCTTCCTGTTCAACCTCCAGGTCGAGCAGGCCGAGCCCACCACCCCGGCGCCCGAGTCCGCGTCCGCGCTGCCCGCCGGTGTCGGCTCCGGGAACGGCCAGGCCGCGAACGGCGACGGCAGGCACGCCCGCCCGACGCCTCCGCAGGGTCCGGCGACCGACACCGAATCCGTGCCTTCCGCCTTGCGGGGCAAGGGACTCGGCGGTGGTTCGCAGACCGGGCTGACCATGTCGGGCCCGTCCGAAGACGGCGGCGTCGAGTCGCATTCGGACAGTGCCGGCAGCGCCGGTGGCGACCAGAGCGGAACCCGCCGGGAGCGTCGCGCCGCGCAGCGCGCCTCCCAGAAGAAGGGCAAGAAGGGCCCGCGCCGCTAAAGGCCCCAAGCGCGTGAAGGCCTCCTTCCCCCGGCTGAACCGAGGGAAGGAGGCCTTCACGCGCATCAGGCCGCGAGAGCGGAGACCCGTCGCGGAGGCTTCAGCAGATGGAAGCGGGTGCACACCCAGCCCGACGGCGTCCGCTCGAAGCGGGCCGCCAAGGCGAGGCAGCGTCCGTTCTGTTCGACGGTCGCGCAGGCTTCGACGACGCCGTCCGCCGGGTGACCCAAGTGGACCGACTTCGGCCGGTAGCCGCCCGCCGGACGACGAAGGCCGCTTTCGAGCAGTGCGTGGTGGAGCGCCGGGTCGAGGATCGGCCGCACCTGGACCGCCGGACGGCGGCCGTCACAGGCTTCGAGGATGGTGGTCAGCAGCCTGCCGATCTGCCTGCCGTCCGGGGTGTCCGGTGACGGCAGCGGTTCCTCCACGACGCTTTCCCCGGCCAGCGGCAGATCCAGCACGAGCTGGTTGTCCGGCGACGCCGCCCGGTGCACCAGGCCGTCCGGCCGGTCGGCGACCCGGTACGGCGGTTCGTACGGTTCGAGCCGTCTCAGTACGTACGACTTCATCGAGCAGTCCCCCTCCGCGGCCCCTCGGCCACGCCCAGCAACTAAGGGGCAGGCGGCGGGCGAAGCCGCGACAAGGACCGCCCGAGAGGATGAACCGGGCGGTGATCGCTTGTGTACGGTGAGCGCGTGCTGAAAGGGCTGGTCGTCGACTACGCCGGGGTGCTCACGGACGTGGGCGCGGACGAGCTGTACGCCTTCCTGCGCTCGGCCAGGGAGCGCGGCATCAAAACGGCCTTGCTCTCGAACGCCCCCGGCGCGTCGGACGAGGCCAAGCGGTCACTCGGCCCGTTCTTCGACGCACTCGTCTTCTCCGGCGAGGTCGGCGTGGCCAAACCCGAACGCGAGGTCTACCTGCTCACCGCGGGTCTGCTCGACCTGCCCGCCGACCGGTGCGTGTTCGTCGACGACGCCGCGCACAACGTCCGCGCGGCGATCGCGGCCGGGATGGCGGGAGTGCACCACACGTCGGTCGAGGAGACCCTGACCGAGCTCAGCGCGTTGTTCCCGAAGCCTTAGTGGCCGCCCGGCGCACCAGCTCGAACGACAGCACCGCGGCGGCGGCCGAGACGTTCAGCGACTCGACTTCGCCGGGCATCGGGATCGACACCCACTCCGTCACCAGTTCGCCGACCTCGGCGCCGACGCCGTTCGTCTCCCCGCCCAGTACGAACGCCGCGCGCTGCGGCAGTTCGACGTCGAACACCGAACTGCGTGCCGAAGCGCCCAGCGCGTAGATCCCGTAGCCGGCTTCGGTGAGCATCTCGGCCGCCTCGCGCGCGCTGCCGCATCGCAGCACCGGCGCGCGGAACGCGACCCCGGCCGAAGCCTTGACCACCATCGGGTCGAGGGCGGCGACCCCGCGCCGCGGCACCACGACCCCCTCCAGTCCGGCGGCGGTCGCCGTGCGCAGGATCATCCCGACGTTCGCCGGGGTGGTGATGCCGTCGAGCAGCAGCACCCGCGACGGCGGCCTGCCATCGGACAGCGCCGCGTGCAACGAACGCATACGCGGGGCGACGACGTCGGCCAGCACGCCCTGGTCCTGCTTGCCGTTGCCCGCCAGCACCTTGACGCGATGCGCGCTCGCCCGCTGCACCGGCACCCCGGCGGCTTTCGCGGCACGCTGGATCTCGGCGGCGTTCGGCCCGCGCACGGTGTCGGCGAGGATCACCTTGTCCACCTCGAGCGCCGCGTCGTCCAATGCCTCGAGCACCGGTTTGCGGCCGTACACCGTCAGGAACCGGTCCTTCGGCGAGATCACCGACTCATCACCCACACCGGCGAGTGTCCCACTATGTAAGGATCGGCCCATGCCCGACCGCCTCTCCGCGCTGGACGCCTCGTTCCTGTACGTGGAAGACCACTCGACCCCGATGCACGTCGGCGGCGTGGCGATCTTCGAGCGACCGCGCGAGGGCTTCACCCACGAGCGGCTGCTCGACCTGATCGGGCAGCGCCTGGCGTTCCTGCCGCGTTACCGGCAGCGGGTGCTGGAGGTGCCCGGTCACCTCGCCCGGCCGGTGTGGGTCGACGACGTCGACTTCGACCTGAACTACCACGTCCGGCGGTCCGCGCTGCCCCAGCCGGGCTCCGACGGCCAGCTGTTCGACCTCGTGGCGCGGCTGATGTCGCGGCGGCTCGACCCGGGAAGGCCGCTCTGGGAGGCGTACTTCGTCGAGGGGCTCGCGGGCGACCGCGTCGCGCTGGTGACCAAGACGCATCAGTCGGTCGTGGACGGGATCGGCACCATCGAGATCGGGCAGCTGATCCTCGACGCCACCCCGCAGGAGCCGGAACCGTTCGACGACACCTGGCATCCGCGCCGGGAACCGAGCCGCACGCAGCTGATCCTCGACGCGGTCGCCGAGACCGTGCAGCGGCCGACGGAGCTGGTGGAGAACGTCCGCTCCATCGCCCACGACGCCACCGCGATGGCGGGCAAGGTCACCGAAACGGTCGGAGACGTCGCTTCGGCGCTGAAGACCATGGTGAATCCGGCGCCGTCCGGACCGCTCAACGTCCGCACCTCCGGCGGCCGCATGTTCGCCGGGGTCCGCACGCGGCTGGAGGATCTCCGCAAGGTCCGCGCCGCGCACGGCGGCACGGTCAACGACGTCGTGGTCGCGGTGATCACCGGCGCGCTGCGGGAATGGCTGCTCTCCCGCGGCTCGAACCTGACCGCGACGACCACCGTGCGCGCGCTCGTGCCGATGGCCGTCCGCGACGCCGAGACGGCCGAGTACTCGACGCCGGCGCTGGTCGGCAATCAGGTCGACGCCTACCTGGTCGATCTCCCGGTCGGGGAGCCGAACGCGGTCCTGCGGCTGCAGCACATCGGCCACGCGATGGCGGATCACCTCGACTCTGGCCGTTCGGTCGCCGCGCGCGGGCTGCTGACGGTCGGCGGTTTCGCCCCGCCGACGCTGCATTCGCTCGGCGCGCGGGTGGCCGGGTCGATGTCGGGACGTATTTTCAACGTGCTGATCACGAACTCGCCGGGCCCGCAGGTGCCGCTCTACGCGGGACAGGCGAAGATGGTGGAGATGTTCCCGGTCATGCCGCTGGTGCGCAATCAGGCGCTGGCGATCGGGGTCACCTCGTATCACGGCGGTGTCTACTTCGGACTGAACGGCGATCGCAAGGCCGTGTCCGATGTGGACCTGCTCGCCGGGATGATCGAGGAATCGTTGGAAGAGCTGAAGGGTGCGCACTGGTGAGGGTCTATCTACCCGGGACGATCGCGATGCTCCGTGAGCTCGAAACCGCCGGAGAGCTCCGGGCGCGCAGCGGCACGGGATTCGCGCTGACCCCGGCGCTGCGGGAGTCCTACGCCAGCGGATCCGACGAAGAACTCGAGTACGCCGCGCTGCTCGACGCCGCCAGGGCGTCGCTCCGGCTGATCGCGGCCGAGGAGAAGCCAGAGCCGCGGCGGGTGGTGATCTCGGCCGACATCGACGAGGTCACGCTGCGCCCGGATCTCGACGCCGCCGTCGTCCGGCTGGCCGGGCCGGTGAAGATCGCCGACGTCGCCGCGATCCACGTCGACGCGGCCGAAGCCGCCGAGTCCGTCCAGGCCGCCGCCGCGGTGATCGACCAGGCCGACCTCGGCGATCCGGACGCCGAGTTCACCCTCGGCGACGCCGAAGACCACGAACTCGCCTGGTACGCGCCCCAAGAGCTCCCTTTCCTGCTGGAACTCCTCTAGCCCCTCTCGCGTTTCGTCCTCTGAATGCGGTCCTTGCACGCGCAAGGACCGCATTCAGAGGACGAAACGCGTCAGAACCAGGACGGGCCGGGCGCCGGGCGTTCGGGGCGCCAGCCGGTCGCCTCGGTGAGCCGGGTCGAGACGACGCGCTGCGAGCGCGCCAGCACCGACATCAGGCCGAGCCGGTTCGCCAGCCATTTCGGCAGCGCACGCGGCCGCCGGACCCCGGCCGCGGCGGCCATCGCCTCGCCGAGTTCCTGTTTCCGCACCGGATCCGCAGCCAGGTTGTAGACGCCGCTCGGTGCCCGCAACGCCGCGATCGCGCCCGCCGCCGCGTCGTCCGGATGGATCGCCGCGGTCCAGTCGGTCCGGCGGCCGAAGATGAGCGGCGAGCCTCGCCGCGCGGCCGCCAGCATCGTCCTGGTCATCGGGTCGTCGCCGACCAGCAGCCCGATCCTCAGCCGGATCGCGGTGCGTCCCTCGTCCGCCAGCTCCGCGATGTTCGCGTGCGCCACCGTCGAAGACGCGATGTTGCCGCGCAGCGCGAGCGGCGCGTCCTCGTCCAGTTCCTCGTCGCCGCCGTCGGCGTAGACGAACGAAATCCCTTCCTGCACCACGATTCCCAGCTCGCCGACCCGCCGCACGGCGGCCGCCAGGGTCCGGCTGCCGGTGATCCGCACGCGGTCGTTCTCGGCCCAGCCGGACAGCTTCATCGCCCGCCGCGCGTCCGGGATCCGGGTCGCGACGTTCACCACCGCGTCGTGCCCCCGCAGCGCGCCTGCCAGCGAATCGACGTCGAACAGCGAACCCCGCACCGGTTCCGCGCCGGTCGCGCGCACCGCGGCGACCCTGTCCACGTCGCGGGCAAGGCCGCTCACCTCGTGGCCTTCCGCCAGCAGACGCCGCACCAGCGGACGCCCCAGCATTCCGGTCGCCCCGATCACCATCACGCGCATGTTCGCTCCTCGAATCCGGCCTTCACGAACCCGACGAGACGGGGGAGCGGAACGTGACGGATCAGCCCGCCGGGATCTCCCCGATCTCCTCCGGCGGAGGCGCTTGGATGTCGGCCTGCGTTCCCCACTCGCTGTAGCGCGTGACGATCTTGGCGGTCGCGCTGTCCGGGGCCCCGGAAGCGGCGAGGACGGGGGCGAGGTCGAGCACGATCTGCAGCGGCAAGCGCGCGTCGTCGAGCCAGACCTCCATGGGGAGCTTCCCGACCTTGCCCCGCAGTTCGGCGACGGCCTCGGCCGACAAACCGGCGGGCAGGTCGCCGCCCAGCGCGGCCAGGTCGACGTCCAGCCGATAGCGCTCGGCGGACATCCCGTCGAGTTCGCCGTGCTCGGATCCGGTGACCGTGCCCGCCTTCCGTACCTGGTCGAGCGCGCGGGCGGGGTCGTTCTGCTTCGCCAGCTGGTCGATGCTGCCCCCGGCGACCTGCGAGAACGGGTCGGCGCCGTCGGGGGAGACCTTGACCCACGGTTTCCCGCCGGGCACCTCCTCGCGGGCGGTCTCGGGCACCTTGGCGAAGACGATCTTGTCGACCAATCGGAGTTCGATCGGCTCGCCGAGGAAGTCCGTGGTCATGGCCAGCGCGGTACCCGTCCCCGCGACCTTGGCCTGCCCCTGGCTCTTCGACCGCATCGTCCCCGCCGTGACATCGGTGGTGAACTTCGCGGCCTTGCCGTTCATGGCGGACGAGGCCCCGTCGGCGAGCGCGCGGGCGTCGGCGAACGAGACGGAGTCGCTGTCACAGGCGGCGAGCAGCACACCGAGTACGAGCACGACGGTGGACAGGGCCGTTCTCCGCATGAGGACCTGCTTTCGATCGCGGGCACCCAAGCGAAACACAGCCGCGGGCCACGCCCCGATCGGGGGAACGGCTCAGCGGCTGTCGCCGACCGCCTCGGGCGGCGGCGCGATGATGACCACATCCGAAGCCCAGCTGTCGTATTTGACCGTGGCCTTGCCCATGCTGACCTGCACCGGGCGCTGCTCGGCGTCCAGCCACACCTCGGCGGGCGCGCCATCGAGGTCGAGGACGTACCGCGTGGCGGCCGTGCCGTTCACGTCGGCCTGTTCGGATTTGGTGACCTTGCCCGACTTCGAGATCCGTTCGATCGTCCGGGTCGGATCCATCGTCTCGACGACGTTCGTCATCAGCGCGCCGTTGTCGGTGGAGAGCGCGTCCTTGCCGTCGGCGGTGATCTTGACCCATTCCTTGTCGGTCTTGAGCTCCTGGACCTGCGTGTCCGACAGGTGGTAGTAGAGGACGCCGTCGGCGAAGATCAGGTCCCGTTTCTCGCCCGCGACCTCGGCGACCATGGAGAACTTGCTGTTCGGCCCCTCGTAGAGCCCGGAACTGGTGACCACGACCTTGCGGCCGTCCTCCGCGGTGGTTTCGAGCGAGATCTTGGACGAACGGGCCTTTTGCGTGCCCGCGGCGGCGACCGTGGCCAGTTGCGCCGCGTCGTTCACCGGTCGCGCCGCCGGTTTCTCTTCGCCGGAACAGCCGCCCACGAGCAGGAGAGCGCTACAGACGACGGCGAATCCGGTGGCACGCATGGGACTCCCTCGGGTGAATGGTCTGTACCACCACCGTAGTGCCTGTCGCGTGAATTTCCACCGTCCGATGGTTCGGAAGCGCGTGAAGGCCCCCTTCCCTCGGCTCAGCCGAGAGAAGGAGGCCTTCACGCGCGGGCAGGGGTTAGTTGCCCGCCTTCTTCAGCAATTCGGTGTAGTCGGCCACCTCGGCGGCCGGCGGTGCGGTGACGTTCACCGGCGTGCCCCAGTCGCTGTAGGTGTAGGTCGACTTGACCTCGCCGGCTTCAGATGCTCCGGCCGACTTCATGACCGAGGTCAGATCCATGGTCAGCTTCAGCGGGAGCTGCTCGGCGTTGAACCACAATTCGGCCGGAACCCGCAGATCTTTGTCCCCGAGTCGCTTCTCGATCTCGGCCCGCTGGTCGGCGGGGACATCGCCGCCGAGGAACAGTTCGATCTGCTTCTTGACGTCGTACTCGACGAAGTAGTGGTTCACCGGGACGCCGTCCAGCTGGGTCTGCTCGGACCGGATGATCCGCCCGGCCTTCTCGATCAACTCCAGCTGTTTCGCCGGGTCGCCCATCTCGAACGACCGCAGCAAGGCCTTCCCCATGGCCTTCGCCCGGGGATCCGCGCTGTTCAGCTCGATCTTCCCCCAGGCCTTGTCCGTCTTGAGTTCGGCCTGTTCCGACGGGGGCAGCTTGAGGTACAGCGTCTGGTCGACCAGACGCAGGACGCCTGCTTCGCCCGCGATGGTCATGTTCGCCTCGATCTTCGAGGCCGGGCCGTCGTAGTACGCCAGCAGAGTGCCCGTGACCTTGGCGTCTTTGGTGATGGCGTCGATGGTCGTCTTGGACGACTTCGTCTTCCGCGTCCCCTGCTTCGCGGCCTCGACGAGGCCGAACGCGTCGGTGAACGGGTTGGCCAGCGCGAGCTCGCCGCCCTTGTTCTCGGCCGTCGCGCCAGGGCGGGTGCCGCAGCCCGTGACCACGAGGGTCAGGGCCGCGGCCACCGCGATCAGCCTGTGGGTGGCGCGCATCTACCGGCCGCCGGCCTTCTTCATGATCTCGGCCAGGTCGCCGACCTGGTCGGCGGGCGGGGCGGTGACCTCCACCGGGGTACCCCAGTCGGAGTACTTGACCGTGGTCTTGGCGACGCCGTCACCGGCGACGCCCATGGCCTTCATGAACGCCGTCTGGTCCGACACGACCTGCACCGGCAGCTGGTCGGCGTTGAGCCACAGCTCGGTCGGGATGGTGACGTTCTTGCCCTTCAGCTTCGCGTCGAGCTGCTTTTGGACCTCCGCCGGGAACGGCACGCCCACTTCGCCCGCGATGAGGGCGATGGCCTTCTCGACCTCGATTTCGACGACGTAGTGGTTGGTGAGCTCACCGTTCAGCTCGACCTGGTCCGACTTCGTGATCTTGCCGGCCTTCGAGACCTGCTCGAGGGTGCGCGACGGGTCACTGTCCTTGATGGCCTTCGACATCACCTTGCCGAGCATCTGCGAGATGGGGTCCTGGCCGTCGGCGGAGATCTTCACGTACGACTTGTCCGTCTGCATCTCGGCCTTGTCGGACGCGTCGAGCTTGAAGTACAGCGCGCTGTCGACGAAGAGGATCTCCAGCTTCTTGCCGTCGCTGTCCATGGACATCGAGAACTTGGTGTTCTCTCCGTCGTACATGCCCTGTCCGGTCGCCGTCTGCTTCTGGCTGCCGGCGACGCTCTCCATCGTCACCTTGGACGACTTGGCCTTCTTGGTGCTCTCGCGGGTCAGCGCCGCGAGCTGGATCGGGTCGCCGAGCGGCGACGAAAGCAGGCTCTTCCCCTCGGAAGGAGCAGGAGCGGGAGCAGCCGCGCCGGGCTGCGTCTCGCCACCGCAAGCGGACAGCGCCAGGACGGCGGCCGTGGTGATGGCGGCGAGCATGGTTACGCGCTTCAAGTGGGACCCCTCAGAAAGTTGATCTAATCCGAACGGGGTATCGCGCAAGATCGGATTTAGTTACCGATCGTCGTCATGCCCGGCTCGGGAACCCAGAAGGCGGCGCAAAGACTCCAGTCGTTCGTGACTGGCGTCACCATCCGTGACCACGTCGTCGAGCGCGCAGTCCGGGTCCGAAGGCGGTCCGAGATGACCGCAGCCGGACGGACACTCTTCGGCGGCCGCGGCGAATTCCTCGAACGCGAGCACGATGTCGTCGGCGGTCACATGCGCCAGCCCGAACGAGCGGACGCCGGGGGTGTCGACCACCCAGCCGCCGCCGGGCAGGGGGAGCGCGACGGCCGCGACGGACGTGTGCCTGCCCTTGCCGACCGCGCTGACCACGCCGGTCGCCAGTCCGGCGTCGGGAACCAGGCGATTGACCAAAGTGGACTTGCCGACTCCGGAATGCCCGACCAGCGCGGTGAGCCTGCCCTTGAGCCGCCCGGTCAGCTCTTCCGGATGTTCGTCGTGCCGGGTGACCACGGCCGGGATGTCGAGGCCCGCGTAGCCGGCGAGGAGTTCGTCCGGGCTCGCGAGGTCGGCCTTCGTCAGGCAGAGGACCGGTTCGAGACCGCCCGCGTAACAGGCGACGAGACACCGGTCGATGAATCCGGTGCGCGGCGGGGGATCGGCCAGCGCGGTCACGATCAGCAGTTGCTCGGCGTTGGCGACCACCACGCGTTCGAAGGGGTCGGTGTCGTCCGCGGTCCGGCGCAGCACACTGGAGCGCTCGTCCACCCGGATGATGCGGGCGAGGGTGTCCGGTTTCCCGCTCACGTCGCCGACGATGCCGACGGTGTCGCCGACGACGACCGGAACCC
Organism: Amycolatopsis sp. CB00013; assembly: GCF_001905755.1. NCBI lineage: Bacteria > Bacillati > Actinomycetota > Actinomycetes > Pseudonocardiales > Pseudonocardiaceae > Amycolatopsis > Amycolatopsis sp. CB00013. The sequence goes on along the minus strand of NZ_LIWC01000006.1, from coordinate 626,685 downwards.
GGCCCAGCTCACGGGCGCGCATCGCGGTGACGACGCGGTCCGGATCGGAGTCGATCGCGCAGGTCCAGCGGCCGCGGTCCTTGCCGATGACCATCGCCGTGGAGGCGTCCGCGTGCTCGGGACGGCGTTTGCTGCGCGGCCTGGTGCCCTTGCCGGGACGGATCCGCACGTCGGATTCGTCCAGCCTGCGCCAGTCCTTGCCCGCCAAACCGCCTCCTGCTCTTCGAACACCGCGGAACAATGATCCCATGCTGCTCGCCATCGTCTGGCCGGCGTGTAACGATGGCTGTCGATTAGGGAGGTTTTCGCATGTGCGGGCGTTATGCCGCCACCAAGGACCCGGCGGCGCTGATCGACGAGTTCGCCGCGGTTGACCTGACCGAAGGCCGGATCCGGACCGATCACAACGTGGCGCCGACCAAGGACGTGCCCACCGTCGTGCAACGGCATCCGCGTGACGCCGACGGCGCGGTGCTCGAAGACGAACCCGCCGTCCGGTCGCTGCGGATGATGCGCTGGGGCCTGGTCCCGTTCTGGGCGAAGGACCCCGGTGTCGGCTCGAAGATGATCAACACGCGCGCCGAGACGGCGAAGGAGAAGCCGTCCTTCAAGAAGGCGGTTTCGGCGAGGCGCTGCCTGGTCCCCGCCGACGGCTGGTACGAGTGGCGGCGTGACGGCAAGGAGAAGCAGCCCTTCTTCATGACCGGACCGGGTGACGGCTCGCTCGCGTTCGCCGGGATCTGGGAGACCTGGCGGCCGAAGGACGCCAAGGACGCCGATCCGCTGATCACCTTCTCCGTGATCACCACGGACTCGGTCGGCAGGCTCACCGACATCCACCACCGCATGCCGCTGCTGATGCCGCGCGAGAAGTGGGACACCTGGCTCGATCCGGACCGGCCCGACGTCACCGACCTGCTCGTCCCGCCCCCGGTGGACCTGGTCGACACGATCGAGCTGCGGCCGGTGTCCAGCCTGGTCAACAACGTCCGCAACAACGGCCCGCAGCTGCTGGATCGCGTCGAACCCGCCGCCGACAGCGCGCTCTTCGAGCTGCCGAACCCATGACGAAACTCGAGATCGACACCGCCTACGGCCCCGCGCGGGCCGAGCTGCACTGTGCTGAAGAAGGGGTCGCGGTCCTGATGCTCGGGCACGGCGCGGGCGGCGGGATCGGGGCGAAAGACCTGGTCGCGGTCACCCGCGCGGCGCAGGCCGCCGGTGTCCACGTCGCGCTCGTCGAGCAGCCGTACCGCGTGGCGGGCCGCCGGGCGCCCGCTCCCGCCACTCAGCTCGACACCGCCTGGCTCACCGTGGCCGACGAGATCTCCGAGCGCTTCGACGACCTCCCGATCGTGTTCGGCGGCCGGTCGTCCGGGGCCCGCGTCGCCTGCCGGACCGCCGCGGCGGGGCAGGCGGTGGCGGTGCTCTGCCTGGCCTTCCCCGAGCATCCGCCGGGAAAGCCGGAGAAGAGCCGGCAGGGTGAATTGGACGCCGTCGAGGTCCCGACCCTGGTGGTGCAGGGCGAACGGGACCCGTTCGGCCTGCCCAAGGCCGGGCCGCATCACGAGATCGTGGTGCTCCAGGGGGATCACAACCTCAGCGCCGACCTCGAAGGCGTGTCACGCGCGGCCGCCGAGTGGCTGGAGCGTGTGCTGCGGCCGCTGACCTGAGAACCGTCGCCGGGCGTAGTGCACGGTGACCACGGCCAGCAGCGGGCCCCAGAGCAGGAGCGGCGCGTAACAGGCCGCCATGACGATGTCGTAGACCGGCGAGTCCTCCCTGGTTCCCGGCGGCACCGAAGACCCGGCCTGAGTCCAGCGGAACAGCCATTGGACGCTCAGCCCGATCAGGACGATCGCCCCCGCGGCGGCCGGGAGGATCGCCGCGAGCGGCGGGATCCGGCGGCCGCGCAGCCCCGGGATCCAGCGCGGCCAGACCTCACCCCACGGCCGGACCAGCCCGAGGGTGAGGAACGCGAGCGCTTCGGAGAGCAGGCTCAGGCCGAAGACGTAGGCCGTGCCCCAGCCGGGGATCCCGAACTCGGCCAGTCCCCGCGCGGTGAACCCGACCGGGAGGCCGAGGCCCATCGCGATCCGCCACAGCCCGGACGGCACCGTCACCAGCGCCGCCGCGTGGGCGGCGAGGTTCGCCCATCTCGGTACGCCGGGCAAGGTCTCGGTCATTTCGTCGCTCCCGGGAGTCGTCGTTCGTTCGCCGACGACGATTCCCTGGCGCGGCCGCGCGATCTTCCCGCTGGGGACCGACCGCGCTCCCTCTCGCGGGTGAGCCCCTACCCCCGCGTTTCGTCCTCTGAATGCGGTTCTTGCACGCGCAACTACCGCATTCAGAGGACGAAACGCGGGGAGTGGTCAGCCGGCGATCGGGGCCACCACGGCGCCCGTGAGCCGCGCCAGATCGCCGGGCGCGAGTTCGACCTCCAGCCCGCGCCGTCCCGCCGAGCAGTGCACGGTCTCGAACTTCTCCGCCGACGAGTCGATCACCACCGGCAGCCTGCTGCGGTGCCCGAGCGGCGAGATCCCGCCGAGCACGTACCCCGTCGCGCGCTGCGCGGCGGCGGGGTCGGCCATCTTCGCCTTCTTCCCGCCCGCGGCGGCCGCCAGCGCCTTCAGATCCAGCTGGCCGGTGACCGGGACCACACCGACGGTCAGTTTCCCGTCGACCTCGGCGACCAGTGTCTTGAACACGCGCGCGGGGTCGAGCCCCAGCGCTTCGACGGCTTCGAGGCCGTACGACTCGGCCCGCGGGTCGTGGTCGTAGGCGTGCAGAACATGCGCCACTTTCTGCTTCACCAGCAGCGCCGTCGCCGGGGTTCCCTTGCCTGCCATGGGCGGAGTCTACGAGCGGCCCGGGAATGCCCGGCCGGGCGTCACTGTTGAAAGGCACGTGTCCACCACACTCGAAGCCCCCCGAATCCTGATCCCGCGCACGCCGGGCGGCCAGGTGATCCGTCCGCGCGTAAACTCGGCGACGTCTCATGCGCACAAGCGCATCGACGCCGATCGGGAAGGGAACGGTTTGCCGAGCACGCAGAATCCCGCGCCGGACACGGGCACGGACGCCGAAGAGGCGGCCGCGCGGGCCGAGCGCTTCGAGCGGGACGCGATGCCCCTGCTCGACCAGTTGTACTCGGCCGCCATGCGGATGACCCGGAATCCCGCCGACGCGGAGGACCTCGTCCAGGAGACGTACCTGAAGGCGTACGCGGCCTTCGCGTCTTTCAAGGCGGGTACGAACCTCAAGGCGTGGATGTACCGCATCCTCACGAACACCTACATCAACGGCTATCGCAAGCGTCAGCGCCAGCCGGTGCAGCAGCCCACCGAGGAGATCACCGACTGGCAGATCGCCAAGGCGGAGAGCCACACCTCCAGCGGGTTGCGTTCGGCCGAGGTCGAGGCGATGGACAACCTGCCCGACGCCGACGTCAAGGAAGCGCTGCAGAAGCTGCCCGAGGAGTTCCGCCTCGCGGTCTACCTCGCCGATGTCGAAGGTTTCGCGTACAAGGAGATCGCCGAGATCATGGACACGCCCATCGGCACCGTGATGTCCCGGCTGCACCGCGGCCGCGCCCAGCTCCGTGACCTGCTCGCCGACGTCGCGCGCGAGCGCGGCTTCATCCGCGCGGGCAAACAGCAGGAGGTGGCGGGGCGATGAGCGAGGACTACTGCGCCGGAGCGGACGACAAGGTCAGGTGCGAGGAGGCCCTCGCCGACATCTACCTGCTCCTGGACAAGGAGTGCAGCGCCGAGCGCGACGCCGCCCTCCGCAAGCACATCGAAGACTGCCCGCCGTGCCTCGAGGAATACGGCATCGACGAGCACATCAAGCAGTTGCTCGCCCGCAAGTGCGGTGGCGACCACGCGCCGGACGACCTGAAGTCCCGGCTGCGGGCCTCCATCCGCCAGACCGTGCAGACCAAGGGCTCGATCACCATCGAGCGCACCGAGGTCAAGATCGAGCAGACGTTCGAGTAACCACGGCCCAGGACACACGAAGGCCCCCGTACCGGATCGGTGCGGGGGCCTTCGTCGTCTGATCGATGATCAGGAGTTGGGCTTCTTGCCGTGGTTCGCGCCGTTCTTCTTACGGTCGCGACGCTTGCGGGCGCGCTTCGACATGTTTCACTCCTCGTCCGAGTGGCCCGCGCGGGGTGATACGACACCGCTGGGCCAGGGTCAACCTCTCCAGTGTGTCATGCGGCCCTCACCCTGCTTGGATGGGGACGTGTCCACCCTTTCCGATCTCCTCGCGGAGAACACCGGCCTGTCCGGTCAAGCCGCGGACCATCTCCAGACCGTGGTCGCCGAATGGCAGCTGCTGGCCGACCTGTCCTTCGCCGACTTCCTGCTCTGGGTCGCCGTGTCGGAGGAGCTACAGCCCGATGGCGGCGACTTCGTCTGCGTCGCGCACGCGCGCCCGACGACGGCGCCGACCGCCCATCCGGAGGACGTCGTCGGCTCCCGGTTCACCGAGGACGAGCATCCGCAGCTGGCCAAGGCGAGCCGCGAGGTGCGGATCTGCCGCGAAGAGGATCCGCATTGGTACCGCGACCTGCCGATGCGGCGTGAGGCCATCCCGGTGGTGTTCGGCGGCTCGGTGATCGCCGTCCTCAGCCGCGAGACCAACCTGGCCGCCTCGCGCGTGCCGAGCCCGCTCGAGATCGCCTACCTCGGCAGCGCGGGCGACCTGTGCCAGATGATCGTCGACGGCACCTTCCCCAGCCCGGGTAATCAGACGGACACCCACACCAGCCCGCGGGTCGGCGATGGCCTCATCCGCCTCGACCCGACCGGCACCGTGGTCTTCGCCAGCCCGAACGGGTTGTCGGCCTACCACCGGATGGGGCACGAATCGGATCTCGTCGGCCAGCGTCTCGCGCCGCTGACCAGGTCGCTCATCCGTGACCCGTTCGACGCGACCGAGGTGTCGCACCGGATCATCGAGGCGCTCGACGGCAAGCCCAGCAGCCGCACGGAGGCGGATTCCCGGCGCGGCGCCGTCGTGCTCTTCCGTGCGCTGCCGCTGCGCCCCGCCGGGCAGGCCGCGGGCGCGCTCGTGCTGGTGCGCGACGTCACCGAGGTGAAGCGCCGTGACCGCGCTCTCCTTTCGAAGGACGCGACCATCCGCGAGATCCACCATCGCGTGAAGAACAACCTGCAGACCGTCGCCGCGCTGCTGCGGCTCCAGTCGCGCCGGACCTCCAGCGAGGAGGCGCGGCTCGCGCTCGGCGAATCCGTGCGCCGGGTCTCGTCGATCGCGATGGTGCACGAGGCGTTGTCCATTTCGGTGGACGAGCGGGTCGATCTCGACAAGCTGCTCGACAACGTCCTCCCGATGGTCGGCGAGGTCGCGACGGCCGAATCGCAGGTCGGGCTTTCGCGCACGGGCTCGTTCGGCGTCGTCGTCGCCGAGATCGCGACGCCGTTGGTGATGGTGCTGGCCGAGCTGGTCCAGAACGCCATCGAGCACGCCTTCCCCGACGGACGGCCGGGCAAGGTCGAGCTCGTGGTGGAACGCTCGGCGCGCTGGCTCGACGTCGTCATCCGCGACAACGGGCGCGGGCTGCCTTCGGGGTTCTCGCTGGAACGCAGCGACGGCCTCGGGCTCCAGATCGTGCGGACCCTGGTTGAGTCGGAACTGCGCGGATCGCTGTCGATCCGGGGATTGCGCGGGGATTCCGAAGAGACGGCCGGTCGCAGGCTGGGCACCGAAGCCGCCTTGCGCATCCCGCTGTCGCGACGTCTGTAGTGGACTGTCGCGTTTGATCGTCCTCAATGGACAGTCTCACCCGGACACGTTTTAGGGCCGGCGCCCGAAGAGAAGTGGCGCCGGCCCTGTAACGGTTCCGCGGGAGGACTTGTGAAAAGTCCGCTGAAGCCACACCCCCTCGGGGGCGTGTCGGCCTCGCTTGTTAAGCTCAAGTCGGGTAGGTGTCACCTCGCGGCGCAGGGCCATAGCGCCACTGCACCGCGGGATTACCCGAGGCTTGGGGTTGTTACTCAGTTTTTGGTGATGCGATGAAGCGTGCGTGAGTTGAAAAACTCAGGCGGAGGTACGCGTGCCGATGTGCGTACGACGGCGCTTCAGGGCCCGTCGCTCGTCCTCGCTCATCCCGCCCCAGACGCCTGCGTCCTGCCCGCTGGCCAATGCCCAGGCCAAGCAGTCGGAAGCGACGGTGCAGCGGTGGCACACGGCCTTCGCCTGCGCTACCTGCGACAGAGCAGGACCGCTGGTTCCCACCGGGAAGAACAGCTCGGGGTCCTCGTCTCGGCAGGCCGCGTCGTGGCGCCAGTCCATGTTTCTGAGCTCCTTCATAACGGCGCGGTACTCCGCGCCATAGTCGTCATGGCGGTCGTTTTTTTGGGTGCTTGTGAATGCTTTCACGAAGCACCCGTTTCGACAAGGGTTTTCTGAAGATCGGTGAGTCAGCTCACCCGGCCGAGCGACGCTTCTGACCTGCGGTTTCGTTCCGAAACGGCCTTCCGATGGGAAGGCCGATGCGGTGAGCGGAGGTTCTGCGTCGATGAGCGGCAGTTCGTACTTTGCCGCAGGCGATCAGCGGTCCGGTCGTCAGACGATTACCGTCAGTGCTCCCGGGACGCTGAAGAACTCCACCCTCTTCCGCTGGCCGACGAGGTCGCCGTCCACCTGGAAGTTTACCGGTTCAGCAGCGTCTATGCGGATCATCGGCAGGTCATCGTGACGAAGGAGACGTCGCCCGCGTTGGTCGCTCTTCGTGAGCAATGCCTGCCGTACATGCTTGAACACGGTGGGCAATCCCAGACCGCTCAACGCGAAAAGGCCCAGTCCGGTGTCGAACGAGCTGTCCGGGTTCAGGTGGACGGGACGGTCGCCCAGGTAGCTCCACGGATCGGTGTTCGACACGAAAGCGGTCAGCACTTCGGTGGGCTCTTCACCCGGGATGCGGACCGTGAGGGGCGGACGACCGAGCGGAGGCCGCAGATGCGACGCCACCGCGGCCCTCAGATAGAGCCCCGCGGTGGTCTGCTTGCCCCGGCGCTTGGCCACGCGGCCGACGACGTCGGCGTCCCAGCCCAGGCCGGCGTTGAAGGTGAACCAGTGGCCGTCGGCGATCCCGAGGCCGACTGTGCGGCTTCGGTCGTTCTCGATGGCGTTGAGGAGCTGATGGGTCGCTTCGACGGGATCGTGCGCGATCCCCAGCGCGCGGGCGAAGACGTTCGCCGAACCGCCCGGTACGACACCGAGCATGGGGACGTCGCCGACCTTCGCCGGATCGCCGTCGGCGTCCGCGAGGAGACCGTTGACCACCTCGTTGACCGTGCCGTCGCCGCCGTGGGCGACCACCAGGTCGATCCCGTCGCGGGCGGCGGACCGCGCCACGGCCATCGCGTGGCCGCGGTAGTCGGTCTCCACCACGTCGAGTTTGACTTGGCTGGCCAGTGCGTGCGCCAGCACGTCACGGCCACCGGCGGTGGTCGAGGTGGCCTGGGGATTCACGACGAGGATGGCACGCACATACCGCAGGGTAAGTGACTTCGGCCCGAAGAGGGGAGCGTCAGGTGACGCGAAGCTCAGTGGCCGGTGCGTCCTCGAAGCAGCACCTTGTGACCCTGTGGCGGGCGTTCCTCCTCATCGCCGGCGGCTCTCGCGCGTCGTGACAAGTGCACCCGGGCCGACCGCCCGCTCATCGACGACACCGCCAATTCTTCCCCTGCGGCGGCGAGGGGAAACCGGCCGACCGGGTGGCATACGATCGAAAGTGCTCACGTACGGTGACCCGCCCTGGTGGAGCACCGTGTCCGGAAGCCTGGAAGGCTGTTTCGCCGTGTCCATCGCCGACAAGCTCTCGCCCGCGCCCCGTGAAGTCCGCCTCGCCGGCGCCGTCACCGCGCTGCCGGGGCTCGCCCTGATCGTGTTCGCGATCCTGCTCCTGGTCAACGGCCGGGCCGGACCCGAGAACCTCCTGGCCGAAGTCGCCTACTACCTCGTCCTCGCCGCCGGGACGCTGGCCTGCGCGGCCGGGCTGATGATGGGGAAGACGTGGGCGAGGTCGCCCGGCGTGGTCGTCGCGCTGATCCTGGTGGGCGTCGGCTGGTACGGCGCGGGGCCGTCCGGGCAGCCGTTGTGGGGTGTGCCGCTGGGGCTGGTCGGCGTCGCCGTCATCGTGCTGCTGTTCCGCCGCCCTTCGCGCGCGTGGGCGCTCGGGATGCAGGAGGGCGAGACCGAGGAAGAGGCCGCCGAGCGGGACGGTGCCGCGGGCCGTGCGGCGCGTCGTGAACGCGAGGAACGCGACTCCTGACGCCGCACTCGCGTGATCGAGGCCGTACCTTCGAGTGCGGCCTCCAGACACGCGAGTTACGTGTCTGATCACGCGAGTCACGCCTTGGCTAGACCTGGGCGGCGAGTGCCTTCAGGGGTTCGTCGGTGAGGCGGTCGACGGTCCATTCGTCCATCGGCACCGCGCCGAGCGACTTGTAGAACCCCTGTGCCGGGTTCCAGTTGAGCACCGACCACTCCAGACGGGCGTAGCCGCGCTCGACGCAGACCGCCGCGAGGGTGGCCAGGAGCGCCTTGCCGAGGCCGGAGCCGCGCTGCTCGGGGCGGACGTAGAGGTCCTCCAGGTAGATGCCGTGCACACCGCGCCAGGTGGAGAAGTTGAGGAACCAGAGCGCGTAGCCGACGATCTCGCCGTCGACCTCGGCGACGTGCCCGAACAGGCCCGGCGCCTCGCCGAACAGCGCGACGCGCAGCTGCTCGGGCGTGAGGTGGCATTCGTCCGGGGCGCGTTCGAACTCGGCGAGGTCGTAGACGAGCTGGACGACGGCGTCCACGTCTTCTTCGCGGATACGCCGGATGCGGTCGTCCATTTCAGTCCTCTGTGGTGGGGAGCAGGTTGAGGTGTTCGATCTGCGGCTCGCCGCGTTCGTCGCCGAGCACCGCGACACCGGCCGGGTCGAGTCCGAAGTGGACACCCGCCGTCGACGGGAGACCGATCCAGCGCGCGACCAGGACGCGGCTGAAATGTCCGTGGCCGACCAGGATCACGTCACCCCTGCCGAGCGGCTCGCGGATCCGGTCGATCAGCTTGTCCGCGCGGGAGTTGACGTCTTCCGCGCTTTCGCCGCCGGGGATCGGGTGTGACCAGACCGTCCATCCGGGGACGGTCTCGCGGATCACCGGGGTCGTGACGCCCTCGTAGTCGCCGTAGTCCCATTCGGACAGCTCTTCGGTGACCTCGTCGACGCGCAGTCCGGCCAGCTCGGCCGTGCGCAGCGCCCGGGTGCGGGGGCTGGAGAGGACGAGCGCCGGGCTGCCGCCGAGTACCGCGCGCAGGGTGCCGCCGGCCGCGCGGGCCTGCCCCTCGCCGGCTGCCGTGAGCGGGATGTCGGTGCGTCCGGTGTGCCGTCCGTTGACGGACCACTCCGTCTGACCGTGCCGGAGGAGGAAGAGCCGATGTGCCACGTTGCGAATATAGCCTGCCGTCCGGTTATGCTACTGGTGAGTAACATGGTGAGGAGACCGTGATGGCGCAGAATCCGACCTACGCGATGTGGAACCGGCTGGCGGGCAAGCCGGTCGGCAAACAGCTGTTCTCGGCGGCGATGTGCCTGCGTGTGCCGTACTTCCGGACGGTGCTCCCGTCGGTGCGCGAGCTGCGTCCCGGCCGGTGCGAGGTGACGTCCCCGAAGTGGTGGGGTGTTTACAACCACATCAAGACCTTTCACGCGATCGCGGCCTGCAACCTCGCGGAAATCGCGATGGGCATGCTCGCCGAGGCGACCGTGCCGACGACGCATCGGTGGCTGCCGAAGGGCATGACGGTCGCGTACGTCGCGAAGGCCGAGACGAGTCTGCGCGCCGTCGCCGAGCTTCCGGAGTTGCCGGAATTCGGCGACGAGGGCTTCGAACTCCCCGTGCCGGTGACGATCACGGACACGAACGGGAAACCCGTCGTGACCGCGACCATCACCATCTGGGTGACCAAGAAGAAGTAAGACTCAGGCGTTTCGTCCTCTGAATGCGGTCCTTGCGCGTGCAACTACCGCATTCAGAGGACGAAACGCGGGTGGTCAGAGGGGTTTGAACTGCACGTAGGTCGACAGCTTGAAGGTGTTCTTCCCGCTCGCCGACGGGAGGCCGAGCACCTCGTCGGCCGCTCGCTTCAGCGGGCCGCAGCCGGTGGTGCCCGGCAGGGCGAGCCGCGAGTCCACGACGCCGAACTTCACCGTCTTCGGGTTCTGCGAGATCACCTCGAAGGGGACGGCGGGATCGTCCTTGACCACCGAGTGCAGCGGCGCGTCGAGGGTGCCGATCGTGCATTCCTTGGGCAGCAAGGGATGCCGCAGGGCGGCGTAGATGTCCAGCTCGCCGCGGCGCTCGTCGTTCGACAGGAAGTCGGAGTAGCCGCCGTACTTCAGTTGCAGGGTCGCGCCGAAAGCGCCGCGGATCCGGGCCGGAGCGTGCCGCAGTTCGCCGAACACCTGCGCGAACTTCCCGTCCACTCTGCCTTCGGAGAACGTCAGCCGCATCTCCCCGAGCGGGATCTCCCGGTCGCCGATGGTCAGGGTTCCTTGGGAGACAAAGGCTTCGCAACGCCAGGTGCCGGGGTCGGCGTTGGCGGGCGGAGCGGGGCAGGCGGAGAAGTCGAAGTTCGGCAACTCCGCAGCGGAGGCGTGGCCGGGGAAGGCGAAGAGGGCGGCTGCGGACAGTGCGGCCGCGGTCGCGGCGAGAAGGCGCTTCATGACTCGAAAGAGTGGTCTGAGCCGGTCCGAGCCACATCGGGGAAGCCACCCAAGGGACCCCTGAATCGCCACGTTCGAGTGAAAATAAACGGTGTTTACCCAGCTGACGCGAATCTGCTTCGGATTCGCTCTTGAAGGCGGCTCGAACAGCGGGCGATCATCGGCCCATGTCCCCACTGTCGCGCCGCAAGTTCCTCGGGTACACCGCGCTCAACTCCGCCGCCGCCCTCGGGCTGACCACGATTTCCACCGCGCAGGCCGAAGAAGTGTCCCCGGGCTTCTCGACGGCCGTGGTGATCGGCACCGGCTACGGCGCCGCGGTCACCGCCCTCCGCCTCGGCGAGGCCGGGATTCCCACGGTCATGCTCGAAATGGGCAAACTGTGGGCCGATCCCGGGCCGGACGGCAAGGTCTTCTGCGACATGCTCCGGCCGGACCGGCGCGCCGCGTGGTTCAAGAACCGCACGCAGGCCCCGCTCGCGTCGTTCCTCTGGATGGACCTGGCGAACCGGGACATCGGGCGGTATCCCGGCGTCCTCGACAGGGTGAGCCACGGCGACATGTCCGTCTACGTCGGACGCGGCGTCGGCGGCGGTTCGCTCGTCAACGGCGCGATGGCCGTGACGCCGAGGCGGTCGTACTTCCAGGAGATCCTGCCCGCCGTCGACGCGGACGAGATGTACGGGACGTACTTCCCCCGGGCCAACCGGACCCTCGGCGTGAACCACATCGATCCGAGCTGGTTCGAAACCTGCCGTTCCTATCGCTACGCGAGGGTGTCCCGGAAGGCCGCGACGCGCGCGGGACTCAAGACGGTGTTCGTACCCAGCGTTTACGACTTCGAGTACATGAAACGGGAAGAAGCGGGCAAGGTGCCGAGGTCGGCGCTCGCCTCCGAGGTCATCTACGGCAACAACCACGGCAAACGGTCCCTCGACAAGACCTACCTCGCGGCCGCGCTGGGCACCGGGAAGGTGACCATCAAGACGCTGCACGAGGTCCGCGGGATCACCCGGCAGACCGACGGCACCTATGTCCTCACCGTGCACGAGACCTCCGAAGACGGCGCGATCGTGGCGAGGAAACAACTCGGCGCGAAATACCTGTTCCTCGGCGCCGGCAGCCTCGGTTCGACGGAACTGCTCGTGCGGGCACGGGAAACCGGGACGCTGCCGGGACTGAACGACGCGGTCGGGCGCGGCTGGGGCACCAACGGCAACGTGATGCTGGGCCGCGCCAACCACGCGTGGGATCTCGGCGGATCGCTGCAGTCGGGAATGCCCGCGCTCGGCATCGACGCGTGGGACGACCCGGTCAACCCGGTCTTCGCCGAGGTCGCGCCGGTGCCCGCCGGGGTCGAGACCTGGCTGAGCCTGTACCTGGCGATCACGAAGAACCCCGAACGCGGCCACTTCACCTACGACCCCGCGAGCGACTCCGCGCGTCTCCACTGGCGCGCTTCGCAGGGGAAACCGTCGATCGACGCGGCGAAGTCGTTGTTCGACAAGGTCAACCGGGCGAATCGCACGATCTACCGCAGTGACCTGTTCGGGGATACGCGGTCGTTCGAGAACCGGTTCACCTATCACCCGTTGGGCGGTCTGGTGCTGGGTGAGGCCACCGACCTGTACGGCCGGGTGAAGGGCTACCCGAACCTCTACGTGACCGACGGATCGCTGATCCCGGGCAGCACCGGGGTGAACCCCTTCGTCACGATCACCGCGCTGGCGGAACGGAACGTGGAACGGGTGCTGGCCGAGGACGTGGCGCGCTGACTCAGTTCGCGGACCGCAACTTCTCGTAGTACGCCACACAGTCGTCGTACCGCGGCAGCAGTCCCTGCTCCAGGGCTTCTTTCAGCAGGGGCGCCACGGTGTCCTTTTCGGACACGACGGGTTCGATGTCCTGAGGCCAGGGCAGTGCGAGATCGGCGTCCAGCGGGTTGACGCCGTGCTCGCCCGCCGGGGCGTACGGCTCGGAGCAGAGGTACGCCATGACCGTTTCGTCTTCGAGAGCCATGAAGGCGTGGCCCAGGCCTTCGGCGATGTAGACCGCTTTGTAGTCGGTGCCGTCGAGCAGAACGGACGTCCATTCCCCGAAAGTGGGCGAGCCGACCCGGAGGTCGACGATGACGTCCAGCAGCGAACCGCTCGGGCAGAACACGTATTTCGCCTGCCCGGGCGGGGTGTCGGCGAAATGCACGCCACGGATGGCGCCGCGGCGCGAGACGCTGGCGTTGGTCTGCCCGAGACGAAGCCGGTGCCCGACCGCTTCGACGAACGCTTCTTCCTGGTACGGCGCCACGAACAGGCCGCGGTGATCGGGGAAAGCCCGTGGGGTGAACTCGAAACAGTCGGGGATGCTGAGGCGCCTGGCTTGCATGTCCCCATGCTAACGAGCGCTTCCCAAACCGGATGGACGTCTTGCGAAACCTCTTTTGAGCTGCGGAAACCCGGGGCCGTTTGTGACATCAACCGCACCAGAGGGGCACACTGGTCCGCACGCCTGTCACAATGATCTGACCGCTGCGTCCGCGGCCGTCGCCACACCCACGGCACCGATGGCCGATTGGACGCTTCGCCGACAGGCCGGCGCTACCGCGCTGGGCTGCCGTGTCGGAGGACGAGTTACCCCAGGTGGCCGGGCCATGCCCAGTTGGCCTGCTCACCGGCCAGTTCCCCCGCTCGCAGTCCCAGGAGAATTCCAATGACCTTCGCTCGAATCGAGACTTCGCCGTCCTTAGACACGGCGGAAGCAATGACGGGAACCACCACGATGACCACGCCAGTGACGGACACCGAGATCTTCGAGGGGCACGAGGGCGGCAAGCTCTCCGTGGCCGCCACGCGACCGATCTCCTCGCCGCGTGACCTTTCGGTCGCGTACACGCCTGGCGTGGCGAAGGTGAGCCGGGCGATCGCCGAGGACGCGGCCAAGGCGAAGCGGTACACGTGGGCGGACAGGCTGGTCGTGGTGGTCAGCGACGGTACGGCGGTGCTCGGCCTCGGTGACATCGGCGCGAGCGCTTCGCTGCCGGTCATGGAGGGCAAGTCGGTCCTGTTCAAGACCTTCGGCGGGCTCGACTCGATCCCGCTGGTGCTCGACACCACCGACGTCGACGAGATCATCGAGACCCTGGTCCGGCTGCGCCCGTCGTTCGGCGCGGTGAACCTGGAGGACATCTCGGCGCCGCGCTGCTTCGAGCTGGAGGACCGCCTCAAGGAGGCCCTCGACTGCCCGGTCATGCACGACGATCAGCACGGGACGGCGATCGTCACGCTGGCGGCGCTGCGCGGGGCGAACCAGGTCCTCGGCAAGGACATCGCCGGCCAGCGCGTGGTCGTCTCGGGAGCGGGCGCGGCGGGTGTGGCCTGCGCCAGGATCCTGCAGAACGCCGGCGTCGCCGACGTCACCGTGCTCGACTCGCGCGGCATCATCCACGAGGGTCGTGAGGGCCTGAACCCGATCAAGCGGAAGCTCGCCGAGACCACGAACACGGCCGGCCTGCGCGGCGGCCTCGGCGAGGCGCTGAAGGGCGCCGACGTCTTCCTCGGCCTGTCCGGGGCGACCATCGACGAGACCCTGCTGGCCGGGATGGCCGACGACGCGATCGTGTTCGCGCTGTCCAACCCCGACCCGGAGGTCCACCCGGTCGCGGCGTCGCGGTACGCCAAGATCGTGGCGACCGGGCGCAGCGACTTCCCGAACCAGATCAACAACGTGCTGGCGTTCCCCGGTGTCTTCCGCGGCGCGCTGGACTCCGGTGCGCGGGCGATCACGGAGAACATGAAGCTGGCGGCGGCCGACGCGATCTTCGCCGTCGCGCAGGACGACCTCGGCCCGGACCGGATCGTCCCGAGCCCGCTGGACCCGCGTGTCGCGCCTGAGGTGGCCGCCGCGGTCGCGAAGGCCGCTGAGGCCGACGGCGTGGTGTGACGGTCCCTTTCACGCTCGCTCGAGTGCTAGGAACGGTCCTTTCCTTGCGAAATTCGCAAGAAAAGGACCGTTCCTAGCATCTGGGGGTTGACACGCTCAGGCGAGCAGCTCCGCCAGCCGGTGCCGCGGCAGATCGATCAGCCGCGCGTCCGTCAGTTCCGGCGGTACGTCCAGCGAGACGTTCGCCAGCCGCGCGTGCGCCCTGGTCAGCAGTTCGTCCTGGTGCTCGACGGCGTCGGCGACGACGATGGCGTGCCGGTTGTCCGGGGTGCTCCGCAGCAACCGCAGCTTGTACTTCGCCCCGACCAGCCGGTTGAGCGCGCCCTGCGCCTCGGCGTTCGTCAGATCGGGATGCGAGTTCGGGACCAGCAGCGCCAGCCGTCGCGCGTTGGTGCCCAGCAGGGTCCGCAGCAGCCACGGGCCGGGGTCGGCCGAGAGGTCCATCGCGACCGCGTCGCCTTCCGGCCCGGAAACGGACCAGTCGACCGGCCGCGACTCCAGTGCCAGGCCGCCTTCGGTGGCGATCTCGTGCAGCTTGTCCAGCAATGACGGCTTGGCCGCGCCTGCGGACTCCACCGACTGCGGACCGTGCGTGTAGATCGCGGCCTTTCCCTTGCCGCCGCGGTTCTTCTTCGACTTCGCGGTCGGCTGGCAGACGTAGAGGTCCGCCGCGCTCCCGATCGCCTGAGCGCCGAAGTACCGGTTGAAGTCCGGCAGGATCGCTTCGAAGGTCAGCCCGAGCGTCGCGAGCGCCCGCTGCACCTGCGCGCCCAGCGCGGGGTGGCGTGGGCTGTAGCCGTAGGCGAGCAGCAGCCGTCCGTCCGAGGGTTCGGCGAGCGCCTGCACCCCGCGTGCCGCGAACAGGCCCATTCCTTCGGGGGTGTAAGGCGGATCACTGAACACGAGGTCCATCCGCCCGGTCACCGAGGGCGGCAGGCCGACGCGCAGATCCGTGTGCAGCGTCCGGATGGAGCGCTCACTGAGTTCGTCGATGTAGGAGAGCACGCGGTCGTCGAGATCGACGACGGTGAGGTCCGCGTCCGGCCGCAACGCGCGCACGGCCAGCGAGGTGAGGTCGTGGTCGCCCAGGAACAGCAGCTTCGCCGTGTCGAGGTCGTACCGCTCGTCCAGCCACAGCGCCCGGTTCAGCACCGTCTCCGGCGTCGCCTGCACGTGATCGAGCGCGGCCAGCGGCGCGGGCACGTTCTCGACGTAGCTGGTGATGGTCTTCAGCAGGTCGGGATCGGATTTCCGGTCCCGTGCCCCGAAGCGCGCGTACTTCTCCCTGGCGGCGGGGGCCAGCCGCAAGCGGGACTCGTTCCGCTCCAAGTCGTCGCCGAGTGCGTTCAGGACGTCTTCGACACTCCGGCGTGGCGCGGTGCTGACGCGGACCAGTTCGCCGAGGTCACGCCAATCCGTCCGGAGCAGGGAAATCACCTGATGGAGCGGTCGCACGTGGACACCGTGCGCCGCGAGGACGTCATCGACGGAAAGACTCACGGCCCGCAGCCTAGTGAACCGATCCCTGGGACACCGTGCCAACAGGGCCGATGTGGGCTACGGTTTTTCGACCAGACATGGGGAGAGACACGTGACTATCGAGTTCCGTGGCGTGACGAAGCGGTATCCGGACGGGACGGTCGCGGTCGACGACCTGAACCTCACCGTGGAGGACGGCACCATCACCGTCTTCGTCGGGCCGTCCGGCTGCGGCAAGACCACGTCGCTGCGGATGATCAACCGGATGGTCGAGCCGACTTCGGGCACGGTGCTGCTCGACGGCAAGGACGTCAGCGACGGCGACCCGGCACTGCTGCGCCGCGGCATCGGTTACGTCATCCAGCACGCCGGCCTCTTTCCACACAGGACGGTGCTGGACAACGTCGCCACCGTGCCGCTGCTGTCCGGCTGGGACAAGGGCAAGGCGCGCAAGCGCGCGGCGGAACTGCTCGAGACCGTCGGCCTGCCGTCGGAACTCGGCAAGCGGTACCCCGCCCAGCTTTCCGGCGGCCAGCAGCAGCGCGTCGGGGTCGCGCGGGCGCTCGCGGCGGATTCGCCGGTGCTGCTGATGGACGAGCCGTTCTCCGCGGTCGACCCGATCGTCCGCGAGGAACTGCAGGACGAACTGCTGCGCCTGCAGTCGCAGCTGGGCAAGACGATCGTGTTCGTCACCCACGACATCGACGAAGCCGTGCGGCTCGGCGACAAGATCGCGGTGCTCCGCGTCGGCGGGGTGCTCGCGCAGTACGGAACGCCTTCGGAGGTGCTGCGGCATCCCGTCGACGACTTCGTCGCGTCGTTCGTGGGCAAGGATCGCGGCTACCGCGGGCTTTCCTTCCTTTCCGCGGAAGGGATCGTCGTCGAAGAGGTCAAGCGGGTCGAGGTCGGCAAGCCCGCCCCCGGTCCGTCCGACGACTGGCAGGTCGCGGTCAACGCCGAAGGCCAGCCGCGCGGCTGGCTGCGTCCAGGGTCCACTGTGGACGGAGAGCTCGCGGAGACCGATCTCGTCGCCGGTGGTTCGCTGTACCTCCAGGGTTCGCCGATCCGGGGCGCGCTCGACGCGGCGCTCTCGTCGCCCGCGAGCCTCGGTGTCGTGGTGGACGCCGACCAGAAGGTCCTCGGCGTGGTCAGAGCCCAGCAAGTCCTCGAAGTGATCGAAGCGCCGTCGCTGAGTTCCTGATGGGGGACTTCTTCGCGGAGCTCGGCCGCTACCTGGGCAGCGCCAACAACAGGTCGCAGTTCTTCGGCGACCTGCTCGACCACATCTATCTTTCACTGGTCCCGCTGGTGCTGGGCCTGGTGATCGCGGTGCTGGCGGGCTGGCTCGGGCACCGGTTCCGGTCCTTGTGCTCCGTACTGCTCGTCCTGTCGAACCTGCTGTACACGATCCCGTCGCTCGCCTTGTTCGTGGTGATCCCGGGCATCATCGGTTCGAAGATCCTCGACAGCGTCAACGTCATCGTGGCGCTCACCGTCTATACCGCAGCCCTCCTGGTGCGCCCGGTGCTGGACGCGCTCGACGCCGTCCCGCCGCACGTCGTCGCCGCGGCCACGGCGATCGGCTACAAACCCGCGCGCCGTTTCCTCACCGTGGAGCTGCCGCTTTCGGTGCCGGTGCTCGCGGCGGGCGTCCGGGTGGCCTCGGTCAGCAACATCAGCCTGGTCAGCGTCGGCGCGCTGATCGGCACCGGCGGGCTCGGCGTGCTGTTCACCGACGGCTTCCAGCGC
This sequence comes from Amycolatopsis sp. CB00013, assembly GCF_001905755.1. Classification (NCBI taxonomy): domain Bacteria; kingdom Bacillati; phylum Actinomycetota; class Actinomycetes; order Pseudonocardiales; family Pseudonocardiaceae; genus Amycolatopsis; species Amycolatopsis sp. CB00013. The sequence goes on along the minus strand of NZ_LIWC01000006.1, from coordinate 608,773 downwards.
GAGTACTTCTCGCCGATCGTCGTCGGGATCGTCGCGACGCTGCTGCTCGCGCTGATCGTCGACCTGATCCTGGTCCGGCTGCGCGATCTCCTCACACCCTGGGACCGGGTGGCGACCACGGCGGGGGCGAAATGATCGGCGACGTGCTGAACTGGTTCGGCGACCCGGCCCACTGGCAGGGCCCGGACGGTGTCCCGGCCCGGCTGCTGCAGCATCTCGGCTACACGGCGCTGGCGCTGGTCTTCGCGCTGATCATCGCGATCCCGCTCGGCCTCTACGTCGGGCACACCGGTCGCGGCGCGGTGCTGCTGGTGAGTGGCGGCAACGCGATCCGCGCGCTGCCGACGCTGGGGCTGGTGACCTTCCTGTTCCTGCTCTTCACCGAAAGCGAGCTCTCGACGATCATCGGCCTCGTGGTGCTCGCCATCCCGCCGATCCTCGCCGGGACGTACGCGGGCCTGCAGGCGACCGACCACGGCGTCGTCGACGCGGCGCAGGGCATCGGAATGACCGGCTGGCAACGGTTGTGGAAGGTGGAGGTGCCCATCTCGCTGCCGCTGGTGCTCGGCGGGGTGCGGAATTCGGTGCTGCAACTGGTGGCGACGGCCGCCGTGGCGGCGTACGTCGGGCTCGGCGGGCTCGGCCGGTTCCTGCTCGACGGACTGGCCATTTTGGACTATCCGCAGGTGGTCGCGGGCGCGCTGCTGACGACGTTGCTCGCCGTCGTGCTGGACCTCGCGCTGGCGGGTGTCCAGCGACTGCTGGTGCCCAAGGGAGTCCGGCTGGCACAGGCCGCGAGCGGGAAGAAGGCGAAGGTATGAGGCGGCGGGTGGCGGCATTGTTCGCCGGGATCGCTTTGCTGACGGCGAGTTGCGGCAACCCGCTCGCCGGCGGGGCCGAGGGCGGCGCGACCGGCGACATCATCATCGGCGCGTCCGACGTCGGGGAAAGTCTTCTGCTGGCCCAGATCTACGCGGGCGCGCTGCGCAACGCGGGCGCGGAGAACGTGACCGTGCGCCCGCCGGTCGGCAGCCGCGAGGTCGTCGTCAAGGCACTGCAGGACAAATCGCTCTCGGTGGTGCCGGACTACAGCGGGAACCTGTTGCGCTACTTCGACAAGGACACGCAGGCGACCACGCCGCAGGACGTCTACGCGCAGCTGAAACAGAAGTTGCCGTCGGGATACGAAGTCCTCGAACAGGCGCCCGCTGAGGACAAGGACCTCCTGGTGGTGCGCAAGGAACTCGCCGATTCCGGGATCCGGACATTCTCCGATCTCGGCAAGCGGTGCAAGGAGTTCGTGTTCGGCGGCCCGGGGCAGTGGAGCAGCCGCTGGAAGGACAAGATCAAGGCGCTCTACGGCTGCGAGTTCGCCGAGATCCGCACGACCGACACCGGCGGCCCGGTCACGGTCGCCGCGCTGAAATCCGGCGACATCCAGGTCGCCGACCTGTTCAGCACGTCGTCGTCGATCGCCGCCAACGGATTCGTGCCGCTGGTGGACGACAAGAACATGTTCCCCGCGCAGAACATCGTGCCGTTCGTGGCGAAGGGGACGTTGTCACCGAAGGAGGTCGACGCGCTGAACCGGGTTTCGGCGGCGCTCACGACCGACCAGCTGACCGAGCTGAACGTCCAGTTCAGCGAGGAGAAGCGCAACCCGCTCGACGTCGCCGAGGAGTTCCTGCGCCGGAACAACCTCCTGGCGCCGTCCTGACCCCCGGCATTTCGTCCTCTGAATGCGGTCCTTGCGCGTGCGACTACCGCATTCAGAGGACGAAACGCGGGAGGGGCTAGAGGCGGTCGAACGCGGGTGAGTAGCGGAACTCGCCCTTGAGGTCCGGCGTGTACGCCCGAAGGGTGCGGACCTGGAAATGCGGTGCCCATTCCGCGACCGGTGGCGTGATCCCGTGCTGTGCGGCGAGCACGAAACCGAAGCGGGAGTAGTAGTTCGGGTCGCCCAGCAGCACCACCGCGCCGTAGCCGAGCGCGTCCGCCGCGCCGAGCACGGCGTGCACGAGCGCGGAGCCGACGCCGGAGGCGTGGTACTCGGGCAGGACGCCGAGCGGGCCGAGGCCGACCGTCGACTTCTCGTCGCCGCCGAGCTTCGACGGGCTGCAACAGACGTGCCCGACGACCTTCCCGTCGCGTTCGGCCACGATGGACAGTGCGCCGATCAGGTCGCCGTCCTCCCGTAGCTCGTCGACGAGTTTCGCCTCGACCACCGGGACACTGAGTTTCGCGAACGCGGCCAGATGCACGGCGTGGATCGCCTCGCGGTCGGCCGGGATTTCCTGTCGGAGCAGCATGCGCCCGAGTGTGCTCCATCCGAAGGTAGGATGGAAATCGTTTTCCGCCCGCCGACGTCACGACTTTAGTAGGCGGCCATCCGTGTGTACTTCCCCGTGCGTGAAACGCCGGGAGGGCGGGAAAACGACCACCAGATGTGCGGATCCCCAATTCTTCGTGGGCCGTACGGGCGCAAAACGCGACTAAAGGCGGGGGCTGAACGGTGCCCGAGCTGCGCCGACGCGGTGCCCATTACTACCGGGATGTCCGTAATGCAAGGTCTTCCTTGGGGTGAAAACGCGACTTAGTCTCAGCCTGCGCTCCTAAGTGGAACGCGGTTCACCTCTGATTCACCCCAACGATCCGGCGGGCTTCTTCATGCCCGTGGGTCGACCCTGCCTGGGAGGAATATCTTGAACAATTCCCTGGGAACCTTGAAGAGACGACTGCCCGCCTTCGGTGTGGCCGCGGCCGTCGCGGTGCTGACCGCGCTCGGCGGCACCACCGTCGCGTCGGCGGCGGAAGGTTCGATCGTCAACGCCGGCAGCGCCAAGGCGATCAAGGACAGCTACATCGTCGTGCTGAAGGACGGCTCGTCGGTCGAAGCCACCGCGAAGAGCGTGACCCAGCGCCACGGCGGCACGGTCGAGAAGACCTTCGCGTCTTCCGTCCGCGGTTTCTCCGGTGCGCTGACCGAAAAGCAGGCGAAGCGCGTCGCCGCCGACCCCGCCGTCGCGTACGTGGAGCAGAACCAGACCGTCTCGATCTCGACGGACCAGCTGAACCCGCCGTCGTGGGGCCTGGACCGGGTCGACCAGCAGAGCCTTCCGCTGGACCAGAAGTACAGCTACAGCACCACGGCGTCGAACGTCACCGCGTACGTCGTCGACACCGGCATCCTCACCACGCACCCCGACTTCGGCGGGCGCGCGACCCACGGCCGTGACACCGTCGACAACGACAACGACGCCACGGACTGCCAGGGCCACGGCACCCACGTCGCCGGCACCATCGGCGGTACCGCGCACGGTCTGGCCAAGGGCGTCAAGCTCGTCGCCGTCCGCGTGCTGAACTGCTCCGGTTCCGGCACGACCGCCGGCGTCATCGCCGGTGTCGACTGGGTGACCGCCAACGCCGTCAAGCCCGCCGTCGCGAACATGAGCCTCGGTGGCGGCGCTTCGACGACCCTCGACCAGGCCGTGCAGCGGTCGATCGCGTCGGGTGTCACCTACGGTGTCGCGGCCGGTAACGACTACGGCGCCAACGCGTGCAACAGCTCCCCGGCCCGTACGCCCGAGGCGATCACCGTCGGTTCGACCACCAACACCGACGCCCGGTCCGACTTCTCCAACATCGGCACCTGCCTCGACATCTTCGCGCCGGGCAGCGGCATCACGTCGACCTGGCTGAACAACGGCACCAACACCATCAGCGGCACCTCGATGGCGACCCCGCACGTCGTGGGCGCGGCGGCCCTGTACGCCTCCGCCAACCCGTCGGCGACGCCCGCTCAGGTCCGCGACGCGCTGGTCAACGCCGGCGTCAAGGGCAAGGTGACCAACCCGGGCACCGGTTCGCCGAACGTGCTGCTCAACACCGGCAGCGGCGGTGGCCCCGGCCCCGAGCCGACCCCCTGTGGCACGCAGACCAACAGCGGCGTCGTCGCCATCCCCGACGCCGGTGCCGCGGTGACCAGCACGATCACGGTCGCCAACTGCGCCCGCAACGCTTCGGGCACCACCAAGGTCGCGGTGAACATCACGCACACCTACGTCGGTGACCTGGTCATCGACCTGGTCGCGCCCGATGGCACCTCGTACCGCCTGAAGGGTTCGAGCGGCGACTCGTCCGACAACATCAACACCACCTACACCGTGAACGCCTCGGCCGAGGCCGCGAACGGCGCGTGGAAGCTGAAGGTTCAGGACGTGTACCGGATCGACACCGGCTCGCTCAACAGCTGGTCGTTGACCGTCTGATCCACCCCTGGAGTACGTGAAGGCCCCCTTCCTCCTGCTGGGAAGGGGGCCTTCCCGTATCCGGAGGGTGATTCGGCGCCCAGTTGCGGCATTCGTCCACTAAGGACCGTCGTGAGGCTTTAACCTCTCCGCATGCAGCCCGGACCGCCCTACCAGCAGGGACCTCAGCAGCCGTATCCACCGCAGGGATACCCCGGCTACCCGCAGCCCGGATACGGGCCGCCGCCGAAGAAGTCGAACACCGGACTGATCGTCGGGCTCATCCTCGGCGCGGTGGTGCTGCTCGGCGGTGGCGGGGTCGCGGCCTTCCTGCTGCTGTCCGACTCCGGCTCGTCGTCGACCGCTTCACCGACCTCGTCCAAGAAGAGCGGCCCGCCGGACAAGTACTCCTCGATGCCCGGCTGCGAAAAGATCGGCAGCAAGGTGCGGAACCTGCCGCCGCTCGAAACGCCGAAGGGCGAGGAACCGGCGAGCACGTCGAACGACGAGATCACCTACACGCGTTCGTCCTGCTCCTGGCGTGAACCGAACGCGCCGTCGGCGACCGTCTCGATGTACCTGTCGAAGTCGAAGGAGCCGGGTTCGGGCGCGGGCGAGGCGTGGGCCAAGGCCGGGGTCGAGAACGCCGTGACCGACGGCGGCGTCCTCATCCCCACCATGGCGAAGTCCACCAAAGCCGTGCACACCAAGCTCGATTCGCCGAGCCAGTGCCAGATCAAGTTCTACCAGGGCAACGTCGAGGGCGAGATCATCGTGACCGGCCCGAACCCGTCCGGGACGGTCAACCAGACGGTGTGCAAGGAGAACGCCCTGAAGATGGCCAGGGCGACCTCCGAGGCGATCGGTTAACCGACCTCGGTGACCTGGACCTGCCCGCTCGGCCCGTCGCCGAACGGGTTCTCCCAGCCGTGCCACTCCGCGGCGAGGACGTAGAGCGAACGCCCGTCCTCGCCGCCGAGCACGCAGGAGAAGCAGCCACGGTCGGCTTCGACCTTCTGCAGCACTTCGCCTCCTTCGCGGACGCGGACGCAGTGCTTGCTCGCGACGTCCGCGTACCAAACGGCTCCTTCGGCGTCCAGGCAGATGCCGTCCGGGTGATCGCCGCCGAGTTCGGCCCACACCCGCCTGCCGGACAGCGAACCGTCCTCGGCGATGTCGAACGCGGTGAGCCGGTTGCCGTACGACTCGGCGACGATCAGCGTCCCGCCGTCGGGTGTGACGACCATGCCGTTGCCGAACAGGATCCCGTCGGCGACCTGGCGTACCTCGCCGTCCGGGGTGACGACGGCGATGACGCCGGGCGACTGGAAGTCGTTCGTGCCGTTGACGAAGGCGTTTCCGCGGCCGTCGACGGCGACCTCGTTCCACAGGGCGGCGATGCCGCTCAGATCGGCGTAGCGGCTCAGGTCGGCGTTCAGCAGGCGCGCGTTCGGGCCGTCGACGATGAGGAGGCGGCCGTCGGGCAGCCAGTCGAACGTGAGCGGCATCGCGGACGGCACGTTCGCGACGACTTCGCTTTCGCCGCCGGGCGTGACGGCGAGGATCTCGCCGTCGCCCCAGTTCGCCAGCCAGAGACGGCCGTCGTGCCAGCGGGCGGATTCGGGGAGCTTGAGGCCGTCGAGCAGGGTGTTCATGGTGTCTCCTTCGGTCGTTTGCCCCCTACACGAACGGGACCCGCCGTTTTCGACACCCGGATGCCGTGAAGGCCTCCTTCCCTACCTTGAGAGTAGGGAAGGAGGCCTTCACGGACGTTCAGGCGATCAGTCGAACGCCCGCGCGATCAGCGCCTTCTGCTCGACCTCGTGCACCTTGGACGAACCGGCCGACGGGGCGGCCATCGGACGACGCGACACGACATCCAGGTTGGAGAACACCTCCGGGAGCTTCCGGGGCAGGTTCAGGCCGAAGAACGGCCACGCGCCCTGGTTCTCCGGCTCCTCCTGGACCCAGACCGCGGGAGCGCCGTTGTAGCGCTCCAGCGCCGCCAGCAGCTTCTTCTTCGGCAGCGGGTAGTACTGCTCGACGCGCACGATCGCGACGTCGTTCGCCTCGCGCTTCGTGCGCTCGGCCACCAGCTCCCAGTACAGCTTGCCCGACGTCAGCAGGACCTTGCGGACCTTCGACGGGTCGACGACGGCGTCGTCGATGACCGACATGAACTTCGTCTGCCCGGTGAAGTCCTCGACCGCCGAGGTCGCCGCCTTGTTGCGCAGCATCGACTTCGGGGTGAAGGTGATCAGCGGCCGGTTCACCCCGTCGAGGGCGTGGCGGCGGAGCAGGTGGAAGTAGTTCGCCGGGGTCGACGGCACAGCGACGGTCATCGAGCCCTCCGCACACAGCGAGAGGAAGCGCTCGATGCGGCCGGAGGTGTGGTCCGGGCCCTGGCCTTCGTGGCCGTGCGGCAGCAGCAGCACGACGTCGGAGAGCTGGCCCCACTTGGCCTCGCCGGAGGAGATGTACTCGTCGATGACGGTCTGCGCCCCGTTGACGAAGTCACCGAACTGCGCTTCCCACATGACCAGCGCTTCGGAGTTGGCCACGGAGTAGCCGTATTCGAAGCCGACCGCCGCGTACTCGGACAGCGCCGAGTCGTAGATCATCACGCGGCCCTGGTTCTCGGCGAGGCTGGCCAGCGGCGAGTACTCCTGGCCGGTCTTGCGGTCGATCAGCACCGAGTGGCGCTGGGTGAAGGTGCCGCGGCGGGAGTCCTGGCCGGACAGCCGCACGAGGCGGCCTTCCATGGCCAGCGAACCGAAGGCGAGCAGCTCACCGAACGCCCAGTCGATGCCGCCTTCGCGGGACATCTTGTGACGGCGCTCCATGACCGGCTTGACCCGCGGGTGCGGGGTGAAGCCCTCGGGCACGTTGAGGAACGCGTCGCCGATGTGCTCGATGACCTCGGTGGTCGTCGCGGTGGGCACCTTGGCCGGGACCTGCTGCTCCTCCTCGACCGAGGGGCTGGCCTTCGCCGGGTGCTTCTCCAGCTCGCGGACCTCGTTGAACACGTGCTCCAGCTGGCTGGAGAAGTCGCGCAACGCGGCTTCGGCCTCTTCGACGGAGATGTCGCCGCGGCCGATGAGCGATTCGGTGTAGGTCTTCCGGACCGAACGCTTCGTGTCGATGATGTCGTACATCGCCGGCTGCGTCATCGAGGGGTCGTCGCCCTCGTTGTGGCCGCGGCGGCGGTAGCAGATCAGGTCGATCACGACGTCCTTGTGGAACGCCTGGCGGTAGTCGACGGCCAGCTTGGCCACCCAGTGCGCGGCCTCGGGGTCGTCACCGTTCACGTGGAAGATCGGCGAGCCGATCATCTTCGCGACGTCGGTGGCGTACTGGCTCGAACGCGAGTGCTCGGGCGCGGTGGTGAAGCCGACCTGGTTGTTGACGATGACGTGCACGGTGCCGCCGGTGCGGTAGCCGCGCAGCAGCGCCAGGTTCAGGGTCTCGGCCACGACACCCTGGCCCGCGAAGGCCGCGTCGCCGTGCATGAGGACCGGGAGGACGGTGAAGCCCTCGCCACCCTTGTCGAGGATGTCCTGCTTCGCGCGGACGATGCCCTCGAGGACCGGGTCGACGGTCTCCAGGTGCGACGGGTTCGCGGTCAGCGACACCTTGGTCTCGCCGTCGCCGAACATGCGGAAGTACTTGCCCTCGGCGCCGAGGTGGTACTTCACGTCACCGGAACCGTGCGCCTGGCCCGGGTCGAGGTTGCCCTCGAACTCCTGGAAGATCTGCGCGATCGGCTTGCCGACGATGTTCGCGAGCACGTTCAGGCGGCCGCGGTGCGGCATGCCGATGACGACCTCGTCGAGTTCGTGCTCGGCGGCCTTGTCCAGCAGCGTGTCCAGCAGCGGGATCGCCGTCTCGCCGCCTTCGAGGGAGAACCGCTTCTGGCCGACGTACTTGGTCTGCAGGAAGGTCTCGAACGCCTCGGCGGCGTTGAGCTTCGAGAGCACGTACTTCTGGACCGCGGGGTCCGGCTTCTCGTGCGGGATCTCGACGCGGTCCTGGATCCAGCGGCGCTCCTCGGGGTCGAGGATGTGCGTGTACTCGATGCCGACGGTGCGGCAGTAGGAGTTGCGCAGCACGCCGAGGATGTCGCGCAGCTTCATCCGCTCCTGGCCGGCGAAGCCGCCGACCGGGAACTCGCGGTCCAGGTCCCACAGGGTCAGGCCGTGGGAGAGGACGTCGAGGTCGGCGTGGCTGCGCTGCCGGTAGTTCAGCGGGTCGGTGTCGGCCATCAGGTGACCGCGCATGCGGAAGGCGTCGATCAGCTCGATGACGCGCGCGGTCTTGTCGACCGGGCCGTCCGGGATGTCGGCGACCCAGCGGATCGGCTCGTACGGCAGGCGCAGGCTGGTGAAGACGTCGTCGTAGAAGCCGTCCTCGCCGAGCAGCAGCTCGTGGATGCGCTTGAGGAACTCGCCCGACTCCGCGCCCTGGATGATGCGGTGGTCATACGTCGAGGTCAGCGTCATGATCTTCGAGACGCCGAGGTCGACCAGCGCCTTCTCGCTGGTGCCCTCGAAATGCGCCGGGTACTGCATGGCGCCGACGCCGATGATCGCGCCCTGGCCGGCCTGCAGACGCGGCACCGAGTGGTTGGTGCCGATGCCGCCGGGGTTGGTCAGCGAGATCGTGGTGCCGGCGAAGTCGTCGGCGGTCAGCTTGCCGTTGCGGGCCTTCTTGACGATCTCCTCGTAGGCCTGCCAGAACTGCATGAAGGTCATGTTCTCGGTGGCCTTGATGGAGGCCACGACGAGCGTGCGGGAGCCTTCCTTGCCCTTCATGTCGATCGCGAGACCGAAGTTCACGTGCTCCGGCGTGATCGCGAACGGCTTCCCGTCGATCAGCTGGTAGTGCCGGTTCATGTTCGGGAAGTTCTTCAGCGCCCGGACCATCGCGTAGCCGATGAGGTGCGTGAAGGAGATCTTGCCGCCGCGCGTGCGCTTGAGGTGGTTGTTGATGACGATGCGGTTGTCGGCCATCAGCTTCGCCGGGACGGCGCGCACACTCGTGGCCGTCGGCACGGACAGCGAGGCGTCCATGTTCTTCGCGATCGCCGCCGCGGCGCCACGGAGCTGCTTCGACTCCGCCTCGGCGTCCTTCTCGGCCGGCTTGGCGGGGGCCTTCTCCGCCGCCTTGGGCGCCGCCGCCTTCGGGGCGGGCTTCGCCTCGGTCTTCGGGGCGGCCTTCGCCGGGGCTGTCTGCTTCGCGGTGGGCTCGGTCTTCGGGGCAGGCTTCGTGGCCTGGCCGTTGGAGGCCGCGCTCTCCTTGGCGGGAGCCGCGGGGGCCGGGCGTGCGCCTTCAGCCTTGGTCTTCGCGTCCTGCGTTGGCTTGAAATCCGCGAAGAAGTCGTGCCAGGCGGCATCGACTGAGCTGGGGTCGGCGAGGAACTGGTCGTACATTTCCTCGACCAGCCACTCGTTGGGGCCGAATTGTGACGCAGGGCTGCTGCTGGACACGGCTTGGACTCGCCTCTATCCGTCTCGAGATCTTGAACACCGCTGATGCGCCTACCAGGCTAACCCCCTCGGTCGCAGCCGTGTGATGGAACTGGCCTGTGTGAGGCGTGGCGCACTAGGTCATGGGTCACTGTCTCGATCAAGAGACCGAAAATAGCCCACTCGCCGCCCTCACCTGCCGCCGGTCGGGGGAGCAGGGGACCTTTGCTGCCACTTTCACCGTCCGTGCAGGTCAGGTCACTGTTTGGTCGGTAAAGGTTGGCTGGGTCGTCGTGCCCGGACAGCCTGGAGTTCACGTCGGGGCGCTTCGCTGGGTGGAGGATGCGGCCGGTGTCGTGCCGGCCGCCGATCCCCGCGAGGTGGTGGCGGCCCATGTGGCTGGACGAGTGCCCGTCGTTCTGGGACGAGGGGCGCGTGCGCCCGCTGGTCACCGAGTCCGGCAAAGTCGTGTTGATGTGCGACTCGTGCTCGGCGGTCTGGCCGACGCTCGCCGACTTCAAGGAGATGGAGCACGTCGAGCCCGACGAGCCGGACTGGACGGTGGCGGCAGGCGTGCACGTCCGGCCGGGGACCGTCCGGTGGGCTTCGGTCCAGGACCTGGAGGTCGCCGGGATGGGCGGCCTGAAGTGGCGGCCTTAGCCGGGGTACGGACGCTCCGCGGGTAGCAGCGCTTCGGCGTCTTCGACGCGGTTCGCCGCGACCAGGGCGCCGACCTCGCGCATGACCGGGGTGACGTCGGTGACCGCGGTGATCCATTTGTCGACATAGCGATCGACGGCCTCGCCGCTCAGTCCCATCTGGAGCGAACGGTGCTTCAGGGGGCCGAGCCGGATGCTGCGTTCCGGATCCCACTGGATGCGGACCGGGCTGGTCTTGACCTCGTTCTGCCACGTCTTCCGGTCGGGATGGACGTCCGCGTCGTAGTGGCTGAGCGCCGCGTGTTCGAGCGCCCAGGCGAAACCCTCGCGAGTGATGTCGAGGGCGAGTACGCGCTCTTGGCCGGGCTTCGCGGCCCAGCCGCAGCGGTACGCCATCCAGAGGAAGGACGGCTTGATCCAGGTCATGCGTTCGCGTTTGAACGGCGGCACGAAAGTGCCGGCCTTCAGCGCGGCGTCGGCGATGGCCGGGGCGTACGCCTGATAGACGCGGATCGTGGTTTCGGTGTACAGGGCGCGGATCTGGCGCGCCGGGATCTCTTCTTTCATTTCCCGGTCAGCGTGACAGGTGCCGGGGACGTGCGCGACCGAAATTCCCTTGCCCATCGGGTCATGCTGAACGCATGGCATTGCTGCGCAAGGGATCGCGACGAATCGTGGTCGATGACACCGCTTACCGGTGGATCGTCCGGCGTAAGCCCACTTATGCACAGGAAGGCGGATTCTTCCTTTCGTACGGGGTGGAACTCGAGGACGCGCGGGGTGCCGTGCTGGTGGTCCGGACCGAGCACGCGCATCCGTTGAATTACCTGGGGGTGCCGTCGAAGGCGGTGCTGCCTTCGGACGTCGAACGCGCGATCCGGCAGGCGCTGGCGCGGGGGTGGGAGCCGGAGACGCCGGGGGCGCAGTTCCAGCTCGACCTCGCGGCTGGGTGAGGGGGAACGGCGTCGTGAGTGGCGTTCGACGTGCTTGAAGGCGTGACACGCGTGATTGGACGGACGACACGACCGCGGCACGGTCAGCCGAGGGACCAAAGGCGTGCGTAGTGGCCGCCCGCGGCGACGAGTTCCGCGTGCGTGCCCTGTTCGATGATCCGGCCGTGGTCCAGCACCACGATCCGGTCCGCTTTGGCGGCGGTGGCGAGACGGTGCGCGACCACGAACGTCGTGCGGCGGCGCGCGAGTTGTTCGGTCGCGCGCAGGACGGCGGCTTCGGTGGACGGGTCGAGTGCCGCGGTCGCCTCGTCGAGCAGGAGGACGTCCGGGTCCACGAGTTCGGCGCGGGCGAGGGCGACGAGTTGCCGTTGCCCGGCCGAAAGGGACCGTCCGCGTTCACCGACGGGCTGGTGGAAACCGGCAGGGAGCGCGGCGACACCGTCGAGCGCGCCGACGGACCGGACGGCCTCCTCGACCTCCGCGTCCGTCGCGGAAGGCCTGCCGTAGCGCACATTGTCCGCGACGGTTCCCGAGAACAGATGCGCTTCCTGCGGTACCACGCCCATTCGCGTGCGCAGGGCGGCGAGGTCGTACTCGCGGATGTCGGTCCCGTCGATCCGGACCACGCCGCCGGTCGCGTCGTAGAACCGCGCGACGAGCTTCACCGCCGTCGACTTCCCGGCGCCCGTCGCGCCGACCAGTGCGACGGTCTCGCCGGGCGCGACGTCCAGTGAGAGCTGTGAGAGGGCGGGTTCGTCCGTTGCGGTGTAAGCGAAATCGACGTCCTTGAAGGAGACCTCGCCGCGCAGGCGCTCCGGCATGGCGACCGGGTTCTCCGCCTGCGGAACGGAAGTCGGTGTGCGCAGGAGATCGCCGATCCGCGTCAGGCCGACCCGCGCCTGCTGGTAGCCGTCGAACACCGAGGACAGTTGCTGGATCGGCGAGAAGAACTGCCCCAGGTACAACAGGAACGCCACCAGCACACCGGCCGACAACGTACCCGCCGCCACCCGGTTCGCGCCGACGATCAGCACGACGACCTCGGCCAGCCCGGAAAGCATTGCCGCGAAAGGGAAGTACGTCGCGACAAGACGCTGGGCGCGAAGCCGCGAACGCCGGTATTCGTCGCTTCGGGACGCGAACTTCTCGGCCGTGCGCTCCTCGCGCGTGTACGCCTGCGCGACCCGCAGCCCGTTCACGTTCTCCTGCATGTCCGCGTTGACGACACTGACCCGTTCCCGGGCTTCGGTGTACGCCTTGGACGACGCGCGGCGGAAGATCACGGTCGCCACGACGAGGATCGGCAGCACCGCGAGCGCGTACGCGGCCAAGCCGAGGTCGGTGATCATCAACGCCGCCGCGATCCCGACCAGCGTCAGCGCGCTCACCACCGCCTGCGCGACACCGGTCTGCAGGAACGTCGAGAGCGCGTCGACGTCGGTGGTCATCCGGGTCATGATCTTCCCGGACAGCTCGCGTTCGTAGAAGTCGAGCCCGAGCCGCTGCAGATGGGCGTAACTGCGCACGCGCAGCGAATACAGCACCGTCTCGCCGACCCGCGCCGTCATCTTCGTCTGGAGGTACACCACCAGCCAGTCGGTGAGGATCACCAGCGCGCCGATCCCGGCGGCCAGCCAGATCACCGCCTCCGCGCCGGCGCGCACCCCGTTGTCGATGCCGTGCTGATACAGCGCGGGCATCGCGATGGTGGCCAGCGCGTCCGCCGCGACCAGCCCGATCACCAAGGCGAGCGGGCCGCGCACCGGTTTCAGCAGGCGGCCGAGGCGGAACTTCGGTTCGGGCGCGGTGACGTCCGTGCCCGGCAACCGCGGGACATCCGTGGCGGGCGGCAGTTTCCGGACGCCTTCGATGAGCTCCTGGCTCGGCGGCAGGTCGACGTCCCATTCGCCGCCCGAGCCCTTCCGCTCGCCGGCCAGCTCGTCGGCCTTGTCCTGCTCCGGCCACAGCGCGGGGGTGATCCCGGCGGGCCCGCAGTCGAGACCCTCGCAGCGATGCGGCTCCTCGACGTCGTCGCCCGGACCCGCGACGAGTTCGCGGAACAGCGGGCAGCGGGCGAGCAGTTCCTCCTCGGTGCCGACGTCGACGACGCGGCCCTTGTCGAGCACGGCGATCCGGTCGGCGAGGGCGAGGGTGGAACGGCGGTGCGCGATCAGCAGGGTCGTCCGGCTCGCGGTGACCGAACGCAGCGTGTCGTGGATCGCCGCCTCGGTGACCGTGTCGATGGCGGAGGTCGCGTCGTCGAGGACCAGCACGCGCGGATCGGTCATCAGCGCCCTGGCGAGGCCGAGCCGTTGCCGCTGACCGCCCGACAACGTGAGCCCGCGCTCGCCGACGAGCGTGTCGTAGCCGTCGGGGAGGCGCTGGATGAACTCGTCCGCCTCCGCCGCCCGTGCGGCCGCGCGGATCTCTTCGTCGCTCGCGTCCGGCCTGCCGTAGGCGATGTTGTCGCGTACCGACGACGAGAAGAGGAACGCCTCTTCGAAGACCACGCCGATCGCACCGCGCAGATCGTGCTGCCGGACGTCGCGGACGTCGAGGTCGCCGACCTGGACCGAGCCGCTGTGCACGTCGTAGAACCGGGGCAGCAGCAAGGAGATCGTCGATTTGCCCGAACCGGCCGTGCCGACCAGCGCGAGTGTTTCGCCCGGCCGCGCCTCCAGGGTGAGACCGTCGAGCACGGGATCCGACCGCGTGTAGCCGAAGGCGACGTCCTCCAGCCGGACACCGAGCGGGCCGTCGGGCAACGGCCGCGCGTCCGGGCTGTCGACGACGTCGGGCTGCGCGTCGATGAGTTCGTTGACCCGTTCCGCGCCCGCCCTGGTCAGCTGGGCCTGCACGACGAGGCTGGAGATCATCCGGGCCGGGCCGATCAGGATGGACAGATAGGTCGCGAACGCCAGGAAGGTGCCGAGGCTGACCTCGCCCTTCAACGCCAGGACGCCGCCGACCGCCAGCACCGCGACCTGTCCCGCGGCGGGGAGCGCCGCCGTCGTGGCCGTCGGCAAGGACGAGAGCCGGGCTGCGCGCATGCGTTCCGCGAAGAGCTTCTTCGCCGTCTTCTCCAGCTTCGCGACTTCGCGCGCTTCCTGACCGAAGCCCTTCACGACGCGTACGCCGGTGACGGTCTCCTCGACCTGCTGCGCGACGTCGGCCGCGCGCTGCTGGGCCGCCCAGGTCGCGGGGAAGAGCCGTTTCCGGCTCACCGCCATGATGATCGCGATCGCCGGGGCGACCACCATCGCGATCAGGGTCAGCGTCGGCGACATCCACAGCATCGCGCCGAGCGACAGCAACGCGAAGATCACCGAACCCGCCGAAAGCGGTACCTGCATCAGGACCGACGTGACCAGCTGCAGATCCGAGATCGCGCGCGAGGCGACCTGGCCGGTGCGCAACGCGTCCTGCTTGCCGCCGTCGAGCCGCGAGACCGCGCCGAACACCTGGCGGCGCAGGTCGTGCTGGACGTCGAGGGCCAGCCGCCCGCCGACGTACCGGCGGGCGAACGCGTTGCCGAAGGTCAGCACCTGAAGCACCGCCATCACGGTGGCGAGCAGGCCGAGGCGGGAGGTGTCGCCCGCGACGGCGTCGTCCAGCGCCTCGCGGATCAGCAGCGGACCGGCGGCCTGGAGCCCGACGCCGATGATCGCCGCACCCAGCGAGAGCACGACGAGCCACGGATGTTTCCAGCACGAAGCGGCCAGACGGCGGATCCAGCCTCCGGCGGGTGCGGGGGTGGTCTCACGAGCCGGACTGGCTTGACGCGGACGAGGTGGAGCAGTAGTCACCCCGCAAGCCTAGGCGTCCGCACCGACAGTCCCGGCCGGTTCGCGCAGGGCCGAACGCCATGAAAGGTCCTTTCCTTGCGAAATTTGCAAGGAAAGGACCTTTCATGGCGCTTGTGGACTGTGACTTACGTGATGTCCTTCTTCTGGTTCACGGCCCAGCCGGCGAGGAAGAAGATCATCGTCCAGCCGAAGAAGATGAGCGCCGAGGCCCACCACGAGAACGCGCCGGGGGCACCGGCCGCGTACTGCAGCGCCCACGCCGTCTCGTCCTGCAGGCCGGGCACCTTCACGCCGGCGGCGCCGAACGCCTCCGCGCCGATGGCGCCCACGATGCCGTTGACCGTGCCGTTCGGCAGGACGCCGCCCAGCCAGGTGATGTCGGCGGCACCGAACATGACGAACACCAGCACGTTCTCGACCACCAGCATCCAGATGGTCAGCGTGATGATGCTGCCGACCACGCTGCGCCAGACCGCGCCGACCCCGATACCGAACAGGGTCGCCAGGATCGTCGCGAGGACACCCGCGCCCAGCACGCCCAGCCACTGGCCCGCCGTCGGCAGGCGCTGGCTGTCGACCGTGATCACGGTGCCGAGGCTCGCCGCGCCCACGATGATCACGCCGTAGATCGCGCCCCAGGCGATGTAGGTGATCATCTTCGCGCTCAACGCCGAAACCCGGTTCGGGGCGGTGAGGAACGTCGTCGTGATCGTCTTCTTCGTGTACTCGCCGGCGAGGGCGAAGACGCCGAAGATGATCGGGATCATCGTGCCGATGTTGATGCCGTGCCCGAGCGCGAGCAGACCGACCGGCAGCTCACCGGTCGAGATGCCGAGCGCCTCGGTCAGCTCACGGGTGTCCGAGCGGCCGAGGAAGTCGCTGAAGTCGTTGGTGACCATGCCCCAGAACAGGGCGAACGCGAAAGCGAAGACCACCGCGGGGATCATCAGCGCCCACCACGCCTTGAGCGTGAGCGTCTTGCGGAACTCCGCCTTGATCAGGTTGCCCATCAGCCCTGGCCTCCCCAGCCCTCGTTCTGGCCCTGCTGCTGCGCCTGCTGCTGAGGCGGCGCCTGCTGGTACTGCGGTTGCTGCGGCGGCTGACCCTGCTGCTGGAACTGCTGCGGCGGCGCGAAACCGGGCGGCGGCGTGTTCTGCGGCGCGTAGCCGGGCGGCGGCCCCTGATAACCGGGCGGCGGGCCCTGATAGCCCGGAGGCGGACCCTGGTAGCCCGGCGGCGGGCCCTGCTGGAAACCGGGCTGCGGCGCCGCGTACTGGCCCTGCGTCAGCTGGAAGAACATGCGCTCAAGATCCGCCGTCTCCTCCTGCATGCCGTAGACCGCGATGCTCGCCTTCGCGGAGACGTCACCGATCTGCTGCACCGTCGCGCCGGAGACCGCGACCCGGCCGTCGGGCATCGGCGCGACCTGCGTGATCCCCGCCTCCTGCAACGCGGAGACGAGACCGCTCGCGTCGGCGGACTGCACCAGCACCCGCGACTGGTTGCTCTTGCGCAACTGGTCCAGCGAGCCGTTGTAGCGCGTCATGCCCTGGCTGATGATCACGACCTGGTCGATCGTCTGCTCCACCTCGTTCAGAAGGTGGCTCGAGACCAGCACCGTGCGCCCCTCACGCGCGTACGCGCGCAGGAAGTTCCGAAGCCACAGGATGCCTTCGGGGTCGAGCCCGTTCGTCGGCTCGTCCAGCACCAGCACCTGCGGATTCCCCAGCAACGCCGTCGCCAGCGCCAGCCGCTGCCGCATACCGAGCGAGAACCCGCCCGCCTTGCGGTCCGCCGCCGACGAAAGACCCACCAGCCCCAGGACCTCGTCCACCCGCTGATCCGGCATCCCGATCGCCGCCGAGTACACGCGCAGGTGATTCCGCGCCGTGCGTCCCGGGTGGAAACCCTCGTTCTCCAGCACCGAACCGACGACCCGTGCCGGATTCCCCAGCTGGTCGTGCGGGCGCCCGTTGATGGTCGCCGTGCCGTTCGTGGGCGTCACCAGCCCGAGCAGCATCCTCAGCGTCGTCGTCTTCCCGGCCCCGTTGGGCCCCAGGAAGCCGGTCACCGAACCGGGCTCCACCGTGAAGCTCAGATTCTGGACCGCGTTGACCGCACCGAACTGCTTGCTCAGGTTCTGCACCGCGATGCGGCCACTGCCGTCGTGCATACCGTCCCCTTTTGTTGACGAAGGCCGATCACGCGACATCCTGCCTCACGGGGTGAGTCCGCACCCGAGGAAGGGGTCAATCCGCCGAAAGCGACCTTCGTCACGTTCCACCGGGTGACGAATCCGTCCTCCAGGGCACCCGCCGCTGCGCCGAATGGCCGCTGACTACCGGATATACGACGCAGAGCGCGGAAAATCACCGACTCCACCAGAGGTTCGTGAAGAAATAATTCGGAAGACATGGCAACCCCATGCAGCGCGACGGCGACTTATTACCTACGATGTAGGAGGCGGCCCGCTCCCAGTGACCCCCAGGCTGGTCGAGCGGGCCGCCCTCAGCCCCTTTGCCCCACCTTGGTCGGTGCTTGCGCACCTTCCCGAAGGTGGGGCTTCGTCGTATCACCCGGGGGGCCGAGCCCCCCGGACCCCCGCGGTGCGGTCGGCGCCGGTTGGCGACGGGGTTGGCCTAGGGCGCGGGGCGCCCTGGCCTGGTGACGATCGGTTCCTGAGTTCGTGAAGGTGTCCTCATGGAGCGAGGGACCTTTGCTCTTGGGCAAAGGTCCCTCGCGTGGGAGTGTGGCGTGGGGGGTCAGGCCAGGACGGCGGCCAGCTCCGTGGCGGGCAGGTCGTGCGCGGCCGCGACCGGGGCGTTGGTCAGCGCGCCCGCGTGCGTGTTGAGGCCCTTCGCGAGCGAAGCGTCGGCCTGCAGCGCCTTCTGCCAGCTGTGGTCCGCCAGCTGGACGGCGTACGGCAGCGTCACGTTGGTCAGGCCGTAGGTCGAGGTGCGGGGCACCGCGCCCGGCATGTTCGCGACGCAGTAGAACACCGACTCGTGGACCTTGTAGGTCGGCTCGTCGTGCGTGGTCGGCCGCGAGTCGGCGAAGCAACCACCCTGGTCGATCGCGATGTCCACCAGCACGCTGCCGGGACGCATCCGCGACACGAGGTCGTTCGAGACCAGCTTCGGGGCCTTCGCGCCGGGCACGAGCACCGCGCCGATGACCATGTCGGCCTCCAGCACGGACTGCTCGACCGAAAGCGCGTTCGAGGTCACCGTGCGGATGCGGCCGCCGAAGTCGTTGTCGATCTGGCGGAGGCGGTCGACGTTGGTGTCGAGGATCTCGACGTCCGAGCCGAGGCCGAGCGCGACCCGCGCCGCGTTGAGGCCTGCGACACCGCCGCCGATCACGACCACGCGCGCCGGGTGGACGCCGGGGATGCCGCCGGGCAGGACGCCGCGGCCACCGCTCGGCTTCATCAGGGAGAACGCGCCCACCTGCGGCGCCAGCCGTCCGGCGACCTCGGACATCGGCGCGAGCAGCGGCAGCGCGCGGTTCGGGGTCTGCACCGTCTCGTAGGCGATCGCGGTGGTGCCCGCGGCCAGCAGCGCGTCGGTCAGCGGCCGGTCCGCGGCGATGTGCAGGTAGGTGAACAGCACCTGGTCGGCGCGCAGCCGCGGGTACTCCTCGGCGATCGGCTCCTTGACCTTGAGCACGAGTTCGCCCTCGGACCAGGTCTCCTCGGCGGTGGCGAGGATCTTCGCGCCCGCGGCGACGTACTCGTCGTCGGAGATGGACGAGCCGACGCCCGCGCCGGTCTCGACGAAGACGTCGTGGCCGCGCCCGGTCAGTTCGTGCACGCCCGCCGGGGTGAGCGCCACCCGGTATTCATGCTTCTTGATCTCACGGGGGACGGCGATACGCACGGAAAGCCTCCTGGCGACGGTTCTGCGAACAAGGTGCTGCCACTCACGGTGAGCCACCCGGACGGCGGTGTCATCGTTCGCCGGAGACAGTGTTGAGAACCGATCATGGTTTTCGCGGCACAATCGCTTGACCTCCAGTCAACTGGAGCTTGCACCTTGGGTCACATGAGAGCCGTGTGGTTGAAAGAGTTCGGCGGGCCCGAAGTGCTCGTCGCGGGCGACGCCCCGGATCCGGTGCCCGCAGCGGGCCAGGTGCTGATCGAGGTGGCCTTCGCCAACATCACGTTCGTCGAGACGCAGTTCCGGGCGGGCGGGGGCGGGCCGTTCCGCGCCGAGCCGCCGCTGATCCCGGGCAACGGCGTCGGCGGCGTGATCAGCGCGGTCGGCGAAGGGGCGGACCTCGGTCTGGTCGGCAAGCGCGTCGTGACCTCCACCGGCGGTTCCGGGGGCTACGCGGAACGGGTCGCGGTCGACGCCGAAGCCGTTTTCGAGGTGCCGGACGGCCTGGCCCTCGACGCCGCGGTGGCGATCCTCGCCGACGGCCGCACGGCGACCGCGCTGGTGACCGCCGCGCGGATCCGGCCGGGGGAGCGCGTGCTCGTCGAGGCGGCGGCCGGCGGGGTCGGCGGGCTGGTCGTCCAGCTCGCCAAGGCCGCCGGTGCCGAGGTCGTCGGCGCGGCGGGCGGTGCCGCGAAGTCCGAGCACGTCCGGGAGCGGGGCGCCGACCTGGCGGTCGACTACCGCGAGCCGGGCTGGGCGGAGAAGGCGGGCGAGGTCGACGTCGTGTTCGACGGGGTCGGCGGTGAGATCGGGACGGCGGCGTTCGGTTTGCTGAAGCCGGGCGGCCGGATGCTGATCTACGGCCTGTCGAGTGGTTCGTGGACGGAGGTGTCCGAAGAGGACGCCGCCGCGCGCGGGGTCACGGTGATCCGGGGCCTCGGTGGGCCCGATCAGATGCGGGCGTTCACCGAGTCCGCGCTCGCCGAAGCGGCCGCCGGACGGCTGGAACCCGTGATCGGCCAACGGTTCCCGCTCGCGCGGGCGGCGGACGCGCACGCGGTCATGCAGTCGCGGGGCGCGCTCGGCAAGACGTTGCTCGAGGTCTGATGTTCGACGTCGACGAATTCCTCGCTGGTCCCCTGACGGCCAGGGTCGCCGCGGCCGGGCCATCTGTACGCCCCACCTGGTACCTCTGGGAGAAGAAGGCCTTCTGGATCCTCACCGGACCATGGGCACGGCTGGCCGGTCTCGTCCGCGAGTCGCCGTCGATCGCGGTGACCGTCGACGTGTGCGACGTCGGCACCGGCCTGGTGCGGCAGGTGCTCGCGCGCGGTGAGGCCGAGGTGCTGCCGTTCGACGTCCCTCGTGGACAGCGGCTGCTGAGCCGGTATCTCGGTCCCGACGAGAGCAAATGGGATGCGCGTTTTCGTTCTTACCTGCACGATGATCCCGAGGTGAAAGGGACCGTCTGGGTCCGGATGGTGCCGAAGAGATTCGTCGCCGAAGACCTCGGCTATCGGGTATGACGCACGGCCGCGTTCGCTGGGGGTGGGCGCGGTCGTGCAACCTGCGAAACGGTAAATGCAGCACGATCGAGTCAAGATGTTGATCTTACTGGCCGGTAAGCTGCCATTCTGTTCCGCATGACAAATCAGGACTGGCGGCGGGAGCGGCGTGTCCGCACCGTCGACACCGAAGGCAATCCGGCCGATGTCATCGTCGGCCTTGTCGAAACCCCCGGGCATGGATACGAAGCCGCGCTTCGGGTCGACGGTGGCCCCGGTGTTCTTTTGCCGCTTTACCCCGGTGCCGATCTGCTCGCCGCGGTACGGCAGACCATTGAGGACGGATATCGCGCCAGCGCGCACTGAACCGTCGAATGTCATGAAAGGGTCTTTCAAGACGTTTTCCGTCCTGAAAGACCCTTTCCTGACGTCCGGGTGCGGAATGTCGCGCTACAAAGTGTTCGTTATCGAGCAGTTTGTAGTGGAATCAACTCCACCGCAGGGAAACGAGTTGCGTGATCAACGCCAGCCGGACGTCGGGATCGTCGAGATCCAGCGGGACGAGGTCGAGCAGCCGTCGCATCCGGTACCGCAGGGTGTTGGGGTGGATCCGGAGTTCCTTCGCGGCCGCGCGTGGGTCTCCCGGATGCCGCAGCCACTGGTAGAGCGTGTCGACGTAGCCGCTCTCGTGGGCTTCGTCGTGTGCGCGCAGCAGGCCGAGCGGGCCGAGCTCGGCGACCTTCGAGGTGCTCGCCGCCGTCGCGCCGCGATGCAGCGAGAGGGCGGTCCACGCCTCGTCGAAGACCACGACGCGGCCAGGGACGAGCTTCGCGCGAAGCAGGCCCAGCGCCTCGTCGGCCTGGAGCCGTGAGGTCGCGAGCTCGCCGATTTCGCAGGCCGAACCGGCGGCCGCCCGCGGTGTCCCGCCCTTCCGCGACGACGGCAGGGCTTCGAGCGCCGCCCGGAGTTCGTCCCAGCCGTCGCCGTCCGGGACGACGGCGTAGAGGACGCCGCCGAGTTCGGTGGCCACCGGCCGCCTGCCGACACCCTGCGAGATCCGTTCGAGGAGCGCGAGCCGCAAGCCCTCGTCGTCGCGGCCGTCGCCGCCGGAGACCTCGATGACGACCACGCGGTGCGGCTCCTCGGACAGGTCGAGTTCCGCGATCGCCTTGCGCGGGCTGGCCTTCCCTTCGAGGACCGCGCGCAGGAGCTCGGCCGAGACCCGGCGTTGCGAATCGGTGTGCGCGCGGCGGCGCAGCAGATGCAGCGCGACGACCGGGGCCGCGTCGGCGAACGCGGCCGCGCGTTCGTCGGAGACCGGGCCCGCGACGACCGCCCACATCGACCCCAGCAGTTCGCCGCCCATCCTGATGGGCACGATGAGCCGGGGCAGGGTGCCGTCACGTTGCGCAGGTACGAAGATCGTCTGCCGCCCACGGGAAAGTTCGCGGAACACGCCTCGCGACCGGAACCGCGCGAGCACGTCGTCCGGGATGCGGCGGCCCATGATCGTGGACACGCGCGCCGAGTCGGTCAGGTCCTGCCGGGCCGAGTACGCGAGCACCCGCGAGTTGGTGTCTTCGATGGTGACGGGCGCGTCGACCACCGAAGCGACCGCGTCCGCGAGCCGGAAGAGATCACCGGAACCGGGGCCGCCGCCGTCCTCCAGCGCGTCCGACTCGTCGGCCAGCGCGTCGAGGACCGTCCTGAGCAGCCAGACGAGCTGGGCCCACGACGTCGCGGAGCGCACCTCGATCAACGCGATGTCGGCCGATTTCGCCGCCCGTTTCACCGAGGGTTTCGCCGCGAGCGGGGGTTTCAGCAGGACGGCGGCGGCGCCTTTGGCCGCGCTGAGCTTGACGAGTTCGGCGGCGTCCGGGGTCTCGGTGATCGCGACGCCGAGGACAAGGTCCCCCGCGGCCAGGGTGTGGCCGGGCTCGGCGATGACGACGTCGCCGACCGCGGGGGACTCCTCGGGGACCTGGAGGGCGTGCAGCAGCGTCGGCCCCACCCGGTCGACGACAGTGCGCACGGAAACCATGGGGTGATTGTCCAGCAGGTGGAACCGCCGCACACGTCAGACCTCGCGGGGAGTCCTCCCGGCCGTAGCGTTCGCCGAAGAACATCTCCTCGACCGGCGCCTCCACGCTCGCGCCCGCGAACACCGCGCGCCGCACGCCTTGCCGTAGAAGGAAAGCGACCTGTCGATGTCCTTGACGAACAGATGCGGCGTCAAGCCGAGCGCCCGGCTCACGCCGACTCCGCGCGCTTCAGGAGCCCCGCCTGGTCGGCGATCGCGACGAGCCTGCTCAGGAACTCCGCCTCGCGGGCGGCGACTTCGCGGCCGGCGCGGGTCAGCCGGTAGTAACGGCGGCGGGAGTCGTGCGGCTGGTCCTCGCTCGCGTCCGGGGCCTCTTCGACCAGGCCGTCGGCGACGAGCCTGCCGAGGGTCCGGTACAGCGTGCCCGGGCCGAGTCGGTCGGTGCCGCCGCTCACTTCGTCGACGAAACCCATGATCGCGTAGCCGTGCGCGCGCCCTTTCGCGAGCGCCAGCAGGGTCTGGAACGCCGCGGGCGTGAGCTGCGGGTTGCCGTCGGCCATCCGCGAAGCATACACTCCGATCTCGTTATATCCATTATGGATACAAAGGAGGCGGACGTGGCGATTCGAGGCGTGCACAAGATCGTGGTCGGCGTGCGGGATCAAGAGCGCGCGAAGCGGTTCTGGTCCGAAGTCGTCGGATTCGAGATCACCACCGACGTGCCGTACGACGACAACGGGAACCGGTGGGTCGAGGTCACTTCAGCCGATGGGGTGACGTCGCTCGTCCTGAGCACCGCGCCGGAGGACCTCAAGCGCTTCGAGGTGCGGGACGAACTCCCGACGGGCAATTTCTTCTTCTACGCCGACGACATCGAAAAGACGTACGAGGAGCTTTCGGCGAAGGGCGTCGAGTTCCCGGCCAAGCCGGAGAAGCAGCCGTGGGGCTGGTGGGCGATGTTCACCGATTCAGAGGGCAACAGGTTCGCTCTCCAGGAAAGGAATCCCACCTCCTGAGAGCGGTTGGGTGCTCCGTCCGGCGGAGCTAGCTTCGGTGCCAACAGCCGAAACCCCTTGAGCCGCTAGGAGAATCGCGATGAGCGCGGACGGATGGTCGTTCGAGACCAAGCAGATCCACGCGGGTGCGGCGCCGGACACCGCCACCGGCGCGCGGGCGACCCCGATCTACCAGACCACCTCGTACGTGTTCCGCGACAGCCAGCACGGCGCCGATCTGTTCAGCCTCGCCGAGCCCGGCAACATCTACACGCGGATCAACAACCCCACGCAGGACGTGCTGGAGCAGCGGCTCGCCGCGCTCGAAGGCGGGGTCGCGGCGCTGGCGTTCGCCTCCGGGACCGCGGCCACGACGGCGGCCATCCTCAACCTCGCGAACGCCGGTGACCATTTCGTCTCCAGCCCGGCGCTTTACGGCGGCACGTACAACCTCTTCCACTACACGCTGCCGAAGCTCGGCATCGAGGTCTCGTTCGTCGAAGACCAGGACGACATCGAGCAGTGGAAGGCCGCCGTCCGGCCCAACACCAAGCTGTTCTTCGCCGAGACGCTGGCCAACCCGGGCAGCAACGTCCTCGACATCCGCAAGGTCGCCGACGCCGCGCACGAGTCCGGTGTCCCGCTGGTCGTGGACAACACCGTGCCGACGCCGTACCTCGTCCGCCCGATCGAGCACGGCGCCGACATCGTGGTCCACTCGGCGACCAAGTACCTCGGCGGGCACGGCACCACGGTCGCCGGGGTGCTGGTCGACGGCGGCACCTTCGACTTCGGCAAGGACCCGGCGCGGTTCCCCGGGTTCAACGAGGCCGACCCGAGCTACCACGGTCTCAAGTACTGGGAGGCGCTCGGCCCGGGCGCGTTCGCCGCCAAGGCCCGGGTCCAGATCCTGCGCGACACCGGCGCCGCGATCGCGCCGCTCAACAGTTTCCTGATCCTGCAAGGGATCGAGACACTTTCGCTGCGGCTGGAGCGGCACGTGTCCAACGCGCAGGCGCTGGCCGAATGGCTGGAGCAGCGCGACGAGGTCGAGAAGGTGTACTACGCCGGGCTGCCGTCGAGCCCGTATTACGAGGCCGCGAAGAAGTACCTGCCGAAGGGCGCCGGCGCGGTGCTGTCGTTCGATCTCCGCGGCGGCGTCGAAGCCGGACGGGCCTTTGTGGACGGTACGGAACTGCACAGCCAGCTGGTCAACATCGGCGACGTGCGCAGCCTGATCGTGCACCCGGCGTCGACGACGCACAGCCAGCTCACGCCGGAGGAGCAGCTGTCGAGCGGTGTCACGCCGGGCCTCGTGCGGCTCGCCGTCGGCCTGGAAGGGATCGAGGACCTCAAGGCCGACCTCGAGGCCGGATTCCGGGCGGCGAAGGCCGCTCTGTGACCGGTGCTTGGCGAGAGGGAGAGCCGCCTGGACGTCGCCGCTTCGTCAGCGGCGTCCAGGCGCTCGAAACCGGCGGGACGCTGCCCTTCACGCTCGCCTACGAGACCTGGGGAACACTGAACCCTAGTGCCTCCAACGCGATTCTCGTCGAGCACGCGCTCACTGGGGACAGTCACGCCGTCGGCCCTGCGGAAGAGGGGCACGTCAGCCCCGGCTGGTGGGACGGCCTGGTCGGGCCGGGCAAGGCGATCGACACGGACGAGTTCTTCGTCGTGGTCCCGAACGTGCTCGGCGGCTGCCAGGGGTCGACCGGCCCGTCGTCGGCGCATCCGGACGGAAAGCCTTGGGGCAGCAGGTTTCCCGCCGTGACGGTCCGGGACCAGGTGGCGGCCGAGACCGTCCTCGCCGACGCGCTCGGTATCGGCCGGTGGGCCGCGGTGATCGGCGGTTCCATGGGCGGGATGCGTGCGCTGGAATGGGCGGTGAGCGAACCGGAGCGGGTCGCGGCGCTCCTCGTCCTCGCGTCCACCGCGCAGGCGTCGGCCGACCAGATCGCCTGGGCCGCACCGCAACTGCACGCCATCCGGTCCGATCCGGGCTGGCACGGCGGCGACTACTACGACGTCCCGGGCGGCGGTCCGGACGCCGGGCTCGGCATCGCGCGCCGCATCGCGCACGCGACTTACCGCAGCGAAGCCGAACTGGCGCAACGATTCGGCCATCGCCATCAGGACGGTGAGGACCCGCTGCGCGGCGGCCGGTTCGCCGTCGAGTCCTATTTGGACCATCATGCCGGGAAGCTGTCACGCCGGTTCGACGCGGGCAGCTACGTGGTGCTCACCGAATCGATGAACACCCACGACGTCGGCCGCGGGCGGGGCGGCGTCGCGACCGCGCTCGGCCGGATCACCGCGCGCACCGTCGCGGCCGGGGTGGACAGCGACCGGCTCTACCCGCTGTACCAGTCGCGGGCCATCGCGGACGGGGTCGCCGGGGCGGAGTTCGCCGTCGTCGCGTCGCCTTATGGGCACGACTCGTTCCTGATCGAGACCGAGCAGATCGGGCGGCTGGTGAAGCTCCTGCTGGGATAGCCGCGCCAGCCGCACGGCGCGACATGCTGTTGCGAAAGCCACTTTCGCAACGTTGAAGGTTGCGAAAGTGGCTTTCGCAACCGGTTCCCGGCGGATCACTCGCTGCTCAGTGTTCCCCAACCGGTTCCCGATTCGCTGACTTGGCATGTCGCGAAAGCCACTTTCGGGACATCCGGCGGCCGCAGGGTGTCGGACTAGCTGTCGCGTAACGGACGACTCGCGTGATCAGCCGGACGACACGCGTGATTGGACGGCCGACTCTCGTGATCAGCCGGACGGCGCGCGTGACGTCCGGCTGATCACGCGAGTCGTCCATCCAGTCACGCGTGGCGGCCACCAGCGCGAGCGGTCAGTCCGCGACGGCGTCCGAGATCCAGGGCGCCACCGGCAGGTCCCGGTCCAGGCATTCCGCCGACAGCCGGATCGTCCACCGCAGCGCCTGCAGCACAAGACTGTCGACCTCGTCCGGCGCGGCGTTGGCGAGCGCGATCTCGACCTGCTCCTGCGCGGCCTCGCTGTTGCCGTGCACCTCGGCCAGCAGCGTACGGACGGCCGTCCGCACCGGCGGGTCCGCCTGGTCGATCGAGACCTCTTCGCCGTCCTCGTCGAACACCTGCACCTTGACCGGCGCACTTCCTCCATCACCCAGCGTCGACACCATGGCGCTGCACTCGCCGAACAGCATCATCACGAGCTCTTTGGTCTCGTCGGAGCGGGCCTGCGGCTCGGCGGCGGTCGGCATGAGCTCGTCGAGCGCCTCGGCGTCCTCCCCGAGGCTGATCGCCACGAGCGCACGCTGCGCCTTTTCGACGAGCCTCCGCTCGTACTCGCTCCTGTCCGGCTCCACGTGCCTATCAAACACCAGAGGACGGAAAAGTGGGGATAGGCCGAAACCCGGTCGTGGTCACTTGGCGGAGTGCAGTGCACCCAGCGCGAGACGGCAGAGCATCTCGGCCAGTTCGCTGTCACCGAGATGGCGGTTGTACGGCGTCGAGTTGATCAACCCGAATACCGCGTGCGCCGCCGAACGCGCCTGGCGCTCGCCGATCCCGGGGACGGCGTCGCTGATCGCCCGCACCCAGACCTCGACGTACTGGCGTTGCAGGGCGCGGACCTGCTTGCGGTCACTGTCGGTGAGGTTGGCGAGGTTGCGTTCCTGGACGGTGATCAGCGCGGGATGCGTGAGCGCGAAGCCGACGTGAAAATCCACCAGTGCTTCGAGGACCTCGCCCGGCTCGTCCCGCTGGCTAGCCCTGGCCGTCCCACCGTCGAGGAGGTAGCGGCTGATCGAGTTCAGCATCTCGCCGAGGATGGCGTCCTTGCTGCGGAAATGCCGGTACAGCGCCGGGCCGGAGATGCCGACGGCCGCGCCGATGTCGTCGATGCCGACGCCGTGGAAACCGTGGTGGGCGAAGAGCTCGGCGGCGGCGGCCATGATCTGTTCACGCCTGTTCGCCTTCTCGCCGTTCACGAGTGGGGTGGGGTTCGCCGGCATCTGGCCATATTAAGGCCGCGTGTTAGCGAGCGCTAACACGCGGCCGTACTTCCAGCCTGAGCCAAGTGGGCTACCTGGGGAAATGACCCTGTCGTGTGGGGCTACCACCTGGTAATGCTGTCTCTCGTTAACTTGTCACAAAGGAGTGACCATGTCCGTCCCTGCTCGGATCAAAGCTCTTTCCTTCACTCGTTTAGGTGCGGCCCTGGGGGTCGCTGTCCTTGCCACCCTCGGTCTCGCGGGCACCGCCCAAGCGGCGACCAACTACGTGGCGCTCGGTGACTCGTACTCGTCCGGCGTCGGTGCCGGCAGTTACGGGAACTCGGGCGATTGCATGCGCAGTGCCAACGCCTATCCCCAGCTGTGGGCCAACGCCCACGCCGGGACCACCTTCAAGTTCGTCGCGTGCTCGGGGGCGCGCACCGGCGACGTGCTCAACCAGATCGCGAACGTCACCTCCAGCGCCACGCTGGTGACGGTCTCGGTCGGCGGCAACGACGCCGGTTTCGCCGACGTCATGACCACCTGCACCACCGGCAGCGACCAGACCTGCATCAACCGGGTCAACACCGCGAAGACCTACGTGAACAACACGCTTCCCGGGCTGCTGAACAACGTCTACAGCAAGATCAAGGCGAAGGCGCCCGGCGCGAAGCTGGTCGTCCTCGGGTACCCGCGCTTCTACACGGTGCCGGGTTCGTGCTCGGTCGGGCTGAGCGACACGAAGCGCACCGCGATCAACTCGGGTTCCGACGCGCTGGCGTCGGTGCTCTCGGCTCGTGCTTCGGCGAACGGTGCCAAGTTCGTCGACGTGCGGGGCGCGTTCACCGGGCACAACATCTGCTCGTCGGCCGACGACTACCTGCACAGCCTCACCTGGCCGATCGTGAACTCGTACCACCCGACGGCCACCGGTCAGCGGGGCGGCTACTACAACCCGCTGGTCTCCGCCATCGGCTGATTTCCAGTACGTGAAGGCCCCCTTCATTGCGTCTAGCGCAGTGAAGGGGGCCTTCACGTACTTCCGGGGTGCGGTGGACAAGCGACGTTAGTGGGCGTTAACCTGTGCACGCGAGTTAACGACGGCTAACTTGGCGACGAGGAGCCATGGACACACCCGTACTGAGCACTTCTGCCGATCCGGGCAGCGACGAGTACGCCCGCAGCGTCACCTCCCACGCCGAGCTGGTCGAAGACCTGCGCAAGCGGCTCGCCGCCGCCCGGCTCGGGGGCCCGGAGAAATCCCGCACCCGCCACGTCGAGCGGGGCAAACTCCTGCCACGCGACCGGGTCGACACCCTCCTCGACCCGGGTTCGCCGTTCCTGGAGCTGTCCCCGCTGGCCGCCACCGGACTGTACGACGACGAGGCGCCGTCGGCCGGGATCATCACCGGGATCGGGCGGGTCTCGGGCCGCGAATGCGTGATCGTCGCCAACGACGCGACGGTCAAGGGCGGCACGTACTACCCGATGACGGTCAAGAAGCACCTGCGCGCGCAAGAGGTCGCGCTGCACAACAACCTGCCGTGCGTCTACCTGGTGGACTCCGGCGGCGCGTTCCTGCCGAGGCAGGACGAGGTCTTCCCGGATCGTGAGCACTTCGGCCGGATCTTCTTCAACCAGGCCACGATGTCCGCGCGCGGTATCCCGCAGATCGCCGCGGTGCTCGGCTCCTGCACGGCGGGCGGCGCGTACGTCCCGGCGATGAGCGACGAAGCGGTCATCGTGCGGAACCAGGGCACCATCTTCCTCGGCGGCCCGCCGCTGGTGAAGGCCGCGACGGGCGAGGTCGTCACGGCCGAGGAACTCGGCGGCGGCGACGTCCACTCGCGTCAGTCCGGTGTCACCGACCATCTGGCCGAGGACGACGCCGACGCCTTGCGCATCGTTCGCTCGATCGTGTCGACCTTGGGCCCGCGTACGCCGCGCCCGTGGGACGTCCTCCCGACGGAGGCCCCGGTCGCCGACCCGAACGAGCTGTACGGCGTCGTCCCGACCGACCCGCGCGTCCCCTACGACGTCCGCGAGGTCATCGCGCGGATCGTCGACGGCAGCCGGTTCGGCGAGTTCAAGAAGGAGTACGGCTCGACGCTGGTCACCGGGTTCGCCCGGATCCACGGCCACCCCGTCGGCATCATCGCGAACAACGGCGTGCTGTTCGCCGAGTCCGCGATGAAGGGCGCGCATTTCATCGAGCTGTGCGACAAACGCTCGATCCCGCTGCTGTTCCTGCAGAACATCACCGGTTTCATGGTCGGCCGCGCCTACGAGGCGGGCGGTATCGCCAAGCACGGCGCGAAGATGGTCACCGCGGTGGCCTGCGCGCGGGTGCCGAAGCTGACCGTCGTCATCGGCGGCTCGTTCGGCGCCGGCAACTATTCGATGTGCGGCCGCGCGTACTCGCCGCGGTTCCTGTGGATGTGGCCGAATGCGCGGATCTCGGTGATGGGCGGCGAGCAGGCGGCGTCGGTGCTGTCCACGGTCCGCCGCGACGCCATCGAGGCACGTGGCGGCGAATGGTCCGCTGAGGACGAAGAGGCCTTCAAGGAGCCGATCCGCGACCAGTACGAGGCGCAGGGGAGCCCGTACTACTCGACGGCGCGGCTGTGGGACGACGGCGTGATCGACCCGGCGGACACCCGCACGGTGCTCGGCCTCGCGCTGTCGGCGACGGCCAACGCGCCTTTGTCCGATGTCAACTACGGCGTCTTCAGGATGTGAGCATGTTCGACACGGTTCTGGTCGCCAACCGCGGGGAGATCGCGGTCCGCGTGATCCGCTCGCTGCAGGGGCTCGGCATCCGTTCGGTCGCGGTTTACAGCGACGCGGACGCCGACGCCCGGCACGTCCGGGAGGCGCATACGGCTGTCCGCATCGGCCCGGCCGAAGCGGCGAAGAGCTATCTGTCCATTCCCGCGATCGTCCAGGCGGCGCTCGACACCGGCGCGCAGGCGGTCCACCCCGGCTACGGCTTCCTCGCGGAGAACGCGGAATTCGCCCGCGCGTGCGCCGAGGCGGGTCTGGTCTTCATCGGTCCGCCGGTCGCGGCCATCGACGCCATGGGCGACAAGATCCGCGCCAAGGCCACGGTCTCCAAGGCCGGTGTCCCGGTCGTGCCCGGTGCGTCCGATGTGGACATTCCCGAGGGCGGTTTCGCGGCCGCCGCCGAGAAGGTCGGGTTTCCGCTGCTGCTCAAGCCGTCCGCCGGTGGTGGCGGCAAGGGGATGCGACTCGTCACCGAACTGTCCGAATTGGACGCCGCCGTCGAGTCCGCTCGCCGTGAGGCCAAGGGTTCCTTCGGTGACGACACCCTGCTCATGGAGCGGTTCGTCACCACACCGCGCCACATCGAGATCCAAGTGCTCGCCGACACGCACGGCAACGTGATCCACCTCGGCGAGCGTGAGTGCAGCCTGCAGCGGCGGCACCAGAAGATCATCGAAGAGGCGCCGTCCGTGCTCCTCGACGAAGCCACGCGCGCGAAGATGGGCGCGTCCGCCGTCGAGGCCGCGCGTTCGGTCGGGTACGTCGGCGCGGGGACGGTCGAGTTCATCGTTTCGGCCACCGCGCCCGACGAGTTCTTCTTCATGGAGATGAACACCCGGCTGCAGGTCGAGCATCCGGTGACCGAATTGGTGACCGGGCTCGATCTCGTGGAGTGGCAGGTCAAGATCGCCGCCGGTGACGTGCTCACCGTGGCGCAGGACGACGTCCGGCTGGACGGCCACGCCGTCGAAGCCCGTGTCTACGCAGAAGATCCCGCCCGCGGTTTCATCCCGACGGGTGGCACCGTGCTCGCGGTCCACGAGCCGTCCGGCGAGGGCGTGCGCGTCGACTCGTGGATGAGCGAGGGCGCGGTCATCGGTTCGAACTACGACCCGATGCTGGCCAAGGTCATCGCCTGGGGCCCGGACCGCGCGGCCGCGTTGCACCGGCTCGATCTGGCGCTGGCGGACACCGCGTTGCTCGGCCTCGGTACCAACGTCGCCTTCCTGCGCGGGCTTCTGGCCGACGATGACGTCCGTGATGGCAAGCTCGACACCGGCCTCGTCGACCGCCGGCTGTCCACTTTGGTCTCCGAAGAGGTGCCGCCGGAGTTCTTCGTGGCGGCGGCGCTCGACCGGCTGCTTTCCCTGCAGCCGCAGGGAGACGTCGTCGATCCGTGGGACGTCCCGGACGGCTGGCGGCTCGGCGGTTCGGGCGGGATCGACTTCGCGCTGAAGTCGGGAAGCTCCGAAGCCGTGGTGCGCGTTCAGGGCACTCCGGCCAACGCGCTCGTCAGCGTGGACGGCGCCGAGCCGGTGAGGGTGTCCGCCCGACGCCTCGGCGATCTCCTGGAAGTCCGGCATCCCACCGGTTTCCACCGTTACCGGCACTCGGCCGGGAGCGGGCGGACGGTGTGGCTCGCGCGTGACGGGCACAGCTTCGCCATCGGCGAGCGTGAACGGCTGCGGTCCGCCGCCGGTGCCGCGGGCGGCGCCGGACCGGTCACCAGCCCGATGCCCGGGACCGTGCTCGTGGTCAAGGCCGCCGCCGGTGACGTGGTGACCGCCGGGACCCCGCTCGTGGTCGTCGAGGCGATGAAGATGGAGCACACGATCACCGCGCCGATCGACGGCGTGGTCAGCGAACTCCCCGTCCGCGCGGGCCAACAGGTCGCGCTGGACGAGACGGTAGCCGTGGTGACACCCCAAAAGGATGAGCGATGATCGACTTTCGGCTGGATGACGAGTACGAGGCGCTGCGCAAGACGGTCGAGGAGTTCGCGCGCTCCGAGGTCGCCCCGGTCATCGGCGACCTCTACGAACGGGAGGAGTTCCCGTACGAGATCGTCGCGAAGATGGCCGAGATGGGGCTGTTCGGCCTGCCGTTCCCCGAGGAGTACGGCGGCATGGGCGGCGACTACTTCGCGCTCTGCCTGACCCTGGAGGAATTGGCGCGCGTCGATTCCTCGGTCGCGATCACCGTCGAGGCGGGTGTTTCCCTGGGGGCAATGCCGATCTACCGGTTCGGCACCGAGGAACAGAAGGAGAAGTGGCTTCCGGAGCTGTGCGCCGGTACCGCGCTCGGCGCCTTCGGGCTCACCGAGCCCGGCGGCGGCTCGGACGCGGGCGCCACCCGCACGCGGGCGAAACTCGACGGCGACACCTGGGTGATCAACGGCAGCAAGTCGTTCATCACCAACTCCGGCACCGACATCACGAAGCTGGTCACGGTCACCGCCGTCACCGACGTGAAGGAGAACGGGCGCAAGGAGATCTCGGCGATCATCGTCCCGTCCGGCACGCCGGGCTTCGCCGTCGCGCCGAAGTACTCCAAGGTCGGCTGGAACTGCTCGGACACGCACGAGCTCTCGTTCGACGACGTCCGCGTCCCGGCCGAGAACCTGGTCGGCGAACGCGGCCGCGGCTACGCCCAGTTCCTGTCCATTTTGGATGAAGGCCGGGTCGCGATCGCCGCGCTGAGCGTCGGGCTCGCGCAGGGCTGCGTCGACGAATGCCTGCGGTACGTCAAGGAACGCGAGGCGTTCGGGCACAAGATCGGTGAGTACCAGGCGATCCAGTTCAAGATCGCCGACATGGAGGTGCGCACGCACACCGCGCGGCTGGCGTACTACGCGGCGGCGTCGAAGATGCTGCGCGGTGAGCCGTTCAAGAAGGAGGCGTCGATCGCGAAGCTCGTCGCGTCGAACGCCGCCATGGACAACTCGCGCGACGCGACGCAGATCTTCGGCGGGTACGGCTTCATGAACGAGTTCCCGGTGAGCCGCTTCTACCGCGACGCGAAGATCCTGGAGATCGGGGAGGGAACCTCGGAGGTGCAGCGCATGCTGATCGCGCGGCACCTCGGCGTGGCCTGACACCCTTGACCATGCCGATAACTATACCGGTATAGTTATCGGCATGGTCGAGTTGAAATCCGCCGCCGAGCTGGACGCCATGCGCGAGTCCGGCCGTGTCGTGGCGCAGACGTTGCAAGCGGCGAAAGAGGCGTCGGCGATCGGCGTGAGCCTGAAAGAGCTGGACGAGATCGCCGCGCAGGTGATCAGGGACGCCGGCGCGAAACCGTCGTTCCTCCACTATCGCCCGCATTCCGCGCCGACCCCGTTCCCCGCCGTGATCTGCGCGAGCGTCAACGACGCCGTGGTCCACGGCATCCCGTCGGACTACCGTCTGCGTGACGGCGACCTGGTCAGCATCGACGCCGGCGCCTACATCGACGGCTGGCACGGCGACGCGGCGATCAGCTACGTCGTCGGCGAGGCCGATCCCGCCGACCTCGAACTCATCGCGACCACCGAGCGCGCGCTGGCCGCGGGGATCGCCGCCGCGCAGGCCGGCGGCAAAATGGGCGACATCTCCCACGCTGTCGGCACCGTCGGTCGCGAAGCGGGCTACGGCCTCCTCGCGCATCACGGCGGCCACGGGATCGGGCGCAGCATGCACGAAGACCCGCATCTGCCGAACGAGGGCAGGCCGGGGCGCGGCATGCGTCTCCAGCCGGGGCTGGTGCTGGCGATCGAGCCGATGCTCATCGCCGACGGCCGCGACGCCTACCGGACCGACGACGACGGCTGGACACTGCGCACCGTCCGCGGCGCCAGGGCCGCGCACGTCGAGCACACCGTCGCGATCACCACAGAAGGTCCGCGTGTCCTGACGATGTTGTAGAACGGAAGGATGAGCGACTTCATCATCCGCCAGGGTGGTTCTGGGGATTTCCAAACGTTGCTGGACATGTTCGACGAGGTCGTCGCGTGGCTCGCCTCGCGCGGCAGTGAAGGGCAGTGGGGGACCGAGCCGTGGTCCACGATCCCGAAACGGGTCGAACGGGTCCGCGGGATGGCCGACGGGCCGGGGCTGTACCTCGCCGAGATCGACGGCGAGGTGGCCGGGGCGATCATCCTCGGGGACCGGTTCCCGCATGTATCGCCGGTCGACGAGCCGGAGATCTACATCGGCCTGCTGCTGACCTCGCGCCGGTTCACCGGGCACCGGGTCGGCTCGCGGCTCATCGAGTTCGCGCTGGCCGAGGCGCGGGAACGCGGTATCGGGCTGGTGCGGGTCGACTGCTGGGCCGGTGGCGACGGCGACTTGCAG
This sequence comes from Amycolatopsis sp. CB00013, assembly GCF_001905755.1. Classification (NCBI taxonomy): domain Bacteria; kingdom Bacillati; phylum Actinomycetota; class Actinomycetes; order Pseudonocardiales; family Pseudonocardiaceae; genus Amycolatopsis; species Amycolatopsis sp. CB00013. Next base: position 574,136 of record NZ_LIWC01000006.1, on the reverse strand, counting down.
CGCTACTACGAGAGCCAGGGCTTCAAGCCGACGGAACGTTTCGACGTCAAGGGCTGGATCGGGCAGGTTTTCGAGCAACGTCCGTAGGACTGGCGTCGTCGCAGCTTCCGGTGCACCATAGTTGACACATCGCCAACAGTGCCCCGGACAATGAAGTCGCAGAGGAGACCGGCATGGCCAAGCGTGAACGTTCCCTGGCGGGCAAGGTCGTCGTGATCACCGGAGCGGCGCAGGGCATCGGGGCGAGTACCGCGACGGCGCTGTCCCGGCTCGGCGCCAAGGTGGTCATCGGCGACCTGGACCAGGTCCTCGCCGAGAAGACCGCGGCCGAGCTGGGTGCCGAGGCGCTGCCGCTCGACGTCACCGACACGAAGGGCTTCACCGAGTTCCTCGACGAGGTCGAGCGGCGCGTCGGCCCGATCGACGTGCTGATCAACAACGCGGGCATCATGCCGCTCGCGCCGCTCGACGAAGAGGACGACGCGGCCACTCGCAGGCTGCTCGAAATCAACCTGCACGCGGTCATCCACGGCACCAGGGAAGCCGTGAAACGAATGCGCCCGCGTGGCACCGGCCACATCGTCAACATCGCCTCGATGGCGGGGAAGGCCGGATTCCCCGGCGCGGCGACCTACTGCGCGACGAAACACGCCGTCGTCGGTTTGTCGGAATCGGTGCATCTGGAATTGCACGGAACCGGCGTGCTGGTGTCCTGCGTGATGCCGGCCGTGGTGCGCACGGAACTGGCCAGCGGGCTCGGCGAGGCGAAGTTCTTCAAATCGGTGCAACCCGAAGATGTGGCGCAGGCCATTGTCGATGCGTTGCGCCGCCCCAAGTTCGACGTCTTCGTTCCCGCATCGTTGGACGCCATGGGCAGGATCACACGTCTGCTTCCGCGTCGTCTCGGCGAAGGGCTGCTCCGTGCGCTCGGCGGAGACAAGATTCTGTCCTCCGCAACGCATTCCTCCGCTCGCGCGGAGTACGAATCGCGGGCCGCGCGGAGTGCCCCGGCGGCGGAAAAGGGCGCTGATTCTTAACTCGGACGGCCTAGCGACCGTCCGAAATGGACGGCCTGTGACGGCGGCGGTGTTGAGTCGTGCGCCCCCAAGCGGCAAGATTACGTCTTACCGCGTTGATTCCCCAGGAGGCACACCATGGCCACACCCCCGGCACGGCTCGCCGCCGCCGCGTCGAACGTCGTCGGGAAGGTGCTGCACGGTGGTGTCGCGGATCTTCGCCCGGTGCCGCGCGTCCTGATCGACCTGGGCCCGAATCGTTCGCTGTACCGGCTGACCAACGGCAAGGGACCCCAGGAAGGCCCGCCGGTGCTGCTGGTGCCGCCGCTGGCCGCGCCCGCGCTGTGCTTCGACCTGCGCCGCGGCTGCAGCCTCGCCGAGCATCTGGTCGAGGGCGGCCGCAACACGTACCTGGTCGACTACGGGAACGTCGCCTTCTCCGACCGGCGCCTCGGTATCGAGCACTGGATCGAGGAGGTGCTCCCGCGCGCGATCCGCAAGGTCAGCGAGGACTCCGGCGGCCAGGGCGTGCACGTCGTCGCCTGGTGCCTCGGCGGGATCTTCTCCCTGCTGACCACCGCCGACCAGCCCGATCTGCCGATCGAGTCGATCGCCACCATCGCGTCGCCGTTCGACTTCACCGCGATCCCGCTGATCGCCCCGTTCCGCCCGCTGGTGGATCTCACCGGCGGCCACCTGCTGACCCCGTTCTACCGGGCGCTCGGCGGCGCACCGTCCTATTTGGTCAGCCGCGTCTTCCGGGCGACCGGGATCAGCAAGGAGATCACCAAACCGCTTGCCATCCTGAAGAATCTCGACGACCGGGACTATCTGGCGCAGATCGAGGCCGTCGACCATTTCATGGACAACATGATCGCCTACCCCGGGCGGACATTCGGCCAGATCTACCACCGGTTCTTCCGCGCCAACGATCTCGCCGAGGGCACGGTCGACCTCAACGGCCGCATCATCGCGCTGTCCGGGGTGAAGGTGCCGACGCTGGTCATCGCCGGACAGAACGACACGATCGCCCCGCGTGCCGCCGTCGAACGGCTCACCGAGCTGCTGGACAACTCGCCGTCGGTGACCTTCGAGACCGCGCCCGGCGGGCACCTGGGCGTCCTCACCGGCCGGAAGGCCCGCGGGACGACGTGGCGCTACCTCGACCGTTTCCTCGACGCGCAGGCCGCCTGAGCCTCGTCGTCGGTGTGCTGGGTGATGGCGCTGCGCAAGGACTGGCGTGGCGCGATCATGTCCACCATTTCGGTGATCTGGCGCCAGGCGTCGGTGATCTCGGCCGTCGCGCGGTCGCGTTGCAGGACGATCGTGGACAACGTCAGCGCGGTGAGCCCGACGGTGGCGTCGTAGGCCTGGACGTGCAGCATCCTGGTCGCCAGCTCGTAAGAACCGTAGGGGCCGAGCCCCCGGATCGCGGCGAAGATCGTGACCGTACAGACGCACAAGGAACACAGCAGCGCTCCGGCTTGCCGGAAGCGCAGCGCCGCCCAGATGAGCACGGGGAAGACCACGAACAGCTTCGGCGTCGTCGTGGACGCGAGGGCGGCCGTGCCGAGACCGAAGAGCGCGAGTGCCGCCGCCTCGCCCCAGCGGATGAGCGGAACCCGCTTGGGCATGCGGAACCTCGGCGCGAGAAGCAGGAGCGGCGTGATCGTCAGGACACCCATCGCGTCGCCGGTCCACCACACGAGCGCGGTCGCCCAGAAATCGCCGGGGCTCAGCGCGCCACCGAAGACCAGCACGCCGGTGCCCATGACGGCGCTGACGGCCGTGCCCCCGATCGCCCCGACCACCACCAGGAGGACGGCGTCGGGAAGCCGGTCGAGTTCGTTGCGGAAACCCAGCCGCCGCATCGCCGCGTACGCCAGCATCGGGCCGGCCGTGTTGCCTGCGGAGATCACCAGGACCGTGCCGAGGGACGGCCCGAGGGCGATGTTCGTCAGGAGCGCGCCGAGGAAGATCCCCGGCCAGAACCGCGGGCCCAGCAGCATCGGCGTGGCCAGCGCGACCCCTGCGGCGGGCCACAGCGGTGAGATCTGTTCCCGCACGATCGCCCACTGGATCCCGATCTGGGCGGTGGCGAAGTAGCAGACCGTGACACCGAGGACGATGAGACACCAGCGTGCCGCAGGGGGAAGCGGTCTCATCGCGACTCCGGCCTTCGCGGGCAAAGGAAAGTTCGAGAGTACCTCTGCCAGGTCACCACGAAGGTGTTGTCGAAATGGTGGAAATAAACGGGCTCGTGGGTGGCAAGGACGGTTGCCGCCATGGCTACCGGGTGCTGCCGGTCTCAGGCTCACGGTTTGTGGCGGTGTGTCGCGAAAGCCACTTTCGCGACGTCTGATGTCCCGAAAGTGGCTTTCGCGACATGATCGCCACGGCGTTCCCGCGCCCGGCCACGGCCGACGTTGCGAAAGCCACTTTCGCAACCTTCAACGTTGCGAAAGTGGCTTTCGCAACCCCTGGTCGCGGTAGGCACCCGGTCATGCGAGCCTCGCGCCTTACTTGAGCTCCGCGCTCGTCTTGCCCAGGATCCGGCGCGCCACGATCAGCTGCTGGATCTGTTGCGTGCCTTCGAAGATGTCCAGGATCTTCGCGTCCCGGCTCCACTTCTCCAGCAGCGATTCCTCGGTATAGCCCAAGGTTCCGGCCAGCTCGACGCATTTCAGCGTGATCTCGACGACCGACCGGCCCGCCTTCGCCTTGGCCATCGAGGCCTGCAACGAGTTCGGCTTGCGGTTGTCGGCCATCCACGCCGACTCCATGGTCAGCAGGTACGCCGACTCGTAGTCCGCCTCCAGCTGCAGGAACGTGGCGGCCGCCGCGTGCTGACTGTGGACGGGCTTGTCGTAGTCGATGGTCACCCCGGCGTCGGTGAGGATCTTCCGGGTCTCCTCCAGCGCCGCGCGGGCGACACCGATGGCCATCGCGGCGACCAGCGGGCGGGTGTTGTCGAAGGTCTGCATGACCCCCGCGAAACCCTTGGCGGTGTCGATCTCCGGCGTACCGAGGAGATTCTCCTTCGGCACGCGGACGTTCTCGAAGCGCAGCACGGCGGTGTCGGAGGCGCGGATGCCGAGTTTGTGCTCGACGCGCACCACCTCGAAACCGGGCGTGCCCTTCTCGACGACGAACGACTTGATCGCCGCGCGGCCCTTCGTCTTGTCCAGGGTGGCCCAGACGACGACGGCGTCGGCGCGCTCGCCCGCGGTCACGAAGATCTTCTCGCCGTTGATCACGTACTCGTCGCCGTCGAGACGCGCGGTCGCGGTGATCGCGGCGGAGTCCGAGCCGCAGTCCGGTTCGGTGATCGCCATCGCGGCCCACAGCCCGGAGAACTTCTTGAGCTGCTCGTCGGTGGCGACCGAGCCGATGGCGGCGTTGCCGAGCCCTTGGCGCGGCATGGACAGCAGCAGACCGACGTCGCCCCAGCACATCTCGATCGTGCCGAGCACGATGTTGAGGTTGGAACCGTTGCGGTTGCCCGGTTTTTCGTTCTTCTCGGACCGGCGGACCCCCGCCGCGCCCGCGCCGCCCTCGCCGGAGGAGTTCAGCCCGTCCAGCAGCGCGGCGAACATGTCGAGTTCGGCCGGGTAGGTGTGCTCGGCGCGGTCGTACTTGCGCGAGATCGGCCGGAACACCTCGGCCGCGGCCTGGTACGCCTGGTTGATCAGGGTGCCGGCCTTCTTCGGAACCTCAAGGTTGATCATGATTGCCTTTCGAAAGTCCTAGAGAAGGACGGCGCCTTCCATGACGCCGATCGCACGGAGGTCGCGGTACCAGCGCTCGACCGGGTGCTCCTTGACGAACCCGTGTCCGCCGAGCAGCTGCACCCCGGCGCTGCCGATCTGCATTCCCTTGTCGGTGGCCAGTTTCCGGGCCAGCGCGACCTCGCGGGCGTACGGCTTGCCCTGTTCGGCGCGGGCGGCGGCGCGGAGCGCGACCAGCCGCAGTCCTTCCAGCTCGATGGCGATGTCGGCCACCGAGAACGCGACGGCCTGCCGGTGACTCACCGGTTCGCCGAACGCCTTGCGCTCGTTGACATACGGCACCACGTAGTCGAGGACGGCCTTCGCGGTCCCGGCGGCCAGCGCGGCCCAGCCGAGGCGCGAGAGCCGGACGACCTCGGTGAAGACCTCGGCCTTGCCGCCGCCGAGCAGCGCTCCGGCGGGCAGGGCGACCTTCTCCAGGTGCAGTTTCCCGGTCGCCGCGCCGCGCAGGCCCATCGCCGGTTCGGACTCGATGGTGACGCCGGAGTTCGAAGACTCGACGAGGAACAGCGCCGGGCCACGGCCTTCGAGGTCGGCCGACACGATGAACAGCTCGGCGTCCGCGGCCCGCGGGACCAGCGACTTCACGCCGTCGAGCTGGTAGCCCTTCGGCGTGCGGCGGGCCTTCGTGGCGGGCTTGAACGGGTCGAACAGCGCGGTGCGCTCCTGCAGCGCGAGCGCCGCGGCCGGGACGTTCTCGCCGACGAACGCGGGCAGGTAGTCCGCCTGCTGCTGCTCGTCGCCGTAGGACACCAGCGCGGTGCTGACCGCGGACGGCGCGAGCACCGCGACCGCGAGCCCCAGGTCGCCGTGCGCGAGGGCCTCGGCGACCAGCGCGTTCGTGACCACCGACCGCTCGGTGCCGACGCCGCCCAGCTCCTCGGGGATGCCGACGAGCGTGATGCCGAGTTCGGCGGCGCGGCTCAGCAGACCCTCGGGGGCCTGGAGCTTCGCGTCGGCGTCGGCCGCGGCGGGCCGCAGCTGCTCGGCCGCGAACTCCGTCACGGTCTCGACGATGAGCTGCTGATCCTCACTCGGGGTGAGGTCGAACAGTCCCGTGTCCTCGGCCGGCGCGAGCCGCGCGGGCTTGCCGAGCTTCTGGGCGGATTTGAAGGTCCGTCCCGCCGCGCCCGCGACCCGGAAGCCGTTGCGCGTCCCGGCACTGACCAGGTTCTGCACGGGCTTCCGAAGTCCGGCCCGTTCAATGACCTTGCTCCCGGCCAGCCGGGTGAGCGCGGACAGGCCAAGGCCCATCGCGTCTCGTTTCCTAGGCGCACCCACGGTGAGTCTCCCTGCCTCGCTTACCTACTCGTGAGTAGGTTAACTCCCCTCGGGCGGATGCGCTACCACGGGGGAGGCGAACGTCACGCCGATGAGTGATTCCGGGGGTGGAGGAGTCCCGGATTACTCACGAGCTTGCGCCTCTCGAACAGCACCAGCGCGACCGCGGCCACCGCCACGACGCCGACCAGCACGATCGCCGGCACCAGTTCCAGCAACGGCGTCGCCGCCAGCAGGACCACCGCGAGCACCAGCCGTTGCCCGTTCCACGAGCCCAAGTTCCGCTTCCGCAGCCCGCTCAACGCGATCAGATAGAGCGCGAGCCCGCCGGTCAGCGCCCAGATCGGCGTCCCGTGCAGGCCGTCGGAAAGGCTGTGGTGCTCGGTGTCGGACACGTACAGCAGCGACTTCTTCAGCCCCAGCGCCACGAGCACGATCCCGGCGATCAGCGGGAGGTGCAGGAACGTGTACGTGTCCGTCCCGATCCGCACCCGCTCGACGCCGTCGGCGCGTTTCAGGTTGTGTTCGGAAACGTGCGCGACGACGGCGAAGTACATCCACCACATCGCCGAGGCGAGCGTGAGCCCGAAGACGGCGGCCAGCGTGATCGGCCAGGACATGGGGTACGAGCTGATCCCGATGCCGATCGCCACGATCGACTCGCCGAGCGCGATGATCACGATCAGCCCGAACCGCTCGGCGAAATGGCCGGGCTGGTGCAGCCGCCAGTCCGAGGAGCGGGTCCGGAAGACGTTGACGTAGTCGGCGAGCAGTGCGACCGCCCAGATACCGAGCTGCACCCAGCCCGAGAAGAACGCCGCGACGGTCAGCAGCGCGACGCTCGGCAGCAGCCCGACGAACATCGTCAGGACGACCTTGCGCAGCTCCGGATCGGTCCGGGCGGCGCCGAAGTACGCGGTGAGATGCAGCAGCCGCACGAGGAAGTAGCAGCCGACGAACATCAGCGGCGCGTACAGGCCGCCGGGCAGGTCGGTGAACGCCTCCGGGATGGTCAGCGAGACCAGGAACATCGTCCCCATCGCGGCGAACATCGCGAGCTGGGCGATACCGCGGTCGACGTGCAGGGTGTTGGCCAGCCAGGCGTAGGCGCACCAGCACCACCAGAGCACGGCGATCATCGCCACGCCCTGTCCGATGCCGAGCGGGCTGAGGTGATCGGCCATCAGCTGCGTGGTCTGGGTGATGGCGTAGACGAAGACCAGGTCGAAGAAGAGCTCCAGCGTGGTGACCTTGTGGTCTTCGTCCCGGGTCACCAGATGCAGGCCGCGTTTCGTGGGCACGCCGCATATCGTGCACCGCTTGCCTTTGCGGGACACGTGAGTTTGCTAAGAGCTGACTTTCAGGACGGCGTGCGTCAGTGCGGTCAGCTCGGCCTCGATGTTCGGGCGGCCGTTGACCCGCCGGGTGCGCGCGAGGTCGTTCGCGATGGTCAGCGCCGCGTGCACGGTGATCTTCACTTCGCGCAGGCTCAGTTCCGGGTGGACTTCCGACGTCAGCGCGATCCAGCGCGCGACGTAGTCACGCTGGACCCGGATCAGGTCCGCCTTGTCGCGTTCCGGCAGCTCCATGGGGCTGCCGGAGAAGGACACCAGCAGCTCGGGCGTGCGCAGCAGGGTGTGCACATAGGACGCCGCCAGCCTGCGGAGCGCGTCGCGTTCGTCGTCGGTGCGCAGCGCGCGTTCCGCGGCGAGTGCCAGCCGGTCGGCCGCTCGATGCCCGATCGCCACCATCAGCGCGGCCTTGCTGGGGAAGTGCCGGTACACGCTGGGACCGGCGATCCCGGCCGCCGCGCCGATCTCCTCCATGCTCACCGAGCGGAAACCGCGTTGCCCGAACAGCTCGGTCGCGGCGGCGAGGATCTGTTCGCGGCGGGACGGCTCGCCGAGCGCCATCGACGGCGTCTCCTCCGGCGTCTCCTCGGGTTCGGGGAGTGTGACATGCAGCACCGACTCCGCCAGCTGCACGAGGATCTGCGCGAAGCGTTTCTTCGCCACGGACGTGTGATGCACGGAGACACTGCCGAACACGCTCAGCCCCGCCCAGCACAGCAGCTCGGCGTCGTCGGCGGTCAGTTCCGGACGCAACGCGCGCAGCGCCTTGGACCACGCCTCGAGCACCGCGCCGGACCGGCGGCGGATCTCGCGCCGTTCCTCCCGGGGCAGATGCCTGCCCTCCCAGCGCCACAGCGCGGCGACCTCACGTCGCTCCACCGCCTGTGCGGCGAGGGTGCCCAACAGGGCGTTGACCTGGGCGGGAACGGGAAGACCGTCGGCGAGCGTCTCGGTGGTGGCCGCCTCCATGTCGTCGATGCCGGACAGCACGACGTAGGACAGCACGGCCTGCTTGTCCGCGAAATGCCGGTACAGCGCGGGCCCGGTGATCCCGGCCGCGGCGGCGATGTCGTTGATGCCGACGCCGTGGAACCCACGGGCGCGAAAGAGCTCCGCGGCGAGGCCTGCCAGCTGGGCCTTGCGGTCGCGCGGTCGGGGTGAACGCTCGGTCGGGTGATCCATAGGTGAACCCACGATAGCGCCGGTTGCGTGCATCGCAACCCATTGACACCATGGGGTTATCGCGGTTTATGTTAATCGGCATTAGCATGGCTACTGGCCGGTACGTTTGATCCTGATACAGCGCCGTACGCGGAGGAGTTTTTCTGTGAGTAGCGAGGCCTACATCTACGAGGCGATCCGTACGCCTCGCGGCAAGAACAAGGGCGGTGCCCTCCACGGCACCAAGCCGGTCGATCTCGTGGTCGGCCTCATCGAAGAGCTGAAGGTCCGGCACCCGAACCTCGACCCCGCCGTGATCGACGACATCGTCCTCGGCGTCGTGTCCCCGGTCGGCGAGCAGGGCGCCGTGATCGCGCGCACCGCCGCCTTGAACGCGGGTCTTCCCGAGTCGGTAGCCGGTGTGCAGCTGAACCGCTTCTGCGCCTCTGGCCTCGAAGCCACCAACACCGCCGCGCAGAAGGTGCGCTCCGGCTGGGACCAGCTGATCATCGCCGGTGGCGTCGAGTCGATGTCGCGCGTGCCGATGGGCTCCGACGGCGGCGCGCTGTTCATGGACCCCGCCACCGCCTACGACAACTACATCGTCCCGCAGGGCACCGGCGCCGACCTGATCGCGACCATCGAGGGCTTCTCCCGCGAGGACGTCGACGCGTGGGCCGTGCGTTCGCAGGAAAAGGCCGAAGCGGCCTGGTCCGGCGGCTACTTCGCGAAGTCCGTCGTCCCGGTGAAGGACATCAACGGCGTCACGATCCTCGACCACGACGAGCACCGTCGCCCCGGTAGCACCGTCGAGGGCCTCGGCAAGCTCAAGCCCGCCTTCGCCGGTATCGGCGAGCTGGGTGGCTTCGACGCCGTCGCGCTGCAGAAGTACCACTCGGTGGAGAAGATCGACCACGTCCACACCGGCGGCAACTCGTCCGGCATCGTCGACGGCGCCGCCGTCGTCCTGGTCGGCAACGAGCAGATCGGCAAGGACTTCGGCCTGACCCCGCGCGCCCGCATCGTGGCCACCGCGACCGTCGGCTCCGAGCCCACGATCATGCTCACCGGCCCGACCCCGGCCACCGAGAAGGTCCTCAAGATCGCCGGCCTCACCCCGGACGACATCGACCTGTGGGAGCTGAACGAGGCCTTCGCCTCGGTCGTCCTCAAGTGGATCAAGGACCTGCACCTCGACGAGGAGAAGGTCAACGTCAACGGCGGCGCCATCGCGATGGGGCACCCGCTGGGCGCCACCGGCGCGATGCTGGTCGGCACCGTCGTCGACGAGCTGGAGCGTCGTCAGGCGCGCCGCGCCCTGGTCACCCTGTGCATCGGCGGCGGCATGGGCGTCGCGACCATCATCGAGCGGGTCTGAGGAAGAGACAATGACTGAAGCGAAGACCATCCGCTGGGAGCAGGACGCCGACGGCATCGTCGTGCTCACCCTGGACGACCCGAAGCAGTCCGCCAACACGATGAACGCCGACTTCCGCGAGTCGCTCGGCGTCGTCGTGGACCGCCTGGAGGCGGAGAAGGACAACATCACCGGTGTCGTCCTCACCTCGGCCAAGAAGACCTTCTTCGCCGGTGGTGACCTCAACGACCTGATCCAGGCCAAGCCGGAGCACGCCGCCGAGATCACCCAGAGCAGCTCCCTGATGAAGGGCCAGATGCGCCGGCTCGAGCAGCTGGGCAAGCCGGTCGTGGCCGCCATCAACGGCGCCGCGCTCGGTGGCGGCCTCGAACTCGCGCTCGCGACGCACCACCGCATCGCGGCCGACGTCAAGGGCAGCCAGATCGGCCTCCCCGAGGTCACCCTCGGCCTGCTTCCCGGCGGCGGTGGCGTGGTCCGCACCGTGCGCCTGCTGGGCATCCAGAGCGCGCTGCTGAACGTGCTGCTGCAGGGCCAGCGTCACCGCCCGGCCAAGGCCAAGGAGCTCGGCCTCGTGCACGAGCTCGTCGGCACCGTCGAGGAACTGGTCCCGGCCGCGAAGGCGTGGATCAAGGCCAACCCCGAGGGCGGCGTGCAGCCGTGGGACGTCAAGGGCTACAAGATCCCGGGCGGCACCCCGTCGAACCCGAGCTTCGCGGCGAACCTGCCCGCGTTCCCGGCGAACCTGCGCAAGCAGATCAAGGGCGCCAACATGCCGGCCCCGCGGGCGATCCTGGCCGCGGCCATCGAGGGCTCGCAGGTCGACTTCGACACCGCGATCACCGTCGAGACCCGCTACTTCATCAGCCTCGCCACCGGCCAGGTCTCGAAGAACATGACGAAGGCGTTCTTCTTCGACCTGCAGAGCATCAACTCCGGCGGCTCCCGTCCGGACGGCTTCGAGAAGTACACCGCCAAGAAGGTCGGCGTCGTCGGCGCGGGCATGATGGGCGCCGCGATCGCGTACGTCTCGGCGAAGGCCGGCATCGACGTCGTGCTCAAGGACGTCACCCTCGAAGGCGCCGAAAAGGGCAAGGGCTACGCGGTCAAGCTGGAGGAGAAGGCTCTCTCCCGCGGCAAGACCACGCAGGAGAAGTCCGACGCGCTGCTCGCCAAGATCAAGCCGACCGACAAGGCGGAGGACTTCGCCGGCGTCGACTTCGTGATCGAGGCCGTCTTCGAGAGCGTCGAGCTGAAGCACAAGGTGTTCCAGGAGATCGAGGGCATCGTCAACCCCGACGCCGTGCTCGGTTCCAACACCTCCACGCTGCCGATCACCGCGCTCGCCGAGGGCGTCCAGCGGACCGAGGACTTCATCGGGATCCACTTCTTCTCGCCGGTGGACAAGATGCCGCTGGTCGAGATCATCTGCGGTGAGAAGACCTCGCCCGCCACGCTGGCGAAGGTCTTCGACTACACGCTGCAGATCAAGAAGACCCCGATCGTCGTCAACGACAGCCGCGGCTTCTTCACCTCGCGCGTCATCGGCACGTTCCTCAACGAGGCCGTGGCCGCGCTGGGCGAGGGTGTCGAGCCGGCGTCGATCGAGCAGGCCGGTTCGCAGGCCGGGTACCCGGCCCCGCCGCTGCAGCTGATGGACGAGCTGACCCTGACGCTGCCGCGCAAGATCCGCAAGGAGACCCGCGAAGCGATCGAGGCCGCCGGCGGCACCTGGAACGCGCACGCGTCCGAGGGCGTCATCGACCGGATGGTGGAGGAGTTCGACCGCAAGGGTCGTTCCACCGGGTCGGGCTTCTACGACTACGACGAGTTGGGCAAGCGGACCGGTCTCTGGCCGGGCCTGCGCGACGCGTTCAAGTCGGGCAGCGCCGAGGTTCCCTTCGAGGACCTCAAGGAGCGCATGCTGTTCGCCGAGGCGCTCGAGACCGTGAAGTGCTTCGACGAAGGCGTGCTCACCACCGTCGCCGACGCCAACATCGGCTCGATCTTCGGTATCGGCTTCCCGGCGTGGACCGGTGGTGTCATCCAGTACATCAACCAGTACGAGGGTGGACTGCAGGGCTTCGTCGACCGCGCGCGTGAGCTCGCGGAGCGCTACGGCGACCACTTCACCCCGCCCGCTTCGCTGGTCGAGAAGGCCGCGAAGGGCGAGATCTACGAATAAGGCCGCTTCGCCCGCTTAACGTGCTAGGAACGGTCCTTTCCTTGCGAATTTCGCAAGGAAAGGACCGTTCATTGCATCCGGGGGCTAGCGCGACGACGGTTCCAGCGCCACGTGCGGCAACCGCCGGTCCAGCCACCGCGGCAGCCACCAGGCGCGTTCCCCGAGCAGCCGCATCACCGCGGGCACCACGAGACAGCGGATCACGAACGCGTCCACCAGCACCGCCACCGCCAGCCCGAGACCGAACTGCGCCAGCATCCGGTCGGGATTGAGCAGGAACGCGCCGAACACCACGATCATGATCGCCGCCGCGGCCGTGATCACCCCACCGGTGGAGGCGAGCCCTTCGCGGACGGCATGACGCGCGTCGCCGGTACGCCGCCACTCCTCGTGCATCCGGGACACCAGGAACACCTCGTAGTCCATGGAAAGCCCGAACACGATCGCGAAGATCAGCACCGGCACGAACGCTTCGATCGGTCCCGCCTGTGCCCCGAACAGGCCGTCGCCGAACACCGCCGTCATCACGCCGAGCGCGGCGCCGATGCTCAGCAGGTTCAGCACGGCCGCCTTGAGCGGGATCAGGATCGAGCGGAAGACGACCATCAGCAGCAACGCCGACAAGCCGACGACCACCAGCACGAACAGCGGCAACCGGTCGCCGACGGCGTCCGCGAAGTCGACCGCGGCCGCCACACTTCCGCCGACCAGGTACTTGCCCGGCAAGCCCGGCAGAACCTCGGTCCGCAGCCGTTCGACCAGATCGGCGGTCGCGGCGTCCTGCGGCGAAGACGTGGGGAAGGCGAGAACCGTCGTGACACCCTGGCCCATCGGCGGCGTCACCTCGGCGATTCCCGGTGTGGCCTCGAGTTTCCGTTGCAGAGCGGCACCATCGCCGTTCTCGGTGACCACGATCAACGGCTCGCTGAACCCGGGGCCGAAACCCTCCGCCATCAGGTCGTAAGCCTGCCGGGTGGTCGACGTCTCCGGGTCGGTGCCCGCGTCGGCGAATCCGAGGCGCATTCCCAGCGCGGGCAAGGAAAGCCCGACGAGGACGAGCAGCCCGATCGCGAGCGGCACCATCGGCCGTCGCTGCACCGCGTCCCCGAGCTTGCCCCACGCCTTGCCGTGCTCGCGTTTCGCGGCGTGCTTGCGGATGCCCTTTTCCAGGCGGCGCCCGAAAAGCGAGAGCAGCGCGGGCAGCAGGGTGATCGAGGCGAGCATCGTCACGAGCACCGTGAGCGCGACCGCGAGAGCCACCCCGCGCAGCGAACCGAGCCCGAGTGCGAGAAGGCCGAGCAGCGCGATGATCACCGTGCCGCCGGCGAACAGCACCGACCGGCCCGCGGTGTCCAGCGCCCGCCGCGCCGCCTGTTCGCGGTCGAGACCGCCGAGGATTTCGCCGCGATAGCGGGAAAAGATGAGCAGCGCGTAGTCCACGCCGACGCCGAAGCCGACCAGCATCATCAACGGCGCCGTGTAGCTCGCGATGTCGACGAACCTGCTGACGAGCACGATCACGCCGAGTGTGCTGCCGACGGCGAAAATCGCCGTGATCACCGGGAGCCCGGCGGCGAGGATCGAGCGGAACAGGAAGACGAGGATCACCAGCGCGGCGAGCAGCCCGACACCCTCCGACGGGCCGCCGCCCCCGCTGGTCCGCTTGATCGGTTCGCCACCGAGTTCGACCTGGAGCGCGGCGGTCTCCGCCTTCTTCGCGGTGTCGACGACGCGCACGATGTCGTCGTACGGCAGATCTTTCGACTCCAGGTCGAAAGCGACCGCCGCGTAACCGATCGTGCCCTCACGTGAGATGGCCGAAGGGGTGTCGAACGGGCTCGTCACCGACTTCACGTGCGGCTGGTTCCGGACTTCGGCGAGCATCGTGTCGATCGGCCCGCGTGCGGTCGCGAGTCCCCCCTCGGTCTGAAAGACGATTTCGGCCGTCGCGCCGGTCTGAGCGGGGGCCTGCGCTTTGAACAGGTCCAAGATCTGCTGGGATTCGGTACCCGGCAGGGAATGGTCGTCGTGGTAGGCGCTGCCCGCCAGCTGCGAGCCCAGCGTGACACCGACGAGGGTGAGCAGCCAGAGCGAAACGGCGAGCCAGCGGTGGCGCTGAGACCAGCCCGCCAGCTTCGAGAGACCGCCCCCAGGCCGCCTCTCGGAAAGAGTGATGGTGTCCATGGCGGAAAGCATCGGCTTTTCCCGGCCGCATATCGTCGGGCCCGGGCGGGCACTCGGGCCGCAACTTCTGGGTACCCCTAAGGCGCTTCCCGTACTACCGGGGTTGTGGTCACGGGGTCAACCAGCGGGGGGTGACCATGCCCGATTCGTAGGCCAGCACGACGAGCTGCGCGCGATCACGGACGTCCACTTTGGTCATGATCCGGCTGACGTGCGTCTTCGCCGTCGCCGGGCTGAGCACGAGTTCCTTCGCGATCTCGTCGTTGGACAGTCCGGCCGCGACCAGGCTCATCACCTCGCGTTCCCGCTCGGTGAGCCGGTTCAGGGTGGGCGAGGGGGCGGGCCGGTCCACCCGGCCGGCGAATTCGGAGATCAGGCGGCGGGTGATCGACGGCGCGAGCAACGCGTCGCCCCTGGCGACCACGCGGACACCGTGGATCAGCTCCTCCGGTTCGGTGTCCTTGACCAGGAACCCGCTGGCACCCGCGCGCAAGGCGCCGTAGACGTCCTCGTCGAGGTCGAAGGTGGTGAGGATGACGACCTTGGTCCCGGCCCGCGCCGGATCTCCGAGCAGATGCCGGGTCGCGGTGAGCCCGTCCATCACCGGCATCCGGATGTCCATCAGGACGACGTCGGGTTCGTGTTCGCGCGCGGCTTCGAGGGATTCACGCCCGTCGGCCGCTTCGGCGACCACGCTGATGTCATCTTCACCGTCCAAAATGGACTTGAACCCGGCGCGGACCAGCCGCTGGTCGTCGACCAGCAGGACCCGGATCATTTCCTCACCCGCAGCGGAAGCCGGGCGCGCACGCGGAAGCCACCGTCCTCGCGCGCGGCCGCGGTGAGTTCGCCACCGAGTGCCTCGGCCCGTTCGGTCATACCGCGGATCCCGTTGCCGGGCTCCGCCGTGCCTCCCCGGCCGTCGTCGTCGATCTGCACGGACACATCATGGGGCGTGTAGCCGATCCGCACCACGACGGTGTTCGCGGCGGCGTGGCGCGCGACGTTGGTCAGCGCCTCCTGGACGACGCGGAACGCGGCGTGCTCGACGTCGGGTGGCAGTTCCGTCGCCGTGCCGTCGATCTCGGTCCGGACGGTCAGCCCGTGCGCGCCCGCCGACTCGGCCAGTTCGGCGACCCTGGCCAGGCTCGGTGTGTCCGCCTGCCGCAACATGCCCAGGGTGGCGCGAAGTTCTCGTAACGCCTCCTTACTGGTCTTTTTGATCGTGGTCAGTGCCTCCTCGGCTTTCGCCGGATCCTTGCCGTGCAGGGCCGCACCGGCCTGGACGTTGATGAGTGCCAGGTTGTGGCCGAGGACGTCGTGCAGTTCGCGCGCGATCCGGAGGCGTTCGTCGGTGGCCCTTCGCTGGGCCTCGGCCTCCTTGGTGCGCTCGGCCTCTCGGCGGTAGTACGTCACGGCGCCGACCGCGACCAGCGCGATGAACCAGCCCGCCATCAGCAGGAAGGCGAAGTTGTCCACCTGCCGTGAGGCGCCGGCCCCCAGCTCGCCGATCGCGACGCCGCCCATCGAGGCCGCCGCGACGACCGCTGCGCTCCGGATCCGTCCGGTCGAGGCGTTGTTGTACAGCGCGAAGGCGAACGCGAGCAGGACGAACCCGTCCGGATCGGTCTGCGGGTAGTAGATCGCGCAGCACACCGCGGTGAAGATGGTGACAGGGAGCGGGAACCGGCGGCGCAGGAACAACGCCGCGCAGGCGAGCGCCACGCAGACCCAGCCGACGGCCGCGTTGCGCGGTGTCTCCGCGCCGTCCCCGAGCGAGGCCGCGACGGAGCCCGCGATCACCGCCACGGTGACCGCGATTTCCGCCGCGTACCGCCGCAGGATCGCCACACGACGAGAGTAGCGCGATCCGGGCCGATTGACAAAATGGATTTTTACGTTCAAACTGATTTTTGTGATCAAGGGTGTGACGCCGTGAAGGATGTGGAGTACCTCGATCGGCTGGAGCAGGCGGAGGCGTTGCTGAAACCGCAGCGGGTGGACGTCCTGCGGCAGCTGGCGGAGCCGCGGTCGTGCACCGAGGTGGCGGCGGTGCTGGATCAGACTCCCCAGCGGGTCTATTACCACGTGAAGCGACTGGTGGAAGCCGGTCTCGTGAAGCAGGTGTCGGAGCGGAAGGTGCGCGCCGTCAGTGAGGGCGTGTACCAGGCGACCGCCCGTTCGTACTGGCTGTCACCCGGACTGGTCGGACGGCTCGGCCCGCGGGTGGCGCGGGACGAGCTGAGCCTGGGCTACCTGGTGGACCTCATGGAGGAGGTCCAGGCGGACGTCGCCGCGCTCGACCGGACCGCGCCGGAGTTGCCGTCGATCGGCGTTTCCGGCGAGATCCGGGTGGAGCCCGAGCGGCGCCAGGAGTTCCTCGACGAACTGAAGACGACTTTGCAGGACCTGTTCACCCGCTACGGCGGAGCGGAAGGCGACGCCTTCAAGCTCGCCGTGGCCTGTTACCCGAAGGGAGAAGCCCGTGGCTGAGCCGACGACGTTCCAAGTGCGCCTGCGCGCGCCGATCGACGAGGTCTGGCACGCGCTGACCGATCCCGGGGCGCTGCGCGAGTGGCTTTCCGAGTACGCGGAAGTCGACCTGCCGTCCCGGTACGAGTTCTGGGGCCGCTACACGCCGGACGGCGATCGTCCGCGCCAGCGACTGTTGCTGGCCGAGGATAACGTCCTGCGGTTCGCGTGGACCGTCGACGGCAAGGAGACCGTCGTCGAGATCGTGCTGACGGAAGACGGGGACGGCACGTCCTTGTCGTTCAGTCAGAGCGGGCTGCCGGACTACACCGCGATGCTCGCCGACCCGGATTCGTCACTCGGCATGATGTACACGTTCTGGGCACTGTCCATCGCGAACCTCGTCGATTACGTCGAAGGACGGCCGCTCACCGCCCGCTGCGACCTCACTTCCCCGCTGATGAGCGAAGAGGTGCGGATCGACGCGCCGCGCGGCGAGGTCTACTCCTCGATCGCCGATCCCGCCGTGTTCACGCGCTGGTTCGGCGCCCGGATCGAGGCGGAGACCGAGGTCGGCGGCCGCTGGGCGATGGGGTCACTGGAGAACGACCCGGATCCGGCGAAGATCGTCGACCTGGTGCCCGACACCAAGATGTCGCTCGCGTACCAGGACGGCGTCGTCGCCACGTGGGAGCTCGAGGATTCCGGCGGCGGCACCAAGCTGACGTTCGTCCAAAGTGGATTCGCCGCCGAGAAGCCGCCCTACGGCTCGTGGATGGGCTGGCTCAGCGGTTTGGCGGAATTGCGCCGGTTCCACGAGATCGACCCGTGGCTCCCGCTGTGGGCCGACGTCCGGCTGGAAGGAATGCCCGAAGGTCTCATCACACTGGATGGAAAGTAGGAGGAAGCGATGTTGCTCGAAGGCAGGAACGCGATCGTCTACGGGGCGGCGGGCGGAATCGGGAGCGCGGTGGCCCGCGGCTTCGCGAGAGAAGGCGCGACCGTCCATCTCACCGGTCGCACGCTGAAGAAGCTCGACGCGTTGGCCGACGAAATCCGGGAGGCCGGCGGGAAAGCCGAAACAGCGGAGTTCGACGCACTCGATGAAGCCGCCGTCGACGAGCATGCCGCGTCGGTGGTTTCCACCGCGGGCAGTGTCGACATCTCGATGAACGTGATCACGCACAACGACGTCCAGGGCACTCCGCTCGTCGAGATGTCGTTGGAGGACTTGGAAAGCCCGGTCCGGACGGCGGTACGGACGAACTTCCTGACCGCACGGGCGGCCGCTCGGCACATGATCGAGCAGAGGTCCGGGGTGATCCTGATGTTCGGTGGCGACGGTGACCCGCTGCCGGGATATCACCTCGGTGGGCTCCAGGTCGCGTTCAGCGCGATGGAAGCGCTGCGGCGAGGACTGGCCTGCGAGCTCGGACCGCAGGGCATCCGTGTCGTGACCCTGCGCACCGGCGGGATCCCGGAGACGATCCCGGCGGAGGCCGGGCTCGAAGACGCCATCCGTGACATGGTCGACGCGACGATGCTCAAGCGGACGGCTTCACTCGAAGACGTCGCCCGGGTGGCCGCCTTCGCCGCGTCGGATCACGCGCGCAGCATGACGGCGACGGCGCTGAATATCAGTTGCGGCACGATGGTCGACTGACCCACAGCCGCCGTTAACACCGGCGAACGATCTCCCGACTACGCGGCACTACCAGGTGCTGGGGAGGTTGTTATGCCGAAGAGCACAACGAAGCTGGGCATGGCGCTGGCGATCGGACTTCTGGTCGCCGGAGCCTGCGGGGTGGAGACCGTGCCCACCGGGAGGGTCACGCCGGCGAGCAGTCAGATGTCGACGCCGACGACCACCGCGTGGACACCGCCGACGACCACGACCACGGCGACGCCTACGCCGACACCTCAGCAGTTCGTTCCACCGGCCACGACCGCGGTCGAGGTGCCGAAGCAGGTCGAGCCGAAACCGACGAAGGCACGTCCGAAGACCACGCAGGCGACGCCGAAGGCACCGAATCCGGCGGAATGCGGAAGCGACTATTACCGCAACACCGACGGCGTGTGCGTCCATCGGCCGGCGAGCGGTCCCGGCGCGGCCGACGGTGCGACCGCCCTCTGCAAGGACGGTTCGTACAGCTACAGCCAGAATCGCCGCGGCACCTGCTCCGGGCACGGCGGGGTCCGCACCTGGCTGTGATCCCGTCCGTCATTCATTCACTGGGAAGGGTGGTGCTGTGTAAGGTCGGATCATGGGATGCGCATGGTGAAACCGGTCGGACGGGCACCTTCGCCCCGGATCTTCGTGGTCGTGCTCGCCACTTGCGGGCTGGTGGCCTCGTTCATGCAGACGCTGGTCGTCCCGCTCATCCCGGCATTTCCCCGGTTGCTCGACACGACCCCGTCGGACGCGTCGTGGGTGGTGACGGCGACCCTGATCGCCGGAGCCGTGGTGATGCCGGTGAGCGGCAGGCTCGGCGACCTCTACGGCAAACGCCGGTTGCTGCTGATCAGCCTGGGGTTCCTGGTCGCCGGTTCCGTGGTGTCGGCGCTGACGAGTTCGCTCGCGCTGATGGTCGTCGGCCGGGGGCTCCAGGGCTGCGCGATGGGCGCGATCCCGCTGGGCATCAGCATCATGCGCGACGAGCTCGCACCGGAACGGGTCGGTGCGGCGATCTCGGTGATGAGTTCGACGCTCGGTGTCGGCGGTGCCATCGGGCTCCCGGTGTCGGCGCTGGTCGCGCAGAACGCCGACTGGCACGTCCTCTTCTGGGCGTCGGCGGGGCTTGGGCTCGTTTGCGGCCTGCTGATCCTCTTCGTGGTGCCGGAATCGCCGGTGAAGACACCGGCGCCGTTCGACTACCTCGGTGCCCTGGGGCTGACGGTCGGCCTGGTCTGCCTGTTGTTGCCGATCGTCAAGGGCAGCGAATGGGGCTGGGGAAGCGGCCGCACGCTGGCCTTCGGCGGGAGCGCGCTGGTGATCCTGCTGGTCTGGGGTGCCTACCAGCTGCGACGCCGGGATCCGCTCGTGGATCTGCGGGTCTCCGCGCGGCGTCCGGTGTTGTTCACCAACCTCGCGTCGATCATGATCGGTTTCGCCCTGTACTCGATGGCGTTGTCGTTCCCGCAGCTGCTGCAGGCGCCCGCGTCGACCGGCTACGGCCTCGGCCTGACGATGGTGCAGGCCGGTCTCTGCCTCGCGCCGAACGGCCTGGTCATGTTCATGCTGTCGCCGGTTTCGGCCCGGCTCATCGAGCGCTACGGACCGCGTACGACACTGATGGTCGGTGCCACCACCATCGCGACCGGGTATGTCTTCGCGACCGTGTTGATGGACAACGCCGTCGAGCTGATCACGGCGTCGATCATCATCGGCGGTGGTGTGGGCATCGCTTACGCGGCCATGCCCGCGCTGATCATGGGCTCGGTGCCGGTCACCGAAACCGCGTCCGCGAACGGGTTGAACTCGCTGATGCGCTCCGTCGGCACATCGACGTCCAGCGCGGTGATGGCGTCCATGCTCGCGTCGCTGGCGATCACCGTCGGCGGGGTCTCCGTCCCGTCCGCGGCCGGATTCCGGCTGAGCTTCGTGGTCGCCGCCGGCGCGGCGCTCCTGGGGCTCGTCTTGACCGCTTTCGTCCCGAAGCAACGTCAGCCCGAGCCGCTGGCCGCTTCGGTCCACTAGCGCGCCTTGCGTTGCGATGAAAGGACTTCATCGCAACGCAAGGGCGCTCGCTCAGAACAGCGTCGGGACGATCGCGTCGATCAGGTGCGGGCCCGGCTCGGCGAGCGCGCGCTGGAACTGCTCGGCCAGCTCCTCCGCGGTCGTCGCCCTGGTCGCCGGGACACCCATGCCTTCGGCGATCTTGACGAAGTCCATGTCCGGCCGGGAAAGGTCGAGCAGTTCGTTCGCCTTGGGGCCGTTGGCGTCCGCGCCGACGCGCTGCAGCTCCAGCCGCAAGATCGCGTATGCGCGGTTGTTCAGCAGGACGGTGGTGACGTTGAGGTTCTCCCTTGCTTGCGTCCACAGCGCCGAAATCGTGTACAGCGCGCTGCCGTCGGACTGCAGGTTGATCACCGGCCGGTCCGGTGCGGCGACGGCGGCCCCGGTCGCGACAGGCATGCCGTAGCCGATCGCGCCGCCGGTCAGGGTCAGCACATCGTGCCGGGGCGCACCCGCGGTCGCGGCGGGCAGCAACAGCCCGGACGTGTTCGCTTCGTCGGCGATGATCGCGCGTTCCGGCAGCAGCGCGCCGATCACCTCGACCCAGTTCTGCGGGGTCAGCGGCCCGGACGGCAACGCGGGCCGGGCGGCCTCCTGCAGTACCGGCTCGGTCTCGGCCGCGACCAGTTCCGCCACGTCGGCCAGAGCTCGCGGCACGTCCTGCGCTACTTCGGCCAGCACGTGGACCTGCGCGCCTTCGGGCACCAGGTTGCTCGCCTTGCCGGGATAGGCGAAGAACGAGACAGGAGCCTTCGTGCCGGCGACGATCACGTGCTTGATTCCGTCGAGCTGGTACGCGACCTGCTCGGCGAGGTAGCCCAGCCGCTCGATCGTCGGCAGGCCCTCGCCGCGTTCGAGCCGGGCGGGGAAGGTCTCGACGAACGTCTTGACGCCGGTCGCGGCCGCGATCCGGCTGGTCGCGCGCAGCCCGGCCTCGCGGCAGCCGCTGCCGCCGACGAGCAGGGCGACCGGTTCGCCACTGGTCAGCACTTCGGCGATGTTCTTCACCGTCGTCGCGTCGACGACCTGCGGGATCCGAGGCGGGATGGGCGCGCACGCTTCGCCGCCCTCGCCCCAGGACGCGTCGGCGGGGAGGATCAGCGTCGCCACCTGCCCGGGGGCGTCCTGCGACGCCGCGACCGCCGCCGCGGCGTCGGCACCGACGTCCTTCGTGTGCTCCGAACGGCGGACCCAGCCGTCGAGCGAACCGGCGACGGCTTCGATGTCCGACTCGAGCGGGGCGTCGTACTGCTTGTGGTAGGTCGCGTGATCGCCGATCACGTTGACGATCGGGGTGTGGGCGCGGCGCGCGTTGTGCAGGTTCGCCAGCCCGTTCCCGAGTCCGGGGCCGAGGTGCAGCAGTGTCGCGGCCGGCTTGTCGGCGATGCGCGCGTACCCGTCAGCGGCGCCGGTGACGACGCCTTCGAACAGGCCGAGCACGCCGCGCATCTCGGGCACGGAGTCGAGCGCGGCCACGAAGTGCATCTCCGAGGTGCCCGGATTCGAGAAGCACACGTCGACGCCCGCGTCGACGAGGGTGCGGATCAGGGACTGGGCGCCGTTCATCTCACTCACTTTTCAAGCCCTCTCAGCGAAAAGAACGCCGGGGTTGAGGATCCCGGCCGGGTCGAAGCTTTCCTTGATCCGGCGCATCAGCGCGATCTTCGCCGGGTCCTCCAGGTCGAGGAAGTAGCCGGCCTTGGCCCTCCCGAGGCCGTGTTCGCCGGAGATCGCGCCGCCGAGTTCCATGCCCAGCGCGAAGATGTCGGTCAGCAGCTGCTTCCGCTTGTCCGTGTCCTTGCAGAAGATGGCGAGGTGGACGTTGCCGTCGCCGGCGTGTCCGCAGCCGAGCGCGCCCGCCTCGCGCGACATCGCCATTTCCCTCGCCTTGCGCAGGAATTCGGGCATGGCGGACCTCGGGACCACCACGTCGATGACGTCGTCGGCACCGGCCGCCTTGGCCGTCCAGAACGCCTTTTCGCGTGCCTCGATGAGCTTGCGTGCCGAAGGGCCTTCGAGCACGTACACGTCCATCGCGCCGAGGTCTCCCAGCAGCCCGCCGAGCTCCTCGACGTCCGAGTGCAGCCGGTCGCTGTCGCGGTTTTCCAGCGCCACCACCAGATAGGCCTGCGCGGTGTCCCGGATGGAGTCGGGCACGCCGAGGCTGAGTTTCTCGTTGTAGCTGATCGCGGCGAGCGTCAGATTGTCGATGTACTCGAGGATGTGCGGCGCGAGCCCGCTGGAGATGATCTTCGGGACGACGGTCATCACCTCGTCGAAGGTCTCGAACGGGGCGAACACCGTGGCACCGTGCGGCAGGCGCGGGTACAGCTTCACGATGACCTCGGTGGCGATCGCGAGGGTGCCTTCGGAGCCGATGATCAGCTGGGTCAGGTCGTAACCCGTCGACACCTTCGAGGTCTTGCCGCCGGTCCGGATGATCTCGCCGGTCGGCAGCACGGCCTGCAGGCCCACGACGTTGTGGCGGGTGACGCCGTATTTGACCGCGCGCATGCCGCCCGCGTTCGTGCCGACGTTGCCACCGACACTCGCGCTCAGTTCCCCGGGATAGACGGTGTAGCCGAGTCCGGCCTCCGTGGTCTTTTCGTCCAAATCGGACAGTGTGACGCCGGGCTGGACGACGGCGACGTGGTTTTCGGTGTCGATCTCCAACACGGCGTTCATGCGTTCGAAGGAGATCACCAGGCCGTCCTCGCGAGGCCGCGCACCACCCGACAGGCCGGTGCCCGACCCGCGCGCGGTGACCGGCACGCCGTGTTCACTGGCCGCCTTCAGTAGCTCCGCGACCTCTTCGGCGCTTCCCGGTTTCGCCAGGTGGGCGGGCCTCTGCGCCGAGGTGGTCAAAGCCTCGTCGTGTGCGTAGTCCTCGGGGATCGCCTCGCCTGACAGCAAGTTCGCGTCCCCGACGATCTCGGCGAACCGTGCCGCAACATCGCCCATCGACTGCCCTTCCTCACGCTTCTTTGCCTGGTTACCGAAGCGTAGTACGTCGTGGGCGGGGATGGCCATGAATCATTTTCATGTTTGCTTCCCCCGGTCACAACCTCACGACAACCTCACTCGGATACCCATGTCGCAGCGGGCCGCGGCGGCCCGCCGGAAGGGGTGGACGCTCGATGGGATCAAGGATGAGGCGGATCGCGGCGCTGGGGGCGTCGTTCGCGATCGCGTTCGGGCTCGCGGTACCGGCGGCCGAAGGCGCGGGAACGGGCTGCACCACGCCCGTGGTGAACGTCAGCGGCGTCAGCCAGGCCGAGGGGACAAGCGCCGGGTACACCACCCTTCTCTTCACCGTTTCACTCGCCGACGGCGGTTGCGCACCGCAGGGCTCGGTCGAATACCGGACGATCGAGGGCAACGGTTCGCCGGTCGATCCGGCGTTCGTCGCGAAGGAGAGCGTCGATTACCTGCCGCGTGCGGGCACGCTGACCTGGTCCGGGCGGGCGGACACGCAGACGGTCGCGGTCAAGGTCCGCGCCGATTCCTTCGTCGAGAACGACGAGATGTTCTCGCTGCGCCTGTACGGGGAGAAAGGCGTGCGGATCGGGCACAGCGTCGGCGTGGCTTGGGTGGCCGACGACGACAAGGTCAAGACCGTGCCGTTGGCCACCACGCAGGAAGGCGAGATCTGCTGGTCGCTCCCGCCGAACTTCGCGCAGGCCACCAGCTGCAAGGTGCCGCTCGTGCTCTCCCGGCCGTGGCTCGCGGGACCGCTCACGATCCGCTACCGCACCGAAGGCTCCGCCCACGAGCCGGTGAAGGACGGTGTCGTCACCTTCGAGCGCGGTGAGACCAGGGGATACGCCGAACTCACGGTCCTGCCCGGGCAAACGGGGAAGGCGCGGGTCGAGTTCTTCGAGCCGTCGCAGGGCAGGCTCGTGTACGCGACCTCCACCGTGGTGATCAGCCCCGCCGGGTGACGAGGTCGGCGTCGGCCGTCGCGTTCGCCCGCCGGTACAGCTCGATCGCTCGAGCCCAGTGGGCGGCCGCGGCGGCCGTGTCGCCGCACCGTGTCTCCAGGTCGCCGAGGTCGCGGTGCAGATGAGCCTCCTCGTACGGATCCGGGACACCCGCCCGGACCGCGACGCCGCGCTCAAGGCTTTCCCTTGCCGACCCCAGATCGCCGAGCCCCAGGTGGGCGCGGCCGAGCCGGTCGAGGGCGGCCGCCTCGCTGTGCCGGTTCCCGACGTCCCGGCTGATCAGCAGCGCCTGGTCGAAGTCGTCCCGGGCGGCCCGGAAATCCTTGCGGGCGAGGTGGACCTGGCCGGCGTGCAACAGCGACTCCCACTCCTGCCAGCGGTCGCCGATCGCCCTGGACGCGGCAAGCGCCTTGCCGAGGTGGTCGAGCGCGACATCGTGATCGCCGAGTTCCTCGTAGGCCTCGCCGAGGGTGTCCAGGGTGGCCGCTTCCAGCCGGGCGTTGCCGAGTTCGCGGAACGTCTCCAGCGCGGCCGTCAGCGGGCTGAGACCGTCCATCGGCTGGCCGCGGCGAATGTAGGCGTGGCCGAGGTTGCGCTGGGACAGGGCGCGGCCGAGCCGGTTGCCCGCCGAGGTGCACCGCTCGACCGCGAGCCGGTACGCGGTGATCGCCTCGTCGAACCGGCGAAGCGCGGCGTAGGCGTTCGCGGTGTTGTTGTAGATGTGGCCTTCGCCTTCGAGATCGCCGGCCGCACGGGCGGCCTTCAACGCGCGGGCGTTGGTTTCGAGCGCGTCCGTCAGCCTGCGGGTCATGAAGTAGGCAGCGCCCAGCGCGCGCAGCATTTCCGCTTCCGCCAACGGATCGTCGAGCTCGGCGGCCGCCGCGGCCCCCTCGCGGCAGAGCCCGATCCGCTCGTTCCAGCCGCCCGTGGTGTCGTAAAAACTGGTGAGCAGGTAGGTGAGCTGCCAAGCGGCGGTATTGCGGCCGTGTTCGCGTGCGAACCGCACCACAGGCAGCAGGTTCGGGCGCTCGGCCCCCAGGAACGCCAGCGCCGCACGTCTTTCCGCCGGGAACGGCCTTCCGGGTGCCGGGTGTCGCAAGGCCGGGACGACCAGATCGCGGTTCGGGTCGATGATCCGGTTCGCCTCGGCGGCGACGTGCAGATACCAGTCGATCAACCGGTCCGCGGCCTCGGCGCGGCTCGCCGTCGTTTCGTCGGTGCGGACGCACGCGACGGCGAACTCACGGATCAGGTCGTGGAGGCGATAGCGATCCGGGCCCGCCGGGGTGATCAGGTGCGCCGCGGAGAGTTCGGCGGCCGCGGCCCGGCCCGCTTCGGCGGGCACCCCGCACAGCGCGCCGCCGAGTGCAGCGCTGAAAGACGTCCCCGGGATCAGTCCGGACAGCCGGAACAGGCGGGCCGGAGCATGCTCCAGTGGCAGGTAGGCGCTCGCGAGGACGGTTTTGACCGTCCGGGAATCCCCTTGCACCGCAAGGGTTTCCAATCGTCCGACGCCGGTCAGCTCATGGGTGAGTTCCGCGATCGGACGGCTCGGCTCGCCGGTCAGGCGCGCGGCGGCGATCCGCAACGCCAACGGCATCCCGTCGCACAGCCTGGCCAGCCGTGCGGCCTGCGCGGGTTCGCGGGCGACCCGGTCCGCGCCCAGCACCCGAGTGAGCAGCGTCATCGATTCCGGATCGGCCAGCGCGTCGAGCGCGAACACCCGGACGGCGTGCCTGCTGCCGAGCGCCGCCAGCGTCTGCCTGCTGGTGACGATCAGCATCGCCTTCGCCGTACCGGGGACGAGGGGAAGGATCTGGTCGACGCCGCCCGCGTTGTCGGCGACGATCACGCAACGCCTGCCGTGCAGCAGCGAGCGGTAGAGCGCCGCGCGTTCGGCCGTCGCGTCGGGCAGCCGGTCGTCGGGGAGGCCGAGACCCCGCGACAGATGCGCGAGCGCGTCGCCCGGCGACAGCGCCTCGTTCGGGTCGTGCCCCGCGAGATCGAGGAAGAGCTGGCCATCGGGGAAGCGATCCGCGATGCGATGCGCCCACTGCACGGCGAGCGCGGACTTCCCCATTCCCGCCGCCCCGGAGATCACCACGACCGGCGGCTCGGCTTCGTCGAGCAGTTCGTCGAGTGAAGCGAGCTCCTGCTGCCGTCCGGTGAAGTGTCCGACACGGGCGGGGAGTTGTGCGGGCGCGGTACCCCGTGCGGGTGCGTCGAGTTCGGGCGCGCGGCGCAGGATCGACGTGTGCAGTTCGACCAGTTCCGGTCCGGGATCGACACCGAACTCGTCCGCCAGCCCTCTGCGCACGGCCTGGAACGTCTCCAACGCCTCGGCATGTCTGCCGCAGCGATGCAGGGCGAGCATGTGCAGCGCGGCGAGCCGTTCGCGGTACGGGTGTTCGGCGCGGAGCCGTGGAAGTTCCCGGAGGACCTCTTCGTGTTCGCCGAGCCTGAGCTCGGCGTCCCAAAGTTCTTCCCAGGCGGACAGCCGTAGTTCCTGGAGCCGTTCGACCTCGCGCAGGCCCCAGCCGTCGAGTTCGGCGTCCGCGAAGGCCTCACCGCGCCAGAGCCGCAACGCCTCGCGCAACGCCGTCACCGCCTGACCGGGATTACTCCGCTTGGCGGCACGAAGTTCTTCTTCGAAGCGAAGAGCGTCGACAGAGGACGGTGCGACCGTCAGGACGTACCCGGGTTTGCGCGTCTGCAGGACCAGCGGGAACCCGCAGTCCTCCAGCGCCTGCCGGATCCGTGCGACATGGCTGTGCAGGGTCTTCACCGCGGTGCGCGGCGGATCTTCACCCCAGAGCACGTCGACCAGCCGGGGGATCGGGACGACCGAACCCGCGTGCAGGGCGAGAACGCCGAGCACGGCTCGCTGGCGGGCGCCGTGCAACTCCGCCCGCCCGGTGGGGCCGATCGCTTCGACCGGGCCCAGCACCCGTAGTTCCCCTGGCCCGGGCACCCTGCTCCCTCCGGCATGTGACCTCGGTGAGCGTATCCGGGCGAAGACTCACCGAAATCGGCCAATTAGGGCACACGATCTCGACAACCCCGCCACAACCGGTCTGACCGACGGTCAACGGGTCGAACGTTTCGCCCTAGGAGGGGAACATGATCAGCAGGAATCCGCGGCGCAGGCGAGCACTGCTCGCCTCGGCCATCTTGGCCGCCGCGACGCTGTTCGCGGGGGTCACGCCGGCGGTGCAGGCCGCACCGGGGGACCGGAGCGACGTCTTCATCCGCGACAACACGTCCGATGTCGGGTTCGAACCCTCGACCGGTTCGCTCTACTCCAGTCCCGACATCCGGGTGTGCAAGGGAATAACCCCCTGCCTCACCGACCAGCCGGTCCACCAGGGGGAACAGGTCTACATCCATGTCACGTTGAACAATCCCGGTCCGTACGGGGACGGGCTCGAGAAGGGAACGCTGCAGGTCTACTACACGAAACAGGGCACCGTGGCCCAATGGGCGAGCCAGTGGACCTACATCGGTTCGAAGACCGGCGTGTCCGTACCGTATGGCACCAAGACGGTCGTCATCCCGTGGACGGTCCCGTTCGGCTCACACTTCTGCCTGCTGGCACGGTGGCTTTCGCCGACCGACCTGCCGACCGAAGGTTTGAGCACGTCCACCAACGCACGCAAGAACAACAACATCGGCTGGCACAACGTGAACGTCCTGCCGTTCAAGATCAAGATCCCCGAGTACCGGCCGATCGTGTTCGGCTGGGACGGCCCCGATCCCACCGCGGTCGGCGACATCGTCTTCACGCAGCCGGGTAGGCCGTTCACCGGCCCGGGACGGATCACCATCGACCTCGGACCCGACCTCGCCGCACGCTGGCGGGCAGCCGGCGCGAAGGGTGAGGGTGTCGAACGGATCGGCGAGACCGAGCTGGCCATCGTCGATCCGCAGCGAGCCCGGATCAGTGGCCTGACGTTCAAGTCGGGGGAGCAGGTGGGCGCCAGACTGAGTTTCACCGCGGGAGCCGAAGCAGGAGGTGGGCAGCAGTACACCGTCAACGTGACTCAGGTCGACCAGCGCGGCGAAGAGGTCGGTGGCGTCGAGTACCGGCTCTCCGAATTGAAGCAGTAAGCCAGGGAGGGGTGCCGGCCCGTGGGCGGTGAGGGTGGAAACCCGCACCGCCCACGGGCTTCACGCGCGGGCGAACGAAAGCGTCTCGCCCTCGACACCGCGCAGCCACAGATCCTGTGCGGCTTCCGCCATCTCGGCCAGCCCCTCTTCGATCGTCGCGAACACGTTGCCGGGCACCCAGCCCGCGTCACCGTTGATCAGCAGGTTGTTGCGGCCGTAGAAGATCGCGAGATCCGTCGCACCCTGATCACTGTGCGCCTCACTGTCCTCGTCGTAGCCGTACGCCGGGTTGCCGATTTCCCAAGCCTCGAACCCGAAGTACACGACATCCCCTGGAATGGGGGTCACCGTCGGGTTTTCACGGCCTGGTTTCGGTTCGGCGAAGGGCGGCACGAGGGTGTAGACCTCGTTGCGCGCGTACTTCGCGTGGTAGGCCGAACCGCTCTGCGGCAACGCGTCCCACACCGCGCGGCAGGTCCGCGGGGCTTCGGAGTCGAGCAGCCGGGCGCGGCAGGAAACCCCGCGCTTGTCCAGGGTGATCGTGATGTAGCGGGCCATCACTCGACCCCCGCCACGACGTCGCCCCAGATCCGCAGCGCCTCGTCGACCTGTTCGGAGTCGACGATCAGCGGCGGCACCATCCGCACGACGTTCAT
This sequence comes from Amycolatopsis sp. CB00013, assembly GCF_001905755.1. Lineage (NCBI taxonomy): Bacteria > Bacillati > Actinomycetota > Actinomycetes > Pseudonocardiales > Pseudonocardiaceae > Amycolatopsis > Amycolatopsis sp. CB00013. The sequence continues at coordinate 544,882 of NZ_LIWC01000006.1, read as the reverse complement.
GTACGCCCCGCAGGTCAGCAGGAGCAACCCGTTGGAGGACGCGGCTTTCTGCGCCGCCTGAGCCTTCGCCGTGTCCGGCTCGCCGTCCGGTGTGGTGAATTCGGAACCGACCAGCAGCCCCAGCCCGCGCACGTCACCGATCGACGGCGACTTGTCCGCGATCACCCGCACGCCTTCCAGGAGCTGACGTCCTCGTTCGGCGGCGTTCTCGACCAGACCTTCGCGCTGGATCACTTCGAGCGTGGCGATCGCCGCGGCGCAGGCCACCGCGTTACCGCCGTAAGTGCCGCCCTGGGAACCGGGGAGCGCCTTCGCCATCAGCTCCTCCGACGCGGCGATGCCCGAGATCGGGAAGCCGCTCGCGAGCCCCTTCGCGATGAGCACGATGTCCGGGCGTACCCCGAAGTGCTCGTGTCCCCAGAACCGGCCCGTCCGGCCGAAACCGGTCTGGATCTCGTCCATCACCAGCAGGATCCCGTGCTTGTCGGCGCGCTCCCGCAGCCCGGCGAGGAACGCGGGGTTCGCCGGGACGTACCCGCCCTCGCCGAGCACCGGCTCGATGAAGAACGCGGCCGTCTCGTTCGGCGCGCAGACCGTCGCGAACAGGTAGTCGAGCTCGCGCAGGGCGAACTTCGTCGCCGTCTCCTCGTCCCAGCCGTAGTGGAAGGCGTACGGGAAGGGTGCGACGTGCACCCCGGACATGAGCGGCGAGATCCCTGCGCTGAACCGGGTACCCGACGTCGTCATCGTCGCCGCCGCGACCGTCCGGCCGTGAAACCCGCCCTGGAAGACGATGACGTTGGGCCGCTTGGTCGCCTGCCGCGACAGCCGGAGCGCCGCTTCGACCGCCTCGCTGCCCGAGTTCGCGTAGAAGAGTGAATCCAAGCCCTCCGGCAGGACACCGCCCAGCTTCTCGGTCAACTCCAGCATCGGCTTGTGCATGACCGTCGTGTACTGCCCGTGGATGAGTTTGCCGATCTGCTCCTGCGCCGCGCTCACCACGTGCGGGTGGCAGTGGCCGGTGCTGGTCACGCCGATACCGGCGGTGAAATCCAGGTGACGTTTGCCATCGGTGTCGTAGAGGTAAACCCCTTCACCGTGGTCGACCACGACCGGCGTTGCCTGCTTGAGCAGCGGTGATAGCTGGGCCATGGGCTGCGCTCCTAGGTCGGCTGAGCTGTTGTCGATTGTTGACAATATCCATAGCATGGCGTTCGGGACAACATGGAGGAGCGTTGGGATGAGCTCGATCAGTGAGGCCGGCGTGGTCACGTCGGTCGACAAGGAACTGTTCATCGGCGGCAAGTGGGTGCCCGCCGCCGACGGGAAGACCTTCCCCGTTCTCGACCCCTCGACAGGCGAAGCCCTGTGCGAGGTGGCCGACGCGTCACCGGCGGACGGAGTCAGCGCACTCGACGCGGCCGTCGCCGCGCAGGCCGACTGGGCGAACGTCGCCCCGCGTGAACGCGGTGAGATCCTGCGCCGCGCCTACGAGCTGCTGATCAAGCGCGCCGACGAACTCGCGCTGCTGATGACCCTCGAGATGGGCAAGCCGCTCGCGGAGTCGAAGGGCGAGATCACCTACGCGGCCGAGTTCTTCCGCTGGTTCGCGGAGGAAGCCGTCCGGATCGACGGTGGCTACGCCGTCGCTCCCAACGGGACAGGCCGGTTCCTCGTGACTAAACAGCCGGTCGGCCCGTGTCTGCTGATCACGCCGTGGAACTTCCCCATGGCGATGGGCACCCGCAAGATCGGGCCCGCGGTGGCGGCAGGCTGCACGATGGTCATCAAACCCGCTGCTCAGACCCCCCTTTCGATGTTGGCCCTCGCGGCCATTCTCGCCGAAGCGGGATTGCCGGAAGGCGTGCTGAACGTGCTGACGACGTCGGATTCAGGCGGCGTGATGGAGCCGTTGATCCGGGACGGTCGCGCCCGCAAGCTGTCCTTCACCGGCTCGACCGGCGTCGGCCGGAAGCTGCTGGAACAGTGCGCGGACAAGGTGCTCCGCACCTCGATGGAACTCGGCGGCAACGCCCCCTTCCTCGTCTTCGAAGACGCCGACCTCGACGCGGCGGTCGAAGGCGCGATGACCGCGAAGATGCGCAACATCGGTGAGGCTTGCACGGCCGCGAACCGCTTCTACGTCCAGCGGGACATAGTCGACGAGTTCTCTCGGCGCCTCACCGAGCGCATGGAGGCCTTGCCCATGGGGCGTGGCACCGAGGAGGGTGTCGTGGTCGGCCCCCTCATCGACGAAGCCGCCGTCGAGAAGGTCAGTGGCCTGGTCGCCGACGCCACCGAGCGAGGCGCGCGCGTCCTCACCGGTGGATCCACTGTGGACGGTCCGGGCAACTTCTATCAGGCCACGGTGCTCACCGACGTGCCCAAGGACGCCAGGCTCGCGTCGGAAGAGATCTTCGGGCCGGTCGCCCCGATCACCCCGTTCGACAGCGAGGACGAGGCCATCGCAGCGGCGAACGACACCGAATTCGGTCTCGTGTCCTATGTGTACACCTCCGATCTCAAGCGGGCATTGCGGGTTTCGGAACGGCTGGAGGCCGGCATGATCGGCCTCAACCAAGGGCTGGTTTCGAATCCGGCGGCGCCGTTCGGCGGGATCAAGCAATCCGGCCTCGGCCGCGAGGGCGGCACCGTCGGCATCGACGAGTTCCTCGAGACCAAGTACATCGCGGTGGCTCTGTGACTTCTTCGTATCGGATCGCGAGCATCCCCGGCGACGGGATCGGCGTCGACGTGACGGTCGAGGCCCGCAAGGTCCTCGACCGCGCGGCGGCATCTCACGGTTTCTCTTTGTCGTGGCAGGAGTTCGACTGGAGTTGTGAGCGGTACACCAAGACCGGCTCGATGATGCCGGACGACGGTATCGAGCGACTCTCCCGGTTCGACGGGATCTTTCTCGGTGCCGTCGGCTTTCCCGGCGTCCCGGATCATGTTTCCCTGTGGGGCCTCCTCATTCCGGTTCGGCGCGCGTTCGGTCAGTACGTCAATCTCCGGCCGGTCCGGCTGCTGCCGGGGACGACGTCGGCACTGGCCGGCCGGAGCGCCGACGAACTGGAGATGGTGATCGTCCGGGAGAACTCCGAGGGCGAGTACTCGGAGATCGGGGGCAGGCACAACCGCGGTCTCGGCAACGAGTTCGTCTTACAGGAATCCGTGTTCACGCGGGTGGGGGTGGAGCGGATCATCCGCTACGCCTTCGAGTTGGCGAAGACGCGGACGGGTCGGGTCTGCTCGGCGACCAAGTCCAACGGGCTCATTCACTCGATGCCGTTCTGGGACGAGATCTTCGCCGAGATCTCTTCGGAGTATCCGGACGTGCACGCCGAACAATGTCATGTCGACGCGCTCGCCGCGCGGATGGTGCAGGCGCCGGACCGGCTCGACGTCGTGGTCGCTTCCAATCTGTTCGGCGACATCCTGAGCGACCTGGCGGCGGCCGTGACGGGCGGGCTCGGAATGGCGCCTTCGGGCAATATCAATCCGACCGGTGAGCTCCCTTCCATGTTCGAGGCGGTACACGGCAGCGCTCCCGACATCGCCGGACAGGGCATCGCGAATCCGGTGGCGCAGATCCTGGCGGGGGCGATGCTGCTCGAACATCTCGGGGAAACCGTTGCGGCACAAGATGTACGCGCCGCGGTGGAAAAGGTTCTCGAGGAGGGGACCGTGCAGACACCCGACCTCGGCGGGAAGTCCACCACCGCCGAACTCGGGTCCGCGGTGGTCGCCGCTCTATCTTGAACCATCCGCCCGGTGACGTGTCAAGTCCTGGATGTCATGAATGGTCCATTCATGGTTTCGGGTAGTACGTGAAGGCCCCCTTCGCTGCGTTAGGCGCAATGAAGGGGGCCTTCACGGTCCGGTTCGTGCGGGAGGGTTGCGAAAGCCACTTTCCCAACCTTCAGCGTTGCGAAAGTGGCTTTCGCAACACGTCACCTTGCCGTACCGCTCGATAGTGCCGGTCCCGCCGTTGAACTTCGCAGAGTTCGTTCCTCTCGGCAAACCTGCAGATTTTCTCACGACGGAAAACGTTGCCACGAAAGGGAATCTCGGCACGAAGTCCAGTATGAAAGCCCGCTCGTCGCACGTGCGCCGATCCGGGGCGCGAGTTTTTGTCGGTGCCCCGGTGCACAGTGTCGATCATCGGATTCGACGACTGGAGGAGTGCCGATGTGCTGGCATTGCGACAACCCCGGGAAGACCCGCGCCGACTACCTCACCGAGGAGGTCCGCCCGCTGATCCGGAAGTACGGCTGGATGGTGCAGACGGTCGAGCGCGGAATCGTGCAACCAGGATTCGCGTACACGGTCGGGCTCACCGACGCCGGGCTTCCGGAACTGGTCGTCACCGGCCTGAGAGAACGAAGATCCGGTCAGCTGCTGAACTATTTCGCCCAGCAGGTGGTCCGGTCGGGGCCGCCGGAGCCGGGCGAGGTGCTGCCCGCGGAGGTGGGATGGCCGTCATTGGAGGTCGTCCCGCTCAGTTCGCCGTCGGCGCATCTGCTCACCGCCGTCCTGCTGTACGGCGAGAACTTCCGCGCCCTGCAACTGGTCTACGAGGACGAGCACGGAAATTGGCCGTGGGACAGGGAGTTCCGTGGCGGGACCGGTGGGCAGCCGGTGCTGGGGGCGCGGGGCCGTGGCTGAATCCCTAGGGCACCGCGGGAGCTTCGCCCTCCCGCAGGCTGGTTCCCGGTGCCAGTCGCTGGACGGCGTCCTCCATATGGGCTTCCAGCAGCGAAAGCGCGGTCTCTTCGTCGCCCGCCCGCAGGGCCTCGATGATCCTGGTGTGCTCGGTGACCCGTTCTTTGACCTGCTGATAGGTGCCCTGCAGAGCGGTGAGGCACATCCGGGTCTCGATCAGCAGCGTCCGTGCCATGCGCACGAGCCGTTTGCTGCCGGAGGCGGCGATCAGCGCCTCGTGGAACCGGAGATCCGCCCAGGAGAGCGCGGTCGGGTCGTCGTCGTCCGCGGCGGCGGCCATGGCGCGCACGGCCTCTTCGAGTTCGGTGGCGACCCGTTCCCGGTCCCCGCGCAAGGCGCGCAGCATCGCGGCGCGTTCGATGGCCGAGCGCGCCGAGTAGATGTCGTAGACGTCGCCGGGTTCGAGGTCGATCACGAACAGACCGCGGTGGCGCTCACTGCGCAGGAGCCCTTCGGAGACGAGGTGCTGCATCGCCTCGCGCAGCGGTCCCCGCGAAACCTGGAACCGGGAGGCCAGGTCCGTTTCACCGAGCTGGGTGCCGGGAGGGAGGGCGCCGGTCATGATCGCGTCCCGCAGCTGGCGCGCGATGATCCCGGCGGTGGACTCCCGGCTGACCGGCTCGATTTCCGGCAAGGACATGGTTCAGCTGCTCCTCAGTCCGAACAGGGCGCCCAAGGTGCGGACGAGCGGGGCCTTGCCGGTGAGCCGCAGGCCCTCCCAGACGGTGACCTGGTTGGCGGTCAGCACTGGCTTGCGGAGCCTGGTTTCGAGCGTGTTGATCTCGCCGAGCGTCCGCATGGCGGTGTCGGGGACGAGCAGGGCGTCGGCGGCCGGGTGGTCGCGGCTCACCGCGAGTTCGACGACGGCTTCCGGGGCGAGTCCGCCGACCTCGGCGGCGGTGTCGATGTCCGCGCTGCCCATCGAGACCACTTCGATCCCGCCCGCGCCGAGGAATTCGACGAACAGGCGGGCGACGTCGTCGGGGTAGCTGGCGGCGACCGCGACCCGCCGGACGCCGAGGGCCTGTGCGGCGTTGACGAAGGCGAAGGAGGTGCTCGACGCCGGGACGCCGGCGACGGCGGCCAGCCGGTCGGCCTGATCGCGGGCGCCTTCCCAGCCGTAGACGAAACTGCCGCTGGTGCACGCCCAGACCACCGCGTCCGGTTCGTGTTTGGCCAGCAGTGCGGCGCCGTCGGCGAGCCGGCTTTCGCTGCCGAGGTCAAGGAGCTCGGGCACGGCGTGCAGGTCGGTCCCGTAGATGTGCTCGACCGGCAGTTTGATCCCGGCCATGTCCCCGCCGAGGAGCTGTTCCGCGAGCGGGTAGTCGTCTTCGGCCGCGTGATCGGGATAGATGAACCCGATGGTGGTCGTCTCGGACGGCGGCTCGGGTGGGGCGAACGGCGTGATGGGCACGGAACCTCCGGAGGGCAGATTGTCGACAATCGTAAGGGAAGAGGTCAGTCGACCTCCCGGAGCCACTTGCCGGGCCCGACGATCGGCAGGTTCATCCGCCGGAGGCAGGCCCACATCGTGAGCTGATTCGCGGTGAGGACGGGTTTGCCGAGCGCGCTTTCGAGTGGCTCGATCAGATCGTAGGTGGGGAGGTTGGTGCAACTGACGAAAATGGCTTCGGCGTCGGCGTGGTCGGCGGCGAGGATGCGTTCGGCGATGGTCCGGTAGCTGACCTTCCAGATGCCGCCGCCCAGGCCGAGATGGTCGCTCGAAACGGTGCGGACGCCGAGTTCGGCCAGGAAGTCGTGCAGCTTCCCGGTCAGGTCGCCGTCGTAGGGCGTCAGCACCGAGACCCGGTGGAGGTCGAGTTGATGCAGGACCTCCGCCAGCGCTCCGGACGTGGTGACGGCGTCCGTCGCGCCCGCGTCGCAGATCGCCTTGGTCAGAGAACGTTCGTAGTCCACACCGTTGACGAAACTGCCGGAGGTGCACAGATAGGCGACGACTTCGGGCTCCACGTGGAGCACGTCCCTCGTGGCGGCGGCGAGATGCCTGCTGTCGCTGACGAGCTGGGCCATCTCCATGCTGACGGGCACCGGCTCGTACGGTGTGCGCGCCAGATGGAGGGAGACCTCCATGGGAACCCAGCGCCACAGCTCGCGTTCCAGGGCGAGGTCGAAGGGGGCGATCACGCCGATACCGCGCTGCGCCAACGGGCCTTCGAACTCCAGTAAGTCGAAATCCAAGTCTCAGCCTCCGGAAAGCTTCTGCTGTCACAGGTCCGGTGCTCCGGGGGTCGTTCCTCGGATTGTTGACAATCATACGAGCCACTTTTACGGTGTCAACGTGATCGCCTCGGAGACCCCTGTGCTGGCGGTGCTCTGCGGAGACACGCGCCCACCGGACATGCGCGCTATCGAAGCCGAAGCGGTGGTTCGTTACACCGACGCGGCCGGGTTGGCCGATGCGTTATCCGGCGCCGACGCGTTCTTCGTCTACGACTTCCTGTCCACCGCCGTCCCGGGCGCCTGGCACGCGGCCGATCGGCTGCGCTGGCTGCACATCGCCAGCGCGGGCGTCGACCCGGTGCTCTTCCCGGGGCTGCAGGAGAGCGACGTCGTACTCACCAATTCGCGGGGGGTGTTCGACGGGGCGATAGCCGAGTACGTGCTCGGGGTCGTCCTCGCGTTCGCCAAGGATTTCGCCCGGTCGTGGGACCTGCAGAGGCAGCGGCAGTGGAAGCACCGGGAGAGTGAACGGATCTCCGGCCGCCGGGTACTGGTGGTCGGCACCGGACCGATCGGCCGGTCGATCGCTCGGATGCTGCGGGCGGCCGGGATGTCGGTGGCGGGTGTCGGACGCCGTGCTCGTGAGGGCGATCCCGACTTCGGCGACGTGTACGCGTCTTCGGAGCTGTCTCGTCATCTTCCCGGAGCGGACTACGTCGTCGCGGTCGCGCCGTTGACCGAGCAGACCAAGGGCATGTTCGACGCGGAGGCCTTCGCCGCGATGAAACCCGGCTCCCGGTTCGTCAACGTCGGCCGCGGTGAACTGGTCGTCACCTCGGATCTGATCGGCGCGCTGCGGGACGGCTCGCTCGCCGGTGCGGCGCTCGACGTCTTCGACACCGAGCCACTGCCTGCCGAAAGTCCTTTGTGGACTATGGAGAACGTGCTGATCTCGCCGCATATGTCGGGCGACTTCGTCGGCTGGCGTAATACTCTGGTAGAGGTGTTCGCGGACAACTTCCGTCGCTGGCGCGCGGGGGAGCCGCTGCGCAACGTCGTGGACAAGCAGCTCGGATACGTGCCGTCGGAGACGCTTCGCCAAGGTTAGGGGCCGGATTGAACGACACCAAGTTGACCGCGAGCGAGCTCGTCGCCGCGTATGCCACCGGAGAGCTGTCGCCGGTCGAGGCCACCCAGAACGCGTTGCGTGTCATCGAGGAACGCGACGGTGAGACCAACGCCTTCTGCCTGGTCGACGCCGACGGCGCGCTCGAACAGGCGAAAGCGTCCGAGGTTCGGTGGCGGGACGGTAATCCGATCGGCTGGCTCGACGGTGTCCCGGCGTCGATCAAGGACATGTTCCTGACGCAGGGCTGGCCGACGCTGCGCGGTTCGCGGTGCATCGACCCAGACCAGCCGTGGGACGTCGACAGCCCGGTCACCGCGCGACTGCGCGAGAACGGCTTGGTACTGCTGGGAAAGACCACGACGCCGGAACTGGCGTGGAAGGGCGTCACCGACAACACGCTGACCGGGATCACCCGCAACCCGGTCGACCCGTCGACGACGGCGGGCGGCTCCAGCGGGGGCAGTGCCGCGGCCGTCGCGGCGGGGATGGGCGAGCTTTCCGTCGGCACCGACGGTGGCGGCTCGATCCGGATTCCGGCTTCGTTCTGCGGAATCGTCGGTCTCAAACCGACACACGGCCGGATCCCGCTGTTCCCGGCGAGCCCGTTCGGGCCGCTCTCGCACGCCGGCCCGATGGCGCGGTCGGTGGACGACACGGCGCTGCTCCTCGACGTTCTCGCGATGCCCGATTACCGCGACCCGGCCGCGCTCGCCCCGCCCGTCTCGACCTACCGCGAGGCCGTCCGCCGGGACGTGCGAGGGCTGATCGCCGCGTACTCGCCGACGCTCGGCTACGTCGATGTCGATCCGGAGGTCGCGGAGATCGTCAAATCGGCGGTCCAGTCGCTCGGTGACGCGGGCCTGCACATCGAAGAGGCCGATCCCGGTTTCACGGATCCCAAGCCCGCCTTCGACATCCTGTGGTCGACGGGGGCGGCCAAGTGGCTGGACACCTTCCCCGCCGGTTCGGAGAACAAGGTCGATCCCGGGCTGCGGAAGGTCTGGGAATTCGGCAAGACCTTCTCGGCGAGCGACTACCTCGGCGCCAACGCCGAGCGGGCCGCGCTGGGCATCCTGATGGGCGAGTTCCACACGCGCTACGACGTGCTGATCACGCCGACGCTGCCGATCCCCGCCTTCGAAGCCGGACACGAGGTGCCGCCGGGAAGCGGGCTGAGCGGCTGGCCGGACTGGACGCCGTTCACCTACCCGTTCAACATGACCCAGCAGCCCGCCATCAGCGTTCCGGCCGGCCGCACCTCCAGCGGCCTTCCGGTCGGTCTGCAGATCGTCGGCCCGCGGCACTCCGACGACCTGGTGCTCGCGGTCGCGAAGCTCCTCGAGGAGGTCCGCCCCTGGCCGTGACCTGCGGAAAGGGAGCAAGGGACCTTTGCTACCACTTTCGCGGGGCGGGCGGTCAGGGCCGGGCGGCGTAGGTCTTCCGGACCAGTCCGCGCACCTGGCCGCTGCACAGGGCGAGACAGGTGGCGGCCACGACCAGGGCGGCGCACGCGAGCAGGGTCGTGCTGACCCCGAAGTGCTGTGCGGCCGGTCCGGCCGCCATCTGGCCAAGCGGCAGGGCGATGAAGGAACCGAGCATGTCGTAGGAGTAGACGCGCGCGAGTTTGTCCTCGGGCACGTTCTCCTGCAGCGAGACGTCCCACGCGACCACGAACTGCTCGATCGCCAGTCCGGAGACGAACATGGCCGCGAGCAGCAACGGGAGCAAGGGCGCCTGGCCGAGGAGGATCAGCGGCGGCGCTTCGAAGAGGATCACCGCGACCCCGACGAACAGCGCGCGCCGCGGCTGCCATCGGGCCACGAGGATCCCGCCGACGAGCGAGCCGATCGTCTGCGCGGCGAGGGCGAAACCCCAGCCGGAGCGTCCGAAGCTGCTGTCGGCGACGACGGGACCGAGCACCGCGATCCCGCCGGCGATGACGGCGTTCACCACCATGAACTGCACGACCACGACCCACACCCACGTCCGTGACCGGAATTCGCGCCAGCCTTCGGCGAGTTCCGCCAGCGGGCGGCTGCCGGGGACCCGTTCCCGGCGGTCGAGGCGGATGCGCCGGTAGGACAGGGCGGAGCCCAGGAACAGGAGCGCGTTGCCGCCGAGCGCCCAGCCGGGGCCGACCGCGGTGACCAGGATGCCGCCGAGTCCGGCACCGGCGATCCGGCCGGAGTTCGACAGCAGCCTGGCCAGCGCGTTCGCCTGCGCGAGCTGCGTGGCGGGCACCGTCAGCGGGGTGAGCGACGCCGACGCGGGTGCCGAGATCGCGGCGACCGCGCCGTTGACCACGCTCAGGCCGACCAAGAGCGGGATCGACGCGAATCCACATAGGACACTCGCGGCGATGGCGGCCTGGGTCAGGGTGGCGGCGACCTCGGTACCTTGCAGGATCACCGAGCGCGGCAGCCGGTCCGCGAGCACGCCGCCGAACAGGAGCAGGACCACGCTCGCCACCGAGCGGGCGCCGACGACGATGCCGATGTCGACGGCGGAACCGGTCAGGTCGATCACGGCGAACGCGAGCGCGAGCGGGGCGACGGCGTTGCCGAACTCCCCGAACGTGCGGCCACCGATCAGCCAGCGGAAGTTGTGCTGGCGCAGCGGTTCGCGCAGGGACGTCACGGTCGCCTCATCTCGAACATCGCGACCGTCGCGCTGACCGGGATCGTGCCCCGGGTGCGGGGTGGTTTCGCGGCCGAGTGCAACAGATCGCTCAGTTCGCGGGCGTGTTCGAGTGCCTTCTCCCAGGTCTCGCGGTCGACCCACATCTCCGCGTCGCTGATCGACCCGCGTTCGTCCGGCAGGCGGAACTCGCTGCGGCGCTTGAGTTCTTCGAGCATCGCCGCGATGAGCAGCTGTTCCTCGTCGGGGTTCTTCGAGGTGAACCGCATCCCGGACTCCGGATCGTGGCGGTAGCGTTTCGCCAGCCCGCCCCGGATCCGGACCTCCTCGGCGACGTCGAGCAGCCCGGCCTCGTGCAACCGCCGCAGGTGATAGCTGACATTCGCTTGTGTCTCACCGAGTTCGCGCGCGGCTTCGGCCGCGCTCATCGCGACACCGGTCAAAAGCGACAGAATGCGCAGCCGCACTGGATGGGCGAGGACGCGAAGCCCATCGAGGCTGGGGGAGTCGGACATGCCACGAGTATCGACTGCCGGGACGTCAACCGTCAAACAGTTATTTGGGGGTTTCGTTGGCCGGGAGAACCGGTGCGGTGATCCGATGTCTGTGCTCTGCTGGAGTCATGCGTACGACGACATTGGGCAGGAGCGGTCTCGAGGTGTCGAGGATCGCCTTCGGCACCTGGCAGCTCGGTGGGGACTGGGGTTCGTTCGACGAGGACACGGCGATCGCCGCGATCCACCACGCCCGCGAACTCGGCGTCAACCTCTTCGACACCGCGCAGGCCTACGGTTTCGGGAAATCCGAAGCCATGCTGGGGAAGGCGCTGCGCGAGGAACTCAAGCGCGACCGCGACAACCTCGTCATCGCGACGAAAGGCGGCATCAAACCGCGCTCCGAACGGCCACGCGACTCCCGGCGCGAGTGGCTGACGCAAGGCATCGAGGACAGTCTTCGCTTCCTCGACGTCGACCACATCGACCTCTACCAGATCCACTGGCCCGACTCCGACGCCCCGGCCGAGGAGACGGCGGGAATCCTGCAGGAGTTCGTCGACGCCGGGAAGATCCGGCATGTCGGCGTCTCGAACTACGACGCCGCCGGGCTGGCCGCCTTCGACAAGACCCGTCCGGTGGAAACCCTGCAGCCGCCGTATCACCTGTTCCGCCGCGACATCGAGACCGATCCTCTGCCGTACGCGCGGGAGAACGACATCGGTGTCCTCGTGTACAGCCCGCTCGGCAGCGGCCTGCTGACCGGAGCCTTCACGCCCGAGACGACGTTCGAGAAGACCGACTGGCGGTCCCGGTCGTCGGCGTTCACCGGAGACACCTTCCTGCGCAACCTCGCCGTGGTCGACAGGCTCAAGGAATTCGCCGCGGGCAAGGGGATCTCGGTCAGCCAGCTCGCGATCGCGTGGACGCTCGCCCAGCCGGGCGTGCACGTCGCGATCGTGGGCGCGCGCAAGGCGGCCAACATCGAGGCCAGCCTCGCCGCCGCCGACATCGACCTGTCCGCGGACGAGCTCGCGGAGATCGATCGTCTCACAGCCGACGCCGTTCCCGTTTCGGGCGCTAGCCCCGAAGGCGTCGCCTAGAGCTTGAAATCCGTACCGTCCAACGGAAGGGAGGCGCCGCCGGCCAGTACGGCGGCGTGCTCCGGCGAGGCCGGGTCGATCACCGGGTTCGTGTTGTTCAGATGCGTGTACGCCCACCGCGGGCCGGGCCGCAGCTTCGCGAGACTGCAGGTGATCGGCAGATGCCCCATCGCCAGCTGGGCGCCGTCGCCGACCTCGGCCGCGGTGGCGCCCGACATCTCGTCCGGCGCGTAGAAGGTTCCGTCCAGCAGCACCAGGCCGGCGTCGCGGGTGAAGTCGTCGAACCCGTCCGGCCAGCTCTTCAAGCATGGTGCGTATACGAAGACGCCGCCGGTCTGGACATCTTCGATCCGGTACGCCACCACCCACGGTCCGTCCTCAGTGGACGAACGGGCGTACTTCGGCCGCTTGTCGCTCACGGGAAGCATGCTCACGCGGAGACCGTCGATGGAGACATCCGACGACGGCAGCCACTGCCAGCCACCGTAACCGTCGATGATCGATCGCGCGGGAAACTGTTCGGACAAGGCACCCAGAACGGCGTCCGGTGCCCACACGGGAAGGCCGCCCGCTTCCCGCAACAGGAGCAGGCCGAGGGAATGGTCGAGTTCGGCGTCGGTCAGCAACACCCCGCGCAGCGGGATTTCCCGCGGCCCCGGCCCGGCGCGCAAGGGCGGCGTGGCGAGGATCTGCGCGCGGATGTCCGGTGACACGTTGAGCAGGTACCAGCCCTCGCCGTCCGCGCTCACCGCGACACAGTCCTGGGTCCGCGGCGGCGCGTCCGAGACGCACAGCGCGCAGGCGCAGTTCCATTGCGGGAAACCGCCGCCCGCAGCGGTACCGAGCAGGATCACCCTCATCGCGGCGCCCGCATCACGAGTTCGTCCGTTTTCGCTTGTGTGGACAGAATGAGGTCGACGACGCCGCGATGCGGTGAACGCGAGCACACCGGGTCGGTCGCGGCGGCGTCACCGGTGAGCTGGAACGCCTGGCACCGGCAGCCGCCGAAGTCGATCGCGCGCCGATCGCAGGTGCCGCAGGTGTCCGGCATCCAGTCCTCGCCGCGATAAGCGTTGAAGGAAGCGGATTCGTACCAGATCCAGGCCAGCGGCTTGTCCCGCACGTTGTCGAATTCCAGGGTCTCGATCGCCGTCGACGCGGGACACGGCAGCACGTTGCCGTCGGGCGCCACCGTCAATTGCCGCGCACCCCAGCCGTACATGCACGGCTTCGGGTACTGCTCGTAGTAGTCGGCGACGACGTAGATGATCTCCATCCGGCCGCGCAGCCGTTCGGTGGCCGCGCGCACGATCGGTTCGGCCTCGTCGAGTTGCCGCCGGGTCGGCATCAGGGCGTCGCGGTTGCGCAGGGCCCAGCCGTAGTACTGCGTATTGGCCAGTTCGAGCCGGTCCGCGCCCATTTCCTCGGCGAGGTCGATGATCCCGGCGAGCTGGTCGTGGTTCTGCCGGTGCAGCACGACGTTGACCGAAAGCGGCAGCCCGGCCTTCTTGATCAGTTCGGCGGCGACCAGTTTCCGGTCATGGGCCCGAGCGCCGGCGAGCCGGTCCGCACGGTCGGCGGTCGCGCCCTGGACGGAGAGCTGGATATGCGCGATGCCGCGTTCGACGAGATCGTCCAATCTGGACTCCGTCAGGCCCAGCCCGGACGTCACCAGATTGACATAGCAGCCCAGTTTCGTGGCGTGCTCGACCAGGATGGGCAGATCCGGCCTGGCGAGCGGCTCGCCGCCGGACATGTGCACCTGGAGCACGCCGAGTTCCCGCGCCTGCGAGAGTACGGAAAGCCATTCCTCTGTGGACAGTTCGCCATCACGGGCGATCAGCTCCACCGGATTCGAGCAATAGGGGCAATGCAGCGGGCAGCGATGGGTCAGCTCGGCCAGCATGCCCAGCGGTGCCGCGGTGTTCAGGTCCATTCGACGATCCGCCGATCTCCGAGCCGGGACAGGACGTCCAGGATTTCTTCCTCGCGGACACCGGCGTAGCGCTTGCTCAATGCCGATGCGATCCCAGCGACGTCCTCGACGCCGTCGCAGAGGGAAAGTACGGCCGCCGCCGTGGCATTCGGGACGAGCACGCCTTCGGGGAACAGGAGGACGTGCGTTTCCCTGGTCTGGTCGTAGCTCAGCCGGACCCCGCGCCGCAGCCGCGGCACCGAGCCTCTTTCGAGTGTGGTCATGGCTACTCCTTGGCCGCCGCGCGCTCGATGGCGTCGAGCATCGACCACAGCACGTCGGTCTTGAACGACAGCGCGGCGATCGCCTTCTCCTGCTGCTCACGGGTGACGGCGTGCCGCACCACGATGTCGAGCGTTCCCTTGCCCTCGCCGGAGACCTTGTCGATGCGATTGGTGAAGTAGGCGAGGTCTTCCGGGGCGATCCACGAATAGTTCGCCAGCATGTCGGCGACCCGCCGCTGCATGAGATGGCCGGCGAACATTTCGGTCAGCCCCGAAGCGACCGCTTCGAGCCAAGGTTTCGTGCGGGCGAAAGTCACGTAGGCGTCGACGGCGAACCGTACGCCGGGCGCGACGTGCCGCTGATCGAGAACCTCTTCGCGGTCGAGCCCGACCGCGGTGCACAAACGGAGCCATCGCTCGATTCCGCCGTCCCCGGCCCGCGCCCCGTCGTGGTAGACGATGCGGTCGAGCCATTCACGGCGGATCTCCGGCAGCGGGCAGTTGCTGATGATGGCCGCGTCCTTCTGCGGGAGCACACATTGGTAGTACCAGCGGTTCGCGGCCCAGATCTTCAGTTCGTACTCGGACAGGTCGCCTTCGTGCATCCGCACGTGGAACGGGTGCGTTCCCCAGTAGCGATGCGAAAGCCCGCGCAGAGCCGCGATGAACTCCGACGACGACATGACGGACATCGGGCTGCCTCCAACGGCTCGCTGATCGGGACGGCGGCGCGGTGGTGGGGGACGGCCCCCACCACCGGATGCGGATTCAGTCCTCCATGCGGGCCGCGTAAGCGGTGACCTCCATGGGGGTTTCGTACTCGACGAAGTCGGGCGTGGTCCATACCTCGATGGTTTCGATCATTTCCGCTCCTAACGTCCACATGGGATCGAACCGGGCCGAGCCCCGCCACCCTAGAAGCGCGCCGCCGATTTCCGGAGCTATTTTGTAAAGTTTCCTACCTATGGCGGATCGCACCGCCCGATTCGTCACGCTCGGCGCACACAACGGTTAACAGCCCGCATGCCCGATAGCCCGTCCAGTGGTGTCCGTTTCGTTATGTTGTGTGTTTCTATCCAACTCAACGGGGCTCCAGGGGTAGTTGAAGGAGGCGTCCCATGTCCTTACGTCGTACTCTCGCCGCCACGTTCGCCGCGGCGACGGCCGTGTCGATCGCGGCCGTCCCGGCCACGGCCGCCGAAGCGCCGTCCGTCCAGGCGATCAGACAGCTCGCGAGCGGCCTGAACCAGGCCTGGTCGATCGACTTCCTGCCCGACGGCACCGGCCTTTTCACGCAGAAGGACGCCAAGACGATCAGCAAGATCGACAAGGCGGGCAAGGTCACCACGGTCCAGACCATCCCCGGCGTGAGCGTCACCGCGGAGGCGGGCCTGCTCGGCATCGCCGTCTCGCCGAAGTACGCCACCGACGAGACGGTCTTCATCTACTACACGACCAGTTCCGACAACCGCATCGCCAAGCTGAAGCTGGGCCAGCCGCCGACGCCGATCGTCACCGGCATCCCGCGTGGTTCGCAGTACCATCACGGCGGGCGGATCCGGTTCGGGCCGGACGGCTACCTCTACGCGGGGACCGGCGACGGCCAGAACGGCGCCAACGCGCAGAACAAGAACTCCCTCGGCGGCAAGGTCCTGCGCGTCACCACCGACGGCGCCGCCGCGCCCGGCAACCCGTTCAACAGCCGCGTCTACTCCTACGGCCACCGCAACGTCCAGGGGCTGACCTGGGCGAACGGGCAGCTGTACATCTCCGACATCGGCGCGAACAAGCTCGACGAACTGAACAAGATCGAGCCGGGCAAGAACTACGGCTGGCCGACCTGCGAAGGCCCGTGCAACACGGCGGGGATGACCAACCCGGTCAAGTCCTGGCCGACGTCCTCGGCGACGCCGAGCGGGCTCGCGGCCTACAAGGGCTCGCTGTACATGGCGTCGCTCAAGGGCGGCACGTACAAGCTCGACCTGAACGGCAACGGCGGAAAGCTCTGGACCAACCTCGGCCGCACGCGTGACGCGACCGCCGGCCCGGACGGCCAGCTGTACACGATCACCCCGGGCGGCCTGTACGTCTCCGACGGCAGCTAGCCCCCGGCGCGTTCAGTCCTCTGGATGCGGTGGTCCACCGCATCCAGAGGACTAAACGCGGGGCAGGGAGACCGCGTGTTCCAGTTCGGCGAGCGCGGTGTCCAGATGGGTCAGGATGCGCTGCAGATGCGGCACGCTGCGGCGGCAGCCGGTGACCCCGAAGTCCAGGTTGTCGCCGTTGCTGGTCAGCGTGATGTTCAGCGCCTGCCCGTCCAGCAGTACCGACGCCGGATAGATGCCGTCGAGCGACGCGCCGTTCCAGTACATCTGCTTGCGCGGCCCCGGCACGTTGGAGATCACCAGGTTGAACGGCGGTTTCGTGTTGTTCACGAAACCGGGGATCGGGGACACGCCGAGCTGGGCGACGTTGATCCCGGACAGCAGCAGCGTCTGCAGCGGGGTCAGCTCCGAGAAGAGCTTCTTGCCGTTCCGCATGGACGCGTTGATCGTCGCGAGCCGCGCGGCCGGATCGGTCAGATGGGTGGCGAGGTTGCACAGCAGCGCGCCGATGTTGTTCCCCGCCGCGTCCCCACTGTCCTTGCGCCGCAAGGAAACCGGGACCATCGCGGTGAGCGGTGCGTCGGGGAGCGCGTTCTGTTCGATCAGGTAGTCCCGCAGTGCGCCCGAGCACATCGCGAGGACGACGTCGTTGCGCGACACCCCGGCGGCGGTCGCCACCTTGCGCACCCGGTCCAGCGACCACGACTGCGCGGCGAACCGCCGGGCCCCGCCGATCGGCACGTTCAGCATCGTCTTCGGCGCCTGCGCCGGCAGCGTGAGCGTGTGTTCCTGGAACGCTTCCCGTGCCACCTTCATCGCGGCGGGCGCGATACCGGCGAGCTGGTTGACGGTCTTGCCGAAGGTGCTGAGCATCGAGGGCGACGCCTTGCCGTTGCGGCCGCCGTCCGGTTTGGCGCGCCGCCCCCACGGCGGCGGGCAGTCGAGGTCGGCCGGGTCGTCCGACAGCGTGCCCTGCAGATGCCGCAGCGCCGAGACACCGTCCATCAGCGCGTGGTGGATCTTGCTGTAGATCGCGAACCGGCCGTCCTGCAGACCCTCGACCAGGTGGATCTCCCACAGCGGGCGGTGCCGGTCGAGCAGGGTGCTGTGCCAGCGTCCGGTCAGCTCCAGCAGTTCGCGGACGCGGCCGGGCTGGGGCAGCGCGGAATGGCGGAAGTGGTAGTCGAGTTCGAGTTCGGTGTCGGTCGACCAGGCGAGGTGGCCGGCGGTGTTGACCGGCCGGGCGGGACGGCGCCGGAACACCGAGCGCATGTTGTCGGACTCGAGCATGCTCTTGCGGATGTCGCGAAGATAGTCGGGACCGGCGCCCTCGGGTTTCTTGAACAACTGCAGACCGCCGACGTGCATCGGATGTTCGCGAGTCTCCACGAGAAGGAACATCGAATCGGTCACGGGCATGAACGGCATCGTCGGGACCACCTTCCGCGCGGCGGCGTGCGAACACGCCGGGTGCCAGAGTCTACGCACACCGAAACCACCATCTCACGCTTTAGGGTGGCTCACATGACGATCCCGACCGATCCGCAGACGGGTGAGTTCCGTCGGTCCGCCAACCATTTCGACGCGCGTGTCACCGCCGACGGCCGCGACGGCTGGCCGGTGGAGGCGGGGAGATACCGGCTGGTGGTCAGCCGGGCCTGTCCCTGGGCGAGCCGCGGGCTGGTCGTCCGGCGGTTGCTCGGTCTCGAATCCGCGCTGAGCGTGGCCGTGGCCGACCCGATCCAGGACGACAAGAGCTGGCGGTTCACCCTCGATCCCGGCGACCGGGATCCGGTACTCGGGATCAAGTACCTCGCGGAGGCGTATCACGCGGCCGATCCGCACTACATGGGCGGGATCAGCGTTCCGGCCATTGTGGACATTCCGAGCAAACGGCTGGTGAGTAACGACTATCCCCAGATCACCCTCGATCTGTCCACCGAATGGACCAGCCTCCACCGGCCCGGCGCGCCCGACCTCTACCCAGAGCGACTGCGCGGCGAGATCGACGACGTCAACGCGGGGGTCTACGCCGACGTCAACGCAGCCGTGTACCAAGCCGGTTTCGCGACCAAGCAGGCCGCGTACGAGGACGCCTACACCCGCCTCTTCACCATGCTGGACGTGCTTTCCGAACGGCTCGAAAAGCAGCGCTACCTCGTCGGTGACACGATCACCGAAGCGGACATCCGGTTGTTCACCACGCTCGTCCGCTTCGACGCCGTCTACCACGGGCACTTCAAATGCAACCGGAGCAAGCTGGCCGAGCTGCCGGTGCTGTGGGCCTACGCCCGCGACCTCTTCCAAACGCCGGGCTTCGGTGACACCGTCGACTTCGACCACATCAAGCGGCACTACTACGCGGTGCACGAGCAGGTGAACCCGACGCGGATCGTCCCCTTGGGACCGGACCTGTCCGGCTGGACGACGCCGCATCACCGGGAGCAGCTGGGCGGGCGCCCGTTCGGTGACGGCACGCCGCCGGGACCGCCGCCCGAGGACGAACGGATCGGGGACACGGATGGAGTCACTGCCTGAACGCACCGACGTCGTCGTGATCGGCGGCGGCATCATCGGGGTCGCCTGCGCGTACCGGCTCGCCGCCGCCGGGGTCTCGGTGCTGCTGCTCGAACGCCACACCCTCGGTGCGGGCTCGACGGCGAAGGCGGCGGGCGGGATCCGGTCGTCGTTCACCACCCGGGTCAACATCGAGATCGGGCTGCGCGGACTGGCCGAGTACGCGTCCTTCGCCGAGACGTACGGGACCGAGATCGACTTCCGCCGCGACGGCTACCTGTACCTGGTCACCGACCCCGCCGACCTGCCCGAGTTCGAGCGCTGCGCCGAACTGCAGAACTCCTACGGCGTCCGCAGCCGTCTCGTCGAGCCCGCCGAAGCGCGGCGGTTCTCCCCGCTGATCGACACCGAAGGCGTGGTCGCGGCGCTGTGGTCGCCGGACGACGCCAAGGCGACTCCGGACTCCGCGGTCCAGGGCTACGCGCGGGCGGCCCGCGGGCACGGCGCGGTGCTGCGGACCGGCGTCGAGGTCGTCGGGATCGACCGCGACGGCGACGAGATCACCGGCGTCCGGACCTCGGCCGGTTTCGTGCGGACGGACGCGGTGGTCTGCGCCGCGGGCGCGTGGTCGGGACGGATCGGCGAGCTGGCCGGTGTCGACCTCCCGGTGCGGCCGTACCGGCGGCAGGTCGTGTTCACCGGCCCGGTCGCGGATCTGCCCGGGCGAGTGCCGCTGACCATCGAGATGCCCTCGGCGTTCTACTTCCACCGCGAGGGCCCCGGCCTGGCGATGTCCTTCTGCGACGGTGACGGCGACCCCGGCTTCGACACCCGCTATCAGCCGGGCGAGTGGCTGCCGAAACTCGCCGAAATCGCCGCGCGCCGGGTGCCCGCCGTGCTCGGCGCCGGGATCCGCGGCGGCTGGGCCGGGCTGTACGAGGTGACCCCCGACCGCAACCAGATCGTGGGGGAAAGCGTCCACCTGTCACGGTTCTTCTACGCGACGGGGTTTTCGGGACACGGGTTCCAGATGGGCCCGGCCGTGGGGGAGCTGGTGCGGGACCTCTACCTGGGGCGGGTCCCGGCCATCGACATCACCGGGCTCGACGTCCGCCGGTTCGCCGGCGACCGGGCCGTGACGAGGGAGCACAACATTGTCTGAGTTCGTCGAAGTCACCACCGAGGCCGAGCTGCGCGAAATCCTGCCGCCGCCGCTAGAGCGGACCGCGAACAAGGCGCGCCCGAAGCTGCACGAGATGGACCGGCAGTGGCTCGCGGAGTCGCCGTTCGTGCTGATCGCGACCTCGGCGGCAGACGGCACCTGCGACGTTTCGCCGAAGGGCGACCCGGCCGGGTTCACGCTGGTGCTGGACGACACGCGGATCGCCATCCCGGAGCGGCCGGGCAACCGGCGCGCCGACGGGTTCCACAACGTGTTGTCGAATCCGCACGTCGGGCTGATCTATCTCATCCCGGGCCGTGGTGACACGCTGCGGATCAACGGCCGCGCGCGGCTCGTGCGGGAGGCGCCGTTCTTCGACGACATGATCGTGAAGGGCAGCAGGCCGAAGCTCGCGCTGGTCGTCGACATCGACGAGATCTTCCACCACTGCCAGAAGGCGTTCATGCGGTCGAAGCTGTGGTCGCCGGAGAGCTGGACGCCCGACGCGATGCCGTCGCGGGCGGCGATCGCGAAGACCTTCGAGCGGCCGGAGGAGAGCATGGCCGACCTCGAGGCGTACTACGACCCTGCCGCGTACTCGGCCGGTCTGTACTGACGCGCAGCGGCTGGTTGCTGGATCGTTGAACGATCTGGCACTATCGGCGGGGTGCCTGCACCCACCGGAGCCCAGCATTTCGTCGACGCGCTGACCGCTCTGGGGACCGAAGTCGTCTTCGGTCTCCCCGGGGTGCACAACCTGCCGTTATGGGAGGCGCTGGCCGACACGGACATCCGGCTCGTCGGGGTCCGGCACGAGCAGACGGCCGGGTACGCGGCCGACGGGTACGCCCGCGCCACGGGCAAGCTCGGGGTCGCGCTGGTGACCACCGGACCGGGCGCGGCGAACACGCTCGCCGCGGTCGGTGAGGCCATGGCGTCGGCGGCGCCGGTGCTGATCATCGCGACCGACATCCCCTCCACGCTGCGGCGGCCCGGCGTGGTCCGCGGTGTCCTGCACGAGACGTCGGATCAGCAGGCGATGTTCGCGCCGGTCACCAAGGCCGGGTTCACCGTCACGAGCGCCGACCAGGTCGCCGCCACCCTCCACCGCGCGGCCCGGCTCGCGCTCCAGCCGCAGAGCGGGCCGGTCTACCTCGGCATCCCCACCGACTTCCTGTCCGAGCGGACGCCCGCGCGCCGTCCGCCGCGTTCGCACGCCCGGCCGTCGGAGATCCCGGATCTCAGCGAGGCCGAAGCCCTGCTCGCCGCCGCCGACCGGCCGCTGATCTGGGCGGGCGGCGGTGCGTTGCGCGCCGAGGCGGGCGAGGCGATCGGGAAACTCGCCGAACGGCTGGCCGCGCCGGTGCTCACCACGTTCGGCGCCCGCGGGCTCCTGTCGGTCGATCATCCTTGTCTCGCCCCGAACCCGGTGCACGCGCCCGAGGTCGGCGCGCTGTGGGACGAGGCCGACGTCGTCCTCGCCATCGGCACCGACTTCGACGGGCTGATGACCCAGAACTGGCTGATGCCGCAGCCGAAGAAGCTCATCGCGATCAACGTCGACCCCGACGACGCGGCCAAGAACTACCAGCCGGACATCACGCTGGTCGGCGACGCCCGCGTGCTCGTCGAGGCGTTGAAGGTCGAGGAACGGTCCGGGATCGCGGCGCTCGTCGGCAGGCTCGCCAAGGTCTCCGCCCGGGTCCGGCAGCGGATCAAGGAAGAAGAGCCGCAGGCCGCCGACCTTCTGTCCACTTTGGACGAAGTGCTGCCGGCCGACGCGGTCGTGGTCGCGGACATGTGCGTGGCCGGGTATTGGATCGGCGGGTTCCATCGGGTCCGCGCACCGCGCAAGCTCGCGTATCCGATGGGCTGGGGCACGCTCGGCTACGGTTTCCCCGCGGCGCTCGGTGCCGCCGCCGCGGGTGGCGGACGCGCGATCTGTGTCACCGGTGACGGCGGCTTCCTCTTCGGCTGCGGTGATCTCCACACGCTGGCGCAGGAACAGTTGCCGGTCACGACGATCGTCGTCGACGACGGCGGGTACGGGATGCTCCGCTACGACCAGGATCGTGCCGGGCTGCCGCGGCGCGGCGTCGACTGGGACAGCCCCGATTTCGTCGGCCTGGCAAGGTCTTTCGGCGTGCACGCGGATCGCGTCTCGGGGTTCGGGCGGGCGTTCCGGCGGCTGCTCGGCGAGTTCGTCGAGTCCGACGAGCCGAACGTGCTGGTCGTCCGCGCGAGAATGGCGCCGCCGCTCAACACCTCGCCACGCTGGTACCGCAAGGAATCCCCGTGACCGGGCTCCGGGTCGGCGTGGACATCGGCGGTACGTTCACCGATCTCTGCGTGCTCGACGAAACCGGGGTCGTCGCCGTCGGCAAAGTGCTGACCACCCACGACGAGCCCGCCCGCGCGGTCGAGGAAGGTCTCAAAAGGACACTCGCGGACGCCGGGTTGGCCGCGCGCGACGTCGAGCAGTTCGTGCACGGCACCACGCTGGTCACGAACGCGCTGATCGAGCGCAAGGGAGCGCGCACCGCGTTGCTCGCGACCGCCGGTTTCCGTGACGTGCTGGAGATGCGCCGCGAGCATCGCTACGAGTTGTACGACCTGCTCATCGAACTCCCCGCCCCGTTGGTCCCGCGTCATCTGCGGTTCGACGTCCCCGAGCGGATCCTCGCCGACGGAACCGTCCACACAGGACTGGATGAGGAGTACGTCGCACGGCTCGGCCGAGAGCTCGACGCCCGTGGCATCGACGCGGTGGCGATCTGTTTCCTGCACGCCTTCACGAATCCCGCGCACGAACGCCGCGCCGCCGAGGTGCTCAAGGAGGTGGCGCCGCGGTTGCGGGTCGCTCTGTCGAGCGAGGTCGTCCCCGAGATCCGCGAGTTCGAACGCGCGTCCACCACGGTCGCGAACGTCTATGTCCAGGACCTCACCGAGCGCTATCTGCGCGACCTGGAACGGCGTCTGCACGAGGCAGGGGTGCGGCCGTCGCCGCACATCATGCTGTCCAACGGTGGGATCGCGACCGTCGACACCGCCGCCCGCTATCCGATCCGCATCCTCGAATCCGGCCCGGCGGGTGGCGCGCTGGCCGCGTCCGCGATCGGCGCCGCGGCCGGTGTCGAGGATCTGCTGGCCTTCGACATGGGTGGCACGACGGCGAAACTGTGCATGATCTCCGGCGGCGCCCCGCTGGTGACGCACGAGTTCGAAGTGGACCGGAAGTACCGGCTGCTGCCGGGATCCGGGCTGCCGGTCAAGGTGCCGGTCACCGACATGATCGAGATCGGCGTCGGCGGCGGCTCGATCGCGCGTATCGACGCGCTCGGCCTGCTTACCGTCGGCCCGGATTCGGCGGGTTCCGAGCCCGGCCCGGTCTGCTACGCCCGAGGCGGCACCGAGCCGACCGTGACCGACGCCGACCTCGTGCTCGGCTACCTGGACCCGGGATACTTCCTCGGTGGCGGAATGACTCTGGACGCCGAGGGCGCACGCGAGGCGATCCGCTCGAAGATCGCGGAACCGCTCGGCGTCAGCGTCGAGGAGGCCGCTTGGGGCATCCACACCAGTGTCAACGAGGACATGGCCAACGCCGCGCGCGTCCACGCCGTCGAGCGCGGCAAGGATCCGGCGAAGCTGCCGATGTTCACCTTCGGCGGCGCCGGACCGGTGCACGGTGTCGGCGTGGCGCGGGCGCTCGGCGCACCCGAGGTGGTCGCGCCGCCCGCCGCCGGGGTGCTGAGCGCGGCGGGATTCCTCACCGCGCCACTGGCGTTCGACTTCGTCCGTTCGGCGCGTTCGGCGGTGCTCGATCTCTCCTGGGAGCAGGTCGACGCGTTGTTCGCCGAGATGGAGGCCGAGGGTGCGGAACTACTGGAGAAGTCCGGTGTGGACAGTGTGACGCATCGCCGGATCGCCGAGATGCGGTACTCCGGGCAGGGCTACGAGGTCCGCGTGCCGGTCGAGCAAGGGAACTGGCCGGAGTCGCTCATCGGCGCGTTCACCGAGACCTATCGGACGTTGTACCGGCGGACCGGGCCGGACGTCGCCATCGAGGTGCTCAACTGGCGGGTCGTCTCCAGCGGGCCGGCGCCCGAGGTCACACTGAAACTCGCGGGCGCCGAGGTCGAGGGCGACGCGCGCAAGGGGAGCCGCCCGGCCTACTTCCCCGCCGAAGGTGGATTTGTCGACTCGGCGGTGTTCGACCGGTACCGGCTCAAGCCGGGCGATCGTGTCGACGGTCCGGCCATCGTGGAGGAACGAGAGTCCACTGTGGTCGTTCCGCCCGGGGCTCGCTGTGTCGTCGGCGAAGACGCCAGTCTGGCGGTGACGGTATGAGCGTCGACCCGATTCTGGTGGGATTGCTGGGAAACCGGCTGCACTCCATCCTGGCCGAACAGCAGAACGCGCTCGTCAACACGGCGTTCTCCTCCGTGGTGCGGGAGTCGCTCGACCTCGCCTGTGCGGTGTTCGACTCGCGCGGCGAGATGATCGGCCAGTCCGTCGGCGGCACCCCCGGCCACATCAACGCGATGGCGACCGGGATGCACCACTTCGTCGCCGCGTACCCGCCGGAGACCTTGGTGCCGGGCGACGTCCTGCTCACCAACGATCCGTGGCAGACCGCCGGGCAGATCAACGACATCACCGTCGCGACGCCGGTGTTCCTGCGGGGCAGGCTGGTCGCTTGGTTCGCTTCCTGTTGCCACGCCCCGGACATCGGCGGACGGCTGGTCTCGGCCGAGGCGCACGAGGTCTTCGAAGAGGGACTGCGCCTGCCGATCATGAAGTTCCTCCGCGCGGGCGAGGTCAACGCGGATCTCGAACTGCTGATCCGCGCGAACGTCCGTACCCCGGAGGAGACCATCGGCGATCTGTACGCCCAGGTCACCGGGAACGAGGTCGGCGCCGCCAGCCTGGTGCGGCTGCTGGAGGAATTCGGCCTCGATTCGCTGGACGAAGTCGCCGCGGAGATCATGAACCGCTCCGAACGCGCACTGCGCGACGCGCTGGCGAAACTGCCGGACGGCACGTACACCAGCGAATTGGCGACAGACGGCTTCGATGACGAGGAAGTCGTCCTGAAGGTCGCGGTGACCATCGACGGTGAGGACATCCACCTCGACTTCGCGGGATCGTCACCGCAGAGCCGCCGCGGGATCAACGTCGTTTTGAACTACACCAGGGCGTACGCTTCGTTCGCGGTCAAGGCGGCCATTTCACCGGAAGTGCCGCACAACGCGGGCTCTTTCCGGCCGGTGCACGTCACCGCGCCGGAGGGATCGGTGCTCAACTGCCTGCCGCCCGCGCCAGTCGCGTCGCGGCATCTGATCGGGCATTTCCTGCCGTCGCTGCTGATGACCGCCTTGCCCTGCAACGCCTTGGCGCACAGCGCGGACGCGCTATGGATGACGATCTGGCGCGGTACCGACGCCGAAGGCCGCGAGTTCATGCTCAACGTCTTTCAGACCGGCGGGATCGGCGCGCGGTCCACAAAGGATGGTCTCAGTACCACCGGTTTCCCGAGCGGCCTGCGCTCGACGCCGACGGAGGTCATCGAGACGATGGCTCCGCTGATCCAGCGGGAACGGGTGCTGCGCATGGACTCGGGCGGCGCCGGGAAGTGGCGCGGCGGCCTCGGCCAGTGCACGACCATGGCCGCCCGTGGCGAGATCTCGTGGAGTGTCAACGGGAACGTCGACCGGGTGCGTCGTCCGGCGTCCGGTGTGGACTCCGGGCACGACGGGGCGGCCGGCCGGTTCGAGCTGGCCCGCGGCGCCCTGCCGTCGAAGAGCCGGGTAAACCTGCGGCCGGACGACGTGGTGAACGTGGACCTGCCGGGCGGCGGCGGTTACGGCGATCCCTTCGAACGGGATCCGGGGGCCGTGCTCGCCGACGTCGTCGACGGCTACATCTCGGTGGAAGCGGCGCGCGAACTGTACGGCGTCGAGGTCACCTATCACGGGGATCCTGAGGCGCTGGTGCGTCTTCCGGAGGATTACACAGCGGTTTCGTCGCGAGGGAGGAAATGAGCATGGGTCGGCTGGCAGGCAAGGTCGCGGTGGTCTTCGGGGGAGCGAGGGGTATCGGGCTCGCCACCGTGAAGGAGTTCGTCGCCGAGGGCGCGACCGTGTTCTCCAGCGACATCCGCGAGCCCGCGGAATCCGTCGAAGGGGCGCGACACTCCCTTGTGGACGCGACCGACGAAGGACAGGTCGACGAGTTCGTGCGCGGCGTGGTCGCCGAAACCGGCCGGGTCGACGTGCTGTTCAACAACGTCGGCATCCACCTCGGGAAACCCTTGGCCGACACGACGTTGGCGGAATTCGACAACATCTTCGCGCTGAACGTGCGGGCCGCCTTCCTCGGCACGCGGGCGGTGCTGCCGCAGATGATCGCGAACAAGGCGGGCAGCATCGTCACGACGTCGTCCAACGGCGGCGTGATGGGCCGCCCCGGCGACCCGGTGTACAACGCCACCAAGCACGCGCTGGTCGGCATGATGAAATCGATCGCGGTCGCGCACGCGCACCAGGGGATCCGGGCGAACACGGTCAACCCGGGCGCGATCGACACTGACATGCTGCGCGGCACGCTCGCGTCGCCGGAGGACTTCGAGGCCAAACAACACCAGCTGGTCGCGAGCACGCCCGCGGGCCGGGTCGGCGAGGCATGGGAGGTCGCGAAGGCCGTGGTCTTCCTGGCGAGCGACGAATCCCGGTTTGTCAACGGGGTCGCGCTCCCGATCGACGGCGCGAAGGCCGCCGGTGCCATGCCCGGCAACCGGTACAGTCTCGACTTCGAACTCGGCGTCAGGTAACGCCGTGTCCACATCTGCCGCCGAGGAGACGCTGGCCCGCGACAGACCCTTGCTCGAACGAAGCGGGACCGCGGAACGGGTCGCCGAGATCCTGCGTCAGCGCATCACCGAAGGTGTCTTCCCGCCGGGGTCGAGGCTTTCCGAACCGTCGATCAGCGCCGCGCTGGGCGTCTCGCGCAACACCCTGCGCGAGTCTTTCCAGCTGCTGGCGCACGAACGGCTCGCGGTGCACGAACTCAACCGCGGCGTGTTCGTCCGCGAGCTGACCGCGCAGGACATCTCGGATCTGTACGTGATGCGGCGGGTCACCGAATGCGGTGCGCTGCGGCGCGCGTCGGAACTGTCCACTGGGGATCTTTCGGCCGTCGCGGCCGCCGTTCGGGACGGCCGTGCCGCGGCCGACGAAGGCGACTGGCAGGCCGTCGGGACCGCGAGCATCGCGTTCCACCAGGCGGTGGGCGATCTGGCGGGCAGCGAGCGGGTCAGCACGACGATGCGTCAGGTGCTGGCGGAGACGCGGCTGTTCTTCGTGCTGGCCGAGAACACGCGCGCGTTCTTCGAGCCGTTCCTGGAGCGGCACGAACGGATCCTGCGGGACCTGGAGCGAGGTCGCTTCGGGCCCGCCGAGACCGCGTTGGAGAAGTACTTGCGAGAGGCGGAGAAGCAGCTTCTGGCCGCTTATGAGCGCCGGGAGGCGTGAGCGGCAGGAACGCTAGGAAAGGACCGTTCCTTGCAAAATTTGCAAGGAACGGTCCTTTCCTAGCACGCGTAGGGGGCCAAGGCTGGCATTCACGCCTTCCCCAAGTACATGAAGGACCCCTTCACTGCGTCTAGCGCAATGAAGGGGTCCTTCATGTACCGCAGGAGCGAGCTTTAGCAGTGCAGCGTGGCGCCCGCCCAGTCCGCGTGGTCGGAGTCGACCCCGTCGCCGCCGTCCGTGACGACCAGATCGAGCACCTGAACCCCGTTCAGCGGCACGGAAAGCTTCTCGGCCGCCTGGCCGCGCTTGAGCACGCCGGTGTTCACCAGCCGCTTGCCGTCGCCGACGACCTCGAAGGCCACACTGCCGCCGGCCTTCTCGTCGTCGACCCCGACGGACGACGTGAACGACGCGCATCCGCCGCCGAGGTAGACCCGGACCTTCGACGGCGCGTGGACACCCAGCCCGTCGTCGTAGGTCACCCCGCCGATGCTCATGCGATGGCCGTCGCCCGCTTTCGATTCACCGTTGCTGGTCCCGCGTTCCACCGGGCCGTAGCCGTTGTCCGCCGTCATGAACACCGCCTTCGACAGCGCGTTCGTCCCGGCGGCGGGCGGTTTCACGACGGGAGCGCTTCCGTCCGCGGACAACGATCGCGCACCCCAGGACGTCCGGTAGCCGAACCGGCCGGAGACCTCGACCCGGTCGCCGCCGGGGGACGACGGCCGCACCGTCCACGTTCGTTCCCACGACTTCCCCGGCGCGACAGCGGGAACGCGTGCTTCGGTGGCACCGTCGGGCTTCCAGCCCGCGCCGACCGCCAGCTTCACCACGCCCGACCGGACCGGGGTCCGGCCGTCGTTGAACACCCGCAGCGTCGTGGTGAACGGCTTGTCGACGGCCGCGTATTCGGGTGAGGCCAAGGAAAGCGTCGTATGCGGCGCGGCATTCGGCTGGTTCGACGGCCAGACACGGAACACCGCGGAGCCGTGGCTCGGCAGCCCGGCACGCAAGGTACCGGCGGATTCGGTTTCCGCGCCGGTCCACAGATCCCGGACCCGGTAGCCCGACGCCGCGGGGGCGCCGATCTCGGCGGCGGTGGCGGACAGGGTCGCCGGGGC
Organism: Amycolatopsis sp. CB00013; assembly: GCF_001905755.1. Lineage (NCBI taxonomy): Bacteria > Bacillati > Actinomycetota > Actinomycetes > Pseudonocardiales > Pseudonocardiaceae > Amycolatopsis > Amycolatopsis sp. CB00013. The sequence continues at coordinate 515,977 of NZ_LIWC01000006.1, read as the reverse complement.
GCCGCCGCGGTTGAACAGCACGACGACGTTCGAGCCGTCGGACATCGGTTTGGCCCAGACCTCGGTGTCACCGTCGTCGCGGATCTTGCGGCCCTGCTTGCCGCCCCAGTCCTGGTCGACCGCGAGAAGATCCTTGTTCATCAAGATCTTCTTGGTCGCCTCGGACATCGAGCGCAGGTCGTTGCCCGCCAGCAGCGGCGCGTTGAGCAACGACCAGAGCGCGAAGTGGGAGCGGTATTCCGTGTCGGTCATGCCGCCGTTGCCCACTTCGAGCATGTCCGGATCGTTCCAACCGCCCGGCCCGGCATAGCCTTCCAGGCCGACCTGCTGGTCGAGGAGATTGGTCATACTCGACCAGGAGTCGCTGATGTCGCCGGTGGTGCGCCACAACTGCGCCCCCGCGCTCTTGCCCCACTCCCACGGCTTGTTCTCACCCCATTCGCACAGGGCGTAGACGATCGGGCGGCCGGTCTTCTTCAGTGCCTCGCCCATTTTCGTGTACCGCTCCAGCGCGGGTCGGCCCTGGTTGTGGCAGTTGTCGTATTTGAGGTAGTCGACTCCCCAGTCCGCGAACGTCTGCGCGTCGACCTCTTCGTGGTCGAGCGAACCGGGCATGGTCCGCGCGCAGGTTTCCGTGCCGGCGCTGGTGTAGATGCCGAGTTTCAGGCCCTTCCCGTGCACGTAGTCGGCCAATGCCTTGATACCACTGGGAAAGCGCGTCCGGTGTGGTGCGTACTTCCCGTCGGGGGTGCGGTTCTTCTCGGCCCAGCAGTCGTCGATGTTGACGTACTGGTAGCCCGCCGCCTTCATCCCGGACGAGACCATCGCGTCCGCGGTCTCCCGGATCAGCTCTTCGGTGATGTCGCAGCCGAACTTGTTCCAGCTGTTCCACCCCATCGGCGGGGTCGCGACCGGTGGCGGGCTCTCGGCGGCGGTCGCCGCCGGAACGACGCAGAGGGCGGTGAGCGTGCAGGCGGCGACGAGCGTGCCGGCGAGACGACGCATAAGTTCCTCCCAGAATGCTCAACTTTGAACAAACTCACTCATCAAACAACAGGATCGCTCGCCGCCGGTCAAGGGCCGAAGGGATGGTGTTGGAGATTCACCGGCGGCCGCCGCGACAAGCCGGACAGGTCCGGAGCGCGAACTGTGCACGATGGAGTGTTCGCGTCCCGGCCGGATCCGGGTGAGGATGGGGGCACGAGCACGAGGAGGAAGATCATGGTTTCGTCGGCGTCCGCGCGCAATCCGCTGTGGCACCCCTTCGCGGACATGGGAGCGGTCGACGGCGACCGGCTCGTCATCACCCGCGGTGAGGGTTCCTACGTCTGGGACGACGAGGACAAGCGGTATTTCGACGCGACGGCGTCACTCTGGTACGCGAACTTCGGGCACGGGCGCGAGGAGATCGCGCAGGCCGTCGCGGACCAGTTGCGGACGCTCGATTCGTACAACCTGTTCGGCTACAACGCCAACGAACCCGCGCTGAAGCTCGCCGAGCGCGTGTCCGCGCTCGCGCCCGAACCGGGTTCGAAGGTCTTCTTCGGATCGGGCGGCGGTGACGTCATCGACACCGCGGTCAAGATCGCCCGTTCGTACTTCGCCCATACCGGGCGGCCGGAGAAGGTGCACGTCATCGGCCGGGTGCAGGGGTACCACGGCACACACGGTTTCGGCACGGCCGTCGGCGGCATCGCGGCCAACGCGGCGGGCTTCGGGCCGCTGCCCGGCGACATCTCGCACGTGCCCTACGACAGCGCCGAAGCGCTCGAAGCGGAGATCCTGCGGGTCGGCGCGGAGCGGGTCGCGGCCTTCTTCTGCGAACCGGTGATCGGCGCGGGCGGCGTCCTGCTTCCGCCGGACGGGTACATCGAGACGGTCGCCGAGATCTGCCGCAAACACGACGTGCTGTTCGTCGCGGACTGCGTGATCGCCGCGTTCGGGCGGCTGGGCACCTGGTTCGGGATCGACCGGTGGGCGGTGAAACCGGACATGATCACGACCGCGAAGGGCATCACCGGCGGGACGATCCCGCTGGGCGCGCTGGTCGTCGCGCCGCGGGTGGCAGAGCCGTTCTTCACCGGCGCGCCCGGTGCGCCGGTGCTGCGGCACGGCGCGACCTACGCCGGGCATCCGGTGGCCTGCGCCGCGGGGAACGCGACGCTGGACCTCTACGAGCGCGACGGGCTCATCCCGCGCGGGCGGGAACTGGAGAAGCCGCTGGCGGACGCGCTTTCCGGGCTGGCCTCGCATCCGCTTGTCGAGGAGGTCCGGGCCGGGTTGGGCTTCCTCGGCGCGGTCGAACTGAAAGCGGACATCGTCGCGGCGAACCCCGGCGCGGCGAACCGGCTGCAGCGGTTGGCGCGGGACGAAGGCGTCCTCGTGCGGAACCTGGCCAAGGGGATCGCGGTGTCGCCGCCGCTGATCGCCGGGGAGACCGAACTCGACCTGCTCGCGACGGCCTTGCCGCGCGCACTGGACAAGCTCGCCTAAGCGAAAGCCTCGTGAGTGGTAAGGACGGTTGGAACCCGTCCTTACCACTCACGAGCCGCGCACGAGGGCCGCGCGCTCGGTCATGAAGGGCACAGCCGACGGGACCAGGTCCCTTCATGACACCCCCAGTGGCGGGCCCTCGTGGGCCCGCCTCAGGAGAGGCAGAGTTCGTTGCCTTCCGGGTCGGCGATCGTGATCCACTCGGCGGGACCCTGCTTGCCGCGGTGCAGGAACGTCGCACCGCGCGCGGTCAGCCGCTCGAGCTCGGCCTCGATCTTGTCCGCCCCCATCCGGATGTCGAGGTGCAGGCGGTTCTTGACCGTCTTCCCCTCCGGCACCAGCTGGAAGAGGAACCGCTGCTTCGTCTCGGGATGGACGATCGCCGCGCCGTCCTTCCACACCAGGACACCGTTGTGCGTGGTCGTCGCCTCTTCCGGGGCATACCCCTTGGCGACCATCTCGCGGATGAACTCCTCGTTGCTCCCCTCGACCTGCCAGCCGAGCATCTCGGCCCACCAGTCGGCGAGGTCGTGCGGTCGAGCGGAGTCCACGGTCACCTGGAAGTCATACGCCATACCGGCACATTAACGACCCGCCCCGACAATTCCGGGCGCTCATGCCCGCTGACCACGGTGAATCGCCATTTGTCGACCCCGCCGCCGATGATCTCGGCGTAGCGACGGGCGCCGTCCGCGTTCGCGAAGCGCACCTGCTGCCCGTTGGTGAGATGGGTGATCTTGACCGCCATCCATGCCTCCTGAAGTCCGGTGCCGGCCCGCGGAGCTTCCCCCTCCGGGACCGGCGCGGACAGTAGAACACATGTTCGACAGTCGTCGCCAACCCAACCCCCCGCGCGGGTCAGCGCCGGGTGGTCGTGGCGTTTCAGCGGGTGGTCAAACCGGCGATCAGGTCGTGAACCAGTTCCGCGGCCTGTGCTCGCGCCTGGTCGGGATCGTCGGTCTCGGCGACGACCAGTGCCAGCTCGGTCAGTGCTCCGTAGAAGGCGGCCGCGACCAGCTTGGCTGGATGCGGCCGGATCCGAGAGGTGGCGAGCATCGCCTGGACCGTGTCGTCGACCAGGCCGCCCAGATGCTTCTGATCGAGTTCGCGCCATCGGCGCCAGCCGAGCGCGATCGGCCCCTGCAAGAGCACGACGTGGCGGTACCGGGGCTCGGCGCAGACGGCCAGGAATTCCGTGACTCCGCGTTCGGTGCGCTCGACCGGGTCCTCGGACGAGGCGATCGCGGTCCGGATGCGGCCCGCCGCCCGGTGTTCCAGCTCGTCCACGACCGCCTCGAACAGTCCGCGTTTGCCGTCGAAGTGGTGGTACAGCGCCCCGCGCGTCAGGCCCGCGGCGCGGACGAGCTCCTCCGCGGAGAGGCTCGCGTACTCGTGTTCGGCGAACAGGCGCAGGCCGGTGTCGAACAAGGCCTGGCGGGTGTGTTCCGCGTACTTCACGCGCACCGATTCCATTCGTCATGACTATCACATACACTCCGAATGTCAGATACACGTTGTATGAAGGTGGTGGCGATGGAGCGGTCGGTGGATGTCGTGGTGATCGGAGCGGGGATCGCGGGCCTGGTCGCCGCACGTGATCTCGCCCGGACCGGGGCCGAGGTGCTGGTGCTGGAGGCACGTGACCGAGTGGGCGGCAGGCTGCTGAACGACGAGCTCCCCGGCGGCGGCCCCATCGAGGTGGGCGGCCAGTGGGTGGGGCCGGGGCAGCACGAGGTGCTCGCGCTGATCGGCGAGCTGGGACTGAGCACCTATCCCACGTATGACACGGGCAGGCGCATCGCCGAGTTCGCCGGGCGCCGGGCCGAGTACACGGGCCGGATCCCGCGCCTGGGACCCGTGGCACTGGCCGACATCGGCCAGACTCAGCTACGGCTGGACCGCCTGGCGCGACAGGTGCCGACGGCGGAGCCGTGGCTGGCGAAGCGGGCAGCGGAACTGGACGGCCAGACCCTGGCGACCTGGCTGCGGCGGACCGCCCGCACCTCGGCGGGACGGTCGTTCTTCCGGGTGATCACCGAGGCGTTGTTCTCCGCCGAGCCCGAGGATCTTTCCGCGTTGTGGGTGGCCTGCTATCTCGGCGCCGGAGGCGGGCTGGACTCGATGATCGACACGGCGGGCGGCGCACAGCAGGACCGGGTCGTCGGCGGTACGCAGCGCATCGCGCTCGCGCTCGCCGACGAACTCGGTGACCGCGTCGTCCTCGGCGCGGCGGTGACCGACATCGACTGGGAGAGCTCGGGAGTCCGGGTACGGGCGGGCGCCACGACCGTCCGCGCCCGCCACGCCGTGGTCGCGGTGCCACCGACGCTCGCGGCGCGCCTGCGGTTCACCCCCGGCCTGCCCGGCGATCGCGACCAACTCGTCCAGCGTATGCCGATGGGACGGGCGATCAAGGTCAACATCGTCTACGACGAGCCTTTCTGGCGCGAAAAAGGGTTGAGCGGTCAGGCGAACAGCGACCGTCGCTCGCTGGGCACGGTGTTCGACAACACTCCGCACGGCGGATCGCCCGCGGTGCTCGTCGGCTTCCTCGAAGGGCGGCACGCCGACGCCGGCGCGCGGCTGGACCCCGCGGACCGCCGCGCCCTGGTCCTCGACGACCTCGCCGGGTATTTCGGGCCACGGGCCAGGAGGCCGATCGCGTACCTGGAACGTGACTGGGCGGAGGAGGAGTTCAGCCGCGGCTGCTACGGCGCGTTCACCACACCCGGCACCCTCACCCGTTTCGGTCCGGCCTTGCGCACGCCGGTCGGGCCGTTGCACTGGGCGGGCACCGAAACCGCCACGCGCTGGGCGGGTTACATCGACGGCGCCGCCGAATCCGGGCATCGCGTCGCCCGCGAAATCGCCTCCGCGCCCGGATGAGCCGCGATGGTCACCGCCGCATGGTCACCCGCGGCCACGCGTCCAGGCCGCGGGCGATTTCGTGGGCGCGGACGGCCCGAAGGCCCTCCGTGAGGCTCTCTTCGTCGAGTGTCGTGAAGCCGAGCCGGGCGTAGTACGGCGCGTTCCACGGCACCTCGGCGTACGTCGTCAGCGTCAGTCCGGCGAGGCCTTCTCGCGAGGCCCACTCCGCGGCGTGCTCGATCAGCCGCCGCCCGAGACCCCGGCGCGCGTGATCGGGATGGACGGACACCTGCTCGATGTGACCGTGGCCGTCGACGACCTCGGCGAGCAGGTACGCCACCGGGCCGTCGCCGGCGTCCCAGACCCAGGCCCGGCCGTCGCGCTGGAAGGCCGTGAGGTCCGCGATCGACGGCGGATCGTCGTCGGCGATCGCGGCCATGCCGAGCGCGCGGAACGGTTCGCCCGCGGCGCGTTCGATGTCCTGGAGGGCGGGCAGGTCTTCGGTTGTGGCGAGTCGGATCACGGATCGAGTTGTACCCGCCGGGGTGAGCGGCCGCCTGTCATTTACAGCGAGAACGACGAAACGGCGCGATGGATCCGGCTCGCGTACGACTGGAGCGCGACGATGGCGGCCCGTTTCGCGTCGTCGCCGATCCGGGTCGCGGGGGCGGCCAAGGTGAGCACCGCGGGCCGGTGCCCGGTGCTCGGGATCGGCACCGAACACGACCAGACGCCGTCGTCCAGTTCGCCCCAGCTCACCGAATACCGGTTCGCCCCGGCGCGTTTGACCTCTTCCCGCACACTCGGGCCGCGGCGCTGGACGATCGACGAAAGCCGTCTTTCGCGTTCGCCCTCCGGCAGCATGGCGAGCAGCATCTTGCCCGACGCACCGGTGCCGAGCGGGACGGAATGCCCCGGCTGGAAGGTGAACCGCATCGCGCGTTCGCATTCGACCCGGTCCGCGCAGACCGCGGAATCGCCGAAATGCTGGAACAGCAGCACCGTCTCGCCGAGGTCGCGGGCCGCCTCCTCCATCGACGGCCGGGCGAGGCGGGCGAGATCGTTGGCCAGTTGCGCGGCCCGCGCGAGCGGCATCACCTGGCTCGTCACGTGATAGCGCCCCGTCTTGCCCTCCTCCAGGAGCTGGAGTTCCTTCAGCAGCGCCACATAGCGGTACGTCGTGGCGACCGGGGTGCCGATCCTCGCGGCCAGTTCGGCGACGCTCGCGTCCCAGCGGCGTTCGGAAAAGGAGAGCAGCAGCTGCAGTACCTTGCGTGAACTGCTGGCGCCGGGGGTGCGTTTCGGCGGGGCGGTGCTGTCCAGGGATCGTGCGGCAGGCGTCATCTCGACCTCTCGCCGGAGAATCACGAAGAGTCAAGAAAGTAGCACATTGTGTGAATTGCGGACCAGGGACTTTGGTCCACGAACAAGCGGACTTCTTGCTAGGTTCGGACCATGGAAAAGCCATTGGCGGGCAAGATCGCGTTGGTCGCCGGGGCGACTCGCGGGGCCGGTCGGGGAATAGCGGTCCAGCTGGGTGCCGCGGGCGCGACCGTTTACGTGACCGGCCGCAGTACCGGTTCCCGGCGATCGGAAATGAATCGCCCGGAGACGATCGAGGAGACGGCGGCGCTCGTCGACGAGGCGGGCGGGCGCGGGATCGCGATCGGTGTGGACCATTTGGAGGCGGACCAGGTCCGCGAACTGGTGGAACGGATCGACGCCGAACAGGGCGCGTTGCACGTGCTGGTGAACGATATCTACGGCGCGCCCATCGAATGGGACAAGACGGTCTGGGAGTCCACTTTGGACGTCGGGCTGCGGACGCTGCGGCTCGCCGTCGACACGCATGCGATCACCAGTCATTTCGCGCTTCCGCTCATGATCAGGAATCCGGGCGCGCTGGTCGTCGAGGTCAACGACGGCACCACCGAGTACAACTCGGAGAACTACCGCGTTTCGTTCTTCTACGATCTCGCCAAGACCGCGGTGAACCGGATGGCGTTCGCACTCGGGCACGAATTGGCACCGCATGGCGGTACCGCGGTGGCCGTCACGCCGGGCTGGTTGCGTTCCGAAGCGATGCTCGACGCTTATCGGGTGACGGAAGAGAATTGGCGTGACGCGACGAAGGTGCAACCGCACTTCGCCATTTCTGAAAGCCCCGCGTTCGTCGGCAGGGCGGTCGCGGCGCTGGCCGGTGACGCGGAAGTCGCCCGCTGGAACGGGAAATCGATGTCCAGTGGCGAATTGGCGAAGGAATACGGATTCACCGACCTCGACGGCAGCAGGCCCGACTGCTGGCGCTATCTCGTCGAAGTCCAGGACCCCGGTCTGCCCGCGGACGTCACCGGCTATCGCTGAGCATCACGGCGAAGGAAAGGCGTGAGCAGGCCGGGCGCGGCGCGCTCCGCCATCGCCAGCCCGGCCGATTCGCCGACGTCGACCACCTGATAGCCGCCCCTGCCCGCCGCGATCGGGGCCGTCACGGTGATCAATCCGGCGCGGCGCTGGAAGAACGAGCGGCTGACGACGATGCCGGTGACGCCTTCACGCCGGATCGCCACCGTCGCCCGCGCGAGCGAACCGGACCGGCTGACCAGATACCGCCCGACGATCGCGTGGCCGAGGTTGCGGTAGCGGTCCCAGCCCACCAGCGCGGCGAACGGCACCAGGCCGAGCGCGGCCTGCCACATCCACGACGGCAGGAAATCGATCCACGCCAGCCCGAACAACGCCGCCGTGAGCAGCAGCACGCCACCGACCGCGCGGGTGAGCCGCCTCGTCAGCGCCCGTCGCGGATGCCGGTTCAGCGGCACGGTGGCCGGGTCGAAGTTCTCGCGCAGCACCTCGGCGGCGACCTCGTGGACCCGTCCGACGGGCGCGGGCGGGAGCAGGAGGCCACCACCCTTGTCCCCGCCCTTGCCTTCGCGTAGCCCGCCCGCGATCGCGGTGAGCCGCGCGCCGCCCGCGATCCGCAACGGCAGCGGCTCCTTCACCTCGACGCCGCGAAGCCGTTCTTCTTCGATGGACACCGAACGCGTGGTGATCAGCCCGCGCCGGACGTGCAGGGTGCCCTCGGATTCCCTGGTGAGCTTGAAGTTCCAGAACGAGAGCACGTAGCCGCCGACGGACAGCAGCGAGACGACCACGAGCAGGCCGACCGCCGCGACGACCACGATCAGCCACAGCGCCGTGTTCGCCAGATCGTCCAGGAGATCCCGCAGCGGTCCGACGTTCTCCGGGGCGATGTCCAGCTGGTGCGCGAAATGCCAGACCGCGGCGAACACCGCGCCCACCACGGCGAGCCCGGACAGCGTGAACGGCGCGTACCGCACCCACTTCCGGTCGACCTCCGCCACGACCTGCTCCTGGGGTGCCGCCTCGGCTTCCGGAGAGATCTCCTTGCGGTGCAACAGAACCGTGCGCAGCCGGTGCGCCTCGGTCTGGCTGACGGCGTCGAGCACCAGCTGGTCGCCGCCCGAGCCCTGTGCCACGGAATGCCGTCCGGTGCCGATGCGCACGGCGCTGAGGGAGAACAAACGGTGCTTCGGTTCCGACGTGACGTCGACCGTGCGGATCCGGTCCAGCGGGATCGCGCGATGCTTCCGCAGCAACAGCCCCGTGGTCCATTCCACCTGGCCGTCCGCGACGCGGTACCGCGACGTGAGCACGTGCGAGACACCGACGAACACGGTCAGCGCGGTGACGCCCAGCCCGAACCATTCCCAGCCGTTGCCCCGGCCGAGGATCACCGTGCCGATCAGCACCGGCAGCGATTTGACGACGTCGAGGACGGGGCGGATCAGCAGCATCCGCCGGTCGAGCCGATGCCACTGGCCGACGTCGGTGTCCGGTGGTGCCTCCGTGCTCATGTCGCGTCACCCGGCGTGGCCTGCGTGGTCCTGGTGAGCTCCGCGGCCAGCGCGAGTGCCTGGGTGTGGTCGAGACCGGAGATCTTGACCGGGCCCGCGGCCGACGCCGTCGTCACGGTGATCTTCGCCAGCCGGAACAGCTGCTCGACCGGGTCGCGTTCGATGTCGACGGTCTGGATTCGCGAGATCGGCGCGATCCGCCAGTCCTGTTTGAGCCAGCCCTCCTGGGTGTACACGGCCTCGCCGGTGACCTCCCAGCGGTGGATCCGGTACCGCCACTGCGGCATGACCAGCAGATGCAGGGGTGCGAGCACGCACGAGATCGTCAGCGTCACCGTGAGCCACGTCGGCGCGTCGTCGCTCGTGAACACGAACACGGCTTGCGCCGCGACGAGGATCACCCAGCCGACCGCGGCCCACACCGTCCAGTAGCCGATGGCGCGCCTGCTCACCCGATTGGCGGGCGGGCGTAGGCCGAGGATCTCTTCCGTCACCCCTCCACCCTGCACCACCTCGACGCGGACCGCCCACGACACCTGTCACGGACCGATAGGATTTCGGCCACGGCCGGCGGAATGGATACCCCCTATCGGGGCGTTGCCACCCGTAGACGGTTGCACGCACGAAACCTGGAGGATCTGGTGGCGCTGGACCCGGAAGACCTGTACGAGGTGGACTCGGACGTCCCTGACCTCGGCGGGGCCGTGCTCCTGCACTACTTCGACGGCTTCATGGACGCGGGCTCGGCGGGCAAACTCGTCGCCGAGCAGCTCCTGAACTCCTCCGAGCACCGCGTGATCGCGCGGTTCGACGTCGACCGGCTCATCGACTACCGCTCGCGGCGCCCGGCGATGACCTACTCCATCGACCACTGGGAGGACTACGACGCCCCCGAGCTGGTCGTCCACCTGCTGCACGACGCCGACGGCGTGCCGTTCCTGCTGCTCACCGGGCCGGAACCGGACCACGACTGGGAGCGGTTCTGCGCGGCCGTGCGCGGACTGGTCGAGCGCTGGGACGTCCGGCTCACCACCGGTTTCCACGGCATCCCGATGGGCGCGCCGCACACCCGTCCGCTCGGCGTGACCGCGCACGCGACGCGGAACGAGCTGGTCGGCGAACACCGCCCGCTGCCCAACCGGATGCAGGTGCCGGGCAGCATCGCCGGGCTGCTGGAGTTCCGCTTCGGCGAGTGGGGGCACGACGCTTCCGGGTTCGCGGCGCACGTGCCGCACTACCTGGCGGACTCGACGTACCCGAGCGCCGCGCTGAACCTGCTCGGCGCCGTCGCCGCGGCGACCGGGCTGAACCTGCCGGACGGGGAGCTGCGGGAGGCCTCGCACGAGGCGGAGGCCGAGATCGCCCGCCAGGTCGCCGGCTCGGAGAAGGTCGCCGACGTCGTGCGGGCGCTGGAGCAGCAGTACGACACGTTCATGGAGGCGTCGGGCAAGGAAAGCCTGCTCGCGGAGTCGGTTGAGCACATGCCGACCGCCGAGGAGCTGGGCAACCAGTTCGAGCGGTTCCTGGCCGAGCAGAACGGCGGGGACTCGCCGGAGCGCTGAGTCACGCTCGTGAAGTACATGAAGGCCCCCTTCCTTGCGCTAGACGCAAGGAAGGGGGCCTTCATGTACTTCCGGCCGACGAGCGAGGCCGGAGCCGGGTCAGTAGTCGACGGCCACCATCGCCCTCGAATGCGCCGGCCGTTCGACCTCGTCGACCAGCGCCACCGCGAGATCCGCGTACGAGAACGGCTTCGCGTCCTCCGCGCGCGGCAGTACCCGGTGGTCTCCGCTGCGGTACACGCCTGTGCGCTCGGCGTGTTCGTCGAGGAACACCGGCGGCGGCGCGACGATCACCCAGTCGAGCCCGCCGCCGGACGTACGGAAGACCTCCAGTCCCGCCGTGTGCCCGAGCGAGAACTCGCGGTGCTCGGGCGGCACACCCGGCTGATCGTGCAGGGCGACGCCCGGTTCGATCTCCAGCGCCGTTCCGATACCGACGACGACCAGTCTCGCGACCCCGGCGCGCCCGAGGCCGTCTATCAGCGCGTGCGCGGCGGCCGGGTAGTACTCGCGTGACGGGAGATCCGCGCGGTAGACGGAACTGATCGCGGCGTCGTGTCCGGCGGCGGCCTTCGCGACGTCGTCCGCGACGGTGACGTCGGCGGCGATCAGGGTGACGTTGTCCCCGGCGAGATCCGCGTGGCGGCGGGGATCCCGGACGGCGGCGGTGACCAGGTGCCCGCGGCTCACGGCTTCGGCGACGGCACGGCGCCCTCCGCGTCCGCCCGCTCCGAAGATGACGATGCTGCTCATCGCGCTCCTTTTCTCGTGCCGGTACCCGAGTACCGGCGGCGAACGCGATGCTAGGAGCGGACCCCTCGGTTACCGCAACGAAACCGGGCCCGGGATGTTCTGGTCCCGTTCACTCGAACGGTCCTGGTGTATCGTCCCGGAATGCGTCACCTGGTACCCCATTCAGCACTGAAGACCTTGGGCCGCTCGGCCCGCGGAACGTTCGGCCGGGGCCTGCACCGGCTCGCCCGGCGATTCCATGATCCTTATACGGCGGAACTGGAACGGGTCGCCGCGGAATTGCGGGCGGAGATCGTCCGGCAGGGGGACCGCTGTTTCGACCGGATCGTCGAGTTCGAAATCCGGAGCCGTCGCGACATCATCTACGCGGGCGATCAGGACGCGGCCCGCGACAGCAACCGGTTCGCCCGCGAGCATTTGACCGGGACCAAACACTTCGCACGTCCACAGGAGACTCTCGCGTACGCGCTTTCCCTTGCCCCGTCAGGGGGAATGGCCCTCGAATTCGGCGTCGCGAGCGGGAACACGCTGCGCGTGATCGCCAAGGCGCGTGGCGGTGTCGAGACCTACGGGTTCGACTGGTTCCAGGGCCTGCCCGAGAACTGGCTCAATGGCATGCCCGCCGGTTCGTTCGCGCGCGACGATCTGCCGGACGTCCCCGGCGCCGAACTCGTCGTCGGCCTTTTCGCCGACACGCTTCCAGGCTTTCTCGAGCGGCATGAAGGCGTCGTCGATTTCCTGCATGTGGACGGTGATCTGTACAGCTCGGCGAAAACCGTGCTCGACCTGGCGGGACCGCGTCTGCGCTCCGGCAGCATCGTGCACTTCGACGAGTTCTTCAATTACCCCGGCTGGCAGCGGCACGAGCACCAGGCGTGGCTGGAATACGTCGAGCGCACCGGTGTCGAATTCGAATACGTGGCCTACACTTATGCCGACAATCAGGTCACCGTGCGGATCACCTAAAGCAGCTCGCGCACTTCGATCGTCCCGATCGCGGCCCACGGGTGGGTCTTCGCCGCCTCGACGGCTTGTTCACGGCTCTCGCATTCGAGGATGGCGATGCCGCCGATCTGCTCCTTCGTCTCGGCGAAGGGGCCGTCGGTGAGCAGTGCCTCGCCGCCTCGGACGCGGACGGTCGTCGCTGACTCGGGCGGGTGCAGGCCCATCCCTTCGACGCGCAGACCGCGCCGCGTCAGCTCCCCGGACCAGGCGCGGCAGGGTTCGGTGATGTCCGTGTCGAGCCCCTCGTCGCCGGCGGTTCCGCCGAGCATGAGCAGGTAGCGCACTGGACCTCCTAGTCCGTGAGTCCGTCTTCGTACGCGCGCAGGGTGTCGATGAACGTCCGGCGCTCGGCCGGGCTCAGCGGTGCGAGCGCCTTCTGCCAGGCGCGGGCACCCTGCGCGAGCCAGCCGTCGATCGCCGGCCGCATCCGTTCGGTGATGGCGACGATCCGGCGACGCCGGTCCGCCTCGTCCTCGCGCCGGTCGAGCACGTCCTTCTTGCTCAGTTCGCCGACCATCAGGCTCACCGTGGTCGGGGCGACCTCGAGCCGTTCGGCCAGCTCGTTCACCGTCATCGGCCCGTCGAAGAGCAGGTACGACAAGAGCGACAGGTGCCGCGGAGCCAGCGACAGAGACTGGAGTTCTTCGGGGATCTTGATCCGCTTCGCCCGCCCGACCATCCGGGGCATGAGCAGCAGCAAGGCCCGCACGGCGTCGTCGACTTCCATGTCCTCGGTTGACACCGGCCACCCTCCTGGATACCTTTGCAAACAAAGAGGCTTTGCTTGCAAAGCAAAATAGCTTTCACGCTGATGCTACCTGGGGAGTTCCGTTGCTGATGACCACCGCGGACGCCGAATCGGGGCGTCCCCGCACCACTCGTGTCGCTTGCCGCCCTTCCGGAAGCCGGTATCTGGTTTACGCGCCCGACGACGCTTCGCCTTGGTATCGCGACCTCCTCGTCAGTCCACAAGCGACACTCGAAATCGACGGGGTGCCGCAGGCCGCTCGTGCCGTGCCGCTCGACGGCGGGGAACGCGGGTTCGCGTTGCACCTGCTGGAAGTCGATGCCGCCCGTGGCCGCGCGATCGCGGATCAGCTGCTCGTCCATCACGGCGAACTCAGGAAGACCTTGGCGGCCGCGCGAGCCGAACTCGACGGCGGACCGGTCGTGGACCGGTCGGGCCTGCGGCGCGAGCTGTTCGGCCATTGCGTGACCTTCTGCAACGACCTGCGCATGCACCACCTTCGCGAGGACGGCGCTTTCACCGCGATCGAGAAGGCCCATCCCGGGCTCGCGCCGGCGCTGAAACGGCTGCGCCAGGAGCACGAAACGGTGTCCCGCGCGCTGCTCGATCTCGACGCGTTGCTTCAGGGTGGGGGAGACCGTGGCGCCGTGCGCGAGAAGTTCGACCGGGTCGCCGCCGGGCTGGAGGAACATTTCGCCTACGAGGAAGCGAATCTGCTTCCGGCGCTTCGCGGGAAGGACCCGGTTACTCCGATAGGGTGAGGCGGGCGAGCCACTTGGCGGGGGACAGCGGTAACGAATGTCCGTTCCTGGGCGACTGATCGTTGTCCGCACCGATCGGCGCGACGCCCCCGACCGGAATAGTGAGAACCGAATGAAGCTTCGAAGAGCCTCACTTCTGTCTCTCGTGGCCGCAGTGGCCACGATCATGCTCGTGGCGCCCACCTCCGCTTTCGCCGCCCCGCCGACCAGCGCGGTGGAGGTCTCGCCGACAACCGTCCAACGTGGACAGACGTTCACCGTGACGCAGACCGTCTACAACGCCGACGCGACGTCGACGATCGAGGGCGGCAAGGCGACGCTCTACGGCAAGGAATCCTCGCTGCCGGGGATCGTCGACCTGGTGTCCTGCCCCGGCGCGTTCGCCTGCGACATGCTCGGCGGCAGCATCCGCGGCGGCGTCGGCACCGTGACCCCCGGGCAGAGCAAGACCGTGGTGTTCACCTTCCGGGTCAAGGACGACGCCCCGCTGGGCCCTGTCACGCTGCAGCACCAGTTCGTCGGCGACAACTACAGCTTCGAGATCCTCGACGGCCCCGTGCTGACCATCACCGACACGCCGAGCGCGGCCGACCTCGGGGTCACGCTGACCGCGTCTCCGCGCGGGATCCTGACCTCGTCGATCGACTACACGGTCAAGGTCACGAACGCGGGCCCGGCCGCGGCGTCCGGGATCCGGGTGGTGTCGCCCCTCGGCAACGGGCTGCGCTTCACCGGCTCGTCCGTCTGCTCGAACCCGAGCGGTACGAAGGTCGTCAATTGCGACTTCTCGTCACTCGCGTCCGGAGCCAGTGCGACGGCGAAGTTCTCGGTGGCCGCGGGTCTGTTGAGCATCGGGCCGGTCAAGACGACCGCGAAGATCACGCAGAGTTCCGTCGCCGACCCGAACGCGGCCAACGACACCGCCTCGGCGACCTGCACGGCGATCACCGGGCTTCTGCTCACCTGCTGAGTCACGCCGTTCGGCACCCGCTCGCGAGCGGGTGCCGAACGGTGGTCAGCGCAGGCGTTCGGCGCGAGCGTGGAGATAACGCCGGTGCGGCAGGCCGGTCGCCAGTCGCGCCGCGTCCACATAGGACTCGATGGCTTCGGCGATGTCCCCGGCCATCTCGAGCAGATGCGCGCGGGCGGCGTGGAACCGATGGTCACCGGAGAGCCGGTCACCGAGTCCTTCCAACGCCGCCAACCCTTCTCGCGGCCCACGGGCCATCCCGACGGCCACGGCGTGATTCAGCGCCACCACGGGATTGTCGGAGAGCCGCAGCAGAACTTCGTACAGTGCCTCGATCTGCGGCCAGTCGGTCTCCTCGGCGCTCGGCGCCTCGTCGTGCAGCGCGGCGATCGCCGCCTGGATCTGGAACTGCCCGGTCGGCCCGTTCGGCAGCGCTTCGGACAGCAGCGCGATGCCCTCGGCGACGTACCCGGCGTTCCACCGGCCCCGGTCCTGTTCGGACATCGGGATCGGCGCGCCGTCCGGCCCCGTCCTCGCCGGACGGCGCGCGTCGGTGAGCAGCATCAGCGCGAGCAGGCCGGTGGCCTCGCCGTCGTCCGGCACCAGCCGGTGGACGATCCTGGCCAGCCGGATGGCTTCGGCGGAAAGGTCACTCCGCACCAGATCGGGGCCGGACGTGCTGGCGTAGCCCTCGTTGAAGATCAGGTACAGCACGTGGAGCACCGCGTCGAGCCGTCCCGGTTCCGCCGGCAGGGCGAACGGGACGCCGCTCGCCTTGATACCCGCCTTCGCGCGGCTGATCCGCCGGGTCATCGTCGCCTCGGGGACCAGGAACGCGCGCGCGATCTCCGCCGTCGTGAGACCGCCGACCGCCCGGAGGGTCAGCGCGATCTGCGACGCGGGCGAAAGAGACGGGTGACAGCACAGGAAGAGCAGGACGAGCGTGTCGTCCGCGGACGTGACGTGCTCCTCCGGCAGTCTCCACTGGAAGACGGTGTCCTCGCGACGGCGCCGCGCCTGCTCGGCGCGGAGCAGATCGGTCAATCGCCGTGAGGCGACCGTGACGAGCCACGCGCGTGGATTCTCGGGCCGCCCTTCGGCAGGCCATTGCGTCGCGGCCGCGAGAAGCGCCTCCTGCGTCGCGTCCTCCGCCAGGTCGAAGTGACCGTAGCGACGGACGACGGCGCCGAGGACCTGCGGCGACAGTGTGCGCAGCAGGTCCTCGATGCCGTTTTCCGGCATCTAGAGCTCCAGGTCTTCGAAGCCGTCGGCGCACGGCCGGATGTCGACGTACCACTCGCGGCCGAGGTCGCTGTCCTCCGGATGCGGGGTGTCGGCCAGCCGGGCCGCGATCTCGGTCGCGCGGTCGTAGCTCACGCAGTCGACGGTCGTGTACCCGACCAGGACCTCCTGCGTCTCGGCATACGGCCCGTCCGTCACCACAGGGGCCCCGTCGCGCAGGGAGACCCGGCGGGCGTGCGCCGGCTGGGAGAGGCCCTGCGCGTCGACGAACTCGCCGGACTCGACCAGGTCGTTGTTCCACTCGGTCATGAACTCGTGCAGGGCCTTGACGTCGTCGGCGTTCCAGGCGCCGATGCCGTCGAGGTCCTTCTGCGAACCGAACATCATGATCATGTACTTCACGGTTGTCTCCTCTCGGCGGGCACCGTCGCGGTGCCTTCTGCCGGAGACGTCGAAGCCGCCGGAGGAGGACCGGACATCGTTCGCCGGGAATTCTCCCTCAACCGCGGTCGGCCGCCGTGTTCATCGCGTCGGCCGGTGCCAGGGTTCGCCCGCCGGTGATCTTGGCGTAGAGGTGCGCGCCGCCGAGGACCGGCGGATATTTCGGCGGGTTCCCGGCGGACTGGCAGGTCGGGAGGCATTCGAACCGGGCGTCGTGGTCGCCGTCGAAGAAGAACGCCACGCTGCGCCGCCGCGACGGTCCCGGCCCGGACGGCGGCACGACCCGGTGCAGGGTCGAGCGCCAGCGGTCGTTGGTCCACTGCGCGGTGAGGTCCCCGAGGTTCACGACGAGCGCGTCTTCGGCGGGGATCACGTCGTGCCAGGCGCCGTCGGGGCCGTGGATCTGCAGGCCGGGGACGGGATCGGCGTAGAGCACGGTGACGATGCCGTAGTCGGTGTGCGCGCCGAGCCGCATCTGTCCGGGCAGGGGTTCGGGCGCTCCGGCGCGGCGCTCGAAATGATTCACCCGCAAGGTGCGCGTCGGGTGCCGGGTGTACGCGCCGAGGTAACCGTCGGGGAGGCCGAGCGCAGTCTCGAAGATCTCCAGCAGCATCCGCGCGACGCGGTGTGCTTCGTCGGCGTACTCGGTGAGCGCGGGACGCAGGTTCTCGGGCAGCTCAGGCCAGATGTTGGGGACGAAGAAGCCGTACGGGTCTTCGCCGTCGATGTGCTCCGCGCCGATGACGAACGATTCCGACAGGTCGGGCGGCGTCGTCTCACCAAGGCTGTACGCCAGCCCTTCGGTGCCTTCGGCGGCGTACCCGCGATCCGAGGCGCGGTCGGCGGGCGCGGAACGGAGCTTCTCCTCGACGGGGAGTGCGAAGAAGGCCGCGGTGGCTTCGCACATGGCGTCGATCGTCGCTCGCGGGATGCCGTGCCCGACGACCTGCAGGAACCCCACCCGCGTCAACGCCTCGTCGACGGTGTGCGCGAGCTTCGCGCGGTCGCCGTCGTCCCAGATGCTCAGATCGACCGTCGGTACGAGTGTCATGACGTGACGGTAACCAGGGTGGTGCCGGTGATCACCGGGTCACGGTCATCCGATCGGGCGATCTGTCCTGCCCGATCGGCCCGCGCAGGCTCGCCGCGCACACCACGCCGACGAGCAGCGCGCCTACAGGAAGCAGGAAAGCGGCCTTGACGGCGTCCGTGAGCGCGGCGCCGGTGACCTGGGCGAGGAGTTCCCGTGCCTGGACGGGCAGATCCGCGGCGACCTCGGGGACGCCGCCGAACTCGCCCGCCGCGACCGCCGAACCGGCCTCTCCGGCGAATCCGTCCACGAAACGCTGCCGGATCCCGGCGGGCAGCATGGCCGCGGCCTCGTTCGCCCGGACCGCCATCGAGGCCCTGGTCTGCGCCTCCAGCAGGACTCCGACGGCCGCGCTGCCGAGGACCCCGCCCACCTGGCGCGCGGTGTTGAAGATGCCCGACGCGCTGCCGACCAGCGACCGCTCGACGGAGTTGATGGTCACGTTGTTCATCGGGGAGAAGGTGAACCCGACGCCGAGACCGCAGAGCAGCAGCCCGGGCAGCAGGGCCAACGGCTCACTCACCGGGATGAGCACGAGCGAGACGACGCAGAGGCCGCCGCTCAGGGCGAGCATCCCCGACATCAGCAGGTACTTGGGGTTCACCCGGTCCGACAGCCTGCCCGCGAACGGCGCGACACCGCCGGACACCACGGCGAGCGGCGCGATGAGCAGACCGGCGTCGGCCGAGGACAGGCCGAGCACGGACTGGAGGTAGATGACGAACACCAGGAGCAGGCTGGTCATCGCGAAGCCGACCATCACCGCGGACGCGGTACCGAGGGAGAAGTCGCGATGGCGGAAGATCCGCAACGGCAGCAGCGGTTCGCGACGGTTGGCCCGCTGCCACAGCACAAAACCGCTCAGCAGCAGCACACCGGCCCCGATGATGTCGAAGGCCGTGCCCCAGCCGTACGTCTGTCCATTTTGGATACCGAAGACGACGCAGACGAGACCGGTGCCGAAGAGCAGGATCCCGGGAACGTCGAAGCGGTGCGAGTTCCCCGGCCGCCAGTCGGGGACGAGGACGACGGTGAGCGCCAGCGCGATCAGCCCGACCGGGACGTTCGCGAAGAAGATCCACTCCCAGCCGAGGTGATCGACGAGCACGCCGCCCAGCACCGGACCGGCGATCATGGCGAGACCCGCGACACCGCCCCACGCGCCCATCGCCGGGCCACGTTCGTCCGGCGGGAACAGATGCGTGATGAAGGCCGTGGTCTGCGGGGTCATCAACGCGGCGCCGAAACCCTGCACTGCCCTGGCGACGATCAGCGTTTCCACGTCACCGGAAAGCCCGCACCACAGCGACGCCCCGGTGAACACCAGCAGCCCGGCGACGAAGACGCGCTTCGGTCCGAACCGGTCGCCGAGTCTGCCGGCCGGCAGGATCGGGACGGCGTAGGCGAGCAGGTACACACTGGTCACCCAGATCACCGCGGTCAGCTCGGTGCCGAGTTCGCGCACCATCGACGGCACCGCGATGTTCACGATGCTGATGTCCAGCATGACCATGAAGAAACCCAGGCACAGCGCGAAAAGCGCGGACCAGGGCCGGGTTCGCTTCGGCATCCGTCCTCCTGTTCCCGGCGCCGGAAGGGTGGGACGACGAGCGCGACCACTCGCCGTCCACCCCGGGGGTCATCCTGCTCGCGCGGCCATGGCGACGGCGGGCACGCGGGGTCCGCCCGGACGGCCGATGCCCTGATAGGAGAGTCCCGTCCTGGCCACGGTGAGCGGGTCGAGCAGGTTCCGGGTGTCGATGACGGACCGGCCGTGGAGCCGGTCGGCGATCCGCCCCCAGTCGAGGTCGCGGAACTCCGGCCATTCGGTCAGCAGCACGATCGCCGCCGCGCCCTTCGCCGCGTGGTAGGCGGTCCCGGCGATCCGCACGTCGTCGGTCACGCCCGGCACCGGCGCGTGGACGCTGGGGTCGTAGCCGGACAGCTCCGCGCCTTCGGCGGCCAGCCGGGCCGCGATCGCCAGCGAGGGGGAATCCCGCAGGTCGTCCGTCCCGGCCTTGAACGTCAGACCGAGCAGGCCGATCCGGACTCCGGCGAGGTCGCCGCCGACGGCCTTGCGCACCTTGCCGACCACCAGTTCCTGCTGTTTGACGTTGGTGTCGATCGCCGCGCGCAGCAGGGCGAAATCGCTGCCTGCCGATTCCGCGGTGCGCAGCAGCGCGAAAGTGTCCTTCGGCAGGCAGGAGCCGCCCCAGCCCGGCCCGGGCCGCAGGAACGCCTTGCCGATGCGGTCGTCGTAACCCATCCCGGCCGTCACGTCGTCGATACTCGCGTCGAGGTATTCGCACAGTTCGGCGACCGTGTTCACAAAGGACAGACGCGTCGCGAGATAGCAGTTGGACGCGTACTTGATCAGCTCCGCGCTCGAGGAATCGGTCACCAGTACCGCGGTGTCGAGGTGCTCGTACAGCGCCGCGACCCGCCTGGCGGGGACCGGGTCGCGGTCCGCCGAGCCGACCACGATCCGGTCGGGATTCAGGAAGTCGTGGACGGCGAACCCTTCGCGCAGGAATTCGGGATTGGACACGACCGCGACGTCGGCCCGGTCGATCAGGTGCGCGACGTGCGCCGCCGTGCCGACGGGGACCGTCGACTTGTTCACCACGACGCAGCCGTGCGGCAGCAGATCCCGCACCTCGGTCACGACGGATTCCAGCGCGGTCAGATCCGCCGCGCCGGTCGCGCCCATCGGCGTCGGCACGCAGAGGATCACGATGTCCGCGCCCGCCACCGCCGCGCTCGCGCCGAGCACGAAGTCCAGCCGCCCGGACGCCAGCCCGTCCACCACGAGTTCGCAGATCCCGGGTTCCCTGATGGTCGCTTCACCGCGCCGCAACGCGTCGAGCTTTTCCTGGTCCACGTCCGCGCAGACGACGCGGTGTCCCAAGGACGAAAGGCACGCGGCCGTGGTCAGCCCCACGTAGCCCGCGCCGATCACGGCGACCTTGACCCCCGATGTTGCACCCATTCTCTTACCCTCCAGTTTCGATGCCGCCGGGCGGCGCGGAGTCGCCCCGCCCGGCGGCATCGCGAGATACGGATTTTGTGTTCAGCCGGAAAAGCCTGGTGTCACTTGGCGTGCGGGATCGCGCGGATCCCCTCGTACGGGGTCTCCTTGCCGAGGTAGTCCACCGTTTCGAACAGGCCGATCGCGTGCATGGGGTACCGTGCGCCCGCTTCCGCCGCGAAGACGCAGGGAAGGATCTGCTTCCGCTCGGAGGCGGCGGCCTGGCCGCCCTTGCGGATGTGCTTGTGGGTGTGGATCAGGATCGGCATGTAGCCGCCGCCGAGGAACGAACCCGACTGCAGGACCGCCCCGCCGACGCAGTCGATCACGCAGCCCTTGCCGAGGATCGCGTCGCGGCCCTGGTAGTAGTACGAAGGCGTGGCGAGCGTGCCGTGCTCCACATGGAACACACCGGCCGAGAGGCCGATGATCGAGCGGCCGCAGGTGCGCAGCACCGACCGGTAGAAGTCGACCAGGATCGGCCGGACGGTCGTGTCCGGAAGCGAGAATTCCCCGCACATCAAGGTGATGCGCACCAGTTCCGCGAGCGTGAGGCCGGAGCCGTGCTCCCCGGGGAACTCCTGGTCCCACGGCACCAGGTAGTCCGACGGCGCCACCATCGTGGTTCCGACGTCTTCCAGGATCAGCCGTTCCGCCTCGCCGACCTCCTCCGACGGCACGACACCGTTCGCCAGGACGCGCACGGCGAGCAGGTGCCTGCTCTCCAGCGTCTTCGCCCTGCTGGCCGCGATCAGCAGGTTGAGCCTGCCGGTCACCGTTTCCGGGATGTCGAAGAGGTGGTCGATACCGTCGGTGGGGACGGCGATCTTGGCCTGCAAGCCGCGTTTGGGCAGCGGCTCGTAGGAATCGACGACCTCCTGGAAGGCGCCGGTGAACTCGCCCGCCCCGACCTGGACGAGCCTTTCCGCGGCCAGCGCGCGGTAATCGAACGGGATCGAGGTCGACGTCGAGAGCACGACGTCGGCGAGCAGGGCGCGATAGCGGTCGTCGTCCAAAGAGGACGCGGCCAGTTCCAAGGACAGGTAAGGGGATTCGTCGCCGGGGCCGTGGATCCAGCTCGCGGTGTAGGGCGCCTCGAACCGGCACGCCTTCGCGAACAGCGCGCGGGCGTCGTCGTCGTTCTTGACCTGGCCGGTGACCTCGGCCAGCGCCACGTCGCGGTCCGCGACCTCGGGCAGCATGTCCTTGGCCGGTCGCAACAGTGTCGAAAGGTCCTCGATGCTTCGCGTCATGCTTCGCTCCCAATCCGTGCGTACTTCTCGTTTTCCGTTGTCTGCGGGAAGGTTCCGGTGAACATCGCCGAACCCAGCGCGGCGAGGAACCGGTGCTCCGCCGGGCGGACCACGGTGGTGCCCTCGTCGAGGTGCCGCAAAAGGTCCAGCTGCGTCAGAAGTGCCTCCTTGAAATGATTGACGGCGATGAGGAAATGGCCCTCCGGCACCGCGTCCCGGACGTGGACCGCGTGGATGTTCTTGTAGCCGGGATCCGCGCCGAAGAAGGGCTCGAAGACCAAGGTGACGTGCTTCCCGGACAGCAGCTCGACGTCCGCGAAGCGGTACCGGAACTCGGAGCCGTACGGGATGCTCGACGGGACGATGAAGTCCTTCACAACGTCGTCGGGGAACGCGAATCCGGCCAGTTCGGGGAAGGCGATGGCCCCGGTCGACGACGTGTACAGCTCGACGTCGGGCAGGCCGGGGGCCGCGGTCCGCACCCGCATTTCCGCCGTCACCGAAGAGGGCACCGTGCGCAGATAGGACCGGTACTGCTCGGCAGGGAGGATCGCACGCAGGATGCTCAACATGTGGAAGCCCTCGTAGCCGGCTTCGCCGTACTGCGTGTCGACGAACCTGCCGTTCGCGACGTCGAATTCCCGGTTCTTGGTGAATTCGACGGTGATCTTCCTGATCGGATCGGACGCGCCGAGCTCCCGCACGGAGGCCGCGAAACGCTGCACGGCTTCGCTGTGCGAATACACGTCGTTGACGATGATCCTGGCGCGGGGATGACGCCGGACGGTGCGACCGAGGCCGTCGAGGTCCTCCGGGTAGCAGGCCGGTTTCTCCAGCAGGACACGGGCATCGGGCTGCCACCGCAGGATCTCGTCGACGACCGCGAGATGGGTCGCCGTCGGGGTGGCGACCACCCAGGCGTCGACCGACGCCGGATCCGGCACCTGGGCGACCCGCTCCCAGTCGGCCCCGTCGCCGATGTCCACCGTGCGGATCCGGTGCCCAGCTTGGCCGTAACAAGCGGCGTACAGCGACCCGATCTTGCCGAGCCCGACGATGACGATCGTCTTCTCAACCGGCGACGGTGCCGACACGGGCTTCCCCTCCCCGTGCTCGGATGGCGTGGCGGGCGGCGGACGTACCGGCGGCCCGGCCGAGCACGGCGCCCGCCATCAGGCCGGTGCCACCCGGATAGCCCTGGTCGTAAAGGCCACCGACGATCACGCCTGCCGCGTAAAGGCCGCTGATCGGCTCGCCACCGCCGCGCACTTCGGCGTCGGGGGTCACGGAGAGCCCGCCGTAGGTGAACGTCAACCCGCACACCACCGGGACGAACAGGTACGGCGGGGTGTCGAGCCGTTTCTCGTCCTGATCCGCGTGCAGCCGCTCGATTTCGGCGGTCAGGTTCGCGGCGTCGATCCCGAGCCGCCGGGCGCCTTCCTCGATCGAGGAGACGGTCACCGACGCGGGGTCGCCGACATAGCCCTTGGGGAGCGCGCCCGCCGAGACGACCTTGTCGTCGAAGATCTGGAAGGCCGTCCTCCCCGGCTGCTCCTGGATCTTCTGGCCCAGCGTGACGTAGGTGAGGTTGCTGTAGCCGCCGGATTCGTCGAAGAACCGGCGTCCCTCCCGGTTGACCACGACGCCCAGCGGATAGGCGTACCGGGCGAGGCCGTGAGACTTGTGCATCTGTCCCGGCAGCATGTGGTCGGGCAGTTCGATGCCCTGCGGTGTGGTGTGGCACTTCTCCCAGTTGCCCGCGGTGTCGGCGCCGAGCTCGACGGCGGCCGTCAGGGGAGCGCCTTCGTTGAACGGGACGCCTCGCAGCTTCACGTCCCGCCACGCCTCGCCGAGATGACGTTCCCGCAGCCGGTCGTTCGCCTCGAAACCGGCCGACGCCAGCACCAGCGCGTCGGCGATCACCGGGAACGCGGGCCCGGAACCGTGGAGCAGGTACCGGCCGTCGGCGGTCTTCTCGAAGCCGGTGACCGCGCTGTCGTAGAAAACCGTTCCGCCGAGCCGTTCGAACCGGTCGAAGTTCCGGTCCTGCAGGCTCTGGCCGCCGCCGTCGAGGACGATCGGCACGTCACCGGGAAGCGGGGTCGGTCTCGGGGCCCAGCGCTGACCGAAGTCGCGCATCCAGGCGATCGTGTCCGTCGAACGGCGGATGATGGACTCGATGAGCGCGACGTCCACCTGATCGCCGGAGACCCGCAACCAGTCTTCGAGGTACTGCTCGTCGCCATAGCCGGAGCGGCCGGCCAGGATCTCTTCGACCCGCTCCTTGTCCGCCTCCCGCAACAGGGCGGCGATGAAAGGGCTTCCCTGCCAGGAGAAACGCATGGTCCTGGTCAGGGAGCTGTTCCCGCCACGCAGTTCTTTCGGCGCGGCTTCGAAGACGCTGACGGAGGTCGCGCCGGCCTGCACCGCGGCTATCCCCGCGCAGAGCCCCGCATTACCCCCGCCGACGACGGCTACCTGCCATTCGGCCGCATCATTTTGCCCGTTATGCATCGACAACGCTCCACAATCCGGTGTTCGCCATTCAGGACGACCGAGTTCGAACAAGACCGAGCCATATCGCCGGAGAACGGTGCGAATGCTTATGTCGACGCACGGTCACCGGGCGAATACAGGTCGAATCTGTGAACAAGTGGTCTGCTACTGGATTCGCAGCCCTATTCCCTCGTGTGTGCTCAGACCGGCGGCGCACGAGGACTATTCTTCGGAATCGGCGGCCGACGCCGCATTCAGGCGACGGCAGACGTCATCCGGTGTTCAGTACGGAGATTTCAGTGGACGCCTTCCGAGATGAACCAGCTGTTTCCGCCGGGTTCACCGTCGCCCTTGACGATGGTCGTACGGATTCCTCTGGTTTGCTCATTTTCTTCGGCTCGGTATTCCCGAGCCTCCCCAGTCGTGGCCGGCGTGGGGGCCGACCGAGGTCAGCCTGACTTCCTGACCAGCGCAGGGGCAACCTTCGGGTAGTTCGGCCTTGTTCGAAATCGTTCGAGTGGTCCGAACAGCAGATTCCGGCGCCGCTGAATGGCGGTATCGCGGCTCAGATCGGCTCAGTCAATCTAGAGCGATGATCGTTGACGAGGGGGACGGCGACGGGGAGTCGCCGACGACGGTTCACCCACCGGACTCCACGGCTTCACCGGCTGAGTTCACGGCAGCACTGCGTGTATTGAGAACGTGGTCCGGATTGACTTATCGGCAGCTGGCCGGAAGAGCCAAAGAACTCGGCGGAACACTTCCGGCGAGTACGGTCGCGACCACCCTCGGCCGCACCACACTGCCGCGCGAATCGTTCGTCGAGACGTTCACGCGCGCGTGCGGATTGACCGACGAAGAGGTGCGGCGGTGGCTCGACGCCCGGACGCGGATCGCGATGGGGGCTCCGCCGCGGCCCGCCGACGAACCGAAGTCGGAAGCCGTCGCGCCACCGGAACCGGAATCGCGGCGCCGTCGGCGCTGGCGGACACCGATGATCGTGGCCGCGTTCATGAGCGTCGTCCTCGTCGGGACGCTCGGTTATCTGACGCGCTCCTTCGGGGCGTCCTCCAAACCCAAGGACACCGTGGCCGTGGTGCCGGGCCTCGACGTGCGCGAGGTGGGCAGCTGGGCGCGGATCCGGCCCGCGCGCTCACCCGAGTTCTGCCTGGCCGAGGGGACGGACCGGACCCGGCTCTACCCCGGCACCATCGTCGCCCAGCAGACCTGCGGTGGTGACGCGTCGCCGCACCTGTTCCTCGATCCTGTCGGGGAAGAGAACGCCGTGCAGATCCAGTGGCACCATCCGGACACCGGGGTCGGCTGTCTCACGGTCGTGAACGAAGGGCTGGGGCACGACCTGCTCGAACCCCGCGACGACTGTGACGACGATGGTATGGACCAGCTCTTCACCATCGGCGCGGCCGGCCCGGCGGAACCGGGACGGTTCGTCATCCGGCCCGTCGGCACCAGCCAGTGTCTCGGCCTGCGCGACCTGGACACCGTGGCGGGCACCGAGGTGGTGCGGGAACGCTGTTCGGGGGCGCCGGACCAGACGTTCTTGATCGATCTGATCCCGCCTCCGTGAGTGCCTGGTGCGGTCCCGTGTGATCCGACGGACGACACGTGTGATCCGACGGACGACACGTGTGATCCGACGGACGACACGTGTGTCTGGACGGACGACACGCGGCGGAGCTTGGTCGTGGATGTGTCGTCCATCTGGTCACGTGTGTCGTCCGTCGGATCACACGTGACGTCCGACCAGTCACGGGAGGCCCGTTTCCGGCTAGGTCGAAGGCTCCTTTCGTCGCATCGGACTCGGCGAAGGGAGCCTTCAGCCCACTACCGGCCCCCGCAGCGACTGGTTCCAACCGTCCTTCTCACTCACGAGGATTTGGCGACGCCGGGAACCGAAGACGACCTTTCGACGACTTGTGGGGCTGAATCGTGCGGCCCGGCGAGCGGAGAGAGATGCACTGGTACGAGGACGACGACCTGTGGGTCGGCTTCGCGGACGTGATGTTCCCGCCCAGCCGGGCCGAAGAGGCCGAACGCCTGACGGCCACGTCACCGCTGCTCGAAGTCGCCGACGGCACGAAGGTGCTCGATCTGGCGTGCGGCCCGGCGATCCACGTCGTGCCGCTGGCCAGGAGGGGCGCCGACGTGACCGGCGTCGACCTCAGCCCGGCGATGCTCGAACGCGCCCGCGAGGCCTGCGAAAACGCGGGAGTCGCCGCGAAGCTGATCCAGGCCGACATGCTCGAGTACACCGAGCCCGGCGCGTACGACCTGATCATCAACATGTACACGTCGTTCGGCTACTTCACCGAGCCCGGCGACAACCTCACAGTGCTGCGAAACGCCCACGCCAGCCTCGCGCCCGGCGGCAGGCTGCTGGTGGACGTGCTCGGCAAGGAGGTGCTGGCCGGCTGGGTCGGGCGGCCGAAAGCGGTCGACATCGACGGCGGGACGGTGTTCATGCGCGACACCATCCTCGACGACTGGACCCGCCTCGAAACCGAATGGACCCTGGTGCGCGGTGGCGAGGCGAAGCGGGCGTCGATCCTCTCCTTCTTGTACAGCGCCGCGGAACTGAAGGCGCTGTTCGAGACCGCGGGCTTCACCGGCGTCGAATGCTTCGGCGACTTCGACGGCTCGCCGTACGACAACCACGCGCGCCGCCTGATCGTGCGTGGTGAACGTGCCTGAGCCGCTCCGCCTCTTCGCGGAACCGGACGACGAGACCTCACGCCCGCTCCGGCTCACCGGCCCGGTGCTCCTGCTCTCGGCCGCGCTCGCGATCTCGCTGATCGCGGGCATCGCGCTCGGCCCGTCCACCGTCGCGCTCGCGGATGTCCTGCGCTACCTGGGAAAGGCGATCACCGGCGGCACCATCACCGGCGACGAGGTCACCGGGTACTCGATCGTCTGGCAGGTCCGCACGCCGCGGGTGCTGCTGGCGGCCGTGGTCGGCGCCGGGCTCGCGGTGGTCGGAGTTGCCGTGCAGGCGCTGGTCCGCAACGCCCTCGCCGATCCGTTCGTGCTGGGGATCTCCTCGGGCGCCTCGGTCGGTGCCGCCGCCGTTGTCGTGTTCGGCCTGTTCGCCGGGCTCGGCGTGCTGGCGCTGTCGACGGCCGCGTTCCTCGGCGCGCTCGGTGCGACCGCGCTGGTGTATCTGGCCGCCCGCAGCAAATTCGGGCTGACGCCGTTGCGGCTCGTGCTCACCGGAGTCGCGCTCACGTACGCCTTCCAGGCCGTGATGAGCGTGCTCGTCTACCTCTCGCCGAACGGCCAGGCCGCGCAGACCGTGCTGTTCTGGCTGCTCGGCAGCCTCGGCTCGGCGACGTGGGCGTCACTGCCGCTGGCCGCGCTCGGCGTGGCCGTCGCGGTCGTGGTCCTGCTGCGCTACGGCACCGCGCTCGACGTCCTGTCCATGGGCGACGAGACCGCGATGAGCCTCGGCACCGACGCGGCCGCCTTGCGACGCTGGCTGTTCCTGCTCACCGCGGTCGTCACCGGATTGCTCGTGGCGGTCAGTGGTTCGATCGGGTTCGTCGGGCTGGTCCTGCCGCATGTGGTGCGGATGATCGCCGGTTCGGGGCATCGCCGGGTGCTGGCGCTCGCGCCGCTGGTGGGCGCGGTCTTCCTGGTGTGGGTCGATCTGCTGGCCCGCACGCTCGTCGCCCCCGAGGAACTGCCGCTCGGCGTGATCACCGCGTTGATCGGCGTTCCGGTGTTCCTCGTCGTGATGCGGCGCCGCGGCTACACGTTCGGAGGCCGCTGATGCTGTCGTTGCGCGAACTTTCGGTCGAGGTGGCCGGGACGACGTTGATCCGCGAGCTGCGTCTGGACGTCGGCGAGGGCGAGGTCGTCGGCCTCCTCGGCCCCAACGGGAGCGGCAAGTCGACGGCGTTGCGCTGTGTCTACCGCGCGTTGGCCCCGTCCGGGGGCGCGGTCCTGCTCGACGGGACCGACATCGCGGAGCAGGGTCTGCGCGACACCGCCCGCCGGATCGCCGCGCTCACCCAGGACAGCCGGGCGGATCTCGACTTCACCGTCGAGGAGGTCGTCGCGCTCGGCCGGTCGCCGCATCAGCGCGGCAACCTCCGGCTCTCGGCCCGTGAACGCGCGCTGTGCCGGGAAGCGTTGCGGCGCATGGACATCACCCATCTCGCGCAGCGCGGTGTGCTGACGCTTTCGGGCGGCGAACGGCAGCGGGTCCTGGTGGCGAGGGCGCTCGTGCAGGAACCGGAGGTGCTGGTCCTCGACGAGCCGACCAATCATCTCGACGTCCGCCACCAGGTGGAACTGCTGAAGTTCCTGCGTGACTGCGGGCTCACCGTGCTCGTCGCGCTGCACGATCTCAACCTCGCCTCCGCCGTTTGTCACCGGATCGCGTTGCTGCGCGCGGGATCGCTCGCCGCCTGCGGCACGCCGTCCGAAGTGCTCACGCCGGAAACGATCCACGCCGTCTTCGGTGTCGAGGTCACCCAGGTGACCCATCCCGTGACCGGCGCGCTCCAACTGCTCTACGACCTTCCCGCCGACGAAACCGAGGGGATCTCACGATGAAGCCGTCCAGGGTGACCGCGTTCTTCGCCGCGGCACTGCTCCTGAGCGCCTGCGGTGCCCAGGTCGAAGCAGGGCCGAGCGCACCGGCACAGGCCACGGTGACCAACTGCGGCGCGCAGGTCACCTTCCCGGCGCCGCAACGTCCGGTGGCGTACGACGTTTCCGGTGCCGAGAAGCTGTTCGCGCTCGGGCTCGCCGGCCGGATGCGCGGCTACGTGATGAATTCGCTCGGCGACCCGTCGATCGCCGGTTCGCCGTGGAAGGACGACTACGCCAAGGTCGAACGGCTCGGCACCTCGCGGGTCACCCGCGAGATCCTTGTGAACGCCAAGGCGGACTGGGTGATCGCGGGCTGGAACTCCGGATTCAGCGAGGAACGCGGCATCACGCCGAAACTGCTGGAGCAGGTCGGTATCCGCAGCTATCTGCACACCGAGACCTGCTGGGAGTACCCCACCGCGAAGTCGGAGGTGACGCCGCTCGAAGCGCTCTACACCGATCTGCGCAACCTCGGTGACATCTTCGGCGTCCGTCAGCGGGCCGACGAACTGGTCGCGGAACTCAAGGGGCGCTTCGACAAGGTCCGTGCCGGAGCGCCGAAATCGCCGCCCGCCAAGGTGTTCGTCTACGATTCCGGCACCGATCAGCCGTTCACCGCCGGGAAACACGCCGCTCCCAACGACATCATCGACGCCGCGGGCGGGACGAACGTCTTCCGCGACCTGCAGGACGGCTGGGGCAGTGTGGGCTGGGAAGCGGTGGTGAAGGCCGAACCCGAGGTGATCGTCGTCGTGGATTACGCCGACCGGTCCGCGCAGGACAAGATCGCGTTCGTGAAATCCTCGCCACAGCTGAAGAACACGCCCGCCGTGCGCGACAACCGGTTCCACGTCATCTCCTACGGCGATCTCGTGAGCGGCCCGCGTAACGCCGCGGGCGCCGAGTCGCTGGCCGCGTACCTGCGCTCGATCGGCCGGTGACCGCGATGTCCGCGCTGGTCCACGAACACGTCACCGACGCGATCAAGACGCCGTCGTTGATCCGGCTCGAACCGAACGTCGTGCTGATCCGCTTCGAAACCTTGAAGGTCTACGCCGCACTCGGCGCGGTCCGGTCACTGCTCGCCGACGGATCCGTCCGAAAAGGACAGACATTGATCGACAGCTCCAGCGGGATCTACGCGCTCGCGCTGGCGATGGCCTGCCACCGCTACGGCCTGCGCTGTCATATCGTCGCGTCCACCACCGTCGATCTCACCATGCGTTCGCAACTGGAGATCCTCGGTGCGACGGTGGATCAGATGCCGCCGTCGGACGACCTCCGCCTCGACCAGCGGCGCCGGGTCGCGCGCGTACGCGAACTGCTGGACCGGCATCCGGACATGCATTGGATGCGCCAGTACCACGATCCCGTGCATTACCTCGGGTATGCCGAGGTCGCCGACCTCGTCGCCCGCGCCCTGCCGTCCGGGCCGCTGACCGTCGTCGGCAGCGTGGGCACCGGCGCGTCGACCGGCGGGATCGCGCGCTCGTTGCGCGAACGCGATCCGGACGTCCGGCTGACCGGCGTCCAGCCCTTCGGCAGTGTCACCTTCGGCAGCGAACGGTTCACCGATCCGGACGCGATCATCGCGGGCATCGGCTCGGCCATCCCGTTCGACAACGTCGATCACGAGCTGTACGACCGGATCCACTGGCTGGATTTCGTGCACGCCATGGCCGCGACCGTCGGCCTGATGCGCGAGCACGCCGTGTTCGCGGGGCTGTCCACCGGCGCCGCGTACCTCGTCGCGGGCTGGGAGGCGGCGCGGCATCCGGACCGCACGCATGTCGTGATCGGCGCCGACACCGGTCATCGTTACACGGCAAGGGTTTTCTCCCGGCATCGGGAGGCCGTCGACCCGGCTACGCTCGCGCCGCGTGAGATCGCGTCGCTGGACGACCTCGCCCTGCCGTGGGCGGCCATGGACTGGCGGCGCCGCCGCTTCGGGAAACCCTCACTGCCGTTGTACCGGAAGGAGCGGGCGTCGTGACCGTCGTCCTGTTGGAAGCACTCACCTTCGGCCTGGGCAGGCTGGCCGACGCGGCGGCGGATTCCGGGCGGAAACTGGTGCTGTTCACCGGAAACCGCGACATCTACCGCTATGAACTCGGCACGCTGGGGCCGGACAGGGTCGAGGTCGTCGACATCGACACCACCGACATCGAGGCCTGCGAAACCGCGTTGCGCGCCATCCCGGACCTCGCCGGGATCATCAATTCGACGGACACCTGGGCGCTGCCGGGCGCGGAACTCACCGCCCGGCTCGGCCTGCCCGGTCCGGACGCGGCCGCCGTCCGGGTGCTGCGGGACAAGGGCGCCGTGCGTGACCTGCTGTACGAACACGGGCTCACCCGCGGCAGGCCGGTGCCCGTCATGGTCGCCGAAGAACTCGGATTTCCTTTGGTGGTCAAGGACTCTTCGGGAACGTCGTCACGAGGGGTGTGGCTCGTCCGCGATCAGGACGAACTCGACCGGGCGAGGCTGGAGGCGAAGGAAACGCCGCTCAAGGGACATCTGATCGCCGAGCCGTATTTCGCCGGGCCGCTCTACAGCGCGGAAACCGTCACCTGGCAGGGAAGGACCCGGCTGCTCGGGATCCTCTCCCGCCAGCTTTCGCCGGAACCCGTGCGGCGGGAGGAAGCGGCGGCGTTCCCGGTGGCGTTCCCCGAGGCCGAGTACGCCGAGTTGGCCGACTGGATCGGCCGGGTGCTCAAGGCCGCCGGACACGAGCAGGGTTTCGCGCACACCGAATTCGTGCTCACCGCCGACGGCCCGGAGGTCGTCGAGATCAACATCCGGATCGGCGGGGCGATGCTCGGCGAGGCGTTGTGCCGGTCGCTGGACACCAACGTCTATTCCGCGATGATCGCCATGGCGCTGGGCGAGGAACCCGCTCTGCTCACCCAGAAGATCGGGGGAGGACCGGGGATCGGGTTCGTCCTGGCGTATCCGGCCGTGGCGGGCGTGCTGAAGGGCTGGTCGGGACTCGACAGGTTGCCCGGGCTGCCCGGTGCGCCGGAGTGGTATCCGACGGCGAGCCCTGGCGACGAGATCCGGCATCTCGCGGATCAGCGGTCGTGCACCGGGATCGTCCTCGCCGAAGGGCCGACGGCGGAACTCGCGCTGCATCGCGCGCTCGCGGCGGCGGGCGGGATCACGCCGGAGATCGATGCTTGAGAGTTCGTCAGTGGTGGCGCGTTGTGAAAGCCACTTTCGCAACGTTGAAGGTTGCGAAAGTGGCTTTCGCAACGCGCGTGGACGCCGGGAGCGGAAGACGCCTTAGCTCGGAGCCGCGCACTTCTTGGCCTCCGCGGCGGCGGCCATCAGTTCCTGCGTGTCGATTTTGAGCGCGGGCATGAGGTCGGGGGTTTCCGTGATCGGCTTCTGGGTGGCGTCCATCGCCTTGATGCCCGCGTCCATGGCCGCGCTGTTCCCGGACTTCTCCAGCCGCTGCTTGCCCGCGTTCGCCGCGTCCCTCGCGGCGGTGTATTGGTCCACAAGGGACTTCCGCACCGTGTCGCCGCCGGGAATCGGAGACGGGGGCAGCGCGGTCAGTTCGTCGACCGCCTTGCCCGCGAATCCCGCGCGGATCCCGAGTTCTTCCTTCAGCGCGTTGCGGGTCACTTCGGTCCCCGATCGCTGCTTGCTCGCGTAATCGTTGGAAGCCTTCATGTAGCCGTATATCGCGCCGCACATCCCGTCGAGCCAGGCGACGGTCTTGGCGTCCGGCCCGGCGGGCGCTTTCGGCGCCGAGGACGACGGGGTGGCGGTGACCGTCGCGGGAGCCGGCGGCGGCTCCCCGGAACAGGCGGTCGTCACGAACAGCGCAAGGGCGATGAGCAGAATTTTCGTCTTCATGGAATCCCCTCCGGGATGAACACGCGCCGGAGGGGCGGAGGGTTGCCTTCAGCCGCAGCCACCCATGATGCGGGCCAGTTCGGCGGGCTTCAGCGGGGGCTCCGGCAACGGGTTCGCGGCAGGTGCCCGCATCCCGTCGAACAGCAGCGCGAGATGACGTCGCCAGACCTCCGGCCGGACGGTCGCGGTCGCCTCCACGGTGCGCGCGATCCCCCAGGTCACGAAGGCCATGTCCTCGAGGGTGAAGTCTTCGCGCAGGGCGCCGCTCTCCTGGGCGCGTTCGACGATCCGGGTCATGAGTTCGTAGCCGCGTTCGAGGTCTTCGGCCTGCGGTGGCCGCGTCGAGGCGAGTTCGTTGTAGCCGCGGTCGGCGGCCTGCAGTTCGCAGACCCGTTCGACGAACGACGTCAAACCGATCCACGCGTCGTCGAGGGAGAGCGCGTGTTCGGCCAGCTTCGCGACGGTCTCGGTCCGGTCGGCGAACACGGCGTTCACCAGATCCGCGCGTTGCGGGAAGTGGTTGTACAGCGTGCCGATGCTGACGCCGGCGGTCTTGGCGATCTCTTCGAGCGCGACGTCGAGGCCGCGTGCCGCGTAGAGCCCCCTGGCCGCCTCGATCAGCAGGTCGCGGTTGCGCCGGGCGTCCTTCCGCAGGGGTTTGGTCATGACCGCATCGTAGTCAAGTTGAAGGTGGCCTCAAGTTGTGTGTACCTTCGAAGAAGTTGAGGACACCCTCAATTTAACCTGGGAGGACAGATGACCAAGACGCTCGCGATCTTCGGCGCCGGGCCGGTGCTGGGACTTTCGCTCGCCCGCCGGTTCGGCCGCGAGGGCTTCCGGATCGCCCTCGTCGCGCGTACCACCGAAAACCTCGACGCGCTCGTCGCCGAACTCGCCCGCGACGGCATCGAGGCGAGCGGGTTCGTCGCCGATGTCTACGAGCCGGCTCGGATCGCCGCCGCCGTCACCGCCATCGGCCGGATCGACGCGGTCGCGTTCAATCCCGGCGGCGGGACCATGGGGGAGGGCATCGTGCCGGTGCTCGACGTGGATCCGGAGAACCTGCGGCTCATCCTGGACCGGTTCCTGGTGTCCGCGGTGGCGCTGGTGCGGGCCGTGCTGCCCGCCATGACCGAGCGCGGCGACGGCGCGATCCTGTTCACCGCCGGGCAATCCGGCCGGTACCCGGCGCCCTTCCTCGGCAACGTGGGCATGGCGCAGGCCGGGCTGCGGAACTACTTCCTCAACCTGAACGCGGTGCTCGCGGAGATGGGGGTTTACGCCGGGGCCGTCAACGTCGGCGCGCTGATCGAGGGCAGCGTGCCGCATCGGGCGATCACCTCGAGCCCGTTGGACTTCGAGCCCGAGGTGATCCATCCGGACGTCTTCGCCGACGCCTTCTGGAAGCTTTACGAGACGCGCGAAGCTCCTGAAGCGCTCGTCGGGTCTTTCGGGAGGTGACTTACTTCTCGACGGCGTAAGCCTCGATCTCGACCTTCATCTTCGGGTCGAGCAACGCCGACACCTCGACCATGGTGGCCGCGGGCAGCACGTCGGCGAAGGCTTCGCGGTGCGCCCGCGCGACCAGGTCGGCGTCCTTGATGTCGGTGACGTAGGTGACCGTGCGCACCACCGCGGCGAGGCTCGAACCGGCCTCTTTCAACGCCGTCTCGATGAGCGACAGCACGGCCGAAGCCTGCTCGTACGCGTCGCCCGAGCGTTCCGGCTCGCGCGCCGTCGTCCCGGAAACGTGGATGTGCTCGCCGACGCGCACCGCCCGGCTGTAGCCGAAGACCGGCTCGTAGTCCCCGCCGGAGGAGATGTTCACCCGTTCAGTCATGACCGAACGAAAGCACAGGCGGTCCCGCGCCGGAACACCGGGACGGGACCGCCTGCTTTCACTTCTCTTCCTTGTCCTCCGGCGGCTTCTCGTTCGCGGCGGGCGGGATGGCCTTCGTCAGCTCGACGACGGTCTTCCCCGCCATGCCCGACGCGCCGTAGGTCGGGTCGCTGAGGATCTTGAGCCCCTTTTCGAGCTTGTCGAGCGCGTCCGCGGCCTTGGGGAACCTCGTTTTCAGGTCGCCGACCGGGAAGCTGTTCCAGTAGTCGTACCGCTCCAAGATCTTCTTGGCGTCGGGGTGCCCCTCCAGCTCCTTCGCCAGCTTCTCGCGCACCACCCTCGGGGGGATGTCGCCGAGCTTCTCCGGTTTGGGCTTCGGAGCGTCGGGCGTCGCGTCCGGAGTGCTGTCGCCCGGCTTCGGGGGCGGGCCCTCGATCGGCTTCTTGCCACCGGGCATCGGGGTACCGCCGGCGGGTTTCGGCTTGGGCAGCTTGATCTTGCCGCCGCCGAGCGTCAACTTGACGACGTCGTCGGCCGCGCCGCGGGTCTTCGCCAGGATCTTGAGCATCTCGGCGAGCTTCTTGGCGACGTCGGCGATCTGCTTGGCGATCTTGGCGATCGCCACCCCGACCGTGGTCATGATGGAGGTGATCGCCGCGATGATCGAACCGCCGAAGGTGACCGGCGCCAGTGCCACCGCCACGATCGCGGCCTTGAGGATGCCCGCCAGCGTCATGGCGATGATGTCGCGGACGATGCCGCGGACCGCGCCGATGACGGCACCGGCGATCCCCATCTGCTTGCCCGCGAATTCGATGTAGCCGGCGAGCGCGTCGATCTGGGCGGCGACGCCCTCCATGTCGGCGCGAAAGGTGTCGGCGGCCTCGCCGTCCCACTTCTCCATGAACTTGGTGGTGGCGGCCCCGTGTTCCTTCGACCACTCCCGCACTTCGGCGGCCTCTTTGTAGATCGCCGTCTTGGCCGCCTCGATGCCCTTCGGGTCTCCCAGCAGGAAGTCCAACGGCCAGCGGAAGATGACGATGTGCTCGATCAGCCAGCCGATCCCGGCGGTGAGCAGCGATCCGATCGGATCGGCGACCATGCCGAGGATCTCGATCGCCATCCCCGCCGAGGCCAGTCCGATGCTGAGGCTGTCCCCTTCGTCGACGGCCTTCTTCAGCGAGAACGCGGAATCGAAGAAGCCCGCGCCCGTGGTGTCGCCACTGCCCGCGAGGAAGTTGTTCTTCTCGTCCTTGAAGTCACTGGCCTTGGTGCCGGTGTTGTTCCCGAAATCGCCGCGGTGGTACTCGTCGCTCACTTGACCTTCACCTCGTCGATCCCCTTGCCGGCTTCGGTGATCAGCCTCTCGGTCTCCTGCTCGTTGGCGTTGTACTGCTTCGCCGCCTCGCGCAACCTGTCCGAGAACTCCTGCACGTTCTCCGAGTACTTGTTCAGCTGGTCCCGCGCCTTCCCGCAGTGCATGCTCGCGCCGGCGCCGTAGATCTGGCCGCCGAAGATGCCGAAGATGCCGGGATCCGCCACGCAACTGCCCACCATGTCGGCGCTCTTGCGCAGCTCGTCCTCGAGTCTGTCGAGGTGACCGGCGAACTCGGTCATGGTCTCCGTCTTGACACCGAATCCGGTCACCACGGGCTCATTTCGTCGTCGTCGGGGGAAGCCGGTCGCCGGGTTCGCGGCGCCGGGGGGTTCGGGGGCCGCACGGGACGGCCGGGCTGCGGCGGCATCGGGGGACCCGCCTGCGGAGGTGGCGGCGGCCGGTACCCCGCCTGAGGACGCGGCGGCTCGTTGTGCGCCTCGGGGGCCCACTTGTCCTGCTCCGGGTTCTCCGGGGCGCCTTCCTCGTCCTCCACCTTCGGCAGGAACGTGCGGACCAACTGCGCGGCTTCGTCTTCGCCGTTGATCTCGGTGTAGGACTCCGTGACCTTCTCGACGGTCTTGCGCTGGGCCTGGCGCACCGTCTGCATGACCAGGGAGGAGAGCCTTGCCGGTCCCAGTGACGTGGCCCGGTTGCCGAACTCGATGGCGCTCAGCGAGCCGTTGGCCTCGACCGTCACCGTCACCGAGCCGTCGGGAGAGGTCACCGTGGA
Source organism: Amycolatopsis sp. CB00013 (assembly GCF_001905755.1). Lineage (NCBI taxonomy): Bacteria > Bacillati > Actinomycetota > Actinomycetes > Pseudonocardiales > Pseudonocardiaceae > Amycolatopsis > Amycolatopsis sp. CB00013. The sequence continues at coordinate 478,969 of NZ_LIWC01000006.1, read as the reverse complement.
CGCCGAGGCGGTGAACGCGGCCGTCAGGGCCTGGGCTTTTTCCTCGAGTTTCTTGGCCTCTCGCTCCAGAAGGAGTGCGAAGTCCTCACCTGCGTCGAAATTGGGTTGCATGCGTCGCCTTGGCTCGAGGGGGATGGGCACGAAAATGCGAGAGGTCGCGAGGTGGATCGCCCGTATCGTTACCACCGGGCGGACGGTCGGACAAGCCCGATGATCAGAGAATGCCCGAAAGTGCCTCAGGGGTGGCGGATCGGGGCAGGCCATGGAAAGCGGACCGATCGTGCGGGACGCGGATCGCGACGACGTCATGGCCGTCTGCCGTTTCGGCGAAGAGCACGTCCGGGCCCACTACGCGCCGTTGATCGGCGACGAAGAGGCTGCCCGGCAAGTGCGGATGTGGTGGAACACGGCGAACATCGCCGGGGCCGTCGCCCTCGGCGAGGTCGTGATCGCCGAGGACGGCGGGCGGCCGGCCGGCGTCGGGCAGCGTGGTCTCGACGGCGACGAGCACGTGATCCGCAAGCTGTACACGCTTCCTCGGTATCGCGGATTGGGCTCGCGGTTGCTCGAAGTCCTCATCGGACGGTTGCCCGTGGCCGCCGGGCGGGTGTACGCCGAGCATCTGGTGGCGGACGAACGGGCGGGCGCCTTCTTCGAGCGCGAAGGTTTCACGGTGGAGCGGGTCGAGCCGAGCGGCGTCGTCCGGCGGGTCCGGAGCAGGTGAGCCCGGCCCCGCCCGGACGTCCCCGCTACCGGTGTTCGGCGGCCTTCTTGAGGTCCTTCAGCCAGATCTCGAGGCCCTGCCCGAGCATCGCGGTGGAGCCGGGCACGTCCTTGTCGACCTGCGGGCCCGTGTGGCTCTCTTCGGTGCGGACGATGACCCCGCCGGGCACCTTGACGAAGTTCCAGACGTGGACGCCGTCGATGTGCATACCGCCGGGACCGTCGAGCGGGCCGGTCCAGCGGAGGCATTTGCCGGGCTGGAGTTGGCGGACGGTCGAAACGATGGTCACGTCGCCGGGCGGGTACGGCATGCCGGGCGGGACGGGGATGGTCCACTGGAAGCGGGAATGCTTGCGCAGCGGGCCGTCGTCCAGCCGCTTCATGGTGACGGGGATGGCCGGGTTCTGCCAGGACGGCCAGGCCTCCACGTCGGTCTGCAGGTTCCAGATGGTGCGCAGCGGCGCCTTGACGAAGGTCTCGGTCCGGTAGTGCACCTTGGCCGACCGGTCGATGCCTTTTCCTTGGCAGGTAAGCGAAGCCGGTTTGGTGTGGTGGGTGGGGGCGGCCTGGGCCGGTGCCGTGACGCCGAGGACGCCGGCGATGGCCAGTGGGATCGTGAGCAGGGCCGCGCGCTTGCCGGACATGGGCTTCTCCTTCGCTCCTGTTGTTATCGCCTGTCGCGATAGTTAGAAGCTATAGCGAAGCTGTCGTGAACGTCAAGAGCGAAAGTGAGAAGGTCTAACGAGGGTAAGTCTTCGCCGGCTTTCCGCGTGTCGAACGTGTCGCGAAAGCCACTTTCGAGACATCTAGCGTCGCGGAAGTGGCTTTCGCGACACAGGCGCCGGCGGCGAAGTGGCCGCGGCGGGTGAGTGACCGAGGTGAAGGCTGCCTTCACCGCAGTAGACGCGGTGAAGGGAGCCTTCGCTCCATCATCGACCCGTCCGCCACCACGACACGTTTGCCTTACCCCTCAATAACTCGCGTGGGCAGTGGTCCACGGTCCACGGACCACGGTATCGGCGCGGCGTAAGGGTTTGGCCGCAGTGGGCTCTTCGCTACTTCAACGAGAAGTCACAGCCATTCCGCCTCCGTCGCGATGCGGATCGCGTGCACCCGGTTGCGCGCGTTGAGCTTCGTGACGATCGCGGCCAGATAGTTCCGGACCGTGCCGGGCGACAGGAACAGCTCGGCCGCGATGTCGGCGACGGTGCGCCCGCGCGCGGTCACCCGCAGGATCTCGACCTCGCGTGTGGTCAGCGGGCAGTCGTCGGTTTCCCAAGCGGCGAGCGCCAATTCGCTGTCGATCACCCGTCGTCCGATCGCGACCGACCGCACCGCGTTGGCCAGCCTGTCCGACGGCGCGTCCTTGAGCATGAAGCCGTTGACCTTCGCGTCCAGCGCGCGCCGGACCGTGCCGGGACGGCCGAGACTGGTGAGGATCAGCGTATGGCAGCCGGGCAGGCTTTCGCGGAGCTCCATGGCCGCGGTCAGACCGTCCTTGCCCGGCAGATCGATGTCGATGACCGCGACGTCGGGCCGGACGGATTTCGCCGTCGGAAGGATCTGGTCACCCGCGGCGACTTGGGCGACCACTTCTATATCGGATTCCATGTTCAGCAGGGCGACGAGCGCCCCGCGAACCATGTGCATATCTTCGGCAAGCAGCACTTTGATCACCACGAAGCACCTCGCACCCCAGTTCAGTGGCTCCGCCGTCATCCTACGGGATTCTCACCCCATGCGGTGATATCGAAGAATACGCTTTCCGATCATGCGAACGGCATAGGCCGGTCGCGCCAGCGCCCGCGGCCGGATGCCGCAAGGGAAAGCGCTTCAGAGTACGTCCAGCTCTCGCGGCCACTCGACGGGTTCCCTGCTGAGCCCCAGCAACTCGAACTCCGAACGCACCCAATCGATCCGCACCCGGATCGCCAGCGCGGGCGCCACGGTCAGCAGGAATCGGCCGGGACCGCCGCCGAGTTTGAAAACCCCGTAGGTCAGGAACGCGGATCCGTCGCAGACGGCGAACAACGCGGTGAAAACCGTCGCGCGTTCGCTTTCCGGAATCGAATCCAGCCATTCCATCCCGCCGGTCAGCACCAGTCGCACCGTCATCCGTGCCTCCTCGCCGCACCGGCTTACAGTATGGCCGCCACCGAGGGCGTGGGGCGTCTCGTCTCCTGCGCCGAACGCGGTGCGGGGGACTGCTCAGCCCGCCTGCCGGTAGCGCTTGAGGTACTCGCCGGTCACCGAGCTCTCCGCGGTCAGGAGCTTCTCGGGCGGGCCGGTGAAGACGATCTCGCCACCGTTCCTGCCGCCACCGGGCCCGAGGTCGATGACCCAGTCCGCCTGTTCGATCACCGCCAGGTCGTGCTCGATCACCACCACCGTGTTGCCAGCGTCGACCATGCCGTTGAGCAGGCCCAGCAACAGGTCGATGTCGGTCAGGTGCAGACCGGTGGTCGGCTCGTCGAGGATGTAGACGTTGCCGCCGCCGCCCGAAAGCCGGTCCGCCAGCTTGATCCGCTGACGTTCACCGCCGGACAGCGTGCTCAGCGCCTGACCCAGCCCGAGATATCCGAGCCCGGTCTCGATCAGCGCGTTCACCTTCGCCAGCACCGGGGCCTCGGTGAAGTACTCCGCCGCCTGTTCCGCGGACAGGTCCAGCACGTCGGCGATCGACTTGCCCCGCAGCTTGTGCGCGAGCACCTCGCCGGAGAACCGGCGCCCGTCGCAGCTCTCGCAGCGCTTCGTGATCGGGTCCATATAGGACACTTCGGTGATCAGCACGCCGCGGCCCTGGCATTCCTCGCAGGCGCCCTGGGAGTTGAAGCTGAACAACGCCGCGTTCGCGCCGCTCGCCTTCGCGAAGAGCTTGCGCACCGGGTCCATCAGGCCGAGGTACGTCGCCGGAGTCGAGCGGGACGACGCCGCGATCGGCGTCTGGTCCACGAAGATCGCGTCCGGATGCGCCTCGCGGAAGACACCGGAGATCAACGAGCTCTTGCCCGAACCCGCGACACCGGTGACGGCGGTGAGCACGCCGGCCGGGATGTCGACCGACACGTTCTTCAGGTTGTGCAGCGAGGCTCGCTTGATCGAAAGCTTTCCCTTGGCCTGACGCGGATCCTCCTTGACGGCACCCGAGCGTGCCAGCCCGGCCCCGGTCAACGTCTTGCCGGCGCGCAGCTGCCGGTACGTCCCTTGGAAGACGACCTCGCCGCCGTGCACGCCCGCACGCGGCCCGATCTCGACGACATGGTCGGCGATCTCGATGACGTCCGGGTCGTGTTCGACCACGAGGATCGTGTTTCCCTTGTCCCGCAACGCCCGCAGCAGCTCGTTGAGCCGTCCGACGTCGCGGGGGTGCAGGCCGACGCTGGGCTCGTCGAAGAAGTAGGTCAGCCCGGTCAGGTCGCTGCCCAGGTGCTTGACCAGCTTGAGCCGCTGTCCCTCACCGCCGGACAGCGAAGTCGTCGCCCGGTCCAGTGAAAGGTAGCCGAGGCCGATCGCTTCGATGCGTTCGAGCGCGGCCAGCACGCCCTGCGCCATCGCGGCGGTCTGCTCGTCCTTGACGGACTTGATCAGCTCGATCAGATCGGTGATCTGCAGTTCGCACCACTGCGCGATGTTCTTGCCCGCCAGTTCGGTCGCCAGCGCGGCTTCGCTCAGCCGTCCGCCGCGGCAGGCCGGGCATGGTCCCTCGGTGATGAACTTCTCCGCCTGGGCGCGGGTCTTCTCGCTCATCGATCCGGTGTCGCGTTTCAGGTGGCGGCGGGTGAAATTCGCGACCAGGCCTTCGAACGTCAGCGTTTGCGTCTTGCCGTTCTTGAAGGTGAGCTGGACCTTGCCCTCCTTGCCGTGCAGAAGGGTGTCCATCTCCTTCGCGGTGTACTTGCCGAGCTTCTTGGCCGGGTCGATGGCGTCGTGGTTGGCGTAGAACTGCCAGCCGGGGCTGCCGACCGGGTAGCCCGGCACCAGGATCGCGCCCTCGTCGAGCGATTTCGTCCTGTCGAGCATCAGCTCGGGGTCCGGGCGCAGCGCGCGGCCGATGCCCTCGCAGTCGGGGCACATCCCGTTGGGGTCGTTGAACGAGTACAGCGATGGATTGCCCGCGCTGGGCTTTCCCTGCCGGGAGAACAACACTCGCAGCAGCGGATGGATGTCGGCGACCGTGCCGACCGTCGAGCGCGCGTTCCCGCCGAGCGGGCGCTGGTCGACGACGACCGGGGTGGTCAGGTTCTCGATGCCGTCCACGTGCGGGCGTTCGTGCTTGGGCAACTGGTTGCGGATGAACCAGGGGAAGGTGGCGTTCAGCTGGCGCTGCGCCTCGACGGCGATCGTGTCGAACACCACGGAGGACTTCCCGGAACCCGAAACCCCGACGAAAACCGTGATCTGGTTCTTCGGGAGCTCGAGCGAGACGTCCTTCAGGTTGTTCTCGTGAGCGCCGGTGACGCGGATTCCCTCACCCGCCCCGTCCAGGGACATGAACAATCCGGCGGCGATTTCGCGCATGATTCACCTTCCCACCGCCGCGCGCGACGCTCCAAAGGATCGAGCACTTCGGAAGAGGTTCAGCGGACAGGCAGGGCGGAACCCGGGCCCTGAGGAGGGAAGGCCCGGGTTCCGATGTGGAGGGTTCAGGCGGCCGTGCCCGGCTTCGGCAGCTGCTGCTTGGCGGGCGTGTTCTGATAGGACGCCAGCTGCCAGGCGCCGTCCCGTTTGACGACCGTCCACGACGCACGGATCGACTGGGAGTCCGCGACCTCGGTCTCGCCGGGGCCGAGCACCCCGCCCTGGGTGATCAGGACACCGGAGTCCGGGGTGAAGAACCGGATCTCCAGCGGGCGGCCGGTGACCTGGGTGCCCTTGTAGTTGCCCGCGAACGATTCCACGAGGAACGCCCGGATGTCGTCGCGGCCCTTCCTGAACACACCGGGGAGGATCATCGTGCCGTCCTCGGTGAAGACACCGGCGAAGGCGTCGGCGTCGTGGTACGCCCACGCGGCGATCACCTTCTGGGTCAGCGCCGCGATCGCCGCCTGGTCGGCGGCCGTGCCGGTTTCGGTCGTGGTCATCGGAGGATCCTCCTAGATGTAGAGGGTGTTGGGCTCGAGCCCGCAGAGCACGCGGCCGTACAGCTCGGTGTTGGTGTTGGGGTGCATCAGCGCGTGGAGGTTGACCGCGGCGACGTCGCGGGCGATGCGCTGGATCGGGATGCCGTGGTAGATCGACGAGCCACCGGAGGCGGCCGCGAGGATGTCGATGCCTTCCTTGGCCCGGCGGACCACGGCGCCGAGGTCGGCCCGCGCGATCGCGCGTTCTTCGAGTTTCCACGGGCTGCCGTCCGCGGTCTTCGTGTCGACCAAAGTGGACAGACGGTGCGCGTGGAACCCGGCCTCGTCGATCTTCAGCGCCGCTTCGGCCACCTGGTGGTGCGTGATCGGGGCCTCGCGCTGGGATTCGTAGGCAGTGTAAGTGATCTTGCGGTCCGGCAGGCGCTTGAGGAAGGTTTCCTGCGCGCCCCGCGCCATCCCGACCAGCGTGCCCACCGACGACGCCGAGGCGACCGGCAGCAGCGGCGCCCGGTAGATCGAGGCCGAAGCCCCGCCCTGGCCTTCCAGTACCGCCGGCAGCGGGAGCACGCGCTCCGCCGGGATGAAGACGTCCTGTGCCACCGTGGACACGCTGCCGGTGCCGCGCAGACCCGAGGTGTCCCAGTCGTCCACGACCAGCAGATCCGAGATCGGCACCAGCGCCATGATCGGGTACGGCTCGCCCTCCGGCGGCACGAGGATCGCGATGATCTCCTGCCACTGCGCGTGCAGGGCCCCGCTGATGAAGCCCCATTTGCCGTTCACCACGACCCCGCCGTCGACCGGCGCGGCCATCGCGGACGGGCTCAGCGTGCCGCAGACGCGCACGTCCGAGGTGGCGAACACCTCGTCCTGCACCGCCTCCGGGAACTGGCAGGCCATCCAGGTCGGGATCCAGTACACCGAGGCCACCCAGGAGGTCGAGCCGTCGGCCCGGCCGATCTCGGTGGCGACGTCGACCAGGGTGCGGGTGTCGGCCTCGTAGCCGCCGTAACGCTTGGGGCGGCGCAGCTTGAAGACGCCGGCCTCGGCCAGTGCTTCGATGGATTCCTCGTGCACCCGCCGGTTCTGTTCCTGCCAGGCCGAGTGCTTCTTCAGTGCGGGTGCCAGTTCGGCCACGCGGCGAACCAGTTCCTCCCGCGTCGGAACATCGGTGCTCGACACCTTGACCTCCTAGATCGTCGACTGGTCCAGCTTCGCAGCGGACGGACGCCGAGACGTCTTCCCGCTTGCCGGTGCGTCAAGCTGCCGCACGTTCGGAGGTGCGGCCGAGGAAATCCACCACGTTCTGGCCGTCGCGGCGGGCGAACCAGGTCGCCATCGGCGCCGCCATCGCGGTCGAGACCAGCGCCATGATCACCAGCATGGTGAACAGCGTCGGGGAGAGCACGCCGAGATCGAGCCCGATGTTGAGCACCACCAGTTCGGTCAGGCCGCGGCAGTTCATCAGCGCGCCCACTTGCAGCGACCGATTCCAGTTCTCGCCGACCGCCCGCGCGGCCAGTGCCGAGCCGCCGAACTTGCCCGCGACGGCCACGAGCAGGATCGCGCCGCACCAGAGCCACGCGCCGCCGCCGGAAAGCAGGCCGAGGTCGGTGCGCAATCCGCTGTAGGCGAAGAACAACGGCAGCATCAACGCCGTCGTCAGCCCACCGGCCTTGTCGTGCAGCCAGGTCGCCACCGGGTTGTCGCGGGGGAACACCACCCCGAACACGAACGCGCCGAACATCGCGTGCACGCCGATCCACTCGGTCGCCATGGCGCATATCAGCACCCCGACCACCGAGAGCGGCGCGACCCGGTGCAGCCGTGCCGCCGGAGCGCCGGCCACGAACTTCCGCAGCAGGGGCCGCACCACCAGGCCGAGCAGTGCCACGAAGGCCGCGGTGAGTACGACCGTCAGCACCACTCCGAACAGCGAGGAAGCCGTGGTCAGCGCGATCACGAGTGCCAGCAGGCTCCACGCGGTCACGTCGTCGACCACCGCGCAGGTCAGCGCCACCACGCCGATCTCGCTGCGGAAGAGCCCGATCTCGTGCAGGATCCGCACCAGCACCGGCAACGCCGTGATGCTCATCGACACCCCGAAGAACAGCGCGAACGGCAGGAATCCGCCGCCCGCCCCGAACCGGGTGTAGGCGACCATGGCGAGCCCGACGCCGAGCAGGAACGGCAGCGCGATGCTGACGTGACTGACGACCAGCGCGAGCCGTCCGCGGCCGCGCAACAGCCTGGTGTCCAGTTCCAGCCCGGCGAGGAACACGAAGAAGATCACGCCGAGCTGCGCCACGACGTTCAGTTGCGGCACCGCCGCCTTCGGGATCAGCACGGCCGCGCCCGAAGGCCACAACGCACCGAGCACGGACGGGCCGAGCAGGATGCCCGCGGTGACCTCGCCGATCACCGCGGGCTGCCCGATCCGCTGGGCCAGCCACCCGACCATCTTGCAGGCGCCGACCACCACGGTGATCGCCAGCAGTAGCTGGGCCAGCGAGGGTCCGGTCGCCTCCTTCGCGGCGGCCACACCGGCACCGCCTTCGCCCTGCCCCAGCAGGATGATCGCGGCCACCACGGGAACCACGACCAGTCCTATGTAGACGAACAATGCCCGGCGACCGGGTCGGGGTTCGCTCTCCACCATGTCCCTTCCGCTCAACGTTCGGTGACGTTCGCGACCAACCGTCGAGGGTGATCGGATCGTGCCGACAGCCGGAATTGCTTGACCGAAGCTAACAATCCCGAATGGAGATCCAGTCAAGAACCGGTTGTCTCGTAACGCTTTTCGGAACAGCAGTCGAAGAGACGCTCCCAGTGCCTCCCGCGCCGCCGGACGACCACGGAGCGCCACAGGCCATGCGTCGATCGGACGCACGCTTAGTCCACCCGATGCTGTGCCGGCCTCGTGGCCCGGCGGCGCGGTGACGACTCGGACACGGAGGCGTGACAGGTCGTCACGTCGGATTGGTCGGCGTTCGCCGCTCTGGTTTTCACGGTCGTGTGGCGAGATTCTGGATATCGCGCGCCGATCGGCGCGCGAAAACACGCCGGAAAGGGAGAAGCCCGTGACCGAGGTACCCGTCGGAACGCCCACGTCCCAGAACGAAGCGATTCTCGGCACCGATCGCGACTGCCCGACGTTCCTGACCAACTACACCGGGAAAACGATCACGGTGAACGAAATAAGACATATGTTCAAAGGGAAGCCGACCAGTACGAAGACCGACTTCTCCCTGGACAACCACGAGCGGGTCCCGGTGTTCACCTCGTACTACGAGACCGGGGCCGGCACGTCGTTCGACTACTGGTACATCGACTTCACCGACGGCGAAGACACCTACACGGTGCCGAGCAACTTCTACTGCTCCCTCACCAAGTTCGACGAAGGCATGAACGTCGAACTGAGCTTCGACCTGGAGCTCTTCTACGTGAACCCGCCGCAGTCCAGTAGTTGCCGTAAGACGCTCGACAAGTCGTGACGTCCGGGCACTGCCCGACCTACCTGGCGAATCACACCGATCGCGAAGTCGTGGTCGACGTCGTGCGACATTCCTGTTCCGGCAGGCACGTGGCGGAGCGAACGGGCTTCGTGCTGCGCGCGGGCGAGCGGGTCCACGTTTTCGGCGCCCGATTCGACGACGACACCGAACCTGGCCGCGACCATTGGTACGTCGAGTTCACCTGCGAGGGCAGAGCATATCGGCCGCGCGACAATTTCCATTGCGACTTGTCCGTCGAGGACGACGGAACAGCTGTCGAACTCGCATTCACCTGGGATCGGTTCAGTGCGAGTCACGTGAGCGTCAGCTGCGATACGAAAATTCGCGAGCGACGCTGATGAGTCGACGACCAAGGGAAAATCATGAAGAACCTTTTCACGTCCACTTCGCGCGCCGCCGGGACACTGGCGGTCATCGTGCTGGTCGCGGCCGGGATCGCGCCCGCGGCCGAAGCGTCCGTGTTCTCGACTTCGCCCGGTACGATCGCCGCCGGACCGGACGAAGTCGAGAACAGACCGTCGCCGGTCTCGGCGAGAGGCCCCGGGGACGCGGTGATCACCTGCACACCCAAGGTGCATCACCCGCACCATTCCACCCACCGGCCCGGCAGGGTCAACGTCGTCGTCGAAGTCCGCTGTACGGCGCAGGTGGCGAGGATCAGGATCTGGGCACGGCTGTACCGCGACCGGACCAGGGTGTCCGTTTCCGACGAGCGGAACGTGCACAACACCTGGGGGGCGCAGAACAACGCGGCCACGGACTGCAGGGACGGTAAATACAAGGGCTGGATGCGCTACATCGTCGACTTCCCGGTCCGCTTCAGGCCGGATTCCGGCGAGAGCAGCGGCATGGGCAGGTTGGTGCGGATCGTCTGCCCGTGATCACCGGGAGCCGCCTGCGGCCGGACTCGGTAGAAATATCGAGTCCGCTTCAGGAAGCTGGGTGATCTGACGGTGAACGACTTGAGCCCTGCTCATCGGGCTGTCGAGATGTGCGACCTTCCGCTGCTTCGTGAACTCCTCGATGGCAGCGCCGACATCAACGAAGAACATGGCGGGCTCACATTGCTGCACCATGCCATCGACGTCGAGATCGACGGTCACGTGCAGACGGGTGAGCCGCTGCGTGTGGACGTCACGGCTTACTTGCTGGCGCGAGGAGCGGACCCGAAACGTCGTTCTGATGGCGGTTGTGGCGTCAGCGCTGAGCACATGGCCTTCGTAAGCCGCCATTGGCTGGCGTCGGCTCTCTTCGAGGCATGGGCGTCCAGGCCCTGATGATGCCTTGACTATGACGTGCGGCCATCCGGCTGACTCCCTGTCTGGTGGCGACTATCGGTCACGCGCTCTCATGTCGATGTCGATCGGTGGACGATGGCTCGGTGCGAACGGCGCTCTTGGTGGACTACGCGGTATCGCAGGTGTGTGACGTCGCGGCCTTCGAGCCGCCGGACGGGCTCCAGTTCGATGTTGCCGAGTTCGGTCGCCTCGAACAGCCGCCGTCCGTCGCCGAGCAACACGGGGACGAGGTGCAGTTCGAGTTCGTCGAGCTGGCCTGCCGCCAGCAGAGCCCGCGCCGCACCCGCGCCGTGGACCAGCACGGCTCGATCTCCCGCCGCTTCCCGGGCCTCGTCGGCACACGCGTTGACATCGGTGTAGAACTTCGCGCTGCCCGGTGGCTTGTCGGCCGGGTCGATGGTGTGGGTGAGCACATGGATCGGCACGCCGTCGTGGTGATCGCCGTTCCAGCGGCCGGCCAGCTCGAACGTGCGGCGTCCGGATATCACGGCGCCGGTCGAACCGGCCTCGGCGTACACCTGCCCGTTGATCCCCTCGGACATCCGGTCGTCGAGCCAGTTGAACAGCCGCCCTCCGCCGCGGCCGAGTTCCTGGCCCGGCCGGTCGTCCGGCCCGGTGATGTACCCGTCGACCGACATGGACATGTACAGCCGCAGCGGTGTCCTAGGCATCCTGAATACCCTTCTCTGGTCAGTCGGCGGGGCTGTCGGTGTGACATGCGATCCACTGGCACGTTCGATCCGTCGACCGTCCGCCGCTCTCACCCGTACGTCGATCGCGCGGCGCCGGGTTCGACAACAGGTCCGAGATTTCCTCCCCACAGATGGCCGGCTCTCCGGCCGCATGAAGCACGGCGACCTGCCCAGGGCTATGGCCCGATCATCGGGGTGGACTGCGCCACGTCGACATCCGCTCATGCCGCCTAGCGTGCGTTCGTGGGGCAGACCCGATAGGGCCGGGGGAGCGGTTGTGCAGCCTTCCGCCGCCTGCCTCGGCACAGGTTCCCGCCGTCGGTCATGGTGCCGACCTGTGGGTTGCTGGCCCCGTGCAGCGAATGACGAGACACAGGATTGAGGCTCGACTACGCTGGCCACTCGGCCGGTTACGCTCGTGTAGTAGTCGCGGGCGTCGCGGTCAAGCCGTGGGGGCGGCTGTAAGGGGTATGTCGGGCGACGGGGAGGCGAGCCGGCGTGTCGTTGAATGTGGCCAAGCTGCGGCAGCAGGCTGGTGATCTTGATGCTGAGCTGGAGCAGGCCCGGTTTACCGGGCGATCGGCTGACGGTATCGCCTCGGCGGTGGTGACCGGCCGAGGCGAACTGGTGGATCTGACGATCGCGGATCATGTGATCCGGAGTACGCATCCACAGCGGCTGGGGCCCGCGGTGCTGGAGGCGGTGTCGGCGGCCCGGCGGGCGGCCGCCGAGGTCGGTGTCGCCAAGGTCCGCGCGGTGGTGGACAAGGACCAGGAGTGGATGCCCGAACCCGCCCCTAATCCTGTGGCACCTCAGAGGAACAACGTCACGGCGTCATCTGCTCCCCGTGCCGCGGCGGCGGCCGAGCCACGTGGAGCGCGTCCCGATACCGGGGAGGTCGAGGAGGAGAGTTTCGATCAGCTCGACTTCCTGGACGCTGATCTCGAAGACGAGGGGCGGGACCGCTGGTGAGCTACCAGGACGAGCTGTATCACCTGGCGCGAGAAATCGACGCGACGGTGGCCGCGGTCGAGCAGGCCGCGATGAGCGCGGCGCGGGATCGCGTCACGTGGACGTTGCCCGGGGAGCTGGGGTCGGTGACGGTGACCGGGGCTGGTGAGCTGGTCGATGTGTCGGTGGACGTGGCCGCGATGAAGGACTACAGCGCGCCGAGTCTGTCGCGTCAGTTGCTGCTGGGGATCCAGCGGGCGGAGGAGACCGCGGCCCAGCGGTACGAGACGGCCATCGCTGTGGTTCGGGATGAGGAGCGGCTGGTATGAGCTTTCCGGATCCGTTCGACCCCGGTCCCGGTCAGGGCTATCACGTCTACCCCGAGAAGTTGCGGGCCGCGGCCGACGCGATCGCGGAGGCGGCGGGACTGCTGCAGAACTTCGCGATCGTGGACTTGGCAGACGTCGCGCTCGGCCCCCATGACTTGGGTTTGCCGGGGACGGCGACGAACCTGATGCCCGGGCTCAACGGCCTGGGGACGGTGGACCGGTACAACGCGGCCATCGACACGATTCAACGGATCACGGCCGAGAATTCGGCCCAGCTCGCCGTGCTGAGCGCGGCGTTGGGCAAGGCCGCGAACCACTATGAACAGCTGGATCAGGAAGCGTACGACCGGATGAAGAAGCTGGAGGGTGAGATCAAGTGACCACCTCCGACCCGGGCCAGGCCGCCGCGGAACTCGCCACCATGACCTATCCGGAGGCCGCGGACGCGAAGATCCGGGAGTACGCGGACCTGATCGGCGCGCACGGGATCATCGGGCTGCTCGACAAGCTCCGCGTGTTCGTCGCTGGCAACCTGGAAAAGGCGTTGAGGCTGGCTGAGGCGTTCGCCAAGCAGAGCAAGCTGAAGGACGCGGCCGATATCGTCAATGACACGAAGCTGTCATTGACGGCCGCGTGGCATGGGGACGCGTTCGACCAGTACTCCATGTATTCAGGGATGGCCGTCGACAGCCTGACCAAGGGGCAGGCCTCCGTCACGAGCCTGACCAAAACGGTGAGCACGGTCGCGATCACGGTGATCGACACGTACAAGAACCTGTTGCTCGCGCTCGGGAACTGTGCGGCGAACCTCGCGCAGCTGAGCGGGAAGTTCGCGATCGTTCTCGGGTCGTTGGTCGTCCCGCCACTGGCGGTGTTGTCGGCCAAGGACTTCGTGGACGCGATCAACTCGGCGTTCGAGAAGTTCTGGCGTGACTGCAACACCCTCCTCGCCGGCATGATCACCAACATCGGAGCGCTGGTCGGGAGCGGTCTCGAGCTGACGGCCATCGAGACTACGTTCCCCAAGATCCCGGATGTCGGCACGAGTGCCGAGGTGGTCGGGGAACCCCGTCGCTGGCGGATCAAACCGGGGGCCGATCCTTCGTGACACGTCGTCTCGCCCGAGGGCTCGCCCTGCTGATGGCCGGTGGCCTGGCGGTGTTGGCCGGCTGCGGAACGAGCCCGCCGCCTCCGCCGCCGGAACCGTCGGTGTCGGTCCCGCCTATCCCCGCACAACTGAACGGCAACAAGTTCATTGCCGATCCGTGCTCGGCGATCACTGTGGAGCAGCTGCGGAGCATCGGTTTCGGCGAGGGCAAGCACGAACAGACCCGGCAAGGCCAATGCCTGATCGTGCTCGGCCGCTCGGTCGACGTGACCACATCCTGGTTCCCGCCGCTGCGGGAGAGCATCAGCACCTTGTACAGCGACCGCGCCCGAGGCCGCGATACCGGCAACCACTGGGAAGAGCTGACGATCAACGGCTACCCCGCGGTGATCGTGGACGTCGAGGAGAACATCTCGACAAAGCGAGACGAAGGGCCTCTGGCGTGCAGGCTCGTTCTCGGCGTCGATGACAACACATTGGTACACATCAAGACCAACACACGGGGAAAGCCGGAAGCGGGTCCCTGGCAGAACGATCCTTGTGGTGCGGTCACGAAGATCGCCGAGTTCGTCATCGACAACCTTCGCGGCTAGACGCGACGGCCCGGCCCTGATCCAGGAAACGAAGTCGGCTGGGGCGTGACGCTAGACGGCGAAGCCGCTCGTAGCCTCCGCGTCGTGACGGAGTGATGTCTGTGCGCTGGAGGGCCAGGCCTGGAGCAGCCATCGCTCGTGTCGATAGTCGAGATCCGGGAAGTCGGCGTTCGTGGTGGGGGCGCTGCTGCGGAACGCGCGTAGCTGGAAAGGGCCGGGGACGGGAAGGTCGATGACGACATCCGCTGGCGAGCCGGTGACGGAGCCGAGGACGACGCGACCCGTGTCCACGGTGAAAGCCCCGTCGAACCGATCTTCGAACGGTGACGTGGGCGGCGCGGGATCTGCTGTCCAGAGTTCGAAGTCCACCACGACATCCGTCATCTCACCCAAGGTGAAGAACCTGCCTCCTCCATGGCCGCTGACAGCGATAGCCCCGTCCCCTGCCGGGGCAAGGTTTGCCGGCCGGGCCTCGGTGGACTCGACGTCGAACAGCATGAACTGGTGGTAGCCGATCCAGGGGCTTCCGGTCTCGCGGAGCAGGAGAGCGGCGTCGGTCATCGTGGCCCTTGCTGCGCGTGGGTGAAGGTGAGGATATCCACCATCATCCACGCGCAGCAAAGCTACTTCTAGGCCATGGTCTCTTGTTTGCGTTCCCGCGCGGAAGGTGGATGTGCTGGTCTGGATCGGTCAGGTCCAGAGCCGACGTCGCTGCTGGGCCTGAGCGATCTCAGGCCGCTGCGTCTGGCCCATCACAGTCGGAAGCGAGCTGTCTCATTGCCATTCAACTGGGTTCTTCCGCGTAGCCACCCGGTGTGGTGGTCCACCGCTGAAGCAGCGCTTCGGGGACGTGCTATTCCCCCGAAGCGCTGCAGACAGCGATCTGGTTGTCGGTGGTGAGCAGCCAGTCATCGGCCCCGTCGAAAGCCGGGAAAGTCGGCGGGTCGATGTTTTCGTCTTCGATGAGGAAGTGCCCTTCGACGATCCTGACCCGGATGGTGGCCTGAGCGATCGGCTGGCTCATGGGGCTCAATCTATGATTTCGCCATGCCTGACTCGTCGATCGAATCGCGGGGACTGCCGAACGACTTCGAGAGGCAATACGCAATCGGGGGAAGCTGGCTAAAGGCGCGAGACCAGCTCTTTGGAGAGTCCATGTCACGAATCATGGTTTGATCGATGTGGGTGAACAGCCGAAAGTGCTGTTCACCAGTGTGCCCTCGGCAGGATTCGAACCTGCGACACCTGCCTCCGGAGGGCAGTGCTCTATCCCCTGAGCTACGAGGGCGTTGCCGCCTGAGCGACGTTGGAAGCTTAGCGCATGTCCCCGCGGGCTCTCGCGAGTGGTGGTCGTTAACCGGCGCGGCGCTCGACGAGGCGGCCCTGGATGGCTCTGACCAGGTCTTTCAGCTGGTTCAGGCGCAAGAGTGAGCCGTTGGGCAGCCGAAATGCGTAGCGTTGGTGGTACCGACGAACTGGGAGGACCTGGTGATCGAACCGTTCGAGGTGAGGATCCCCGAATCCGACATCGAAGACCTGCGCATCCGGCTACGCGCGACGCGCTGGCCCGAGCCTGCCACTGTCGACGATTGGGAACAGGGGGTCCCGCTGGAGTTCGCGCGGGAGTTGTGCCGGTATTGGGCGGAGGACTACGACTTCGGATTGGCCGCCCGGGTCAACGCTTTCCCGGGCTTCAAGACCACTGTGGACGGTCTCGGCATCCACTTCCTGCACGTTCGCTCGCCGGAGCCGGACGCGACACCGCTCGTGCTCACGCACGGCTGGCCGGGTTCGGTCGTGGAGTTCCTCGACGTGCTCGGTCCGCTGACCGATCCCGCCGCGCACGGGGGCGATCCCGTGGACGCGTTCCACGTCGTGGCGCCGTCGTTGCCGGGGTTCGGCTGGAGTGACAAACCATCGTCGACCGGGTGGAACGTCGAGCGCATCGCCCGGGCTTGGGACGAGCTGATGGGGCGGCTCGGTTACGAGCGGTACGCCGCGCAGGGCGGCGACTGGGGTGCCGGCGTGACGAACATGCTCGCCAAGGAGGCCCCGGAGCGGCTGATCGGCGTCCACGTGAACATGGCGGGCGTCGCGTACGACGAGTCCGTTCTCGGCGAGCCGACGGCGGAGGAGAAGGCGGCGATCGGCGACCTCGCGCGGTTCCGCGCCGTCGGGTCCGCGTACGCGCAGCAGCAGGCCACGCGTCCGCAGACGGTGGGCTACGGGCTCACCGACTCGCCGGCGGCGCAGGCCGCGTGGATCGCCGAGAAGTTCTGGGAGTGGACCGACAACGACGGCTCGCCCGAGACGGCGTTGTCCTGGCGGCAGATGCTCGACGCGATCTCCGTCTACTGGTTCACCGCGACGGCGGCCTCGTCGGCGCGGATCTACTGGGAGAACAAGGAGCGCGACGTCAGCGCCGTTGAAGTTCCTTCGGGTATCTCCATCTTCCCTCGCGAGATCATCCGGCCGTCCCGGCGTTGGGCGGAGCTGCGCTACACCGATCTTCGCTGGTACGAGGTGTTGGCCGAGGGCGGCCACTTCGCCGCGTTCGAGCAGCCCGAGGCCTTCGTCGGCCAGTTGCGGGGGTTCTTCCGGTCGCTTCGGTAGCGGTGCGTGGCGGTTTCAGGTTTCGGGAAGGCCCTCCTGGGGGATGGCTTCCTTGTGTGGCTTAAGACATGGTGAACTTAGGCTCACCTGTATTGCACATATGCGCATGTGACAATATATTCGGCCTGTCGACTTCACGAGAGGCGGAGCAATGGGTCACGGGCACGGGCATGGGACGGCCGCGCCGTCGAGCGCGTCAGGCCGCTACCTCAAGAGCCTGACGATCGCGCTGGTCATCGGTGCCGGCTTCATGGTCATGGAGTTCATCGTCGGGTTCGCCACCGGCTCGCTCGCGCTCATCTCCGACGCCGCGCACATGTTCACCGATGTCCTCGGCGTCGGCATGGCGCTGGCGGCCATCCTGCTCGCCCGGCGCAGCGGCCCGACGCTCACCAGGACCTTCGGCTTCTACCGCGCCGAAGTGCTCGCGGCGCTGGGCAACGCCATCCTGCTGTTCGGCGTCGCGGGCTACGTCCTGGTCGAGGCCATCGGCCGGATCAGCGACCCGCCCGCCGTGCCCGGCCTGCCCGTCCTGCTGGCCGCGGCCGCGGGCCTTGTCGCCAACATCGTTTCCTTCATGATCCTGCGCAAGGGCGCGGAAGAGAGCATCAACGTCCGTGGCGCGTACCTCGAAGTCCTCGCCGACCTGATCGGCTCCGTCGGTGTCCTGCTGAGCGGCGCGATCACGCTGCTGACCGGCTGGCGCTACGCCGACCCGATCATCGGTGTCGCGATCGGCCTGTTCGTCCTGCCCCGCACCTACGCCCTCGCCCGGCGCGCGCTGCGGATCCTGTTCCAGCACGCGCCCAAGGGTGTCGACGTCGCCGGGATCCAGGCCGAACTCGGCGAGCTGAAGGGCGTCGAGGACGTCCACGACCTGCACGTCTGGACGCTGACTTCGGGTATGGAGGTCGCTTCGGCGCACCTCACCATCGCGCCGACCGTCGAGCAGGCCGAGGTGCTCACCGAGGCGCAGAACCTCCTGGCGAACCGCTACTCGATCGAGCACGCGACCTTGCAGATAGAAGTGCCCCAGTGCGCGCAACGCTGCCGGGAACTCTCCTGGTAACCACGCATTTCGTCCTCTGAATGCGGTAGTCGGCAAAGCGAACTACCGCATTCAGAGGACGAAATGCGTCAGGCGGGGAGGGGAGCGGCGCCGCGCTCCTGGAGCAGGCCCTTCATCAGGGTCATCTCCGCACCCTGCGAAACGAGCATGCTCTGCGTCAGCGACTTCACGTCGGCGATAGACGTGTGGTCGTAGCCGTACTGCGCCATCTCCGTCCCGCCCATGTGGTGCCGGAGCATCAGCTGCAGGAAGAAGACGTCCATCTCCTTGCCGGTCAGCGACCGCAGTTTGGCGAGTTCGGCCGACGTCGCCATCCCCGGCATCGGGGCGCCGTTCGACGGCTTCATGTCGGCGCCACCGTGCCCGCCGTGGCCGGCCATCGGCTCGGTCATCCAGGTCATGTAGGCGCCGGTCGTCTGCTCGGGCTGGCCCCACAGACCGAGCCAGCCCTTCATCCGGCCGACCTGGCCGGTCTGCGTGCGCTCGATGTCGAACGCGAGGGTCTTGATCGCCGGATCGGTCGTGTGGTCCCGCGCCCAGCCCGCCATGGTGACGGCCTGGAGGTGGTGCACCGACATGTCCTGTGCGAAGCCGACCTCGACCGAGCCCGTGCCCGGGGTCTTCTGCTCCGGCTCGGAGTCGATCAGCCTGGTCGTCAGCGCGCCGAGGCCGAAGCCGAGGATCAGCATGACGACCAGGGCGGCCCCGATCACCAGCCATCGGCTCTTGGCCGACCGTGAGACGTCTTCCTGGAGATCGGGGTCCACTTGGCTCACTTACTTGTTCGCGGGCGCCGAGGGCTGGGTCGCGGGCGCGGACGGCTGACCGGCGCCGGGCTGGTCCGGCTGGGTGCCCGCGCTGCCCTTGTAGTCCATCGGCTTCGCGTCCGGCCCCGGCGGGGTCGGGTCGAAGTCGCCCGGCTCGATCTGCGCGTCGCAGGTGGCGTCACGCTCGGGGTACGCGCCGTACGGGTTGGTGCGCAGGGCGGCGATGAACTGGTCGATCCGCTCGTCGGAGGCGGAGTCCAGCTTCAGCTGGTGGCCCCAGGACTGCACGGAGATCGGCTTGTCCAGGTTCGGGTACGGCGACATCACGGTGTACGGCTTGCCCTCGACGCGGACGCGCAGCAGCTCCAGCGCGTCGCCGGAGATCTGCGCCGGGTTGTAGGCGATCCAGACCGCGCCGTGCTCGAGACCGTGGACCATGTTCTCGTTGCGGACGGCCTTCTCGTAGACGACGCCGTTGCACGCGGCCCAGGCCTGGTCGTGCGGGCCACCGAAGGGCGGGGTCTTGTCGTAGGCGACGCGCTCGGCGGCGCTGACGTGCACGGAGCCCTCGTAGGTGGCCGTGGTCACGCCCGCGATCCGCTTCGACGGGTCCGGGTCCTGCTGAGAGGGGGCGAAGGCGGCCGCGGCCTCTTCGCGGGTCTTCTGCTCGCGCTTGGGCGCCGAAGCGACCATGTAATAGGTGACCACCGAGGCAGCCAGGACGACGATCGCGACGACGGCGATGATCGTGCCCCAGGGCGTGCCCTTCTTGGACACGACGGAACTACGGGCGGCCTTCATCGCGTTCTTCGACGACGCGCCCTTTTTTCTGGTTGTCCCGTTAGCCATGGCTCCTGCGTTCTCCGAAGGGGGTGGTCCCTGCGCGGGCCAGTGTAGAGACCGCGCGTCTGATCACCGTGAACAGTTCGAAGATCACCGGCTTGGCTCACACCTTCCGGCGGTCGCTGCGAAGCCCGGACCAGGTCACACCTAGAATTCCGCGAGTGACTCCCGCAGCTCTCGCCGACCTGGTCCGTAACTCCGCCGTGCAGGTTCTCACCGCGCGCGGCCTCGACGATTCCGTGCTGCCGGAGAAGGTGACGATCGAGCGTCCCCGCAATCCTGAGCACGGTGATTACGCGACCAACCTGGCGCTGCAGGTGGCCAAGAAGGCGGGCATGAAGCCCCGCGACTTCGCCGACGCCCTGGCCGAGGCGCTCTCGGCCACCGACGGCATCGACTCGGCCGAGGTCGCCGGGCCGGGCTTCCTCAACCTGCGGCTCGCCGCCGACGCGCAGGGCCAGATCGTCCAGCAGGTGCTCGACGCCGGGGAGAGGTACGGCCTCGGCGACGCGCTGGCGGGCGTCAAGATCAACCTCGAGTTCGTTTCGGCGAACCCGACCGGTCCGATCCACCTCGGCGGCACCCGCTGGGCAGCGGTCGGCGACGCGCTGGGCCGCGTGCTGTCCGCGCAGGGCGGCCTGGTCACCCGGGAGTACTACTTCAACGACCACGGCGCGCAGATCGACCGCTTCGTCCGCTCGCTGATCGCCGCCGCCAAGGGCGAGCCCGCCCCCGAGGACGGCTACGCGGGCGGCTACATCAACGACATCGCCGCCGAGGTCATCCGCCAGGAGCCGAGCGCGCTGTCGCTGCCCGACGACGAGCGGGCCGAGACCTTCCGCCGGGTCGGCATTGAGCTGATGTTCACCGAGATCAAGCAGAGCCTGCACGATTTCGGCACCGATTTCGACGTCTACTTCCACGAGAACTCGCTGCACGAGTCCGGCGCCGTGGCGACCTCGGTCCAGCAGCTGAAGGACTCCGGGAACCTGTACTTCGAAGACGGCGCCTGGTGGCTCAAGTCCAAGGAGCACGGCGACGACAAGGACCGCGTCGTCATCAAGAAGGACGGCAACCCGGCCTACATCGCCGGTGACCTCGCCTACTTCCAGGACAAGCGCAAGCGCGGTTTCGACCTGTGCATCTACATGCTCGGCGCGGACCACCACGGCTACATCGCCCGGCTCAAGGCCGCGGCGGCCGCCTTCGGTGACGACCCGGCCGTCGTCGAGGTGCTGATCGGCCAGATGGTCAACCTGGTCTCCGAGGGCAAGCCGGTCCGGATGAGCAAGCGTGCCGGCACCGTGATCACCATGGAGGACCTCGTCGGTACCGTCGGCGTGGACGCCGCCCGCTACGAGCTGATCCGCTACTCCGTCGATTCCACTTTGGACATCGACCTGGACCTGCTTCGCAAGCACTCCAACGACAACCCGGTCTACTACGTCCAGTATGCCCACGCGCGGCTGGCCTCGTTGCAGCGCAACGCTTCCGACCTCGGACTGAAATCCGATGGCGAAGTCGACTTCGGCCTGCTTACGCTGCCCGCCGAGGGCGATCTGATCCGCACGATCGGCGAATTCCCGACCGTCCTCCGCCGGGCCGCACAGCTGCGCGAACCGCATCGCGTCGCCCGGTACCTCGAAGAGCTCGCCGGCGCGTACCACAAGTTCTACACGGTCGGCCGTGTTCTTCCCCAGGGCGACGAGGAGGCCACCCCCCTCACGTTCGCCCGGCTCGCGCTGTGCCAGGCCGCCCGCCAGGTGCTGGCGAACGGCCTCAACGTGCTCGGTGTCTCTGCTCCGGAACGGATGTAACCCAGAATGGCTCACCCCGCGGGCCCCCGCCACGCCGACGTCTACCCTCACGCCGACGCCTCCGGTTTCCCGCCGTCGAGTCCGGAAGAACTCGACAGGCTGTACCCGAAAGTCTGGCCCCGCAACACTTTCCGGGGCGGTGACGGCGTCGTCCGCATCGCGGGTGTCGACGTCCGCGAACTCGCCGAGAAATACGGCACGCCGCTGTTCGTCGTCGACGAGGCCGACTTCAAGTCCCGGTGCGCCGACTACGCCGAGGCGTTCGACGACCCGGCGCTCGTGCACTACGCGTCCAAGGCGTTCCTGTCCATCGAGATCGCCCGCTGGGTGGCCGAGCAGGGGCTGAGCCTGGACGTCTGCAGCGGCGGCGAACTCGCCGTGGCGCAGCGCGCGAACTTCCCGGCCGAGCGGATCACCTTCCACGGCAACAACAAGGCGCTCTCCGAACTGGAAGCCGCGGTCGAAGCCGGCGTCGGCACGGTCGTGGTCGACTCCTACTACGAGATCGCGCGGCTGGCCGACGTCGCCGCCCGGCACGACATCGTGCAGAACGTCCTCATCCGGGTCACGGTCGGCGTCGAGGCGCATACGCACGAATTCATCGCGACCGCCCACGAGGACCAGAAGTTCGGTTTCTCGCTGGCCTCCGGTGACGCGGCCGAGGCCGTGCGCCGGGTGCTCAACGCGCCGTCGCTCAAGCTGATCGGCCTGCACAGCCACATCGGTTCGCAGATCTTCGACGCCGACGGTTTCGAGGTCGCGGCCCGCCGCGTGGTCGGCCTGCTGGCCGAACTCGGCAAGGAACACGGCCCCGAACTGCTCGACCAGCTCTCGATCGTCGACCTCGGCGGTGGTTTCGGTATCGCCTACACCGACAAGGACAACCCGCCGCCGCCCGCGCAGATGATCACGCAGATCCGCGAGATCGTCCGCAAGGAATGCGAGTACGCGGGCCTTCCGGTGCCGAAGATCGCCGGCGAGCCCGGCCGCGCCATCGCCGGTCCCGGCACGATCACGCTGTACGAGGTCGGCACCATCAAGGACGTCTCGCTCGGCGACAAGGCCGCCCGGCGTTACGTCAGCGTCGACGGCGGGATGAGCGACAACATCCGCACCGCCCTCTACGACGCGGTGTACGACTGCCGTCTCGTATCCCGGTCGGCCGACGACGACGGGGACGGCCAGGTGGGTGCCGCGCTGTCCCGGGTCGTGGGAAAACACTGTGAGTCCGGCGACATCGTCGTCCGTGACTGCTGGCTCCCCGACACCCTTGCTCCCGGCGACCTGCTCGCCGTGGCGGCCACCGGGGCGTACTGCTACTCGATGGCCAGCGGGTACAACCGGCAGCCACGGCCCGCGGTGGTGGCCGTGCGCAACGGCAGCGCCCGCGTGCTGCTGCGGCGGGAGACGACGGACGACATGCTGCGCCTGGAGGTCTAGCAAGTGTCTACTGTGGACGGACGCGTGATCAGGGTCGCCCTGCTGGGCTGCGGGACGGTCGGCGGCGAGGTGGTCCGGCTGCTCACCGAGCAGGCCGGGGAGCTCGCCGCCAGGGCGGGCGCCAGGGTGGAGCTGGCGGGTATCGCGGTGCGGCGCCCCGACAAGCACCCCGAGCTGCCGCCGGAGCTGGTGACCTCCGACGTGACGAAGCTCGTGACCTCCCCGGACGTCGACGTCGTCGTCGAACTGGTCGGTGGCATCGAGCCGGTGCGGCAGTGGCTGCTCGACGCGCTCAAGGCCGGGAAATCCGTTGTCACGGCGAACAAAGCGCTTCTGGCCGAGCATTCCGCGGAGCTGTTCGAGGCCGCCGACGCGGCAGGCGTCGACCTCTATTTCGAGGCCGCCGTGGCCGGGGCGATCCCGCTGCTGCGCCCGCTGCGCGAATCGATGGCCGGTGACCGCATCACCCGCGTGATGGGCATCGTCAACGGCACCACCAACTACATCCTGTCCGCGATGGACTCCACCGGCGCCGGCTACGCGGAAACGCTGGAAGAGGCCAGCAGGCTCGGATACGCCGAGGCGGACCCGACGGCCGACGTCGACGGCTACGACGCGGCGTCCAAGGCCGCGATCCTCGCCTCGCTCGCGTTCCACACCCGCGTGACCGCGTCCGACGTGCACCGCGAGGGCATCGCCGACGTCACCGCGTCGGATCTCGCCGCGGCGAACGTGCTGGGCCGCACGGTGAAACTGCTCGCCATCTGCGAGCGCGTCACCGCCGACGACGGCACCGAATCCGTTTCGGCGCGCGTCCATCCGGTGATGATCCCGCGCGGTCACCAGCTCGCCGGGGTCGGCGGCGCGTACAACGCCGTCTACGTCGAGGCCGACGCCGCCGGTGAGCTCATGTTCTACGGTCAGGGCGCCGGTGGCGCGCCGACCGCGAGTGCCGTGCTCGGCGACCTCGTCGCGGTGGCTCGAAACCGGGTCGTCGGCGGCCGTGGCCCGCGCGAATCCGCGCACGCCGCGCTCCCGGTCAGGCCGATGGGCCAGACGCCGACGCGGTACCACGTCAGTCTCGACGTGGCCGATCGAGCGGGCGTCCTCGCCCAGGTGGCCCAGGCGTTCGCCGGGCACGGTGTCAGCATCGCCGCCGTGCGCCAGCGCGACGCGAACGACACGGCCAGCCTGGTCGTGGTCACCCACCTGGCGCCGGACGCGGCATTGCGGTCCACTGTGGACGACATTGCCAAACTCGATGTGGTGAACCAGGTCGTCAGTGTGATGCGTGTGGAAGGCGAAGACCAGTGATTCCCCAACCATGGCCAGGAATCATCCAGGCTTATCCCGACCGGATCCCGGTCCCGTCCGGCGCGAAGGTGATCACGCTCGGCGAAGGCAACACCCCGCTGCTGCCCGCGCCGCACCTCTCGGAACTGACCGGTTGCGAGGTCCACCTCAAGGTCGAAGGCGCGAACCCGACCGGGTCGTTCAAGGACCGCGGGATGACCGTGGCCATCACGCACGCGCTCGCCAGCGGGCTCAAGGCGGTCATCTGCGCCTCCACCGGCAACACGTCGGCCTCGGCCGCGGCGTACGCGGCCCGCGCCGGGCTCACCTGCGCGGTGCTCGTCCCGCAGGGCAAGATCGCGATGGGCAAACTCGCCCAGGCCGTCCTGCACGGCGCGCGGATCCTGCAGGTGGACGGCAACTTCGACGACTGCCTCGAACTGGCGCAGAAGACCGCGATCGACTACCCGGTGACCTTGGTCAACTCGGTCAACCCGGTGCGTATCGCCGGCCAGAAATCGGCCGCGTTCGAGATCTGCGACGTGCTCGGCCGGGCACCGGACATCCACTGCCTGCCGGTCGGCAACGCGGGCAACATCACCGCCTACTGGGCCGGATATTCCGAGTACGCGGGCGACGGTGTGGTGAAGAACACCCCGCGCATGTTCGGTTTCCAGGCGGCGGGTGCCGCGCCGCTCGTGCACGGCGAGCCGGTGGCCGACCCCGACACCATCGCGACCGCGATCCGCATCGGCAGCCCCGCGTCTTGGGACGGCGCGATGAAGGCGAAGAACGCGTCCGCGGGCCTGTTCGAGGCGATCACCGACGAGAAGATCCTCGAGGCGTACCGGCTGCTGGCCCGCAAGGAAGGCGTGTTCGTCGAGCCCGCCTCGGCGACCAGCGTCGCGGGCCTGCTCGCCACGGCCGCCGACGGCCGCCTGCCCAAGGGCTCGACCGTTGTGTGCACCGTCACGGGACACGGTCTGAAGGATCCGGCCACGGCGCTGGAGGGCAACGTCGAGGTCGAGCCGCTCGCCGTCGACCCGACCGCCGTCGCCGCCGCGCTGGACCTGCGATGACCCTGCTCAAGATCAAGGTTCCGGCGTCTTCGGCGAACCTCGGCCCGGGGTTCGACGCGCTCGGCCTGGCGCTCGCGCTGTACGACCGCGTCGAACTCCAGATCACCGACGCCGGGCTCAAGATCGAGGTGACCGACGTCGGCGCGGGCGGCGTGGACGACGTCCCGACCGACGAATCGCACCTGGTCGTGCGGGCCTTCCGGCGCGGTTGCGAGCACCTCGGTCTCCGGCCGCCCGGCGTGCACCTGCGCTGTTTCAACGCCATCCCGCACGCCCGCGGCCTCGGCTCGTCCGCGTCCGCCGTGGTGACCGGGGTCGCGGCGGCGTACGCGCTGGCTGAGAAGCCCCTGGACGACGACGCCCTGCAGCTGGCGGCCGAGTTCGAGGGGCACGCCGACAACGCCGCGGCGAGCCTGCTGGGCGGCTTCGTGGTGGCGTGGAACGAGGGCGAGCGGTTCCGCGCCGAACGGCTCCAGCCGCATCACGACATCCGGCCCGTGGTCGCCGTCCCGGCGCTGCGGTCCTCGACCGACGCCACCCGCGGGCTGCTTCCGGACCGGGTCCCGCACGCCGACGCGGCGTTCACGGCCGGTCGCGCGGCGCTCGCGGTGCACGCGCTGACCGCGCGCCCCGACCTGTTGCTCTCCGCGACCGAAGATCGGCTCCATCAGCATTACCGGGCGTCCGCGTACCCGGCGAGCAGCGAATTGGTGCGCGCGCTGCGGGCCGAAGGGGTGGCCGCGGCCATCTCCGGGGCCGGTCCGACGGTGCTCGCCTTGACGACCGAGGGAATACTCCCGGCGGGCGTCGACGTTACGTCTTTCGACGTCACCGAGCTGCCGATCGATCCGGGCGGCGTTCAGGTTGCGGCTCAGTAAAGCCTCGGTCACATGCCGGAGCCCCGCCCCGCCACGCGGGGGGTGGTTGTTGCACCGGACCGTGGCGCGGTCTACCCTCGGGGGCGTTCGATCACCGTGCGTTTCCGCACCCGGTGCCGGTCCAGGTGACCAGTGTCATCCTTGGCCCGCATCCTTCGTTGATCCGCCAGTTCCGTACACCGCCTGGCAAGCGGGGAGTAGCGGATGGACGCAGGCGGGTTCCCGGTTCCGGCGGTGCCGAATTCCGCTTCCTCCGTTTGGAGGACGCAAATCCCTGTGCTGGAGGCCTTCTAGCTGTGTTCAACACGGCCGAGGAGCTGATCGCCCGTATCGGGGGCCAATTACGCCGTTTCGCAATCGGACGCGAGCGGCGGTCCGCTGATCCACCTGGAGGCGTGGATCGGTCAGGAAGGACATTTGTGAGCAACACCGATCTTTTGAGCGACGTCGAAGGTGGCGCCGCCGAGTCGAACGGCGTCGTCGCTCCCAAGCGCACGGTCGGCGGATTGACCGGCAAGACCGTCGCCGAACTGCGCTCGATCGCTGGGGACCTTGGCATCGGCGAGACGACGGGCATGCGCAAGGGCGATCTGATCGCGGCCATCCGCGAGCGCCAGGGCAAGACCAAGCGCAAGACCCCCGCCGCGGCGAGCGAAACGCTTCCGCTCGAGGGGATCGACGCACCGCGCAAGGCCCCGAAGGCCGAAGCGCCCAAGACCGAGGCCCCGAAGCAGGAGGCCCCGAAGGCGGAAGCCGCTCCGGCCGAGGCTCCTCGTGCGGAGAAGGCCGAGAAGGTTTCGGAGAACGGCTCCGCGCCCGCCGCCGAGCGGCCCGCGCAGCAGGACAACGGGGCGTCGCAGGACGGCCAGCCGCAGCAGGAAGAGGGCGGCCGCAGCCGTCGTCGTCGCGGCTCCAACCGTGCCGCGGGTTCGCCCGAGCAGGGCGGCCAGCAGCGTGACCGCAACGAGCGCGGCGACCGGGGTGACCGGGGTGACCGCAACGAGCGGGGCGACCGCGGTGACCAGGGCGGCAACCGTCAGGGCAACCGCGACGGCCGTGGCCAGGACAACCGCCAGCGCAACCAGCAGGGCGGCGGCCAGGACAACAGCCAGCGCCAGGGCCAGGGCCCGCAGGGTGACGACGACGAGGAAGGCGGCCGTCGCGGCCGTCGCTTCCGCGACCGTCGCCGCCGGGGTTCCGGCGGTGGCCGCGAGCAGGGCGGTTCGCCCGACACCGAGATCCGCGAGGACGACGTCCTGCTGCCCGTCGCGGGCATCCTGGACGTGCTCGACAACTACGCGTTCGTGCGTACCTCGGGCTACCTCGCCGGGCCGAACGACGTGTACGTCTCGCTTTCGCTGGTCCGCAAGTACGGCCTGCGCCGCGGTGACGCCATCACCGGTGTCGTGCGCCAGCCGCGTGACGGCGAGCAGCAGCGGCAGAAGTTCAACCCGCTGGTGCGCGTCGACTCGATCAACGGCCTGGAGCCGGACGAGTCCAAGCGTCGTCCGGAGTTCACCAAGCTGACCCCGCTGTACCCGAACGAGCGGCTGCGCCTCGAGACCGAGCCGCACAAGCTCACGACCCGCGTCATCGACCTGGTGATGCCGGTCGGCAAGGGGCAGCGTGCCCTGATCGTGTCGCCGCCGAAGGCGGGCAAGACGACGATCATGCAGGACATCGCGAACGCGATCTCGACGAACAACCCCGAGTGCCACCTGATGGTCGTGCTCGTGGACGAACGTCCCGAAGAGGTCACCGACATGCAGCGGTCGGTGAAGGGTGAGGTCATCGCCTCGACCTTCGACCGCCCGCCGTCCGACCACACCTCGGTCGCGGAGCTGGCCATCGAGCGGGCGAAGCGCTTGGTCGAGATGGGCCACGACGTCGTCGTGCTGCTCGACTCGATCACCCGCCTCGGCCGTGCGTACAACCTGGCGGCCCCGGCGTCCGGCCGGATCCTCTCCGGTGGTGTCGACTCGACGGCGCTGTTCCCGCCGAAGCGGTTCCTCGGCGCGGCGCGCAACATCGAGAACGGCGGCTCGCTGACGATCTTCGCCACGACGATGGTCGAGACCGGTTCCACCGGTGACACGGTCATCTTCGAAGAGTTCAAGGGCACCGCGAACGCGGACCTCAAGCTCGACCGGAAGATCGCCGAGCGGCGCGTGTTCCCCGCGGTGGACATCAACCCGTCCGGTACCCGCAAGGAAGACCTGCTGCTCTCGCCGGACGAGCTCGCGGTCACCCACAAGCTGCACCGGGTGCTGCACGCGCTGGACTCGCAGCAGGCCATCGACCTGCTGATCTCGCGTCTGCGCAAGACGAAGACCAACATCGAGTTCCTCATGCAGGTCTCGAAGACGGCCCTCGGCTCGAACGACGACGACTGATTTTCGGCCTAGTACATGAAGGCCCCCTTCCTTGCGCCAGGCGCAAGGAAGGGGGCCTTCATGTACTTCCGGCGAAGTCGTTTCGCCCTGTTCGGAGGCGCTGGCGTGAGTTGCCCGGTTCGTTCGGTGTCCCCAATGTGGCATTGGAGACACTCAGCGTCTCCAATGCCACATTGGGGACACCAGGATCGGGGCACTGGACTATCCGCGCTGGGGTGTAGGTGGTGCGGCTGATCGCGCCGCGCGCGACCGAACGCTGGCTGGCCCTCGTGAGTGGTGATCGGGGTGAGATGGGCGATCACGCGTGATCAGGCGACGATCATTCGTGATCAGAGACGGATCTCGCGTGATCAGACGGCGTTCACCGTGTTCGCCGTCTGATCACGCGAGTTACGTCTTTGCTCACCTTCCGCTCGGGCACGACGCCGCACCCCCTGTAGCGCGTGAAGGCCCCCTTTCCTCGGCTCAGCCGAGGAAAGGGGGCCTTCACGCGCTGTCGGGGCGCCTTAGCTCACGAGAGCGGGAGGAGATCAGCGGTGCGGAACGGCCGCGGGGGTCCAGCCGCGGTAGTTGTTGAAGTAGTGCACGCTCGAAGCGTGGCCGATCTTGCCGCCGATGCTGGAGGCGTAGATCCCGCCGGAGCCGTCGGCGATGCCGACGTGGCCCCACTGGCTGATGTTCCAGTAGACGAACGAGCCCTTCGGCGGCGTCCCGGTCGTGTGCTTCGGGCTCGCGCCGTTCCAGTGCGCGTTGGCCGAGGCCCAGACACCGGTCGTCCCGTACGCGTTCTCGACGGCCTTCTCGCAAAGGCCCTGGTACGCGGTCGAGCCGGCGTGGTTCTTGAACCACTGGACGGCGCCGGCGGGCGTGCCGTCACCGGCGCCCTGGATGGCCAGGTCGCCCTCGGGCTCGGTGGTGAACGTTCCCGCGGCCGGGTTGATGTCGGCGGCGGTGATGGTGGCGCCCGCTTCGGGGGCGGCCGGAGCGGCCCCGGCGACCGGAGCCACGGCGAGGGCCGCGATGGCCAGCGCGGCGACGGACGCCGGCTTCGCCACCTTGGCGAGGATGGTGCGCATGATCAGTACCTCCTGTTGAGGAATTACCAACAGTGAGGACGATCCCGTGATCAAGTACAAATTTCGTACAACTCAACGTCGATAGTTGATAACTCAACGTGTTGGAATATGCCGGAGGTGGGGTGCGTTGACGCCACTGCCAGCACATCTGGCAAAATCACCCGCTGAAGTCCGGCACCGGTTCACCCCGCTCGGGGACCCGGGGCCAACGAGAGAGGACACCATGAAAAGCGGTATTCACCCCGAGTACGTCGTCACGCACGTGAACTGTGACTGTGGCAACGAATTCACCACGCGCAGCACCAAGACCTCCGGCAACCTCCACGTCGAGATCTGCTCGAACTGCCACCCGTTCTACACCGGCAAGCAGAAGCTCATGGACACCGGCGGCCGCGTCGCGCGCTTCGAGGCTCGCTACGGCAAGCGCAAGAAGGCCGAAGACGCCAAGTAGCTTGAACGACGGCGCCTACCCGCATGTCCGGGTGGGCGCCGTTTTTCATGGTTCTATCAGGGTCCGTTGAGAGGTGGAGTGGTGGATTCGAGTTCGCTGAAGGGTCTGCTCGAAGAGCACGCCCAGCTGGAAGAGCAGCTGGCCGACCCGTCCGTGCACGCCGACCAGGCGCGCGCCCGCAAGCTCGGCCGCCGGTACGCGGAGCTGAGCCCGGTCGTCAAGACGGTCCGTGAGCTCGACACCGCCCGCGACGACCTCGAGACGGCGAAGGAACTGGCCGCGGAAGACGCCGCCTTCGCGGCCGAGGCCGAGGAGATCTCCGCCAAGATCCCCGTGCTCGAGGCCAAGCTCACCGAACTGCTCCTGCCGCGCGACCCGTACGACGGCTCCGACGTGGTCATGGAGATCAAATCGGGTGAAGGCGGCGAGGAGTCGGCGCTGTTCGCCGGCGACCTGCTGCGCATGTACCTGCGCTACGCCGAGCGTCACGGCTGGAAGGCGGAGGTCCTCGACTCGGTCGACTCGGATCTCGGCGGCTTCAAGGACGTCACCGTGTCCATCAAGAGCCGTTCGGCCGAGGCCGACGGCGTCTGGGCGCGGCTGAAGTTCGAGGGCGGGGTGCACCGCGTGCAGCGCGTGCCCGCCACCGAATCGCAGGGCCGCATCCACACCTCCGCCTCGGGCGTGCTCATCTACCCCGAACCCGAGGACGTCGAGGTCGAGATCGACCCCAACGACCTGCGGATCGACGTCTACCGCTCGTCCGGCCCCGGCGGCCAGAGCGTGAACACGACCGACTCGGCCGTGCGGATCACGCATATCCCCACCGGCGTTGTCGTCTCGTGCCAGAACGAGAAGTCGCAGATCCAGAACCGCGCCCGCGCCCTGCAGGTGCTCCAGGCTCGCCTCCAGGCGATCGCCGAGGAGGAGGCCGCCGCGAAGGCGTCGGACGCGCGCCGTTCGCAGGTCCGTACCGTCGACCGCTCCGAGCGGGTCCGCACGTACAACTTCGCCGAGAACCGCATCGCCGACCACCGGGTGAACTACAAGGCGTACAACCTGGACCAGGTCCTCGACGGCGACCTCGACGGCGTGCTGGACGCGCTCATCACCGCGGACCGCGAGGAGCGGCTCGCCGCCCACGCGGGCTGATCCGCGCCGTCCTAAGGAATCTCGAAGTTCTTGGAAACCGACAGCAAATAGTCGCCTGGCCGTACTCCCAGGTCCTTTTCGTCGAATCTGCTGAACATCGCCGTCACCGCTGTGCCGGCGACACGAATCACGGACTGGCGATCGATGAGGTACGGCTCTTCGATCGAGTACCCGATATGGGCATCGTCGAGGGCGGCCCGGAACTCGTGTTTGGTCACGGTCGACTCGTGCGGCCCGCCCTTGGGTGTCAAAGGTGACGGCACGGAAAAGGTGTGCCCTGGCCATGTTTCGAGTTTGATGGACGAAACCCGGTCGCGGGTGACGTCCAAATACAGGCTGTCCCAACGGTAGGGATATCCATCGGCTTTGCCGCCGAGCAGACGGATCGCCGGATGGGGATGACCCGGACCCAGCACGGCGGAGGCCGCTGCCAACGTCATACCGCCGTGGATCGGCCCGACGCGGCCGGTGCCGGCGAACTCGATCAGCAGGTCCATCATGCCGCGATATTAGCCAGCCGGGGCGGGTATCAGCCCGGCTCGGTGTAGAACGGATCGTCCTCCAGCGCGGTGTGGATCGCCCGGACGGACATGCTCACGTGCGAAAGCCTGTCGGTCACCTCGTGCGTCACCCGGCTGAGCGCCTCTTCGCCGCTTTCCCCGGCGAGAGCGGGAAAAGCCGACAGCAGCACCGCTTCACAAGGGCCCGCGTCCGTGCTGATCCGGACCAGCGACGCCGAAAGGTCGGTCGCGGGGCGGCCGCACAGGTCCACGGCCAGCCGAAGGTCGCCGGTGGGGACGTAGAGATGCACCCGTGAAATGACATCGGTTTCCGCGCGCGGGGTGAAATCGTGCCTGGTGACGTACGCGGGTTCGCGGGGATCGGTGCCGCCGACGGACGCCATCAGCGAATAGAGTGTGAATCCGTCGGCCGGGGTGTCGTAGGCGTCGTAGCTTCCGTATTGGCCGGTCTCCGGCGTGCCGTGGATTTCGAATAATTCCGCATTCAGACCGAAGTGAAAAAGTGCGGGTACCGCGGCCCGATGCAGTGTTTCGACGGGATCTTCGCCGTCGGCCGGAGGCGTGCGATAGCCGACGGAGACCAGGTATCCCGTCCAGCCGCCTTCCGGGTCCGCCCGGCAGATCTCCAGCTCGGTGGCCTCGAACTCGCCGATGAGACGTTCGCCCAGCGCGGCGGCCGCGGCGAAATCCTCGGTTTCGATATTCGCCGATATCCGCGTGACGACCGTCGTTTCCCGGAGATCCATGACTGTTTCTTGAGCCCTTCGGCGCGTACAGGTTCGTTCAGCCTACGGGTGGCGGGGAGCGGCGTCCGATCGGGCCTGTCGTCGATTCCCCGCTTCCGCTACGGTCCCTGGTCGATAAGGGGAACCCGTCCCGGGAGAACACGAATGGAAAGATCGTTTCCGGCGACCCGGAAACGTGTTCCGCGAGCTCTCGTTCTCGTCGCCGGAACGGGACTGCTGAGCGCGGCCGTCGTCGCGAGGATCGGCCGGTTCGGGTTCAACCCGACCGACCAGGGCTTCGTGCTCGCCCAGGTGTGGCGCGTCCTGCACGGCGAGATCCCGCAGGTCGATTTCCTCGGGCCGAGGCCGTTCGGTTCGGCCTATCTGCATCTGATCGATCATCTCGTCCCCGCGCCGCTGATGATCGGCTCGGGTTTCGTGATGATGGTGCAGCTGACCGTCGCCACGGTCGCCCTCGCCGCGTTCCTGACCGGGACCTCGCCGCTGGACTGGGGCCCGACGCGGCTCGGGCTGGTCTTCACCGCCGTTCTGGTCGGCCTGAACACGTATCCGGTGATGGCCTGGCACACCGTCGACGGTGTCTTCCTGGTCGCGGTCGGCTGGTGGCTGCTCGACGGCGGGCTGCGTTCGGGCTCGCGATGGCGGCGTCTGTCCGGCCTGTTCTGCCTCGGGTTCGCGGTGATCGTCAAGCAGAGTTTCCTGTTCGCGGTCCCGATCGGGGTGCTGATCCTGCTGTTCCACCCCGCCGCGCCGCCGAGAAAGGTGCCGCGTCTGCTGGGTGACCTTCTGATGCTCGGCGCGGCGCCGTTGCTGTACTTCGGCATGGTCACCGCCGCCGGAGGCCTGCGGTCGGCGACCGCGCAGCTCTCCAGCGGCACTCAGACCTGGGGTGAAGGCCTTTTCCGGTTCTGGACGGCGGAATTCGCGGGCCGGGCGGACCCGCGGACGTATTTCGTCCCGGTGCTGCTCGGGATATGCGTGCTGGCCGTGGCGTGGTCGGCCCGCGACCAGTTCGGCGAGCCGGGCCGATGGCTCCGGGGCGCGACGGGCTTGTGCGTCGTGGCGGTCGTGGTCTTCGTCGTGGCCGACGGCGGATTCGAGCACGCGGGCGGCTGGCCGGTCACCCTGCTGTGGCTCTTCCTGGCCGCCGCCGTGCTCGACACCGTCGTCCGAAGACGGTTGCCCTGGCGGTACCTGGCGATCGCCGCGCTCGGCTGGATGGCCAGCCTGTCCTGGGGCTACCCGCTTCCCGGCCTGCTGGCCGGGATCTTCGCGCTGGGAGTGCTGGAAGCGGTGCCGCCGCCGCGCCCGTCCGAGTCCGCGGGCGGGGTTTTCGCCGCGGCCGCGTTCGTGCTCGCCGGGCTGCTGCTGATGTCCGCGCACGACAAGGCGCCGTACGCGGACCGGCCGCAGGGCGAACTGACGAAGGATCTGGGGGACATCGCCCCGGCGCTGCGCGGCGTCCGCACGAATCCCAGCGTCTACACCTACGTCGCCCAGATCCGGGGCTGCCTCGACCGTTATCCGGCGTCGAAGGTCGCGGTCCTGCCGGACAATCCGTTCGTCGCCCCGGTTTTCGGGGTCCGCAACCCGTTCCCGCTGGACTGGCCGTTGCCGATGGAACTGACCGGCGACAGTCCGGAAAGGATGGTCGCTGCGGCGGAAAACCTTGACCCCGAGGGGGATTACCTCGTGCTCTTCCAGACGGTGAAAGCCGTTTCGCTGACCGCGGGCGCCCCCGTCCCTGAAGCCGTCGGCCCGGACACGCCGACGATCGCTTACACCGGCGTGGAAAAGCGGATCCAGGACGAGCTCACGGGCGCGAGGGTCGCGTGCGGCAGCTTCGCCGGATTCTGGGAACCGGCGCGTTGATGCCTCAGGCGGAGAGGGAGGCCGTCTCCGGTTCGCGTTCCTCGGCCACCGGCGGTTCTTCCTTGCGCTTCGGCAGGAACGAGAGTGCGGCGAAGGCGGCGGCGAGCAGGGTCGGGTAGATCGTCAGCTGCTGGTGCTTGACGTTCTCGATGCCTTCCGCGAGGCCGGACACCAGGATCTGGCCCATCGCGAAGAGCAGGAACATGAGCACCACGATGCCGACGTCGCGGCGTCCGGTGCGGTTCCGGAAGGCGCGGAGGCCCGCCCACCCGATGAGCAGCCAGATCGGCAGCAGGGCGAACAACCCCAGCGGCGCGAGCCAGCCGGTGATCCCGGACAGGACCGGGACCCGGTACTCCTTGGCGAGCGGCGGCTGCCCGGCGTGCTCACCGAAGCTGCCGAGGTTCGGCACCCGCGCGGTCAAGGTCTCCTGCGCGGACCGGTGCAGCATCTCGACCACGCGCACCGGGTGGTCGAGGTAGTACTGGGCGACGTTGCGGCGGCTGATCTTGTCGCGGTACTTCGCGTACTCGGGGTCGCGCCAGGCCGCGTTCGCGCTCCACCAGCCGGTGCCGACGTACTTCGCGAACTCGGGCGGGAGGCCCAGCGCGGCGAGGTCGCCGGTGGTGTCGTGCTTCCCGTCGACGATCCCGTTGAACACGACGTGGTACATGTTGGCCTCGCGGTACTCCGCGTTGGCCGAGTCGCCCGCCCCCTGCACCAGCGCGGTACCGGTGCCGACGACGGCGAGCACGGCCAGCGGTAGCGCCCACCGGGCCAGGCCGCGGCTGCCTTCCGGCCGGACGAACAGCAGCGCGAGCGCGAACAGCGGGATCAGCAGCAGCGTCTGCGACTTCGCGTTGATCCCGATCATCGCGCCGAGCACGGTGACCGCGGCGCCGGTGTAGCGCCACGGCCCGGTGCGGTGCATGAGCAGGAGCCCGCCGGCGAGCAGCAGCATCCCGACGAAGGCGGCGCCCTCGCTCAGCACGGAGGCGAAGTACCCGAAGAAGGCCGAGTCCGCCGCGACCAGCAGCAGCGCGGCCGTGGCGATGACGCTGTTCCGGACCGAAAGGCGCAGGCCGACGACGATCGCGGCGATCCCGCCGGCGACCAGCAGACAGCCCAGCACACCCAGTACCAGCAGGTTCAGGATCGCGGACGAGCCGAGCAACTGCCCGATCTCGCTGGCGATCTTGTCGATCCAGCTCTGGCTGGAGATGTACTCGCTGTTGCAGGCCGGGGCGGGGCCGTAGGAGAAGCGGACGAAGTATTCCGAAGGCCGGTCGAGCTCGCGGGCGCCGAGCCGGCACAGAATGCGCCAGCCGTCGCCGTTGTCCGCCATGCCGATCGGACGCGGCACCAGGAAACGGACGAGGAGCACCCCGAGCGCGGCGAAAAACACGCCCAGGGTCAGTCGGATTTCCCGGATCTTCACCCGCGTCACCTTAGAAGATTCCGCAGGGTGATCAGTTCGTACCCTCTCTAACACTTGCGGAGAGGAACTTCTGGATCACGCCGAGCCATTCGTCGCGGGCCTCGACGCCGATACCGTGCCCGGACTCGATCTCGACCAGTTCGGCGCCGGGGATCCCGGCCGCGAGTTCGCGGGAGTGGGCGGGCGGGGCGAGTCCGTCGAGCGTCGTGGCGATGACGAGGGTGGGGACCGAGATCCCGGCCAGCTCGGCCCGGGTGTCGACGCTCGCGACGAGGCCGACGTGTTCGGGGCTGCCCTCCGGGATGAATCCGGCGAGGCCTTCGATGGCGGCTTCGAGATCCGAAGGTGACAGCGCGTTCAGGTGCTTTTCGCCGGTGGCGGCGAAGGTGAGGAACTTCGCCAGCAGCTTCCGGTCGCCGCCCAGCAGTTCGCGCCAGATGTCGACGGCCAGCAGGAGCCGGTTGTCCGGTTTCGTGAACCCGGCGGTCAGGATGAGCCCGGTGACCCGATCGGGGTGCCGGGTGGCCGCGCGGACGGCGACTCCGGTGCCGAGCGAGTAGCCGAGGATCGCGAAGCGTTCGAGGCCGGCATCGACGGCGATGGAGACCAGCTCGTCCGCGACGGTGTCGAGGTCCAGCGGCTCGCTGCTGCGCGGCGTGGCCCCGGAGCCGGGGTAGTCGGGGCCGACGACGGTGTGGGTGCGGGCGAGGTCGTCGAGGATGCTCCCGAAGTTGCCCTCGACGCTGCCGCCACCACCGTGGGCGAGCAGCAGGCCGGGACCGGAACCGCGGACGACGTGCGCGAAATGATTCGTCATGCCGGCGACGTTAGGTACTGACATCGATGTGAAGGTCAAACTCGGATGACGGGGGTCACATGCTGATCGGCGAGCTGTCCCGGCGGACCGGCGTGAGCCAGCGGCTGCTGCGCTACTACGAGGAGCAGGGTCTGCTGGTGTCGCGGCGCGATTCCAACTGCTACCGCACCTTCGACGAAGACGCGGTCACCACGGTGCGGCAGATCCGCGCGCTTCTCGCGGCCGGGCTGAGCACGCACGTCATCGCGAAAATGCTGCCGTGCGCGAACGGTGAACTGCCGGAACTGGACATGTGCCCGACCGTGGTGGCGGAGATCCGGCGCGAACTGGCCGAAATGGACGACCGCATCGACACGCTCAGGCAGCGGCGCGGGACACTGGCCGGATATCTCACCGTCGACGCCTAGGAGAACTGTGGAAGCCCTGGCCAGATTCGGCTTCGAACTGGGTGTGCTCAAGCGGATCCGGCGGGCCGGATGGTGGCAGGCGGGCGTCCGCGATCCCGAATCGGTGGCCGAGCACACCACGCGGGTCGCGCAGCTGGCCGGCCTCCTCGCGGCCGAGGGCGGCGCGGACCCGGCGAGGGCGGCGTATCTCGCGCTGTGGCACGACACGCAGGAGACGCGCACGGGCGATCTCCCGCACACGATCAAGGGTTTCGTCGAGAAGCCGGATCCGCGGGCGATCACCGCCGCGCAGACGTCGGCCCTGCCCAGCGTGGCGCGTGACTCGGTGCGTGACGCCGTCGACGAGTACGAGTCCGCCGAAAGCCCCGAAGCGCTCTACGCGCGCGACGCGGACAAGCTCGAAATGCTGCTTCAGGCCGTCGAGTACCGCGACATCGGTGTACGGAACGTGGACGAATGGATCGCTTCGGCGACGAAGAGCCTTCAGACCGACCTCGCGCGGCGGGTGGCCGAAGCGGCCCTGACGTTGTCCTCGCTCTCGTGGCGGGTGCGCTGAAAGGAATCGATACCCTGAGCCCGCGTGTATCGACCCCGGCACGCGTGCCTCGTGTGTCAGGCTTGACTCTGTGAAGGAACACCAGTGAACCGGCAGCCGTTGCGCCTCGCCATCATGGAAGCGACCCGCATCCTCACCGAGGCCGGAGTGGCGTCACCGCGTTCGGACGCGGAACTGATCGCCTCCCACGTCCTCGGTGTCGAACGCGGCCGCCTGCCGATGGTGCCGCTGGTGGACCCGCCCGTCATCGACGCGATCG
Organism: Amycolatopsis sp. CB00013; assembly: GCF_001905755.1. Taxonomy (NCBI): domain Bacteria; kingdom Bacillati; phylum Actinomycetota; class Actinomycetes; order Pseudonocardiales; family Pseudonocardiaceae; genus Amycolatopsis; species Amycolatopsis sp. CB00013. Next base: position 441,192 of record NZ_LIWC01000006.1, on the reverse strand, counting down.
GCCAGCTCGTGAACCAGCGGGCCAAACGGATCCCGCTGCAGTACCTCACCGGCTGGGCCGCGCTCGGCGACATCACGGTCAACGTCGGCGCCGGGGTGTTCGTCCCGCGCCCGGAGACCGAACTGCTCCTGGAATGGGGCCTCAAACTGCTGCACGGGCGCGAGTACCCGGTGGTGGTCGACCTGTGCACCGGCTCCGGCGCGCTGGCGCTGGCCGTGCAGCACGCGCGGCCGGACGCGGTCGTCTACGCCGTCGACATCGACGCGCAGGCCCTCGCGTGGGCCCGGCACAACGCCGACGTCCACGCCGACGCGGGGGACACGCCCATCCGGCTGTACTCCGGCGACGTGGCGGACAGCACGATGTTCGCCGAACTCGACGGGCTCGTCGACCTGGTCCTGTGCAACCCGCCGTACGTCCCGGAAGGCACGCCGGTGCCGGCGGAGGTCGCCGAGCACGACCCGCCGCGGGCGGTGTTCGCGGAGGAGAGCGGGCTGGCGGTGATCCGGCACGCGATCGCGGCCGCCGCGCGCCTGCTGCGGCCCACCGGCGGGATGGCGATCGAGCACGACGACACGCACGGTTCCGCCGTCCCGGCGCTCGTGCGGGCGCGGCGGGTGCTCACGGACGTGCAAGGTCACCTCGACCTCGCCGGACGCCCGCGTTTCGTCACCGCCCTGCGCGTCTCCTGACCCCCGCGTTTCGTCCTCTGGATGCGGTAGTTCGTGGTGCGAACCACCGCATCCAGAGGACGAAACGCGGGATGGAGCAGGGCGTTGGGCCGGATAGTTAGCGAGACTCACGACTTCCGGCGGTGCCGAGGGCAAAGCCCACCTCCTAACGTCGATCACGGCCGCCTCATCGGCGGTCCGACTGGGAGGTGTACCCCGAATGCGATCGTCTCTCCGACGAGCCCCACTCAGAACACTCGCCGTCCTCGCCACCGTCGCGCTACTGCCGGGTCTGGTCGCCCAGCCCGCGTCCGCCGCGGCGCCGGTCCGAGGCTGGCCCGCCGCGATCGACGGGTCGACCTGGGAGAACCAGGACCACATGACGTGGGACGACTACCGCAAACCGCCCGGCACCAACTGGGCCGACCCGGCGCTGAAGCCCACCAAGCGGATGTTCAAGGGTGCCGTGGTGCTCGCGGACTACCCGGATCAGGAATTCGCCGTCACGCAGCCCCCGCGTTCGACGGTGTTCGGCAACCCCGGCCCCGCCGCGAGCAACATCCCCCGCGCGGAGGTCGCGAAGTTCTACCAGGACTTCCTCAACAAGCCGCAGGCGCTCAACCAAGGCCACACGATCAACGAGTACTGGATGGAGGACTCCGGCGGCAGGCTGGGCGTCGAACTGACCGCGTTCGGCCCGTACCGCCTGCCCGGCAAGTCCTTCGAATACGGCATGGAGTTCCAGCCCGACGCGTGTCCGCCGGGCGCGAACTGCAAACGTGACCTGCGCGCCGACGCGGGAGCCGCCTGGCGGGCCGACGTGGGCGACGTGTCCAAGCAGTTCGACTTCGTCTTCTATCTTTCCGCCGGTCAGGACGAGAGTTCGACCTGGCAGGAATTCGGCGTGATGAAGTTCGGCGAAAAGGAGAACGTCCCCGACGCGTTCGGCCCCGGCGTCGCCGGGATGCCGAACGCCGCGTCCACCCGCTACGTCCCGTGGACGTCGTGGAAATCCGCGGCGAGCATCTGGCCGAACGCGGTCACCGGCTCCTCGACCCAGGCGGAAAGCTCGGGCCAGGGCGTCTACGCGCACGAGTTCAGCCACATCCTCGGCATCGGAGACAATTACAACAATCCCTTCGGAAACCCGCCGTCCCGTACCTACACCGGGCCGTGGGAAATGATGTCGCGCGGCAGTTTCAACGGCCCCGGCGGACCGCACACCCGCTGGCAGATCCCGGCGACGCAGGGCGGCTCGATGGGCTCGCACCACATGCTGCGCACCAAGATGAAGCTCGACATCATCGACCCCGAAGACGTCCTGAAGCTCGACCGGAACTCCCTCGCCAAGACCGGCCCGGTTTCGGCAAGGATCACGGCGCGTTCGGTCCTGCCGGGACAGGGCGCCTACAGCGGTATCAACATCGCGCTCACCGGCGGTGACCTTTCGCCGAAATGCGACCGCTCGAAGGATCCGTTCTGCGACGGCGGCGGCTACAACAATTACACCGTCGAGGTCGTCGACCGGATGGGCAGCGATTCCTTCGCCCCCGATTCCGGTGTCCTCATCGCGAAGACGAAGAACCAGGACAACGCGCCGTTCGAATGGATCGTGGACGCGAACCCGGCCGACATCGGCATGACCGACTACAAGAAGCCGGACGGCACCCCGGTGCCGATCCCGATCGGCGACTACCGCCAGCTCAACGACGCCGCGTTCAAGGCGGGCACCGGCTCCGCGAGCAAGTACGAGTACACCGACGAGGCGAACAGGCTGAAGTTCCTCGTCTCCGACGTCGAGCGCGACCGCAAGGGCGTGCTGTCCTACGTCATCACGGTGGCTTCGCTCGACGGCTCCGGCTCGCAGGCAAGGGGCGTTTCGCTGTGGCCGTCGGCACCGGCGTTCGCCAAGCAGGGGCTCGCGAGCTGCTCGTTCCCGGTGATCAACACGGGCAACGCGAAGGGCTCGGCGGCGCCGTTCAACACCGACACCTACCGCCTGAGCGCGTCCACCAGCGCGAAGGGCTGGGAGGTGCGGCTGCCGAACGAGCTGTCCACCGTCCCGTTCGGCGGGCGCTCTTCGGCGACCGCGCACGCCAAGCGGGCCGCGGGCGGTGACCACGTCGCGCACATCAAGCTGACGGCGACGTCGATCGCGGACCCGGCGAAGACGGCGACGTCGGTCTGTACCGCTTTCGCCTTCTGACGGTCGCTCCGCATGCCATGAAAGGTCCTTTCCTTGCAAAGTTTGCAAGGAAAGGACCTTTCATGGCGCGGGCGTGGCTCATTGGTGACGATTCGGGTTCTGGCGGCGAGTGGGGAGGATTGGGGACGTCCAGCGTCCGAAATCCTCCCCACTCGGTTGCGTACCGAGTCGTAGCAGCCAAACCTCGCACGGTCAGGTGACCCGTCACATTCGTCCTGCTCAAGTCTGACTGGGCAGATAACCGGTCCGCTCCACCCCGGATCGCCACCCCGGCCGACGCGGCGGCCGAGACGGGCACCTTGGCGAGACCCGCGACACCGCAGCGCTACGCTCACTGGCCATGAGCGCGGTGTACGACTGCAGCAAGCACGAATCCCGGGCCGACGGGCTCGCCGCGGCGGCGAGCGCGGTGCGCTCCAGCCGCCTCGTCGTCCTCCCGACCGACACGGTCTACGGAATCGGCGCGGACGCCTTCGACGGCGGCGCCGTCCAGTCCCTCCTGCGGGCCAAGCAGCGCGGCCCGGACATGCCGGTCGGTGTCCTGGTCGGCTCCTGGTCCACTGTGGACGGACTCGTGCTCGGCACGCCCCCGCAGGCCCGCGCGCTCATCGAGGCGTTCTGGCCCGGCGACCTGTCCATCGTCCTGCCGCACGCCCCGAGCCTGCAGTGGGATCTGGGCCAGTCACGCGGAACGGTGATGCTGCGGATGCCGCTTCACCCGGTCGCGTTGGAACTGCTGCGCGACGTCGGCCCGATGGCGGTCTCGAGTGCCAACGTCTCCGGTCGCCCGCCCGCCTCCACCGCGCAGGAGGCCGTCGACCAACTCGGCGACAGTGTCGCGGTGTACCTCGACGGCGGATCCACCGGAGAGCCCGTTCCGTCCACGATGGTCGATCTCACCGGCGACGACCCGGTCATCCTGCGGGAGGGCGCGGTCAGCCGTGCCGCCGTCGCGGAAGTACTGGGTGTGCCCGCGGAGTCACTGGCCTAGGACCGTCGGCCGCCGTATCCCCCGCACGCGGTAGCGTGTTCGAGTGACTTGGACCTCGGCGGCGTAACGCACCATGCCTCCTACGCAAGGCCTCCCGATCCGGGAGTACATCCTCGTCGCCCTCACCGCGGCGGCCGTGACCTTCCTGCTCACCGGTGTCGTGCGCCGGGTCGCCATCCGGATCGGCGCGATCGCCAACCCGCGGGCCCGCGACGTCCACGTCACCCCGATCCCGCGGATGGGCGGTATCGGCATCTTCCTCGGTGTCGCCGCCGCGATGGGGCTGGCGCATCAGCTGCCCGCGCTGAGCCGCGGCTTCGACTTCTCCTTCGACTCGCTGGGCGTCCTGCTCGCCGCGGGCGTGATCTCCCTGATCGGCGCGCTCGACGACCGGTTCGAACTGGACGCCTGGACGAAACTGGCCGGCCAGGTCATGTGCGCCGGGATCCTGGTGATCTTCGGGGTGCAGTGGGTGTCGTTCTGGGTGCCGTGGGGCGGCGGTGGCGAGTCCTTCGGCCAGGTGTTGGTGCTGGACAAGAACCAGGGCGCGTTGCTGACCGTCGTGCTGGTGGTCGTCATGGTCAACGCGATGAACTTCGTCGACGGTCTCGACGGGCTCGCCGGCGGCCTCGGCTTCATCGCCGCCGCGGCGACTTGTTCCTTCTCTCTCGGCCTGCTCGACTCCTCGGGCGGCGACGTCGGCGCGTACCCGCCCGCGCTCATCGCCGCCACGCTCGCGGGGGCCTGTCTCGGCTTCCTGCCGTACAACTTCCAGCCCGCGAAGATCTTCATGGGCGATTCGGGCTCGATGATGATCGGGCTGATGCTGGCCGGCGCGACGACGTCCGCGTCGGGCCGCGTGCCGTATCCGCAGTTCAGCGGCAAGGACGCGCTCGCGCTGCTCTCGCCGCTCGTCGTGGTCGCCGCGGTGCTGTTCGTGCCGCTGCTCGACCTGATCATGGCGGTGATCCGCCGCACCCGCCGCGGCGAGAGCCCGTTCGCGGCGGACAAGATGCACCTGCACCACCGCCTGCTGGAGATCGGCCACTCCCAGCGCCGCGCGGTGCTGCTCATCTACTTGTGGGCGGGTCTGCTCGCGTTCGGCGCCGTTTCGGTGACGCTCTTCGACAGTGTCGCGGTTTTCTGGATTGTCGGATTCGGTTTCCTGCTGGCGACCCTGGTGTCGATCGTGCCCAGGCTCCGGTCCCGGAACCGGACCGCCTGAACCGCGCGCATCGGCACGGGCCTACACTGGCGGGCTGAGACGACCAGGGAGTTTTCTGTGAGCGAGACCGAGAAGACCGTCGAGGCGGAGGAGAACCCCCACGCCAAGGTGGTTCTGCAGGCGGCCAACTCGATGATGAAGGCTTCCCTGAAGCTGGTTCCGCCCGCGGTGCTGATCTGCGTCGTGCTCTTCACCATCCTCAATGGACTCCCGGGTCTGCTCGGCTCGGTCATCGGTGGCGTGCTCGCCATCGTGTCCGCCCTCGCGACGCTGGGCCTGATGCGCTTCAGCGCGGGCATGGACCCGATGTTCGTGATGGTGATCGCTCTCGGTGGTTACGTGCTCAAGATCCTCCTGCTCTTCGGGGCGCTGAGCCTGCTTCGCGGAGTGTCCTCGATCCACCCGACGGCCTTGGGTGTCACCATGATCGTCGCGATCCTCGTGGCCGCCGCGGTGGAGTTCGCCGCCTTCCGCAAGACCAAGATCCCGACGATCATCCCCGCCTCCCGCTGAGGTCGGGACCGAGGTCCTGACCTGGGACGGGACCTAGGTCCTCGGCCGATCGGGGGCAATGTAGTACGCCTGTACGGCCCGTCCGAACCTGCTGATATGGTCCGCGTATGGGCGGCGGCCTCGGCTGCCGGCTCCTGATGACGAACCCCGAACAGCAGTGTGGCGGCGGCGTTGAATCGTCCCTCATTACCCGCTGGTAGGCGTCTGTCTCCCGGGAGCACTGCATCGAGAATCCTCGTGTGCGGAACGTGAAACCGTGTTCAGCACATCGTGGGGTGGCCGCCTCCGACGGCCCGATACGTGTCGGGTACGTTAAGTCCAGATCGTGACGATTCCCCCGGCGGAGTGAACGCCGGCCGGGAGAACCGGAAGGAGCCCAGTGGGCGCGCTGGTACTAGCCGAGGGTGCGGAGTTCGCGCCGCCTGGTGTCAAAGACTTCAACCTGCCGCCGTTGTTCGGTTCCGGCTGGTTTGCTTTCACCAAGCCGATGCTGCTGGTGGTCATCTCCCTGATCATCATCATCACCTACTTCATGGTGACGTCTCGCCGGTTGAAGGTCGTCCCGGGCAAGGGACAGTTCATCGCCGAAAGCATCTACAACTTCGGCCGCAACAACATCGCGCGTGAGCAGATCGGTTCGGCCGACTTCAAGCCGTTCATTCCGCTGATCCTGGGTCTGTTCAGCTTCGTGCTGGTGAACAACCTGTTCGGGATCATCCCGTTCTTCCAGTTCCCGACGATGGCGCGAATCGGTTTCCCGGTCGCCCTCGCGTTCCTTGTCGTTTACCCGGTGTACCACTACGTCGGGTTCAAGCGCCACGGTTTCAAGGGTTACCTGAAGAAGGAACTGGCGCCGGCGGGTATTCCCGGGTTCGTTCTGCCGCTGTACTCCACCATCGAGTTCGCGCAGAAGTTCTTCATCGCGCCGGCGACCCTGGCCATCCGGGTTTTCGCCGCGATGTTCGCCGGCCACCTCATCATCATGGTCTTCACGCTCGGTGGCAGCTTCCTGCTGACCGAGGGCGAAGGTCTCGTGAAGGTCGCGTCGCCGGTGGCGTTCCTCTTCGCCATCGCGATGACCTTCCTGGAGGCATTCATCCAGGTCCTGCAGGCATTCATTTTCGCACTGCTGTCCGCAGGCTACATCGGCGCCGCGCTGGCGTCGGAGCACTGAGAACACCAAAAGACCCCCGATCCGCGTGAGTCGCGCGGACCGAGTTTGAAGGGAAACGCACGTGAGCAACATCGTTCTTGCGCAGGCCGCCACCGAGGCCGTCAGCATCAACAAGGGTCTCGCCGCCATCGGTTACGGCCTCGGCGCGATCGGCCCCGGTATCGGTGTGGGTCTCATCTTCGCCGCCGTCATCAACGGCACCGCCCGTCAGCCGGAGGCCCAGGGCAAGCTGCAGAGCATCGCCTTCTCGACCTTCGTGCTGACCGAGGTGCTGGCGCTGATCGGTATCGTCATCTACTTCCTCGCCTCCGCCTAAGGCTGAGTTTCGCTCATCGCTTAAGGAGACGTTGTGCTGAAGACCGAATTGGTGTTGGCCGCCGAAGAGGTGCCCAACCCGATCGTGCCGCACGTTCCCGAGCTCATCCTCGGGTTCATCGCCTTCCTTCTGCTGCTGTTCGTTCTGAAGAAGTACGTCGTCCCGCGTTTCGAGGCGACCTACGAAGAGCGGACCAAGCTGATCGAGGGTGGCATCGAGCGAGCCGAGAAGGCGCAGGCCGAAGCCGAAGAAAACCTTGCGCAGTACAAGGCGCAGCTGGCGGAAGCCCGTGCCGAGGCCGCGAAGATCCGTGACGACGCCCGGCTCGAAGCCGAGCAGATCAAAGCGGAACTGCGGGCCGAGGCCGAAGCCGAGTCCCAGCGCATCGTCGCCCAGGGTCAGGCTCAGCTGCAGGCCCAGAAGGCGCAGATCATCGCCGAGCTGCGCGCCGAACTCGGCCGTAACTCCGTCGAGCTGGCCAGCCGCATCGTCGGCGAGTCGCTCGCGGACGACGCGCGCCGTCACGGCACCGTGGACCGGTTCCTGGCCGAATTGGAGACCGCGGGCGCCAACGGTGCCGGTCTCGGAGCGGGGAAGTAGACCAGAATGACGCTGCATGCTGCGAGCCGTGAAGCGCTCGACCTCGCCGAGAAGCGTCTCGGCGAGGTTCTGGCCGAAGCGGGTACTGACCCGGCGACGGTCGGCGACGAGCTGCTTTCGGTCGTCGCCCTGCTGGACCGGGAGATCGGCCTGCGCCGGGCCGTCGCCGACGGTTCGGCCTCGTCCGAAGCCCGGATCGGCCTCGCCCGCGGGATCCTCGCGGGCAAGGTTTCCGAACCGGCCCTGCAGGTGCTCGACTCCGTGGCGGGCAGCCGCTGGTCGAGCCCGCGCGAACTGACCGACGGGCTCGAGGCCCTCGGCCGCTCGGCGCTGCTCACCAGTGCGGAGAAGTCCGGGAACATCGACGCTGTCGAAGACCAGCTGTTCCGGGTCAGTCGTATCGTCGCGGGTGAGCCGGAGCTCGAACGGGCACTCTCCGACCTGACCGCCCCCGCGGAGGCGAAGCGGACCCTGGTCCGCACCTTGTTCGCCGACAAGGTGGACGTGGTCACCAAGACCCTCGTCGAGCAGGTCGTCCTGCGCGCCAAGGGCCGCGGGGTCGGCAACGCCCTCGAAGAGCTGGTCCAGCTGGCCGCGGAACGCCGTGAGCGCTCGGTCGCCCGGGTGACCAGCGCGAGCGCGCTTTCCGACGAACAGCAGGCTCGGCTGAGCGAGAAGCTCAACGCCCTTTACGGGCGGCAGCTCGCGCTGCACGTCGAGGTCGACCCGTCACTCGGCGGCGGACTTGTCGTCCGCGTCGGCGACGAGGTCATCGACGGCAGCACCGCGGGGCGGATCGACGCCCTGCGTCGCCGGTTGGCCGGCTGACCCACAACAACGACTTTGCACACTGGCACGAACGAAGCGAGAGCGGGAACGAAATGGCGGAGCTGACGATCTCCTCGGATGAGATCCGTAGCGCGATCGAGAACTACGTCTCGAGTTACGCCCCGGACGTGAGCCGGGAAGAGGTTGGCGTCGTCGTCGACGCCGGTGACGGTATCGCCCACATCGAGGGTCTTCCCTCGGCGATGGCCAACGAGCTGCTCGAGTTCCCCGGCGGGGTCCTCGGCGTGGCGCTGAACCTGGACGCGCGCTCCATCGGTGCCGCGATCCTCGGTGACTTCGAGACCGTCGTCGAAGGTCAGGAAGTCAAGCGGACCGGTCAGGTCCTCTCGGTTCCGGTCGGCGAGGGCTACCTCGGCCGCGTCGTGAACCCGCTGGGCGCCCCGATCGACGGCCTCGGCGAGATCGAGACCACCGAGCGCCGCCCGCTGGAGGTCAAGGCCGCTTCGGTGGTCGAGCGCCAGCCGGTGGCCGAGCCGCTGCAGACCGGTATCACCGCGATCGACGCGATGACCCCGATCGGCCGTGGCCAGCGCCAGCTGATCATCGGTGACCGCAAGACCGGTAAGACGGCCGTCGCGGTGGACACGATCATCAACCAGAAGGCCAACTGGGAGACCGGCGACCCGAAGAAGCAGGTTCGCTGCATCTACGTCGCGGTCGGCCAGAAGGGCTCCACGATCGCCGCGGTCAAGAAGTCCCTCGAGGACGCCGGCGCGATGGAGTACACCACCATCGTCGCGGCCCCCGCGTCGGACTCCGCCGGCTTCAAGTGGATCGCGCCGTACACCGGCTCGGCCATCGGCCAGCACTGGATGTACGAGGGCAAGCACGTCCTCATCGTGTTCGACGACCTGACCAAGCAGGCCGACGCCTACCGCGCGATCTCGCTGCTGCTGCGTCGCCCGCCGGGCCGTGAAGCCTTCCCCGGCGACGTCTTCTACTTGCACTCCCGTCTCCTCGAGCGTTGCGCGAAGCTCTCGGACGAGCTGGGCGCGGGCTCGCTGACCGGTCTCCCGATCATCGAGACCAAGGCGAACGACGTGTCGGCCTACATCCCGACGAACGTCATCTCGATCACCGACGGTCAGTGCTTCTTCCAGTCGGACCTGTTCAACGCCGGTCAGCGCCCGGCCATCGACGTGGGTATCTCGGTTTCCCGCGTGGGTGGTGCCGCGCAGGTCAAGGCGATGAAGGACGTTTCGGGTTCGCTCCGTATCGACCTGTCGCAGTACCGCGAGCTGGAGGCCTTCGCGGCCTTCGCTTCGGACCTCGACGACGCGTCGAAGGCGCAGCTCGAGCGCGGTGCCCGCCTGTACGAGGTGCTCAAGCAGCCGCAGTACTCGCCGATCCCGGTCGAGGAGCAGGTCGTCACGGTGTACCTCGGCACGAACGGTCACTTCGACACCGTTCCCACCGAGGACGTGCGCCGCTTCCGCGACGAGTTCGTCGACTCCGCGCGTCGCAAGCACGGAGAGCTCCTCAAGGACATCCGCGAGTCGGGCAAGTTCTCCAAGGAGACCGCTTCCGGGCTGGTCGACGCGGTGAACGAGTTCAAGAAGGAGTTCACCACCTCCGAGGGCAAGAGCCTGGTCGAGGTCTCCGACGCGATGGACGCCGAGAAGGTCGGGCAGGAGACCGTCAAGGTCAACAAGCCCGCCCCGAAGAAGTGAGCTGATAGCTCATGGCCGCACAACTCCGAGAACTCCGGTCGCGTATCAAGGCGACCAAGTCCATCGGCAAGATCACCAAGGCGATGGAGCTCATCGCCACCGCGCGCATCACCAAGGCGCGGGCGAAGGTCGCGGCTTCCCGGCCGTACTCGGACGAGATCACGAACGTGCTCTCGGCCCTGGCCGGAGCCTCGGCGAACCTCGACCACCCGCTTCTGGTCGAGCGTCCGAACCCGAAGCGCGCGGCGGTCCTCGTGATCACCAGCGACAAGGGCCAGTGCGGTGGGTACAACTCCAACGTGCTGAAGGCGACCGAGGAGCTCCTCACGCTGCTGCGTGAGCAGGGCAAGGAGCCGGTGCTGTACGTGACCGGCAACAAGGGCCTGAGCTTCTACCGCTTCCGTGGCCGCGAGGTGGCCGAAAGCTGGACGGGCTTCTCCGACCAGCCCGGTTACGTCAACGCCGCGGAGGCCGGTGAACTCATCGTCGAGTCGTTCCTGAACGGCGCCGACGACGAGGCGGGCAACGCCGACGGCATCCTGGGTGTCGACGAGATCCACGTCGTCTACACCGAGTTCGTCTCGATGCTCACCCAGCGTCCCGTCGCCAAGCGCGTCGCGCCGCTCGAGGTCGAGTACACCGAGGGCGAAGAGGAGAAGCCCGAAAGCCTGCTCCCGAGCTACGAGTTCGAGCCCAGCGCCGAGAAGCTGCTCGCCGCGTTGCTGCCGAAGTACATCAACACGCGGCTCTTCGCGGCGATGCTCGAGTCGGCGGCGTCCGAACTCGCGGCCCGCCGTACCGCGATGAAGGCGGCGTCGGACAACGCGAACGAACTGGTGAACACGCTGACGCGGGAGGCGAACCAGGCCCGCCAGGCGCAGATCACCCAGGAGATCTCCGAAATCGTCGGTGGGGCGAACGCTCTCACCGCAGCAGGAAGTGATGACTGATGACCAGTACTGAAGCCCGTGCCAAGGGGCGCATCGTCTCGGTGACCGGCCCGGTCGTCGACGTCGAATTCCCGCGCGGTTCCGTTCCCGACCAGTTCAACGCGCTCAAGGTCGAAATCGAGTTCGAGCAGCTGCGCAAGACGGTGACGCTCGAGGTCGCCAGCCACCTCGGTGACAACCTCGTCCGCACCATTTCGCTCCAGCCGCAGGACGGCCTCGTCCGTGGCGCCGAGGTCACCGACACCGGCGGCCCCATCACGGTCCCGGTCGGCGACAAGGTCAAGGGCCACGTCTACAACGCGCTCGGCGAGTGCCTGGACGAGCCCGGCTACGGCGAAGACCTCGAGCGCTGGGGCATCCACCGCAACCCGCCGTCCTTCGACCAGCTCGAAGGCAAGACGGAGATGCTGGAGACCGGCCTCAAGGTCGTCGACCTGCTGACCCCGTACGTGCAGGGTGGAAAGATCGGCCTGTTCGGCGGTGCCGGCGTCGGCAAGACGGTGCTCATCAAGGAGATGATCACCCGTGTCGCCCGGAACTTCGGTGGTACCTCGGTGTTCGCCGGTGTCGGCGAGCGCACCCGTGAGGGCAACGACCTCTTCCTGGAGATGTCCGAGGACGGCGTCATCAACGACACCGCCCTCGTCTTCGGCCAGATGGACGAGCCGCCGGGCACCCGTATGCGGGTCGCGCTGTCCGCGCTGACCATGGCGGAGTACTTCCGCGATGTGCAGAACCAGGACGTGCTGCTCTTCATCGACAACATCTTCCGGTTCACCCAGGCCGGTTCCGAGGTGTCGACCCTGCTGGGCCGCATGCCTTCGGCCGTGGGTTACCAGCCGACGCTGGCCGACGAGATGGGTCAGCTCCAGGAGCGGATCACCTCGACCCGTGGTCGTTCGATCACCTCGATGCAGGCGATCTACGTCCCCGCGGACGACTACACCGACCCGGCCCCGGCGACGACGTTCGCCCACCTGGACGCCACCACGGAGCTTTCCCGGGGCGTGTTCCAGAAGGGCATCTTCCCGGCGGTGGACCCGCTGGCGTCGACGTCGACCATTCTCGACCCGGCCATCGTCGGTGAGGACCACTACCGCGTGGCCTCCGAGGTCATCCGGATCCTGCAGAAGTACAAGGAGCTGCAGGACATCATCGCGATCCTCGGTATGGACGAGCTGTCGGAAGAGGACAAGCTCACCGTTCAGCGCGCGCGCCGCATCGAGCGGTTCCTGTCGCAGAACATGCTGGTCGCCGAGGCGTTCACCGGTCAGCCGGGTTCGACCGTGCCGCTGTCGGAGACCATCGAGTCCTTCGACCGCATCACCAAGGGCGACTTCGACCACTACCCGGAGCAGGCGTTCCTGGGTATCGGTGGCCTCGAAGACCTCGAGAAGAAGTACAAGGAAATCACCAAGAAGTGATGTTCCGATGAGCGGCGGGATCAGTGTCTACTGTGGACGCTGGTCCCGTCGTTCGCATACCGGGATCGTTGACTATTACACTCGGTGCCAGCACCTGAGGTGAAGGGAAGCTACGTGGCTGAGATTTCTGTCGAGCTGGTAGCCGTCGAGCGCCGTCTCTGGTCCGGTACCGCCACGTTCGTGGTGGCGCAGACCACCGAGGGCGAGATCGGCATCATGGCCGGTCACGAGCCGGTTCTCGGCCAGCTCGTCGAGGGTGGTGTCGTGAAGGTGACGACCACGGACGGCGAGACCGTGACCGCCGCGGTGCACGGCGGGTTCCTGTCGGTCACCGCGACCGGCGTGAGCATCCTCGCCGAGAGCGCGGAGCTTTCGGACGAGATCGACGTCGACGCGGCCAAGAAGGCGCTGACCGGCGAAGACGAGCAAGAGCGGGCTAGGGCGACCGCCCAGCTTCGCGCGGCCGGTCAGTCGGTCTGACCGGGCGAAGGACAGGGGCCGGGCCGTGGAAATCGCCGTGGGTGTTCTCGGGGCCCTGACCGTCCTGGCCGTTCTCGCGGCCTGGTATTCGTTGCGGTGGGTCCGGATGCGCCGCGGTGGCGGCGTGAGCGTCGCGCTGCGGTGGCGTCCGGACGAGGCGCGGTCCAGCTGGCATCTGGGGCTGGGCCGCTACGAGGGCGAGAAGTTCGTCTGGTTCCGGGTGTGGAGCCTGCGGACGGGCCCGGATCGCGTGTTCGAGCGCGAAAGCATGGAGATCGCGGACCGGCGAGACCCCTCCGGCACGGAGGCGTACGCCGTCCCCGAAGGTTCGATCGTCCTGCGGTGCGAGTCCGCCAAGCAGGAGGCGATCGAGATCGCGATGGGTCCCGGCGCCCTCACCGGCTTCCTGTCCTGGCTCGAGTCGGCCCCGCCGGGCCGCCGCCTGCCGCGCGCTTCCTGATCACGCGTGTCGTCCGTCTGATCACGCGTGTCCCGCCTTCAATCACGCGAGTCCCGCGTCTGATCACGCGAGTTCGCCGTTCGGGCACGCCGTATGCTCACGCCGTGACCATCGTCGACATCCCCGGTTCGAAGTCGATCACCGCCCGAGGCCTGTTCCTCGCGGCCGCCGCCCACGGGACGACCGTGCTGAGCAGGCCGCTGCGTTCGGACGACTCCGAGGGCTTCGCCGAGGGCCTCCTCAAACTCGGCTACCAGGTCTCCCGCGCTCCCGGCGAGTGGACGATCGAGGGCAGGCCCGAGGGCCCCGCCGTCGACAGCGCCGACGTCTTCTGCCGTGACGGCGCCACCACCGCGCGGTTCCTGCCGGCACTGGCCGCCGCCGGCCACGGCACCTTCCCTTTCGACGCCTCCGAGCAGATGCGCGCCCGGCCGCTGGGCCCGCTCACCGACGCGTTGCTGGAGCTGGGCGTCGACCTGACCTTCGAAGGCTCGCCGGGCCACCATCCGCTGGTGGTGCGGGCCGCCGGGATCAAGGGCGGCGAGCTGACGCTGGACGCCGGGCTGTCGTCGCAGTTCCTGACCGCGTTGCTGCTGGTCGGCCCCTTGACCGCCGAGGGCCTGCGGATCACCGTCACGGACCTCGTTTCGGTGCCCTACGTCGAGATCACCATCGCGATGATGCGGCGCTTCGGCGTCGAGGTCGTCCGGGACGGCGACACGTTCGTCGTGCCGCCCACGCCGTATCAGGGCTGTCGCTACGAGATCGAGCCCGACGCTTCGACGTCCAGCTACTTCTTCGCGGCCGCTGCGCTGACCGGCAACTCGGTGACCGTGCCGGGGCTCGGTGAGGGCGCTCTGCAAGGGGATCTGGCCTTCGTCGAGGTCCTGCGGCAGATGGGCGCGGACGTCGAAGTCGGCCCGGACGCCGTGACCGTGACCGGAACGGGTGGCCTGCGCGGGGTCACGGTGAACATGCGCGACATCTCCGACACCGTGCCGACGCTCGCGGCCATCGCTCCGTTCGCGGACGGGCCGGTACGGATCGAGGACGTCTACAACACGCGCATCAAGGAATGCGACCGGCTCGCGGCGTGCGAGGAGAACCTGCGCGCGATGGGTGTTCGGGTCGAGACGGGGCGGGACTGGATCGAGATCCAGCCCGGCGTGCCGACGGGGACGTTGGTGAAATGCCGCCGGGACCACCGGATCGCGATGGCGTTCAGTGTCACGGGGCTGCGGACGCCGGGGATCACGCTGGACGACCCCGGTTGCGTGAAGAAGACCTTCCCCGGTTTCCACGATGCCCTCGCTTCGCTCCGAACCTCCTGGGGCATTTAGTCCTCTGAATGCGGCATTTCTACCGGGCTGCGGACGTGATCCACGTCTATTCTCGGTCCATGACTCAGAGCGAGGACACGAACCGCTGGAGCCACCTTCCCGAGTCCGTGTCCCTGGAGGACACGATCACGATGAAGGCGATCGACCCGGGCAAGGACGGCACGCCCGACGTCGACCTCGAGCGCTATTGGGCAGCACGCGAACAGGGCTGAACGTGAGCTGAAGGGCGCGATGAAAGCGTCCTTCAGCTCGCCCCGCCCGGCTGCCACAGGATGTCGCCGTCCGGATTCGCCAGCCGCGACAGGATGAACAGCAGGTCCGAAAGCCGGTTCAGGTATTTGATCGCCAGCTGGTTCGTCGTGGCCTGCTCGGCTTCGAACAGCGCCCAGCCGGACCGCTCGGCCCGCCGCGCGACCGTGCGGGCCTGGTGCAGGAAAGCCGCCCCCGGGGTGCCACCCGGCAGAATGAACGACGTCAGCTTCGGCACGCGCTCGTTGAACTCGTCGCACCAGCCTTCCAGCCGTTCGATGTACCGCTCGGTGATGCGCAGCGGCTCGTACGGCGGGTTCTCCACGATCGGCGCGCACAGATCCGCGCCGACGTCGAAGAGATCGTTCTGCACCGCACGCAGCACCTGCGTGATCTCCTCGGGAAGCGCGCCCATCGCGAGCGCGAGCCCGATGACGGAGTTGGCTTCGTCGACGTCGGCGTACGCGCCAAGGCGGGGCGAGGTCTTCGGCACGCGGGAGCCGTCGCCGAGCGCCGTGGTGCCGTTGTCGCCGACCTTCGTGTACACGCGGTTGATGCGAACGACCATGAAGCCGACTCTACCGGCCCGGCGTAAGGCAAATCCGGGCGAGAGGGCATGATTGGCGCCCATGAGCGAGCACTTCGACGTGCACGGCGGAGCACGGCTGGTCGGCGAGGTCGACGTGGTCGGGGCCAAGAACAGCGTCCTGAAACTGATGGCCGCGGCCCTGCTGGCCGAGGGTACGACGACCATCACGAACTGCCCCCAGATCCTGGACGTTCCCCTGATGGGCGACGTCTTGCGCAGTGTCGGCTGCGAGGTCGTCATCGACGGCGACACCGCCACGATCACCACCCCGGCCGAGCTGTCGCACCGGGCCGATTCGGCCGCGATGGGCAAGCTGCGCGCGTCGGTGTGCGTGCTGGGTCCGCTGGTCGGACGGCTCAAGCAGGCCGTCGTGGCGCTGCCGGGCGGGGACGCCATCGGCTCGCGGCCGCTGGACATGCACCAGAACGGACTGCGCAAGCTGGGCGCCACCAGCACCATCGAGCACGGCTGCGTCGTGGCGAAGGCCGACGGGCTGCGCGGCGCGCAGATCTGGCTGGACTTCCCGAGCGTCGGCGCCACCGAGAACATCCTGATGGCCGCCGTGCTCGCCGAGGGCACCACGGTCATCGACAACGCCGCGCGCGAACCCGAGATCGTCGACATCTGCACGATGCTGACCGAGATGGGCGCGAAGGTCGAAGGCGCGGGCACCTCGACCCTCACCGTCGAGGGCGTCGAGAAGCTGCACCCCACCGAGCACCGCGTGATCGGCGACCGGATCGTCGGCGCGACCTGGGCGTTCGCCGCCGCGATGACCCGGGGCGACCTGACCGTCCGCGGTGTCAACCCGCACTACCTCGACCTGGTCCTCGACAAGCTCCGCCTGGCGGGTGCCGAGGTCGAGACGTTCGACGACAAGGGCTTCCGCATCGTCCAGAACGAGCGCCCGAAGGCCGTCGACTGGGTGACGCTGCCGTACCCCGGTTTCGCGACCGACCTGCAGCCGTTCGCGGTGGCACTGTCCGCGGTCTCCGAGGGCACCTCGATGATCACGGAGAACATCTACGAAGCCCGGTTCCGGTTCATCGAAGAGATGATGCGGCTTTCCGGCGACGCGCGCACCGACGGGCACCACGCCGTCGTCCGCGGCGTGGAGAAACTTTCGAGCGCCCCGGTGTGGGCCGCGGACATCCGCGCCGGTGCCGGGCTGGTGCTGGCGGGGCTGTGCGCGGACGGCGTCACCGAGGTCTGGGACGTCTTCCACATCGACCGCGGTTACCCGCATTTCGTGGAGAACCTGAACCGGCTCGGTGCCCGCATCGAGCGCGTCGCGGGCGAACCCGAGCGGGCTTGATCAGGGCAGGGCGACGAACGGCGCGAGGAAGTCACGCGACGTCGGCGAGTCCAGCCGATAGGTGACATTGGTGGCGTAGCAGGGCCCGTCACCGGTGATGGTCGTCGACACGAGGACACGCTTGCCGTCGATCGTGGCGAAGTTCGGCCCGCCGGAGTCGCCGTAGCAGGCGCCGCCGTTGCCCTGCGGTGCCGTCATCGCGAGCCGGACCCAGGTCTTGTTGAGCGCGTCGAAGGTGACGGGCGCCTTCATCCGGACGCCGCCGCCGGGATGCGTGTGCCCGCCCGGCCCGTTCACGGCTTCCTGCGTGCCGTAGCCGGCGACCACGAACGGCGTCGAGTTCAGCCCCTGCGGGCCGAGCTTGTCGAGCTGACCGGCACTGGGCAGCTTCGCGGGGGTGAAGCTCCAACGTGCGGCGACCTGCTTCGCGGGCAGCTGGACGACGGCGATGTCGTGCGAGTCGGCGGAGTTGCCGGGGTAGCCGGGCTCGCTGTGCGCGACGCCCTCGACGGCGACGGCCTTGGCGACCGCCGCCGGGTCGCCGGGGTACTTCTTCGCGGCCGCGTCGAGACCCGCTTGCACGTCCTGGTCGAGCGAGACGAAGAACCGCACGTTGGCGGGCCAGTCGGTGGTGCAGTGCGCGGCGGTGAGGAAGGTGTCGGCGTCCACCATGGTGCCGGAGCACACCCAGTCGACCCGGTCCGGTGTGGCGGGGTCGCCGTCGTTGTCCCAGGTGGCGACGAGGGCGCCGACCTCGGTGCGCTCGGGCGCGGGGGTCGCGTTGTAGGAGTTGATCGCGGTCGCGGCGGTGGCGCCGCCCAGCAGCAGGGCGGCGGCCATCGCCGTGACGGTGGCGACGGGGGTGAACCTCACGAACGGCCTCCTTGGCTAGGTGCTCCGGGATTCAACGTGGTGAACGCCGGAAAGTCACCCGCCGAAAGTAGTCATGCGTCCCTGCGCCGCCGCGTTCCCGCGTAGACCGCGGCACCGCCCGCGGCCAGCGAACCCAGCCCGGTCAGCAGTACGGGTTCGAGATCGAAACCGGTCTTGGCCAGTGACGGCGAGCTCGCGACCGCGACGTCGGCGCGGGGCGCGGCGGCCGCGGCGACGGCCGCCACCGGCACGACCGCGGGTGGGACGGCTTCGGCGCGTGGTCCCCCGGGCGGGGGAGTCTCGACCGGCGGCTTCGTGGCGGGCGGCGTCCGGTCCGGCACGCAGGCGGTGTGCGCGGGATTGCCGCGTCCGACGCCGTGGTTGCGGTCGCATTCGTAGCCCGCGTTCGCGTCGGAACCGCCCGGCTGCTGCCCGGGCGGGTTCTTGTTGTCGGCCTTGCCGACGCAACCGGCGCAGGGCTTGCCGATGGCTTCGCCACCGCCGTTGCCGTTGGCCGACGGCGAACCGTCTCGGGTGGAGTCGTACGGCCCGTGCTTGTTCGCGCCGTGCCCGGAGAAGTCCGCTTTGGACGGTGGCTGCGGTTTGGTGGTGTCCTGCGCGTGTCCGGGCGGGGCTCCGGAGTTACCGCGCTCGCCGGCGTCGGCGGGACCCGCGCCGAGGAGAATGAGGGAGAAGGCGGCTCCGGCGAGAACGCCGTAGGTCTTCTTGTGCATCGAAGCCTCCCTGAGGTCGCGCCATTGCGACATCCGGAGTATCGCGTGAACGACCGAAGGGGTTACTCCAGCACGAGCGCGGCGCCGAAGCCGACCAGCGCGGTGCCGGTGACACCGTCGAGCGCCCGCCGGACCTTGCGGCGTTCGAGCCAGGTCCGCACGCGGTGCACGAAGAACAGCAGCAGGAGCTGGGCGACCGTGCCCGCGGCCGCGATCGTGTACGCCAGCAGCAGCGCGTCCCCGGTGCCGGTGACGCCCGGGGTCAGGAACTGCGGCAGCACCGACAGGTACAGCACAAGCACCTTCGGGTTGGTGACGTTGGAGAGGAAGCCTTCCCGCCAGCGGCGGAATCCGCTCCGCCGGGCGGCTGCGGTCTCGGCGAGCCCGTCGTAGTCTCCGCGGAAGGCGCCGATCAGAGCCCGGACGCCGAGGTAACAGAGGTACGCCGCGCCCGCCCATTTCACGGCTTCGAACACCGGCCGCGAGTTCATGATGACCGCGCCGAGACCGAGCGCGGCCGCGGTCGCCTGCGCGAGATTCGCGGCGCCGACGCCGAAACAGGCCCAACCTCCGCCGCGGACACCGCCGGACAGCGCGTTCTTCAGCACCACCATGTTGTCCGGGCCGGGGACGAGCGCGAGCGCCAGCATCATCAGCGCGAAACCGCTGTACACACCCCAAGTCATGACTCGAACACCAAAGCCGCGCCGAAGCCGACCAACGCGGTGCCGGTGACGCCGTCGAGCGCCCGCCGGACCTTGCGGCGTTCGAGCCAGGTCCGCACGCGGTGCACGAAGAACAGCAGCGTCAGCAGCCAGATCGCACCCAGCACGGCGACCGTGTACGCCAGCAGCAGCGCGTGCCACGCCGACGTCGTCACCGGATCGAGGAACTGCGGCAGCACCGAGAGGTACAGCACGAGCACCTTCGGGTTGGTGATGTTGGAAAGGAAGCCCTCGCGGAAGCGGCGGAACCCGCTCGACCGTTGCTGCTTCACCGCCGTGACACCGGAGTAGTCGCCCCGCCACGCGCCCCGCAACGCCTGGAAACCGAGGAAGACCAGGTATGCGGCGCCGACCCATTTGAGCGTCACGAACACCGGCTGCGACTGCGCGATCACGACACCGAGGCCGAGCGCGGCGGCGGTGCCCTGGACGGCGTTGGCCACGAAGATCCCGGCCGTGGTGAGGAAACCGCCGCGGGTGCCGCCGGACAGCGAGTTCTTGAGCATCACCATCGTGTCCGGCCCCGGCGCGAGGACGATCAGGACGACGATGACCAGATAGCTGCTGTACGAACTCCACGTCACGGTCACCCACGCTAGACGTCGGTGGCGGGGGAGTCTCGCGGATTTCGGTCACAGTCCCACGGCGCGGTCGGCTGTCCTGGGGCGCCACTCACGAGGACTCGTGTCGCTTCGGCGGTCACGCGTGTTCGAAGGGACGGCGCGCGTGATCAGGTGGACGACACGCGTGACTGGACGGACGACACGCGCGTAGCCGGCCGGGCCAGCCCCGAGCCGTCCGCCTGGACACGCGTGTCGTCCGTCGGATCACGGGTGTCGGCCATCCAGGCACGGCGAGGCCGGGGCCGGGTGGGGTCGTGAGTGGCGTTTCGGGTTCTATTGAGAGGTAAGTCGAAAATGGCGTGATCGAACCCCATGCCACGCGGGATTCCAGAATGACTCACGGGGATGACCGTGCATCCGATTGATGTCATGATGTCCGGTTTCCGGGTGGGTCGTGAGTGGTAAAGGGGGTTAGAACGACCATTGCCACTCACGACCCTCGGGTAATACTACGCAAAGCACCCAAATCGGACGTTTGATCTCGGAAAGTGTCCTTTTTGGACAGTCTGAGGGGTATGCCAGGCCTCGGCGGTGCGAGCCCACTCGCACCGCCGACTCCATCACGCCACCTCTGACTTACCCCTCAATAACCCGAATCGCCACTCACGACCACCTGTACCGAAGGCTCGCCAGGTCCGTTCGGCCCGATGGGCGACCGACGAACGGACACTCCTCGCCCGTCCCCCGGACGGGTAATGTGCCGTGGCATGCATGAGGGGCAGATCGACCTCCTTCCAGGCGAACGGGTCATCTGGGCCGGGCAGCCGGTGCACAGGCCCCTCTTCAATCCCGGCGACTACTTCAACGTCCCTGTCGGCCTCATCTGGCTCGGCGCCGTCACGGTGTTCTTCGCGGCCAACCACGACACGGCGTTCCACACGGCCGCGTGGGTCGTGCTCACCGTCGCGGGCGTCCTGCATCTCGCCGGCAGGCCGCTGATCCGCTACCTCAGGCTCGCCTCGACCACGTACGCCGTGACGGACGGCCGGGTCATCGCGACCAGTTCGCTCGTCCGCCGCAAGGAGGAGTCCGCGGCGCTGGCCGGCCTCGCGGATCCCGTCGTCACCCCCGGGCCGGGCAAGACCGGGACGATCACCTTCGGCAGGCTCGGCGTGCTCGCGTGGGCGTCGGCGAACTTCGGCGCCGGCACCGGGAAGGACCGGAAGCCGCCGGTCATCCTGGTGGGCGTCAGCGACGTGGCGAAGGTCCGGGAGAAGCTGGCGAAAGCCGTCGAAGAGGCGCGAAACCGGAACCCTTAGCGGCCACAACACCTTCACAACATTTCCCGGTGGTGCCGGATGTGAATCTCTCCGCGTTGGCACGGATTCCCGACAGGAGAGAGAGAAATGCGCAAGCTTTGGAGCAGCACCCTCGCCCTGCTCGCCGCGGGTGGGCTGTCCGTCACCGTCTCCCCGGCGATCGCGGAGGCGGCGCCGCCGAACTTCAGGATCGGCATCCAGCTGGCCGACAACGGCGGCCGGGGCGGATTCGGGGTCGAGCAGTTCACCGGATTCGCCAACTTCGGCACCAGCGTGTCGCAGTGGGCCGGGGACAGCAACAACTTCGACCCGGACGGCGCCAGGATCGATCTCAATCCCGCGTTCGGTGGTGGCCAGCTGAACCAGATCGACTTCCGGATCGGCGGGCAGGCCCGCGACCGCGGCAGGGAACTCGGTCCGGTCACCTACACCCCGTGGGCGAGCCAGGGCGGTGGCACGACCGACCTGATCACCGACAGCAACTCCTTCGACCCGGATCAGTACCGGCTGTTCCTGGAGACGCGTCCGCTGCCGCCCGGCGTCCAGATCACCGACCTGCGCCTGTCCATCCTGGCCGTCGACCGCGGCGAGCCGGAGGGCGTGCCCACCTTCACCCGATGGGCGAGCCAGGGCGGGGGCCAGAGCGACTTCGCCCTGGACGCCAACGCCTTCGACCCGGACGGGTTCCGGATCGGGCTCGAAGTCGTCTGATCCCGGTGCTCGGGTCCCGTGTCGTCCACCGGGGCCCGGGCACCTTCCAGCCGGGAAGAATGACCCGACTGTGTTCGATTCAACTGCGCGGCGCATGTTACCGGCCGGTACACTCAAGCGGTCGTCCAGCGCCGGAGGTAGACCGTGCCCTATCCCACGGACCGTGAACGGGACCGCCCCTGGGTGATGCGGACCTACGCGGGTCACTCGTCCGCGGCCGCGTCCAACGAGCTGTACCGCCGTAACCTCGCGAAGGGGCAGACCGGCCTCTCGGTCGCCTTCGATCTGCCGACGCAGACCGGTTACGACCCGGATCACCAGCTGTCCAAGGGCGAGGTCGGCAAGGTCGGCGTCCCGGTCTCGCATATCGGCGACATGCGGCGCCTCTTCGACGGCATCCCGCTCGCCGAGGCCAACACGTCGATGACGATCAACGCGCCCGCCATGTGGCTGCTGGCGCTCTACGTCTCCGTGGCGCGTGAGCAGGCCGAAGCCGAGGGCCGTGACGTGGACGAGGTGCTGGCGAAGCTCACCGGCACCACGCAGAACGACATCATCAAGGAATACCTCTCCCGCGGCACCTACATCTTCCCGCCGGGCCCGAGTCTCCGCCTGATCACCGACATGATCGCGTGGACCGTGCACCACGTGCCGAAGTGGAACCCGATCAACATCTGCAGCTACCACCTGCAGGAAGCCGGTGCGACGCCGACGCAAGAGGTCGCGTACGCGTTGTGCACCGCCATCGCCGTCCTCGACGCGGTCCGCGATTCGGGTCAGGTCGAGCAGGCGGACATGGCCAAGGTCGTCGCGCGGATCTCGTTCTTCGTCAACGCCGGGGTGCGGTTCGTCGAAGAGATGTCGAAGATGCGCGCGTTCACCGCGCTCTGGGACGAGATCACGCGGGATCGTTACGGTGTCACGGATCCCAAGGCGCGGCGGCTGCGCTACGGCGTGCAGGTCAACTCGCTGGGTCTGACCGAGGCGCAGCCGGAGAACAACGTCCAGCGCATCGTGCTGGAGATGCTCGCGGTCTCCCTTTCCCGCGGTGCCAGGGCCCGCGCGATCCAGCTGCCCGCGTGGAACGAGGCGCTCGGCCTGCCCCGCCCGTGGGATCAGCAGTGGGCGCTGCGGATGCAGCAGGTGCTGGCGTTCGAGACCGATCTGCTGGAGTACGAGGACATCTTCGACGGCTCGCACGTCATCCAGGCCAAGGTCGACGAGATCATGACGGGCGCGCGCGAGGAGATCGCGCGGGTGCAGGATCTGGGCGGCGCGGTGGCGGCCGTCGAGAGCGGCTACATGAAGTCGCAGCTCGTCGCTTCGCTCGCGGAGTACCGGCGTGGCATGGAGAACGGCGAGCGGATCCTGGTCGGGGTCAACAAGTTCGAGACCACCGAGCCGTCCCCGCTGCAGGCCGAAGGCGCGAAGGCGATCGAAACGATCGACCCCGCCGTCGAGAAACAGGCGGTCACCGCGATCGAGGAATGGCGGACGCACCGCGACAACGCGGCCGCCGAGTCGGCGCTGGAGAAGCTGAAGACCGTCGCCAAGACTTCGGAGAACCTGTTCGAAGCCACCATCGAGTGCGCCCGCGCCGGGGTCACCACCGGTGAATGGTCGGGTGCGCTGCGCGAGGTGTTCGGCGAATACCGTGCTCCCACCGGGGTTTCCGCGTCGGCGGCCGCGGGCGAGGGCAACGAGGAGATCCGCCGCGTCCGTGACCGGATCAAGGCGACGAACACCGAAATCGGCGAGCGGCTGCGGATCCTGGTCGGCAAACCCGGTCTCGACGGGCATTCCAACGGCGCCGAGCAGGTGGCCGTGCGGGCGCGTGACGTCGGTTTCGAGGTGGTGTACCAGGGCATCCGGCTCACGCCGGAGCAGATCGTCGCGGCCGCCGTCCAGGAGGGCGTGCACGTGGTCGGGCTTTCGGTGCTCTCGGGTTCGCATCTCGAGGTCGTGCCGCAGGTCGTGGACGGTTTGCGGGCCGCGGGCGCGGGCGACATCCCGGTCATCGTCGGCGGCATCATCCCGCCCGACGACGAGAAGCTCCTGCTGGAGCGGGGAATCGCGCGGGTGTTCACGCCGAAGGACTACGAACTCACCGACATCATGGACGGAATTGTCGGATTGGTACGGGAGCGCCACGGTCTGAGCACCTAAAGTCACCGTAAATCTCGGTACCGTAACAGCGGGTGGTTCGTCACCCGCTCACACTGCTCGCGTGTGGGTACCCACCTACGTTTCGATTAAACCGATTAATCGAAAAGAGGTGCCGCGATGGTGCACGGCGAATGGTCGAGGCGAGAGTTCTTCCGGCGGTCGGCGGTACTGGGAGCGGTGACGATCGGCGGCCCGGTGCTGTTGTCCGCGTGCACGTCGACGTCTTCCGGTGACGCCCTGCAGGCCGCCAAGGACGCGAAGAAGATCAAGATCGGGATCGCGAACGAAGCGCCGTACGGTTTCACCGACCAAGCCGGCAAGGTCACCGGTGAGGCGCCGGAGGTCGCGCGCGCCGTCTTCAAGGCCATGGGCATCGACAACGTGGAAGCCGAAGCGGTCTCCTTCGACCAGCTGATCCCCGCGCTCAACGCCAGGAAGTACGACATCGTCGCGGCCGGGATGAACATCAAGAAGGAACGGTGCGACGCGGCGGCCTTCTCGATCCCCGACTACTCGGCGCTGACCGCTTTGCTGGTACCCAAGGGAAATCCGCAGCAGGTGCTGAAGTTCGAGGACATCGCGGCGAAGAAGGTCAAGGTCGCCGTGCTCTCCGCGGCCGTGGAAAAGGGATACGCCACCGACTCCGGTGTCGCCGAGGACCAGATCGTCACCCTCGACTCGCAGGACAACATGCTCCGCGCGGTCACCGACGGCCGGGTCTACTGCGCCGCGCTCACTGACATCTCCCTCAAGGACGTCCTGGCGAAGAGCCCGGGCGCCGCGGCCGAGGTGACGCCGGGCTTCGACCCGATCAAGGACGGCAAACCGGTCGTCTCCGCCGGCGCGTTCGTCTTCCGCAAGGACGACAACCCGTTGCGCGAGGCCTTCAACGCCGAGCTCAAGAAGCTGCACGACAGCGGCGAATGGACCAAGATCGTGACGCCGTTCGGGTTCTCGGCGGACAACCTGCCGAAGGCCGACGTCACCACCGAGAAACTCTGCGCGGTGTAGCGGGGCTGACGTCATGTCGTCGTCGGTATCGCATATCATCACGACCGTCCTCAGTGGACTGACCGCGACCGTCACCGCCGCCGTGGGCGGGATCGCGCTCACCGTGGTGCTCTCCCTGGTCGCCGGGCTCGCGCTGGGCTCGCCGTCCCGGACGGTGCGGGGGATTTCGCGCGTCTACGTCGAGATCTTCCGCGGCACTTCGGAAGTCGTCCAGCTGTTCTGGCTGTACTTCGTGCTGCCGGTGCTGGTCGGCTTCCAGCTGGTGCCGATGTTCGCCGGGATCCTGGTACTGGGCCTCAACCACGGGGCGTACGGCGCGGAAATCGTCCGCGGCGCGGTGAACTCGGTGCCCCGCGCGCAGTTCGAAGGCGCCGTCGCGCTCAACCTGACCCCCGCCCAGCGGATGCGGCGGGTGATCCTGCCGCAGGCGTTCGCGGAAATGCTGCCACCGTTCAACAATCTCTTCATCCAGTTGCTGAAGAGCACCGCGCTGCTTTCGTTCATCGCCGTCCCGGAGATGGCACGGCAAGGTGAATTGCTGCGGCCGGTGTTCGGCGCCGAGCTCGGCTGGATCTACGGCACCGAACTCGTGCTCTATCTCCTGATCGCGTTGCTGATCACCAGCGGGATGCGGCTGCTGGAACGGATCGCGGCGCGGCGCCTCGGCCGGGCCCCGGCCAAGATGACGGCCACCGTGGGAGGTGTGTGATGGACTGGAGCTGGGAATCCGCCGCGAATTCGGTTCCCCTTCTGCTGGAAGGGCTTCTCGTCACCGTCGAGATCACCTTGCTGGCCTCGGTGGTCGCGTACGCGCTCGGTCTGGTGTTCGCGCTGATCCGCCGGACGGGGATTCCCGTGCTGTCCCAGGCGGTTCTGCTGTTCATCGAGTTCGTGCGCAGTACGCCCTTGCTGATCCAGGTGTTCGTGCTCTACTACGTGATCCAGCCGGTGGGCGGGATGACGTTGTCCCCGTTCGCGACCGGCGTCATCGCGCTCGGCGTGCATTACGCGACGTACGCGGCCGAGGTCTACCGCGCCGGGATCGAAGCCGTCCCGAGAGGACAGTGGGAGGCCACGACCGCGCTGAACCTGCCGAGGTCGCGGGTGTGGACCGCGGTGGTGCTGCCGCAAGCCGTGCCGCGGGTGCTGCCCGCGCTCGGCAACTACACGATCTCGATGTTCAAGGAAACCCCGTTGTTGCTGGCGATCGGCGTCGTCGACGTCCTGGCGAGGGCGAAGGAGGTCGGTGCCGACACGTTCCGCGTCACCGAGCCGTACACCCTGGCCGGGGTGCTGTTCCTGCTGGTGAGCCTGCCGGCTTCGATTCTGGTGAGAAGGTTGGAGCGACGTGCCGCCCACAGTTGATTCCCCGATGATCCGGTTCTCGCAGGTGGTCAAGTCCTATGGGGACCACGTGGTGTTGCAGGACCTCGATTTCACCGTCGCGCCGGGGGAGTTCGTCTCGCTGATCGGGCCGAGCGGGTCCGGGAAGACGACGATCCTGCGGCTGTTGATGACACTGGAGAAGGTCGACGGCGGCACCATCGAGGTCTGCGGTGACTACCTGAGTCACATGAAGCGCGGTGAAAAGCTGGTGCCCGCGGACGAGAAGTACCTGCGGGAAGCGCGCAAGCGGATCGGCATGGTGTTCCAGCAGTTCAACCTGTTCCCGAACATGAACGTGCTGCGCAACATCACCGAAGCGCCGATCCACTCGCTCGGCGTCTCGCGGGACGAGGCCGAGGCGCGAGCCGTCGAACTGCTGGAGATGGTGGGGCTCGCCGACAAGAAGGACGCGCACCCCACCCGGCTTTCCGGTGGCCAGCAACAGCGTGTCGCGATCGCCCGCGCGCTCGCGATGCGGCCGGACGTGCTGCTGCTGGACGAGGTGACTTCGGCGCTCGACCCGGAACTGGTGGCCGACGTCCTGCGCGTGCTGCGCGAGATCGCGACGTCCACCGACATCACGATCCTTTGTGTCACGCACGAAATGCAGTTCGCGCGGGACGTTTCGGACCGGGTGATGATGTTCGACGAGGGGCAGGTGCTGGAGGACGCCGCGCCGGACAAGCTGTTCAACGATCCGGAGCACGACCGGACGCGGCGGTTCCTCAAAGCGGTGATCGACCGGGCGTGAGGCTCGCGCTCACGATCCGGTGAGGATGTCGCGAAAGCCACTTTCGAGACATCAGGCGTCGCGAAAGTGGCTTTCGCGACGCCGTCGCACGCCGAAGCCTTGTTGAAAGGTGAGGCATAGGCCTAGCGTTGTGAAAGCCACTTTCGCAACCTTCAACGTTGCGAAAGTGGCTTTCACAACGTCGGTGGGCGTGAGGCTCGCGCTCACTGGAGCGCGCTCAAGATCTCCTTCGTCGAGGTGACCGTGGCGAACCCGCCGCCGTGCAGGTTCGTCGCGGTCGCCCGGTACAGCTCGTCCGCGGTCAGGACGCCGCCGTCCGGCCCGGCGAGGTCGAAGGTGAACGTGGCGTCGAGCGCGAAAGTCACGTCGTAGCCGAGGTTCCCGCCGACGCGCGCGGTGGTCTCGCAGCAGAAGTTCGTCTGGATGCCGGCGAGCACGAACGAGGTGATGCCGCGCGTCTTCAGCCAGCCGTCGAGATCGATGTCGCCGTGGAAGGCCGAGTTGACCTTCTTGCCGAACACCAGATCCGCGCGCACGCCGTCGAGTTCCGGCTTGAAGTGGTTGCCCTCCTGCCCGGGCCGCAGCGACGAGCCGGGCTTCACGGAGTCGTGGTGCACCAGCACGATCGGCAGCCCGCGCTCCTGCCAGGCGTCGACGAGCGCCTTGATGTCGGCCTCCGCGCCGGGATTGTTGCGCGGGCCCCAGACGGGCCGGTCGAAGCCGCGCTGGACGTCGATCACGATCAAGGCCTTGGTTTCAGTGGTCATGGCCTCGAGTCTCGTGCTCGGAGCGGCCGCCGAGGGAGTGGCAGAAGATGCGCGATGCGGTACTTTCCTGCCATGCGAACCGTGGGTGTGCTCCTCCTGCCGGGCAGCCGGGCCTTCGATCTGGGCGTGATCGGCGAGGTCTGGGGCGTGGACCGGACCGACAGCGGCATCGGCCCCTTCGAGGTCCGGCTCTGCGCGTCCGGCCGTGGCCGGGTCGCCATCCACCCGTTCGGCCAGGTCGAGGCGACGCATGGGCTGAGCGGGCTGGCGGGCTGCGATCTCGTCCTCGTGCCCGGCCGGGTCGATCCGCGCGCCGACGTGCCCGCGGCCGCCGTCGCCGCGCTGCGCAAGGGGCACCGGGCCGGGATCACCGTGGCGTCGCTGTGCTCCGGTGCCTTCACCCTCGCGGCGGCAGGGCTGCTCGACGGCCGGTCCGTCACCACGCACTGGCGGCTGCTGGACGACCTCGAAACCGCCGCTCGTGACGCGGTCGTCCAGCGGGACGTCCTGTTCACCGACGAGGGTGACGTCCTGACCTCCGCCGGAGTGGTCGGCGGGCTGGATCTCTGCCTGCACCTGGTGCGCCGCGACCACGGCGCCGAAGTCGCGGCCGCCCTCGCCCGGCGGCTCGTGATGCCCCCGGCGCGGGAAGGCGGCCAGCGGCAGTACGTCGACAACCCCTTGCCGCCCAAGCCGTCGCGGCCGAGCGTTTCGTCCACAATGGACTGGGCGCTGGAGCGTATCGCCGACGACATCGGCGTCGACGACCTCGTCGGGCACGCCGGGCTCAGCGAGCGGACGTTCCATCGCGAGTTCGCCGCGGCCACCGGTGTCACGCCGGGACGCTGGCTGCGCGCGCAGCGGGTGCGGCTCGCGCGGCGGCTGCTGGAGACGACCGAGCTGCCGGTCGAGCGGGTCGCGCAGCGGTCCGGCCTCGGCACCGCCGCCAACCTGCGGCGACGGCTCCGGGCCGACGTCGGTGTCGGGCCCGATTCGTATCGCCGGACGTTCCGGTCGGTTACCGTCGAAGCATGGCCGAGTACGAGCACATCCTCGTGAAGCGGGACGGCGACACCGTCACGATCACCATGAACCGCGCCGCGCGGCGGAACTCGTTGTCCGCCGACCACCTCGCCGAGCTGCTCGCGGCGTTCCGCGAAGCGGGGGACACCGACGCCACCGGGATCGTCCTGGCCGGCGCCGGGCCGGTGTTCTCGGCGGGACACGACTTCGGCGACGTCGCCGCCCGCGACCTGATGGGCGTGCGCGAGCTGCTGCGGCTGTGCACGGACCTGATGGGCACGATGCAGTCCGTGCCGCAGGTCGTCGTCGCGCGGGTGCACGGGCTCGCGACCGCGGCGGGCTGCCAGCTGGTGGCGTCGTGCGACCTCGCCGTCGCTGCGGAATCCGCCGGGTTCGCCCTGCCCGGCGGCAAGGGCGGCTGGTTCTGCCACACGCCCGCGGTGCCGGTCGCCCGCGCGATCGGGCGGAAACGGCTGATGGAGCTGGCGCTCACCGGCGACGTCGTCGACGCCGCGACCGCGCTGGACTGGGGTTTGGTGAACCGCGTGGTCCCGGACGACTCACTCGACGAGGCCGTTGCTTCGCTGCTGGGACGTGCGACGCGGGGCAGCCGGGCGAGCAAGGCGATGGGCAAGCAGACCCTCTACGCGCAGCTGGACCGGCCCGAGGCCGACGCCTACGCGCTCGCGCTGGAGGTGATGGCTTCGGCCTCTCAGCTGCCCGGCGCCCGCGAGGGGATGGCGGCGTTCCTGGAGAAGCGCTCCCCGGTGTGGCCGGACTGAGCGGCCGTTACAACGTGCGCTCGCGCACGAGCAGGAGCGCGTAGGCGGCCAAGGTCTGCGCGTCGGTGATGTCGCCCGCGGCGATCATCTTCTCGAACTCGTCGCGGTCGAACCACGCCGTCCGCATGTCCTGCTCTTCGACCTCGCGCTGGGCTTCACTCTGCGTGAGATCGGTGGCCAGGAAGACGCGCCCGCGCTGGCTCGACATCCCGGCGGCGACGTCCGTCACGCCGAGTTCGGCCATCGAGCCCGCGACCAGGCCGGTCTCTTCGCGCAGCTCGCGCGCGGCGAGTTCGAGCGGCGGGACGTCGGCCAGTTCGGGTGCGGTGCCCATCGGGAACTCCCAGCGCCGAAGCCCGAGCGGATAGCGGAACTGCTCGACCAGGTGAAACCTCGCCCCGTCGAAGGGGATCACGACGGCGCAGGTGGGTTTGTCGACGACCGCGTAGATCCCCTCGGAACCATCGAGCCGCCGGACGTCGTCCTCGCGCAGGGTCATCCAGTTGTTCCGGTACACCTCACGCGAGCTGACACGCTGAACGGGGTCCATGCGCACAGTATCGCCGTGCTTGTCCTACCCTCGCGGGGTGCGCCTTGTGATCGCTCGCTGCCAGGTCGACTACGCCGGCCGTCTGACCGCCCATCTGCCGATGGCCACCCGGCTGCTGCTCGTGAAGGCCGACGGCTCGGTGTCCGTGCACTCGGACGACCGCGCCTACAAGCCGCTGAACTGGATGAGCCCGCCGTGCTGGCTGATCGAGGACGGCAAGCTGTGGATCGTCGAGAACAAGCAGGGGGAGAAGCTCGTCATCACGATCGACGAGATCTTCCACGACCACGCCCAGGAACTCGGCGCGGAGCCGGGCCTGCAGAAGGACGGCGTCGAGGCGCACCTGCAGGAACTGCTCGCCGAGCACATCAAGACCCTCGGTGACGGCTACACGCTGGTGCGGCGGGAGTTCCCGACCGCGATCGGCCCGGTCGACATCATGGCCCGCGACGCCGACGGGGCCAGTGTCGCCGTCGAGATCAAACGGCGCGGCGAGATCGACGGTGTCGAGCAGCTGACGCGCTACCTCGAACTGCTCAACCGCGACCCGCTGCTGGCGCCGGTGCAGGGCGTGTTCGCGGCGCAGATCATCAAACCGCAGGCGCGGGTGCTGGCCGAGGACCGCGGGATCCGGTGCCTCACGCTGGACTACGACGCGCTGCGCGGCATCGAGTCGGACGAGTTCCGCCTGTTCTGAGCTAGCTCGCAAGTACGTGAAGGCCCCCTTCACTGCGCTAGACGCAGTGAAGGGGGCCTTCACGTACAGCGATCACCAGCAGGTGTGTCCGCCAGGATGGGTTTCGGAATAGCGCTTGATCGCTGTGCAGTTGCCCAAGTAGGAGCTGTAGTCCTCCATCGTGCCGAGGACCCCGTCCGGTGAAGGTTCGGCGTAGACGCCGGGTGCCAGCATCACCATCTTGTCACCGTCGACGTACTGCGTGTACCGCTTGTCGACCTTTGCCTTCGGCACGAACTTCGGATACTCGCTCGTCGGGGTCGATGTCGTCGGGCTCGGCGAACTCTTGGTCGGGCTGATCGGCTGGGTCGATGTTGTGGAGGTCGTCGACGATGACGGTGGCGAGCTTGCGGTCACCGTCGACGCGGTGGGGTTCTCCGCGCATCCCGCTGAGAACCCGCAGAGCAGGACGACTGTGAAGATCATCGCGACGCGCTTCATGACGCGAAGTCGGGCACGGCTCCCCACACGTTACGGCGCTGAACAGCCGATACCGAATCGAGTCCATGATTCGGGTATCTGCATTCTTTCTCGCGCCACAGAATGCCCTAAAGGGCGGCGGGAAATTAACGAACTCGCGTTCTCCCGCAAAAGAACCAGCTACTTCCGGGCCATTCGGGTGAACGCCGGATTCCTCGGTCTCGCGCTGTGTCACACTCGATTTCCGCGAGGGGTACCACCGACATCCGGTGGTCGCGGGGTCCGAAGGTGAAGTGCCATGGCTGATTCTCCGAAGTGTGTCGATCTGGTGCTGGAAGGCGGCGGCGTCAAAGGCATCGGGTTGCTGGGCGCGGTGCTGGAGTTGCACGAAGCGGGTTATTCGTTTCCCCGGATCGCCGGGACGAGTGCCGGTGCGATCGTGGCGACACTGGTCGCCGCTTATCAGAAGGCCGGGAAGGATCTCGGCGGTCTGGAAGCGGTGATGAACGACATGGACTGCCGCCGTTTCCAGGATCAGTCCCTGTTCGACAAGGTCACCGGCCCGATCGGCGACGGCGTGGATCTGCTCCTGCACGACGGGATGCACTCCGGCGACTATCTCGCGGAATGGCTCACCCCGTTGCTGGAAGACGTCGGCGTGCGCACTTTCGCCGACCTCGCCATCGACGATCCGGAAAGTACTTTGCTTCCGTACCAACGGTATTCCCTCGTCGTCCACGTCAGTGACCTGACGCGCCGCGTGCTCGTCCGGCTGCCTTGGGATTATTCCCAGTACGGCCGCGATCCCGGTGCGGAGAAGATCGTCGACGCGGTCCGCGCGTCCATGTCGATCCCGCTGTACTTCCGGCCGGTGCAGTTCGCCGTCCGCCCCGAGGGCACCGTCACCTGGGTCGACGGCGGGCTGCTGTCGAACTTCCCGATCACCGTCTTCGACCGGACCGACACGAAGAAGCCGCGCTGGCCGACCTGGGGCGTGAAGCTTTCCGGGGAACCGGTGGGCGGCAGGGACAAACCGGTGAAGAGCGCGTTGCGGATCGCCATCGGTTCGCTCGAAACCCTGCTCTCGGACTGGAATCGTTACCGGTTGCACGAGGAGGGTGTGAACCGGCGGACGGTGTACGTCGACACGACCGGGGTTTCCGCCGTCGACTTCGGGCTCGGCGAAGAGGAGAAGAAACGCCTCTTCGAAAGCGGGCGGGAGGCCGCGCGGCGGTTCCTGGAAAAGATCGTGCCGCAATGAACTCGCCGGCGGTATTCCGGTGGGATGAGGGATAGGAGGATCCCATGCGTTATCGCCCGATCGGTAGTGACCCGGCGGACGGCAGGCTCGGCCGGTTCGTCCCGGACGACTGGCGCCACGTCGAGCGCTATCCGCTGACCGCGCTGGCCACCGAGGACCGGCCCACCCGGTCGCCGGTCGTCATCGGTGTCAACTGGTACAAGGAATTCGACGTACCGGAGAAGGACGAGAAGTCCGGCGAATTCTTCGTCGCGAAGGGCGGCGCGAAATCGCTCACCAGGATCCGCGGCGGGCATTGCGTCTGCCTCGAACCCGGTGAGTCGACCGACGGCGAAAAACAGTACGCCTTCTACGACCAGGGCCGGGAAGGCGCGTGCGTCGGCTTCGGCTGGTCGCGCTGCATGTCGATGTTCAACGGCGACCTCTACGCCGCGCGGTGGCTGTGGGACCAGTCGAAGATGCGTGACGAATGGGACGAGACCAACCCCGGGGACAACAACGGCACCTCGTGCCGTGCCGCCGCCGAGGTCCTGCTCGAACTGGGGCACGTCCCGTGGTCGGAGACCTACGCCGACGACGATCACGTCAAGCGGGCCGCCTACACGCCCGACGTGAAGAACGGAATCCAGGCCTATCGCTGGGCGACGTCGGTCGAGGAGGTGCACGAGGTCCTCGGCAATCCGCGTGCCGACGAACTCGGTGCCGTGCCGTTCCTCAACTCGTGGGGTCCGGGCTACCCGCACCGCACGTACATGCCGGACGACGTCCTCGCCCGGTTGATCAAGGAGGACGGCGAAGTGGGCCTGCCCACGGACCGGTAAACCCCCACCGGTCACGGGAGAGGGCCGTTCTCGGCGGAAACGCCGGGAGCGGCCCTTTTTCGCGCCCTTTTCCCGGCGCCACAACACTTCCACAACATCCCCACTGACGACGGCGGGCACCATCGGCCTCGGTGAAAGGGGAATGAAATGGCTACATCCCATCTCGCTCGCCGCCGGCGAGCGACCGTCTCGATCTTCTTGGCCGGGGCGACGGTGCTCGCGAGCGCACTCGCCGCCCCGGCGTCGGCCTCCAGCCACCGGGAAGCCCCGCTGATCTCGGGCGACCCGGCGGTGGACAACACCGACGTGTACGCGTTCGTCAGCCCTGACAAGCCGGACACCGTGACCCTGATCGCGAACTGGTATCCGTTCGAAGAACCCAATGGGGGACCGAACTTCTACCCGTGGGCCACGGACGCGAACCACGACATCAACATCGACAACAACGGTGACGCGAAAGCGGACCTGACCTACCGGTGGACCTTCCGCACCGAAGACCGGCGCGGGAACGACACCTTCCTCTACAACGACGATCCGGTCACTTCGCTGGACGACGAGGACCTGTTGTTCCGCCAGTTCTACACGCTCTCGGTGATCGACCGGGGGACCGGGCGGACCACGAACCTGGTCACCAACGGCAGGGTCGCGCCGTCGAACGTCGGCCCGGCGTCGATGCCGAACTACGGCGTGCTCCGGAACCAGGCGATCACCCCGGTCCCCGGTGGCGGGCAGACGTTCGCCGGGCAGGCCGACGATCCGTTCTTCCTGGATCTGCGGATCTTCGACCTGCTCTACGGGAAGAACCTGTCCGAGGTCGGGCAGGACACGCTGGCCGGCTTCAACGTGAACACCGTGGCGTTGCAGCTGCCCAAGAGCGCGCTGACACTCGGGGGCAATCCGGCCAGGAACCCGGTGATCGGGGTCTGGAGCGACACCGAACGCAAGACGATCACGCTGCGCACCCCCGGTGCGGAGCGGGCGCTCGGCGCCGACGTCCAGGTTTCGCGCCTGGGCAACCCGCTGGTGAACGAGGTCGTCGTGCCCGCCGGGCTGAAGGACCGGTTCAACTCGCTCCTGCCGGAGCAGGACCGGACGGTGCCCGCGCTGGTGAACAAGGTGACCAATCCGGAGGTGCCGGACGTCGTCCAGCGGATCTACGGCATCCCCGCGCCCGCCAAACCCCGCGACGATCTGACGGAGATCTTCCTGACCGGGATCACCACCAAATCCGGTGACAAGATCAACCTGGATCTCAACTCGCAGCTCAACAACGCCGACGTCAACCCGGCGCGCTTCGCGCCGTCGGAGCAGCTGCGGCTGAACACGTCGATCCCGGTCACCGCGCAGCCCAACCGGCTCGGTGTCCTCGGCGGCGACCTCCAAGGGTTCCCGAACGGCCGTCGGCTGGCCGACGACGCGCTCGACATCAGCGTCCAGGCGCTGGAAGGCGCGGCGGTCAGCGGCATCGTCAAGGCACTCGCCGCGGGCGACCGGGTGGACCGGAACGACGTCCCGTTCGGCGCGGTGTTCCCGTACGTCGCCCTGCCGAACAACAAGGCGGTCAACTCGACCGTCCGTTGATCCCCCCTCCCCTCGGTGGCCGCCGCTGACCCCCGGCGGCGGCCACCACCCCCATCTCCGCGGAAGGCGGACCCGATGTCCCACGACGTCCCCGAAAGCACGACAGGTATCCGATTCGGGAAGCGCACTCGCCGGTTCGCGCTCCTGGCGGTCTTCGGCGCGAGCCTGCTCACCGTGGGTGTCGCCGCGTTGATCCCGCCCGAACCCGTCCTCGGCGAAGGGCCGCAGGGCGGCGTGAGCACTCTCGACAGGGCGGTCCGGACGGCGGAAGCCAAGCTCGCGAAACACGAGCAGGATCCGCGGGCCTGGGCGGAACTCGGCGCCGCCTATGTCGAGGTGGCCCGGGTCAAGGCCGACCCGGCCTACTTCCCGAAGGCCGAAGAGGCGTTGCGGAAGTCGTTGGGGCAGCAGCCCGACGGCAACGGGATCGCCTTGGCGGGCATGGGCGCGCTCGCCAACGCGCGGCACGACTTCGCCGGCGCTCGCGACTGGGGCGAGAAGGCGAAGGCCGCGCTGCCGGACAACGCCGAGATCCACGGCGTGCTCAACGACGCCTACACCCAGCTCGGGGACACGGCCGCGGCCACCGCCGCGTTGCAGCGGATGCTCGATCTGAAACCGGGTGTCTCCTCGTTCACCCGCGCCGCCTACGAATTCGAAATACACGGTCGTGTCGACGACGCCCGGCACGCGCTCGATCGGGCACTGGCGGACGCCGTCGATCCCAGCGACGTCGCGTTCTGCCGCAATCTCCTCGGCGAACTCGCCTTCGACAACGGGGATCTCGACACCGCACAGCTGCATTTCGAGGCGGGCGAGCGCGCATTGCCGCAGGAAACCTCGCTCCAGCAAGGAAAGGCCAAGGTCGCGGCGGCACGCGGGCAGACCGCCAAGGCGCTCGCCGGCTATCGGGACCTCGTGGCCCGTCAGCCGAACGTGGGGAATCTGCGCGAGTACGCCCTGCTGCTGTCGGCGTCGGGGGCACCGGAATCCGCCGCACGTCAGTACGAGCTCTTCGAGGAGCAGCGACGCCTCGAAGTCGACTCCGGTGCGAACGTGGACCTCGAAGCGTCCTTGGTGGCCGCGGACCGCGGCGACGCCGTGCAGGCCCTCCGGTTCGCGCAGGCGGAATGGGAGCGCAGGCAACCCGTGTTCGTCGCCGACGCCATGGCCTGGGCACTGCACCTCAACGGCCGGAACGCCGAAGCCCTCACCTTCGCCGACCGGGCGGCGAGCACCGGCTGGCGCAGCGCCTCGTTCTCCTACCACCGCGGCATGATCCTCGCCGCGCTCGGGCGGCCGGGTGAAGCCGTCAAGGCGCTCGCCGAAGCGCTGCGCATCAACCCGAACTTCTCCTTGACCGACGCGCGGACGGCACGCACCACGCTGGCGAACCTCGGCGGTGCCGGATGAGTCCGCGACGGCGGGACCACGACCGGAAAGGCGGCCGACCCATGCGCAATCTGCCCACCGAAAGGGTTCCGCGCCGGTTGCGCGGCGCCGCGCTGAGCACGCTGGTCTTCCTCGCCGTCGTCGTGGCGTGCTCCGAGACGGGGTCCGACGCCGGGCCACGGTTCGACGACGAGACCACCGAGGGCGTCGTGACCGAATTGACCTGTATGAAGCATCAGCCGCGGGCGCCGGGTCCCCGCTACACCGACGACTCGATCCGGCGCACCGACGAGACCCTCGCCCTGCTCCGCTACTACACCGCGAACGGGGCCAAACCGTACTGCGACGGCGGCGACGTCACCGACATCGATCGCCAATGGATCGACGTGTACATCGCACTGGGCGCGGACGAGGAAAAGGTGAAACGTCCCTGAGTGCGCCTCGACCGGACAGGAATTGTCAAGAATCGCCCTGAAACAGACACTTCAGGGCACTCGTCGCGCACCCGCACTGCCGTTCCTGAATCCATGCAGTATGGTCCGCGATTGACGCGATACCGGCGTTTCTCGTGGACATTTTCACTATGGAGGTGGGTCGGTTGCACGTGCTGGCCGATGCGAACCTGCGGCTCGACGCAAGTCCGATCGACTACGTCCTGCTCGCCTTCTATTTCGCGCTGGTGCTCGGCATCGGGTACATGGCGCGGAGGTCGGTCTCGAGCAGCCTCGACTTCTTCCTCTCTGGCCGGTCGCTGCCCGCCTGGGTCACCGGTCTCGCCTTCATTTCGGCGAACCTCGGCGCGGTCGAGATCATGGGCATGTCGGCCAACGGTGTGCTCTACGGCCTGCCGACCGTGCACTACTTCTGGATCGGCGCGATCCCGGCGATGCTGTTCCTCGGCATCGTGATGATGCCGTTCTACTACGGCTCGAAGGTCCGCAGTGTCCCGGAGTTCATGCTCCGCCGGTTCGGCAAACCCGCCCACCTGGTCAACGGCATCAGCTTCGCGAGCGCGCAGATCCTCATCGCGGGCGCGAACCTGTTCCTGCTCGCGAGCGTGGTGAACCTCCTGCTCGGCTGGCCGCTGTGGGTGTCGATCATCGTCGCGGCCGCGGTCGTGCTCTCGTACACCGCGCTCGGCGGTCTCTCCGCCGCGATCTACAACGAGGTCTTGCAGTTCTTCGTGATCGTCGCGGCGCTGCTGCCGCTGACCATCGTCGGCCTGGTGAAGGTCGGCGGCTGGCAGGGCCTGGTCGACAAGGTCACCGCGAGCCCCGGCGGCGACGCGCAGCTGCACTCGTGGCCGGGTGACAACCTCACCGGCTTCGGCAACAGCTTCCTGTCGATCCTCGGTCTCGTCTTCGGTCTCGGTTTCGTGCTGTCCTTCGGCTACTGGACCACGAACTTCGTCGAGGTCCAGCGCGCGATGGCGTCGAAGAGCATGTCGGCCGCGCGGCGGACGCCGATCATCGGCGCCTTCCCGAAGATGCTGGTCCCGTTCATCGTGATCATCCCCGGCATGATCGCCGCGGTCACCGTTTCCGAGTACGTCCAGGACAAGCAGGTCCTGCTCGACGGCGGCGACGCGCCGAGCGGCGTGACCGCGAACAACGCCATCCTGCTGCTGATGCGCGACCTGCTGCCCAACGGCATGCTCGGTGTCGCGCTCGCCGGGCTGCTCGCCTCGTTCATGGCCGGGATGGCCGCGAACCTGAGCTCGTTCAACACCGTGTTCACCTACGACATCTGGCAGTCGTACGTGAAGAAGAACGAGTCGGACGGCTACTACCTCCGGCTCGGCCGCCTGGTCACCGCCATCGGCACCGTGCTCGCCATCGGCACCGCGTTCATCGCGTCGAACTCCGGGAACATCCTGACCTACCTGCAGGACCTGTTCTCCTTCTTCAACGCGCCGCTGTTCGCCACCTTCATCCTCGGCATGTTCTGGAAGCGGATGACGCCGACCGCGGGCTGGGTCGGCCTGGTGTCCGGTACCGCCTCGGCGATCACCGTGTGGCTGTTGTCGCAGGCCGGGGTCCTCGGGCTCACCGGGCAGGGCATCAGCTTCGTGGCCGCGGGTACGGCGTTCGTCGTGGACATCGCGGTCAGCGTCGCGGTCTCGCTCGCCACCGCGCCGAAGCCGGAGGCCCAGCTGGTCGGCCTCGTCTACTCCCTCACTCCGAAGGAGTCGCTGAAGCACGACGAGACGGGCGACGACGCGGGCTGGTACCGCAAGCCGGGCCTGCTCGCGGGCATCGTGCTGATCCTGACCATCGCGCTCAACATCATCTTCTAGGAGGCCGGAGATGGCTGCTTCGCAAGCTCCCAAGAAGGCCGGCGTCTTCGACATCCGGCTGATCATCGCCCTGCTCATCGGCGGTTACGGGCTGGTGCTCACGATCATGGGCATCGGCTTCACCACCGAGGAGGAGCTGGCCAAGGCCGCCGACGTCAACATCAACCTGTGGGCGGGTATCGGCATGCTGGTGTTCGCGGCGTTGTTCATGCTCTGGGCGAAGCTGCGGCCCATCGTGGTGCCGCCGAGCACCGACGGCGAGAGCGGCGAATAGCCGGGTTGTCCGGACAGCGGCGAGGGGCTCCGGCTACCGTGCATCTCGTGCTGCTCAACGCTCGACGTCGCCGGATCGCGTCCGTGCTGGCCCTGGTCGCCGCACTGGGCGTGCTCTCGGCCTGCGGTCAGAACCTCGGCAAGTCCAACTTCGCCCGCACCACCGTCGCCGCCGAACCCGGCTCCGGTTCCGGTTCGGTGCCCGACGGGGACATCAACGATCCGGCGGTCACCCCCGCGGTGCTGCGCACGATCGACCCGTGCGGCCTGGTGAACAAGGAAGTGATGAGCGGCCTCGGCACGCCGGAGGACCCGACGTCGAATCTCACCTCGTTCGGCACTTGCCGGGCGAAGGCCGTCGACGCCGGAGGCAAGGAAGTCGCCGTCCGGGTCGAGATCGGCGCTTCGACCTACTCCTCGATCAACGGCGTCACCGTTTCGGCGGTCGACGGGCTGCCGCAGATCGAGCGGAAGGACAAGGACGGGAAGAGCTGCGACGTCGGCATCATGACCCTGCGCAAGCCCGAGCGCGGGATCTCCTTCTCGGTCACCTACGACGGCGGCGACCCGTGCGCGACAGGGCGTGCGGTGGCCGCGAAGGCCGTGAAGAGCCTGCACGCGTCACCGGCGAAGTACCCGTCGGCCGCGGGCACGCTCACCACGGTCGATCCGTGCACCGCCGCCGACACCGCCGTCCTCAACGAGGTGGTGCCGCACGGCGCGACCACCCTCACCTCCTTCCACTCCTGCGACTGGACCCCGGGCTCCAACCCGAGGATCTCGATCGGCTTCCGCAAGGGCCTGCCGCCGGAGGAACGCGACGGGACCAAGAAGGTCGACATCGACGGCGTCGCCGTGTACCAGAAGGTCGGCAGCGGCAGCGACGCCGAGTGCAAGATGGAGTGGCAGCACAAGCCGTGGGCCGACGAGGACGTCGAGATCGTCAGCGTGATCTACAAGAACTACGACGAGAAGAAGGACGAAGCGGCGTCGTGCGGGAAGGCGGCGAAGATCGCCAAATCGGTGATCTCCAAGCTGCCGAAGCCCTGACGCTGGCGGCATCCGGCCGGGAGAGGTAGGAAGGGGACACCCCACCCGCCGACGTGCCGGAGGCCACCCTTGAAGAAGATCATCAACGACCCGAAGACGGTGGTCGCGGAATCGTTGCGCGGGCTCGCCGCGGCGCATGCGGACGTCCTGCGCGTGGAGGACGACCCGGCGATCGTGGTACGTGTGGACGCGCCGGTGGCGGGCAAGGTCGCGGTGATCTCCGGCGGCGGTTCCGGGCACGAGCCGCTGCACGGCGGTTTCGTCGGGCAGGGCATGCTCGCCGCCGCCGTCCCGGGCGCCGTGTTCACCTCGCCGACGCCGGACGCCGTGGAAGCCGCGGTCAAGGCGACCACCGGGGACGCGGGCGCGCTGCTGATCGTGAAGAACTACACCGGTGACGTGCTCAACTTCGAGACCGCCGGGGAACTCGCCGCCGCCGAAGGGCTGGACGTGCGCAGCGTGGTCATCGACGACGACGTCGCGGTCAAGGACTCCACGTACACGGCCGGCCGTCGCGGCGTCGGCGGCACGGTGCTGCTGGAGAAGATCACCGGCGCCGCCGCCGAACGGGGCGACACGCTGGACGCGGTGGAGGCCTTGGCACGCAAGGTGATCGGCCAGGTGCGGTCGATCGGGGTCGCACTCACCGCGCCGACCGTGCCGCACGCGGGCGAGCCGAGTTTCGACCTCGCGGACGACGAGATCGAGTTCGGCATCGGCATCCACGGCGAGCCCGGTATCGAGCGCACCGCCGTGACGACGGCCGACGAACTCGTCGCGCGCATGGTCGAAGCGGTGGTCACGGACCTGCCCTTCGCCGAGGGCGACAAGGTCCTGCTGTTCACGAACTCGATGGGCGGGACCCCGCTGGTCGAGCTGTACCTCGCCCACGGGATCGCCGAGCGGCTGCTGGCCGAGCGTGGGATCGTGGTCGAACGGCGGCTGGTGGGGCCGTACATCACCAGCCTCGAGATGCAGGGGATGAGCCTGACGTTGCTGAAACTGGACGACGAGCTGACCGAGTTGTGGGACACGCCGGTGAACACCCCGGCCCTGAGGTGGGGAGTCTGATGGCCTGCACCGCCGAGACGCTCGCCGCCGCCTTGCGGGCGGCGGCCGCGGTGATCGCCGAGCATCGTGCCGAACTGGTCGACCTCGACCGCGCGATCGGCGACGCCGACCACGGCGAGAACATGGACCGGGGCTTCACCGCCATCGTGTCCGCTTTGGACTCCGCCACGCCCGAGACCCCCGCCGCGGTCGCGAAGCTCGCCGCCACGACGCTGATCTCAAAGGTCGGCGGCGCGGCGGGCCCGTTGTACGGCACGGCTTTCCTGCGCGCGTCGGTCAAACTGGGCGACGCGGCCGAAGTGGACGGTCCGCTGCTGGTCGAGGCCCTGCGCGCGGCGCTCGAAGGAGTGCAGGCACGCGGCAAGGCCGTCGGGGGAGACGCGACCATGGTCGACGCCCTGATCCCCGCCGTCTCCGCCGCCGAGGAGGCCGTCGGCGACGGCGTCGCGGCGATCCTGGCCGCGGCCGCCGCCGCCGCGGACAAGGGCGCCGAGTCCACTGTGGACCTCGTGCCGCGCAAGGGCCGGGCGTCGTACCTCGGAGAGCGGGCGAAGGGGCATATGGACCCTGGTGCCCGTTCGACGGCACTGCTGCTGCGCGCCTTCGCGGAGGCCGCCAAGTGAGCGTCGGAATCGTGCTCGTCTCCCACAGCTCCAAACTCGCCGAAGGGCTCGCGGAACTCGCCGCGCAGATGGCGCCGGACGTCACCATCGCGGCGGCGGGCGGCCTGGCCGACGGCGGGATCGGAACGGACTACGACGAGGTCGTCGCCGCGACGCAGCGCGCCGATTCGGGATCGGGCGTCGTCCTGCTGTACGACCTGGG
The DNA here is from genome assembly GCF_001905755.1 of Amycolatopsis sp. CB00013. Classification (NCBI taxonomy): domain Bacteria; kingdom Bacillati; phylum Actinomycetota; class Actinomycetes; order Pseudonocardiales; family Pseudonocardiaceae; genus Amycolatopsis; species Amycolatopsis sp. CB00013. Next base: position 399,083 of record NZ_LIWC01000006.1, on the reverse strand, counting down.
CAGCGCGCAGATGACCGCGGAACTGGCGGTCGAATCGCTCGCCGACCCGTCGGCCGCGGTCGTCGTGGACGCGCCGCTGGTCGAAGGCGCGATCGCCGCCGCCGTCGCGGCGCAGGGCGGGGCGGACCGCAAGGCCGTCGGCGAAGCGGCCGCCTCGGCGGGCGCACCGCCGGACCTGACGTTCGACGAAGGCGCGCAGGACGGCGAGAGCAGTGTCGAACTCACGCTGCGGAACGACGTCGGGCTGCACGCGCGGCCGGCCGCGGTACTGGTGCGCAGTATCGCGGGGCTGGACGCGCAGGTCACCGTGCGGCTGGGCGACGAGACCGCGGACGCCAACAGCGTGCTCGCGCTGATGGCGCTCGGCGCGCGCCAGGGCGACCGGATCGAGGTCCGCGCGAAGGGCTCGCAGGCCGATGAAGCGCTCACCAAGGTCAAGGATCTGGTGGAGCAGAACTTCGGCGAGTGAGCTGGGGCCTTCATGGAACGCCCCAAGTACATGAAGGCCCCCTTCCTTGCGTCTAGCGCGGTGAAGGGGGCCTTCATGTACTTGGCCCCCGCCGGAGGCAGAACTTCGGCGAGTGAGGTGAGGCCTTCACGCACCAGGCGCCTCCCTGATTGTCCATAGAGGACGCCCGCTGTGGTGAATTGCCCGATTTGCGAATATTTGTCCATATCCTCAGGTCCGTGAAGGCCTCCTTGAGGGACTCTGGGTCCCTCAAGGAGGCCTTCACGGACCTGAGGGTCCTCGCTGGCGGACCATCGGCGCCCGACATCGGCCGGCTGGTGGCAAAGGTCCCTTGATCCGGCCATCGGCGCCGGAGGAAAAGCGTCCTTCAGCCCTCGTCCGCGAGTGACACTTACTCGATTCGGAGGGTGACAGCCGCTGCTTTCCGCGCCCCGGCATGGCACGATCGGAGAAACTACCAGCGAGTAACCTCCGGAGGCCGGTTGTGGCGCGGGAAATCTCGAGTGTGGGAGTCATCGGTCTCGGCACCATGGGTGCCGGGATCGCCGAGGTGCTCGCGCGGAGCGGCGTATCGGTCGTCGCGGTGGAGATCGACGACGACGGCGTCCACCGCGGACGGGGTCATCTGGAGCATTCGACCGAACGGGCGGTGTCCGGCGGCAAACTCGACGCCGACGGCCGGAGCGCGCTCCTGGACCGGATCCGGTACACCACGTCGCTGGCGGAATTGTCCGATGTGGACCTGGTGATCGAGGCGATCCCGGAGAACCTCGAAGCGAAATCCGACGTGTTCGCGCAGCTGGACAAGATCACCGGTCCGGACACGATCTTCGTCTCGAACACCTCTTCGCTGTCGATCACCGAGATCGGCGTCCACACCGCGCGGCCGGGCAAGGTCGTCGGGATGCACTTCTTCAACCCGGCGCCGATCCTCAAGCTGGTCGAGGTCGTCCGCACCGTCGTCACCGAGCCCGACGTGGTCACCGACGTCGTCGCGTTCGCCGAACGGCTCGGCAAGACTCCGGTGGTGATCGGCGACCGCGCCGGGTTCATCGCCAACGCCCTGCTCTTCGGGTATCTCAACCACGCCGTGCGGATGTACGAGCAGCGCTACGCCACCCGCGAGGACCTCGACGCGGCGATGCGGTTCGGCTGCGGATATCCCATGGGGCCCTTGGCTTTGCTCGACCTCATCGGGCTGGACACCGCGTACGAGATCCTCGACACGATGTACCACCAGTCGCGCAACCGGCTGCACGCGCCGGCGCCGCTGCTCAAGCAGATGATCACCGCCGGGCTGCTCGGCCGGAAGACGGGCCGGGGTTTCTACACCTACGACGAGCCCGATTCGCCGACGGTGACCGACGCGGTCACGAAGTCCACAGTGGACACGGCGACGGCGCGCGAAGTGCGCAAGGTCGGCGTCGTCGGGACCGGGACCATGGCGACGGGCATCGTCGAGGTGTTCGCGAAACGCGGCTACGAGGTCATCCTGCGCGCCCGGAGCGCGGAGAAGGCCGCGGCGTCGGTCGCGCGGGTGAAGAAGTCGCTGGACAAGGCCGTCGTCAAGGGCAAGCTGTCCGAAGAGGACGCCGCCGCCGCGCTCGGCCGGATCTCGCCGGCGGTGGAGTTCGAAGAACTGGCCGACGTCGACCTCGTCGTCGAGGCGGTGGCCGAAGACCTGGCCGTCAAGCAGGCCGTCTTCGCCGCGCTCGACGACGTCGTGAAGCCGGGCGCGGTCCTGGCGACGACCACGTCCTCGCTGCCGGTCATCGAATGCGCGGCCGCCACTTCGCGGCCTTCCGACGTGGTCGGCGTGCACTTCTTCAACCCGGCGCCGGTGATGAAACTCGTCGAGGTCGTCTCCACCATCGCCACCGCTCCCGACGTGATCGCGACCGTCGACGCCGTCTGCGCTGCCGTGGGCAAGCACCCCGTGCACTGCGGCGACCGGGCCGGGTTCATCGTCAACGCGCTGCTGTTCCCGTACCTGAACGACGCGGTGAAGATGCTCGAAGCGCACTACGCGGAAGCCGACGACATCGACACCGCGATGAAGGTCGGCTGCGGGCTGCCGATGGGTCCCTTCGAACTGCTCGACGTCGTCGGGCTGGACGTTTCGCTGGCGATCCAGCGGACGCTGTACAACGAGTTCCGCGAAGAGGGCTTCGCGCCGGCGCCGTTGCTGGAGCACCTCGTGACCGCCGGTCGGCTCGGCCGCAAGACCGGGAAGGGGTTCAAGGACTACTCGGCGCGGTAACTTGGATGCCATGCCGGTTTCCGCGGGGGTCAGGAAACGGATCAAGGAACTCCTCGATCCGGACGACGAGATCCATTACGTGTTCCCAGCCGACGTCTTCGGCAGCACCAACCCCGGTGTGTTCTTCGCGGTGACACGCAAGACGATCACGATCCTGACCACCGGGTACCTGAGCCGGAAGATGCCGAAACGCGTCGTCGCGACGACGTTGCGGAACCATCGGATCGGGCCGGTCGACACCTCGACCGTCCCGTGGTTCAAGTTCAACGGCGTCGACTACGAGATCGACGACGAGTACATCTCCGTCGTGCACGCCGCGGATGCCGAGATCATGCGGGGAAAACCTGAAGATCCGCTGCCGGACCTCTAAGCTCCCGGGAGTGCGTCAGCTCACATACGACGGGGTGCCCATCCCCGGTCTGAACGACCTGGTCCGGACGGCCATCCGGCTGCACCCCGCGCCGGGATTGCCCCGTCCGGACGAAAGCCACTTCGGCGGGCCGCTGCTCTGGCCGTCGGACGAGCCATGGCCGGAGTGCCCGGTGACCTGGCCGCCGGACCCCGACGCGTCCGACGACGCGTGGCCGGGTGGGCATCCGCTCGACGAGCCGGTCCCGGCGATGGTCGGCGCGGCGCAGTTCTTCCGCGACGACTTCCCGGAGCTGCCCTTCCCGGAGGGCACCGACGTCCTGCAGATCCTGTTCTGCCCGCTGGAACACGACAACCCGTACCACCGCGGCCCCGCCGTCCGGCTGGTGTGGCGCGATTCCGCCGAGGTGGGGGACATCGCGGAGCCGCCGCCCGCCCCCGAGGACGCCCAAGCCGCCTACCTGCCGGAACCGTGCGTCTTCGAACCGTGCTCGATCGACGAGCTGCCGCGCCTCTGCGATTTCCCGCCGGAGACCCGCGCCGCGCTCGGCATCCCCGAAGGCGCGAGCGAAGACCCGGAGGGCTGGCCCGAACTCGACCACTACGCGAAGATCGGCGGCTGGACGGCCTGGCACGTGGCCGAACGCGTCGACCTGGGCTGCCGGGAGTGCGGTGCCGAGCTGAGACAGACGCTCGCGCTGGCCACGGAGGAACACGAGGTCGGCTGCGGTTGCGGGGTCGACGACGAAGAACCGGCGTGCTGGGCGTTCGGTGACCGGGGAGTGCTGAACGTCTTCACCTGCCCCACCGATCCGCGGCATCCGTTCAAGGTCCGGATCGCCTGATCAGCCGGGTGGTAGCAAAGGTCCCCCGCTCCAGTGCTGGAAGACGAGGTTCGTGTGCACCCTGGCGACCTCGTCGCGGGCGGTCAGTTCGTCGAGCACCAGCCGTTGCAGTTCGGTCGCCGAGGCGGTGGCGACATGCGCGAGGAAGTCGTCCGGGCCGGTCAGGTGATAGACGGCGCGGACCTCGGGCAGCGCCAGCAGATGCTCGACGAACGAATCGACCAGTGCGCGCCGGTGCGGGCGGACCTGCACGAACAGGAGCGCTTCGAGCGGGCGGCCGAGTTTGGCCGCGTCCACCTCGGCGCGCTGGCCGATGATCACTCCGAGCTCGCGCAGCCGGTTGACGCGGTCGAGACAGGTCGAGGGTGCGACGCCGACTTCGGCCGCCAGATCCTTGTTCGAGATCCGGGCGTCGTTCTGCAAGAGCCGCAGAATTCGAAGATCAACCGTGCTCAGTTCGACGGAATCCGACATCAGCGAATGATATCCGAGGATATTGCGGTCGATCCGGAGAAAATCGCACCATCTGGGGTATGACCGCAACGCTGCGCACCCGAGCCGTCCACGCCGGCCGTGACGATCTCACGGACCTCGGCGTCCACGCCGCTCCGCTCGACCTGTCCACGACCTACCCGTCGCGGGACAGTGTCGAGGAGGCGGGCCGCATCGACGAATTCGCCGCCTCGGGCTCGCTGTCCGGGCTCCCGGTCTACGGGCGGCTGAGCAACCCCACCGTCGAGCGTTTCGAGAAGGCGCTGGCCGAACTCGAAGGGTTCGAGGACGCCGTCGCGTTCGCTACCGGCATGGCCGCGGTTTCGGCCTCGCTGCTCGCGGCCGTCGCCCAGGGCAAGCGGCACGTCGTCGCCGTCCGGCCGGTCTACGGCTGCACCGACCACATGCTGACGTCCGGGCTGCTCGGGACCGAGGTGACCTGGGCCGATCCGGAGGGCGTCGCCTCGGCGCTGCGTCCCGACACCGGGCTGGTGCTGCTCGAAACCCCCGCGAACCCGACCCTGCGCGAGGTCGACATCGCCGAGATCGTGCGCGCCGCGGGCGAGGTCCCGGTGCTGGTCGACAACACCTTCGCGACCCCCGTTCTCCAGCGGCCGGGACGGCACGGCGCCCGGTTCGTCCTGCACAGCGCGACCAAGTTCCTCGGCGGGCACGGCGACGTCATGGGCGGCGTGGTGGCTTGCGGCGCCGAAGACGCGGGGATGCTGCGGCAGATCCGCTTCGCCACCGGAGGCGTGCTGCACCCGCTCGCCGGGTACATGCTGCTTCGCGGCCTCTCGACCCTTCCGCTGCGCGTCAACGCCGCGTCCGCGACGGCCGCCGAACTCGTCGAGCGGCTTCGCGGCCACGCGAACGTGAGCGCCGTGCACTACCCGGCCATCGGTGGTCCGCTGATCGCGTTCGAGGTGGACGGCGATCCGCACGCGCTCATCGGCGCGGTCCGGCTGATCACCCCGGCCGTCAGCCTCGGAAGTGTGGATTCGCTCATCCAGCATCCCGCGTCGATCAGCCACCGGATCGTCGCCGAGGACGACCGGCGCGGCGCGGGGGTCACCGACCGGCTCATCCGCATGTCGGTGGGGCTGGAGGACGTCGAGGACCTGTGGCACGACCTCGATCAAGCACTCAAAGCTTGCTGAGTTCTGCGATCGTCATCACCGGGATGTCGACAAATCGTCCGGCCTGGCTAACCTGGTCGGGTGAAAGATCTGGTCTCGTCCTGGGTGGAATCTTCGGCTCGTAGCACGCTTTCCCGGCTGCACCAGCAGATCGGTGTGGCCGGGCTCGCCGCCGCGGCGGCCGTGCCCGCGCTGTCCGCCGTCTTCGATCAGCACTCCGCCGCGGTGCGCGACATCCTCGCGGTCGGGGTCGAAGGCTCGGCGGCGGTGGCCGGGGTCGTCCTGCTCGCCGGCTACACGCGCGGGCTGCTCGACGAGGCGAAGGCCAAGGGCTGGACGTTCCGTGCTCCGGCCGATCTGACCGCGTGGACCACCAGCGACTGGTTGACCGCGCGGCTGGTCGGCGTTTGTTCGCTGGCCGCCTCGATGGACGACCGGCGGACCCAGCCGACCGGGAACGGGTAGGGCGGCCGGACGCCCCACCCGCTCCCGTGGAAGGTCAGCGGTACTCCGGCGGAGGGGGCATGTTTCCACCGGGGGGCCGCTGGCCGGGATCCTGATGCTGCGGCACCTGACCCTGGCTGGGCGGGAACTGCTGGTGCTGCGTCGGCGCGTTCGGGTTCACGGCGTGATGCCCGGCGGACACCGGCTGGTTGACCGTCGTCCGCTCCGTCGGTACCTCACCCGAGCGGCCCGCGTCCTCGCGACCGCGCTGGTAGGCCTCGGCCTGCGCCTTCGCGGCGGGGATCTCCGCCTCGGCCCGGCCGAGCCAGGTCTCCCAGCGCTGCTGCATCGGCTTGATGAGACCACCGCCGACACCGACGACGGCGATACCGCCGACCGTGGCGAGCACGGCGATCAGCACCGGCATCGTGACCGCGGTGGCCACGCCGATCTGGTTCAGCGCGGCGATCGCACCGAGGCCCCAGATGAACACCGAGGCGATGGTGGCGAGCACCTTGCCGTAGGAGACACCGCCGAGGGCGTTCCCGATCAGATCCTTGACCGCCTTGGCGACCGCGCCGGCGATCACCACGATGACGATCGCGACGATGGCACGCGGCAGCCACGCGACGATGTCGTTGAGCAGCGCGCTCACCGGGTTCGGGCCGAACACGCCGAACGCGAACTGCAGGGCGATCAGCAGGATCGCGTAATAGACGATCTTGCTGATGATGCCGGACGCGTCGAACTGGCTGCGCGCGAGCATCTGTTTGAAGCCCCCGCGTTCGAGGAGCCGGTTGAACCCGACCTTCTCGAGCACCATGCTCACGGCCTTCGAGAGCGCCTTGGCGATCAGCCAGCCGATGAACAGGATGACCAGGAACGCGAGCAGTTTCGGGACGAAGGTGGCGACCGAACTCCAGGCGCTCGACACGCCTTGACCGAAGTCGACGGCCGCCAGTGCTGATGTGGCCACTGGACTTTCTCCCTTCCCACCACTGGAGCTTCCAGACTGGTGGGAAGGGGGTACCCGCCATTCGGGCGATCACACGTTGCGCCACCCGAACGGGTGGGTCAGCTGCAGCAGCCTCCGCCGCAGCAACCGCCTCCACCTGCGGGAACAGGGGCCGGACCGGAAGCGGACCCGGTCAGCGCGACGGTCGTCAGCAGCTTGACGGTGTCCTGGTGGCCCTCGGGACACGGCGCGGGCGCACCGGACTCGCTCATCGGCCGCAGCAGTTCGAAGGTTCCGGCGCATTCGCGGCAGCGGTAGGCGTAGGTCGGCATTCCGTCATTATCCCATCTCCTTCCGGCCGCCGGGATGGCAAGCTGGCCGGGTGGAACTGCCTGTCGCGGCGCACGTGCCGCATCTCGGCCAAGTCGTCCCGTCCGTGCTTTCCGCCCTCGGCGCCGAGGGGTTCGCCAATTCGCTGAGCCTGGCGGAGGCGTCCAGCGCCTGTGTCCTGCTCATCGACGGTCTCGGCTGGGAGCTGCTGGCCGAGCATCCCACCGACGCGCCCGTGCTCACCCAGCTGGCGAAGTCGCCGCTGCGGGTCGGTTTCCCGGCGACGACGGCGGCCGGGCTCGGCGCGATCGGCACGGGGCTGGCGTCGGGGGAACACGGCCTGGTCGGGTACAGCTTCGAGGTGCCGGGCACCGGCGTCCTGAACGCGTTGCGCTGGAGCAGCCACGTGGACGGCGGCGATCTCCGCGGGGCGTTGCCGCCGCGCGAGGTGCAGCCGCTGCCGACGACGTTCGAACGCGCGGCGGCCGCCGGGATCACGACCAGCGTGGTGTCTTCGGCGAAGTTCGCCGACACCGCGCTCACCCGGGCGACACAGTCCGGCGCGCGCTATGTGGGCGTCCACGCGCTCGGTGACCTGGCCGCCTGCGTCCTGCACTGCCTCGAAGCGCGGCCCGCGTTCTGCTGGGGCTATCACAGCGAACTCGACATGCTGGGCCACATCTACGGGCCTGGTTCGGCGCCGTGGCGGATGCAACTGCGGCAGGTCGACCGGCTGGTCGAGTCCCTTGTGGACGGCCTGCCGCCCGGCGCGCTCCTCGCCGTCGTGGCCGACCATGGCATGGTCACCGTCGAGGGCGCGCTCGACATCGACGAGACACCCGCGCTGCTCGGCGGCGTCCGGGCCATCGGCGGCGAGGTCCGGGCGCGGCACGTCTACAGCGAAGCCGGCGCGGATGCCGATGTCCTGGCGGCGTGGCGCGAGGTGATCGGAGACCGGGCGTGGATCCTCCCGCGCGACGAGGCCGTCGAGGCGGGCTGGTTCGGGCCGGTCTCCGATCGGGTCCGCCCGCGTATCGGCGACGTGGTCGTGGCGGCGAAGGGACGCTTCGGGCTCGTGCGAGAACTGGCGGAGGCCGTCGAGTCCTCCTTGGTCGGGCAGCACGGCTCGCTCACGCCGGCCGAGCAACTCGTCCCGTTGGTCCTCGCGCGCGGCTAGCCGCAGAACTCGGCGAACATCGCGCGGAGCACGGCCGAGCGCGCGGTTTCGGAGGTGAGGTTCGTGGTGACGCCGACCGTGATCTGCCTGGCGCCGTCGGAGGTCCGCATGCTCCAGGTGTTGTAGCCGGGCACCGAACCGTTGAAGCCCCAAGCCTCCGGCGCGGCGCAGCCCTGCGGGAGCCGCAGCCGCATGACGCCGAGGCCCGAGTCCACCGCGGGAACGCCGCTGGGCACGGTCTTGCGCATCTCGGCCAGCTGCGCCGCGGGGAAGAGCCGTCCGGTGAACACGGCGCCATAGAACCGGTTCAGATCGTCGGCGGTGGAGATCAGATTCCCGGAACCCCAGAACCGCGACATCTCGTAGTCGGTGACGTCGGTCAGCGGCGCGTCGGGACCGTACAGCCGTTCGTAACCACGGGCGGCCGCGTGATGGACGTGGGGATAGCGGTACGGGAGGGAGCTGTCCCGCATCCCCGCCTTGTCGAGAACCCGGCGCTGCAGCACGGAATTCAGCTCGTCACCGGTGAGCTTTTCGACGAGTTTCCCGAGCACGGCGTAATTGGTGTTGGAGTACACCATGCCCTGGCCGGGTGGGAAGGCCAGCGGTTTGCCCTCGGTCCCCAGCCGGATGGTCTCGTCCGGTGACTGGTGCCGCCAGCGGGTCGTGTCGATCTCCGGGAGGCTGTTCCACCGGTCGGTCGCCGGGATCCCGCTGGTGTGCTGCAGCAACTGGCGCACGGTGATCGGCTCGGTGTAGGGCAGCAGCCCGGGAAGGCGGTCCTGGACGCGGTCGTCGAGGCCGACTTCGCCCTCACCGGCCAGTTGCAGGACGGCGGTGGCGACCACGCTCTTGGTGATGCTGCCCGCCCGGAAACGGCCGCGGGGGTCCGGCGCGCCGCCCGTCGTGACGTCGCCGACGCCGCTCCGGCCGTACCAGCCGCCGTCCTCGTCGAGCACCGCGGCGTACGCGCCGGGCGCACCGGCGGCGACGGCGTCGTCCAGCGCCTTTTGCAGTCCTTCCCTGGCCGGGGCGGCGACGGCCTGGCCGGCCGCGAGTGTTCCGGAGAACAAGGCGGTGCCGGCGGCGATCGCCGCCAAACCGCGAAACAGACGATTCATTGCCCCGACGCTAGGACGCCCCTGGCGCCCGGGCAGCCCCTAAGACCCGGGCTTTTCGTGAACGAACCCCTAGCCGGTCAGACGGGCTTCCTCGCCGAGAACTTCACGGAGCGCTTGGGTACGTGGTCGACCTCGATGTCGGTGAATCCGGCGTCGGTGAGCCGGGGCCAGAGCGAGACCGGGTCGAGCGCGTTCATCGTGTCGCCGAGGTGGAGGAGCCGGAACGGCGCGTTCGCCAGGCTGTCGATCGCGCGCAGGACACCGCCGGGGCGGAGCACGCGGAACGCCTCGGCGAAGATCGAGTCCTGTAACGCCGTCGTCGGCACGTGATGCAGCATCGTGAAGCAGACGACCGCGGAGAACTCGCCGTCCTCGAAGGGCATCGCCGCCCCGTCGCCCTGGACGATCCGCACCCGGCCGTCGAATTCCCGCTTGAGGAGGTCCGCCGACGCCTCGTCGATCTCGACGGCGGTCAACCGGGGGACGAGGCCGACGAGCGCGCGTGTGGTCGCGCCGAAGCCGGGGCCGATCTCCAGGACGGAGTCACCCAGGTCGAAGCCGGCGACGTTGCCCGGCATCTCGGCGGCGACGGCCTTCGCCCACAGCGCGGAACTGCAGAGTTTGCGGTGCACCAGGTTCATCGGCATGCGTTCGAAGCTAACGGTGACCGATAGGCGATAGGCTGCCAACCGATGTCGAATATCGGACTCCTGCCGCCGATGTCCACGGCGATGGTGCTCGGCGAGATGGACCTGCCCGCGGGCACCTGGCTCCCTTGGCACGAACACGACGGCCACCAGCTCGCCTGGGCGGCGCGGGGGATCCTCAGCGTGAACGTCGGCGAGCGGCACTGGGTGCTGCCGCCGACGCGGGCGCTCTGGATCCCGGCCGGGGTCGTCCACCGGACCGGTGCCACCGCGCAGACCGTGTTGCGGGGGATCTACGCCGCCCGGGACCGATGCCCGGTGCGCTGGCCCGAACCGACGCTCGTCGCCGTCCGCCCGTTGCTGCGCGAACTGCTGGAGCACCTCGGCGCGGCCGACCTCGGCGACGACGCGCGCCGCCGGGCCGAGGCGGTCGCGTTCGACCTGCTCGAACCGGTGGACGTCGTGCCGATCACCGTGCCGATGCCGTCCGACGAACGTGCGCTGGCCGTCGCGCGGGCGGTGATCGCCGATCCTGCGGACCGCCGCGCCCTCGCCGATTTCGGCCGGCACGCGGGCGCGAGCGAGCGCACCCTCGCGCGGCTGTTCCTCACCGAGTGCCGCACGACGTTCGGCGCGTGGCGGGTCCAAGCGCGCCTGCGCGCGTCATTGCCGCTGCTGGCCGAGGGCATGCCGCTGACCGCCGTCTCCCGCCGGATCGGCTACTCGTCGCCGAGCGCTTTCGTCGCCGCGTTCCGCCGCGCGGTCGGTGTGACGCCGGGCGCCTACTTCGGCGGCTGACTCCCCGAGTCACGCCTCCGATCACGCATGATCCGGCTTCGATCACGCATGATCGGCCGGACGACACGGGTGATCCGGCGGACGTCATGCGTGATCAGGCGGACGTCATGCGTGATCAGGCGGACGACACGCGTGACGGAAGGCGGACCGGGTGTGACCCTGCGCGCCTACGTCGGCGGCCGGCCGGGCCCGCCGTATACCGTTTCGGGCGTGCCACGACGTAACCGGCCCGAACGCGGTGGGCGCCCCGACCTCGGCGCGTCGACCGGTTGGGCGCGCTCCGAATCCGCCTCCGACGGCGAATGGCTGGTGCGCACCGTGCCCGGCGCGCAGGCCACCAAGGACTACCGCTGTCCCGGTTGCGACCACGAGATCCGGCAGGGGACCCCGCATCTGGTCGCCTGGCCCGCCGACGACACCGGAGGCGTCGCCGACCGCCGCCATTGGCACAAGGCGTGCTGGGGCGCGCGGTCCCGGCGAAGGCCAGGTCGTTGGTGACTCGGCCGCTGGTGAGCTTCAGCGCCGCAGGTGCAGCGAAGGTTCTCCCTCGTACTCCTCCTCCGTGTGGACCGTGAAACCGAGCCGCTCGGCGACCCGGATGGACGGTTCGTTGGACGCCATGATGTTGGCGATCACCGGGACGTCGGGGATCTCCCGCTCGGCCCACTCGACGGCGGCGGCCGCCATCTCCGTCGCGTAGCCCTTGCCCCAGGCGAACGGCCAGAAGCGATACGCGAGGTTCAGCACGCGCTCGCCGTTCCATTCGTGGTACCGGACGCCACCGAACCCGACGATCACCTCGGGTTCGTCCAAAGCGGACACCGTGAGATAGCCGAATCCGTGCTCGGCCCACTGCTTCATCCAGGCGTCGTACAGCTCCCGCGCACCCTCGACGGTGTGCGGCACGACGTTGAACTTGTTCGTCTCCGGATCGGCCTGCAGCGCGACGATGTTCTCGCGGTCCGCCTCGCGCAGCCTCCGCAGCAGCAGCCTCTCCGTCTTGATCTCTGTCAGCACGGATCTGACGGTAGCGCCAGGGTGCGACAGAATTATCGCCATGAACGATCTCCCGCTGGTACTGCTGCACGCCTTCCCCGTCGACGCCCGCATGTGGGACGCGGTCCGCGCGCCGCTCTCGGAACGCCTGCGGCTGATCACCCCCGACCAGCGCGGTCTCGGCCGCAGCCCGCTGCCGGAAACGGCCCGGGAGCCGGATCTGGACGACGCCGCCCGCGACGTGGTCGCGCTGCTCGACCGGCTGGAACTCGACAAGGTCGTCCTCGGCGGCTGCTCGATGGGCGGCTACCTGACGATGGCGGTGCTGCGCCTCGCGCCGGAACGTGTGGGCGGGCTCGTGTTCATCGACACGAAGGCGACCGCTGACACCCCGGAAGCCGCGCAAGCCCGGCACGACGTCGCGGCCCGGGTCGAAACGGAAGGCGCAGGCTGGATGCCCGAAGCGGTCACGCCCGGATTGCTCGCGGAGAAGGCGCGCCCGGAAGTGGTCGAACGGCTTCGGGAACTGATCACGACGCAGCCGCCGTCGGGGATCGCGTGGGCGGCGCGCGCGATGGCGGCCCGGCCCGATTCGCTCGAAACGCTGCGCTCGGCGGACGTTCCGGCGCTGGTCGTGGTCGGCGAAGAGGACGGCCTGACCCCGTTGGAAGCGGCGAACACCCTGGTGGAAACGCTGCCTGACGCGACATTGGTGGTGCTGCCGGAGGCGGGACATCTGACGCCGCTGGAGGATCCGGCCGGAGTCGTCGAAGCGATCTTGGGCTGGTATCCCGCGTAAGAAAAGGTTCCCCTCGCCCCTTTAAAGGTATAGCGGACCCCGGGGCTTGCGGCAAGCCCCCATTCCCGGTCCACAATTCGTGCCTTCACGTTTTTGCCGAAGGGGGATTCCCATGCGTGTACTCCTGTCCACTATCGGGACGAGGGGTGAGGTGCAGCCGCTGGTGGCACTGGCGGTGCGATTGCGGGAACTGGGCCAGGAAGTCCGGCTTTGCGCGCCGCCGGATTTCCGGGAGTGGGCCGAAGGTCTCGGGATCTCCTTCGCGCCGTTGGGGCCGGAACTGCGGTCGACGGCGAAGCCGGATTCCGCGATGACCAAGGCGATGGCCACACCGGAAGGGCGGCGCGCGATGGCCGAGGCCATGGTGGTGAACCAGTTCGAGACGATGCCGGACGTGGCCGAGGGCTGCGACGCCGTCGTCGCGGGAATGGCCTTGAACATCGCCGCCCATTCGGTGGCCGAGCGAAAAGGGATTCCGTATTTCTTCACCGCCTACTGCCCGATAACGCTGCCTTCGCTGCACCATCGTCCGCCCGTTTTCCCGGGATGGGCGCCGAAGAATCCCGACGCCGACATCCCGGCCTTGTGGGCCGACGACGCGGAACGGTGGAACGCGCAATGGGGCGACGTGCTCGACGCGCAGCGGAAACTGCTGGGCCTGCCGCCGGTCGACGACGTGCGCGGGCACATCTTCACCGAGCACCCTTGGCTGGCCGCCGATCCGGTGCTGGCGCCGTGGCGGGGCCCGTCGGCGCTGGACGTCCACCAGACCGGTGCCTGGCTGCTGCCGGACCACAGCCCGCTGTCGCCGGAACTGGAGGCGTTCCTCGACGACGGGGAACCGCCGGTCTACTTCGGATTCGGGAGCATCCGCGCCCCGGAGGAGATCGCGAAGGCGATGATCGAGGCGGCGAGGGCGCACGGACGGCGGGCGATCGTGTTCCGGGGCTGGACCGGACTGGCGCTGATCGACGACGCACCCGACTGCATCGCGATCGGGGACGTCAACCAGCAGGCGCTGTTCCCGCGGGTCGCGGCCGTCGTGCAGCACGGCGGCGCCGGCACGACCACGGCGGCGACCCGGGCCGGGGTGCCGCAGGTGCTGGTGCCGCAGATGTTCGACCAGCCCTACTTCGCGCAGCGCGTGCGGGATCTCGGGGTGGGGACGTCGATCACGGGGGAGCCCTCGGTCGAAGCGCTGACGCTCGCTCTGGGCGAGGTGCTTCGTCCCGAAGTCGCCTCGCGGGCCCGGCAGGTCGGCGGCGAGGTGCGGACGGACGGCGTCGATGAGGCGGCTCGGCTCCTGATGTCCGGCGTTTAGTCCTCTCGATGCGGTACTTGCGCGTGCAACGACCGCATTCAGAGGACTAAACGGGGGAGGAGAAGTAGCGCTCCAGGGCGGCTTCGGCCTCAGGGAGCCGTTCGGGGAACCGTTGCGCGATCACGAACCGCCACGGCACCTCGAACAACCGCCGCAACGCGATGAACGGCTCCAGCGACGAAGGCGCCACGTCCGCCGGGTACGCGTCCAGAGTCGCGCGCCCGGCCTCCGCGCAGAGCACGCCGAGGTCCCAGCCGAGCGGCCCGCGCCAGGTGTCCTCGAAGTCGAGCCAGCACGGCCCGGCCGCGGTCGCGACGACGTTCCCCCGATGGGCGTCTCCGTGCAGCGGCCGGGCCTCGCCGTCCGGAAGTGCCGCCGCGACCCGTTCGAGTTCGTCGTACAACCGGGGCGCCGCATCGCCCATGACGGCGCCGTGCCGGTCGAGCACCGTCCGGAGTTCGCGGACGGGCCCGAGTTCGGGCAGTTCACCGGGGTAGTCTGCGAGCGCGTCGTGCACCCGGGCGAGGGAAAGCGCCACCTCGCGCGGCGGCAGCGTGTGGCCCGGCTCGTGCGGCGTGTAGTGCCAGAGAGTGACCGGCAGTCCGTCGGCGAAATGCGGTCCTGCCGGGGGATCCGTGGTCGGTGAGACGACGAGCACATCACGTTCCGTGAGGTGCCTCGACAGCTCGACGTCACGCGCGAGCCAGTCCTCGGGCGACGACCGGGCGAGCCGGGTCGTGCCGGGCACCCGTGCCACCACCGGACCCAGCCTCACCAGCACGTTCGACTTGAAATGCAGGACATCGGGACGGCCCGTCGGCAGCCCGTACCGGTCACCGACGGCGAGCGCCGCGGCCACTCCCGCACGCGTGTGTTCGTCGGTCATGGCCCGATCTTGCCAGCCGGTGCGCGCGACTGTCGGTAGTGAGGGCTACGATCCCCACTAGCCGCCGGATTGGGTCCCGAACCCGCCCGGCGACCGCAAATTGACCACCACAAGGTTTGAGTGTTGGAGGCAGGAGTGACGGCCGTAGCCCCCAAGCCGATCGCCACGCGCCCGTATCCCGCGCGCGAGTCGGTTAAGGGTTCGTACCTGCTGCGGTTGTTCCGCACGACGGACCACAAGCAAATCGGCATCATGTACCTGGTCACGTCGTTCGCCTTCTTCATGGTGGGCGGCGCGATGGCGATGCTGATCCGCTCCGAGCTGGCGCGTCCCGGGCAGCAGTTCCTTTCGCAGGAGCAGTACAACCAGCTGTTCACCATGCACGGCACGATCATGCTGCTGCTGTACGCGACGCCGATCCTGTTCGGCTTCGCGAACTTCATCCTGCCGCTGCAGATCGGTTCGCCCGACGTCGCGTTCCCGCGGCTGAACGCGTTCTCGTACTGGCTGTACCTGTTCGGCGGCCTGATCGTGATGTCCGGCTTCCTGACCCCGGGTGGCGCCGCCGACTTCGGCTGGTTCGCCTACACCCCGCTGTCGGACGCCATCCACTCGCCCGGCGTCGGCGCCGACCTGTGGATCTCCGGTCTGGTCGTGTCCGGTCTCGGCACCATCCTCGGAGGCGTCAACATGATCACCACGGTGATCTGCCTGCGCGCCCCCGGTATGACGATGTACCGGATGCCGATCTTCACCTGGAACATCCTCGTCACCAGCATCCTGATCCTGCTGGCGTTCCCGATCCTGACCGCGGCCCTGATGGGCCTGCTGGCGGACCGGCATCTCGGGGCGCACGTGTTCGACCCCGCGAACGGCGGCGTGATCCTCTGGCAACACCTGTTCTGGTTCTTCGGCCATCCAGAGGTCTATATCGTCGCGCTACCGTTCTTCGGGATCGTGTCGGAGATCTTCCCGGTCTTCAGCCGCAAGCCGATCTTCGGCTACAAGGGCCTGGTCTGGGCGACGCTGGCGATCGCCGCGCTGTCGGTGGCCGTGTGGGCGCACCACATGTACGCGACCGGCGCCGTGCTGCTGCCGTTCTTCTCCTTCATGACCTTCCTGATCGCGGTCCCGACCGGTGTGAAGTTCTTCAACTGGATCGGCACGATGTGGAAGGGCCAGCTGTCCTTCGAGACGCCGATGATCTTCTCGATGGGCTTCATCGTCACGTTCCTCTTCGGCGGTCTGACCGGCATCATGCTGGCCGCGCCGGCGATCGACTTCCACGTGTCCGACAGCTACTTCGTCGTCGCGCACTTCCACTACGTGCTCTACGGCACGATCGTGTTCGCCACGTTCGCCGGGATCTACTTCTGGTTCCCGAAGATCACCGGCCGCATGATGGACGAGAAGCTCGGCAAGTGGCACTTCTGGACCACGTTCATCGGCTTCCACGCCACGTTCCTGGTGCAGCACTGGCTCGGCGCCGAAGGCATGCCGCGCCGGTACGCGGACTACCTGCAGTCCGACGGGTTCACGACGCTGAACACGATCTCCACGATCGGCGCGTACATCCTCGGTGCCTCGACGCTGCCGTTCATCTGGAACGTCTTCAAGAGCTACCGGTACGGCGAGATCGTCACGGTGGACGACCCGTGGGGCTACGGCAACTCGCTCGAATGGGCGACGTCCTGCCCGCCGCCGCGGCACAACTTCACCGAGCTGCCGCGGATCCGGTCCGAGCGTCCGGCGTTCGAGCTGCACTACCCGCACATGATGGAGCGCATCCACAAGGAGGGTGAGATCGGCTTCTTCGGGAAGCAGAAGGTCAACACCCACCGGGCGCCGTCCCAAGTGCTCACCGAGGCGGCCATGCCGGGTGATCACTCCGAGGACAACTCCAGCGAGAAGTGACCCGATAAGCGGAAACGGCGCGTGCCTTGCCTCACACAGGGGCAAGGCACGCGCCTTTTTCATGGCCGGCTGAGGGAGACTGACCTTCGTGACGCAGACACCAGTTCTCATCACCACCACCGGACCCGACAAGCCGGGTGTGTCCTCGGTGCTGTTCGCCGTGCTGTCGCGCCATGACGTGGACGTCCTGGACGTCGAGCAGGTCGTGATCCGCGGCCAGCTGGTGCTCGGCGTGCTCGCCGGCGTCTATCGCGACCCCGAGGGCCTGCAGGAGTACGTCGAGCAGGCGATGGCGTCGGTCGGGATGCAGGTGGAGGTGAAGATCGGCTCGGCCATCGGCGCCGACCCGTTCGCAATCGGCCAGAAGGACTCGACGCATGTCCTGCTGATGCTCGGCCGCCCGGTGACCGCGCGCGCCTTCTCCGACGTCGCGCGCAGGCTCGCCGCGCTGGACGTCAACATCGACTCGATCCGCAGCGTCGCCGACTACCCGGTGACCGGGCTGGAGCTGTACGCCTCGCTCGCCCAGGACACCCCGGAGGCCGACGCCGCGCTGCGCACCGCGCTCGCGGACGCCGCCGTCGAGGCCGGGATCGACATCTCGGTCGAGCGGGCCGGGCTCGCCCGCCGGGCCAAGCGCCTGGTGGTCTTCGACGTCGATTCCACGCTCATCCAGGGCGAGGTCATCGAGATGCTCGGCGCGCACGCCGGGGTCGAACCGCAGGTCCGTGAGATCACCGAGGCCGCGATGCGCGGCGAACTGAACTTCGGCGAGTCGCTGGAACGCCGCGTCGCGCTGCTGGAAGGGCTGCCCGAAACGGTGCTGGACGAGGTCGCCGCGTCCATCGAGCTCACCCCGGGCGCGCGCACGACCATCCGCACGCTGAAGCGGATGGGCTTCCGCTGCGGCGTCGTCTCGGGCGGGTTCACCAAGATCATCCAGTCCCTCGTGGACGACCTCGGCCTCGATTTCGCCGCCGCGAACGAACTCGAAGTGATCGACGGCAAGCTCACCGGCAGGGTGGTCGGGGAGGTCGTCGACCGCGCGGGCAAGGCGAAGGCGCTTCGCCGCTTCGCCGACGAGTACGAGATCTCGCTGCAGCAGTGCGTCGCGGTCGGTGACGGGGCGAACGACATCGACATGCTGTCGGTCGCCGGGATGGGTGTCGCCTTCAACGCCAAGCCCGCGCTGCGCGAGGTCGCCGACACCGCGCTTTCCCACCCGTACCTCGACGCCGTGCTGTTCCTGCTCGGCGTCACCAGGGCCGAGATCGAGGCGGCCGACGCGGCCGACGGTCTCGAGCTTTCCCGGCCATGAGCGTGCTGGAGCCGCTGGCCGCGCGCTACGCCCATTGGCTCGGCCTCCCCGCGGAAAGCACGGTGGACACCTCCGACGAGGATCCCGCCGAGGTCCGCGCCATGCCGGTGATCCTGCGGATGGAACGGGCCGAACCGCCGTCGCGGACCGCGTTGCTGGAGGCCGCCGCGGCGGCCGCGGTCGCGGTCTGTCTCGACGAACGCGCGCTGCCGGGAGGCGACTGGCACGACCCGCTCAAGGCGTGGGTCGACGGCCGGATCCGCAAGGTCGCCCGGCGGGCGCGCGGCGCGCACTGGCAGGCGGTCCAGGAACTGCCGGGCATCACGGTCGAGGTCGACGGCGCGGAGGCGCGGGCGCTGCTGCCCGGCCGGGTCGTGGAGTCCCCGAAAGAGGTCTCGCGGCTGCAGATCTCCGGCAGCGAACTCCCCGCCGACGAGCCGGGGCCCGCGCCCGACGGCCTCCCGCGGTTACTGCTGAACCCCGAGGTCTCGATGACCGTCGGCAAGGGCGCCGCCCAGGTCGGGCACGCGACGATGATCCTGGCGTCGGTGCTGGACGAAGCCGAACTGGCCGCGTGGGCCGCGACCGGGTTCCGGTGTTCGGTGCGGACTCCTCCGGTCGCGACCTGGAAGGCACTCTGCCCGGTCGAGGATCCCGAAGGTTCGTGGCGTCGTGACGGGGTCGTCGCGGTCCGGGACGCCGGGTTCACCGAAGTAGATCCCGGAACCGTCACGGTCATAGCCCAAAGGGCTTAGCCTCCTATACTCCCCGCATGGGTGACCGGCTGATCGCCGGGCGCTATCGCTTGGAGGAGCGGATCGGCGCCGGGGGTATGGGCGTGGTCTGGCGTGCCACCGATCTGGACCTCGGGCGGGTCGTCGCCCTCAAGCGTTCGCAGGCGGGCGACAGCGGTCAGATCCGGCGCGAGGCGCGGATCGGCGCGGGCCTGCATCATCCGAACGTGGTCACCGTCTTCGACGCCGTGATCGACGGTGACGACCGCTGGCTCGTGATGGAGTACCTGCCCTCGCGCAGCCTCGCCGACGTCATCGACTCCGACGGGCCGCTGCCACCCGGCAAGGTGGCCAAGATCGGCGTCCAGCTCGCCGCGGCGCTCGCAGCGATGCACGAAAAAGGCATGGTCCACCGCGACCTCAAGCCGGGCAACGTCCTGGTCGCCGAAGACGGCACCGCCAAACTCACCGACCTCGGCATCGCGCAGTGGGCGGAGGTGACCCGCACCGGCGGCGGCCTCGACGTCGGCACTCCCGGCTACGTCGCGCCCGAGATGGCCGAAGGGCGGCAGGCGGGCGCGGCGGCGGACGTGTTCTCGCTCGGCGCGACCCTGTTCGCCGCCGTCGAAGGCACCTCGGTGTGGGGCGACGCGAACGTGGGCCCGTTCGTGCAGCTCCGGCGGGCGACGGCGTACACCCTGGAGCCGATCCGGCGGGCGGGGCCGCTGGCGCCCGCGCTGACCGAACTGTTGCGGCGCAGGCCGGCAGGCAGGCCGAACGCCGTCCGTGCCGCCGAACTGCTGTCCGAAGTCGCGGACGTCGACGGTCCCGTCCGGACGCGACGGTTCCGCGTGCCCAAACGCGCGCTCGCGATCGGTGCCGTCGTGGCGGTGCTGGTGCTGACCGGGGCGCTGTTCTTCGCCACCAGGGAGCCCGCGTCGATCGCGGCGGGGCCGCCGTCCGAGCTGATCGGGGACCGGCGGACGGCGGATCCGTGCGCGCTGGTGGAGCCGTCCGTGCTGAACCATCTCGGGACACCGGAACTGGACAGCGCCGGCGGCAACTTCAACGCGTGCGGTGTCCGGCTGCGCCTGAGCCCCGACGACGAGGACATCGTCGACATCCGGCTCGAACTGACGACGCCGACGTCACCGTTGCTGGACAAGCCGATGCCGGGCCAGCTGATCGTGCGCGAGGTGCCGAGCGACTCGGAAGACAAGTGCGCGCGCGGTATCCCGCTGCCGGACGGCAACCAGGTGTGGGTGCACGCCCGGCACATCAAGAACTGGCACGCGCATCTGTGCGACTACGTCGATCCGGTGGCCACGCACGCGGTGAGCGTGCTGAACCGGGAGCCGGTCGAGCGGCGTCCCGCGCCGTTCCCCGCCGGTTCGCTCGGGAGTCTCGACGCCTGCGTGCTGGGTGGGAACCTGCCGCAGGCGATCGTCGGCGGCCCGGCGACGCCGGATCCGGTCTTCGGCAACTGGGAGTGTTACTGGAACCATCGCGAGACCGAGGTGACGGTCCGGTTCGAACGGGAGCGGGCACCGTTCGAAGACGACGGCAGACGCGTCGCTCTCGGATCGCGGGAAGCCTTCGTCGAGGTCTCCACCGAATGGAAGGCTTGCCAGGCGGAGATCCCGCACCGGGGCTTCACCGGCGACGGTCGTGCCATGATCGAGACGGTGGAGATCTACGTCGCGGACAAGGTCAAGCAGCCGGCGGAGATGTGCCCGGCCGCGGAACGGCTCGCCGGCGAGATCGCCCCGAGGCTGCCGCCACTCTGAAAGGGAAAACCGTGTCTTTGGAAGTCCAGCGCGACGGTGAGCACCGCTTCATCGGCCGCAACGAACGCGGTGCCGAGGTCGTGATCGGCCGTAAGGGCGCCGAGGGTGCCTTCTCCCCTGCTGAACTGCTGCAGATCGCGGCGGCGGGCTGCTCGGCCGTCACCGCCGAGAATCTCATCACGCGCCGGATCGGGGAGGACTCGAAGTTCCGCGTCGGCGTGACCGCGGACAGGCGCGAAGATGCTTCGGAGCTCGACGCCGTCCACGTGGCTTTCGACGTCGACGTGTCCTCGCTGCCCGCCGCGGATCGAGAGGCGCTCGCGGCGGCGGTGGATCGCGCCATCGATCGGCTGTGCACGGTGAGCCGGACGCTGAAGAAGGGCATCCCGGTCACGGAAAGCTTCCCCGTCGAGTAGCCGCCTCCGGATGCCATGAAAGGTCCTTTCCTTGCAAAATTTGCAAGGAAAGGACCTTTCATGGCACTTGGCTCAGTGTTTGGCGGCGTGGCCTTCGGAGCTCCACACCACGTACGCCTCATCGGCGTCGGTGGTCATGGCCTCGATGAACTTCTCGTTGTCGAAGCCGGGCAGCGTCTGCAACCGCTCGATCAGCGCGTCGGCGGCCGGGTCGCCGCTGGGGATCGCGGTGCCCTTCCCGTCGGCGCCGGCGAGCATGAAGAAGACGTCTTCCTTCCACGGGCCTTCAGGGATCACTCTGACCACCACCGCGGACAGCTCGGACCACGTGACGGCTTCTTCGCTGCCGTCCGCGAGCTGGCGCCGCACTCCGGTGTCATCGACGCTGACGGTCCGGGATTGTGCGTTGGGCGACTCCTGGGACAACCGGTTCTCCCTGTCTTCGGCGTTCCGTTAACGGTACTCGGCCGTGTTCCAGGCCACTCAGGCCGGGGCGGCCGCGTCGAGGCGGCGCAGCGCGTCGCGGGCGACCTTCGGGTCCATGGTCGGCCAGAACGGCGGCAGCGAGGCACGCAGGAATCCGCCGTAGCGGGCGGTGGCCAGCCGCGAATCCAGGATCGCCACGACCCCGCGATCGGTGACCGAACGGTGCAGCCGCCCGGTGCCCTGCGCGAGCAGCAGCGCGGCATGCGTGGCCGCGACGGTGAGGAACCCGTTGCCGCCCCTGGCTTCCACGGCTCGCTGCCGCGCCGACGAGACCGGATCGTCCGGGCGCGGGAACGGGATCCTGTCGACCACCACGAGCTGAAGCGACGGGCCGGGCACGTCGACGCCCTGCCACAGCGACAGCGTGCCGAACAGGCACGTGCGCGCGTCCTCGGAGAACTTCTGCACCAGCAGGCCGGTGGCGTCGTCGCCCTGGCAGAGGATCGGCAGGTCGAGCCGCTCCCGCATCTCCTCTGTCGCCTGCTTCGCCGCGCGCATCGAGGAGAACAGGCCGAGCGTGCGCCCGCCCGCGGCCTCGATCAGCTCGGCAAGCTCGTCCATCGTCGAGGGCTGCAACCCGTCCCGGCCCGGCGGCGGCAGGTGTTTGGCCAGGTAGAGGATGCCGTTGCGTTTGTGGTCGAACGGCGAGCCGACGTCGAGGCCGGTCCACTTCGGGCCCTCGGCGTCGTCGCTGTCGGCGGGCGCGGCCTTGTCCGTCGCCGCGCCGGGTGCCTTCTCGACCCTGGCCCCGCCGGGCGGGAGACCCCACTGCCGGGCCATCGTGTCGAACGTGCCGCCCAAGGTCAGCGTCGCCGACGTGAGGACGGTCGTGTGCTGGTTGAAGACGCGCTCGCGCAGCAGGCCGGCGACACCGAGCGGAGCGACCTTCAGCGCGGGCGGGCGCGGGTTCGTGGAGAAGCGGTCCCCGGTCAGCCAGACGACGTCACGCTGATGCGCCTTGTCGTCGTCGAAGGCTTCGAGCAGCCGGACGGCGGTGTCGTGGACCTCTTCGAGCAGTGACCGCGCCAGTTTGCGGGCCGTGGCCTCGTCGACGTCCTCCTTGCGGTCCTTGCCGAGCGAGGTGAGGCAGCGGTGCGCGGCGTCGCGGACCGCGGGGATCGCGCCGGTGAGGGCCTGGGGCAGCGAATCCATGCGGCCCGAGGGCATGTCGTCGAGGATGAGGGCCAGCCCGTCGCTCGCCTCCAGCAGCTGATCGGCCACCTCGTCGTCGACCAGTTTGCCGCAGCGCCGGGCGGCGGCGGAGACCATGCCGCTGGTCAGCTCGCCGGTCGCCACGGAGGTCACGCGGTCCACCAGGTCGTGCGCCTCGTCGATGATCACCAGATCGTGCTCGGGCAGCACCTGATAGCCCTGCAGCGCGTCGATCGCCAGCAGGGCGTGGTTGGTGATCACGACGTCGGCCTTGCCCGCCTCGGCGCGCGACCGCTCGGCGAAGCAGTCCGTGCCGATGGGGCAGCGTGAAGCGCCCAGGCATTCCTTGGCGGTGACGGACACCTGGCGCCACGCCTGGTCCGAAACGCCGGGGACCAGCTCGTCGCGATCACCGGTTTCGGTGTCGGACGACCATTCCCGCAGCCGGGTGACCTCCTTGCCGAGCCGGGAGACGGCGAACGGGTCGAACAGCTGCTGGTCTTCCGGCTCGTCCGGGGCGCCGGAATCGAGCCGATGGAGACAGAGGTAGTTACGGCGGCCCTTGAGGATCGCGAAGGTGGGCTCGCGGCCGAGGGGCTTCTTGAGCGCCTTCGCCAACCGGGGGAGATCCCTGTCGACGAGCTGACGCTGCAGCGCGATGGTGGCCGTGGAGACCACGACCGTTGCCTCCTTCTCGACCGCGTGCCGGATCGCGGGGACGAGATAGGCCAACGACTTCCCGGTGCCCGTGCCCGCCTGGACGGCCAGATGCTCGCCGGTGCGGATGGCGCGGCCGACGGCGTCCGCCATCTTGACCTGGCCCTCGCGCTCGGCACCGCCCACGGACTCGACCGCGTGGGTCAGGAGTTCGAGGACACCGGGGAAATCAGCACGGGAGGGCACGGGACAAGACGATAGCCGGGGGCACCGTCAAGATCGTCCGCCCCGTGCAATGAAAGGTCCTTTCCTCGCAAAATTTGCGAGGAAAGGACCTTTCATTGCGGCTCGTGGGGCGGTGAAAGGACCGGTCACGACTCCTTGCGGCCGTGCTTGTTTTCACTGAGAGGCGAGACCAGCGCCCAGGTGCCCGGAAGCAGCGCCGCCGCGACGGCGATCTTCAGCGCGTCCCCGATCAGGAACGGCACGACACCCTTGTCGAGCGCGGTCGACAGACCCATGCCGGTCGACGCCATGAGCCACGGCACACCGACCGAGTAGATGGCGAGGTTGCCGAGCACCATCGTCCCCGCCGTGCGCAGCGGCGTGCGGTCACCGCCGCGGCCGGCGAGCGCGCCCACCAGGGCGCCCGCGAGCACGAAGCCGACGATGTAGCCGGCGCTGGCGCCGAACAGGCCCGAAGAACCGTTCTGGAACCAGCCGAACCCGGCCGCGCCGACGGCGAGGTACAGCGCCATCGACAGCGCGCCGCGCTTCCAGCCGAGCGCGGCGCCGACCAGCAGGGCGGCGAACGTCTGGCCGGTCATCGGCACCGGCGAGCCGGGGACCGGGATCAGGATCTGCGCGGCCACACCGGTCAGGGCGGCACCACCGGCGACCAGGACCGCGTCACGGACCAGTGCGCCGGGAACGAGGTCGGCGAGAACCGGGCGGGTGCCGGTCACGGACAGCGAAGACACTCAGACCTCCTATGAGTACACGAATGTGAACCGAGGTTAACGTCAGATGGCGGGGCGCGGACCGAATGTCGGGCACCTCACGATCCACTCGACCGGGTGGCATGACCCTGCACGGGACAGGCGGTTGGTGAAGGCTGCCGGACATGAGGAAACCCGTTTCGAGGCTGTTGTCGGTGACGATGCTGACCGGGGCGCTGGTGACGGGGGGACCGGCGATCGCGTCGGCCGAGCCCGCGCCCGCGACGGCGGCCGCGTCGGTCGGTTCGCTCGACGTGGAGATCGGCGACGAACACGTGGTCACCGGCGAGCTGGCGCCGTGCGACGTCGACGGCCCCTTGAACGCGAAGACCCAGGGCGGATCCACCGGAGACTTCGCCCGGTTCGGCGGCGGCGAGTCGCGCTGCGGCCGGAACGGTGAGGCGGCCATCGGCGAGGCGGCCGGGCGGCGCTTCGAGACCACCCTGCTCAAGCGGTTCGGCGGCCCGGTGATCAAGGTCCGCACGTTCATGGCGAAATGCAGTACCACGAAGGACGGCAGCCTCGGCTACATCGAGTTCGGCGACGTCAGCGGGTTCACGCTGCCGGAGAACATCCCGCAGAACTACCGGCTGACCATCTCCGGCGGCAAGGGCGGGACGGCGCTGGCGTCGCTCACCGTCAACGAGACCGTCACGCCGACGCCGCCCGACGGCAGCCTCGTGACGCACATGCTGCACATCAAGCTGTTCCCGCAGGGCGGCGGACCGGCGAAGGGCGACATCTACCTCGGGACCGCGCGCTGCGACCCGTACGGCAAGAAGAAGCCCTGACGCCCCGCGTTTCGTCCTCTGGATGCGGTCCTTGCACACGCAAGTACCGCATCCAGAGGACGAAATGCGTCAGGTGCGCGAGACGTACTTCGCGGCCGCGGCGACGAACTCACTCGCCCGGGTGGCGAGATCGGTCAGCGAGCCACTCGAGGTGAGCGCGTCGCCGACCAGCGGCGTGGCGGCCGCGACGGCGATCGAACCCGACTCGAGGTACTTCGCGACTTCGGCCAGGTGGACGCCGCCCGTCGGGACGAGCGGGATGTCCGGCATCGGCGCCCGGATCGCCCGCAGGTAGGCGATCCCGCCGACGGCCGCGATCGGGAACACCTTCACCGCCGCCGCGCCGAGACGCCACGCCTGGTCGATCTCGGTCGGGGTCAGCGCGCCGCAGATCACCGGCAGCCCGCGTTCGTGCGCGCGCTCCATGACCAGCGGATTCACCGTCGGCGTGACCAGGAACATCGCGCCGGCGTCCGCCGCTTTGTCCACATCGGACACTTCGCGCACGCTCCCGGCGCCGACGTACGCGTCGTCGCCGAGCTTCTTCCGGATGGTCGCGATGGCGTCCGTGGCGCCCGGCGTGGTCAACGCCGCTTCGAGTACCCGCACGCCCGCCGCGTGCAGCACCGTCGCGGCGTCGGCGAACCGGCTCGCGTCCGCGGCCCGCAGGATTGCGACGAGCCGGTTTTCGATCAAGGTGTCCTGGAGGTCGTGCTGGATCATGCGGCGGGGACCGGCGCCTTCCCCGTGTAGGTCACGCCCGCCTCGTCGAAGTCCTTGAGCGCGGCGTCGACCGTCGGCTGCGAACCGCCGACCGTGAGGTCGAGCAGCACCCGCACGGTGAAGCCCGCCTTCGCCGCGTCGAGCGCCGTCGCGCGGACGCAGAAGTCGGTCGCGATGCCGACGACGTCGACCTCGGTGACGTCGTGCTCCTTCAGCCACGCGTCGAGCGTCTTGCCGTCGCGCGCGTTGCCCTCGAAACCGGAGTACGCGGCGGTGTACTCGCCCTTGGAGAAGACCTCGCTGATCGGGACCACGTCGAGCGCGGGGTGGAACGACGCGCCGGAGGTGCCCGCGACGCAGTGCCGCGGCCAGCTGTCCTTGAAGTCCGGCGTCTCGCTGAAGTGGTCGCCCGGGTCGATGTGGTAATCGCGAGTGGCGACGACGTGCGCGTAGCCACCCTCCGCGGCCTGCTTGGAGATCGCTTCGGCGGCGGCGGCGCCACCGGGCAGGCCGAGCGACCCGCCCTCGCAGAAGTCGTTCTGCACATCGACCACGATCAAGGCGGTCCCCATGTGTTGCTCCTGAGTCTCTTTAGACGAATACGGTCGGGATGGCGGGCTCCCCGTGCGAGAGCTTGAGGCCTTCCCACGGAAGGCTCACCAGCGCCCGCCGAAGCCGCTGGCGCGCGTCGTCCAGCGTGGGCAAATCATCCACCGTCCGGCCGCCCCGGACCAGCGGAATCTGCAATTCGTGGTCGTTCGGTCCCCGTTCCGGGACCGGCGAGGCGGCCGTCCAGATCACCTCTTCGACGGCGGTGCCGGTCTCGCGGTGCCGTCGCAGCGCGGATTTCCGCCCGCCGCGGGATTCCTTGTGCGCGCTGCGCTTCGCGACCGGTTTGCCGTCGACCTCGACGAGTTTGTAGACCATCCCCGCGGTCGGCGCGCCGGAACCGGTGACGACCGAGGTCCCGACGCCGTACGCGTCGACGGGTTCCGCCCGCAGCGCCGCGATCGCGTGCTCGTCGAGGTCGCCCGACACCACGATGCGGGTGTCCTTCGCGCCGAGGGCGTCCAGCTGCTCGCGGGCCTTGCGCGCCAGCGGGCCCACGTCGCCGGAGTCGATGCGGATCGCGCCGAGCTCGGTGCCCGCCACCCGGACGGCCGTTTCGATGCCCTTGGTGATGTCGTAGGTGTCCACCAGGAGGGTGGTGTCGGCACCCATCTTGTCCACCTGCGCGCGGAAGGCCTGCTCCTCGCTGTCGTGCAGCAACATGAACGCGTGCGCGACGGTGCCCCGCGTCGGGATGCCGTAGCGGCGCCCGGCTTCGAGGTTGGAGGTCGTGGCGAACCCGGCGAGGTACGCGGCCCGCGCGGCGGCGACGGCGGCGTACTCGTGCGTGCGGCGGCCGCCCATCTCGATGATCGGCCTGCCGTGCGCGGCGCCCGACATCCGCGCCGCCGCGGACGCGATCGCGCTGTCGTGGTTGAGGATCGAGAGGATCAGCGTCTCCAGCACGACGGCCTCGCCGAAGGAACCGGTGACGGTCATGATCGGGGAGCCGGGGAAGTACAGCTCACCCTCGGGGTAACCGTGGACGTCCCCCGAGAAGGAGTAGTCCGCGAGCCACGAAAGTGTGGCGTCGTCGACCACGGCCGTCGCTTCCAGCTGGCTCAGCTCGGCGTCGGTGAACCGGAAGTCCGCGATCGCGTCGAGGACCCGCCCGGTGCCCGCGACGACGCCGTAGCGGCGGCCGTCGGGCAGACGACGTGCGAAGACCTCGAAGACGCACGGCCGGTCCGCCGTCCCGTCGGACAGGGCGCTGGCCAGCATGGTCAGCTCGTAGTGGTCGGTGAGCAGCGCGGTGCTGGCGCCAGTGGCCGCCTCGGGGAAACCCATGGCACCAGCCTATTCACCCACATGGCCGGACCTGCCAGCCCGTACCGGATCGGGCCCGTGACACCATGGAGTGCATGTCCACGCCTGTCGCATCCGAGCAGACGCAGGTTGATCCACAGGGAGTAGAAGTCGTCTCTGAGGACAAACCCTGGCGGACGGTCGTCTGGAACGATCCGGTGAACCTCATGTCGTATGTGACGTACGTGTTCCAGAAGCTGTTCGGTTACAGCCGGGACCACGCGACGAAGCTGATGCTCGACGTGCACCAGAAGGGCAAGGCGATCGTGTCCTCCGGTTCCAAGGAGAAGGTGGAGACCGACGTCGCGAAACTGCACGCGGCCGGTCTCTGGGCGACCATGGAGCAGCCTTCATGAACGGATGGCGCCGCAAGGGCGAGACCATCGTCGCCGGTTTCGAGCAGCAGGAGGCCGCCGTGCTGCGCGGTCTGGTCAGCCAGCTGGAGGACATGCTCACCGCCCGCGCCGAGGAGGCGCCGCAGGACGAGCTCGCCGAGCTGACCGGGATCCGCACCGGCCCGACCGAATCGCCGGACGACCCGGTGCTTTCGCGGCTGCTGCCGGACTTCCACAAGCTCGACCCGGACAACCCGACCCGCGAGGACATCGACTCGGCCGCCGCGATGCGGTCGATCCACGAGCCCGAGCTGCTGGACAAGAAGGTCGGCGTCGCGAAGATCGTGCTGGACACCCTGCCGCGTGACGGCGGGAACGTGCGGCTGACCTTCGAGCAGGCCGACGCGTGGCTGGGCGCGCTCAACGACGTCCGGCTGGCGCTGGGCACCGCGCTCGACGTCACCGAGGACATGCCCGACGAACTGCCCGAGGACGATCCGCGCGCGCCGCATCTCGGCGTCTACCACTGGCTGACCTGGGTGCAGGAGACCCTCATCCAGTCGCTGACGTCATGATCACCGACGTTCCCGGCGTGCTGGTCGGGCACCACGAGCGGGTCGGCGACGGCTGGGCGACCGGGACGACGGTCGTGCTGGTGCCCGGTGGCGCCGTCGGGGCCGTCGACCAGCGCGGCGGCGCGCCCGGCACGCGGGAGACCAACCTGCTGGAGCCGGAGAACCTGGTCCAGCACGTCAACGCGATCTGCCTGTCCGGCGGGAGCGCGTACGGACTGGCCGCCGCGGACGGCGTCATGCGCTGGCTCGCCGAGCGGAACCAGGGCATCCCGGTGGGGGCTCAGCCGCACGAGGTGGTGCCCATCGTTCCCGCCGCGGTGTTGTTCGACCTGCCGCGCGGTGACTGGGGCAACCGTCCGGACGCCTCCTTCGGTTACGCGGCATGCCAAGCGGCCAAGGACGGCCCGGTGCCGTCGGGGACCGTCGGCGCGGGTGCCGGGGCGAAGGCGGGATCACTCAAGGGTGGGATCGGGACGGCCTCGGAGAAGGTCGGCGAGTTCACCGTCGGCGTCGTCGCCGCCGTGAACGCCGCCGGCGAGGCCGTCGATCTCTCGACCGGCCGCGCGTACGCGGCGGATCACGAGGTCGACGGCGAGTTCGGCGTCCGCTGGCCCGACCGGCCCGGCGACGTCGAGGCGAAGGCCGCGGGGCTCAACACGACCATCGGCGTGGTCGCGGTCGACGCGGCACTGTCCAAGGCGGAGGCGCGACGGCTCGCGGTCGCCGCTCAGGACGGCCTCGCCAGGGCGGTGCGGCCCGCGCACACGATGTTCGACGGCGACACGGTGTTCGCGCTGGCGACCGGCGACCGGGAGCTCCCCGGCGGCGCGGGCCCCGTCGCGGCGGCGCGGCGCGCGCTGGTGCTGGACAAGCTGTGCTCGGCGGCCGCGCGGGTGTTCGGGCGGGCGATGGTGCACGGTGTGCTGTCCGCCACTGCGGCGGGGGACATGCGGGCGTACCGGGACGTCTGGCCCGAAGCGTTCTCCTGACCACGCGTTTCGTCCTCTGAATGCGGTCCTTGCGTGGGCAACTACCGCATTCAGAGGACGAAACGCGGGGGTGAGTGGCGGCGATCTCAGAGTGTGGACCGGCTCTGTCCAGCACCTAAGATGGGCGACGTGCTCCGGATCCGCCGTGAACTCGTCGACGAGATCGTCGCCCATGCCCGTCGTGACCATCCCGATGAGGCGTGCGGGGTGATCGCCGGTCCCGAGGGATCGGACAGCCCCGAGCGGTACATCCCGATGCTGAACGCGGCGCGCTCGCCCACGTTCTACGAGTTCGACTCGGGTGATCTGCTCAAGCTCTACCGCGAGATGGACGCCAACGACGAGGTGCCGGTGGTCATCTACCACTCGCACACCGCGACCGACGCCTACCCGTCCCGCACCGATGTCTCGTACGCCTCGGAACCCGACGCGCACTACGTGCTCGTTTCCACCAAGGACCCCGATTCGCATCAGTTCCGGTCGTACCGGATCGTGGACGGGGAGATCACCGAGGAGCCCGTCGAGATCATCGGCTGAACCCGCCCCGTCCGGGAATAACCCGGACCGGCCCGAACGTCTGCGTTGCAGAGAACCCACCGGAGGTAGAAAACCATGGCCGTGACCGTGTCCATCCCGACCATCCTGCGTACGCACACCGGCGGCGAGAAGTCCGTCGAGGCGACCGGCAAGACCGTGCTCGAGGTGATCGACGACATCGAGTCCCGCCACGGCGGCCTCAAGGCCCGCCTGGTCAAGGAAGAGAAGCTGCACCGCTTCGTCAACGTCTACGTCAACGACGAGGACGTCCGCTTCTCCGGCGGTCTCGAGGCCGAGGTCAAGGACGGCGACACCCTGACCATCCTGCCCGCCGTGGCCGGTGGCTGATCGATGGCTCGCTTCGAGTCGCTGCTCGACGCGCTCGGCGGCACCCCGCTGGTCGGCCTTCCCCGGCTTTCGCCCACCCACGACGTGCGGTTGTGGGCGAAGCTGGAGGACCGCAACCCGACCGGTTCGATCAAGGATCGCCCCGCGCTGGCGATGATCGAGGCCGCCGAGCGTGAAGGCACGCTCCGGCGCGGCTCCACGATCCTGGAGCCGACGTCGGGCAACACCGGGATCGCGCTCGCCATGGCCGCGAAGCTCAAGGGCTACGGCCTGGTGTGCGTGATGCCGGAGAACACCTCGACCGAGCGCAAGCAGCTGCTGCAGGCGTACGGCGCGCGGATCGTCTTCTCCCCGGCCGCCGGCGGGTCGAACGAGGCCGTGCGCCGGGCGAAGGAGCTCGCCGAGGCCAACCCGGACTGGGTGATGCTCTATCAGTACGGCAACCCGGCCAACGCCGACGCGCACTATCGCGGCACCGGGCCCGAACTGCTCAAGGACCTGCCGACGCTGACGCATTTCGTCGGCGGCCTCGGCACCACCGGCACGCTGGTCGGCGTCGGGCGCTACCTGCACGAGGCGAAGCCGGACGTGCAGATCATCGCGGCCGAGCCGCGCTACGGCGAGCTGGTCTACGGCCTGCGGAACCTCGACGAGGGTTTCGTCCCGGAGCTTTACGACGCCAGCGTGCTCAACGGCCGGTACTCCGTCGGCGCGTACGACGCGCTTCGCCGGACACGTGAGCTGCTGGAGCACGAAGGCATCTTCGCGGGGATCTCGACCGGTGCCGTACTGCACGCCGCGCTGGCCGTCGCCGAGAAGGCCGCCGCCGCGGGGAAGCCCGCCGACGTGGCCTTCGTGGTCGCCGACGCGGGGTGGAAGTACCTCTCGACGGGCGCGTACTCCGGCTCGCTCGACGAAGCGGCCCAAAGGCTCGACGGGCAGCTCTGGGCCTGACCCCCTCTGCGCGCGCTATGAAAGGTCCTTTCCTTGCAAATTTTGCAAGGAAAGGACCTTTCATAGCGTTCGGGAGGGGGCAGCCGGGTGTCATGAAAGGGTCGTTCAGGACGAAAAACGTCCTGAACGACCCTTTCATGACATTTGGCGAGCGAGGCGGTCCGGCGCTGGCACGATGGTGGCCATGAAGGTCATCGGGTTGCTGGGCGGGATGAGCTGGGAATCGTCGGCCGAGTACTACCGGCTGGTGAACGAGCGCGTCCGTGAGCTGCGCGGCGGGTATCACTCCGCGCGCACCGTGCTGTACTCCGTGGACTTCGCCGAAATCGAAGCGATGCAGGCCGACGGCCGTTGGGATGACGCCGGACGGGAACTGAACCGCGCCGCACGCGCTCTCGAAGCCGCCGGAGCGGATTTCGTCGTCCTCTGCACCAACACGATGCACAAGGTCGCCGACCGGCTCACCGACGGTCTGGGCGTCCCGCTCCTGCATCTCGCCGACACCACGGCCGTCGCCATCAAAGCCGCAGGCATCAAACGCGTCGGGCTCCTGGGCACCGGTTTCACCATGGCCCAGCCGTTCTACCGTGAACGCCTCGCAGCGCACGGCCTCGACGTGCTCGTGCCGGACGAGGACGACCGCGAGACGGTGCACCGGGTCATCTACGACGAACTCGTCCACGGCGTGGTCACCGAGGAGTCCCGCGAGCGGTACCGCGAGGTCATCGCGAGGCTCGTGGAAGCAGGCGCGGAAGGCGTGATCTACGGCTGCACGGAGATCGAACTGCTCGTCGGTCCGGAAGACAGCACGGTGCCCACGTTCCCCACGACGAGGCTGCACGCTGAAGCGGCCGTGGACTACGCGCTGGGCAAGGCCTCACTCCCTCCCGCGGTGTGACGTTCGTGCTGGGCGACGGCCTGTCGCCACAGCCTGTCCTGTTCTTCACCGGTGAATCCGCCGCGAGGCACGCCGAAGACGTCTTCGATGGCCGTCCACCACTCGGCCGGTGTATCCAGCACGGTCTTACCGCCCGGCAGACCGGTCAAGGTCAGCGCACGCAGCGAGTCCACGCCGTCGGCGTCGCGCCGCTGCAGCACCAGCGTGCGGACGAATCCGGAATCCTCCGCCGTCGACAGCTCGACGTGTTTCTCGGCGAAGTCGGCCATCACGGCCGTCTCCGGCGCGAAATCCATCCCGACGAAACTGCCCTGCGGGTCGTGGTCGAACCGCCAGCCGCCGGGCGTGATCTCCGAGGGCCGGATCCGGAACACCAGCGGACCCTGTTTGTACTCGCCCTCACGCAGCGGGAGCGGCTCGTGGATGCCGTCCCCGAGACCTACGTCGACCAGCCAGCCGACTTCGGGCGTCTCCGGCAGCCCGGTCACCTTCAGGGCCAGGTGGTTGAGGTGGATGCCCGCCTCCCCGCCCGGCATCTGCGCTCCGCTCGGATGCCGGGTGACCTGGTAACCGAGCGCCCCCAGCAGGGCCGAGAACGCGCCGTTGAGGTGATAGCAGTAGCCACCGCGGCCGGCGGCGATCCGGCCGAACGACACCGCCGGATCCAGCGAGGTCACCCGGCCGAGCTGGACTTCCAAATCTTCGTACGGCACGCGCTCCACATGGGCCGCGTGCAGGCGGAAAAGGGCGTCGAGACTCGGCGGCTCGTGCTCGAGGCCGAGTCGCGCGAGGTAGGCGGGCACGTCGACGTGCTCGGAAGAAGGGAACCCCATGTGATCGACCGTAGCGGGCACCACCGACAAATCAGGGTTCTCACGGAGGCGATCCCGCCGATCCGCGCCGTAGCCTGGGGAGGTGACCACATTGCCTCCCCAGCCGGTCCCGGCGAGCGAGTCGTCCGGTACGGATCCGGCCAAACGCGTCCTGCCGCCGAACCCGAGGGCCGCCGCGATCGTGGCGCTCGCCTTCACCGCGCTGCTCTACCTGGTCGAGCTGGTCGACGTCGTGCTGCCCCTCGACCTCGATCAGAGCGGGGGCATCGTCGCCCGTGAGGTCTCCGACCTCGACGGCGTGCTCTGGGCGCCGCTGCTGCACGCGGGCTGGGGGCACCTGTTCTCCAACACCGTCCCGGTACTGGTGTTCGCCTTCCTCGCGATGTCCGCGGGTATCGGCCGGTGGGTGCTGGTCACCGCGATCATCTGGGTGCTCTCCGGCCTCGGTGTCTGGCTGATCGCGCCGAGCGGCACGGTGACCGTCGGAGCGTCCGGCGTCGCGTTCGGCTGGCTCGCGTTCCTGCTGGTCAGAGGCATCTTCAACCGCGCCGTCGGGCAGATCCTGGTGGCCGTGGTGCTGCTGGGCATCTGGAGCGGGATGCTCTGGGGACTGCTTCCTGGTGACACGGGCATCTCCTGGCAGGGGCACCTGTTCGGCGCGCTTTCCGGGGTGTTCGCGGCCTGGTTGATGGCGCGGGCCGACAGGTCCCAGGCCAAGAAAGCGGCGGGCCCCGGTAGCCTCGCCGTGTGACCAAGCCGAGCGCCGACGCCCCGATCGGCGTCTTCGATTCCGGAGTGGGCGGGCTCACCGTCGCCAGGGCGATCCTGGAGCAGCTGCCCGGTGAGCAGCTGCGCTACGTCGGCGACACCGCCCGCAACCCGTACGGTCCGCTTCCCATCGCGACGGCACGCCAGTACGCGCTGGAAGCGCTGGACGACATCGTCGAAGGCGGGGTGAAGGCGCTGGTCATCGCCTGCAACACCGCCTCGGCCGCCTGCCTTCGCGACGCGAGGGAGCGCTACGACGTCCCCGTGATCGAGGTCGTCCTCCCGGCCGCGCGCCGGGCCGTGTCCGCCACGCGTTCCGGGCGTATCGGTGTGATCGGCACCGAGGGCACCGTCCGGTCCCGCGCCTACGACGACGCCTTCAACGCCGCGCAGGACGTCGAGATCACCAGCGTCGCGTGCCCGCGGTTCGTGGACTTCGTCGAACGCGGGATCACCACCGGCCGTCAGGTGCTCGGGCTCGCGCAGGGCTATCTGGAACCACTGCTGGACGCGCAGGTCGACACGCTGGTCATGGGCTGCACGCACTACCCGTTGCTCTCCGGGGTGCTGCAGATCGTCATGGGCCAGGACGTCACGCTGGTGTCCAGCGCCGAGGAGACCGCGCGTGACCTCGTGCGCGTCCTCACCGAGGCCGATCTCCTCGCCGAGCGCGACACCCCGCCGCGGCACGAGTTCGTCGCCACCGGATCCGCCGAGCCGTTCACCAGACTCGCTCAGCGGTTCATGGGCTTCGCTCCGGGTGTGCTGGCTCCCACCAGCGCGTAAATCGCCGATTCCGTGCTTAAGGTGTCACAGTGCGTCTCACGATCCTCGGCTGCTCAGGCAGCATCCCCGGGCCCGACGCCGCCGCGTCCGGCTATCTGCTCGAGGCGGACGGGTTCGTCCTGGGGCTCGAACTCGGCAACGGGACGCTCGCCAGGCTGCAGGCCCTGCGCGACCCGTTCGACCTGGACGCGTTGATCCTTTCGCATCTCCACCCCGATCATTGCGCGGACGTCAGCGCGCTCACCGTGCTGCGCCGCTACCACCCGGCGCTGCCGTATCCGGCGAGGCCGCGACGGCTCCCGGTGTACGGGCCGTCGGACGTGCACGAGCGGCTCGCCCACGCGTACGCCGCGAACGAGGACGAGCGGGCGACCACCGACCTTTCCGATGTCTTCGCCTTCGAGGCATTGCGGTCGGAGCCCATGGAGATCGGGCCCTTCGAGGTCACCGCGGTCCCCGTCGACCATCCGACCCCGGCGTTCGGCCTGCGGTTCGCGTACGGCGGCAAGACCCTCGCGTACACCGGGGACACGGGCGTCTGCGACACCCTGACCGATCTCGCCTGCGGCGTCGACGTCCTGCTGTCCGAAGCGTCGTGGACCGACTCGCCCGACCGGCCCGCCGGGGTCCATCTGTCCGGCAAGGAGGCGGGCGAGCTGGGACGCAAGGCCGGGGTGGGGCGGCTACTGCTCACCCACGTCGCGCCCTGGACCGACCGGGACGCCGTCCTCGCCGAGGCGGCCGTCGCGTTCCCCGCGGCCGAGCTGGTCGAGCAGGGCGCCGTCTACGACCTCTGACGCGGGGTTCTAGAGTGGCGGCCGTGGCGAGAAAAGACGGCAGGAACGACGACCAGCTTCGCGACATCAAGATCACCCGCGGTTTTCAGCGGTGGCCGGCGGGATCGGTGTTGATCGAATTCGGCGACACCCGGGTGCTGTGCGCGGCGAGCGTCACCGAAGGCGTCCCCCGCTGGCGGGCCGGTTCCGGCCTCGGCTGGGTCACCGCCGAGTACGCGATGCTGCCGTCGGCGACCAACACCCGCAGCGACCGCGAATCCATCAAGGGCCGCGTCGGCGGCCGCACGCACGAGATCTCCCGGCTGATCGGCCGGTCCCTGCGCGCGTGCATCGACCTGGCGGCGTTGGGGGAGAACACGATCGTCATCGACTGCGACGTCATCCAGGCCGACGGCGGTACCCGCACGGCCGCGGTGACCGGCGGCTACGTCGCGCTCGCCGACGCCGTCACCTGGCTCGGCGCTGCGGGCCGCCTCGCCGACCCGCAGCCGCTTTCGTCTTCGGTGGCCGCGGTGAGCGTGGGCGTCGTCGACGGCCGGGTGCGCCTCGACCTGCCCTACGAAGAGGATTCGCGCGCGGAGGTCGACATGAACGTCGTCGCCACCGACGCGGGCACCCTGATCGAGGTGCAGGGCACCGGCGAGGGTGCGACCTTCGCACGGTCCACTTTGGACACCATGCTGGACGTGGCGCTGGCGGGCTGCGAGGAACTGACCCGTCTGCAGACCGAAGCGCTCGCGTTGCCGTACCCCGGCGAACTCCCCGAGCCGCGCCCCGACAAGAAGAAGGGCGCCAAGTGACCAAGCTGCTCCTCGCCACCCGCAACGCGAAGAAGCTCGGCGAGCTCCGGCGCATCCTGGTGGCGGAGGGGATCGAGGGCGTCGAGGTCATCGGCCTCGCCGACGTCCCCGAGTTCCCCGAAGCACCCGAAACCGCTCCGGACTTCGAAGGCAACGCGCTCGCGAAGGCCCAGGACGCTGCCGCCGCGACCGGTCTCCCGGCCATCGCCGACGATTCGGGTATCACCGTCGACGCGCTCAACGGCATGCCGGGCGTGCTCTCGGCGCGCTGGTCGGGCAAGCACGGCGACGACGACGCGAACCTGGATCTCGTGCTGGCACAGCTGTCCGACACACCTGACGAGCGGATGGGCGCGGCCTTCGTCTGCGCGGCCGCGCTGGTCGTCCCCGGCGGCGACGAAACCGTGGTGCGCGGGGAATGGCGAGGCTCGCTGATCCGGGAACGCCGCGGTGCCAACGGATTCGGCTACGACCCGATCTTCGTGCCCGAAGGGGGGACGCGGACCTCGGCGGAGCTGGATCCGTCCGAAAAGGACGAAGCTTCGCACCGGGGGAAGGCGTTGCGGGCGTTGGTGGGAGAGCTGCGGAAGCTGGCCGGTTGAGTTGGTCGTGAGTGGCGTTTCGGGTTAGAACCCGAAACGCCACTCACGAGGCTCACGCGAGCGAGAGGTCCCGCAGCAGCTTCGCGACGTGCCCGGTCGCCCGCACGTTGTACTGCGCCACCGCGATCTTGCCCTCGGGGTCGACGACGAACGTCGAACGGATGACGCCCTCGTAGACCCTGCCGTAGTTCTTCTTCTCGCCGAAGGCGCTGTACGCCTTCAGGGCCGTCTTCTCCGTGTCGGAGAGCAGCGGGAACGTCAGCCCTTCCGCCTCGACGAACTTCGCCAGCTTCGCGGGCTTGTCGGGCGAGATGCCGAGCACCTGGTAGCCGGCGTCGTTGAGCTGCGCGAGGCTGTCCCGGAAGTCGCAGGCCTGCTTCGTGCAGCCCGGCGTGCCGGCGTTCGGGTAGAAGTACACGACGACCGACTTGCCGCGGAAGTCGCTGAGCTTGACGTCGTTGCCCTCGCTGTCGGGCAGGGTGAAGTCGGGCGCTTTGTCGCCGGGGGAAAGTCGCTGCTCGGTCATGACGCACACGGTAGCGAAACCGGCGGCGTCAGACCTTTCCGCAGTACTTCGCGGCGACGGGTTCCGACGGGCTCGGCCGCACCTGCAGGCGCAGCTTCACCGGCCTGTCCGGAACGGCGAACGCCAGGTTCAGGTGGACCGACCGGCCGGGCGCCACGTCCTTGCCGGCGTCCGCGACGCCGTTGTAGCCCTGCACCGGGTCGACGACCTGTTTGACCGCCGCGGTCTCCCCGTCGACCTCACCGGTCACGGACAGCCCGGAGAGCCGGTACGTGCCGTCGCCCGCGTTCGTCACCTCGATGCCGAAGGCCACCGCGCGCGGGCTCTGCGGATACGCCGACGCACTGGGGCGGAACGACTTCGGCGCGGAAACGGAGATCGTGACGCCGGTCGCGAACCGGTGCGGGGCGCCGAACGCCAGGTCGCCTTCCGCGTGCGTCGCGGCCAAACCCTGCGCGGGGGCGTCCGCGCCGAGCACGGCGGCACCTTTTTCCGGTGCCGGGACCCCGCACGCGGCCGCCAGCATCAGCGAGCAGGCGGCGATGAAGAGCTTCGGGGTGCGCGGGGGCGCCATGTGCGGTTACTCCAGTCGGAGGTGCGGGTGGGCCGTTCGAGGTAGGTATTAGTGCCGAAGAGTCCAGAGTGACGGTCTTCCGCAGCCGAGAGGAGCGGCACGGCCGGGTTGAGGCGCACCTGGTGTACAGCCGTGGCCGATCCGTGATCGGAAGGGTACGGCTAGTGACAGCCGTCACCTCGATGGCACATCCGCGACGGGTCAGACGGCGAAGGCGAAGAACAGGATGAAGATCGCCAGACCGGACACCCAGGCCACGATCAGCCAGCCGAAATCGCGCATCGGATCGACCGCCCGGCTCTCCTCGCCAGGGACGTAGACGCCGCGCTCTTCGAACCAGTCCGCCCACCGGGTCAGCCAGCGAAAGGGGCTTCGAGACGCCATGGTGGTCACAGTACGGGCATGGGTGAGCCGCGTCAGCCACGGAGGGGCCGCCCGAAAGGGCGAATCGGGCGAACCAGTTATCGCCCACTAGGCCCTTTTGTCCAACTGGTTCACCCGTCAGGCTGTAACGATGGCGCTGGGAATAGATATCTACAGTCGCTTTCAATCCGTTACCAATTGGCAGGCAGTCAAGGATCACGGCGTGACGTTCGTCTTCGTCAAGCTCAGTGACGGCGGAGGCCTCCCGAACGGCGGCCGCAACACCGGCGACGCGTTGGTGGCAGGGGCGAGATCCGCGGGAATCCCGGTGGGGGGATATCACTACGCCCAGGCGAGTCCTTCGCCGGAGGCGCAGGCGGACGTGCTGATCGGGGAGGTCCGGCGACTCGGGGCGACCGGATGTGTCCCGATGCTCGACCTCGAGGACAACCCGCCGGGTTCGGGAACGCCGAACATCCCCGACTCGCGCAAGCGGGACTTCTCGATCAGATTCTGCAACCGCGTGGCCGGACACGGCTTCCGGCCGGGCATCTACATGAACAACTCGCTCGCCAAGATGCTGCGTCCCGACCAGTTCGGCGTACGGGATCTCGTCATTTGGATCGCGCGCTACGGCGCGAAACCCGATCCGGCCGCCGGCCGCTACGACGTCCACCAGTATTCGGACGCCGGCCAGATCCCCGGTATCCGCGCGAGCGGTGTCGATCTCAACGAGTCCTACACGAACGCCCACTTGACCGGCGGCGGCGCCGCCCCGAAGCGGAAGGCGACGACAGAACTCATGGAACGCAGGACCATTCCGGCCAGTCCCTCGACCACCTCCGTGCGGCTGTTCCTCTCCGGCAGCGAGACGGCCGCGATCATCGTCCGCCCGCGTGTCGACGGGGACGGCATCACCGACGCGCCCGTATGGCAGGGCAACATCTACGCCTGGGGCAGCGACAAGGTCGGCGTCGGCGGTAATCCCTTGCAGACGCCCGGATTCAACCCGAAGACGGTTTCGCACCGGCGGTACCACCTGCCGGGCGCGGTGTGGGCCGACTTCGAATACAGCTCGAACATGGAGTTCGAGATCGACATCGTCGGCTGAGGCCGGAGTACATGAAGGTCCCCTTCCTTGCGCCTGGGTACAGGAAGGGGGCCTTCATGTCATGATGAGCGCATGACGAGCTTCCGAAAGGCCGATGCCGCGTAAGGCGCCCGCTCTGGTCCGGCAGGAGTTTTCGCCCGTGCTCGCCGCCCGGATCTCGCGGCTCGAACGTTCCCGCAACTACCTCGGGCCAGGCGCGGTCCGGACCGCACTTCGTCTCTGGCGAGAGTTCATCGCGGACCCGTACCGGCGCCTCCGGGTCGACAGCGAAGGCTGCGGCGTCTGGGAGTGTTGCGGCGATCCCTGGCAGGCGAGGGAAATGCTCGAAGGCGTGCTCCTCTCCCTCCCCAGGCGTTACGCCGCGGAGCTGCGGCGGCACATCGACGACGAGTGGTGATCCCTCACCGGGCCGCGTCCCGGACGGCGTCCACGATGAACTGGTATCCCGTGCACCGGCACAGATTCCCCGAGATCGCCTGCCGGATCTCGGCGTCCGTCGGGTCCGGGTTCTCCTTCAGCAGTTCGGTCGCCGTCGCCAGCATCCCCGGCGTGCAGAAGCCGCACTGCAGCCCGTGGTGCTTCCGGAACGACTCCTGCAACGGATGCAGTTCGCCGTCCGACGCCAGCCCTTCGACCGTGACGATCTCCGACCCGTCCACCTGCACCGCCAGCAGGCAGCACGCACGCGCGCTCGCCCCGTCGAGGGTGATCGTGCACGAGCCGCAGACGCCGTGTTCGCAGCCGACGTGCACCCCGGTGAAACCCAGGTCGTGGCGCAGGAAATCGGCTAGCGTCCGCCGTGGTTCGCAGTCCGCGCGGTAGGTCCGGCCGTTCACCGTCAGGGTGACCGTGATCATGCGTCCTCCTTGGCCCGTGCGAGCGCACGCCGGGTGAGTACCGCGGCCATCTCGCGCCGGTAATCGGCCGGGGCGTGGAGGTCGCCGGGCGGATCGGTCGCCGCGGCGGCTAGTTCCGCGGCGAGGGCGATCGCGTCGCCGGTCATGGGGCCGCCGGTGAGCGACGCTTCGGCGGCGGTGGCCCGGATCGGCGTCGGACCCGCGCCCGCGA
Source organism: Amycolatopsis sp. CB00013 (assembly GCF_001905755.1). Classification (NCBI taxonomy): domain Bacteria; kingdom Bacillati; phylum Actinomycetota; class Actinomycetes; order Pseudonocardiales; family Pseudonocardiaceae; genus Amycolatopsis; species Amycolatopsis sp. CB00013. The sequence goes on along the minus strand of NZ_LIWC01000006.1, from coordinate 358,281 downwards.
CGGCGATCCGCGCGGATTCGCAGACCTCACCGGTCATCGTCACGGTCGCGAAGACGGCGACCAGCGCGAGATCGCGACTCCGCCTGCTCAGTTCTTCGACGGCCCAGCCGCCTCGATGCGACGGCACCGAAATCCGCGTCAGCAGTTCGCCCCGGCCCAACGCCGTCCGATGCGGGCCGAGGAAGAAGTCCCGTGCCGCGACGGTCCGTTCGCCGGAAGCGCCGCGGACGGTGAAATCGGCGTCGAGCGCGACCATCACCGCGGGCAGTTCCGCGGCCGGGTCGGCGTGCGCGAGACTGCCGCCGATCGTGCCCCGGTTCCGGATGGCGACGTGCCCCACGTGGCCGAGCGCCTCGGCGAGCAGGGGGATTTCGGACCGGACGACGGCGGACGTCTCGACCGCGCGGTGCCGGGTGAGCGCGCCGATCTCCAGTCGTCCATTTTCCTTGCGCAGGAAGGAAAGTTCGTCGAGCCGGTTGATGTCGACCACCAGCGACGGGCGCGCTTTACGCAGGTTCAGCAGCGGCACGAGACTCTGTCCGCCCGCCAGCACCCGCGCGTCCGGGGTGCCCAGGGCTTCGATGGCCTCGTCGAGCGACGTAGCCCGCAAGTACTCGAACGGCGCGGCCTTCACCGGGCCGCTCCCCGCTTCAGCGCGGCCAGCAGCCGCGGCGGCGTGATCGGCAGCGAGGTGATGTCCACGTCGTGTCCGCGCAGCGCGTCCTCGACGGCGTGCGCGATCGCCGCGCCGCCGCCGATCACGCCCGCTTCCCCCATTCCCTTGAACCCGCCGGGAACGTGCTCGGCGGGAGTCGTCATATGCGACACCGAGAACGGTGGAATCTCGGTCGCGGTCGGCAGCAGATACCCAGTGAACGACGTGGTCTCCATCCGGCCGTCGGTGCCGTAGACCAGTTCCTCGTACAGCGCCCCGCCGATCGCCTGCGCCGCGCCGCCGTGCAGCTGCCCGTCCACGATCGTCGGATTGATGACGGTGCCGCAGTCGTGCGCGATCAGGTAGTCCAACAGCGTCACGACGCCGGTTTCCTTGTCGACTTCGGCGAGGACGGCGGTGCAGCCGAACGAGGTCGCGACGTTGACCGGGTCGTAGACCTCGCGTTCCTCCAGTGTCGGCGTCTCGTCCTCGGGCCAGACGCCGTTCAGCCGCCGGTACGCCGCGTCGCCGATCGCGGCGAGGGTGACCTGCCTGCCGGGTACGCCTTTCACCGCGACGACACCGTCCTGAATGGACAGATCGTCGGGGGATGCCTCCAGGATGTGCCCGGCCACTCGCAGGATCTTCGCCCGCAGCCGGGTCGACGCGTTCAGTACGGCCGCGCCGCCGACGGCCGCCCCTCGGCTCGCCGCCGTGCCGTAGCCGGTGTACGGACAGCTTTGGGTGTCCCCGGAGAGCACGGTGACGTGGTCGAGCGGGACGCCGAGCGTATGCGCGGCCACTTGCGCCAGCGTCGTGTGGATGCCCTGCCCGATCGCGGACAGTCCGGTGTGGACGGTCACGTGGCCGGTCGAGTCGACCCGCACGACCTCCTCGTCGAATCCGGAATGCCCCAATCCGGCGAGGTTGATGATCCGGCTCGGCCCGAACCCGGTCAGTTCGTTGTGGAACGCGTACCCGATGCCGACACCATCTCCGCGACGTTCCGCCCAGCCCGCGTCCTCGACCGCCTTCAGGCAAAGATCCAGGCAGTCCTCGTAGCGGCCGCTGTCGTAGACGAACACCGGGCCTTGATACGGAAACGCCTCCGGTGGGATGAAGTTCTTGCGCCGCACCGCGTGCGCGTCCATGCCGAGCCGTTTCGCCAGCTGCTCCACCAGATGTTCGTGCACGAAGTTCGCCTTCGGCAGCCCGTAACCGCGGAACGATCCGTACGGCGACCGGTTCGTCATCACGGCGACGAGGGTGAGTTCCGCGTTCGGGATGGCGTACGGCCCGGTCAGCAGGGCGGTCGTCGTCCAGCACGGGCTGGCGCCGACGGTCCCGAGCACGCCGCCGAGGACGCCGTACACGGTGGCGCGCAGGCCGGTGATCGTGCCGTCGTCCTTGGCCGCGAGTTCGACGTCGATCTTCTGCTCGCGCGAGTGCGCGTTCGCGACGAAGCTCTCTGCTCGGTCCTCGATGAGCTTGACCGGTTTCCCGGTGCGTCGCGAGAGGATCGCCGCGACGACTTCCTCGGCGTAGAAGTCGAACTTGTTCCCGAAGCCGCCGCCGACGTCGGGCGTGCGCACGCGGATCCGGTCCATCGAGAGCCCGAAGACCTCGCCGAACAGTTCACGCGCGAGGTTGGGCGCCTGGGTGGCGAGCCAGACGTCGAGCCGGTCGGTGAACGGGTCCCAGGTCGCCACCACACCCCGCGTTTCGATCGGCGTGCCCATCTGACGGGCGAACCGGAACGACTCGGTGAGCACGACGTCGGCTTCGGCGAACGCGGTGGCCACGTCACCCATCGGGATGGTGCCGGTGCCGGCGATGTTGTCCGGCCAGTCCTCGTAGAGCTTCGGGGCGTCGTCCGCCAGCGCCTGTTCGAGCGTGCCGGCGGCGGGGAGCTCCTCGTACTCGACCTCGATCAGTTCCAGCGCGTCCTCGGCGGTCGCCCGGTCCTTCGCCGCGACGGCCGCGACGCCTTGGCCGTGGTAGCGCACCTTTCCGATGGCCAGGGCGTGGGTTTCGGGCGTCCGCATATCCGGCAGATTCGACCAGATCACCGGTTGGGGTGTCTTCGTGATCGCCCGGACGTCCTCGCCGGTGATCACGGCGTACACGCCGGGATGGGCTTCCGCCGCGGTCGTGTCGACGCGCAGGATCCGCGCGTGCGGCAGGGGACTGCGCAGAACGGCGGCCTCCAGCATCCCCGGCAGCCGTACGTCGTCGATGTACTGCGCCCGCCCGGTCAGCAGGCGGACGTCCTCCTGCCGGGTCACGCTCGCACCGATCAGCCCCATGGCCTCACTTTTCCGTACCGAGGGCCCCTCGCGCATCGTGCACACGGGTCACGCGTCACCACCGCCGACGGCCGGTTCCGAAGCCTGGGCGACGATCTCGTGCAACGCGGCCACGTGACCGCGGTAGGCCTCTCGTCCGGCACTGGTCAGCAGGAGCCAGACGCGTTGACGCGTGTCGCGAACGGCCTTGTCCTGCCTGACGTAACCGGCGTCCATCAACACACCGACGTGTTTGCTGAGCACCGAAGCGCTGACGCCGAGCCGCTCCTGGACCACGCCGAACTCGGCGCGTTCCACGGAGTCGAGCAGGGCGCAGATCTTCAGTCTGTTCGGGGCGTGGATGATCAGGTCGAAGCCGTCCTCGCTCACCGGGAGCGCGCCTCGCGTCGCATGATCGCGCCCAGCACCAAGACGAGACAGGCGAGCAGGCCGGACCCGGCGAACCAGACCCAGACCTGGTCCATGACCTTGGCCACCACCATCGCGCCGATCATCACCAGCGCGGCGACGGCGAGCACCGGCCAGACGCGCCGGATCGGGACGGCGCTCAGCCGGGGCACGACGCCCGACTGCCGGATGAACGTCCCGATCGTGATCCCGAACAGCGCGGCCCAGACCGCGAGCCCGCCGAGGCCCAGTGCCGCGCCCGCCGCCGTCGACGGGGTGAGCTGGATGAGCGGCACGATGGCCAGCAACGCGGCCAGGGCGAGGAAGTACCACCACGGCGGTGGGACACGCGCCAGCGAGGCCTGTGCCTCTTCGATGTCCCGCAACGCGCTACTGGCTTCTTCCGGCGTCGGCCGCTTTGTTTCCATGTTGGAAACTTTACACTTTCCAACATGGAAAGTCAGGGGGAGTCGGTCATGGCCTCCCGATCGGACACCGGGAGCCACTGCCGCTCCGGATCGAAGGGCCGGTACGCGGAGCGGACGTGCTCGATCAGCAGCGGCAGCGTGGGATGCCGGTTGTCGTGCCGCCACAGCAGCGAGAACGGGTACACCGGTGTCGGTTCGACGAGCGGGATCTGGACGACGTCCGGATGCCAGGGCACGTGCATCTTCGCGCCGACGAAACCCAGCCGGTCCTTCGACTCGCCGATCACCTCGATGTGGTGTTCCAGCCCGAAGTTCGGGCCGTCGGTGTCGACCAGGATGCCGAACGCCGGACACAGTTCCGCCCAGAACTCCGCCCACTCGCCAGCACGCGCGTTGTAGGGCATCCAGGCGGTCAGGCCTTCGAGTTCCGCCATCGCCACCTTTCGTCGCCGTGCGAGCGGATGCCGCCGCCCGACCAGCAGGTTCGCCGGTTCCAGATAGGCGGGTGTACGGCCGATCCCCGGGGACGGCGCCGTGCTGACGCGGGCGAACGCGGCGTCGACGGACTCCGGCAGTAGCGCCCGGCGCACCGCGCCCAACCCTGGCGTGACGAGTTCCAGTTCGTCGTCGTGGTCGGCATGGAAGGCGCGGATGACCTCCATGGTCGCCAGCCGTGTGCCGAGGACGTCGACGCGCAGGGGACGTCGCCGGCCCTGAAGACGCTCGACGGCTTGGTCGGCGAGGCTGATGAGCGCCCGGGCGTGCTTGAGGAACTCCTCGCCGTCTTCGGTCGGTTCGGCGCCTCCGCGCGTTCGCGACAGCAGCCGCACGCCGAGATCGCTCTCGAGCTTCGCGACGCGTTTGGAGACCGCCTGCTGGCTCATGTCCAGCCGGATCGCGGCCTCGCTGAAGTACCGGTCCTCGGCCACCGCGACGAACGCGCGCACCGCGCCCAGATCGAGTTCCCTTCCCGGCATCACGCCGCGCGCCGCTGCATCCTGAGCTGTCCGATCTCCGACACGTTCTTCATCAGTTCGGCGTTCACCCACGCGACGGTGTGGGCGAAGGTCAGTCCGGCTTCCTCGCCGAACGGGTACGCGGAGGGCGCGTCGAAATCGGCGTCGGACCAGATCAGGTCGAACTGCCAGCGGGACAGCTCCGAACGCGATGCGGGCACCCGCCGGATCCTCGCTTCGGGGCACGGCGGTCGCAACCGGTTTACGGTGCGGTCATGAGTCCCTATGTCGCGCAGCGGAACGGCCGGACGGCGACCGCCGAAGACTTGGCGCCACTCGCCTTCGCCGGCTTCGCCCACTTCACGGCCATGCAGGTGCGTGACGGCCGGGTCCGCGGTCTCGACCTGCATCTGGATCGGCTCCGGACCGCTTCGCTGGAGCTGTTCGGCGACGCCCTGCCGGACGACCGGATCCGCTCGTACGTGCGCGAGGCGCTGAAGTCCGGACCCGCCGACGTTTCCCTCACCGTGACGATCCACCTGCCGGGTGACCTCGAAGTCCTGGTGCGCACCCGGCCCCCGGCTTCGGGTCCGGCCGGTCCGCTGGTGCTGACAGCCGTCGGCCACGAGCGCGTCCTGCCCGCCCTCAAACACACCGGTGAGATGGCGAAGACCTACTTCCGGCGGCGGGCCGTCGCCGAAGGATGCGACGACGCGGCGTTCGTCGATCGCCGGGGCAGGCTGAGCGAGGCGACGATCTGGAACCTCGCCTTCTCCGACGCCGATACGGTGGTGTGGCCCGACGCCGATTTGCTGGAGGGGACCACGATGGGCATCGTCCGGCGACGGCTGGCAGCACTCGGTGTGCCGCAACGGGTCCAGGAGGTCACGCTCGCCGACCTGCCGGGGCTCGCGGGCGCGGTGGTCATGAACTCGTGGACGCCGGGGATCGCGGTACGCCGGATCGGCCCGGCGGCACTGCCGGAAGCGCCGTCGTTCGTCGAGACGCTGCACCGCGCCTACGAAACAGAACCTCTTGTGCGACCTTGAAAGGAAAGACGCCGATGAAGATCCTCGTGGTCGGTGCCACCGGGACGATCGGGGCCGCGGTCTCGTCGGCCCTCACCGCGCGCGGGCACACGGTGCTCGCCGCTTCGCGCTCGGGCGACGTCAAAGTGGACGTCGAAGAGCCCGCTACTGTCGACGCCCTCTTCGCCGCCGAGCCGGGTATCGAGCACGTCGTGTGCTGTGCGGGAAGCGGCTCGCTTGCCCTGGTCGACGGCGGCGCTGACGAAGAGTTCACCCAAGGCCTGCAAGGGAAACTGCTCGGGCAGGTGTTCCTGCTCCGGCACGCGATCCCGCATCTGCCGGACGGCGGATCGGTCACGCTGACCGCGGGCCGGATCCCGGAAACGTTGCGCGGCAGCGCTTTCGGCGTCCTGACCAACGCCGGTCTCGAAGCCTTCGTCGCCGCGGCGGCCCGTGAACTGCCGCGCGGACTCCGCGTCAACGCCGTCAGCCCCGGCTGGGTGCGCGAAACGCTCGCGGCGCTCGGTGAACCGGAAGGCGGCACCCCGGCGGCCGACGTCGCGCGAAGTTACGTCGAGGCCGTGGAGAACGCTGCCCTCACCGGCAGGACGTTGGTGCCGTAAGTCGGTTGACCGCGCTGCCACAGTGGTCAGTCGTGACCACTCATGACAAGGACAGACAGGAATTCCTCCGGCTGGCCGGGCTCGCGACGCCGATGGCATTGCGCGTCGCCGTCACACTGGGACTGCCGGACCGGTTGTCCGGCGACGGCGCGGCCGCCATGGACCTGGCGGCGGAACTCGGCCAATCCCCGCTCGCGCTCGACCTGCTGCTGGGGCATCTGACCACGCTCGGCGTCCTCGAACGGACGTCGACCGGCTACCGCACCACCGAGTACGGGGCGAAACTCCGCGCCGACGCGGGCAACGGTCTCGCCGGGCTGCTGGACATCAACGCCGCCGGCGGACGGGGCGAACTGGCGTTCGTCGAACTCGCCTACAGCATCGCAACCGGCGAGGCGGGTTACGTCCGCCGCTACGGCCAGGACTTCTGGACCGATCTCGCCGAGAATCCTCATCTCCGGGAGACGTTCGACCGGCAGATGACCCAGCGGTACCTGACGCAGGTGCCGCGGTTCGTCACCGGGTTCGACTGGTCGCGCTTCGGCACGCTCGTCGACGTCGGCGGGGGTCACGGCAGCCTGCTCGCCGCGATCTTGAAGGCCAACCCCTCGATGCGCGGTCACCTGGTCGATCTCGCGCCCACCGCGGCCGCCGCCGAAATGGAACTGCGCGAGCAAGGGCTCGGAGACCGGGTCGAGGTGAGCGCGGGCAGCTTCTTCGATCCGCTTCCGGCCGGGGCGGATGCCTACCTGCTGTCCGACATCCTCCACGACTGGGACGACGAGCACGCCCATCGCATCCTGGCCCGCTGCGCCGAGGCGGCCGGCGCCGGAAGCCGGGTCCTCGTCATCGAGGCGGTCGGCGGACTCGGGGCGCAGACCGAGTGGGACCTGGTCATGCTCGTGCTCTACGGCGGCCGCGAGCGACGTCTCGACGAGCTTCGCGAGCTCGCCGCCGCGCACGGCCTGGTCTTCGACTCCGTCACCACCCTGACCGAGCAGCGCAGTCTTCTGGAGTTCCATCGCCAAGATATTCCTTGACAAGAATATTCTGCTGAGTGAATACTTCTCGGCATGGAGCAGATCGCAGCAGCACTGGGAGACGGAGCGAGGTGGCGCCTCGTCGAGCTTCTCGCCGAGCGGCCCCGGTCCGTCGGTGAGCTCGCCGAGCTGACCGGCCTGCGGCAACCGCAGACCACCAAGCACCTGCAGACCCTCGCCCGCGTCGGGCTCGTGACGGTGTTCCCGCTCGGGCAGCGTCGCGTCTACGCGGTCGAAGCGGGCCCGCTGAAGGACCTCGAAGGGCGGCTGCGGACGCTGAGCACGACCATCGAGGCGAACGCGGGTGAGCGCGACGTCCTCACGCGCTATCAGGCCGCGATCGGCGCGGACACCGAGGCCGCGAAGCAGGACCGGTGGGCGGACGGGCGGGCGTTCTCGTTCGACCGTCTGCTCGCCGCGTCGCGGAACGACGTCTGGCGGCATTGGACCGAGCCCGTGCTGCTCGCGTCCTGGTGGGCGCCGCCCTCGATGACCGTGACCGACTGCGTCATCGAGCCGTGGACCGGTGGCCGTGCCGTGCTCGACTACCGCGACGCGGAAGGGCGCTACCGGTCCGCGGGAGAGGTCCGCGCCGCGACCGAACCCGAACACCTCGAGTTCGACCTCTCGGTACTGGACCCCAAGGGGGACACCTTCTTCACCGGTCATTACGACCTGCACTTCACCGAGGCGCCGGGCGGGACCCGGCTCCGGCTCGACCTGCGCATCACCGAAACCACCGTCGAGGCCGTCCCCTTCATCGCCGGCATCGAAACCGGCTGGGGCCAGGTGCTCGACAACCTCGCGACAACGCTGACCCAGGAAAAGGACTGAACGACATGACGAACCACACCGCCCGCCGCGTCACCGCCAACATCAGCCTCACCCTCGACGGCCACTACAGCGGCCCCGGCGGCCCCGGCGACATGGGCGCGATCGTCTCGTACGCCACCACCGACGTCGCCCGCGCCCACCTCGGCCGCATCCACGAGACGGCGACCACCGCGGTGCTCGGCAGGCTGAACGCCGAGGGCTTCCTGGGCTTCTGGCCGACCATCGCCGCCGACGAGAACGCCGACCCCCGCGACCGCGCGTACGCGAAGTGGCTGGTAGACGCCGAGAAGGTGGTCTTCTCGACGACGCTGACCGAAGCGCCCTGGGACCGCGCCCGCGTTGTGAACGCCCCTGCCGCGGAGGTCATCGCCGACCTCAAGGCGGACGGGGAAGGCGACATCCTGGTCAACAGCAGCGCCAGCGTCATCAAGGCCCTGCTCGCGGACGACCTGATCGACCGGCTGTACCTGATGATCTGCCCGGAGATCACCGGCGGCGGGCAGCGGCTGTTCGTCGACGGCCTGCCGGCTTCGAAGTGGGCGCTGGCTTATCAGGAGGTCGGGGAGCTGGGGGAGATGGCGCTGGTCTACGACCGGGTGCGCTGAGCCACTTGGGTCTCGTGAGTGGTCAGGACGGTTAGCCTGTTGCCGAGAAACGGCGACACGTCCGAACTTCAGAAGCGGCCGCCGCTCATGTCGATGCCCGCGTCGAGTTCGAGAATCAGGCTCGCGTGGCCGCGCGTGGTCCGATGTGACGCTTCGACCTCGCAGACTGATCTAGCTCGCGCCCATGTCCTGAAGGCCCCCTTTGAGACGTTCAACGTCTCAAAGGGGGCCTTCAGGACATGGGCACGCTCCGGGGGAGCGTCGCTCACGTGTCCCCAATGTCGCATAGGGGACGCTGAGCGTCTCAAATGCGACATTGGGAACCTTGCTCCACCCGGCCCAGTCCCGACGTGTCGCGAAAGCACTTTCGGGACATCGGCACCCGTCTGGCCGCGGTTGTCCACAGCCCTTCACTGTTGTGGATAACCCGACCCCGCCAGCGCTTTCCCGGCGGGTCCCGCCTTCAACCCCCGATAGGCTGGACTCGGGGCCGCCCCCCTGGGACGGGTGGGGGCTGCGTAGGTGAGTTAAGAGCGGAGGGTTCGGCGACTTCGGCCTGACTTTCGCGCGGTCCGGTCGTCGAGCAGGTTGGGTGGGCCCGGAGAGACTCGAACTCTCACTGGCACGGACCTAAACCGTGTGCCTCTGCCAATTGGGCTACGGGCCCCCAGTACTGCCCCGAAATCGTAGCGTGCGACACGTTCGACGTTTCTCGGCGTGGCCGGTGCCACGGTGAGGGGTGCCGTCCTCTAACGTGGGCTACCAGCAAGTCCGTCGCGGCGAGGAGGACACGTGGCTCGCGATCCCGAGACCATCGAGCGTGAGATCGAGCAGGCCAGGAACGCGCTGGTCGCCACGCTCGACCAGCTGGGCACGAAGGCGAACCCCGCGAAGCTGGTGGATTCCGCGAAGACCGGTCTGCGCGCGAAGCTGGACGAGCCCAAGGTGAAGTACCCGCTCATCGGCGGGGCCGTGCTGATCGGCGTCCTGCTGATCCGCAAACTCCTGAAGTAGGTCTCAGGAGGTCTGGGCCGCCTTGGCGGGTGTCTTGGCAGGCTCGGACTTCTCCTTGGACTTCGCCTCGTCGACGGCCTTCGGGAGTTCCTTGCCCTGGGGTACCGGAGGCTTGCCGCCGGTCTTCTCCTTGGCCTTGCCGTTCGCCGGCGGGGGAACCTCGAGCGGTTCGATCTCCGGGAGCGTCAGCCTCGCCGTCATGTAGGCGGCAGTGAACTCGAGCGCGCTGCCGTTCAGCAGGTGCACCACGGTCGAATGTTCCGGCGGGGACAGTTTCTCGACCAGCTGGTCGGCCCGGTCCCGTGCCGCGATGATGCCCGGCGCGCGACCGGTCAGTTCCTTACCGGAGCCGCTGACCGTGACCTTCCAGTCGTCGTCCTCTTGGACGTACGACGCGGTGATCGGTTCGGTCATCCGCCTCACCCCTCTCCTCGCGAGCATGCGTCACTCAATGGACTTCGTCACGCCGCCGTCATGACGCCACTTTCGGGTGGTGGCGCCCCCTCCTGACGGAGGCCGCGACTGTCCATCAGACTTTCTACAGTGTCATCGATACAGTAGGACAACTCTGTGTCACAAGACACTGGCGGCAATGTGCTCTGAGTGACGACCGAATGGCCTAATGCACGAGCATCTTCACAGTCGTTTCAACGCGCCCTCGCTGACAGGCCTGACCAGAGGATGTCCATCGCGTATCCGGTCGCCGTTTCGGGACTGACGTCCTCGTGTCGTTCGCACCAGATCGCGAGCCGTTCGCACGCTCCGACGACGAACTCCGCGGACGCCTCGGCGCGGAGGTCGTCGGCCTGGTCGAGGTGGTCGCTCATCAGCGCGGCGATCAGGTCGGTCTGCTGGCGGCGGGTCTGCTCGATCTCGTCGGCGGCCCCGGTCCCGATCAGCGCCATCTCGTGACGGAGCAGTGACCAGGCCTGTCGCCGTTCCCGGATGAAGACGAAGAACGCGAGCAGTCCGCGCCGCAGCGCGTCCTCGGCCGACGTCGCGCCGACGGTCGCCCGTTCGGTGACCTCGCGCAGGGCCGCCCGCGACTGCTGGATGCAGGCGAGCAGGAGTCCCTCTTTCGAGTTGAAGTACTCGTAGAGCATCGGCTTGGAGACCCCGACGCGTTCCGCGATGTCGTCCATCGACGCCGCGCTATAGCCGCGATCGGCGAAGACTTCTTCAGCGATCTCGATCATTTGCCGCATCCGCTCTGCTCGTGGCATGCGTTTGCGCTTCGCCGTCGTCACCACAACACTCTACCGAAGGTAACCTACTTCGAGTAAGGTGAACTCCCGGTAACAGGTAATACGAACGAGAGGTCGGGGTCATGGGCAACCGCACCGAGACCGGTGTCGTCATCGTCGGAACCGGCTTCTCCGGGTTGGGCATGGCCATTCAGCTGCGGAAAGAGGGCCGCGAGGACTTCGTCATCCTGGAGAAGGCCGACGACGTGGGCGGCACGTGGCGCGACAACACCTACCCCGGCTGCGCCTGCGACATCCCCTCGCATATGTACTCGTTCTCGTTCGAGCAGAACCCCGGCTGGTCCCGCGCGTACTCGCCGCAGCCCGAGATCTGGCAGTACATGCGCGACGTCGCCGCGAAGTACGACCTGCACCGCTTCATCCGCTTCGGCCAGGAGATGACCGGCGCCCGCTGGGACGCCGACGAGAACCGCTGGCACGTCGCGTCGAAGTCGGGCGACGAGTTCATCGCGCCCGCGCTGGTCGCCGGCGTCGGCGCGCTGCATCTGCCGCAGATCCCGAAACTGCCCGGCATCGAGCGCTTCAAGGGCCGGGCGTTCCACTCCGCGCAGTGGGAGCACGATTACGACCTCCCCGGCAAGCGGGTCGCCGTGGTCGGCACCGGCGCGAGCGCGATCCAGTTCGTGCCTCAGATCGCGAAGGACGTCGCCGAGCTGACGCTCTTCCAGCGGACACCGCCGTGGATCATGCCGAAGCCGGACCGCGAGATGCCCCAAGCGCTGCGGAAGACGTTCAGCTCGGTGCCGCTGCTGCAGCGCGCCTTCCGCGACGTTCTCTACTGGGGCCTCGAAGCCCGCGCGATCGGCTTCAACGGGCAGCCGTGGGTGATGAAGATCGGCCAGCGCATCGCGAAGCGCAACATCTTCAAGAGCGTCAAGGATCCCGAGCTGCGCCGGAAGCTGACGCCGGACTACACCATGGGCTGCAAGCGGGTCCTGGTCTCCAACGACTACTACCCGGCGCTCGCCCGGGACAACGTCGACGTCGTCACCGACGGCGTGAAGGAGGTCCGCGAGCACAGCGTCGTCGACGGCGCCGGCGTCGAGCACGAGGTCGACGCGATCATCTACGGCACCGGATTCCACGTCACCGACGCCTTCGACGACCTGGAGATCATCGGCCGCGACGGGCGAAACCTCGGCAAGGAGTGGGCGACCGAGGGGATGCGGACCTATCAGGGCATCACCGTGTCCGGGTTCCCGAACCTGTTCTTCCTGCTCGGCCCGAACACCGGGCTGGGGCACAACTCCGTGGTGTTCATGATCGAGGCGCAGATCTCGTACGTCGCGCAGGCGCTGCGGCTCGCGCGCGGCAAGGCGCTCGACCCGCGGCCGGAGGCACAGGAGCGCTTCAACGGTGAGATCCAGCGCAAACTCGCCAAGGGCATCTGGACCCAGGGCGGCTGCAAGAGCTGGTATCTCGACGCGAAGGGCGTCAACCGCACGATCTGGCCGGGCTTCACCTGGCGGTACTGGCTCGACACCCGCAAGGTGCGCCGCGAGGACTACGAACTCCTCGGCTGAGGAAAGGGGGAGGGTCCGTGAAAGCCAAGATGGGGGGCATGGCCTTCACGGACCGGGGAACGCCGCGCTCATGAGGGGTTGAGCCGGCGAAGCCTTCCGATGAGATCGACGGTGGGGATGCCGCAGAGTTCGGCCATCCGTTCCAGCGCCGCGAAATCGAGGTGGACCTCGGCCGAGCCGTTGTCACTCGATCTCTTGAGCCGGTCGTCGGCCCACCGTCGCAGCGGGAGCAGTTCCTGCTGCTCGTCCTTGATCACCAGGCGCAGGTCGATCCGCACCCGGCCCGGTTCGTCCACGAACACCCGGCGGTGCACCTTGGCCAGCAGATCCTGTGGCAGCTCGTCCATCGCGACGCACAGTTCGACCAGCCGCACCACGGAACAGTGCCGGGTGCCCAGCTCGTAGGTGGCCAGCGTCTGGAGCGAGATCTCGCTCTGCAGATGCTGGTTCAGTTCCTTGCGTGTCCAGCCACGTTTACGGCGGAGCTTGCGGAGCTCGTCTCCGAGTATCCGCTGATAGCTCTCAGCGTCGATCAGCACTCCCCATCCCCTGCCTTGCCAACCTTCTCCACCGCCCGTCCCATGTGACAAAACCAGGGACGAGCGCGCTCACGTGTATGAAAGTCGGCAGGGGCGCCGCTCTTACGCGGTTTCGGGGGTGGTTTTCCCATCTATTTTGGCCGGCTGGGCCGAATGGGTGAACGAATGGCGCGTGGAGGGGCCGTTTCGGTGGCCTTCAGCGCTCATCCGGCCGTTGCGAAAGCCACTTTCGCAACCTTCAACGTTGCGAAAGTGGCTTTCGCAACACCTGAGGAGGAGCGGCGCGGCGTCAGTTGACGCAGGGCACGCCTTCGGCGGTGATCGGCTTCTCGTCGGACTGCTCGGGCGGCGGAGCCGCGGCCGACGAACCGGCGGCGTTCTGCGACGAACCGGAGCCTTCGGCGCCGCTCGGCGCCTTGAAGTCCGAGCCGAGGAAGACCATCACGTGCCCGGCCTCGACGCTCTTGTCCTCTTGGACGGTCGGGTTGCCGCCGAGCGCGTCGGCGACCGCCTGGCCCGCCGCCTTCTCGCCCTTGGCGACCCAGACCACCGTCTTCTTGCGCGCGCTCGCGGTGGCCGTGTCGCCCGCGGTGAAGCCCTTGTCGACGAGCTGCTTCAGCACCGACGAGGCCAGCCCGTCCCGGTTCGTGGAGTTGCGGACGTCGACCGTGGTCGCCTTGTTGGCCGACTCGGCGGGCGGCGCCTGCTGCTGTTCGCCGGGCTGCGGGCCCGCGAGCCCCTGGACGAAGCTCTTGACCTGTTTCGGGTCGACCTGGATGGCGACGCCGTCGTTCGGGGTCTTGTACTCGATGTTGACGATCGGGATCGTCCGGAACTCGAGCTGACCGCCGGTCAGGCTCTTCATCTGCTGCGCGAACCCGAAGACGTCCCAGTTCTGGTTGAGCACGACCGACTTCTTGATGGCCGTGATCAGGTCGTTGAGCTTGCCCGGGTTCGCGAGCGTGCCCGCCGAGAGCACCTTCCGCGCCATCCCGGCCATGAACACCTGCTGCCGGACGACCCGGTCGAGGTCGCCGCGCGGCAGGCCGTGCCGCTGCCGGACGAAGCCGAGCGCCTCGACGCCGGAGATGGTGTGCGGGCCCTTGGTGAACTTCGCACCGGAGAACTGGTCGTTGACGTCGTCGTTCAGGCAGACGTCGACCCCGCCGATGGCCTGCGTGATCTCGCTGAAGCCCAGCAGGTTGATGGCGGCGTAGTTGTCGATGGTCGAGCCGGTCAGCTGCTCGACCGTCTTGATCAGCGTCTTCGCGCCGGCCTCGTTGGCCTTCTGATCGAGTTCCTTCGGGTCGGAGACGCCGTCTTCCTGCAGCTTCTTGCGCTCGTCGAGCATCGCGCGGGCGTAGGCGGAGTTGATCTTGTGCTTGCCGAAGCCGCCGGGGATGTCGACGTAGGAGTCACGCGGGAGCGAGATCGCGACGGCCTTGGAGCCGTCGTTCGGGATGTGCACGAAGATCAGCGAGTCGGTGTTCAGCTCGCCGTCGGCCTGCCCGGCGCGCAGCTGGGCCAGCACTTCCTTCGACAGCGGGTTGCCCTGCGCGTCCGTGCGGCTGTCGAGGCCGACGAGCAGGATGTCGCGGGCACCGTCGGCGGGCTTGTCGCCTTCGTCCGAGCCGATGCCGACGTTCGCGAAGGTCAGGCCGTCCATCGCGGCCCACGCGTACCCGGTCAGGCCCATCACCAGCAGCGACACGAGGCCGAGGGCGATCTTGGGGCCGCGGAACGACTTGCGTCGCGGGGCCGGGCGCCGGGGCGGCTGGCCCGCGGACTGCCGGGCAGGCGCCGGGCGGGCGCCACGGGGCGGGGCCGGGCGGGAAGGAACGCGTCCGGGCGCGTCCTGCCTAGGCCGGGCGGGACGTCGATCCCCATGCCCATTCCGAGGCGGGTACTCCACGCGGTCTGCTCCTTCTGTTCGTTACCGGTTCGACGGTCTCTTCAAGGGACGCATGGTGCCTGTTGCGGGTTGTCGCAGGATTACACATCCCCCCGAAGATGTGGCACGCACCACCGGTTTCCTCTCAAGGGTACGGAAATCCCCTGGTCAGCGCCGTGTGGTTCAGGGGAGGACACGCCGGGCCGCGCGGGCGGGGACCAGCGTGGCGGCCGCCGCGAGCATCGCGACGACGATCGTCGCGACCGGCAGCGCGACGGAGGCGGCGCTCACCCGCTCGCCTTCGAGGGCGGTCATCAGGGGCGGCGCGCACGCGACCGCGCAGACCAGCCAGGTCCCGGTCATCCGGCTCGTGCCGTTGCGCACGGTGTGCAGCAGGTACACCCCGAGCAGCAGGTTGACCAGGCTCTGGACCGGACCGAACCGGATCCCGAGGAGGTCGGCGTCGGCCGAGGCGCCGCCGAACCGCGTCAGCGCGAACCCGAACACGCCGAGCATCGAGTACGCCATCCCGACCGTCGCCGCCGCGCGGCAGAACACCATGGCCCGCAGACCCGGCTCGTCGACCGCCCGCTGCTGAGGTCCCGAATGGCGTTCGAACCACCAGAAGACGAGCACGGCGGGCACGGCGAGCAGGGCCATCGCGAGCAGGACCTTCGGGCGGGCCAGCCAGCTGAGCCCGTCCACGAACGGTCCCGGCAGGTAGACGACCGCCACGAGCAGCAGCATCGCGGCGAGGAAGCCGAGGTACAGGCTCATCGGCGCGCGCAGGACGAGACGCGCGGCCGCGGCGACCGCCGGCCGTCCGCCGAGCCGGGCCAGCGGCCGGGCGAGCAGGCCGAGGAGCGCGAGCTGCACCAGGCCGAGCAGCAGCACGCCCCACGGCGGACCCGAAAGCGCGGCCGGGGCGCCGGGACCGCCGAGCAGCATCGGTCCTTCGCCGCGGACGGCGACCGTCAGGCCCAGCCCGGCGGCGCCGGTGAACGCCGTCGCCACGAGGACGCCGCGCGACGGGCGGGCACCGGCGGCGTGGGCGAACGCCAGTTGCTGGACGAAGAGGGCGAGGAACAACGTCTCCGCGTAGCGGGGGACGGCCGAGCCGGACCACTGCGCGGCCGCCTCGCTCGCCAAGGTCAGCGCCAGCAGCCCGGCGACGGAGGCGGCCCGCGTCCGGTGATACAGCGCCAGCAGCGCCGGCGCGAGGACGACGGTCAGCAGGAAGACACCGAGCAGCCAGAGCGGATGCAGCGCGATCCGCATGACCGTGGCGTTCGTGCCCGTCGGGATCCCCAGCACCTCCAGCGCGAGCGGGACGACCAGCGCGACCACGGCGAAGATCAGCGCCGGGCGCAGCAGCGGGCTCGCCCGGTCGGCGAGGTACTGCGGGTAGCGGCCGCCGTTCGCGCGGATCGACCGCCAGCCCGCCTCGTTGATGCGGCCGACCGCGAAGAAGATGAGCGGACAGAGCTGGGCCAGCCAGGTGAACGGCCACAACGACCGCTCCGGCGCCCCCGCCCAGTGCGCGAGCGCGACGGCGGATTCGCCGAGCACCATCAGCACGACCCCGGCGACCCCGAGCAACGCCCATCGGCCGACCGGGACGACCGGCCGCGGTTCGCGGGGGAGCGTGACGGCCGTGCGGCGGGTGCGGACCCAGCCGCGGAGGCGGAACACCAGCAGCGCGCCGATCACCAGCACGCCGACGATCATCGGGCCGAGCGGGTCGCCGACCGGCGGCCCCCAGCGCTGATGCCAGGAGTTGAGCACCAGACCGGCGGTATAGAGGGAGGCGACCACGTCGCAAGTGCCGCGTGAGTCCATCGGGTTGAGGACGCAGGCGTTGTGCATGTCGGCGGAGAGCCGGTCGTCGAGCGAGGCCCTCGCCTCCTGGCCGAGCGAGTGCCCCTTGCGTTCGGCGTAGCGGAGGATGTCGTAGCCCAGGTCGTGGGCCTTGCAGGGGACCGCGTAGTCCCACTTGGTGTTGTCGTCGCCCCAGGGCGCCGAGCAACCGCCGTCGGTGTGGACGGCGCGTACGGTGCCGTCCCGCGCCGTCATCACCCCCGGGGTGATGCCGCTGACCGCGGTGAAATCGGCGGGGAGTTCGGCGATCACGTTCTCGACCGGGCCCGGCCGCACCAGCGCGTCGACCGCGTTCTGCGCGGCGAGGAGATCACCCGTCGGTGGGCCCTGGTCCGGCGGCGAGGCGGGCCGTGACGCGATCAGGCCGAAGCCGAACACCAGCACCGTGACCAGCAGCAACCAGCCCGAAGTCGACCATGGCCGCCGGATCCGGGCAGGTCGAGCGGCGGCGTCGGCTGTCGCTGGCATGGGATCAAGGGTGCCATCCGCCGATCGGGGCCGACATCCGGATAACCCCCGGGTTCACCCACCAGGTGTCCCTCGGTCAGGTGGCGGGCCGGTCGACGTCCTGGGCGAAGCGCACCTGGTTCCGGCCGTTCTCCTTGGCCACGTAGACGGCGGCGTCGGAGGCGTGCAGGAGTTCTTCCAGGGATTCACCGTGACGAGGGAACAGTGCTGCCCCGATCGAGGTCGTGCGGCCCGAGATGGTCACCCGGCTGCCCCTTTTGTCGGTAGTCACTATATGCAGTTCGGCGATAGCGCTGCGCACTCGCTCGGCGGCCAGTTTGGCCGCCGTTTCGTCGATATCCGGCAGGAGTACGAGGAATTCCTCGCCACCGAACCGGCCGATGACGTCGGCGGGCCGGGTGACCTCGTCCAATTTCCGCGCCACATCGCGGAGGACGTCGTCGCCCGCCGGGTGTCCATATGTGTCGTTAATCCACTTGAAGTGGTCGAGATCAATCATCAGAAGTGCCAGGTTGTCGTCCGATCGGGCAGTCCTTCCGAGCGCCCGATCGGCCGACTCCGACCATCCGCGCATGTTGAGAACACCGGTTTTCGGGTCCGTCCGCGCGTCGTTTTGCAGTTGGTCGATCTCGGCGAGGCGATTGAACACCACCGTCACCACGGCCATCACGATCACCATCGGTGGCATGATCAACAGCAGCACCGCGGTGACCGCGCCGAGGCCGATCGTGATGGCCTCCAGCAGGTTGTCCGCCGCGTTGCCGAGCACGGTGGACAGCGACGGCCGCTTCGGCGAGCCGATCGCGAGGATGCCGCCGATGTAGGCGATCTGCACCGCTTCGAAGACCATCCCGGTGACGATCAGGACACCGAACTCGCCGAGGGTGTCCCAGCCGGAAATCCTTCCCCATTCATGCGGTCCGAACGCGGCGAAGGTGAGCGAGGCCAGTGTCACCGAAACGCCGTGCGTGACCGACGAGAACACGAAGTTGTGCGCGGGCCGACGGGCGATGAACCAATGCTGGATCCGGACGATCGCGATGATGGAAAGCGTCAGCGAAAGCGGCAGGATGACCGCGGCCGGAAATGTCCATACCGCGGTGAGGTCGATGAGGACGGTGCGGCTTCGATCGCGCCGTCTTTCTTCTTGACGCTGAGTGAGCTGAATATGTGCCGTGGCGCCGACGGCGAGAATGGCGAAACGAACCCAGTCGTTTCTTCCCGGATTCGTGGAATTCATCGTCGCGACGACCATGATCGCGATTCCGATGGCCTCCATCGCGAAAAGGAACGCGATGAACCGCTTCGGCCGCTGCCACAGCGCCCACGCCCTGGGATCGTAGGGATGGCGCTCCGGAGGTCCGGCCTGGTCACCTTCCGGGCTTGCCTGCCCGCGTTCGGTCACCGGTACACCGCTGTCCGCGGCGGCCGCGGCCGTTGCGCCGTCAAGGTCGCCGGTGCCGTCACCGTGCTGGCGGCGGTCGCCGGTCTCGGCTGGCAATTGCTACCTCTTTTCCGCCCGGACGGCACGGCTGAGTAATCTCACCGGTACCGACTGATACACCGTTCGTATTCCACGGCCGGTATCATCCCATCGCAACAGTTGTCCGACACCGGCAAGGGTGCCCGCGAACACGGACCGGAGGTGGCAATCGTGTCCCGTGATTTCTGATCTTGGTCGCTGAATGTTTTTCGAGACGCGTCGCGGAAGGGGTGACGGATAGTGTCCAGTCGTGACTTCTGAGCCCGGACAAGGTATTAGTTCGCAGCAACGAGGATGCCGGGAGGTGTCGGACAGTGTCGAGCCGTGACTTCTGATCGAGAGTCGTTTCTTTTCGCCCAAGTGTCGAAGGGCCGAGCGTGGAAGCGGTGTCCCGTGTGGATTCCTCATGACAGCAACGGTTTCGGGCTGGATCCGTTGATGTGGCCCCAGCTGAGCGCGACCAGTACGGCCAGCAGCAGGCCGACCACGCCTGCCAGCGCGATGGCCGAGGTCGCCGCCCCGAGCCGATCGGCGGCGAGCCCGCCGAGTCCCGCCCCTATTCCTTGAGCCACCCGCAATCCCGTGCGGTACACCCCACCCGCACCGCCCCGGAGTTCGTTCGGGACCCACGTGATGAACGTGGCGCTCACCGTGATCAGGTACGCCCCCGCGGCACCCGCCGCCGCCAGCAGGAGCAACGCCGGAATCAGCCCCGGCTTGAGCGCGAAGGCGATCAGGGCGACCATCGGTAGTGCCGCCAGCACGCCGAGCAGCTTCCTCCGTTGTTCCGCGGAGACGAATCGGGACAGCAGGAACGCCCCGATCACGAATCCCAGCGGATCGGCGGCCAGCAACCAGCCGACGGCTTGTTTCCCCACGCCCATCTCCGCGGCGAGCGGCGCGGCCAGCCCTTCGGGGATGACGGCCAGGCCGACCAGCCACGAGAACCAGATCAGCACCCGCAGATGGCGGTTGCCGAAGACCTGCTTCACCGCGCCGAACCAGCTGCCGTTGCCGTCGGACGCCGCCGCCCGCCTGGAGACGGAGAAGCGGACAACGGCCGCGCTCAGCAGGAACGTCGCGGCGTCCAGCGCCAGCGCCCAGCTCGCCCCGACGTGCGACACCAGCAGACCGCCGCCCGCCAGCCCGAGCAGCATCGCGGTGTTGGTCGAGATACCCCGGATGTCCTGGCTCTTCAGATAGAGGTCGTCGTCGGTGAACACCTCGCGGGTCAGCGCGTTCTGTGCCGCGTTGCCGGGCGCGTTCGCGAGCCGGGCCAGCACCACCAGCCCACACAAGAGGGCGAGCGGGGTGCCAGGGATCGCCATGATCGCGATCAGCACGCCTTGGATGAGGGACGAGACGACGAGGACGGTGCGCCTCGGGTAGCGGTCGGCCAGCTGGGAGAGGCCGAGACCGCCGGCCAGGGCGGGCAGGAAGGTCAGGGAGTAGACCACCGCGGACAGCAACGCGGAGCCGGTCCGGTCGTAGACGAGGATCGCCAGCGCCACGATGGTGAGCTGGTCCCCGATGAGGGACTGCACCTCGGCGAGCCAGAGTGCGCGGAACTCGCGGTTCGCCAGGGCGGCGGTCATCCGCGGCGCCGCGTTCATCTTCACTGCGTGACCACCTCCCCCCGATCGGGTGAACTTGCTTTCCTCGCATTCTTGCCTGCCGTGTTACGTGGTCAGCGAGGGAGTCACAGTTGCCGTCCCGCCGGACGACGTTCAGTATGCCTCCGGCTACAGCGAGACGAACAGAAGACCGGCCGATCCTTCGCCTGTTGGGCTGATCGGGCTACGCCGTCTGACCGGTGGGTGATGTCGGCCTGACTCGTCCGCGGGTATCTCCGGGCCGATCGCCCCACCCTCGCTCGGCGCAGCCGGGCCGCCGTTCGCCGCCGCCGGAGGTCCGGCTGGGCCGAATGGTCCAACACTGAGTAGAGACCGGTCTGGAGGTGGAGGCCGGCTGGGTCAAAGGGGTGAAGGCGATGAACGGTTTGCTCGACGACAAGGCCGTCGTCGTGACCGGGGCGGGTCGTGGCCTCGGCGAGGCGTTCGCGGTGCACGTGGCGAGGGCGGGCGGGGCCGTCGTGGTGAACGACATCGATGCCGAACTGGCCGAACGGACGACGGAGAACATCCGCCGGTTCGGGGGCAGGGCGGTCGCCAGCGGTCACAGCGTCGCCGATCCGAAGCAGGCGCAGGAGATCGTGGACCTCTGTCTCGCGGAGTTCGGCGCGATCGACGGGCTGGTCAACAACGCGGGCCTGAACTACGAGGCGCTGCCGTGGGAGGACGATGTCGAGCAGGCCCGGGAACTGGTCGAGGTGAACGTCCTCGGCGTCATGTACACCGGGCTCGCCGCGATCAAGGCGATGGTTTCGCGGGGCACGCCCGGCTCGATCGTCAACATCTCGTCCGGGGCGTCGCTCGGGCAGCGCAAGCTCGGCGTGTATGCCGCCAGCAAGGGCGCCGTCGCTTCGCTGACCTACTCCTGGGCGCTCGACCTGGAGGAGAGCGGGATCCGGGTGAACGCGGTCTGCCCGCTCGCGCACACCCGGATGGTGTGGAAGTCCGAACGGTCGCTGCGGGCCTGCCCGCCGGACCGGACGCCGTCGCGGATCGCGCCGGTCGTGCTCTTCCTGCTCGGCTCCGGATCCGACGGGATCACCGGGCAGATGATCCGCTGCAACGGGCCGCAGCTGCACGTCATGGGCCAGCCGTACCTGAAGCAGCCCATCCTCGAGCGGCCGGTGTGGGACACCGAGACCGTGCAGCGCGCCTTCGACGAGGTCTTCAGCGCGCACCTGGAGAACTACGGCCTCGAAAAGCGTGTCCCGCCCCGGCTCCGCAAGTGGACGGAGTCCACCCGGACCGCCTGACACCCGTGATCAGACGGACGACACGCGTGATCAGAGACGGAACTCGCGTGATCAGGCGGCGAACTCACGTGATCAGAGACGGAACGCCTCCAATCACGCGAGTCCCGTCCCCAATCACGCGAGTTCGCCATCTGATCACGCGTGTCGTCCGGTTTAGCCGATGACGAAGGGCAGCTTCGCGGCCAAGTCGCCTAGAGCGGCCTTCTCGGCGTCGGTCGCTTCGCGGCGTCCAGTGCCGACCAGGAGCGCGTCGGTGTCGGAGAACGACGCGGGGAACTTCTCGCCGGTCCGTTCCTCCAGGATCCGCCGCGTCTCGGCGAGGCCGTCGGCGGCGGGGCCGTCGAGGTGCGGGAGGTGCGCGACCAGGTCGAGGTGGTGCAGCGTCCACTCCAGGACGTATGCGGAAAGGAAGTCGCCCGCGGTCAGGACGATGTCGCGGGTGGCGACCCGGGCCGCCGGGTCGGCGAGGGTGGCGGCCCGGCCGGCGGCGGAACCGACGTCGTCGAGGTGGAACTTGAGCAGCCGCGGCTCCTGGTACGCGGCGGCGAGCCGCACGATCAGCGCGTCGAGGTCGTCCTCACCGGTGGGCGGTTCGCCGGACACCTCCCAGTAGGTGACCGCGTCGCGCGTCGGTTCCGTGTCGGCGGGGGTGGCGAGGGTGATCAGCACGTCCTGGGCGTCGATCACGAGGTGACACGCCAGGTCCCGCACCAGCCAGCCGGCGCAACCGGACGGTTTGTCGAAGTCTTCGTCGGGGGTTTCGGAGACGGCGGCGAGCAGCGCCGCCCAAGATCGGGAAAAGAGATCCACGGCGGCAAGTTAGCAGCGGTCGCCGACCGGTCGCGACTCCTTTCGGCCCGGCCCGCGTGCGATGAACGGTCCTTTCCTTGCAAATTTCGCAAGGAAAGGACCGTTCCTGGCGCGCGCGAGGGGTCAGGCGCCGGCGGCAGGAGCGGGTTCGGGGGTGGCGGCCGCGTACAGATCCGCGATGGTCGGCGCGTACCGGTCGTTGATGATCCGCCGCTTCAGTTTCAAAGTCGGCGTCACTTCACCGGTTTCCGGCGTCCACGCCTTGGGGATCACGTGATACCGCTTGATCTGCTCGATCCTGGCCAGCCGCGCGTTCGCCGCCTCGACGGCCTTCTCGATCTCCGCGCGGACCTCGGCGTTGTCGGCGAGCGATTCGCCCTCGGCGAGCTGGATGCCGTTCGCGGTCGCCCAGCCCGGCGCGATCTCGTCGTCGACGACGATCAGCGCCGTGACATACGGCCGTTTCTCGCCGATCGCGACGGCCTGCCCGATCAGCGGGTGCTCCTTGAGCAGCCCTTCGATCTTCGTCGGGGCGATGTTCTTGCCGCTCGAAGTGATGATCAGTTCCTTCTTGCGGTCGGTGATCGTGACGAAGCCGCGTTCGTCGATCGTGCCGATGTCGCCGGTGGCGAGCCAGCCGTCGGCGTCGACGTCCGGTTTGATCGTGCCGTCCGCCTGGAGGTAGCCGAGGAACACGATCGCGCCGCGGAC
Source organism: Amycolatopsis sp. CB00013 (assembly GCF_001905755.1). Classification (NCBI taxonomy): domain Bacteria; kingdom Bacillati; phylum Actinomycetota; class Actinomycetes; order Pseudonocardiales; family Pseudonocardiaceae; genus Amycolatopsis; species Amycolatopsis sp. CB00013. The sequence continues at coordinate 334,953 of NZ_LIWC01000006.1, read as the reverse complement.
GAGGAGTTCGCCGTCTTCGGCGACCTTCACCTCGATGCCTTCCAGCGGGCGGCCGACCGAACCGGCCTTGAACGCCGTCGGCGTGTTCGACGTGACCGCGCCGGTGGTCTCGGAAAGTCCCCAGACCTCCTGGATCTCGACGCCGAGCCCGGCGATGAAGTACAGGATCTCCACCGGCAGCGCGGCGGCGCCGCTGGACGCGACCTCGATCTGGTCGAGGCCCAGCATCGCCCGCACCGGCGCGAGCGCGGCCGCGTCGGTCTGCGCGATCTTCTCGGCGAGCTCCGGCGGCACCTCCTTGCCGTCACTGCGCAGTTTGTAGCCCTGCTGCAGCAGTTCGTTCGCGCCGATCAGGCCGTTCCGCTTCTCCTCCGGCAGCGAGCCGAGCAGGTTCTTCAGACCCGCCACCATCTTTTCCCACACGCGCGGGACACCGAAGAAGCTCTTCGGATGCACCTGGCCCAGCGCGCCGACGACGCCCGTCGGATCGCCGACGGTGTGCACGTGCCCGGCCCACACGATCGGCATGTAGATCGACAGTTCCCGTTCGGCGATATGCGCGAGCGGCAGATACGCGATGTTCGTGGCGTGCATCGGGGAGTCGTGCAGCTTCTGGACGGCGACGGCCTGGTAGATCGCGTTGCGGTGCGACAGCACGACACCCTTGGGGTCGCCGGTGGTGCCCGAGGTGTAGATCATCGACAGCGGGTCGTCCGGCGTGATCGCGGACCACGCCGTCTCGAACGCCTCCGGGTCGGCCGCGTGCGCTTCGGCGCCCGCCGCGCGGAGATCGGCGAAGGACAGGAAACGCTTGTCGTCCTGGGGAACCACGGACGCGTCGAGCAACACGACGTGCCGCAGCGCGGGCAGGTCGTCGAGGACCTGGGACCAGCGGTCGAGTTCGTCGGCACCGGCGAGGACGACGACGCCGGCGGCGCTGTGCCGGGCGACGAACCCGATCTGCTCCGGGCTCAGCGTCGCGTACGCGGTGCAGGGGATCGCGCCGAGATGGGCGGCGGCGAGGTCGGCGATCAGGTGCTCCGGGCTGCTCGGCGCCATGATCAGCATCCGGTCGCGGACGCCGAGCCCGAGACCGGCGAGCCCGCGGGACACCTCCGCGATGGCGGTGCGGAATTCGGCCCAGGTGAGGGTCGGCTTGCCCTCGATGTCGAGTGACGTCACCGCCGGCAGGTCACCGAACTCCTGGGCGTTGCGGTGAAGCAGGGCGGGGATGGTCTGGCCTTCGATCTGCTCGGCGACGGTCGGCTGGGTGGTCAACGCTGGCCTCCTCGATGCTGCCTGATCAGGCACACTGTAAGGGCTGTCGGCAGTGCTGGATAGAGAATCGCGGCCACGGTTGCGCTACGCGAAATGTCCACCTTTTCCGTTTTCACCGCGTCAGCCCCGAACAAGGAGGAGCCTCGACGATGACCGGTTCGGCACGCGAGTTGATCGACGCGGTCCAGGCGGAACTCGCCCCGCGCGACGGCGAGAACAGGCTGGTCCCGTCGGTCGAAGCGGGCGAGGCGCCGCGGGAGGTCTTCGCCGCGATCGCCGAGGAGGAGTACCGGATCGTCCGCAGCGACTGGCGCAGTTTCCTGCACCTCGCCTCGCGTGCGAGGGAGCGGAACGCGAGGGAGTTCTTCGCGGCCTTGGCTTCGGGCGAGGGGCTGGCGCTCGGCAAGCTGGCGGCGCTCGCGGAGGAATCGCCCGATTTCGAGCCGCGCGCGGGATGCCAGTCGTATCCGGCGTTCGTCGCCTGGCTGGCGCTCAACGGCGAACCGGCGGACGTCATCGTGGCGATCGTCGCGAACTTCGCCGCCTTCGGCCGGTACTGCGCCGCGATCGCCGCCGCGATGCGCGAGCGGTACGGCTTCGACGACGGGGCCTGCGCCTTCTTCGACTTCTTCGGTGCGCCGTCGCCCGAGCTCGAAGACCTGGCCGTCCGAGCCGTGCAGGCCGCGCTCGACGCCGGTGAACTGTCCGAAAAGGACGCTCGGACGCACGCGCGGCTCTTCCAGTCGTACGAACTGGACTTCTGGAACACACTCGCCGACGATGGTGGCCGTGACTGACCTCGTAGCCGAGGCCGCGGCGCTGGACGCGGCCGATCCCTTGGCGCACAAGCGAAACGACTTCGAACTCGAGGCGGGCGTCGCCTATTTCGACGGCAACTCGCTGGGCGCCCCGCCGAAACACGTGGCCGGACGGCTCGCCGCGGTCGTCCGCGAGCAATGGGGCGGACGGCTCATCCGGTCCTGGTCGGAGGGCTGGTGGGAGGCGCCGGTACGGGTCGGCGGGCGGATCGCGCCGCTCGTGGGCGCGGCGCCAGGTCAGGTCGTCGTGGCGGACTCGACGAGTGTGAACCTGTTCAAGGCACTGGTCGCCGCCACCCGGCTCCAGCCCGGCCGCGACGAGATCCTCGTCGACGCCGACACCTTCCCGACCGACGGCTACATCGCCGACGAGGCCGCCCGGCTGACCGGGCGCACGGTGCGCCGGGTGGTCGCCGAGGACATGCCGGCCCAGGTGAGCGAGCGGACGGCCGTCGCGCTGATCAACCACGTCGACTACGTCACCGGGCGCGCCCACGACCTGGCGGGGCTGACTGCGGCGCTGCACCGCGCCGGGGCGCTGGCGCTCTGGGACCTCTGCCACAGCGTCGGCGCGCTGCCGGTCGAGCTGGACGCGGCAGGCGTGGACCTCGCCGTCGGCTGCACCTACAAATTCCTCAACGGCGGCCCCGGCGCACCCGCTTTCCTTTACGTGGCGACGAAATGGCTGGACCGCTTCGAGCAGCCACTGGCGGGCTGGGCGGGTGACCGCGACCCGTTCGCGATGCGGGGCGCGTACGAGGCGCACGCCGGTATCGAGCGTGGCCGCGCGGGCACGCCCGACATGCTTTCGCTGCTCGCGCTCGACGCCGCCCTCGACGTCTGGGACGGCGTGGACCGCGGCGTGCTGCGGGAGAAGGGCCTCGCGCTCGGCGACTTCTTCTTCCGGTGCGCGGACGAGCTCCTCGGCGGCGCGAAGATCCCGACCCCGCGCGGCCGGGACCGCGGGCATCAGATCTCGGTGATCGACGACGACGCGGCCGAGACGATGGCGGCCTTGATCGACCGTGGGGTGATCGGGGACTTCCGCCCGCCCAACGTGCTGAGGTTCGGGCTCGCGCCGCTCTACACCACGTACGGCGAGGTGCTCCGCGCCGTCACGACGCTGCGGGAGCTCCGGAGCTGAGCGCGGAGTGATACCCGGTGTGGTGAAAATGGTGAACCGTATTCGGAAATGGGTGGCAAATAGGTGATCGCCTCGCCCCGGTGGGGGAGAACGGGCGATCTTTCGCGAATCCGCTGTTAATCTCGACATTCGCTCTCGCCGCGAATGTGACGTAGATCCTTCCCCTGTGGCGTAAGGAAAACCTACGTCGCCCGTCTTACCGGTGAGGCGCGGGCCACGGCGCCTGGAGAAGGAGGGGATCGTGTCGTTCACCTATGTCGTCGTCGCCGTGTTCGGTGTCGCCTCCGGTTTCCTGCTCAACGAATTCGGCTCCCGGTACCCGGTGGAGACGGTTCTCGTCGCGATCCTGATCTGCGGGGTGGCGACCTTGTGCTGGGCGGGCGTCCGGATGCTGCGGGACGCGTCCGGGCGGGTCGAGGCGCTCATCGACGACGAACTCGGCCGCCGCGACGAAGATCATTTCGCCGAATCGGCCGCGATAAGCGTCGGGAATTCTCGATTCCGTGGCGCGAAGGGTGTTACGACGGCGTTCCTCCGCGGTGATGTCGTTCGCAAACCGAACGGTATGTGGAGCCCTGGTCCGAAAGCGTGAGCGACGTCACGGCGAGTAGTTTTCGTCGACTTTTTCGCTGAGACGCGGACGTCACGAGGTGTGACTTGATCGTGTCCGAAGAGCGTCGATCAAGCCGCTGCCTGCGCTAAACCGCCAGGTGATCTACTGGTCGGTCACTTAGCCGGGTGCCCTGTCCCACGTGGTGGACTTTCCTGGTCCGGCTGCCTCTTGTCAGCAGGTCACGGCCATACGCGACTACCCTTCGCGTCTGGACTTGACTCACCCGTTTGGGTCTCCTAGCGTCTTCGCGGGCGGAGCGGACCACGCTGTGTTGATCCGGCTATCGGATCCCGCGGGTATGAGATCCCCGGCGACCCGACACCAATAACTGCCGGAAGGAAAACGGACCACGGTGAAGCAGATTTCCCTTGGACGAGGCCGCGGCTCTTCGATTCGTTCGCGCGTTCTGACGATCGCGCTCATTCCGAGCATCGCGCTGATGCTGGTCGGTCTGGCGATCGGCGGGTACCTGATCTTCGACGCGGTCAATGGCCGTGACTACGCGCAGCGGATCCGTGACTCGGAAGCCCCTTCTCTCCCCTTCTTCGTCCAAGTACAGGAAGAGCGGCGCCTGGCGCTGCGCGAGCTCGCCGGCGACCGGTCGCAGCACGCCACGCTCACCGAGCAGCGCGCCAAGACCGACGCCGCCGCCCAGGGTGTCGCCGCGCATCTGCAGAAGTTCATCGGGGACTCGCCCGACAGCGTGCAGCGCAACATCGCCACGCTGAACGGGCTCCTCCAGAAGATGCCGCAGATCCGGCAGTCGGCCGACTCCGGTCAGCTTCCGCTGCTGGACGCCTTCACCTTCTACAACCAGATCCTCGACCAGTTCGTCGACGGTCTGACCGGGCTGGCCCAGGACGCGCCGAACGCCGAGAACGCGTATCAGCGGATCACGGCGGTCCCGCTGTTCACCGCGATCGACCAGATGCAGCGCGCGAACGCCCTCGCCGCCGCGGCCGTCGCGGGCGGCGGCTTCACCGACGAGACCTACCGCGCGTACGTCACCGAGGTCGGTTCCTACCGCTCGCAGCTGGAGTCGTCGGTCTCGCGGATGCTCCCGGACGTCAAGGCGAAGTTCGACCAGCTCGTCGCGAGTGATCCGTGGAAGGCCGTCAACACGGTCGAGAACACCTTCCTGCAGAACAGCAAGGCCACGCTCCCCATCCCCGAGCAGACGTGGCTGCAGGCCGCGCGCGGCGTCAGCGACGCGATGATGCGCGGCTTCGTCGAGCAGAGTGGTACGGCCACGACGCAGGCGGTCGACGACGCCGACCGGACGCTGATCACGTCGGCCATCGCCGCGGCCATCGCGCTGCTGGTGGCGATCGGCGTGTTCGTCATCGCCCTGCGGCTGTCGAACCGGCTCATCGGACGGCTGGCCCGGCTGCGCGAGGACACCCTCGACGTCGCCGAGATCCGGCTGCCGGAGCTGGTGGACCGGGTGCGCGCGGGCGAACCCGTCGACCTCGACGACAAGGGTCACTTCCTCGACCACGGCGACGACGAGATCGGCCAGGTCGCCGAGGCCTTCAACAAGGCGCAGCAGACAGCCATCGCGGCCGCCGTCGAAGAGGCCCGGACCCGTGAGGGCACCAAGACGGTGTTCCTCAACATCGCGCACCGCAGCCAGGTCATCGTGCACCGCCAGCTCAAGGTGCTCGACCAGGCCGAGCGCAAGCAGGAGGACCCGGAGCAGCTGGACACGCTCTTCCAGCTGGACCACCTCTCCACCCGCGCCCGCCGCAACGCCGAGAACCTGATCATCCTCGGTGGCGGCCAGCCCGGCCGTCAGTGGCGCAAGCCGGTGACGCTCGCCGAGCTGACCCGCGGCGCCTCGGCCGAGACCGAGGACTTCGCCAGGGTGAAGACGGCGAAGATGCCCGCGATGGCGGTACAGGGCCCGGTCGTCGGCGACCTCGTGCACCTGCTCGCGGAGCTCATCGACAACGCGACCTCGTTCTCGCCGCCGCAGTCGCGTGTCGAGCTGCGGGGCAACGTGGTCGGCAAGGGTGTCGTGATCGAGGTCGAGGACCAGGGCCTCGGTATCGAGCCCGAGCAGGCCGCCGAGCTGAACGCGATGTTGGCCGATCCGCCGGACTTCGGCATCATGGCCTTGTCAGCCGAGCCACGGCTGGGCCTGTTCGTGGTCGCGCGCCTCGCCGCACGGCACGGGATCTCCGTGCACCTGCGCGAATCCGCGTACGGCGGCACCAGGGCCATCGTGCTCGTCCGCACCGACCTGCTCGCGCCGGTCCCGTCTGATGAGCCGGAGGACGAGGTGGACCCCGAGAGCACCGAGGTGCCGGAGGCCGCGCCGCTGCTTCCGGGCCGTCGTGCCCGCCACCGCACCGAGTTCCCCGCGGAGCGGCCCGAGCTGCCCGTGCCGATGCCGGTCGCGCCGCAGCCCCAACCCCAGCCGCAGGTGCAGCAGGGACCGGAGCAGCCTGGAGGCGCCTTACCGCCGCTGCCCCCGCGCCCGCCGCGCGTGCCCCGGCCGGAAACGCCGCGGCCCGAGCCGATCCGCCCGGAACCCGCGCGTGCCGAGGCCCGTCCGCAGCCGGTGCAGCCGCCGGCGTGGCCGCCCGCCGACACCCGGCCCCAGGACGGCCGTCCGCCGCAGACCCGGCGGCCCGGCCCCGAGGCGCCCGGCAGGCCACCGCTGCCGCAGCGCCGTCGTCAGGCGAACCTGGTCCCCCAGCTGATGGAGGACCGGCCGGCCGCCCAGCGCGAGGAGGTCCGCGAGGACACCCCCGAGCTGGCCAGGAACCGGCTCGCCGCGTTCCAGCAGGGCACGCGCCGCGGCCGGGACACCGAACCCACCGACGACTACACCGACCTCGACATGTACGGAGATCGTGACTAGATGGCCAACGCGGGAGTCAGTGAACTCGACTGGTTGCTGGATGACCTGGTCAAGCGCGTCAGCGGGGCGGACAGGGCGGTGGTCCTGTCCTCCGACGGCCTGCTCATCGGACGGTCGGGAAACCTGTCGGAGCAGGACGGCGAGCACCTGTCCGCGGTCGCGTCGGCGTTCCAGAGCCTCGCGCGGGGCACGGGACGGCACTTCGGCGGCGGCAACGTCCGTCAGACCATGGTCGAGATGGACCACGCCTTCCTGTTCGTCACCGCGGCCGGCCGCGGCGCGTGCCTCGCGCTGCTGGCGAAGGAGGACGCGGACATGGGCCTCGTGGCCTACGAGATGAACCTGATGGTCAAGCGGGTCGGCGCGGTGCTCACCTCGGCGCCCCGCGCCGCGACTCCCACTTCGCCATGAGCGGGCGGCACGAGTCGTGGTTCGAGGAGGAGGCCGGGCCGCTGGTCCGGTCGTACGCCGTCACGGGCGGGCGCACCCGCTCGGACACGCTCGGCCTCGACCTGATCACCCTGGTGGTCGCCATGCGCTCCTCGCACGAGGTCGCGGGCTTCGAGCCGGAGTACGGGCGGATCCTCAACCTGTGCCAGAGACCGACGTCCGTCGCGGAGGTCGCCGCGCGTATCGATCTGCCGTTGCCGGTGGTGAAGGTGCTGCTGAGCGACCTCATCGAACAGAACCTCGTGCTGTTCCGCACCGCGACCCCGGTCACCGACACCCCCAACAAACACGTACTCCAGGCGGTTCTTGATGGCATCCGGAAACTCTGAGCCCCGGCGATCGTTGACCGCGAACGCGGTCAAGGTCCTCATCGCCGGCGGGTTCGGGGTCGGTAAGACCACGATGGTCGGTTCGGTCAGCGAGGTTCCCCCGCTGCGCACCGAGGAGGTCATCACCGCGGCGTCCGAGGGCGTCGACGACCTCACCGGCGTCGAGAAGAAGACGACCACCACGGTGGCGCTGGACTTCGGCCGCATCACCATCAACCCCGAGCTGATCCTGTACCTGTTCGGCACGCCCGGTCAGGACCGGTTCTGGTTCATGTGGGACGAGCTGGCCGAAGGCGCGCTCGGCGCCGTCGTGCTGGCGGACACCCGGCGGCTCGACAGCTGCTTCGCGGCCGTCGACTTTTTCGAGCGCCGCGGCCTGCCGTTCGTCGTCGCCGTCAACTGCTTCGACAACGCGTACCGCTACGGCACCGAGGAGGTCCGGCAGGCGCTCGACGTCGGCATGGACGTCCCGCTGCTGCTGTGCGACGCGCGGGAACGCGAGTCGACCAAGCAGGTGCTGACCGTGCTGATGGAGCACGTGCTGGCGCTTTCGGACCTGGCCGCCGGGTTGCCGCAGGGCCGCTGACGCCTCTCCGGAGTGCCAGGAACGGTCCTTTCCTTGCAAATTTCGCAAGGAAAGGACCGTTCCTGGCATCGGCGGGGGTTCAGGACTTGCGGCGGCGGCGCAGGGTGTCGAGCGCGTAGGTGCCCGGTCCCACCACCGCGAACAGCAGGAAGATCCAGGAGTACAGCGCGGCCGTCTCGCCCTTGTTCTGCAACGGAAGCAGCGCGTCGGGCTGGTGTACGACGAAGTACGCGTACGCCATCGTGCCCGAGAGCAGGACCGCGACGGGGCGGGTGAACAGGCCCGCCAGGACGAGCAGCGAACCGACCGTTTCGATCACCCCGGCGTACCAGCCCGGCCAGGTGCCGACCGGTACGGCGGCCTTGTCGAACAGTCCCATCTTCTGCAAACCGTGGCAGAGGAAGAGGAACGACACCACAACGCGGACCACGGAGAGGGTAAGTCCCTGCCACTTCGGAGCGGTCGGGCCCACCTCGGTGGTCGTGGCGGCGGCTGTCTGGGTCATGACGCATCCTTCCGGCTCAAGGTGGTCTAAACCATTGATGTGATTGAGGATGCCGGATACCCCCATCGGTAGGGAACTTTCTTTCGGGGGGTAATTCCATGTTATGCCCTCATTTATTGACAGCGAATCGACAGGTACGCGATAAAAAGGCTCCTTTCCTGGAATCAATCCAGGAAAGGAGCCTCGCGATTCCCGTTCAGCGTCGACGGCGCAGGGTGTCGAGGGCGTAGGTGCCCGGGCCGATCGCGGCGATCAGCAGGAAGATCCAGCAGTAGAGGGTGGACAGCTCGCCCATGTTCTGAAGCGGCAGCAAGCCTTCCGGCGCGTGCACGGTGAAGTAGGCGTAGGCCATGACGCCGGAGAGGAGTACCGCGACCGGCCGGGTGAACAGGCCCACCAGCACCAGCGCGGCGCCGACGACCTCGATCACGCTGCCGTACCAGCCGGGCCAGGAACCGAGCTCGACCGAGCCGCCCGCGCCGTCGACGCCACCGAAGAAGCCGAATCCCTGCAAACCGTGGCAGAGGAAGAGGAACGAGACGACGATCCGGACGGCCGACTGGATCGCGCCCTGGGCCTTGGCGGCACGCGAGGTGGTGGCGGTGGTGGTCTCGGCGGGGGTGATGGTCTGCGTCATGGTTCCGGTCCTTCCGGGAGTGTCTGTCGGGCGGCTTCTGACAACGCGTCGGACAGGCTCGACGCGAATCGACATCCACGACGAAACTTTTTTCGCGGGCCGGTCACATCACCCGGTCGGAGCAAGGCCAGACTGGACGGCATGGCGGGTAAGACGAGTGCCGGGATCCTGCTCTTCCGCAGGTCGGGCGAGGTGACCGAGGTGCTTCTCGGGCATATGGGCGGGCCGTTCTGGGCGAAGAAGGACGCGGGCGGTTGGTCGGTGCCCAAGGGGGAGTACGAGCCGGACGAGACGCCGGAGGACGCGGCGCGGCGCGAGTTCCAGGAGGAGCTGGGGCTGCCGGCTCCGGAGGGGGAGTACCTCCCGCTCGGGGAGGTGAAGCAGTCCGGCGGCAAGGTCGTGACGGTCTGGGCGGTGGAGGGAGACCTCGACCCGGCTCAGGTCGTGCCGGGTGTCTTCGAGATGGAGTGGCCGCCACGGTCGGGCCGGACGCAGGAGTTCCCGGAGGTCGACAGGGTCGCCTGGTTCGGGCTGGCCGAAGCCGAGGAGAAGCTGCTCAAGGGGCAGCGCCCGTTCCTCGTCCGGCTGAGTGAACTGCTCAACGGCTGAGCAGCTCGCCGAGTGGTTTGTCGGCCAGCGAACCCAGCACGAGGTCGGCGTGGTCGAAGTTCAGCACCGCGGTGATCGCGTTCGGCACGGCGACGCATTCGAGTCCGGCGGCCTTCGCCGCGGTCACGCCGTGCGGTGAGTCCTCGAACGCGATCGCCTCGGCCGCGGGCAGATCCAGCGCGGCGAGCGCGGCCAGATAGAGGTCCGGGCTCGGCTTCGCCTGGTGGAGGTCGCCGGTGAGCACGGCCTCGAACGCGTCCGCGAGGCCGAGCCGGTTCAGGTGGGTGGTGACCCAGTCGCCGGTCGAGCTGGACGCGATGGCCAGCCGCAGTCCCTGCTCCTTCGCGTCCGCGAGGTACTCCTCGACGCCGGGACGCGGCCCCACGGCTTCCAGCAGTTCGGTGACCCTGGCGCGGACGCCGGTGCGGACCGCGACCCGGTCGAGGTTCTCGTCGTTCTTCTCCAGCAGCTCGAACATCGCGACGGCGGTGTTCTGCGTGCCGATCACGGTGTGCCAGACGTCGAGGGGGAGTTCGTCGCCGCGGGCGCGGAAGGTCTCCTGCCAGGCCACGAGGACGGCCGCCTCGGTGTCGACCAGCGTCCCGTCGAAGTCGAAGATCAATGCGCCGGTCATGGGACGAGTCTACGTCTTGACTCACTGAGTGGTACGGATTACCGTACGCATTCGTTAGGAAACTTACCAAACGAACAAGTGTACTCGAAGTGAACGCCGCGCACCCGTCCCTCTCAACCCGCCGCCACGGATTCCCGGGGAGATCGATGTGAAGGCCCGAACCCGACTACTGCCACTTGGCGCGGCCGCCATCCTGTTGCCGACGCTGCTCAGCGGCAACGCGCAAGCCGCTGATGTCCTTTTGTCCCAAGGAAAACCCGTCCTCGTCTCCTCGGTGGAGTCGTCGTCCTACGGCGGCCCGCTCGCGGTCGACGGCAAGACGAGCACCCGCTGGGCGAGCGCCGAAGGCGTGGACCCGCAGTTCATCCGCATCGACCTCGGCGGCCCCTCGGCCATCAACCGGGTCAAGCTGAACTGGGAGGCCGCGTACGCCAGCGCGTATCGCCTGGAAGTCTCCAACGACGGCTCGGCGTGGACCTCGATCAAGTCCGTCACCGGCGGCAACGGCGGGACCGACGACCTCACCGGGCTGTCCGGCCGCGGCCGGTACCTGCGCCTCGTCGGCACCAAACGCGCCACCAGTTACGGCTACTCCCTTTGGGAGATGCAGGTTTACGGGACGTCGGACTCGTCCGGCGACACGCAGGCGCCCACCGCGCCGACGAACCTCAAGGCCGGTTCGATCACCGCGTCCACTGTGGACTTGACGTGGACCGGTTCGACGGACAACGTCGGCGTCAGCGGCTACGAGGTGCTGCGGAACGGTCAGGTCGTCGGCACAACTGAAAGCGCTTCCTACACCGACAGCGGGCTGAGCGCGTCGACCGCGTACAGCTACACAGTCCGTGCGAAGGACGCCGCCGGCAACACCTCGGCGGCCAGCAACCAGGTGCAGGCGACCACGCAGGCGGGCGGCTCGTCGTTCGTGCTCGCCGCTTCCGGTGACATCGCCGAACAGTGCACCGCGTCCTCGTCCTCGTGCATCCACCCGAAGACCGCCGCGCTGGTCGGCCAGATGAACCCGGCCGCGGTGATCACCATGGGCGACAACCAGTACGACGACGCCCACATCGAGGACTTCACGAGCTACTTCGACAAGACCTGGGGCAAGTACAAGAGCATCATGCACCCGGTCCCCGGCAACCACGAGACCTACGACCACACCCCGCTGGGCGCCTACAAGCAGTACTTCGGCAAGATCGCGACGCCGAACGGGAAGACCTACTACAGCTGGGAAATGGGCAACTGGCACTTCGTCGCCATCGACAGCACGGAGTTCTCGCCCGGTCTGGCCGCGAACGCGATCAGCGACGAGCAGCTGAACTGGATCAAGCAGGACCTGCAGAGCAACACCAAGCCCTGCGTCGCCGCGTACTACCACCACCCGCGCTACACCTCGGGTGACCACGGCGACAACGACAAGATGGCGACGCTCTGGGAGACCATGGTCGGAAACAAGGTCGACCTGGTGCTCAACGGGCACGACCACCACTACGAGCGCTTCTACCCGCAGAACGCCGACGGCGACAAGGACGCGGCCGGTCCGGTGCAGATCATCGGCGGTGGCGGCGGGGCGACCCTCTACCCGGTCAAGACCGAACACCCGGCCACCGCGAAGGCGATCTCGACCTACGGCGTGCTCAAGCTGAACATGTCGGACAACGCCTTCTCGACCCAGCTGATCGGTCTCGACGGCAAGACCATCGACTCCTCTCCCACCTACACCTGCCACTGATCCCCGTGAGGAGTGCCGCGTCGCGTCGCGGCACCTCCTTCCGGCGCTGGAGGTCTCCCATGTACATCGCCACCAGTAGGGGATCGGACGCCGCGGCGGATGTCCCGAAGAGCGGCGTCAAGCGGGCCGTCACCGGGAACGTCGTCGCGCTCGGCCTGGTCAGCCTCGTCACCGACATCTCGTCGGAGATGGTGACCGCGGTCCTCCCGCTCTACCTCGTCCTCGGTCTCGGCCTGAGCCCGCTGCAGTTCGGTGTGCTCGACGGCCTCTATTCCGGTGTCACCGCCGTCGTCCGGCTTGTCGGCGGCCATCTCGCGGACCGCTGGCAGAAGCTCAAGGCGGTCGCCTGCTTCGGTTACGGGCTCTCGGCTTTGGGCAAGATCGGCCTGATGCTGGCGGGTTCGTCCACCGTCGCGATCGGCGCCGTGCTCGCGGCCGACCGCACCGGCAAAGGCGTCCGGACCGCCCCGCGCGACGCGTTGATCACCTTGAGCAGCGATCCCGAACACCTCGGCCGCGCGTTCGGCGTGCACCGCGCGATGGACACCTTCGGCGCGTTCCTCGGGCCGCTGGTCGCGATGGCCGTGCTCTGGCTCAGCCTGGGCAGCTACGACTCGGTGTTCTTCACGAGCTTCTGCATCGCCGCGATCGGCGTGATCATCCTGGTGGTGCTGGTCAAGGATCACCAGCCGAAGCCGCGAGCCGAGCGGCCCAAGGTCTCCTTGCGGGAGACGGCGGGCCTGATCCGGCAGGCGTCGTTCCGGCGGATCTGCGTCTGGGCGGCGCTGCTGGGCCTGGTCACCCTCAGCGACTCGTTCCTCTACCTCGTGCTGCAGCGCCGATGGGAACTCGGCGCGGTCTTCTTTCCCTTGCTGCCGCTGGGAACCGCGGGGGTGTACCTGCTGCTCGCCGTTCCGTTCGGCAGGCTTTCGGACCGCATCGGCCGCTGGAAGGTGTTCCTCGGTGGGCACGTCGCGCTGGTCGTCGCGCTGCTGGCGCTGCTCGGCCCGGTGGACGGCGGCATCCTCGCGGTGCTGGCGCTCGTGCTGCACGGTGTCTTCTACGCGGCCACCGACGGTGTCCTGATGGCCGCCGCCGGGCCGCTGCTGCCCGAACACCAGCGGGCGAGCGGGCTGGCGCTGGTGCAGACCGGGCAGGCGACGACGCGGATGCTCGCGTCCGTCCTTTTCGGACTCGCCTGGACCACCTGGGATCTGCACGCCGCGGTCCTGGTCGCCGCGGGCGCGCTGGCCGTGGTGGTCGTGGCGGCCGCCGTCCTCCGTCCGTTGCGGACCTACGCATGAGGGCGCGGATCCTGGGAGTGGTGGCGGCGGTCGTCGTCCTGATCGCGGCGGCCGTCGGCTACGGCGTCCTCTCCCGGGACCGCGGGCCTGCCGTCAACTCGGTCGCGGTCGTGACCGGGCAGCCGGTTTCGGTGCAGGCCAAGGGACAACTGCTGTTCCGCAACACCGCCGAAGGCCCCGACTTCGGCCATCTCGCCACCGTTCCGGCCGACCGTCCCGGCGAACCCCGGAAGGTGTCCGGCCTCAGCTGCGACCGGTTCGCCGCTTCGGCGGGGACGGCGCTGTGCCTGGCCGCGCAGCCGGGAGTGCTGCCGCCGATGACCGACGTCATCGTGCTGGACAAGGACCTCAAGGAGATCCGCCGGATCGAACTGCCCGGCACACCCAGCCGCGGCCGGGTCTCGCCGGACGGGAAGCTCGCCTACTGGACGCTGTTCGTCAACGGGGATTCCTATGCGGAGACCGGGTTTTCGACCAGGGCGGGGATCTTCAACCTGACCACCGGGAAGCTGATGAAGAGCATCGAGGAGATGGGGCTCCTGCTCGACGGCAAGCCGTACTACTCGTCCGATGTGAACTACTGGGGGATCACCTTCGCCCCCGACGGCAAGAAGTTCTACGCGACCGTGGGGACGAAGGGGAAGACGTACCTGGTCGAGGCGGACTACGAGAAGCTCGTCGCGAGGATGATCCGGGAGAACGTCGAATGCCCGTCGCTCTCGCCGGACGCGAAGCGGATCGCCTTCAAGAAGAAGGTCTCCGCCGATCTCGCGGCGCCGTGGCGGCTGGCCGTCCTCGATCTGGCTTCCGGCAAGGAGACCATGCTGGCCGAGACGCGGAGCGTGGACGACCAGGCGGCGTGGCTCGACGACCGGACCGTGGCGTACGGCGTGGACTCGGCGGTCTGGTCGGTTCCGGCGGACGGGAGCGGGGCGCCGCGGGAGCTGGTCGCGCAGGCCGCCTCACCTGCCGGTGTGTAGTGGGTCGTGAGTTGCACCGCACTCACGTGATTGAGGGCGGAACTCGCGTGATCAGAGGCGGAACACCCGAGTGCGGCCTCCAGTCACGCGAGTCACGTCCCCAATCACGCGAGTCACGCCTTCGCTCACGCTGCGCCCTGCGCTTCGGATCGGTAGATACTGAGTCGGGACCCTGAAGTACATGAAGGCCCCCTTCCTTGCGCCTGGCGCAAGGAAGGGGGCCTTCATGTACTTGGGGAAGGTGTGAAGGTCGAGTTTCCTCGGCTGAGCCGAGGGATGGGGGCCTTCACGCGCCGCCGTGGTGGTCGTTGTGATTGCTGGTGCAGGTGAGCTGCAGGTGGCGATCTCTGAAGGTAGTGAAGGCCTCCTTCACTACCTTCAGGGTAGGTAAGGAGGCCTTCACGGACCCGACCCGCGATCAGCCACAGCCAAAGTCCAGCAGGTACTCAAGGCCCGGCCCGAAACGCCACTCACGACCCGCCCAGGCCCATCGCGTCCGCCTGCTCCCGGAACACGTCGTAGGCGGCGGTCCCGAAGAGCACGAACCGCACCAGTTCCACCGAACAAGACCCGGCCGCGAGCGTGTTCGTCACGGTCTCGAGGGCGATTTCCGCCGCGGACTCGACGGGCCACCGGTAGATCCCGGTCGAGATCGCGGGGAACGCCACGGTGTGCGCGCCGAGATCGGCGGCGACGTGCAGCGAGTTGCGGTGGCAGGCCGCCAGCAGTGCCGAACGGTCTTCGGAATCGGACCACACCGGCCCGACGGTGTGCACCACCCAGCGCGCCGGGAGGCGGCCCGCCGTGGTGGCGACCGCCTCTCCGGTCTTCAGTCCCTTGCCGTAGTGGCCCGCGCGCAGGGCCCGGCATTCGGTGAGGATCTCCGGCCCGCCGCGGCGGTGGATCGCGCCGTCCACCCCGCCGCCGCCGAGCAGTGACGAGTTCGCGGCGTTGACCACGACGTCGACCTCTTGTTCGGTGATGTCGCCTTCGACCAGTTCGATCATCGGGATCGCTCCGTCAGTCGGTGAAGTACTCGATCAGGATTGGGGCAACGGCCTTCGGCTTGAGCATATGCGTCTGGCCCTCGATCGTGCGGTGCTCGGCGCCGGGCACCGCCTTCGCCAGGGCGGCGACACCGTTGCGGACCCAGGCGGGGCTCTTGCCGCCGTCCATGACCAGCGTCGGCACGGAAACGCCCGCCCAGCGGCCTTCGGGCAGCGGGGTGCCGTCGTGCAGGCCGTCGAACAACGCGGCGTCGTAGCGCAGGGTCGGCGCGACCTTCTTCAGCTTCGGCCAGGCGGGCATGAACTGCATCATGAAGACGACCGGCGCCGGGACGCGGACACCTTCCCGCATGAAGGTCTTGATCGCGGTGCCGGGACGGCCGGCGGCGATGGCGTTCTCCAGCCGCTCGTCGTAGTCGGCCGGGACCGGCGGGCGCGTGTCGTCGACGACCAGCGGGAATTCGTAGACCGCCAGTTTCGTGATCGGCAGCCCGGCCTTCGCGGCTTCGAGGGCGAGCGCGGCGCCGGACGAGATCCCGTAGACGTGGGCCGTCCCGCCCGCTTCCTTGATCAGTGCAGCGATGTCCTCGACTTCGCGGGCGACGGAGAACGGCGCGGTGTCGCCGCTCTCGCCGCGGCCGCGGCGGTCGTAGGTGTAGACGGTGAAGTGCGCGGCCAGTTCGGCGGCCAGCGGTTTGGCCGGGCCGAACTCGCGATGGCACATCGCGCCGTCGACCAGGATGACGGCGGGGCCGGAGCCGGTGCGGGTGTAGGCGATGGTGGTGCCGTCTTGCGAGGTCACGGTGCTCATGGCGGGAATTCTCCTGTAGTCGTTCAGCGGGTGGTGCGGAGGATGACGGCGGTGACCCAGCCCCAGGCCAGCATCACGGCGGCCCAGAAGGCGAGCATCACGACGGCGTTCGCGTTGCCGGAGCTCATCGTGGCGAAGGCGGCGAAGAACGCGATACCGGTGGCGCGGGAGTAGGCGGCCCAGCCGCGGTGGCCTTCACGGGAGAAGCGGCTCGCGAACACGAAGGTCGCGGCGATCAGCGAGAGGAAACCGACCGAGCCGGCGGCCATGTGCAGGATGCCCGCGGTGCTGATGGTGGCGGGGCCGGAACCGGCCGGGAAGCCATTGCCCGGGTCGGCCTTGAAGACCGCGGCGAAGAGCAGGCTCACGCCGAAGACGCCCAGCAGCCGTGGCCCCCACGTGCTTCCTCTGCCCGGTTCGAGTGTCCGGCTCAGGCCGACCGCTCCCGCGATCATCAGGACCCCGGTGACCAGGAAGTTCGTCACCTGGATCCAGCCGGCCTCGCCGTTGCTCAGCATGCTCGCCGGGTGCTTCGTCAGGTCGAAGCCGTCGCGCACGGCGGCCTGGGTGAGCGAGGTCAGGAAGTACAGCGGGCCCGAGACGGCGCCGCAGGCGAGCAGGGCGCGCGCGGGAAGCGCGACGTGGGTCCGGGTGGCGGTGATGGTCATCGGTTTCTGCCTTTCGGGGCGGGGTGCGTTGGCACAACTCTCACTCCGAAAGTCTCGATTGTCAAGACAAAAAAATTTGTCGGTGGTGCCGATGGGACACCGAAAGGTGTCGCAACGGGGTGGCTACTTGCCGTTTCGCAAGGTCAGGAGGGTGATCTCGCTCGGCGCGAAGACACGCAGCGGCGGTCCCCAGAAGCCGGTGCCGCGGCTCGTGTAGAGCTGCGTGCGCTCGCCGTGGCGCGAAAGACCGGCCAGTACGGGCTGGTCGAGCCGGACCAGGAGATGGAACGGCCAGATCTGGCCGCCGTGGGTGTGCCCGGAGATCTGGAGGTCGATACCCGCCTCCGCGGCCTGCTTGACCTGCTTCGGCTGGTGGGCGAGCAGGACGACCGGCGTGCTCGCGGCGACGCCGTCGAGCGCGGCGGGGAGGTCGGGGCCGTGGCCGGGCAGGCCGGAGGCGGCGCCGGTCGGGTCGTCGATCCCGGCGAAGACCAGTGTGTCGCCGCCCTGGTGGACGGGCAGATGCCGGTTGTGCAGCGGCTCCCAGCCGAGATCGCGCATATGGTCGAGCCAGGCCTGCGCCTCGCCGAAGTACTCGTGGTTGCCGGTGATGTAGAACTTGCCGAGTTTCGCCCGCACCTTCCCGAGCGGCGCGACCTGCTCACGTCGCTTGGCGACGGAACCGTCGGCGAGGTCACCCGCGTGGGCCACGACGTCGGCGTCGAGTTCGTTCACCACTTCGACGACCTTCTCCGACCACTTCGTCCGGTTCAGCGGGCCGAAATGGGTGTCGGTGATGATCGCGAAGCGGAGGCCGTCGAGTCCGGCGCCGAGGCGGGGGAGCACGACGTCGAGTTCCTTGAGCCTCGGCACGCGCCGGGCCTCGACCATCCCGTACGCCGCCAGCGCCACGAAGGCCACCAGGACGACGCCGGACACAATGCCTGCCGCACTGTCCACTCCGGACACGGCGAGGATCAGCCGCAGTACGTTTCCGAGTACGGACAACGAGAACAGCAGCCAGATCAGCCCGAGGGAGAGGTCGCCGATCTTCGCGGCGAGGTCGCGCTGCCACGGGCCGTGGCCGAGGACCATGCACGCGGGCACGGCGACGGCCGCGACCGCGAACACGATCGTTCCGAGGACTTCGAGCGCGGCCGGGAGTTCGGGGGAGCCGACGATCGTCCACCACGGCACACCGAACAGGAGGGCGAGGACGGCGATCAGCGCGGCGACGCGGACAAGGATGCGGGGCATGATGACGGCCAGACTAACAGCCCAATGGTCTCTACCGCCGTTTTCGCTGAGGGGCGTCTCAGGTACGTAGACGGACGTACGCGCGGTGTCGCTTCACGGCCGACGCTTTCCTCGTCGCCACGGAAGACACTCGACGGCATGATGCGGACGATCGAACGTGTCGCCTACGCGACCGGGGCGCTCCTGTTCCTCAGCGGTCTCGTGCACGCGGTCGTGCTGATCGCGTCCGGCGGTTCGTGGACCGGGCCGCTGTCGATGCGGAAGGCGGTCACGTTCGGCCTTTCGTTCGGGCTGACGCTGGTCACCGTCGCCTGGGCGACGTCGTACGTCGCGGTCCGGCCACGCGTGCGGAACACGCTGCTCGGCGTGTTCACGGGGGCGAGTGTCGTGGAGACGGTGCTGGTCAGCATGCAGGCCTGGCGCGGGGTGCCGTCGCATTTCAACTTCGAGACCGGCTTCGACAACGCCGTGTCGACGACGCTCGCGGCGGGCGGCGGCGTCATCATCCTGACGGCGGTGACGTTCACGGCCGCGGCGATACGCGGCGAAGGGGAGACGACCGCGAGCATGCGGCTCGCGGTGCGGTTCGGGCTCGTCGCGCTGCTGGTGGCGTTGGGTGCGGGCGCGGCGATGATCGCGAGCGGCGTCGTCGAGGCGCGGGGCGGGAATCCGCAGCTCGCGTACACCACCGCCGGCGCGCTGAAGCCGCTGCACGCGGTGGCGATGCACGCGATCCTCATCGTGCCGGGCCTCGCCTGGCTGCTGCGGTTCGCGGACTGGACGGAACGGCGGCGCGTGCGGGTGGTGTGGGCGGCGATCGGCGCCTACTCGGTGCTGACCGCGGTGGTGGGGCTGGAGTCGGTGACCGGGGTTTCGCCGCTGGCGGCTTCGCCGGTGGAGATGGTGACTTCGGGACTGGCCTTGGTGGTGCTGGGGCTTATCGGTGCGGTGGCCGGTCGTGAAGCGGTTCGGCGTCGGTCCCGGCTGCAATGAAAGGTCCTTTCCTTGCAAAATTTGCAAGGAAAGGACCTTTCATTGCACGCGCTAGCGGCCGACGTAGGTGCGAAGGTGCCGCGCCGTGAGCGTGTCACCCGAAGCGACCAGATCGGCCGGAGTGCCCGTGAACACCACCTGGCCCCCGTCCGAACCCGCGCCCGGCCCGAGATCGACGATCCAGTCCGCGTGCGCCATCACGGCCTGGTGGTGCTCGATGACCACCACCGTGTTCCCGTCGTCGACGAGCCGGTCGAGCAGGCCCAGCAACTGGTCGACGTCGGCGAGGTGTAGTCCGGTGGTCGGCTCGTCGAGGACGTAGGTCGCCGACTTCTCCGCCATCCGGATGGCGAGTTTGATCCGCTGCCGCTCCCCGCCGGACAGCGTCGTGAGCGGCTGCCCGAGCCCGAGGTAGCCGAGGCCGACGTCGGAAAGCCGGTCCAGGATCGTCCGCGCCTGCCCCGACGGGAAGAATTCGCGTGCCTCGGCGACGGGCATGGCGAGCACCTCGCTGATGTCCTTGCCCCGCAGTTTGTAGGTCAGGACTTCGGCGGTGAACCGCTTGCCCTCGCATTCCTCGCAGACCGTCGCCACCCCGGCCATCATCGCCAGGTCGGTGTAGATCAGCCCGATGCCCTTGCATTTCGGGCACGCGCCTTCGGAGTTCGCGCTGAACAGGGCCGCCTTGACGCCGTTGGCCTTGGCGAACGCGGTGCGGATCGGGTCGAGCAGGCCGGTGTAGGTCGCCGGATTGCTGCGCCGCGAGCCGCGGATGGCCGACTGGTCGAGCACCACCACGTCGTCCCTTGTGGACAGTGAACCGTGGATGAGCGAGCTCTTGCCCGAACCGGCGACCCCGGTGACCACGGTCAGCACGCCCAGCGGGATGTCGACGTCGACACCGCGCAGGTTGTGCCGGGTCGCGTTGCGGATCTCGATCTGCCCGCGTGCCGCGCGGACGTCCGTGCGCAGCCGGGCACGGTGGTCGAGGTGCCGTCCGGTCAGCGTGCCGGACGCCCGCAGGCCGGCGACGTCGCCGGTGTAGCAGATCTGCCCGCCGTTCGGGCCCGCGCCGGGGCCGAGGTCGACGACGTGGTCGGCGATCTCGATGGTCTCCGGTTTGTGCTCGACGACGAGCACCGTGTTCCCCTTGTCCTTCAACAGGAGCAGGAGACCGTTCATCCGCTGGATGTCGTGCGGGTGCAGCCCGACGGTCGGCTCGTCGAACACGTAGGTGACGTCGGTGAGGCTGGAACCCAGGTGCCGCACCATCTTCACGCGCTGCGCCTCACCGCCCGAAAGCGTCCCGGATTCGCGATCGAGGCTCAGGTAGCCGAGGCCGATCTCGACGAGCGAGTCGAGGGTGCCGCGCAGGGTCTGCATCAGCGGCCCCACCGACGGATCGTCGATCTTGCGGAGGAAATCCGCGAGATCGTTGATCTGCATCGACGAGCAGTCGGCGATGTTCAGGCCTTCGATCTTCGAGGACAGCGCCGCTTGGTTGAGCCGCGCGCCGTCGCACGCCGGGCATCGCCGGAACGTGATCGCCCTGTCCACGAAGGCCCGGATGTGCGGCTGCGTCGCTTCCTTGTCCTTCGACAGGAACAGCCGCTGCACCTTCACCAGCAGGCCCTCGTAGGTGGTGTTCATCCCGCCGAGCTTCATCTTGGTGGCGGGTTTGTGCATGAAGTCTTCCCACTGCTGCGGGGTGTAGTCCTTGAGCTTGACCGCGGGGTCGACGAAACCGGACTCCGCCAGACCCTTCCAGTACCAGCTGCCGGGCGCGAAGTTCGGGACGGTGATCGCCCCTTCGTCGAGCGAAAGCTCTTTGTCGACGAGCTGGTCGATGTCGATGCTGGAGACCTTCCCCAACCCCTCGCAGTCGGGGCACATCCCCTCGGGAAGGTTGAAGCTGAACGCTCCCGACGTCCCCACGTGCGGGGTCCCCAGCCTGCTGAAGACGATCCGCAGCATCGTGTGCGCGTCGGTCGCGGTGCCGACCGTGGAGCGGGAGTTGGCCCCCATCCGCTCCTGGTCGACGACGATCGCGGCGCTCAGGTTCCGCAGCGCGTCCACGTCCGGCCGTCCGACGGGGGCCATGAAGGACTGGATGAACGCGGTGTAGGTCTCGTTGATCAGCCGCTGCGATTCGGCGGCGATGGTGCCGAACACCAAGGACGACTTCCCCGACCCCGAGACACCGGTGAAGACGGTGAGGCGGCGTTTGGGGATGTCGACCGAGACGTCGGCGAGGTTGTTCTCTCTGGCTCCGCGCACCTGGATCATGTCGTGACTGTCGGCGGCCGAAGGCATGGCTCTCCCCTGGTTGGAACTCTTTAGCCTGTAAAGTGAGGGTAGCAGAGGTTAGTTTATGCTGTAAGGAGTTGGCAAGTGGTCGTCTACGCGGCGCAGGGTGACCCTCGGCGGTCGATGGCACTGCTGTGGCGGACCGAGCCGCCGGACGCCGAGCGGCCCGGCCCCAAGCCGGGGCTTTCGGTGGAACTGATCGTCGACACCGCCATCACCATCGCGGACGCCGAAGGCATGGCGGGCCTTTCGATGCGTGCGGTCGGGGACAGGCTCGGCCGGACGGCCATGGCGCTCTACACCTATGTCCCGAGCAAGACCGAACTGGTCGATCTCATGTACGACAAGGCGCTCGCCGAGGTCTCGGTCGTTTACGACGGAGACGGCTGGCGCGCGGACGCCGCGCGCTGGGCCGAGGATCTCTGGGACTTCTATCTTCGGCACCCGTGGGTCCTGCAGGTCTCGCAGGCGCGGCCGGTGCTCGGGCCGAACGAGTACGTCGTGCTGGAGGCGCTGGTGAAGATCCTGCGCCGGACCGGATTGCCCCCGGTGGCGCTGCGACGGCTGGTCAGCGCGCTGTACTCGTGCGTGCGAGAGCCCGCCAGGACGGCCTCGGAGGCCAGGCTCGCCGAAAAGGTGACAGGGCAGTCCGACGACGAGTGGTGGCACGCGAGGTCCGCGCATCTGAAGGAGGTCTCGCCGGACTTCGCCGAGCGATTCCCGACGCTGACCTGGATGGAGGCCGAGCAGGCGTTCCGCATGGAGGACGAAACGGTGTCCTATCTGGAGCAGGAGGCCAGGGAGGCCTTCGAGTTCTCGCTGTCCGTCTTGCTGGACGGAATCGAAGTCGCGACCAAAGCGGAGTAGCCTTCTCCGCATGCCCTCCGATTTCGCCTTGAAGACCATGAACGCCGTCCACCGCGTCATCCAGAAGGTCAGCGGCGGCCGCGCCGGCTGGCAGGTCGCCGGGATGACCGTCCTGGAACTGACCACCATCGGCCGCAAATCCGGCCAGCCGCGCACAGTCCTGCTGACCTCGCCGCTGCGCGAGGGCGACGCGTACGTCATCGTCGCCTCCCGCGGTGGCGACGACCAGCACCCGGCGTGGTTCCTCAACCTCCGCGACAACCCCGACGTCCAGGTCACGCTGAAGGGCGAGGCCGCGAAGCCGATGGTCGCGAGCGTCGCCGACGCCGATCTGCGCGCCCGCCTGTGGCCGAAGATCACCGCGGACTTCAAGAACTACGCGCAGTACCAGACCAAGACCGACCGGGAGATCCCCGTCGTCCTGCTCTCGCCCAAGGCGTAGCCCGGCATCCCCCGCACGGGCCGGGTCCATCGGCCCTACCGGCGAGTCGGTAAGCCGGGGACCGTGGACCTCGACGCAGAGGAACTACGAGAACGCGGGGATGCCGATGTCCGACTCCTTGGGTCTCGAAACGCTCGATCGCGAGCAGTGCCTGGCGCTGCTCGCGCGGGCCGGGCTCGGCCGGGTGGTGTTCACCTCCCGGGCCATGCCCGCCATCCAGCCGGCGCGGTTCGCGCTGCACCACGGCGCGATCGTGGTACGGACGCCGTCACAGAGCGCGCTGTTCGCCGGGGTACTCGACAGTGTGGTGGCGTTCGCCGTCGACGAGTTCGCCAAGGACCTGGGGACGGGCTGGTACGTCACCGTCGTCGGCCGCGCCTCCGAGGTGCGCGACCCCCTGGTGATCGCCGAACTCGAGACCTTGCCGCTGGGCTGCTGGACCGGCCGGACGGACTCCCGGTATCTCCGGATCCCCATCGAGTCGGTAACCGGTCGAAGGATCCTCGGCGCTTGCAGTAACGAAGCACTGTCCGTGATCGACGCACCAGATGAGCGATCCGGGCGCGTTTGTCATTCCTGACCCCACTGCCCGGGGAGTTACTCCGGGACGGTGACGGCGGTGCGGCGGGTGAGTGCGGCGAGTGACGCCAAGGCGCCCAGGATTCTGGACGCGGTGGCGGGGATCGCCCACGATCTCAGCCTGTCCGACGTCCTGCGGCGGATGGTCGAATCCGCCTGCGAGCTGACGGGTGCGCCGTTCGGCGCGCTCAGCGTGCTCGATTCGGACGAGTTCATTCGCTTCGGCGAGGCCTGGGAGCGGCCGCCGTCCGGCGACGACGCCCGCGTGGTGCCGATCCGGATGCGCGGCCGCATCTTCGGGATGCTGTACCTGGCGCGTAAACCGGACGGTGAGGAGTTCACCGAATCCGAGGACGACCTGCTCGTCGCGCTCACCGCGGCGGCCGGTGTGGTGATCGAGAACGCCGCGCTGTTCGACCAGGTGCAGCGGCGCGAGCGCTGGCTCGAAGCCTCGTACCACGTCACCGGCGCGCTCCTGACCGACCAGGATCTGACCGCGACCCTCCGCCTGATCGCCGAACGCGCGCGCGTCGTCGCCGGCGGTACCGCGGGCGCGGTGGCCCGGCCGCGCGGCGACGGGCAGCTGGTCTTCGAGATCGTCGAGCCGCCGGGACCGGACTCGGACAAGCTCGCCGGTATCGCCGTGCCGACCGAGGGCACCGCGACCGGGATGGCGTTCACCACCGGAAAACCCGTCGTGGTCCGGGATTACGGCGAGAAGGTGGTCGAGTACCAGGGCGATCGCGGCGCCGTGATGCCCGCGGCGATCAAGGACCTCGACTCGACGGTCGCCGTCCCGCTGATCGTCGGTGAGGAGAAGCTCGGTGTCCTGCTGGTCGCGAAGTTCCGCGACCGGACCCCGTTCTCCGCCTACGACGTCCAGCTGGCCGAGACCTTCGCCGCGCACGCCGCGCTCGCGGTCGAATTCGCCCGCGCGCAACAGGACAGGCAGCGGCTCGCCGTCTTCGAAGACCGCGACCGGATCGCCCGCGACCTGCACGACCTGGTGATCCAACGGCTGTTCGCGATCGGGCTCGGGCTGGAGGGGCTCAGCAGGCTCGCGAGCGAACCCTCCGTCGCCGACCGGGTGACCGGCTTCGCGCACGAGATCGACCGCACCATCCGCGAGATCCGCAACAGCATCTTCTCCCTGCAGGAACCGGCGGAGGCGCAGGGCAGCCTCCGGTCCGAGCTGCTGCGGGTCGCGCTGGACGCGGGCTGCGCGTCGGAGCCCCGGGTCGGGTTCGACGGGCCGCTCGATTCCACCGTGCCGGACACGGTCCGCTCGGATCTCATCGCGACGCTGCGCGAAGCACTGTCCAATGTGGTCAGACATGCCGCGGCGACGACGGTCTCGGTCGACGTCTCGGTCGATCGCGACGGGCGGTGGCTCAAACTCTCGGTGGTGGACGACGGCGTCGGCATGCCCGCCGAACCCGGCCATCGCAGCGGGGTGGCGAACCTCGCCGAACGCGCGGCCCGGTGGAACGGGACGTTCCGCGTCGAGGCGCGGCCCGAAGGCGGCACGAGGCTCGACTGGTCGGTGGAACTGCCGGCCCGACAGGGGAGTGTGGGATGACGATTTCGGTGTTCCTCCTGGACGATCACGAACTCGTGCGCACCGGGCTCAAAACCGTCTTCGAGGCCGAGGACGATTTCACCGTGGTCGGCGAAGCGTCCACCGCCGCCGAGGCGTACGTGCGGATCCCCGCGGTCAAACCGCAGGTCGCGGTGCTCGACGTCCGGCTGCCGGACGGCGAGGGAGTGAGCGTCTGCCGGGAGATCCGGGCGTCCATCGACCCGCCGCCCGCCTGTCTCATGCTGACGTCCTATTCGGACGACGACGCCTTGTTCGGCGCGATCATGGCGGGCGCGGCGGGGTACATGCTCAAGCAGGTCTCCGGGGGCGCGCTCGTCAAGGCCGTCCGCACGGTCGCCGCGGGCGGATCGCTCTTGGACAGCACGCTGACGGCGTCGGTGATGAACCGGCTGCGCGGCGAGACCGACGCCCCGGACCCGCGGTACGAACAGCTGAGCCCGCAGGAGCGGCGGGTGCTCGACCACATCGCCGACGGGCTGACCAACCGCCAGATCGCGGAAAAGCTGTACCTGGCGGAGAAGACGGTCAAGAACTACGTGTCGTCCCTGCTGCACAAGCTCGGCTTCGAACGTCGCACCGCCGCCGCCGTCTACGCCACCCAGCGCCGCAAGTCCTCTTCCTAGAAGAAGGTGAACCCACCGGCGAAGTCGGGATCCTCGCGCAGCACGCGGCGCAGTTCGTTGAGGGCCCGGTGCTGGGTGACGCGGACCGCGCCCGCGCTCGCCATGCCCAGCGCGCCCGCGGTCTCTTCGGCGCTGTACCCGTGGATCACGCGCAGCACCAGAACGTCGCGCTGCTTCGTCGAAAGAACCTCGAACAGCCGGGACAGCCGACGGCTGCGATCCGCCCTCTCGACCTCTTCGAACGTCGGGTTCCACGGCCCGTCCTGTTCGGGCTCCGGATCGGGCACCGGCGCGGACGGGTCGCGCGCGAGGTTGCGGCGGACGTCGGCGACCTTGTGCGAGGCGATCCCGAAGACGTACGGCAGGAAGCTGTTGTCCTGGTAGCTGTAGCGCGGTAACGCGACGAGGACGGCCATCAGGACCTCCTGCGCGCAGTCCTCGGCGCCCGCGACGCCGCGTGTCGTCGCGCCCAGCCTTCCCGCGCAGTACCGGAACACGATCGGCCGGAGGAGGGCCAGCAGGCTCTCGACGGCCCGCCGGTCACCGCTGATCGCCGCGCGGATCAGCTCGCCGTCCGGTTCCCCCGGCCGGGGTACATAGGTGGGACGCACGGCTTCGGACACGGTCATCACGCCGGATCGCCCGTTCTCGGCACGCTCCTGTGCGTTCCCATCATCCCCACCTCCCGAAAGCCCCCAGCCCTCTTTGGCCCTTCCGACGTTACGGAGCGCGCCCGCGCGTCACACCGGTACAGCAGCCCGGAGTAGTCGGGTCTTTAGACCCTGGTGGGCCAGGGGTATGGACTTTCACCAGATTGGTCTAGACAATTAGCCCAGCGCGGCGGCAGGCCGCCCTTTCACGGAGGAATCGCGATGAGGCGTTCCAGATCCATGGCATTTCTGGCCGTTTTGGTGCTCACCTTCACCGGCCTGATCACGGGCGGCGGCACCGCGAACGCGGCCAACCTGCTCCTCAATCCCGGTTTCGAGGCGGGTTCGACCTCCGGCTGGTCCTGTGCGGCGGGCGCGGCCGTGAGCACACCGGTCCGTTCGGGCGGTTACGCCGTTTCGGTCACGCCCGGCTCGACGATCGGGAAATGCGCACAGACGGTATCCGTCCGGCCGAACACGACCTACGCGGTTTCCGCCTGGGTGAACGGGAACCCGGTGTACCTCGGCGTCACGGGCGGGCCGTCGACCTGGACCGCGGCGACCTCGTACACGCAGCTCTCGCTCTCGTTCACGACGTCGGCCACGCAGACGACGGCCGAGGTCTACGTCCACGGCTGGTACGGGTCGGGCACCTTCTACGCGGACGACATCAGCCTCGACGGCCCCGGCGGTGGCACGCCCGGCGCGCCGCCGACCCCGGGAAACCCGGCCGTCGGCACGGTGACGAACTCGTCGATCGCGCTCTCGTGGGGCGCCTCGGCGGGGACGGTGACCGGCTATCGCGTGTACGAGGGCGGGACCGTGGTCGCGACGGTGACCGGGACTTCGGCGACGATTTCGGGGCTGACGGCCTGTTCGTCGCACAGTTACTCGGTGGCCGCGTACAACAGCGCGGGCGAATCGCCGAAGACCACCGAGGCGGGCGCCACGACCTCCGGCTGCGTGGACACCGGCCTGCCGAAGCACGCGCTGATCGGCTACCTGCACGCGAGTTTCGCCAACGGGTCCGGCTACACGCGGATGGCCGACGTCCCGGCGGCGTGGGACATCATCAACTTGGCCTTCGGTGAGCCGACCTCGGTGACCTCCGGCGACATCCGCTTCACGCGGTGTCCGGTCGCGGAATGCCCGACCGTGGAAAGCGACGCGGACTTCATCGCCGCGATCCGCGCGAAGCAGGCGCAGGGCAAGAAGGTGCTGATCTCCATCGGCGGCCAGAACGGCCAGGTCCAGCTGACCACGACCGCGGCGCGCGACGCGTTCGTCAGCTCGGTGTCCGCGATCATCGACCGGTACGGGCTGAACGGGCTCGACATCGACTTCGAGGGACACTCGCTGTACCTCAACTCCGGGGACAACGACTTCCGCAACCCGACCACGCCGGTGATCGTCAATCTCATTTCGGCGTTGAAGACGCTGAAAGCCCGCTATGGCGCGGGATTCGTGCTGACGATGGCGCCGGAGACGTTCTTCGTGCAGACCGGATACCAGTACTACGGCGGCCTCGGCGGCGCCGACAACCGGACGGGTTCGTACCTGCCGGTGATCCACGCGATGCGGGACGCGCTGACCGTGCTGCACGTCCAGGACTACAACTCCGGGCCGGTGATGGGCCTGGACAACCAGTACCACTTCATGGGCGGCGCGGATTTCCACATCGCGATGACCGACATGATCAAGGCGGGCTTCACGGTGTCGTCGACCGGATTCCGGTTCCCGGGGCTGCGTGAGGACCAGATCGCGTTCGGCCTGCCCGCCGCGGTGAGCGCGGGCAACGGGCACACCGCGCCGGCGGCGGTGCATTCGGCGCTGAACTGCCTGGTGAAGAACTCCGGATGCGGGTCGTATTCCTTGCGTGGCGGTGCTTCGCCGGCGTTGCGGGGGCTGATGACGTGGTCGATCAACTGGGACCGGTACTACGGATGGGAGTTCCAGAACGCCCATGAACCGTTCCTGAACGCTTTGCCCTGATCCGCATCCAGAGGACTAAACGCGTCGCTCGCAAGTACGTGAAGGACCCCTTCATTGCGCTAGACGCAGTGAAGGGGTCCTTCATGTACAGGGCTTGCGGGCGTCGGTCACGGGGCCGGGAGGCGTTGCGAAAGCCACTTTCGCAACGCTGAAGGTTGCGAAAGTGGCTTTCGCGACACGCCTCGACCAGGCGCCGCACCCGGAGCCCAGCGAAGGGCCCACGCAGTTAGTCCTCTGAATGCGATCCTTGCACGTGCAACGATCGCATTCGGAGGACGAAACGCGGGCGACAAGGGAGCGGGCCCGCACCGTGCAGCATCGGTGCGGGCCCGCAGTACGGGGAGCAAGGGACGTCAGAAGCCCGCGGTGATCCGCGTGAAGTCCCAGTCGTTCTGTGCGATACCACTGCAGTTCTCGGCGACCCCGCCGTTCGGGCAGCCCCGGTCACGGTTGGTCGACCAGAACGCCAGCCTGGCGATCTTGTTGGTCTTCGACCAGTTCGTGATCCGGGTCCAGGTGTCGAGACTCGTGAGTTCCCGCTGGTCCGAAAGACCGTTCATCCCGCTGATGCCCAGGTGGCCGTACGCCGTGGCGTCGTTCCATCCGAAGGTCGACTTCAGCTTGTCCCGCAGACCGTTCGCGGCGTTGATCGTGTTGCCGTACATGTCCGCGCCGCCGCCGAAGTCGAACGGCATGATCGTGTAGACGTCGATCCCGGCGTTCAGCGCCTTCGACTGGTCGATGAGCCGCTGGCCCCAGAAGTTCGGGCCGGTGGTCGTCGTGCCGAAGGTGAGAATGGTCTGGATACCGGGGTTGTTCGCCTTCACGATCTTCAGCGCGTTCAGCACGCGGTCCTGCACGGCCGCGTTCTCGAATTCGTCGGTGTTCTCGATGTCGATGTCGATCGCCTTGAGACCGTAGGCGTCGATCACCTTCTGGTAAGCGCCGGCGAGCGCTTCGGGCGTCGAGCAGTTCGGGCCGAGCTTGTTGCCGCTCCACCCGCCGAAGGACGGCACGATCTGCCCGCCCGCGGCCTTGATCTGCGCGATCGCGTTCGCGTCGACGCCGCCCTGCAGCGGACGGCTGCCGTCCCAAGCCGGGTTGCAGCCACCGGACGACAGGATGAACGCCATCGTGAACCATTTGATCCCGGTCGCGTTCATGACCGTCTGCGGGTTCGGCGGACTTCCCCAGCCCATGTACAGATACGGCGCGCCACGGCCGCCGGGCAGGGGCGGGTTGCTCGTGGTGGTCGTCGGGGAGGACGTCGTGGTCGTGCTGGTGGGCGTGGTCGGCGTCGTGGTCGGGCCGCCACCGCCCGGATCGCACGAGCCACCGTTGATCTTGCAGTTCGCCGGGGCGACGTAGCCGCCGGAGTACTTGACGTTGAACCCGAAACTGGTGCTGCCACCGTTGGAAAGGTTGCCGTTCCAGGTGTTCTTCACCGTCACGTGCTGCCCGGAGACCGAGTAGCTGCCGTCCCACAGCGAGGCGATCGAGTGCCCGGCCGGGAGGTCGAATTCGACCGTCCAGGCGGGAAGGCTCGATCCCGAGTTGTTGCTGATCGTGTACTTGCCCTCCCAGCCGGAGCCCCAATCGGAGCCCTTGCTGAAGGCGGCACCGACGCCGCCGGCCGCGGAGGCCGGCGCGATCACGAGGACCGCGCCGGCCGTTGCGGCAGCGGCGGACAGGCCGATGGCCTGGATCCAAGTCCGCTTAGCCACAGTCAACCTCTCAGTTCAGGCCATTGCGCATGGCCGTGACCAGTTCACCGTTCGAGGTGTCGCCACTGAGCTCCCAGAAGAACGCGCCGCCGAGACCCTGGTTCTTGGTCCAGCCCATCTTTCCGTTGATGGTGGCGGGAGTGTCGTAGCTCCACCAGTTGTTGCCGCACTTCGCGTACGCGGTGCCCGCGATCGTGCCGGTCGACGGGCAGCTGTTCTTGAGGATCTTGTAGTCCTCGATGCCCGCCTCGTACGTGCCCGGTGCCGCACCGGTCGCGGTGCCGCCCGGGGCGTCCTGGGTGACGCCGGTCCAGCCTCGGCCGTAGAAACCGATACCCAGCAACAGTTTGCTCGCCGGGACACCCTTGGCCTTGAGCTTCTGGATGGCGTCGTCGGAGTTGAAGCCCTGCTGCGGGATGCCGGGGTAGGACGTCAGCGGCGAGTGCGGGGCCGTCGGGCCCTGCGCCGCCCAAGCGCCGAAGAAGTCGTACGTCATGACGTTGTACCAGTCGAAGTACGCCGACGCGGGGCCGTAGTCGGCGGCGTCGATCTTGCCGCCGCTGCTGGCGTCCGCGGTGATCGCGGCGGTGACCAGGAACGAGGAGCCGAACTTGGTGCGCAGGGCCTGTGCCACGTTCTTGATCGCGGCGGGACCGCTGGTGTCACACGTGAGACCGCAGGCGTTCGGGTATTCCCAGTCGATGTCGATGCCGTCGAAGACGTCGGCCCAGCGCGGGTCCTTGATCAGCTTGTAGCAGGATTCCGCGAAGGCGGCCGGGTTCTTCGACGCCTGGCCGAAGCCGCCGGACCAGGTCCAGCCACCGAACGACCACAGCACCTTCAGGCCCGGGTACATCTTCTTCAGCTTGCGCAGCTGGTTGAAGTTGCCGCGCAGCGCGCCCGCGTCCCACGTGTCCGCGACACCGTCCACACTGGACCCGGCGTCGTAGAACTTGTCGTAGTCGGCGTAGGTGTCGTCGTTCGCCGTGCAGGAACCGTTGGTGACGTTGCCGAACGCGTAGTTGATATGCGTCAGCTTGGCCGCGGAACCGGAAGTGTGGATGTTCTTCACGTGGTAGTTACGGCCGTAGACGCCCCACTGCACGAAGTAGCCGAGGTTCTTCTTCGCGCCCGGGTTCGGGTTCGAAGTCGTGGTGGTCGGCGGGTTGCTCGTGCTGGTCGACGTCGGGGGATTGGACGTCGTGGTGGTCGGCGTGGTCGGCGTCGTGGTCGGGTTGCCGCCACCCGGGTCGCAGGAGCCGCCGTTGATCTTGCAGTTGGCGGGCGCGGTGTAGGCGCCGGAGTACTTGACGTTGAAGCCGAAACTGGTGGAGCCACCGTTGGAAAGGTTGCCGTTCCAGGTGTTCTTGACGGTCACGTGCTGGCCGGAGACGGTGTAGCTGCCGTCCCACAGCGAAGCGATCGAGTGTCCCGCCGCGAGGTCGAACTCGAGAGTCCAGGAACTCAGGCTGGATCCCGAGTTGTTGGTGATCGTGTACTTGCCTTCCCAGCCGGACCCCCAGTCCGAGCCCTTGGTCAGGGTGGCTCCGACCCCGCCCGCCGCGTTCGCCGGGACGGTCACCAGACCGACCGCGAGCGCCGCGACGGCCGTGAACAGGCCGACCAGATGCCATCTTTTTCTCGACATTTCACTCCTTACAACCCGGTGCCGGGAAATGATCTTGGAGATGATTTCGTCAAAGGGAAATCGGCGACATCGCGTTGCCTCGGCCGAAACCGGGCAGGCGGGGATGAGTCTTCATCGACCACCTCCATGCGGAACGCTTTGTTGCGGGAGACGGTACGTGGTCTGGACCAATATGGGAAGCATCACTACGTAGAGTGGTGATTTTCCTGCGAACGGCCTAATACGTTCGACAGCGTTAATCGTTCACTGGTCCGCTGCCGTTCAGCGGCGGAATTCGTCCATTTCGCCGAGCCGGGCGATATTCGCGGATTCGTCGGGGTCGGGCAGGACACCGGAAAGGAACACGTCGGTGATTTCGACGGCCACGTCGGGCGCGAGCCGCTTGAGGCTCAGTGCCAGCACGTTCGCGTCGTTCCACTTGCGCGCGCCCGCGGCGATCCAGGTGTCCCAGGCCAGCGCCGCGCGGACCCCGGGCACCTTGTTGGCCGCGATCGCCGTGCCCGTCCCGGTCCAGCACATCACCACGCCGAAGTCGGCCTCGCCGTCCGCGACCGCCCGGCCCACCGCCGCGCCGAGTTCCGGCCAGACGTCCGACGCCGCGGGGCGCAGCACCTCGTGGCCCGCTTCGGCGAGATACGCCTGGACGGCGTCCGTGGTGGCGTTCCGGTCGTCGGCGGCGAAGGCGATCCTCATGTCCGGATCGTAACGCCGCGTCGACAGGTGACGAACCCGAAGTCATGGGAGGATCTCGGCGTGGACTCGTCTGCGGAGGAGCACCAGGTCCAGCGTGACCAGGAGATCGCACGGACACGGATTCTCGAAACCGCCGCCCGCCTGATCGGCGAGGCAGGTTTCGCCCGGCTCAAGATCGGCATGATCTGCGCCAGGACCGGGTATCCCAGCGGCGTCGTCTACCAGTTGTTCGGCTCGAAGGAGACGCTGGTGCAGCGGCTCGTCGAGTTCGCCGCGGAGAAGTTCGCCGACGTCTTCAGCGCCGCCGTCGCCACGCGGACCGGCGGGTTGACGCCCAGCCCGATGGACATGCTGCGCGCCCTGCTGGACATCTTCTTCGAACTGCTCACCGACATGCCGCCGCTGAACCGGGCGTTCGTGGTGCTCTGGACGGACGCGACCGTCGGCGATCCGGCGGTGCGGTCGGCGATGACCGAGGCCGACCGCCGGTACCGGTTCGCCATCGCGCAGACCGTCGCCGCCGGACTCGCGGACGGTTCGATCACCGGCGTCCGCGACCCGGACGCGTACGCGGCGGCGCTGGTGGGGCAGTTGCGGGGGATCGCCGTGGCCTCGATCATCGACCCCGGTGGCATCGATCTACGCGCTGTTCGCGCGGAGATGGAATACGCCGTGGACCGGCTCGCCTAACCCGGACCCCGCCCCGCCGCCACCCTCAACGGACAGGCTTCGCCTGGCTGTCAGATCTTGGCCAGCTCGGCCGCGCCGAAGGACACATTGAACCGGTCGCACCAGATCGTCACGCTCGAATAGCGCGCCAGATCGGTGCCCGCCGGCAGCGTGTAGTTCTGGCTTCCCTTGTTGCCCTTGAGTTTCCCGGCGCTCACGTACGCGCCGTCGTCGAACACGGACCAGCCGTCCTTGCCGGGGAGTACCGGCGCGTCGGTGAGCCAGACCCGCAGATCCGGGCCGTTGCTCGTGTCGAGGTTTTCCAAGCGCAGCACCAGCGATCCGTCGGCCGCGCGCAGGATCCGGACGTCACCGGTGGTCGCGTGCTCGTGGCTGATCAGCGTGCCGGTCGCCACGACCGTGGGCTCTTTCGGGGCGGGCGTGGCACTTCCGGTGGCTTGGGTGGTGGGCTGGGCCGTGGTCTCGGCGACGGGCAGCGCCTCCTGGACCGTCTCGTTCACCCAGAGCTTCCACGGCTGGAACCAGTAGAGGCCCGCGGCCACCGCCACCACCAGTCCGGCCGCCACGACGGTGAGCACCCGCTTGCGTTTCATGCGTTCATTCAACCCCGTGCGGGGCGAAGAGTGCGGTTACCGAACTCTTACGGGTCACGTCTGGGTTTCGGTGGCTTGACCGGGTTCTCGCCGCTTGACACGATTGCCGATCTGAAAAGGGCATATCGGACGGAGGCCCCTCGATGGGTACGGCGATGTTTTCGATCCTCCTGCCGATAGCGCTGGCGCTCGTCATGTTCGGGCTGGGACTGACCCTGACCGTCGGCGACTTCACGCGGGTGCTGAAGTATCCGAAGGCCGCCGTCATCGCGCTGGTGTGCCAGATGATCGTGCTGCCCGTGATCTGCGTGGGCCTGATCGTGCTGTTCGGGCTGGAAGGCGTGCTCGCGGTCGGGATGATGCTGCTCGTCGCGTCGCCCGGCGGCACGTCGGCGAACCTGTTCAGCCACCTCGCCGGCGGCGACGTCGCCCTCAACGTCACGCTCACGGCGATCAACTCCGTACTGGCCGTGTTCACCCTGCCGCTGGTGGTCGGCCTGTCGATGGCCGAATTCCTCGACGGCGGCGCCTCGGTCGGGCTCCAGCCCGCGAAGTTCGTGCAGGTCTTCGCGATCGTGCTGATCCCGGTCGTGCTCGGGATGGCGGTGCGGCACCGGTTCACCGCCTGGGCCGAGCGGATGCGCAAACCGGTCAAGATCGGCTCCGCCGTGGTGCTCGTGCTGGTGATCGCGGCCGCGATCGCGCAGGAGTTCCGGACGCTGGTGGACAACATCGGCACGCTCGGGCCGGTGGCGCTGGCGCTTTCCGTGCTCAGCCTCGCGATCGGGTACTACGTGCCACGCCTGTTCCGGGTGGACCGCGGGCAGGCGATCGCGTCCGCCATGGAGATCGGTGTCCACAACGCCACCCTCGCGATCGCCGTGGCGTTCTCCGTGCTCGGCGACAAGGCGATGGCCGTGCCCGCCGGGGTCTACGGCGTGCTCATGTTCCTGCCCGCCGGGATCGCGGCGTTCCAGTTGTCCCGCAGCAGGGAGAGCGCGCCAGTCTGAGCTAGTTTGGGGGCGTGGCTCGTTCCCCCATCGGAGACATCCTCGACGTGAACGGTGTCGCCGTCCATGTGCGTCAGGACGGCGCCGGGCCGCCGGTGGTGTTGCTGCACGGGTATTGCGGGTCGGTGCACTGGTTCGACCGGCTCACCCTCGGCCTGTCCGCGACGCGGCACGTGATCCGAGTGGATCTGCTGGGGCACGGATGCACCGGTGGTTCGTCAGGGCTCGACGCGGTGTCGCAGGCGCGCATGGTGGCCGGCGTCCTCGATGCGCTGGGCGTCGAGGACGTACTGGTCGCCGGTCACTCCTTCGGCGCGGATGTCGCCTTGGCGCTGGCCGAAATCTCGCCGCGGGTGGGTTCGGTGGTGCTGATCGGGCAGGCGCCGGATTACAGCTACGCGTCCTTTCCGCCGGGGAGTGCGGTGCTGCTGCCGATGGTCAGCGCGCTCGTGCGGCTCGTGGCTCACCGCCCGTGGGTGCGGTTCGCGTCGCGGTTTCGCCGAGCGGGCTGGTTCGACGATCCCTTGCAGGACTTGGCCGATCACGCGGTCACCTCGCCCGCGATGGCCCGGGTGGTACTCGTGGAACGCGCGCGACTGCTCGCATTTCGTCCTCTGGATGCGCAAGTGGCGGCCTTGGGGTTGCCGTGCCTGGTGATTCTCGGGCGCCGGGACCGTTTTTACGACTGTGACAAGACTTTCGCGCGGTATTCGGCGGTCGGCGCGCGCGTGGAGGTCGTCGAAGGCGTCGGGCATTCGCCGTTCTTGGAGCGGCCTGGCGAGGTCGCCCGGTTGCTTCGGGAGTTCAGGGGGTCGTGAGCGGCGTTTCGGGTTCTAACCCGAAACGCCACTCACGACCAGCGCGCCCCAAGACCGGCTTGCCTTTTACGCGCTTGCGTCCCCGATCGCCTGATCCAACACCGCCAGTCCCTCCGCCAGCTCGTCTTCGGTGGCCGTCAGCGGCGGAGCGATCCGGAAGACCCCGCCCATCCCCGGCAACTGCACGATGTTCATGTGCAGCCCCAATTCGAGGCAGCGTCGCGTGACCAGCGCGCCCAGTTCGTCGGAGCTCCGTTTCGTGGCGCGGTCCACGACGAGTTCCACGCCGATGAGCAGACCGCGCCCGCGGATGTCGCCGACGACGGGATGGCGGGCGGCGAGGTCGTCGAGGCCGCGGCGGAGGAAGGCACCCAGCTCGGTGGCGCGTTCGTCGAGACGGTCGCGGGTGAGGACGTCGAGCACGGTGTTCCCGACGGCCGCCACCAGCGGGTCGGCGACATGCGTGGTGAAGAACAGGTAGCCGCGGTCGTGCGCCTCCTGCTCGATTTCCGCGCTGGTGATCACCGCCGCCAGCGGGAGCCCGGCGCCCAGCGTCTTGGACAGCGTGAGGATGTCGGGGACGACGCCGTCGCGTTCGAAGGCGTACCAGTTTCCCGTGCGGCACAAGCCGGTCTGCGCCTCGTCGAGGATCAGCAGCATTCCGCGTTCCCGGCATTTCTCTTGCAGGGCGGCGAAATAGCCCACCGGCGGCTCGATGATCCCGCCGGAGCTCAGGATCGGTTCGACGATGCACGCCGCGAGACTGCCGACGGACTGGGCGTCGATCATCTCGAATCCGAAGTCCAGCTGGCGTTTCCAGTCCAGTTCCCCGTCCGGGCCGACGAAATCCGGCCGATACGAGTTCGGCGAGGGAATGGCGAAGTTGCCGGGCGCGGTCGGTCCGTAACCCTTGCGGCCCGCGCTGTAGGTCGCGTTCGCCGCAGCTTGCGTCATCCCGTGCCACGACCGGGCGAACGACACGATCTCGTGCTTCCCGGTCACCAGTTTCGCCATCCGGATCGCGGCCTCGTTCGACTCCGCCCCGGTGGTCAGCAGCAGCGCCTTTTCCAGCGGTGACGGCAAGGTCTCGGCCAGCCGTCGCGCGAGGTCGACGACGGGGCGGCTCAGCATCCCGCTGAACAGGTGGTCCAGCGAGCCGATCTGCCGCCGCACGGTCTCGACGATCTCCGGATGCGAATGCCCGAGGATCGCGCTCATCTGCCCGGACGTGAAGTCGAGGATCCGCCGCCCGGACTCGGTGAACAGGTAGCTCCCGGCGGCGTGATCGATGATCTCGCGGGTGAAGTCGCCGGCCCCGGCGTAGCGCACGAGATGCCGGTCGGCGTCGGCCCAGAAACGGTCGGTGGTGGACAGGTCGGTGAGGGGAGCAGCCATGTTCCGACGGTAAGTGGGAGCCGAGCGACACGTCCAGCTCACGATTCCGGCTGTGCTGTTCGGCTGATCCGTACAACAATGGGTGCCATGCTCAATCCTTGGAGGCTCAGCCTGTTGAGCAGGCTGGACACGCTGGGCACTGTCCGCGCGGTCGCGAAAGCGGCCAATCTGAGCGCGTCGAGCGTGTCCCAGCAGCTGGCGGTCCTCGAGGCCGAGACCCGCACGCGGCTGCTGGAACGCACCGGCCGCCGCGTCCGGCTGACCCCGGCCGGACGCATGCTGGCGCGCCGCGCGCGAGCGATCCTCGACCATATGGACACCGTCGAGGCCGAATTGCGCGGTCTCGGCGAGGGGCCCGCGGGGCACGTCCGCCTCGGTGCCTTCCAGAGCGCGATCCACACGATCGCCGTCCCCGCGGTGAACCGGCTGGCCCGTTCGCATCCGAGCCTCCAGATCGAACTGCTCGAACTCGAACCGCATGTCAGCATGCCCGCGCTCCGGGTCGGCGACGCCGACGTCATCGTCACGACCACGGATTTCGTCGAGCAGCCGCTGGGGCCGGATATCGACCTGGTGCCGCTCGCGACCGACCCGATCGTGCTCGTCGTCCCGCCCGGTCATCCGGCCGCGGGCCGGGGTCCCGCCGACCTCGCCGCCTACGCGAGCGAGCCCTGGGCGTTCGACATCCCCCAGTCGTACATGGCGAACCTCGCGACCCGGCTCTGCCGCGAAGCCGGTTTCGAGCCGCGTGTGATCGCCCGGTTCAGCAACTACATGATGACCTTGCAGCACGTCGAGGCCGGGCTTTCGATCGCGCTCCTGCCCGGCCTCGCCGTCGACAAGCGGTACCGCGTCGCCACCCGCGAGCTCGCGACGCCGGTCGACCGCTCCATCACCGCGGCGATCAGGCGCGGGTCCGCGCCTCGCGCCGCGGTCGACCTGGTTCTCGAGGCGATCCGGAGTCATCCGGAACTGCCGCTGTGAACCCGTGCCGTCGCGCCACCAGCACCACGGCCAGCGTCGGCACGAGCAACACCAGGACACTCCAGGGGAACGACTCGGCGCCGAAACCGTCGAGGAGGATGCCGCCGGCGATCCCGCCGCCCGCCATCGCCGCGTTCCACAGGGTGACCAGCATGGCCTGCGCGATGTCCGCCGCGCCGCCTTGGTCACCAGCCCGTGCGGCGGCGGTCTGCAGCAGGGTCGGGATACCGCCCCAGCCGAGCCCCCACAGGGTCGCCGCGATGTAGACCAAGGCCGGATTCCGGCCCAGCAGAGCCAAAAGTGTCGCACCGAGCGCCACGAGGACGGTGCCCGCGACGGTCAGCGCCCGCAGCCGCCGGTCGATGTGGACACCGACGAGCCAGATGCTGACCATCGAAGCCAGCCCGAACACCAGCAGGATCCGGTCGACCGAGCCACCCATCGACACGTGTTCGAGGAAGGTGGCGATGTAGGTGTAGAGGATGTTGTGCGCCAGCACGAACGTCAGCGTCACGAACAGCACCGCGGCGACACCGGGCACGGCGAGGGTCTTGCGCACCGGGAGCCTGCCGCTCTTGTCCTGTCCCGGGAAGTCGGGGACGCCCACCGTGATCCAGCCCAGCAGGCCGAGTGCGAGCACCGACATCAGCGAGAACGTCACCTGCCAGCCGAAGACGCCGCTCAGGAACGTGCCGGCGGGGATGCCGAGCGAAAGCGCGAGCGGGATACCGGTCATCACGATGGCGATCGCCTTGCCCTGCACCGGTTCCGGCGCCAGCCGCCGGGCGTAACCGGCCAGCAGCGCCCAGACCACGCCCGCCGCGATCCCGGCGACGAACCGCGCGCCGAGGGTCAGGGGGTAGTTCGTGGACAGCGCCGTGACCGTGTTGGCCACGGCGAACCCGGCCACTCCGGCCAGGAGCAAACGTTTGCGGCGCCAGCCCGCGGTCGCGGCGGACAGGGGGATCGCGGTCAGCGCGGTGCCGATCGCGTACACCGTCACCAGCTGCCCGGTCGCCGCCTCGCCGACGCCGAGCCCGGCGCTCATCGCGGGCAGGACGCCCGCAGGCAACGCCTCGGTCAGGACGGTGACGAACGCCGCCGTGGTCAGCGCGAGCAGTGCGCCGAGCGGGAGTTTCGAAGTCATGCTCCGTATGCTCGAACCATCACATAGATGTGAAGGTCAAGTCGGCCGGAGTGAGGTGGCGCACATGCGGATCGGGGAGCTGGCGGAGCGGACGGGGACGTCGCGTCGTCTGCTGCGGTACTACGAGGAGCAGGGTCTCATCATCTCGGAGCGGCTGGCGAACGGCTACCGCGACTACGCCGAGCCGTCGGTCGACAGGGTCATCCAGGTGCGCGGCCTGCTCGACGCCGGGCTGCCCACCAGGATCATCAAGCAGATCCTGCCGTGCCTGGACAAACCCCGGCAGATCTACTTCCCGGACGCGACCGCGGAGATGCTCCAAACCCTGGAGGCCGAACGCGACCGGATGACCCGGCGGGCCGAATGCCTGCTCCGCAACCGGGACGCCATCACCGAGTACCTCGACGCCGTCCGCGCCTACGATCCCGCTTCCTGAGCCGGAGGGACTTTCCTCGCAACGGTCTTGACAGGGTGAGAAAGCGCTTTCAGGATGTGGTCAGGAAAGCGCTTTCAAAGGAGAACGGATGACCACGCGGAAACTCGGCGTCGTGATGAACGGCGTCACCGGGCGGATGGGCTATCGGCAGCACCTGGTGCGCTCGGTCCTGGCGATCAGGGAGGCCGGCGGGGTCGAGCTGGCCGACGGTTCGCGGGTGCAGCTGGAGCCGGTCCTGGTGGGGCGCAACGCGGACAAGCTCGAAGAGATCGCCACCCGGCACGGGCTGACCCGCTGGACCACCGACCTCGACGCCGCGCTCGGCGACGACGACCTCCCGCTCTACTTCGACGCGCAGCTGACCGCGGTCCGCGAGAAGTCGATCGTCCGCGCCATCGACGCCGGCAAGCACATCTACACCGAGAAGCCGGTGGCCGAATCGGTCGAAGGCGCGCTCGCGCTGGCGCGGCACGCCGAGGCGGCCGGGGTGAAGAACGGCGTCGTCCACGACAAGCTGTACCTGCCCGGCCTGCTCAAGCTGAAGCGCCTGATCGACAGCGGTTTCTTCGGCCAGATCCTCTCCGTGCGCGGCGAGTTCGGCTACTGGGTCTTCGAGGGCGACTGGCAGGCCGCGCAGCGCCCCAGCTGGAACTACCGCGCCGAAGACGGCGGCGGCATCGTCGTCGACATGTTCTGCCACTGGAACTACGTGCTGGAGAACCTCTTCGGCGCTGTCAACGCCGTGACCGCGAAGGCCGTCACCCACATCCCGGAGCGCGTCGACGAGAAGGGCGACCGGTACGCGGCCACGGCCGACGACTCCGCGTACGCGATCTTCGAGCTCGAAGGCGGGGTCATCGCCCAGCTCAACTCGTCCTGGTGCGTGCGGGTCCACCGTGACGAACTGGTGGAGTTCCAGGTCGACGGCACCAAGGGCAGCGCGGTCGCCGGTCTGCACAAATGCGTCATCCAGCCGAGGGAGGCCACGCCGAAGCCGGTGTGGAACCCGGACCTCGCGGAGACTCAGTCCTATCGGTCGCAGTGGCAGGAAGTGCCGGACAACGAGGACTTCGGCAACGGTTTCCGCGCGCAGTGGGAGCAGTTCGTCCGCCACCTCGTGGACGACGCCCCGCACCCCTACGACTTCATGGCGGGGGTGCGCGGCATCAGGCTCGCGGAAGCCGGCCTCGAGTCCTCGCGCGAGGGCCGCCGGATCTCGCTGGGCTAACGCCCGAAGACCGCGCTCGGGTCCTCGGCGATCAGCACCGAGATCTCCCGGATCTTGCGGTTCGTGTGCTGCGACGCCTCGGTGAGCCAGCGAAAGGCCTCATCGGCGTTCAGCTCCAGACGTGCCATCACGATTCCCTTCGCGGTGGCGATGGCGTCCCTGGTCTCCAACGCGGCGACCAGGGTCTCCGCCTGCCGCTCGGCGGCGGCCCAGCGGGACGCGGTCAGGATGATCGCCGAGATCGCCGAGGTGAACATCGCGACCAGGGCCGCCTCCACCGGGTCGAAGGCGTTCTCCTGGAAGCTCCAGACGTTGAGCGCGCCGGACAGCGGCTCGGACGCCCGCCGCCTGAAGTGCGACTCGTCCGGGACGAACAACGGGCAGGCCAGCGCGGTCCGCACGCCGAGCAGATCGGCGGTGGCGGCGAAATCCGGCCAGCGTTCGGCCGCGTCGGCGTCCAGCAGGGTCCTGACGATCGTCCCGCTCTCGGCGGCCTTGATGCAGGGGCCTTCGTCCGCGCTGTACTGCGCCTTGTCCAGGGGGAGCAGGGACTCGTCGGTGGCGGCGACGGTGCTCGGTTCGTTGTCGGAGTACAACGTCACCGTGGCCGCGTCCGCACCCGGCAGCAGCCCGACCACCTTCTTCGCCACCCGTTCCAGCAACTCGTCACGGGGCTCGTCGAGCCGCATCGACTCCGTGAGCTCCCGCAACGCCGAAGCGGTGTCGCGAAACTGATCCATCGTGGCCCTTTCCCTCGGACGGCGGATTTCGCCGTCCACCAAGAACGTACTCGTTCCGGCTAGCCGGGCATTGGCCGATTCGGGCTAACCCGGGGCCGGTGGCCCGCCGGTTCGGTGGCCATCAGGCCTTCACCGTGGGTGAGGCCGGGCAGTTGCTGCTCGAACCGGGCGACCTCGCCCAGCGGCAGCACGCCCGTCAGTTCGGCCCGGTCACCGCGCACCACCGAACCGGTGACGAGTCCGCCGCATTCGACCAGCCTGGAGAGCGTCGCGGTCACCGAGTCCGCGGGCAGTTCCACCTCGACGCGGCTGACCGGTTCGAGCACTTCGGTCCCCGCGTCCCGCAGCGCTTCTTCCAGCACGAACGGGGTGACCTTGCGGAAGTCGCCCGCCGCGCTGACCGGGCTGAAGTACCCGGTGTGGGTGACGGTCACCACGCAGTCGATCACTTCCCGGCCGGACGGGCCCCGCCGCAGTGTCGCGTCGACGGTCTCCTCGATGGCCTTGTGGAACGCGAGCGGAAGGGAGCCGAGTTCGACGTCGAGGCCGAAGGTGAGGCCGGATCCGGGGGCACCCGGGCCGACCCGTAGCCCGACCGTGGCGAAGTACGGATTCCGCTTCTCCGTGATGAGCCACACCGCGTGCCCGGTGCCGATCGGCCGCTCGACGCACACCGGCCGGGTGAGGCTGAAGCCGACGTCGAGGCCGTGCTGTGTGGCGAGTGTCTCCGCGATGATCTCCTTCTGCACTTCGCCGTAGAGCCGCACCGAGATCCGCCGCGTCTCGTCGTGCTGCCGGACGGTGATCAGCGGATCCTGTTCCGCCAGTTCCTGCAGCGCGGTGAACACCGACGCGGTCTCGGCAGGGACAGCCGGGATGACCTCGGTTTCCAAGGCGGGCGGCGGAAACTGTGGGGACACACCGTCGTCTTCGGGGACGCCGAGGAGGTCGCCGATCCGGATCTCCTTGAGCCCGGTGATCTTGGCGATCTGCCCGGCCCTCGCGCGGGCCTCGACGGTCTCGTCGCCGAGTTCGAAGACGCGCACCGCGCTCACCTTCGCCTCCGCCGTGACCGCCCCGCCAGGGCGATGGAACCGGACGTGGTCCCGCGCGCCGATCTCGCCGGAGAACACGCGGACATAGGCGATCTTCTCGTGCGCGCGGCCGCGTTCGATCTTGAACACCGCCGCGCGCAATCGGTCGTCCGGCGCGGATTTTCCAGCGCCACCAAGGAATTCACGGATACCCGAAGTCAGTTCGGCGATCCCTTCGCCGCTGCGTGCGGAGCCGAAGTAGACCGGGGAGACCGCGCCGAGCCGGGTCTGGCGGACGATCTCGTCCTGGTAGTCCTCGGCCGTCAAAGTGTCTTCGAGATACGCGGTGAGAAAGGCGTCGCTGTGCTCGGCGAGCTGCTCGGTCTGCTCTGCCGACGGCGAGACCGGCCGGACCTTCGCGGTCGCCGTGCCGAGGCCGCCGACCTCCGACATCGGCACGCAGGCGACGCCGAGGCGTTCGGCGAGGTCGGCAAGGAGGCCGTCGTGACGGGCGCCCGCCCGGTCGATCTTGTTGACGAAGATCAGCACGGGGATGCGCAACCGCTTGAGCGCGCGCATGAGCACCCGGGTCTGCGCCTGCACGCCCTCGACTGCGGACACGACGAGGACGACGCCGTCGAGTACGCGCAGCGCACGTTCGACCTCGGCGATGAAGTCCGGGTGGCCCGGGGTGTCGATCAGGTTGACCCGCAGGTCGCCGACGCGGAAGGACACGACGGCCGAGCGGATGGTGATGCCGCGACGGCGTTCCAGCTCCATCGTGTCGGTGCGGGTGTCCCCGGCGTCGACGCGGCCGAGGGTGCCGATGGCGCCGGTGTGATGGAGCAGGCGCTCCGTCAGGCTCGTCTTACCGGCGTCGACGTGGGCGAGGATTCCGAGGTTCAGGTACTCCATGGATGAACGGCTCCAGGGCTGTCGAAAGGTCCATACGGCTCGGGGACTCGACAGCTCGGCGCACGCCGTTCTCCTTCTTTCCGGGAAAGCACCTGGTCGGGCCGGACGTTAGCAGCGTGTTTCCGGCCGGTCACGCGATTTAGCCCCGGCCGTTGACTTGCGGCGCCCCATGGGCTGTAATTCTTGAACATTTCAGCGCAAGAACATGACAAGAGTCAGGAAGATTCCGCTCAGTCCCCTCCCGGAACAGAGGAATGTCATGAGAACGAGGCGCCTTCTGACGTACGCCGCCCTGTCCCTTCTTCTGGCCCCACCCGTCATCGCGAGCGAAGCCCCGACGGCTTTCGCGGCTCCTGCCGCGGCCGCCGAAGCGGCCGACGCGACGTACACCGCCAGCAGTCAGCTGCCCGGCTACGCCGTTTCGAACGTCGGCGACGGGAACCAGGCCACCTACTGGGAAAGCACGAACAACCAGTTCCCGCAATGGATCCAGGCCGATCTCGGCGCGGCCACGAACATCGCCCGGCTCGTGCTCAAACTGCCCTCCGGCTGGGAAGCCCGCACACAGACGTTCTCGGTGCAGGGCAGCGGGAACGGCGCGAGCTTCAGCGATCTCGTCCCATCGGCGGGCCACCGGTTCGACCCGGCGACGGGCAACACCGTCACCCTCGACGTCACCGGGAACACCCGGTTCGTACGGCTGAACATCACCGCCAACACCGGCTGGCCGGCGGCCCAGCTCTCGGAGTTCGAAGTGCACGGCCCGGCGGGCGGGGACACGCAGCCGCCGTCCGCGCCCGGGAACCTCGCCTATACCGAACCGTCGAGCGGCAAGATCCGGCTCACGTGGTCGGCCTCGACCGACAACACGGGAGTCGCGGGCTACGACGTGTACGCCAACGGGCAGCTGCGAGGCAGCGTCGGCGGTGACGTCCTGACCTACACCGACGACCAGCCGGAAAGCGCGACCGTCGCGTATTCCGTGCGGGCCCGCGACGCGGCGGGCAACCAGTCGCCGAGCAGCGGCACGGTGACCAGGACGGGTACGCGCGCCGGCACGAATCTCGCGCTGGGCAAGCCGATCACGGCGTCTTCGGTGCAGCATTCCTACGTCGCGGCCAACGCCAACGACGACTTCGTGACCACCTATTGGGAGGGTGCGGCGTATCCGAACCTGCTGACCGTGGCGCTGGGATCCAACGCCGACCTCGACCGCGTCGTCGTCAAGCTCAACCCGGATCCCGCGTGGGCTCAGCGCACCCAGACGATCGCGGTCGAAGGGCGTGACCAGGGGGCGGCCGCGTTCACCACGCTGGTGTCCGCGCAGACGTACACCTTCACCCCGTCGAGCGGCAACACCGTGACGATCCCGGTGAGTGGCCGCGCCGCCGACGTCCGGCTGCGGATCACCGCCAACTCCGGTGCGCCCGGCGGTCAGGCCGCGGAATTCCAGGTCTTCGGTGTCCCGGCCCCGAATCCCGACCTCACGGTTTCGGGTGTTTCGTGGTCGCCGGCGAATCCGGTGGAGACCGACGCGATCACGGTGTCGGCGACTGTC
Source organism: Amycolatopsis sp. CB00013 (assembly GCF_001905755.1). Classification (NCBI taxonomy): domain Bacteria; kingdom Bacillati; phylum Actinomycetota; class Actinomycetes; order Pseudonocardiales; family Pseudonocardiaceae; genus Amycolatopsis; species Amycolatopsis sp. CB00013. The sequence continues at coordinate 290,056 of NZ_LIWC01000006.1, read as the reverse complement.
CGCAACGCCGGGACCGCGGCGTCGGGCGCGACGAACGTGAACCTCTACCTGGGCACGTCGAAGGTCGGCACGGCACCGGTCGGCGCACTCGCCGCGGGAGCGTCGGCGACGGTCTCGGCGGACATCGGCACCCGGGAAGCGGGTAGTCACCAGGTCACCGCGAAGGTCGACGAGGTCAACGCCGTCGTCGAGCAGGACGAGGCCAACAACTCCTACACCGGCTCGACGGCGCTCGTCGTCAGCCCGGTCCAGAGCTCCGACCTCGTCGCGGCCACCGCCTGGTCGCCGAACAACCCGACGGCGGGCGGCACCGTGACCTTCTCCACGACGGTGCGCAACCAGGGCACGGTCGCTTCGGCGGGTGGCGCCCACGGCGTCACGGTGACGATCACCGATCAGAACGGCGCCGTCGTCAAGACACTCAGCGGCTCGTACTCCGGCGCGATCGCCGCCGGGGCCACCGCGCCGCCGGTGAACGTCGGCACCTGGACCGCCGGGAACGGCCGGTACACGGTCAAGACCGTCGCCGCGAACGACGCCAACGAGTTGCCCGCCAAACAGGGCAACAACACGAGCACGCAAGCGTTGTTCGTCGGCCGTGGCGCGAACATGCCCTACGACATGTACGAGGCCGAAGACGGCGTGGTCGCGGGCGGCGCGTCCGTGATCGGTCCGAACCGGAAGATCGGCGATCTCGCGGGGGAGGCGTCGGGGCGCAAGGCGGTGACTCTGAACTCGACCGGGGCCTCGGTCGAATTCACCACCCGCGCGGCCACGAACACCCTGGTGACCCGGTTCTCGATGCCGGACGCCGCGGGTGGCGGCGGGCAGAACTCGACGCTGAACGTCTACGTCGACGGCACGTTCCTGAAGGCCATCGACCTGACTTCGCGCCACGCGTGGCTTTACGGCCCTGAAGCCTCTCCGCAGAACTCGCCGGGAGCCGGTCCCGCGCGGCACATCTACGACGAGGCCAGCATGCTGCTCGGCACGACCGTTCCCGCCGGGCACAAGATCAAGCTGCAGAAGGACGCCGGGAACGGCTTGAACTACGCGATCGACTTCGTGAACTTCGAGCTGGCCACGGCGGCCGCGAACCCCGACCCGGCGCGCTACGCCGTCCCGGCCGGGTTCACTCAGCAGGATGTGCAGGCCGCGCTGGACAAGGTGCGCCAGGATCCGAACCTCACCGGCGTCTTCCTGCCGCCGGGGCAGTATCCGGTGACGAACAAGCTCACCGTGTACGGCAAGCCGATCACGGTGCTCGGCGCCGGGCCGTGGTTCACGAGGTTCACCGCGCCCGCCGGGCAGGAGAACACCGACATCGGGTTCGACGCGCAGGCGAGCGCGAGTGGTTCGACGTTCGGCGGGTTCGCCGTGTTCGGGAACTACACGTCCCGGATCGACGGGCCCGGCAAGGTCTTCAACTTCACGAACGTCACGAACATGACCATCGACGACATCTGGGTGGAGCACCAGATGTGCCTGCTGTGGGCGACCAATGTGGACAACACGACGGTGAAGAACTCGCGGATCCGCGACATGTTCGCCGACGGCGTCAACTTCACCAACGGCAGCACGGGAAACCGGGTCACCAACAACGAAGCCCGCTCGACCGGTGACGACAGTTTCGCGCTGTTCGCCGCCACGGATCTCAACGCGGGCAACCAGTACGACAACGTGTTCGAGAATCTGACCGTGCTGCTTCCGTGGCGCGCGGCCGGGCTGGCGGTGTACGGCGGGTACAGCAACACTTTCCGAAACCTGTACATCGCGGACACGTTGACGTACTCGGGGATCACGATCAGTTCGCTCGACTTCGGTTATCCGTTCCTCGGCTTCGGCCCGCAGCCGACGACCGTCCAGAACGTCTCGCTGGTCCGCACCGGCGGTCATTTCTGGGGACAGCAGACGTTCCCCGCGATATGGATGTTCTCCGCCTCCAAGGAGTTCCGGGGCATCCGGGTGTCCGATGTGGACATCCAGAGTCCGACGTACAGCGGCATCATGTTCCAGACCAAGTACTCCGGAAGCCGTCCGGAGAACCCGGTCGAGGACACGGTGCTGACGAACGTGTCGATCACCGGAGCGCACCGCAGCGGTGACGAGTTCGACGCGAAGTCGGGGATCGGGATCTGGGTCAACGAGCTGCCGGAACCGGGGCAGGGCCCGGCCGTCGGTTCGGCGACGTTCTCCGGGCTCACCCTGAGCGACAACGCCGAAGACATCCGAAACACGACGAGCACGTTCACCATCAACCGCAGCTGAGCGCCCCAGCACGTGAAGGCCTCCTTCCCTCGGCTCAGTCGAGGGAAGGAGGCCTTCACGTGCAACCGGCGGAATCGCCCGTTGCTGAAGTGCGGAATCCGTGCTTCACTCCTCGCCATGCCGTACCGACGGACTCCGAAGACGCAGGCCAGACTGGACTCGCAGCGAGGCGAGATCCTGGCCGCGGCCATCGCACTCCTGGCCGAGACCGGCTACGCGGGCTGCTCGATGGCCGCGGTCGCCACTCAGGCGGGGGTGGGCACCGGCAGCGTGTACCGGCAGTTCCCGTCCAAGGCCGACCTCGTCGTCGAGGTCTTCCGCGAGGTCGTCTCGCGGGAGGTCGACGCCGTCGAGGCCGCCGCTTCCCAAGGCGACGTCCGCGAGCGGGTGGTCGCCGTGATCGAGACCTTCGCCGGGCGGGCGTTGAAGGCGCCGAGGCTGGCGTACGCGTTGCTCGCCGAGCCGGTCGACGCCGTGGTGGAGGCCGAGCGCCTGGTCTTCCGTCGCGCGTTCCGCGAGGTCATCGCCAGGAACATCGCCGACGGCGTGAAGCGGGGGCTGCTGCCTGCGCAGGACGCGGAAGCGACCGCCGCGGCACTGGTCGGCGCGGGCGCGGAGATGCTGGTCGGCCCGTTGGCCGGCGAGAGCGGACCGGACACCATCCCGCACCTGGTCACCTTCACCCTTCGCGCGCTGGGGGGCTCCGATGGCGTTTGAGACGCTCACGTACCGCGTCCAAGACCGGAAGGCTTACCTGACCCTGAACCGTCCCGAGCGGCTCAACGCGATCAACGACGTCATGCCCGGCGAGATCCGGCAGGCCGTGGAGCGGGCGAACGAGGACGACGCCGTCCGGGTGATCGTGGTGCGCGGCGAAGGCCGGTCGTTCTGCGCCGGCTACGACCTCAAACAGTTCGCCGAGGGCGACGTCGAAGGCCGCTGGAACCAGGGCCCGGTCTGGGATCCGATCAAGGACTACCGGGTGATGAAACGCAACACCGACGACTTCTTCAGCCTGTGGCGGTCGCTGAAACCCACAATCTGCCAGGTGCAAGGGCACGCGATCGCCGGCGGCAGCGACATCGCGCTGTCGTGCGACGTGCTGATCATGGCGACCGACGCGCGTCTCGGCTATCCGCCCGCCCGGGTCTGGGGTTGCCCGACGACCGCGATGTGGGTCTACCGTGCCGGTGCCCAGCGCGCGAAGCGGATGCTGCTCACCGGCGACACCATCGACGGCGCCACCGCGGCGGAATGGGGACTCGCGCTCGAGGCGGTGGAACCCGAAAGGCTCGAAGCCGCCGTCGAGGAACTGGCCGACCGGATGGCCGGTGTGCCGACGAACCAGCTGGTGATGCAGAAGCTGATGATCAACCAGGCCTACGACAACATGGGCCTTTCAGGCACCCAAACACTCGCGACGCTGTTCGACGGCATCACCCGGCACAGCCCGGAAGGCCGCTGGTTCCGCGAGTTCGCCGAACGCGATGGTTTCCACGAGGCGGTGGCCTACCGGGATTCCGGACAGGTCATCCCGGACGGCGGCGGACCGCTGCCGGAGCACACGGATCCAAGGAGGTCGTCATGACCGCGAACACCGAAAGCGAACGGGTCGCCGAGCGTCTGCAGCGCTCCTCCGCGCGACACTCCTACGACCCGGACGTCGACGTCGACTGGCAGGCACCGTTGGTCGACGGCGCGTACGGTAAGGCGCCGGAGCGCTGTTCCTTATACGGCACCGCATTGTGGGACCGGCTCGACGATGGGCAGCGCGCCGAACTGAGCCGTCAGGAGGCCGCGGCCGCCGCCGCGTCGGGCATCTGGTTCGAGCTGATCCTCATGCAGGGCCTCGTCCGTCACGTCTACAACAGCGACCCGACCACCCACAACGCGCAGTACGCGCTCACCGAGATCGCCGACGAATGCCGTCACAGCACCATGTTCGCCCGCTCGATCGAGAAGAGCGGCGGTGTCGTCCGGCGTCCGAGCCGTACGGCGCACCGCTCGGGCAAGATCTTCGGCGCGGTCTGCGGTCCGGCGTTGCTGTTCGCCGGCGCCATCTACGTCGAAGAACTCGCCGACGGCATGCAACGCGAGATGATGCGCGACGACAGCCTGCAGCCGATGATCCGGATGATCTCCCGCATCCACGTCATCGAAGAGGCACGCCACATCAGCTTCGCCAAGGACGAACTGGGCCGGGCCTGGGCCCGTCACGGTCGCGTCGGCCGCGAACTGATCCGCTGGGCGATCGCCGGGATGGCCTACGTCGCGACGTCGGAGTTGTTGCACCCCAAGGCATACACCTCCGTCGGCCTCGACCCGCGCGAAGCCCGCCAGGTCGCCACCGCGAACCCGCACTGGCGCCGGACCAAGGCGGCGTGGGCGGCCAAAGCCGTCGAATACTTCACCGAGATCGGCCTCATCAGCGGCCCGAGCCGACGGCTCTGGCGCCGAGCCGGCGTCCTCGACTGAACGAAAAAGGAAGGCAACTCCATGTCCGCACGCACCGGCAAGCTCCTCGGCCTCGGCATCGCCGCGACCGGGCTCGCCCACTTCGCCGCTCCGGCCGCTTTCGAACCCGTGACGAAGATGGCCTTCGCCGACGACGTCCGCAACTGGACCTACCGCAACGGCGCCACCGAACTCGCCATCGGCCTGGCGATCGCGGCCCGACCTACGCGGAAGGCGGGCGTCGCCGGGCTGGCCGTCTACGCCGGATGGCTGGGCAAGCGGGTCCTCACCCGGCGCTGACGCAGAACCGGCACGCCTCGAGAACGAGGCGTGCCGGTGGCCGGTGATCAGGAGCCGGTCTGCTGCCTGATCCAGCTCAGGTGCTGGGCGATGCCGGTGTAGAGGGTGCTGGTGGCGCATTCGCCGCCGTTGTCGCCGGGGCCGTGGGTCTCGCCGACCAGCGTCCAGCGTCCGGTGGTGCCGACGACCGCCGGTCCGCCGGAATCGCCGTGGCAGGCGGAATGCCCGCGGTCACCGGAGATGCAGACGTCGCCGGAGCCGCCACCGCCGGCGTAGCAGGAGCTGCTGGGAAGCACCCGGAGGTCGATCTGGCGCAGCGTGGTCGGGGTGCTGCAGCTCGGCCAGCTGGTGCATCCCCAGCCGAGAAGACGCGCGGTGGTGTTCGGCGCCGGGTTGCTCGTGGCCATCGCGACCGGAGTGGCGCGGACGGCCGTGGACAGGTGCATGAGGGTGAGGTCGGTACCCGGCTTGTTGACGCGGCGGTCGATCCTGCCGACTTCGCCGCCGGAGTACTTGTTCGTCGAGCCGATCCGGCCCTGCGATGCGCCGCCGCAGTGGGTGGCCGTCACGATCCATTGGGGCGCGACGAGGCTGCCTCCGCAACCGTTGTTGAGCGAGACCATGAAACTGTAGGTCTCCGTGGCGGTGCCCCCGCCGATGATCGAGGGCTGGACACCCGAATCCGTTTGGGCTTGGGCGATCCCGGGCGTGGACACCGCGAGTGCCGCAGCCAGGAACCCGAGAGCGATTGAAGCGATTTTCCGCATGGTTGCTCACCTTCGGGCGGCCGAGCCGCCTGGTGGTCGGGGAGGAACAAGGGCGATGCCGGCCGCCCAAATGTTTCCGACGACGGGAGAGCCGGAATACCTTCCTAGGTAGTAAGACGAAAGTCGCGGATCGTTCCGGCCGGAACCAGGCGTGCGGAACCCCGGCCTGCCTCCCCATTTCCGCCATTGGCGGGCTTTCGCGATGGAAAGCCCGGAATGTTCACGGTCCGGATAGCGGCGTTCGGGTATCCGTCGAACAATGCTTTGGAATGGTTTCTCCGAATTGTCCGAAAGATCAGGGACATTCTCGAAAGGTGTGCACTCGAAGATTATGTGCGAAGTGCTTTGTCGAGGTCGTCCGGCTCGACGCCGAGTTCGGCGCGGGCGATGTCCGGGTCGAGGACCATGGCGGTGGCGTGCAGTTCACTCCATTGCGCCGGGTCGAAACCGAGAGTGAATCCTTGACGGCGTTGGCGTATCCCTGCCCAGCGGAGCAGCAGTTCGACGGCGAGCCGATGCAGTTTCCAGATGCGTTTCGGAGGGCGGCCGCTCGCGGTCGCGAGACGCGTGAAGAGATCGGCCCAAGGGAGATTCGCCGTGACGAGCGGGTAGTTCCCGTTCGCGCGACGTTCCAATGCGGCGACTGCCGCTCGCGCGGTCTGGGTGACGGTGACGACCGCGGTGGTGCCGGGGTAGGCGAGGATGTCCGCATCACCGACGGCCATGCTGCGCAGCATGGGTTCGAGAGGTGATTGCCTGCCCGGAGTCGTGCCCGCCACGTACGGAAGTTCGAGAATCGCCACTGAGGTTTCCGCGGTGACGGCGGCGCGGGCGCGCTCGGCTTGGTCGATTCTGCTCGAGATGTACGGACTGCGTTCGGCCAACCGGAGTTTCGGGTGTTCGCGCTGGAGGCTGGCGTAGAAACTGCCGAGGATGACGGCGCGGTCGGTCTGCGCCCGGCAGCCGGCGGCGAGCAACCTGGCGACCGGTGCGACATTGGCATCGTGGAAGAACGCGGCGATGTCGGCGCCGCGCGGTGCGGCGACGGCGGCGGCCGACGCGACGACGATGCCCTGATGACCGGCGACGATCGCATCGAGTCGTTCCTCGGACAGGTCGGTGAGGTCCCCGAGGTGAACTGTCACCGCGTCGGGAAGGTGCGTGGACGGCGTGCGGACCAGCACCGTGACGTCGTGCCCGCGTGCCAGCAGTTCGCGCACGACGTGCTGTCCGATGAAGCCGCTTCCGCCTGTTACCAGGATCTTCATAGGCCTTCCTTTCATCCGGTGAACCCGAGAACGACCTGGGCCAGCAAAGCCGACGTGAAGAAGGAACCGGCGAAAACGAGAAGCGTCACGACGACCGCGCGCCAGCTCAGGGTCCGCAGGATCCTCAACTGCCGGACGGTCACGCACAGACCGACGCAGCTGAGCACGGCGGTGGCCAGCGTCAGCAGGTCGACGGCGGACAGGACGCGCACCATGGTCGCCGACCACGGCAGTCCCGGAACGGTCAGCGCGGCACCGACGAGCGCCGCCCACAGCACGGTCGGCACGAACCGACCGGTCCGGTCACCGAGCATTCGCACTCCGAAGGCGAGGGCCAACAGCAAGAGCATTCCCGGCGCCGCATGCCATCCCGCGGTGACGAGCAGGAGCACGGTCACGGCCAAACCGGTCACCAGCCGAGAGGGCACGACGGTCGCCGCCGGCTCGGCGGTGTCCCCGGAGACCAGCCGATTCCGTACCGCGGTGGGGGAACGGTACAGCCTTTCCAGCACCGGAAGGACGATGAAAGCACCCAGCAGCACGGTGGTGATGTAGGTCAGCACATCACTGGCCGTCGCCAGCGCGACGATGTCGTCCTGGGGCAGGTCGCGGGAACCGTGCGCGAGCGAACCCGCGCAAGAGATGGTCATGCCCCCGCTGCCGACCCCGCAGGCCATCGCCAGCGCCGTGGAACTGAACAGCGGGATCGCCGAGCCGATGCCCGCGAGTGCGGAGAAGAACAGGGACCCGAAGAGTGTGCCGCTGATGTAGGTGGCGAGAACGCCGGAACCCTCCGGGCCGGAGATGCCGTATCGCTCGGTCACCAGGGCGATGCTGGGTTCGCGGCCGATGGAGAACGTGGCGCCGATACTCGCGCGGCCGAAGCCGAGCAGTAGGGCTGCGGGGAAGGCCAGCAGCGCCGTTCCCGCTTTTCCGAGGCTCTGCACGAGGATCGCCGGTCCCGCCTCGACGATCGTGGGGAGCGCCGTACCGAGCACGACTCCGGCTCGCACCACGAAGACCACCGTCAGCAGTTGCAGGAGTTGCCCCGCGCAGGACCAGATCGGTGCGGCCGCCTCCGGACGTCGCCAGGACAGCGACAGGTTGAGGGCGACCGTGATCACGAAGGCGAAGAAAAGCGGAAGCAGGACGAGCGCGAACGAGCCGATCCGTAGTTCCAGCGCGCCCGCGTACTCGGTTCCCACAGTGACCAGCGCGCACAACGCGGTCACCCCGACGGCGACCGCCGTCCCGGTTCTGGCGCTCGAAGACTCGGACATGACCACCCCCGGAACCCACCATGCCCGATCCCGGCGGGCACGGGTGTTTCGTTTTCTGGATGGTTCGGCCCTTGAACAGCGATGACGCGGGTTCGCAAGACGTGCTGCATCCGGCCGTTCGAAGAAGGAGGCTTGGACAGGTCTCCAGACTCCCCGGCGGCCCGGACCCCGCCCCGGTGAGCCGGCTTCGGGCGGAGACCCCGCCGCCCGGAGTCACGGCACCGGTACGCAACACCGGGATTTCGCGCGGTGTGGACCCCGCGTACCGGTGCCGTCACCCAGTCTTCGCCGCCCTTCTGATCGACTCAAGGACGTCAACGACCGTCACGCCGCAACGTCCGATACGGCGGGCAGCCATAAGCGGCGCGGTAGTGCCGGGCGAAACGGCCGGGGTGGAAGAAGCCCCAGCGGGCCGCGATCTGGGTGACGGTGCAGCCGTCGGCGGGATCGGCGGTCAGCAGTTCCCGGTGCGCCTGGTGGAGACGGGCCTGGCGGAGATAGCCCATCGGAGTGGTGCCGCGGTTACGGCGAAAGGCGTACTGCAGTGCCCGGATGGTCACGTGGCTCGCGGCGGCTATGTCGGCGACGGTGATGTCCAGCTGGGCGTGGTCGTCGATGAACGCCATCGCCCGCCGCAGCGTGATCGGGTGGGAATCGTGCCGGTCCTCGATGGTCGGTTCGGTCATCGCGGTGTTGGGGAACGCGGCCAACGCCGCGGAAGCCAGCAGCCGTCCCGCTTCACCGGCCAAGAGCGGTTCCGCCATGCATTCGGGACGATCGCGGACGCTGGCGGCGAGGAAGTCCATGGTGGCGATCAGATGACGGGCGCCGTCCTCGCTCGTCGTACGCAGATCGGTGAAGCGCACCGGCTTCTGGCGGCGAGTCTCCGCCGTGGCGGCGACCTGGTCGAGCAACGGGAAAGGGAAGGTGACGGCCTGAACCGCGCCGTCGTGCCACCGCGCCTGGATGGGCGGATGGTCCTCCGTCATGTTGGACAGGTGCACTTCGCCGGGGTGGAAACAGTGCGCGGCGCCGCCGTACCGATAGTGCACGGGAGTGGTGCGCGGACGGGCGATCATCAAACTCGGTACTGCTTCCAGGATGTAGCCGATTTCGGCGCTGTGCACGGCCGTGACGAAGGAAAACGTGTCGGTGACCAGCCTGCTGAGATGGACCGGGGAGCCTTTGCGCCCGACCCCCAGCCGGAAGCTTCCCCCGTAGACGCCGGTCAGGTACTCGCCGGCGTGGTCGTGATCGGTGGTCTCGAACAGCACGTGCCGGGACGGTGCGGAGGCGGCGGCCATCGTCAGGACTCCTTGGCAGGACAAAGACACCGGCGCCGTGGGGTCCAGCCGCCGCCACCAGTACGGCGAACATCATCCTCCGGTCCGCGCGGAAACTGGAGAGCCGTCACGCGGTCGGAGCAAAGCGCCGCCGTAGTCCTCGACGGCCCCCAGCAGCACGTCGAACTCGCGTTCCTCGCGCCGGGCGGGTTCAGGACACGGCGCCAGGCGGCGGTGACCCTGTCTGCGGTTTTCCGCTCTCGCGCAAAAGCCTCGCCGGACGTGCGGGACGGGCGGCAAGCTGTTCCCAAGCCCAAGGGGAGGGGAACGATGATCCGGAAAATGATGCTCGTCGGCGGCGCGATGATCTCGGCGCTGGTACTGGGGACCTCGACCGCGGAGGCGGCGACCGGCTACCTCATCTTTCAGGGGAAGGACTACGCGCAGTACGACTCCAAAACCGATTTCGCCGAGGTTTGCGACGAGGAGCAGGACGGTAACGGCGTCTACGCCCAGTACAGGCAGAAGTTCGGGATGCTGACTCTCCGCGACAGCAACGGTTCGAAGATCGGCTGCGGCCACGCCACGATCCCGGATGTGACTTCGTTCCGGATCTGCGAGGACGACAGTTGCTCGCCGTGGCGGATCGTGCGCTGAGGGCTCAGCCCAGCAGCGCGGCGCCCATCGGCGTGAGGTTGTGCAGCACCACGGCTCCGTGGCGCCGGCTGGCGATGAGCCCGGCGTCGCGGAGCACCGTGGTGTGCCGCGAAACCGCGGCCGCCGAAATGCCGAGCCGGTCGGCCAGTTCGCCGCTGGTGGGGCAGCCCGCGACCGCGTACAGGACGGCGGCGCGGGTCCGGCCGAGCAGGGTGGCCAGGTGTTTCGGCAGGGGAGCGGGCTCGTGCTCGTGGGACACCGGGAAGACGAGGACCGGTGGAAGGTCGTCGTCGGCGAGGGCGACGGGGGTGTCCCAGCAGAAGTAGGACGGGACGAGCCGGATACCGCGACCGTCGAGACGGAGGTCGCGGTCGACGGGGTAGCGCACGGTCAGGACCGGCGCCTCCCAACGGAAAGCGGGCCGGAGCGACTCGAGAAGGCCGAGGGTTCCGGTTTCGCCGGCGAGACGTGACCGCAAGGCCCGGTCGATGTCGACCTGGGTCCGCACGTTCGTCCATTGTGGAGCGACCAGGGTGTTGTGGGCGATCTGGAGCGCCCCGGCGACCTGATCGAGCGCCGCGCTCGCCCCCGCCGCCAGCCCCTGTGTCCATTCGGGCAGACGGTGGTGTTTCGCCATCAGCGCGACTTCGCGCCCGAGCCGATCCGCCGACGTCCCACGGAGCGCGGACAGCCCCGCCTTCAGCCCGCACGCGGACTCGGCGGGGGTGAGGAAATCCGGGAAGTACCGGGCAGGCGGCGCGATCGTCTGCAGGAACCGGACCGCGGTCCTGGCGTCACGCTCCCGCAGGCCTTCCCGTACCCGGCGCCGCCAGCGCGCGAAGGCGGGAATGCCGTCGAGCGTGAGCTTCTGCATGGCCAGAACCGTTTCCCACAGCGGATCCGGTGCGGCCGCGACGCGGACACGGGCCAGGTCACGGTCGGTGAAGTGAATACGAAGCATGACGCCTCCCCCATGGAGTCGTCATTCATTTATCACACTGGAGGGGAACATGAAGGGGATTCTGAGCAGGAACCTGCGGCGGGCGGCCACGGCGATCGCCGTGGTGTCGGCGGCGACACTGGCTTTCACAGGCACCGCCTCGGCCGCGACCGGCGCGGCCACCGCGTCCGGGAGCGAGGTGTACGGCTCGGCCAACTGGACCTGGACGTTCAGCGGCATGACCGGCATCAACATGGCCGTGCGGGACACGAAATGCGACGGTAACCCGGTCTACGTGTTCTTCGAGGCCGATCTCGGCATGGGGACCATCGACCCGACGCCGTACCGCTGGAACGAGAGCGGATGCGGCACCACGAGCTACTGGAGCAACCTGAAGTACAACTCGGGCACCAAGCTGAGCAGGGTCCGCGTCGTGACCTGCGTGGATGACGCGGGTTGGGACACCTGCTACCGGAGTGGATGGCAGTACAACCGCTAAGGCTTAGACCGAACCGGTATCGCCGTTGGCCGGCGACGGTGGCTCCTTCTCGTTGAGTCATGGAAGGAGCCGCCGTCGCTCATCGGTCGTTCAATTGAGCAGCTCAAGCTCTTGGGCTTGCTTCACGAGATCGACCAACTCTGTTGCGAAGTCGTAGGCTTCGTCGCCCGGGTACGATTCGGTATACATACTAAGGAAGAAATAACCTTCAGTGAAGTGGTGCAGCCCTTCGGGGAGTTGATCGTCCGCGACTTCGCCGGCGATAAACTCGACCACGCGGAGCAGCCCCCGTGAAGGCATCCATGACAACATCTGCGGTGGCTGAACGCGCCCCGGCGGGGCCACGAGGAAATCTCCGGACAACTCATTTCCCCTCAGGAGTCCGCCTCGACGCGGACAGTGATCGCCGCGCGGCGAGCTTAAGCGCGGTTGAGGAACTGTCGTCCGCTCACGCCGCCACTTGTCCGCGAAGGCGGGCATGGCTGCCGAGCGGCTCGCCCCCGAGTTCATCGCGCCCGCCGAAGGGGACGAATTCAGCGGCGACGAGGGCGGCGGCGACATGGACGGCTGAGCAGACCGCGGCCGGCGCCTCGCTGGCTGTCCTGCCTCGGGCTCGTACAGCAACAAAGCCCACCGACGGCACCCGGAAAACCGGGGCAAACCGTTGGTGGGCTTCGTTTGGAACTGTGCGCCATCAGGGACTCGAACCCCGAACCCGCTGGTTAAGAGCCAGCTGCTCTGCCAATTGAGCTAATGGCGCCTGCTTGTTCCGCCGCTTTGGTGTTCCCCTCGGCGACGTGGAAAACATTAACACAGGGTTGCTGGGGCCCGTTTCAGGGGGGTCCCCTAACGCCGGGCCGGGACGTATTCGGCCATCCGGCCGCGAGCGTTGCGGCCGGTCAGGCAGACTATAGCCAGACGTAGGGGTTGGTACCACGCGAAACGGGCGGTGTGCATGAGGGTCTGGGGAGCGACGGGGCGGTCGCGGGTGGCTTTGGTGGCTTTGGTGGCCGGGTTCACTCTGGCCGCGTGCACCAGTACACCGTCGGGTGAACAGCCGTCGCCGGGTGGCGCCCCCGGGGGTTCGCAGCAGAGCGGAGCGCCCGCGCCGGAGCCGAAGCCCGCCGTGATGACGCTGACCCCGGCGCAGGGTGCGGCGAACGTGGCGCCCGGCGAGCCGGTCACGGTGGCCGTCGCGGACGGCAAGGTGGGCGAGGTCAAACTGACCGGCGCCGACGGCAAGGTCGTCGCGGGCAAGCCGAAGGAAGACGGTTCGGGCTGGGAGTCGGCGGAGCCGCTCGGTTACGGCAAGAGCTACACCGTCACCGCGGCCGCGACCGGGACCGACGGCAAGCCGGTCACCGCGACCTCGACGTTCTCCACGGCCAAGCCCGGCCGCCAGATCGGTGTCTCGATCAACCTCGTCGAAGGGGAGACGGTCGGCGTCGGCCTGCCGTTGATCTTCACCTTCACCGGCAACGTGCCGGACAAGGCCGCGACCGAGAAGGCGCTGAAGATCGTCACCGAGCCGGTCACCGAGGGCGCGTTCCACTGGTTCGGCGAGAAGACCGTGATGTGGCGGCCCAAGGAGTACTTCAAGGCGGGCACGAAGATCTCGGTCAACGCCGCGATCTACGGCAAGAACCTCGGCAACAACACCTTCGGCCGTGAGGACAAGCCCGCCAAGGTGGTCGTCGGCGACAAGCTGGTCGCGACCGCGGACGGTGGCACGCACCAGATGAAGGTCGTGGTGAACGACCAAGAGGTCAAGCAGATGCCGATCTCGATGGGCAAGCCGTCGAGCAGCACCCCGGCCGGGACCTACACGGTGATGAGCGAGCACACCGGGTACACGATGGACTCCAGCACGTACGGCGTCCCGACGGACAGCAAGGCCGGCTACCGGACGTTCGTGAAGTACGCGGTGCGCATGTCGAACAGCGGCATCTTCTACCACTCGGCGCCGTGGTCGGTCGGATCGCAGGGCAAGCGGAACGTGAGCCACGGCTGCATCAACCTGTCGACCGAGAACGCGAAGTGGCTGATGGACACTTCCAAGAAGGGCGACATCATCACCGTCGCCAACTCGGGCCCGCAGGTGCTGGAGCCGACCGACGGCTGGTCGGTGTGGCAGATGTCGTGGGACGACTGGAAGACCGGCGGCGACCGGAACTGACCTGTTCTTCATGAGGGTCCTGTCAGGACGGTTTCGTCCTGACAGGACCCTCATGGCGTTTCGGGTGGCAAAGTGCCGTAGAAGTGCTCCCACTGCACCTCGCCGCTGGTCTTGTAGCGGCACTTCTGGGTACCGGTGTCCCAGATCTTCTCCGGATCGCGGAGACACTTCTGATACTCGAGGTCGGCGAGGTACTTCTGGGACTGAGCCTTCGTGCAGTTCGGGTATCCCGGTTCGCATCGCCATGGTGACCTCTTGACCGAGGTCGTGGTCTTCGCCGGTGGAGGCGGCGTCACCGTCACGGTCACTGGCGGCGGGACCGAAGTCGACGGCGTCGCCGTCACGGTTGTGATCGGTGTCGGCGTGATCGCCGGTACGGGCACTTGGCTCGGCGGAGGAGCCGTGCAGGCACCGGCCGCCATGAAGACTCCCAAGACCAGCCAGCGTCTCATGGCAACCTCCGTGCGAGTTCCTACCTGAACTCGCGCGAGCGCCACGCCGCGTTACCGATACCCCCGGAAAAAGCGAAACCCCAGCCTGCCGGAAAACCGGCCGAACTGGGGTCGATGGGGTGAGCGACGGGTTTCGAACCCGCGACCTCCTGGACCACAACCAGGTGCTCTACCAGCTGAGCTACGCCCACCATCGCCGGGCTCGGGGAACCCCCCATCACCTCGGCCGCACTATATTAGCGTGCCCGTTTCCGGGGCTCGCAACGGGTTACCGTTCGTGGCGTTCCTGCACTTCAGCGGCCGCGGCCTTGGCCTGTTCGGTGGTCGGGCCGGGCTGCGGGACGAAGGCGACGCGACGGTAGTAGTCGAGCTCGCCGATGGATTCCTTGATGTCGGCGAGCGCGCGGTGCGCGAGGCCCTTCTCGGGCTTGGCGTAGTAGATCCGCGGGTACCAGCGCCGGACGAGTTCCTTCACCGACGAGACGTCGACCATGCGGTAGTGCAGGTGCGCGTCGAGCAGCGGCATGTCGCGGGTGATGAAGCCGCGGTCGGTGGCGATGGAGTTGCCGGCGAGCGGGGCGACGTTGGCCTCGGGCACGTGCGCGCGGATGTACTCGAGCACGCGCTGCTCGGCTTCCTCCATGGTGACCGTGGAGCGCCGGACCTCTTCGGTGAGGCCGGAGCGGGCGTGCATTTCGCGGACGACCGCCGGCATTCCGTCGAGGGCTTCCTCGTCGGCGTGGATGACGATGTCGACGCCTTCACCGAGGACGTTGAGCTCGGCGTCGGTCACCAGCGCGGCTATTTCGATCAACGCGTCCTTGCCGAGGTCGAGCCCCGTCATCTCGCAGTCGATCCAGACTAGGCGGTCGTTCACCCCGAAACCCTAACCCGACCCGGGGATTCGTGGCGCGCGACGTGCGGGTTCGGCGCGTTGCTGGCACCGTGTGCATCCTCAGGTGAGTCATGTCACAGATCGGGGAGCGACAGTGGCCGAACAGGGTCCAGCCCAGGAGATCGCACAGGGATATGTGAGCGACGGGGCGGCGGTGGAACTCGGCGCCGTCGTGATCGACGGCAAGGCCGACGCCGGCGCGGCGGTCCGCCTGCCGCTGGCGACGCTGAACCGGCACGGGCTGGTCGCGGGCGCGACCGGTACCGGCAAGACGAAGACCTTGCAGCTGATCGCCGAGCAGCTGTCCGCCGCGGGAGTGCCGGTGGTGCTGGCGGACGTGAAGGGCGACCTGTCGGGGCTCGCCGCGCAGGGCGAAAGCAACGACAAAATCGCCAAACGCGCGGAGGAACTGGGTGACTCCTGGGAGCCCGCCGCGTTCCCGGTGCAGTTCCTGTCGCTGGGCACCGGTGGCAAGGGATCGCCGATCCGGGCGACGATCACGAGTTTCGGCCCGATCCTGCTGTCGAAGGTGCTGGGGCTCAACGAAACGCAGGAGTCGACGCTCGGCCTGATCTTCCACTGGGCCGATCAGCGCGGTTTGGCGCTGCTGGACACGAAGGACCTTCGCTCCGTCATCACGCACCTGACGAGTGACGAGGGCAAGGAGGACCTCAAGGGCATCGGCGGCGTCTCGGCCGCGACGGCCGGGGTGATCCTCCGGGCGCTGTCCAATCTGGAGGCTCAGGGCGGCGAGGACTTCTTCGGCGAGCCCGAGCTGGACGTCCACGACCTGATGCGCGAGGCCGACGGCAAGGCGATGGTGACCTTGCTGGAGCTGGACAACCTCCAGTCGAAGCCCGCGCTGTTCTCGACGTTCCTCATGTGGCTGCTGGCCGAGTTGTTCGAGGAACTGCCCGAAGAGGGCGACCTCGACAAGCCGAAGCTGGTGTTCTTCTTCGACGAGGCGCACCTGTTGTTCAACGACGCGTCGAAGGCGTTCCTGGAACGCATCGAGCAGACCGTGAAGCTGATCCGGTCGAAGGGTGTCGGCGTGTTCTTCTGCACGCAGCTTCCGACGGACATCCCGAACAACGTCCTGTCCCAGCTCGGCGCGCGCGTGCAGCACGCGTTGCGCGCGTTCACACCCGAGGACCAGGCGGCGCTGACGAAGACGGTGAAGACGTACCCGAAGACGAAGCACTACGAACTGGACTCGGCGCTGACGTCGCTCGGTATCGGCGAAGCGATCGTCACCGTCCTTTCCGAACGGGGCGCGCCGACGCCGGTCGCGTGGACCCGCCTGCGCGCGCCGCGTTCCAAGATGGGCTCGATCGGCGCCGAAGCCATCTCCGCGGCGACGACATCTTCGGACCTGCACGCGAAGTACGCCGAGACGATCGACCGCGAGTCGGCCTACGAGAAGCTCGCCGCGAAGGTGGCCGCTCCGCCTGCCGGTGAGGCGCCGCCGCCCGAAGCGCCCGCTCCGAAGCCGGAGAAGCAGGAGCCGGGGATGGTGGAGCAGGCGATGAAGAACCCGGCGGTGAAGTCGTTCCTCCGCTCGGCGGCGAGCGCGCTCGGCCGGGAGATCACGCGCGGTCTGTTCGGGAATCGGCGGCGGTGAGGAATACCTGACGCGATCTGTCAGGTATGCGCGGCAGACTCGGTGCCATGACCAACAGCGCGACTGCGTCGTTCACCGTGGACGGCTGGGATCCCCAAGCCGTCGAGAAGGCTGAAGGCACCGAGTTCTCGCGGGTGCTCCTGACCAAGACGTTCACCGGCGACGTCGAAGGCACCAGTGCCGTCGAGATGCTCACGGCGGTGAACGAGACGTCGTCGGCGTACGTCGCCTTCGAGCGGCTGGCCGTCTCCGTCGGCGGGCGTAAGGGCGGCTTCGTCCTGCATCACTCGGCGGGGGACAACGGGCATCACCTGATCGTCTTGCCGGGGTCCGGCCACGGTGAGCTGACCGGCATCACCGGAACGGCGGAGATCGTCCAGGACGACGAGGGCAACCACACCTTCACCCTCACGTACGAACTCTGAAAGCCCGTGAAGGCCTCCTTGCGAAAGGAGGCCTTCACGGACTGTGCCTGCTGGGCCGCCCCCTGACAGCGGTCCAGACGGCGGGGTCAGCCGACGATCTGCTCGACGATCTTCTTCGCGTCGTTGATGGGGATCGCGAAACCGATGCCGATGCTGCCGGTCGAGGCCGGGTTGTACAGCGCCGAGTTGATGCCGATGACGTTCCCCTGTGCGTCCACCAGCGCCCCGCCCGAGTTGCCCTGGTTGATCGGGGCGTCGGTCTGGATCGCGGTGTAGCTCGGCCCGGCTTCGTTCGTGGTCCTGCTGTAGGGCGAGCGCCGTTCCTGACCGCTGCTCAACTCGTCGAGCTTGCGGTTCAGCGCGCTCACGATCCCGGTGGTCACGGTGTTCTGCAGCCCACCGGGCGAGCCGATCGCGACGACCTGCTGGCCGACGGCGAGCTTGCTGGAATCGCCGAGCGAGGCCGCGGTCAGCCCGCTCGCGTTCTTCGCCTGGAGCACGGCGATGTCGGCCTTCGTGTCGGCGCCGACCACGCTCGCCTTGTACTGCTTGCCGTCGGACAGCGTGACGGTCACGTCGCCCTCGGCGTCCGCGACGACGTGGGCGTTGGTGAGGATGCGCCCGTCCGCCGTCAGGATGACGCCGGAGCCGACGGCCTCACCCTGCGCGGTGGTCACGTTCACCTGCACGACGCTCGGTGTCACCTTCGCGGCGACCCCGCTGACGTCACCCGAGGTGTTGTTCCCGACCAGTTGCCCGTTGGCGACCGCGGACGAACCCGTGCCCGGCGCCGACGAAGCGGAGCCGATCCCCATGATCGCCGCTCCGCCGACCCCGCCGACGAGTGCGGCGGCGAGTGCCGTCGCGCTGACGAGGACGGCGATCCGTCCGCCCTTCCTACGAGGTGCGGGCTGCGGCGTGAAGAGCGGATTCGGCGCGGCCTGCCAAGGGGTGTAACCGGGGTACTGCTGCTGGTGCGGCGGCTGGTGCCCACCGGTTGAGGCGGGGCCTGGCCGACTCTCGTTCTCGGTCATGGAACAAGATTCGCGCCCGTACTTGTGAACCGCCTGTGGAATCCCCCTGTGCTTTCCTGAGAAGAATTACCTGAGAAAACTCAGTCGAAGAAGGCAGGCACGTCCAGCGCTCCGCCCGACGCCTCGAACTCCTCGTGCACGGCGGCGCGGAGCTTCGCGTCGGCCAGGTAGTCGGCGGCCGTCAGCGCCAGCCCCAGCGCCCCGTCGACGACCGCGCGATCACCGTCCGGCGAACCGGCCGCGGCCGCGAACTCCTTGGTGTGCAAGGCGGTCGTCGGTCCGGCGATGGCGATCATCGGGTGGATCGCCGGCATCCGGTACGAGAGGTTGCCGAGGTCGGTCGAGCCGGTGAGGAATTCGGGCACGATCCCCGGCGGCAGCGGTTTGCGGCCGGCGTCGACCTGATGCGCCGACCAGCGTCCGGCGAGCGTGGTGTTGAACCGGATCGGCAGATACGCGGGCTGGGCGTCCCACCGGAGTTCGACGCCGCAGCCGGTCATCTCCGCCGCGCCGCGCGCGACCGCCGAAACCCGCTCGGCGAGGTCGCGCAGCGTGTCCGGTTGTGCGGACCGGAGATAGAACAGCAGCGCCGCGCGTTCGGGGACGACGTTCGGCCGCGCGCCGCCGTCGGTGAAGACGCCGTGGACGCGGTCACTGGACGGCAGATGCTGCCGAAGCGCCGCGACACCCTGGTACGCGGCGACGGCGGCGTCGAGCGCGTTGCGCCCCATGAACGGCTGAGCCGACGCGTGCGCGCCGACACCGTGGAACACCATTTCCAGCTGGCGCCTGCCGAGGAACGGGTGCATGGCGATGTCGTGGCTGAACGGGTGCAGCATGAGCACGGCGTCGACGTCGTCGAAAACACCGGCGCGGGCCATGGTCTCCTTGCCGCCACCGCCTTCCTCCGCCGGTGTGCCGATCAGCGAGACCCGGCCGCCCACCCGTCCGGCGACCGCGGCCGCGCCGAGGAAGCCGCCCGCGCCGGCGGTGCAGATGACGTTGTGCCCGCAGCCGTGGCCGAGCCCGGGGAGCGCGTCGTATTCGGACAGGACCGCGATATGCGGGCCGCTGCCGGGAGTGGTCGCGACCAGAGCGGTGTCCAGCCCGCCCGCGCCGATCGTCACCTCGTGGCCGTGCCGCCGGAGCAGGTCGCCGAGCGCGCGGACCGAGCGGTGCTCCGCGAAACCCTCTTCGGGGTGAGCGTGCAGGTCTTGGCTCAACTCCACCAATTCCGCCCGCAGCGCGTCGATCTCGGCGACGACGGCGTCCCGTGTGGCGGCGTCCGCGCCGTCATGGGGCGAGCCGAGTGGTTCGGCCGCGGCGACGGCGTCCGCGGTCGCTTCGACCAGTGAACGGAGGTAGCTGTCGTCGGGAGGGATCGGCGAAGCGTGCTCAGAGCGGATCATTTCCGGATGTTAACTCCTAGCTCGCCCGTGACGATCTGCGTGACACCGGAGTACCGCTCGTCGACGTGGTCGAAGCCGCGGCGGAACAGTTTCGCCGCGATCTCGCCGCGGTCGAACATCCGCTGTCCGCTCAGCCTGCCGAGGACGGTGTCCGCCAGCCGCATCGGCTGATCGCCGTGCCGGGCGCTCGTCAGCATCACCAGCGAGCCACCGGGTTTCAGCACGCGGGCGAACGAATCCAGGGCGGCGTCCGGGTCGGCGAACATGTGCAGCGCGGCGAAGCAGCAGACCGCGTCCACAGTGGAATCGTCCAGCGGCAGGTCGACGGCGTCGGCGCGCAGATACGTCACCGAAGCGGGATTGGGTGCGGCGAGCGCCTTCTCCAGCATGGTGACCGAACCGTCGAGTCCGATGGAGAGCCCGTCCGGGCCGACCGCCTCGCCGAAGGCCCTCGTGAACCGGCCGGTGCCGCAGGCGACGTCCAGCGCGATCCGGCCGGGGCGCAGGCCGAGCGCTTCGATCGCGATGCGGACCTCGTCGGCCATGCTCGGGCCGTTCAGTCCTTTCGCGACCCTGCCCAGCGCCGGGCGCCAGTACCGCTCGTAGATCATCGGCACGGCGGAGGTGCGCATGAGCCGCTGCGCGAGCCCGGTCGGCGGCCCCGCTTGCGGGATTTCTCCCAGCAGATCAAGGAATCCCTTGCCCTCACCGGTGGTCGTGATGCCCGGCCTCAGCAGGCTCCTCAGACGTTCGTGATGGTCCGGCACGGCTGCTCCCTTCACGGTGTTCACCCGAGAATCTGCCATGACCGGTCCGTTCGCGACATTCCCGCCGCCGCGACCCGAAACTGTCGGTGCCCGTCTCTAACGTCGGAGGGAGTCGCCGTTCCCCAGCCGAAGGAGCCCGAAAATGACCGGCTCGATCCTGCAGCACCCCGCGTCGACCACGCTTCGCATCCCGGTGCGCGGCCCGTTCGACCTCGACAAGTCCATCCGCTTCCTGACCGACTTCCCGCCCGCGTGCCGCGCGGACGCCGCCGCCGAGCCCGGCACCTTGCGCTTCGCCTTTCCCGCCGAAGCGGGTTGGGAGCACGTCGGTGCGGCCGTCAGACAGAGATCGCCCGGCACGATCGAGGTGGAGGTCTTCGCCGACGAAGGGCTCGCCGTCGAGGTCGGCGCCCAGGTCCGGCGGATCCTCTCGGTGGACGTCGACGGCGTCGGCTTCGCCAAGCTCGGCGCGGCGGATCCGGTGGTGCGCCGCCTCCACCAGGAGCATCCCGGGTTGCGCCCCGTGCTGTTCCATTCGCCCTATGAAGCGGCCTGCTGGGCGATCCTGAGCCATCGGACGCGGATGTCGCAGGCCGCCACCGTGAAAAGGCGGCTGGCCGAGGAGTTCGGCAGGCCGGTGGACGTCGGCGGGCAGGTTCTCAGGTCGTTCCCGGCGCCGGACGTGCTGGCCGGGCCCGAAGCCGGGCGCGGGCTGCCGGCGGTGAAGGCCGAGCGGTTGCGCGCGGTGGCCAACGCCGCCAAGGACGGCCTGCTCGACGCCGCGTACCTGCGCGCGATGCCGGTGCCGGACGCGTTGCGCTGGCTGCAGCTCTTGCCGGGGATCGGCCCGTTCTCGGCACAGCTGATCCTGATCCGGGGCGCCGGGCATCCCGACGTCTTCCCCGCCGGCGAGCCGCGGTTGCAGGAGGCCATGCGGGCCGCGTACGACCTGCCGGAGGCGCCGCCCGAGGAGCTGGAGGAGCTTTCCGCGATCTGGCGGCCGTTCCGCAGCTGGGTGGCCTTCGCCCTGCGCAACGACCCGGAGTTTCGCACGCGGGGGATCGGAGGTTCCATGACCGCCTGACACGGGACATATCCGGCCTGTGGTGAGCTGGTGAGGTGAGCTCGTCTCCCGCCGAAACGGTTTCCGACATCGCCCAGTCCACTCCGCCCGGCACGATCACCCTGGTCACCGGTGGTCTCGCACTGCTCGTGGTGCTCTCGGGCAGGCCATGGCGGATCGCCCGCAACCTGATCACACTCGTCCACGAGGCGGGCCACGCGCTGGCGGCGGTGCTGGTCGGACGACGGTTGCAGGGCATCAAGCTGCACTCGGACACCTCCGGCGTCACCGTCTCCCGCGGCAAACCGGAGGGACCGGGGATG
The DNA here is from genome assembly GCF_001905755.1 of Amycolatopsis sp. CB00013. Taxonomy (NCBI): domain Bacteria; kingdom Bacillati; phylum Actinomycetota; class Actinomycetes; order Pseudonocardiales; family Pseudonocardiaceae; genus Amycolatopsis; species Amycolatopsis sp. CB00013. The sequence goes on along the minus strand of NZ_LIWC01000006.1, from coordinate 268,175 downwards.
GCGTTCACCGCGCTGGCCGGATATCCGGCGGCCGCGGTGCTCGGGCTGGTGTTCGCAGGGCTGCTCTCGTCGGACCTGATCACCGTCGTGCTGATCGTGATGGCCCTGATGCTGCTGGGTGTGCTGGTGATGGTGCGCAACACCTACGGGGTGTTCACCGTGATCGCCAGCTCGGTGGTGCTCGGGCTGGTCGCGCTGGTGGCGCCGTCGTGGTTCCAGGCGATCTTCGTCTACCTGCTGACCTGGTTCCTGCTGTTCGGTGGCGTCCGGCCGGTGGTCGAGCTGCAGATCAAGCGGCGCCGGGGTGCGGCGAGGGATTCCGACGCCGACCAGCTCGGCAGGCTCACCGGGATGCCCGCGGTGCTGTGGGTGCTGGTGATGGCCGTGCTGACGGTGAGCTGTCTCTTCGCGGGCGGGTTGTGGCTGCTGGAGCCGACCGTCGCCTGACCGGGGCGGTACGGCAGACTGATGGCTCGTTCCGCGCGGAAGGAGTCAGCAGATGGACGAGGTCGCCAAGGCCGTCGAGGAATGCGCTCGATCGGCGAAACGGGCCGCGCCGTCGCTGGCCGCGGCCTCCCCGGAAGCGATCGACGCCGCGCTGAACGCCATGGCGGACAAGCTCGTCGAGCACGCCGACGTCGTGCTCGATGCGAACCAGGCCGACATCGCCAAGGCGCGCGAAGACGGGATGAGCGCGGGTCTGCTCGACCGGCTCACCATCACTCCCGAGCGGCTGACCGGCATGGCCGAACAGCTCCGTCTCCTGGCGGGGGCGCCGCATCAGGAGCGGTCCGTCGACATGTCCACTTTGGACGGAGGGCTGCGGCTGGTGGAGCGCCGCCGTCCGGTCGGCGTGATCGGGGCGAACTACGAGGCGCGCCCGAACGTCACGGTCGACGTCGCGTCGCAGCTGGTGAAGTCGCGCAACGGTGGCGTGCTGCGCACGGGCTCCGCCGCGCTCGGCTCGGCCCAGCGTCTGCGCGAGACCGTGATCGCCCCCGCGCTCTCCGAGGCGGGCATCGATCCGGACGTCATCCAGCTGGTGCCGCGCGCCGAACGGGAAGCGGCCTCCGCGCTGGTCCGGTTCCCCGCGCTCGTGCCGCTGGTCATCCTGCGCGGCAGCGGCGACAGCACCAGGGCGCTGGCCACCGAGGCGGCCGTCCACGGCGTCCGCACGCTGGCCCACGCCGACGGCGGCGGCGTGCTGTACATCGACGAAGCGGCCGACACCGACAAGGTGCGCGACCTGGTCTTCAACAGCCTCGACCGGCTCGGCGTCTGCAACCGGCTGAACCTGCTGCTGATCCACGAAGACGCGCACGACCGCGTGTGGCCCGGCATCTCCGGCGCACTGGCCGAACGCGGCGTCACGCCGTCACTGGCTCCGCACGAGCACGCCATCGGCTACGAATGGGCGCTCGACTCGGACCGCGAAGCGACCGTCACCGTCGAGAAGGTCTCCGGCCTGCCCGAGGCGGCGGAGATTGCCAACGAGCGGACCTCGGGCCTGGCCGCCGGCATCGCTACCGAAAGCAGCGAAGCCGCCGACGCGTTCTTCGACGCGTACACCGGCACCGGCGTGTTCTGGAACGCCCCGACCCGGCTGCTCGACGGCTTCAAGCTCCTCGCCGTCCCCGAGACCGGCATCAACCTGGACAAGGTCCCCGGCCCGCGCGGCCCGGTCACTTACACCGACCTCTACGTGCGGCAATACGCCGTGCTGCCCGCCTGACGGGCTCCGCTCCCTTCCCCGATGTCATGAAAGGGTCGTTCAGGACAAAAAATGTCCTGAACGACCCTTTCATGACGTCTGGGGTCGAGAACGTCCGCAGCCGTCGGAAGTGGTAGCAAAGGTCCCTTGCTCTCCCCGGCAGGGGATCAGCGCCGCCGCCGCTTCGACCGAGGCCGAGGCGGCAACGAGTCCGCGGTGGCGTCTTCGACCTCCTCCGAAACAGGCGCCGGGTCCGGAGTGGTGTCGGCCAGCCCCAGCATCTCCGCCGCGAGCTGCTGCGAAGACGCGAACACGCCCGAAGGCCGGTCCCGCGCCCGCCGCAAGGACGAAGGCCGCAGCCGGTTGTACCCGCGCACCGAAACCGGCCGCCGCGTGCGGACCTCGAACTGCGGGAACTCCGAGAGCTCGGTGGCGAGTTCCTTGTCCACCAGGATGGTGCCCGGTCGCGCGGTCGAGGTGAGGCGGGCGGCGAGGTTCACGACCGAGCCGTAGACGTCGCCGAACCGGCTGAGGATCCGTCCCGACGCCAGGCCGGCGCGTACGGCGGGCAGGGTTTCGTCGGCGTCGGCGCGTTCGGACAGGGCGAGGGCGATCTCGGCGCCGTCGACGGCGGAATCGGCGACGAACAGCACCTCGTCGCCGATCATCTTCACGATCCGTCCGTGATGGTCGGCGATCACCTCGGTGGCGACGGATTCGAACCGGTCGAGGATGTCGGTGAGTTCGTCCTCGTCGACCTGCCTGGTCAGCCGGGTGTAGCCGACCATGTCGACGAACCCGACCACCTCGGTCCTGGCCTCGAGATCCTCGTCCGGCATGGCCATCGCCCGGCCGGCGTAGGCCGCGAGGTGGCGGCGCCAGACGAACTCCTGCACCTTCTCCAGCTCGGGTAGCAGCCGTTCGACGAGCCGCCCGATCTGGCGTTCGCTGCTGCCGATCTCCTTGTTCTCGGTGATCATCGTCCACAGCATGTGGACCTGCCATTCCGCGAGCCGCGAAAGGTGCTGGCCCAGCGCGCGCGTCACGGCGAGCTCGATGCCCGGATCGATCAGGCCCGAGTTCATCAGCTGGTCCGCCGTGCGGATCGCCTCGATGTCGGCGTCGGTGAAGACGACCTCGTCGTCATCGACGGTCGCGAAGCCCAGCGCACGCCAAAGCCGCCGAGAGCGTTCCTCGGGAACGCCTGCCTTCTCGGCGACTTCGAGCCGGGTGTATTTGCGTTTCCCGCCGAGCAGGATCCGTTCGAGACGCTGTTGCAGCGCGTCGGGCGAGATCTCGCCGGGTTCGGGCATCAGGTGGTGTGGACGATGAGCACGTCCACCCCGGACTTCCGCGCGACTTCGGACGGCACGGAGCCGAGGATGCGGCCCGCGAGCGTGTTCAGCCCGCGGTTGCCGACCACCAGCAGATCCGCGGAGCGCTCGGCGACGACCTTGCGCAGCGAGTCGACCGGGTCGCCGACCACCGCGGCGGTGTCGATGTTCTTCGCGCCGGCCTTCGCCGCCCGGTCGCGGGCGGACAGGAGGGTGTCCTCGGCCGGGGCCGAGCCCACCACCTGGTACGCCTCGTCACCGAGGACATCCTGCGCCTTCTCCACGTCGCCCTTGTTGGCGGGGTAGTAGGCGCACACGATGACCAGGGTCGCTCCGGAGTCCCCGGCGACGCCCGCCGCCCGGTCGACCGCGGCGAACGAAGAATCCGAGCCGTCCGTGCCCACGACCACGGTCCGATATGCAGCCATCCGCAACCTCCACCGATCTGACAGCCCGCACCTGCGTGCGAGCAGCGACGATAACCGCTCGTCGGCGGCCCCGCAGGCCGTCGTGAGCACGGTCGGGTGAAAAGGTTACTCGCCAGTCGGTTTCTGCGCTGCCGCAGGTCGCGGTGAAGCCTTCGCGCCGGATGTGGCCTTCGGCACATCGGCCGTCCGGAGCTGCACGGTGGCTTCCGCGTCCGGCGACGGCTTCGCCTTCAGGTCCGCCGGGACATGCGGCTCGTCGCCGAGCACGTGCGTCGCCTCGGCGAGCGCGGTCCGCGCGGTGCGGACCTGCTCGGCCAGGCTGGAGCGCACCTTGCGGAGCGCTTCGACCCGTTCGGTGGCCTGCGTGATCCGCCGGTTGGACTCTTCGGTGGCCTGCCGGACGCGGCGGCGTGCCTCGTCGGCCGCCTCGGCGAGCCGGGCGTTGGCCTCGGTGATCGAGTCCTGCTTGCGCTTGTTGGCGTCGGCGACGGACTCGCGCTGACGGCGTTCGATGTCGGCCTTGGCCGCCGTCTCCTCTTCGAGCACCTTCGCGCGGATGGCGGCGGCGTCCTCGGTGGCCTCGCGGACGCGGCGCGCGGCCTCGGCCTTGCTCGCGGCCTCCTGCTCGGCCAGCGCGTGCATGGCCTCGGTACGCCGCGACGCCATCGCGATCTCGAAGTCCTCTTCGACCTGAGTGCGACGCTGCTGCGCCTCGGCGTCGAGCTTGTCGCGCTCGGCCTTCGCCTTGTCGGTGATGTCCTTCGCCTCGGCGCGGGCCTTCTCCAGCACGCCGCGGTGCTCGGCCTCCATCTCCTTGCGACGGAGGTCGAGCTCGTTGAGCAGCTGCTCGTAGCGGGCCCGCATGGCGCTCGCGTCGGTCTCGGCCTTGGCGCGGATGTGCCCGGCTTCGGCTTCCGCGCGCGCCTTGGTGTCGGCGGCCTCGTCCTGCGCGAGCCGCAACATCCGCTGCAGCCGCTCGGAAAGGCCTTCGACACTCGTCGGCGGCTGGGCGAGCCTGTCGACCTGCCCGCGCAGATCCGCGATCTCGCCGCGCGCGATCTCCAGCTGCCGTGCCAGGTCGCCCGCCTGTCCGATGGCGGCATCGCGATCGGCGGTGAGCATCTTCAGATCGGCGTCAAGCCGTTCGAGATGTTCGTCGACCTGCGCACGGCTGTAACCGCGCTTCGCCACGTCGAAGCCGGCTCCCAGCGGCACTAGCTCCCGTTCCTCGCCAAGGCTCATCCTTCTACCGTAGTCGAGCTGGAGTCACGGAAGGGTGAGCACCCACGCAACGCGCGGCGAAAGCGCGTTCTGGCGCGTTAAACGTTCCGGAAAGCGTTGATGCCGTCGATGTGCTTTTCGCGCAGCTCGTGGTTGCGGACACCCAGACCTTCTTCCGGCGCAAGGGCGAGCACACCGACCTTGCCCTGATGCGCGTTGCGGTGGACGTCCAGCGCGGCCTGACCGGTGTCTTCGAGCGCGTAGGTCTTCGACAGCGTCGGGTGGATCAGACCTTTCGCGATCAGCCGGTTCGCCTCCCACGACTCGCGGTAGTTCGCGAAGTGGCTGCCGACGATCCGCTTCAGGTTCATCCACAGGTAGCGGTTGTCGTACTGGTGCATGTAGCCCGAAGTCGACGCGCACGTGACGATCGTGCCGCCCTTGCGCGCGGCGTAGACGGAAGCGCCGAAGGTTTCGCGGCCCGGGTGCTCGAAGACGATGTCCGGGTCCTCGCCGCCGGTCAGCTCGCGGATCTTCTTGCCGAACCGCTGCCACTCCTTCGGGTCCTGGTTGTTTTCGTCCTTCCAGAACTTGTAGCCCTCGGCGTTGCGGTCGATGATCAGCTCCGCGCCGAGCTTCCGGCAGATCTCCGCCTTTTCGGGGCTGGAGACCACGCACACCGGGATGGCGCCGCCGTTGAGCGCGTACTGCGTCGCGTAGGAGCCGAGGCCACCCGAAGCGCCCCAGATCAGCACGACGTCGCCCTGCTTCATGTCGGCACCGTTGCGCGAGACGAGCTGGCGGTAGGCCGTGGAGTTCACCAGACCGGGGGAGGCAGCCTCTTCCCAGGTGAGGTGGTCCGGCTTCGGCATCAGCTGGTTCGACTTCACGAGCGCGATTTCGGCGAGCCCGCCGAAGTTCGTCTCGAAACCCCAGATCCGCTGCTCGGAGTCGAGCATCGTGTCGTTGTGCCCGTCCGGGCCTTCGAGTTCCACGTTGAGGCAGTGCGCGACGACCTCGTCGCCCGGCTTCCAGTTGTGCACGCCGGGGCCGGTGCGCAGCACGACGCCGGACAGGTCCGAGCCGACGACGTGATAGGGCAGGTCGTGGCGCTTCGACAGCGGCGAGAGCCGCCCATAGCGCTCCAGGAACTTGAACGTCGAGACCGGCTCGAAGATCGACGTCCAGACGGTGTTGTAGTTGATCGCGCTCGCCATGACCGCGACCAGCGCCTCGCCGGGGCCGAGCTCCGGCACCGGGACCTCGTCCACGTGCAGCGACTTGCGCGGGTCCTTGTCCCGGCTTTCGAGGCCTTCGAACATGTCGGCCTCGTCCTTGTGCACGGTCACCCCGCGATAGGTCTCCGGCACGTCGAGCGACGCCACGGCGCCGAGGTCATCGTTCAGAATGGCCTGCTGGATCTCGCCGAGCTGCGACATCGAAACCTCCGCGAAAGGGGGGACGGCGTTTGGCGGCTTAAATTACTCATGGGTAACCAGGTCCACAACTGTACGAGACGTGGAGCACGTCCACATCCCGAAGTGTTATCGACCGGTCTTGACCGGCCGGCCAACCAAGCGGACCATCGGACGTGGAGATCTCTCCGACCTGCAGGTTCAGCCGATTTTCGGAGGTGAGCACGCATGAATGAACCCACGACGCGCCCTTGGAGCCGTCCCCATGACTGGGCGGAGGTGGTCATCGGTGTCGTCGTCGCGCTTTCACCCCTCTGGATGACCACGGACAACACCGCCATGTGGACGCTCGTCGTCCTCGGCGCGCTGGTCGCCCTCGACGGTCTCGCGTCGCTTGCGATGCCTGGCATGGTCTACGGCGAAGGCATCCAGATCGTTCTGGGCGCGCTGCTGTTCATTTCGCCCTGGGTGATGGGATACGCCGACTTCATGGGCGCGTCCTGGACCGCTTGGATCGGTGGCGTCCTGACCGTGGTGGCCGGGGCGGCGGCGATGCCGATCGCCCAGGCGACGCACAAGACGGCGGGACAGCACTGACCCGGGAGGGAACGGCGTGAAAGAGGATTCGGCGAAACAGCGCATCCTGCGAGCCGCGGAGGCGCTCTTCGCCGAATCCGGTTTCGACGCCACGCCCACTTCGCGGATCGCGGAGCGGGCGGGCGTGCCGAAAGGCCTCGTGCACTACTACTTCCGGCGCAAGTCGGATCTGCTGGCCGCGCTGGTCGCCGAACTGCCCGACGCCCGGATCGAACCGGCCGTCGTGGTGGTCCCCGGCGACCTCGCGGGCAGCCTGCGCGGCCTCGTCGTGGAACTCGACAGGCGGTTCAACCGGTCGCTGGCGCTCTCACACCTGCTGTGGCGGGAAGCCGATACGCATCGCGCGGTCCGCGACGCGCTGGCCGAACGGTTCCAGCAGCTCGTCCGGCAGGTGAAGGCGGTGATCGTCGCCGCGACCGGCGGCAAACTCGCGATCGCCGACGTCGATTCGGCCTCGGGCCTGCTCGCGCGGGCGGTGAGCCACCGCCACGCGACGGCGCGGCACACCGAAGACGGGGACCCCGCCGAGATCGACCGCGAAGTCCTCTTCATCGCCTCGGCGTTGACGCGGGGTCAGTGACCGTCCTTCGCGGGCTCGACCAGTTCCACCAGCACACCGCCGGCGTCCTTGGGGTGGACGAAGTTCACCCGGCTGTTGGACGTGCCGCGTTTCGCCTCGGCGTAGAGCAGCCGGAGTCCCTGCGCGCGCAGGGACTCGGCCGCGGCGTCCACATCGGACACTCGATACGCCAGCTGTTGCAGCCCGGGCCCGCTCTTCGCGAGGAACTTGCCGATCGCGGAATCGTCGCGCAGCGGCGCGAGGAGCTGGATCGCGGTCTCGGTCCCGGCGGTGCCCGGCGCGCGCAGCATCGCCTCGCGGACACCCTGCTCCTCGTTGATCTCCTCGTGCGCGACCTCCAGGCCGAAATGCTCGGCGTGGAAGGCGATCGCGGCGTCGAGATCGGGTACCGCGATGCCGACGTGGTCGATGGCCGTCACGAACGGTTTCAGCGCCTGGTTCATGCAGAGCAGGATAGGTGCGCGGGCGGGCGGACCGGCGTGCGCCGCCTCACACTGGCTCCATCAAGAGGCCCGTGACCCGGGTATGGTCGCGAAGACCCCCTTTGCCCTTGCGCCGATGCTTGGAGGACGCCGTGTCCGGTTCCGTGATCCTGGGTGCCGCCCGTACACCGATCGGGCGATTGCTCGGTTCCCTGAAGGATTTCTCGGGCGCACAACTGGGCGGATTCGCCATCAAGGCGGCACTTGAGCAGGCCGGTGTCTCCCCGGACGCGGTCCAGTACACGATCATGGGCCAGGTGCTCACGGCCGGCGCGGGCCAGATCCCGGCCCGTCAGGCCGCGGTCGCCGCCGGTATCCCGATGAGCGTCCCGGCGCTGACCATCAACAAGGTCTGCCTCTCCGGTCTCGACGCCATCGCGCTGGCCGACCAGCTCATCCGCGCGGGTGAGTTCGACCTGATCGTGGCCGGTGGCCAGGAGTCGATGACCCAGTCGCCGCATCTGCTGCCGAAGTCCCGCTCCGGGTTCAAGTACGGCGACACGACCCTCGTCGACCACATGGCCTACGACGGTCTGTTCTGCGCCTTCGACCAGGTCGCGATGGGCTCTTCGACGGAGAAGTACAACAGCCGCTACGGGCTCACCCGCGAGCAGCAGGACGAGTTCTCCGCGCGTTCGCACCAGCGCGCCGCCGCCGCGATCGCCGAGGGCCGCTTCGACGCCGAGATCGCGCCGGTGTCGATCCCGCAGCGCAAGGGCGACCCGATCGTCTTCTCGCAGGACGAGGGCGTCCGCGCCGACACCACCGCCGAAGGCCTCGCGAAGCTGCGTCCCGCCTTCGCCTCCGACGGCACCATCACCGCGGGCTCGGCTTCGCAGATCTCCGACGGCGCGGCCGCGGTCATCGTCGCGAGCAAGGCCAAGGCCGAGGAGCTGGGCCTGACCCCGCTCGCCGAGATCGGCGCGCACGGCGTGGTCGCCGGCCCGGACGCCAGCCTGCACGAGCAGCCGTCGAACGCGATCCTGGCCGCGCTGGCCAAGGAGAAGCTGACCGCGGACGCGCTCGACCTCGTCGAGATCAACGAGGCGTTCGCCGCCGTCGGCCTGGTTTCGGCCGACAAGCTCGGGCTCGACCCGGAGAAGGTCAACGTCGACGGTGGCGCCATCGCTCTCGGTCACCCGATCGGCGCGTCCGGCGCGCGGCTCGCCGTGCACCTGATCCACGAACTCCGCCGTCGCGGCGGCGGCCTCGGCGCGGCCGCCCTCTGCGGTGGCGGTGGCCAGGGCGACGCGCTGCTCCTCCGCGTCCCGTAAAGCCCTTGCCGGTACAGCTGGACATCGACGAACTGGTCGGTCGCGCGCGGGACGGCGTCCCCCGCGCGATCGCCCGGTTGCTGTCGCTGGTCGAGGACGCCCATCCGCGGTTGCCCGAGGTCGCGGCGAAGCTGACGCCGCACACCGGCAACGCGCGGATAGTCGGCCTGACCGGGCCACCCGGTGTCGGTAAGTCGACATCGACTTCCGCGCTGCTCACGGCTTTACGGGCGAAAGGCCTGCGCGTCGGCGTACTGGCGATCGACCCGTCGTCGCCGTTCTCCGGCGGCGCGCTGCTCGGCGACCGGATCCGGATGACCGAACACGCCACCGATCCCGGCGTGTTCATCCGGTCGATGGCCACGCGCGGCCATCTCGGCGGGTTGTCGTGGGCGACGCCGCAGGCCGTCCGGGTACTCGACGCGGCCGGATTCGACGTCGTGCTGATCGAGACCGTCGGCGTCGGTCAGTCCGAAGTGGACGTCGTGAAACTGGCCGACACCACCGTGGTCCTGCTCGCGCCCGGGATGGGCGACGGGATCCAGGCGGCCAAGGCAGGCGTGCTGGAGATCGCGGACGTGTTCGTGGTCAACAAGGCCGACCGCGAGGGCGCGGACGCGACCGTGCACGACCTCAAGCAGATGATCTCGTTGGTACGCCGGGAGATCCGCGGTCCGAGCTGGCGTCAGCCGATCGTGCGAACGGTGGCGTCGCGCGGCGAAGGCGTGGAGGACGTCGTCCGCGCGCTCGACGAACACCACGATTGGCTGGTCCGGCGCGACGAACTGCCCCGCCGTCGTGCGGCGCGGGCCCGGGAGGAGGTCGAGGCGATCGCCGTGCAGCGGTTGCGCGCGGAAATCGTCGACCTGCGTTCCGGGGACCGGCTCACCGAATTGGCCGAACGCGTGGTCGCGCGGAAACTCGACCCGTTCGCGGCGGCCGAAGAACTCATCGGAGATCTTCGCGGTTCGTGAGGGTTCAGAGGATTTCGATGACGCGGACCTTCGGCGGCCGGTTCGGGAAACTGATGTCGGTCCACCGGTTGATGCGCACGTCGGCGCCATTGCTGTCGTAGTACATCAGGTCGTTGTTGCCGGTGTAGATCCGGTCGATCCACCAGCCGCCGAAACCGATCCGCCCGCGGTTGGCGTAGCAGTCGACGCTGCTGCTCCCGCCGAGATGCGACCAGATCTTCAGGAAGTTCTCCCCATCGCGGCAAGGGATGTGGTCGATGGCGAACGAGGTGCCGGTCGGGACGAGCAGGCTGAACGCGGCGGCAGCGGCGGCCGCCACGGTCAGGACGCGTTTCTTGATCGAGAACACGGAATTCTCCTTTAGTCGTGGAAAAGGAGCCTGTGCTTCGAGCATCTCGATCACCGGTGGCGCATGTCAATTTCCCGGTACGCCGGGACAGGCAACTCTGGTCTTACGGGCAGCGGTCAGAATTCGACGTACATCTTGATGTCGCCGAAGTCGCTGTCGAGATTGTCCAGATGGGCGATCGCGTCCTCTTTCCAGACTTCGAGCTGGTTCGTCTCGCCGTACGTGAGCTGTTCGCCGTCGGCCACCTTGTGGGCGTACGTGGTGATCGTGACGGTCTGCCCCCGGCAGAACTCGACCCGCTCCAGGAACCTGTCCGCCATGTCGGGATCGAAGACACGGCCCATCCGGACGTAGCCGTTGTTGATGTGCTCCTCGCAGTAGAAGTGCGCCGCCGCCGAGGCGATCCACTCGGTCAGCGACGGTTCGCGCGGCGGCCACTTCTCCCGGACGTGCGATTTGATCTCCCTGGCGAGGCGGATGACGCGGCGCCGTTCGAGGTCGCTCAGCCCGTCCTCCTTGCGGAAGTCGAGGATCATGTCGTCGACGACCTTGGCGAGCCTGAGCATGCGCGGTTTGTCGAGTTCGGCCGGTTTCTCCGGCGGCAGCCCCGCCATGACCCGCTCGTGCACGAGGACGTACTGCGTGTACGCGTACAGGAAGGTCAGGGCGTTCAGCTGCCATTGGTGTCGTTCGGCGATCTCCACGGCTTCGACCCTAACCGCGGACCTACTTCCGGACCTGTGTGAGCGCCGGGGATTCACCCTATGCTCTCTTCTTCGTCCACGGCTGGGAGGCAGGAACCGTGCAGAGGATCGCGAAGGTCTTTGTGGCAGTGCTGGGAGCCGGGCTGATGCTCGCGGCCGGCACCGGAACGGCGTCGGCGGAAGGCGCGCCACCGAAGGTCACGAAGGGGCCGTGCCAGTACACGCAGACGCCGGACGACCCGGCCGCGCGCCCGGTCCCGCTGCCGCCGGACCCCCGTCGGACGCCGGACCGGGGCAAGGTCCCGGTACAGCTGAAGACGAACCAGGGCACCATCGATCTGACCCTCGATCGGGCGAAGGCGCCGTGCACGGTGCAGAGCTTCCTGCACCTGGCGAAGCACCGGTTCTACGACCGCACGACGTGTCACCGGCTGACCGCGTACCCGACGTTGAAGGTGCTGCAGTGCGGTGACCCGAGCGGCACCGGCGAGGGCGGCCCCGGCTACAAGTACAAGGACGAACTGCCCGTCGGCCTGCCGCCCGCGCCGACCGACCCGACCGGTGAGCGCAAGGTGTATTCGCGCGGCGTCCTCGCGATGGCCAACGCGGGCCCGGCGACGAACGGGAGCCAGTTCTTCGTGGTGTACGGCGACTCCGCGCTGCGGCCGAACTACACGATCTTCGGCACCGTCGGGCACGAAGGCCTCGAAACCCTCGACGACGTCGCCGCCGGTGGCATCCAGCCGACTCCGGAGAACCCCGCCCCGGTCGACGGCGCCCCGGTGCTGAAGACCGACATCCTCCGGGCCCGCGCCTGGTTCTGCTAGGTGACCCCACGCATTTAGTCCTCTGGATGCGGTGGTTCGCGATGCCGACTACCGCATTCAGAGGACGAAACGCGGGGGTGAGGGTCAGGTGACCTCGAAGATGGCCTCGCGCAAGGCCTGGGTGGCGCCGCCGAAAGCGTGCTTCGCGGCGGCGCCGTACCCGATGATGAGCCCCTCGCGCTGCGGCTCGCCGATCCAGTAGCCGCTGAGGCCTTCGAGCCCGATCGCGCGACGGCGGCAGGCGGCCAGCACCTCCATCTCCCTCGGGACCTCGCCGGGGAACTGGAGCACCAAATGCAGACCGGCGGAGATCCCTTGCGGCAGCACGGAATCCGGTAGGGCCGCGAGCAGCTTGTCCCGCCGGGAGCGGTACTCGATCCGGCAGCGGCGGATGTGCTGGTCGTAGGCGCCCGATTCGATCAGTTCGGCCATCGCCAGCTGATCCAGCAGCGCGGGCCGTGCCCCGCTCTCGGCCAGCGCCGCGCGCACCGGTTCGACCAGGAACCGCGGCAGCACCATCCATCCCAGGCGTAGCGACGGCGCGAGCGTCTTGCTCGTCGTGCCCACGTACACGACCCGTTCCGGCGCCAGCGCCTGCAATGCGCCGACCTGCTGGTGGTCGAACCGGAACTCGCCGTCGTAGTCGTCTTCGATGACGACGGCGCCGGTTTCCTCCGCCCAGCGGGTGAGTTCCGCCCGTCGCTGAGGGGCGAGCGTGACACCCAGCGGGTACTGGTGCGCCGGGGTGACCACCACCGCCGGACTGTCCAAAGAGGACACGGTGATCCCATGGTCGTCGACGGGGACGCCGACCACGCGGGGGCCGTTGGCGGCGGCGATGTTCCGGTAGATGTGCAGCGACGGGTTCTCGAACGCGATCTCGTCCGCGCCGCGCGCGTGCAGGACCCGCGCCAGGATCGCGATCGCGTGCGAGAACCCGGAGCACACCAGGATCCTCGCGGGGTCGGCGATCACGCCGCGGCTGCGGGCGAGATAAGCGGCGAGCGTCTCCCGCAGTTCCGCCGCGCCGGATTCGGCCGTGTAGTCGAACGCCGTCATCGGCGCCCGGTGCAAGGCCCGGCGGGTGGCCGCGAGCCAGGCGGCGCGGGGGAACGCGGACAGGTTCGGCCTGCCGGGCCGCAGATCCCAGCGCGGCGCCGGGTCGCGGGGGACGGGCCTCGGCGCCGACGCGGGCAGCGCGCCCGCCGTCGCGACGCGGGTCGGGGCGCCCTGCGCCGTCCGCAGGTAGCCCTCGGCGGCGAGATCGGCGTAGACGCGGGTGACCGTTCCCCTGGCGACGCCCAGGTCCTGCGCCAATGCCCTGGTCGAGGGCACCGCTGCGCCAGCTTGCCAGCGTCCGTCCCGGATCGCCGCGCGGATCGCCGTCGCGAGCCCGGTCCGGCCGCTTTCGGGCCGCCAGTCCAGGTGGACGTCTATTCCCGAACTGGACCACGAATCTGCCATGACACTGGACCATACTCGTGGGCCAGTCGCCGCTAGATTCGCAGTCATGACCGAGCGAATCCACGTGGGCAAACGAGTGCCCGAGATCTACCAGGCCATGGCGAAGCTCCAGGCCGAAGTCGAGAAGGCCGCCGCCAACGCGGGCGTCGACCAGAAGATCCTCGAACTGGTGAAGATGCGCTCGTCGCAGATCAACCACTGCGCGTTCTGCCTCGACATGCACTCCCACGACGCGTTGCAGATGGGCGAGTCGCCGCGGCGGCTGTTCGTGCTGCAGGGCTGGCGGGAGACCGAACTGTTCACCGAGCAGGAGCGTGCCGCGCTCGCGCTCACCGAGGCGATCACGAACGTCGCGACCCTGCACGACGTCCCGGACGACGTCTACGAAGAGGCCACGCGCGTCTTCACCGAGGAGCAGTACCGCGCCATCGTCTGGGAGGCGATCGCGATCAACAGCTGGAACCGGATGTGCGTGACCAGCTACGCGCCGCTGCCCGAGCGCGCCGAATGACCGCGGCGCGGCTGCGAGAACTGCACGTCGCGGGCGAGCCGCTCCTCCTGCCGAACGCGTGGGACGCCGACAGCGCGCGTCTCGTGGAGGCCGCCGGGTTCCCGGTCGTGGCGACGAGTTCGTTCGCCGTGGCCAAGGTCCTCGGGTACGACGACGGGGAGGACGCGCCCGCCGACGAGATGTTCGCGGCGGCCGCGAGGATCGCGCGGGCGGTCTCGGTGCCGGTGACCGTCGACGCGGAAGGCGGGTACGGGCTCGAAGCGGGAGAACTCGCGGCGAGGCTGACCGAAGTGGGCGCCGTCGGCTGCAACTACGAGGACACCGACCATGCGTCGGGCGGCGTCCTCCCGGTGGAGACACAGGCGGAACGGGTCGCGAAGTTGCGCGAGGCCGCCGGGGACGCGCTGGTGATCAACGCCCGCGTCGACGTCTTCCTCGGCGCGGCCGACGAGCGGGCGGTCCTGGATGACGCGATCTTGCGGGCGAAGGCGTATCTGGAAGCCGGGGCGGACTGCGTCTACCCGATCATGGTGAAGTCGCCGGAAGTGCTGGGCGAGTTCGTGAAAGCGGTGGCACCGGGGGCGGTCAACGCTTCTCCGATGCCTGCGGGCCCTGATCTCTCCGCGCTCGCCGCACTGGGGGTGGCGCGGATCTCTCTGGGCACCGGGCTGTGGAAGTCGGCGAGGGCCGATCTCCGCGCGAAGCTGGCCGAACTGACGGCGGGGAAACTGCCGTACTGAAGGGGAATGGGAACCGGGGCGGTGCGGCCGGGGGCGTTGGATGCCGGCCGCACCGTCCCGGCGATTAGTGGGCGACGGCCTTTTCGGCGCCCGCTCCGGTCAGGGACCGGACCTCCATCTCCGCGTACTTCTTCTGGTTGTGCTCCTTGGACAGCACGGTCCCGAGCCAGCCGAGGAAGAACGCCACGGGGATCGAGATGATGCCGGGGTTGTCCAGCGGGAACCAGTGGAAGTCGACGCCCTGGATCATCGAGGCGCTCTTCCCGGTCTTGGCGTCGACAGGCTTCCCCGAGACGGCGGGCGAGAACACGATCAGCAGGATGCAGACCGCGAGACCGCCGTAGATGCTCCACAGCGCGCCTTGGGTGTTGAATCGCTTCCAGAACAGCGAGTAGAGGATGGTCGGCAGGTTCGCCGACGCCGCCACCGCGAACGCGAGTGCCACCAGGAACGCGATGTTCTGCCCGTTGGCGAGGATGCCGCCGAGGATCGCGACCGCGCCGATCACCAGCGCGGTGATCCTGGCGACCTTCACCTCCGAAGCCGGGGTCGCCTTGCCCTTCTTGATCACGTTGGCGTAGACGTCGTGCGCGAACGACGCCGACGCGGTGATCGTCAGTCCCGCGACCACGGCGAGGATCGTCGCGAAGGCGATCGCCGCGATCAGGCCGAGCAGGATCGGGCCGCCGAGTTCCAGCGCCAGCAGCGGGGCCGCCGAGTTCACGCCACCGGGAGCGGCCTTGATCTTGTCCGCGCCGACCAGCGCGCCGGCACCGTAGCCGAGCACCAGGGTGAACAGATAGAAGACGCCGATCAGGCCGATGGCCCACACCACGGAACGACGGGCTTCCTTCGCCGTCGGCACGGTGTAGAAGCGCATCAGGACGTGCGGCAGGCCCGCGGTACCGAGGACCAGCGCGATGCCCAGCGACAGGAAGTCGAGCTTCGTCGTGCCGGTCTTGCCGTACTGGTTGCCCGGCCCGAGCAGCGCCTCACCGGCCTTGCCCGCCTTGTCCACCGCGCCCTGCAGCAGCGAGGAGAGGTTGAAGCCGTACATGCCCAGCACCCACAGCGTCATCGCCAGCGCGCCGACGATGAGCAGCGCCGCCTTGATGATCTGGACCCAGGTGGTGCCCTTCATCCCGCCGATGAGCACGTAGGCGATCATGATGATGCCGACGATCACGATGATCGCGGCCTGCCCGGCCTTGCTCTCGATCCCGAGCAGCAACGCGACGAGGCCACCGGCGCCCGCCATCTGCGCGAGCAGGTAGAAGAACGACACGGCCAGGGTGGACGTCGCCGCCGCGGCCCGCACCGGGCGCTGCTTCATCCGGAACGCCAGCACGTCGCCCATGGTGAACTTGCCGGTGTTGCGCAGCAGTTCCGCGACCAGCAGCAACGCCACCAGCCACGCCACCAGGAAGCCGATGGAGTAGAGGAAACCGTCGTAGCCGTAGACGGCGATCGCGCCCGCGATCCCGAGGAACGACGCGGCGGAAAGGTAGTCGCCCGCGATGGCGACGCCGTTCTGCGGACCGGTGAACGCGCGGCCGGCGGCGTAGTAGTCCGACGCGGTCTTCGTGTTGCGGCTCGCCCGGAACACGACGAACAGCGTGACCACCACGAACAGGCCGAAGATGGTGATGTTGAGTACGGGGCTGCTGCCCTCGACTCCGGCGGCGAGGGTCATTTGGCCTCACTCTCGATGTCCGTGCGGATCTTCTCCGCGATGGGGTCGAGTTTCTTGTTCGCGTAGCGGACGTAGAGCCCCGTGATCACGAAGGTCGAAACGAACTGCAGCAGACCGAAGACCAGCCCGACGGTGATGTTGCCGACCAGCTTCGTGCTCATGAAGCCGTGCGCGTAGTCGGCGAGCAGCACGTAGAGCAGGTACCAGAGGAGGAACAACGCCGAGACGGGGAAGACGAACCGGCGCAACCGAGCCCGCAGTTCCTTGAACTCCGCGCTGTCATGGGCTTTGTCCCAGTCGACGTCGGGCGGACTGGGAGTGTCCGTTTCGGTACTCATCGTGCTCTCCTCGCGCCGCGAATGTGTTCCGCGACACGTTAAGGAGAGGTCAAGGAGACCGGAACCTTCAGCGGTTCAAACGTCTGCCGAGACGACGAACGGTCGACGAACGGTGGTCGGACCACGACGAAGGGGTCTCGGCCGTGCGATCGTCCAAATGCAGCCGCAGCATCGCGGCCGTGGACCAGGCGGGAGGCCTGCCCCGCCAGGAAACCACGATCATTACGCCGAATGCCAGCGGAACCGACCAAGGCGCGGGCTGCGACACCAGGATCGCGGGCAGGCCGCTCAGGCTGGGGACGAACAGGGCCACCAGGATCGAGCCCGAAGACGCGACGAGCCCGGCGAGGACACCGCTGATCGCGCCCGCGGCGGTGAGCCGGTTCCACCAGATGCCGAGCACCAGCAACGGGCAGAACGTCGACGCGGCCACGGTGAAACCCCAGGTGACGAGGACACCGGCGTCCAATCTGGCCGACGGCAACGCGAGCAGGACCATCACCGCCGCCGCGCCGAGTACCGACCATCGCAGTCTCCTCAGGCCGCCGGGCGCGAGGTCGTGCGCGACCGCGCCGGAGATCACCAGCAGCAACCCGAGCGACGTCGCCAGGAACGCGGCGAACGCGCCCGCCGTCAGCAGCCCGGTGAACAGCGATCCCGCCCAGCCGTCGTCGATCTGCGCCGGCAACGCGACGACGACCGTGTCCGTCGCGCCGGAGACGTACAGCTCGGGCACCAGCACCCGGCCGAAAACGCCGTAAATCCCTGGGAACAGGTAGAAGACGCCGAGCAGGGCGACGGTGATCGCCGCGGTCCGGCGGGCGGCGCGGCCGTCCGGGCTGGTGTGGAAGCGCATCAGGACATGCGGCAGGCCCATCGTGCCGAGCATGGTGGCGATCAGGATCGCCCACGTGCCGAGCAGCGGATAGCCCTGGTCGCCGAGGTCGAGCAGCGGCCGTTGCCAGTCCGGCCCGCCGAGCGGGGCACCGCCCCGGACGGCGGGAACCGGGGTCCCTTCGGCGAATTCCAGGGTCTCGCCGCTCCTGGCCACCAGCTCACCCGGTGGCACGACATGCTTTTCCGGCGTGAGCAGGGTGGTCGGCTCGCGCAGGGTCAGCGTCACGTCGATCTCGAAGGACAGCCGGGTGTCGCGGGCGAAGTGGGTGAATTCCACCGGATGCACCGAAGCCGACCGCTGCTCCGGGGACACCTGGGAGACCAGCCAGATCGCGGGAACGATGAACAGCAGCAGTTTCAGCACGAACTGGAAGGCCTGGACGTAGGTCGCCGCACGCATCCCGCCGAGCGCCAGTGTCGCGCTGACGGCGGTGCCCGCGATGACGACACCGACCCAGTACGGTGTCCCGCCGACCGCGGTGAGCACGAGCCCCGCCGTACGGAATTGCGGTACCAGGTAAAGGGTTCCGATCACGAGGACGACCACGGCGGCGAGGCGGCGCAGGGCGGGGGAGGCGAGCCGCGCTTCGGCGAAGTCCGGCACGGTGAGCGCGCCGGAGCGCCGCATCGGCGCGGCGACGAGCACCAGCATCGCGATGTACCCGGCGGTGAACCCGACCGGATACCAGAGCGCGCCGATCCCGTCCTTCACCACCAGCCCCGCGACGCCGAGGAACGACGCCGCGGACAGGTATTCGCCGGAGACCGCGGCGGAGTTGACCAAGGGTGAGATCCGGCGCGAGGCGACGAGGAAATCCGACGTCGTGCGCATGGCCGCTACCCCGCGCAACCCGATCAGCAGGGTGACCAGCACGACCGGGGCCACCGAGAGCGCCGCGACCACTATTCGTCCTCGATCTTTTCCGCCCGGCGCAACTGCCACCACGACAGCAGGGCCATGGCCGGGTACGGGAGGATCGCGATCATCAGCCAGGACAGCGGGATACCCAGCAGTCGCACCGAATCCAGCCCGGGGAAGATCCCGAACACCAGCGGGAGCCCGAAGACCAGCCCGAACATCCCGGCCAGCGCGGGGAGTCCGCGACGGCGCTGGGCGCGGTACAGCAGGTCCGCGCGTTCGGCGTCGCTCGCCGCCAGCCGGGGGACGCGCCAGCGGCCGCGTGCCCGGGGCCGCGACCGCGCGAGCCGGGTCTGCGGGCTGGTGACGGCGACCCGTTTGACGCGGCTCACGGGCGGCCTCCCCGGCCCAGTTCCCCGCGTTGCGCGGCGGCGAGCAGCCGGTCCCGCAGATCGCGCGCGTGGCGGCGGCTCACCGGCACGTCACCCGCCTCCGTATGCGCCAGCAGCCCGCCGGTGGTGTCGCTGCGCAGTTCGAGCACCGCGTCCACGGCGAGCAGGAAACCCCGGTGGACACGGGTGAATCCCGTTCCCTCCCAATACTCTTCGAGCCGGGAGATCGGCATCCGCGTGACGTGGACACCGGATTTCGTGTGCAACCGGACGTAATCGCCGTGCGCCTCGACGAACTGGACGTCGTCGCGCCGGACGTACCGGGTGCGCCCGCCGGATTCCACCGGCAGCGCGGACATCGCGTCCGGCGCGGGTTTCGGCTCGTCGGGCTGGTTGCCCGCCATCCGGACCACTTTGGACAGTGCGGCGGACAGCCGTTCCGCGCGGACCGGTTTGAGCAGGTAGTCGACCGCGCCGATACCGTACGCGGCCACGGCGTGCCCGTCGTGCGCGGTGACGAACACGATCACCGGCGGTTCGTTGAGCCGCGCCAGCAGGGAGGCGAGTTCGAGCCCGTCGAGACCCGGCATGGAGATGTCGAGGAACACGGCGTCGAAATGACTGCCCTGCAACAGCTTGAGCGCGTTGACCGCGTCACCCGCGGCGACCACTTCGGCGACTTCCGGAGCTTCGCGCAGCAGGCTGCACAGCTCGTCGAGGGCGGGCGGGACGTCGTCGACCGCCAGCACCCGCAGCCCGTTCGTCACGGCAGCACCCCCGGCTGGAATCGGGGAACCCGCACCACGACCCTGGTACCCGCGCCGGACTCGGTCTCCACCGTCAGGCCGTACCAGGGGCCGTAGACGCTGCGCAGCCTTCTGTCCACATTGGCCAGTCCGACGCCGCCGTCGTCGCCGCGCCCGGCCAGGATCGCCGCCGCGCGTGCGGGGTCCATGCCGACACCGTCGTCCTCGACGCTGATCACGCAGTCGTTCCCTTCCGCCATTCCCTGAACCTGGATGAACCCCGCCTCGGCGCGTGGCTCGATCCCGTGCCGGATCGCGTTCTCCACCAACGGTTCCAGCACGAGGTACGGCACCGCGACGGCCAGCACCTCCGGCGCGACGCGCACCTGCACGCGTAGCCGTTCGCCGAGCACGGCGCGCTGCAACGCCAAGTACGTCTCGATGGCGCGGAACTCCTCGGCGACCATCGTGTACTCGCCGTGCCGCGCGAGGCTGTAGCGCGTGTACTCGGCGAAATCGAGCATCAGGTCGCGGGCGCGGTCCGGATCGGAGCGGACCAGCGAGGAGATCACGGTGAGCGCGTTGTAGACGAAATGCGGCGAGATCTCGGCCCGCAACGCCCGCAGTTCCGCCTCGGCGGCCTGCTCGGCGGAGGCCTCCAGCCTGCCGCGTTCGAGCGCGTGGACGACGAGTTCGACGGCCTGGCGGGCGACGGCGTTCGTGGTTTCGGTGACCAGGAGAACCCCGGCCAGTTCGTCGTGGACGTGCAGGGGCATCGCCAGCAGCCCGGGTTCGGACACGTGCGTCTCGGAGTGGAGGACCTCGTCGAGCGCCGCGACCACGACGTCGTCGGCGGCCGGTCGGCCCGACCAGATCAGCGAGCCGGAGAGGTCGGTCAGCCCGAGGCCGGGGACGTCGAACAGCCGTCGGAGGCCGTGCGCCGCATGGCGGGCGCGGGGTCCGGCGAGGCCGTCCATGAGGTCGTCGGAAACGCGCTGGGCGGCGGCGAGCACCGGCACCGGATCCGCGCTCGCGGCCGGACGCCAGGGCAGACGGGTGGTCATCCGGCCTCCTCCACGACGTCGGGGCCTAGATCCTAACGTCGGTGCGTGGTTTCGCCGGTTACGCTCCGGGCATGGTCCCCGGTGATGCGGTGATGGTGCGCCTGGACGTCGTGATGCGGCGGGTCGCGATGGTCGGTTTCGTGGTGTTCGGCGTCGGCGGCCTGGTGGCCGTCGTACTGGCGTTGTTCTCCGGCTCGGTGTCCGGGGTGGTGTTCAGCCTGCTCAGCGTGGCTTTCGCGGGGCTGATCCTGCTCGCTCTGCGGAAGTCGGCTAGTTCGTTGGTGATTTCCGCTGTGGGGTTCTCGGTGCCGGGCGTGTTCGAGGTCCGGTGGACCGAGGTGATCCGGCTGCGGGTGTACCGGGAGAAGCGGCGGGTGGGGCGGTGGATGCACTGGTGGCACTACCGGCTCGACTGGACCGGCTCGGGGCCCGAAGTGTTGCTTGAGGACGGCGAGTACTTGTACGCGCTGGGGCACCTTGGTGGGGGCGCTCGGCTGTACGCGGCTCTCACGCGCTTCGCGCCCGCTGGGGTGGTCGAGTTCGCCGAGTGAGCCGGTCCCGAACGCTATGAAAGGTCCTTTCCTTGCAAAATTTGCAAGGAAAGGACCTTTCATGGCATTACCAAAGCGCGTCAGCAGCTCTGCTTGTAGAAGTACTGGGCGTTCGCGTCCATGTTCGCCTTGGTGATCGAGTGCAGCGAAGCGGTCAGGTTCCGCGTCACCGGCTTGCCCTCCAGCGCCGCGATGGCCTGCTGCACGCCCTGCTGCCCGATGGCGGCCGGGTCCTGCGCGATGAGGCCCTGGTACTCGCCCTTCTTCAGGCCCTCGATCTCCGACGGCGAGGCGTCGAAACCGATCAGGTTGACCGCGCCGACCTTGCCCGCGTTCCGCAGACCGGTCGCGGCGCCCTCACCGGTGTTGAGGTTGGTCGCGAAGATGCCGATCAGGTCCGGGGTGGACGCCAGCGCGGCGGTCACCTTGGACGCGGCCTGGTCAGGCTCGTTCTGGGTGAACTGCACCCCCGCCGACTTCAGGTTCGGGTAGTTCTTCAGCTCGTCCTCGAAACCCTTCGCGCGGGTGTTCGTGGTCGACGTGCCGGCGATGGTGTCGAGCACCAGCACCGAACCGGTCTTGCCCGCGGCCAGTTCCGCCATCGTCTTCGCGGCGAGCTTGCCGCCCTCGGCGTTGTCCGACGAGATCGACGACTCGGCCACGCTGGTGTCCTTCAGCGCGGTGTCGACCTCGATGATCTTCGAGCCGCGGCCCTTGACCTGCTGGATCGGCGCGAGCATCGCCTGGGCGTCGGTCGGCGCGATGAGCAGCGCGGCGGGCGGGTTGGAGCCCAGCGCGTTGACGAGCTGGGTCTGCATGGCCGCGTCGAACTTCTGCGGGGCCTGCGTGGTGAGCTCGTAGCCCGCCTTCTTGGCCTCGGCCTCGGCGCCGCATTGCATCGAGATGTAGAACGGCTCGGCCTGCACGCCCGGGATGAGCGACAGTTTCTTGTTGTTGGTCTTGGCGCCGGAGTCGCCCGACGGCGCCTCGCCGACGGTGCCACCGCCGCAGGCGCTCAGCAGAAGGGCCGCGGACAGGGCGGCACCGGTCACGAGCAGGGTCTTCTTCATGGGGATTGCACCTCTTTGTGCATGGATTGGGTTGACGTTGCGAAGCAGTTCCGTTGAGGGTGGCGGTGGGGCGGGGAGGGATCAGCGAGAATTGCGGCGACGACGGCGCCGCTGGTCGAACCAGACCGCGGCGATCAGCACCGCGCCGACCGCGATCATCTGCCAGAAGTCCTGGACCTGCGTGATGTTGAAGCCCTTCTTCAGCACGGCCGGGATGAACACGCCGATCACCGTGCCCAGCACCGAACCGACGCCGCCGAAGAGACTCGTCCCGCCCATCACCGTGGCGGCGATGGCGTTGAGGTTGTCGGTGGTGTGCGCCGAAATCGTCGTCGACGCGTAGTACGCCAGCGAGAGGAAACCGGCGACACCGGCGAGGAAACCGGTGAGCGTGTACACCTTCAGCAGGTGCGCGGTCACCCCGATGCCCGCCCGCCGCGCGCCCTCGGCGTTCGAGCCGACGGCGTAGGTGTAGCGGCCGAATTTGGTGGTGTGCAACAACCAGGCGCCGATCAGCGTGATCACCACGGCCACCAGCACCAGGTTCGGCACGCCGCCGAACGACGTCCCGTAGCCGAGCGTCTTGTTGAGCTCGGTCGGCACGCTGCGCACGTCGGACCCGTTGTTCAGCAGGTACGCGGCGCCGAGCGCGGCACCCATCGTGCCGAGCGTGACGATCAGCGGCGGGATGTTCGCCACCGCGATCAGGAAACCGTTGATCAGGCCCCAGATCGTGCCCGCGACGACGGCCGCCACGAGCCCGGCGGTGATGACGCCCCAACCGGCCTTCGTCGCGTCGCCGTCCGGGCTCAGCGCCTCCATCGTCTTGCCGGCCACCATGCCCGCGAAGATCAGCACCGAGCCGACCGAGAGGTCGATTCCGGAGGTGATGATCACGAACGTCATGCCGACCGAGAGCACCAGCAGCACCGAAGTTTCGATGAGCAGGGTCTGGAAGGTGAACAGCGTCGCGAACTCGGCGGGCGCGATCGCGGTGAACACGATGATCAGCGCCAGCAGCACCAGCGCGATCCAGAACGTGTTGGCCCCGATGAGCCGTTGCCCGATCGAACGTTTGCCGAAGCCACCGTCCACGGAGGTCTGGATCTCGGGGCCGTTCTTCGTCGGAGTGGACACGGTCACGCCGCCTCCTCTTGTACGAGGGCGCCCGTCATCGCGGCGACCAGGTCTTCCAGTTTCGTGCCGTCGCCGGTGAACCGGGCGACGCGTTTGCCGAGCCGCAGCACCTCGATCCGGTCGGCCACCGACAGCACCTCGGGCATGTTGTGGCTGATCAGCACGACGGCGATGCCCTTGTCCCGCACCTTCTTGATCACGTCGAGCACGCGTTCGCGCTGCACGACGCCGAGCGCGGCCGTCGGCTCGTCCATGAACACGACCTTCGACGCCCAGACGACCGAACGCGCGACGGCGACACTTTGCCGCTGCCCACCCGAAAGCGAGCCGATGGGGACGTCGGTGCTCTGCAGGGTCACGCCGAGCCGCTGGAAC
The DNA here is from genome assembly GCF_001905755.1 of Amycolatopsis sp. CB00013. NCBI lineage: Bacteria > Bacillati > Actinomycetota > Actinomycetes > Pseudonocardiales > Pseudonocardiaceae > Amycolatopsis > Amycolatopsis sp. CB00013. The sequence continues at coordinate 244,442 of NZ_LIWC01000006.1, read as the reverse complement.
TCCTCCACGGCCTGGCGTTTCATCTCCTTCTTGTCCAGCATCCCGAGCTTGCCGAGGATCCCCTTGCGGTGGATCTCCCTGCCGAGGAACAGGTTCGCGGCCGGGTCGAGTTCCGGGGCGACCGCGAGGTCCTGGTACACCGTCTCGATGCCCATCCGCCGTGCCGTGGTGGGGGAGTCGAGCACCACCGCGGAACCGTCGAGCAGGATGCTGCCGGACGTCGGCTGTTCCGCACCGGACAGGCATTTGACCAAAGTGGACTTCCCGGCGCCGTTGTCGCCGATCAGCGCGGTGACCTCACCGGCGCGGGCCTGGAAGGACGCGCCGCGCAGGGCTTCCACCGAGCCGTAGCGTTTGACGAGGTTCTGTGCGTCGAGCAGGAGTTCGCTCACGATCGCTCCCTCTTCTCGGGTGCCGGCGGACGGCAGCGGATGACCGTGACGTCACCCTCCACAGTGGATTGACCGGCGTCGTGCGGGACCACGTACGTCTCGCCCTTCCGTAGCGCGTACTCGCCGCCGTGTTCGGTGCGGAACGTGCCCGCGCCGTCCATGACGACCAGTACCGCGAACGACGGGTCGAGTGACAACGTTGTCGACGTACCGGAAACGGCGGGGCGGAGCTGATCGGCACGGAAGAACGCGTCACTGCCGTCGGCGAGCAGGTCCACAGTGGACGCTTCATCACCGGCGGTCCGCTTGACGATCGAGCCGAGCCGTTCTTCGTCCCAGCCTGTGGTGTCCAGGGTTTCGATGGCGGTCTCGAAGCCGATGCCGAGGTGCGCCTTCTCCGGGTTCGCCAGGAAGTCGCGCCATTCCAGGGTGAGCGAGAAGTCGGTCGGCTGCTGGAGTTCGACGACGAACACGCCTTCGCCGATCGCGTGCGGCAGGCCCGCCGGGATGTAGACCGTGTCGCCGGGCGTGACCGCGACGCTGTTCAGCGCCTCGAGCATGGCGGGCGCGTCCTGGGTGCGGGCCCATTCGTTGACCGTCGCTTTGTCGACGGTCTCCTTGAAGCCGGGGTAGACGCGCGGGTCGTCGCCGTAGGTGCCGACCACGATCCACGCCTCGGTCTTGCCGAAGTGCGAGTCGAAATGCCGCTTCGCGAACGAGTCCGACGGGTGGAAGTGCACGGGCAGGCGCTGACCCGCGTCGAGCAGCTTCACCAGCAGACCGGTCGAATCGCCGAGCGCTTCGACGTGCTTGGCGCCGAGCCAGGCGGCCGGGTTCTCGCGGACGGCGTCGCGCAGCCAGACCCCGCCGGGCAGCTTGGTCAGGCCGTTGGTCTCCTGGCCGAACATCGTGGTGGCCGAGCCGACCCAGTCTTCGGGCCCGAATTTGGACTCCGACGGGGCGCCCCGCAACGCGGCGATGGCGTCGCCGCCGCGGTAGAACTGCGGCGGCTGGTTCGCCGGCAGGCGGATCGGTTCGAGGTGACCGCTCATGAAGGCGCGACCTCCCCGGAACCGCGGGCTACGAGATGCACGGGCAGAACTACCTTTCTCGGTGCGGATTGATCTCCCTGTACCCGGGCGAACAGCAGTTCCGCGGCCGCCCGGCCCAGCGCGCTCACGTCGTGCGCGATCACGGAGACCGGCGGATCCAGCAGATCCGCCAGTTCGAAGTCGTCGAAGCTGATCATCGCGGGACGCCGCTCCGCGTGGGCCAGCGCGCGCAGCAGGTGCACGGCGACCCGGTTGTTGCCCGCGACCACGGCGGTGGCCGGATTCGCGCCGGTGAGCAGCCGTTTCACGGCGTCGCCGACGCTCTCGGCGGTCGGCGTCCGCATCACGACGAGGCTGTCGTCGAAGGGGATCCCGTTGCGCACGCAGCCTTCCCGGAATCCGCGCAGGCGCTCGCCCGCGGTGAAGATGTCGGGACTGTCGGCGAGGAACGCGATCCGGCGATGGCCGTGTTTCGCGAGGTGGGCGACCGCTTCGACGGTGCCGCCGATGTTGTCGACCAGCACCGTGTCGGCCATGATGTCGCCGGCGGGCCGGTCGAGGAACACCACGGGCGTGCCGGCGCGCATCTCGGGGACCAGGTAGCCGTGCTGCATCCCGGCGGGGACGACGAGGATGCCGTCCACCCGGCGGGAGCAGAACTCCAGGACGAGTTCGCGTTCGCGGTCGGAGTTCTCCTCCGACGACCCGGTCAGCACCTGGCGGCCGAACGAGGTCGCGATACGTTCCACCGCCCGGTTGAGCTCGGAGTAGAAGGGGTTGCCGACGTCTTCGACGATCAGGCCGATCGTCCCGGTCGTCGAGCCGCGCCGCAGGTTCCGCGCGCCGAGGTTGCGCCGGAACCCGAGCTGCTCGATCGCCGCCATGACGCGCTCCGCGGTGTCCGGATGGACGGCGGGCTCGTCGTTCACCACCCGCGAGACGGTCTTGATGCTCACGCCCGCGAGCCGGGCCACGTCACTCATCGTGGCCCGTCGGCCGGTTGTGCGGTGGCCGTTGTCCGGTCCGCTGGAAGACAACGTTGTCATAGTGGCCGGAATTGAACGCCAGCGACGCCGCCGTGTCAATGCCCGGTTCGTCCTGGGTCCGCTTTCCGAGTTCGAACCGTTACGGCCGTCCGGGTCGCTGTCCTGAATCGGACAGGGTTTGGCGGACCTCTTGACCAGGTGGTCCGTTCTTGTCGAAGGTGAGCAGGCAGCGACAACGTTGTCAGGAGGCGGCCTTTCCCATGCCTGCACGCACTTCGACCCGCGTCGCCGGGTTGCTCACCGCGCTGGTCGTTCCCGCCGGGCTTCTCACGCCCGTCGCGGCGGCGGCTCCCGGTGGCGACCCCGTGGACGCGGTCAACACCTTCATCGGCACCAAGGACGACGGCAACACCTTCCCCGGCGCTTCGGCCCCGTTCGGGATGACGCAGGTCAGCCCGATCTCGTCGCATTACGCCGGCTACCGCTACGACGACACCGCGATCCGCGGCTTCGGGCATTTCTTCCTGTCCGGGGCGGGCTGCTGGGAGCAGGGCGGCCTCGTGTCGACCCTGCCCACCACCGGCGCGGTCGGGCCCGGCGCGGCGTTCGACACCGCGAAACCCGAGACGTTCGACCACAAGAAGTACGCCTCGCCGTACACGCACGAGGGCGAGGTCGGGAAACCCGGCTACTACAAGGTGCGGCTCACCGGTTACGGCGGCGTCGACGCGGAGACCACCGCGACCACGCGGACCGGTGTCGAGCGGTACACCTTCGCGAAATCGGGCGACGCGAACGTTTTCGTCAACGTCGGGCAGGCCAACGACAAGGAACCGGTGACGGCGAGCCAGATCCGCGTCGTCGGCGACCGGACGGTCGAGGGAATGGTCGAGTCGCAGGCGTTCTGCGGTGGGAAGCCGTACAAGACCTGGTTCACCACGACGTTCGACAAGCCGTTCAAGTCCTTCGGCACCTGGTCGCCGACGGGCGGCACGCCGGGCTCGACGGAGTCCGCCGGTGGTGAAGGGCTGCGCGGCGCGTGGCTGACCTTCGGTGGCGGGCAGGTCACCGCGACGACGGCGATCTCCCATGTGGACGCTTCCGGCGCCAAGCTCAACCTGGCCTCGGAGAAGGGTCGTTCGTTCGACGCGGTCCGCGACGGTGCCCAGCGCGCCTGGCGCAAGGAACTGTCCTCAGTGGACATCAAGGGCGGTACGAAGGACGACCGCACGGTGTTCTACACCTCGCTGTACCACGCGCTGCTGCAACCGTTGACCGGCAACGACGCCGACGGCCGTTACCGCGGGTTCGACGACAAGATCCACCGCGCGCTGGGCTGGACGTATTACGAGTTCTTCTCGTTGTGGGACACCTATCGCACGCAGAACCAGCTGCTCGCGCTCCTGCGGCCGTCGCGCGCGAAGGACGTCGCGAAGTCGGTGCTCGCCATCCACGACCAGGGTGGCTGGCTGCCGCGCTGGGCGTACGCGAACCAGGAGACGAACACGATGACCGGCGATCCGGTCACCCCGTTCCTGGTCGACCTGTGGCGTTTCGGCGCGCTGTCCGGGCAGGAGCTCAAGGCGTACCAGGCACTTCTGCAGAACTCGCGGGAGATCCCGCCCGCGTCCTCGCCGTTCCAGGGCCGCTCGGGCAACGCGAGCTACCAGAAGGACGGATTCGTCCAGTACGACAAGGACTTCCCGAAGAAGGGGCAGGACACCGACCCGAACCACGGCGCTTCGGCCACGTTGGAATACGCGCTCGCGGACTGCTCCCTGTCCATCATGGCCGCCGGTCTCGGCAAGAAGGACGACGCGAAGGCCTTGGCGGACAAGGGTCGCAGTTATCGCACCCTGTGGGATTCTTCGGTCAGCGATCGCGGCTTCACCGGTTTCTACCGCCCCAAGGTGACCGGTGGGGACTGGTTCAGCCCGGCGGACAAGCCGTACACCCCGCAGAGCCCGGACGGGTTCCACGAGGGCACGTCATGGCAGTACCAGTGGCTGACGCAGCAGGACGTGCCCGGCCTCGTCGAGCGGATGGGCGGCAAGGAGAACGTCGGCAAGCGGCTCGACGACTTCTTCGCCTACGGGGATCTGGTCAAGGATCCGGCGAAGACCGTGCGCGAGGAATGGGTCGTCGGCCCGTACAACTACTACAACCAGTTCCGCTACAACCCGAACAACGAGCCGGATCTGCACTCGCCCTGGATGTACACGCTGACCGGGCAGCCGTGGAAGACCTCGGCCGTCGTCCGCGCGGCGCACACGTTGTTCACCAACGCGCCCAACGGGGTCACCGGCAACGACGACCTCGGGACCATGTCCGCGTGGTACGTCTTCAGTGCGCTGGGGCTCTATCCGGCGGTGCCGGGCACCGGGCAGTTCCTCCTGAACGCGCCGCGGTTCGAGAAGTCCGTGGTGCACTTGGAGAACGGTCGTGACATCACGATCAAGGCCGACGGCGCCGACGGGGCAAAGCTCCAGTACGTCCAGGGACTGGGATCCGGTTCGCAGCGGGCGTATGTCGGGTTGGAACAGTTGACGCGCGGGACCACTTTGGACTTCGACCTCACCGCGGATGTGGCCAAGGCCACCTGGGCTACCGGCCCGGAAGGCGCGCCGAAATCGCCCTGCGCCGGGTGATCCGAGTGGTTTAGACCGGTTCTCGCCGGGGGTCGTGAGCAGCATCACGACCCCCGGTGTTCCGGTGAGGGCCGTCACGCCTCACACTGGTATTACCACGTCCGACAGTGCTGTTGACGTTCTTGGCGAGTCCGCCTTGGACAGTGCTCGTCGGACGTAGTCATGTGTGCACGCATAGTGGTGAGACCCCACAGGAGGAGAAAGTGTCCAGCAAGGCCGCTCTAGTATTCCGCGTGGCCGCGGTAGCCGAAGCCCTCTCCTGGGCCGGGCTGCTGGTCGGGATGTTCCTCAAGTACGCCGTCAAGCTCGGCGAGGGCGGCGTCCCCGTCCTCGGCATGGTGCACGGCGTCGTGTTCGTCCTCTACGTGCTGGTCTCCCTGTCCGTGGCGAAGCCGCTCGGCTGGCGTCCGAAGACCCTGATCCTCGCGCTGCTCTCCAGCATCCCGCCGCTGTTCACCTGGCTGTTCGAGTCCTGGGCGCTGCGCAACGGCAAGCTCGACGGCCCGCAGCGGCTGTCGCACGGTGGTGTCGGCCTCTTCGCGGCCAAGTCCGCGGAACCCGCCGCCGTCTGATTCTTTAGCGCGTGAAGGCCCCCTTCCCTCGGCTCAGCCGAGTGAAGGGGGCCTTCACGTACTTCCGGGGTTATTCGGTGAAGTCGCCGGTGGCTTTGCGGACCTTCGTGAGCAGGTCGGTCAGCTGCTCGGTCTGCTTGCCGGTGAGCCCGGTCAAGCCGAAGTCGATCTCGGTGACCGCCTTCGTGGCCTCTTCGCGGCGTGCGCGGCCTTCGTCGGTGATCTCGACCAGCGTGGTCCGGCGGTCGGTCGGATGCGGCACGCGTTTGACCAAGCCGTCCTTCTCCAGCCGGTCGACGATGTTGGTGACGCTCGTCGGGTGCAGCTGCAGCCGCTCGCCCATCACGCGCATCGGCAGATGGGACGCGCGGGCGAAGGTCAGCAGGACCAGTGCCTCGTACCGGGCGAAGGTCAGCCCGTGGGGTTTGAGCGCGCCGTCCACCGCGGACTGGATGATCTGTTGCACGCGCATGATCCCGGTCACCGCGGCCATGGTTTCGGAAGGCCCGATACGGGCTTCCCACAGCTGCGCCGCGCGGGCGATCGGGTCGAACGGCAACGGACGGCTCATGGCGCTCGAAGTTACCAGCGGGTACCCGTGCCATGCCGCACCACCGGGTGTTATGCGTGGAAAAACCGTCTGAATGAGGAGCGAAAGATGATCGTGGCCTTCAGTGTCAGCCCGTCCGCGGCCGAGGAGGACGGCGGTGTCAGCGAGGCGGTCGCCCGCGCGGTGAAAGTGGTCCGCGAGTCCGGCTTGCCCAATTCCACCAACGCGATGTTCACGAACATCGAGGGCTCGTGGGACGAGGTGATGGACGTCGTCAAGCGGGCCGTCGAGGCCGCGGGCGAGGGATCGTCGCGGGTCGGGCTGGTGCTCAAGGCCGATATCCGTCCCGGCTACGAAGGCCAGCTGACCGCGAAGGTGGAGCGCGTCGAGAAGCACCTGAGCGACTGAGTCAGGGGAGTGGCGGGGTGAACGAGACCAGCCACAGCTTGTCCTTGACCGCGACGGCCACCGGATAGCCGAAGGAGCGGCCGTCGCCGAGCTTCCCGCTGACGGTGGCCGAGGTCGGCGCGAGATCGTCCGGCGCGAACTTCACCGTGACGTCGTGGGCGCCGCGGCCGGCCAGCGTGTCGATATAGGACTTCGCGAAGTCGCCCGCCGACGCGGGCGGGTAGTCGATGAGTCCGGAGAGGGCCTCGACGTCGTGCTCGTTGAGTGCGGCGGTGAGGCCTTCCCGGAGCTGCCCGGGACTGGCGACACCGGGGTCGGGTTGATGGGCGATCAGGACCGTGATGACGCTCACCCACGTGACGGCGATGGCGATCGCGATGGCCACGGTGGCCGTCCTGCGTGTCGGAATGTCGATCACCCCCTCGTGGCGAGCCTGCCGGAACACCGGCGTCCTGCCAAGCGGGCAGCCGGGGGCATGCGGTGAAACGCTCGGGGATGCGTGCCAGGATGGAACCCGTGACACACCCACGCGGATCAGCATCGAAGACGGCGGCCCTGTCCGCCGCGCTTTCCGGCGCGGTCGACCTTTCCGCGCTCAAGGCGCGTGCCGAAGCGCCCCAGAAACAGCCTCCCGCCCCACCTCGTCCGGCGGACGGTGCCGCCCCCGCCGCGGGTGGTGCCGTGATCGACGTCACCGAGGCGACCTTCCAGACGGAGGTCGTCGAGCGCTCCTTGCAGCAGCTGGTGGTCGTCGACCTGTGGGCCGAATGGTGCGGCCCGTGCAAGCAGCTCAGCCCGGTGCTGGAGCGCCTCGCCGCCGAGTCCGGTGGCGCCTGGGTGCTCGCGAAGGTGGACGTCGACGCCAACCCGCGTATCGCGCAGCTCTTCGGCGCGCAGTCGATCCCGACGGTCATCGCCATCGGTGGCGGCCAGCCGGTCGACGCGTTCTCCGGTGCCCTGCCCGAACCCGAGATCCGCAAGTGGCTCGGTTCACTGCTCGACGCGCTGCGCGACCGGCTGCCCGGTATCAAGGCCGCCGAGGAGAACGGCGGTGGTGTCGAGGTGCCGGAGGACCCGCGCTTCACCGAGGCCGAGGAGGCCTTCGAACGCGGTGACTTCGCCGCGGCGCAGGCGGCCTACGAGCGCATCCTGGATGTCGAACCGGCGAACGAAGAGGCCAAGACCGCGCTCGCGCAGGTCAAGTTCACCGCGCGCGCCGAGGCCGCCGGCCCGGACGCGATCGCGAAGGCCGACGCCGACCCGGCCGACCTCGACGCCCAGCTCGCCGCCGCCGACCTCGAGGTCGCCGGGCAGCAGCCCGAGGCGGGCTTCGCGAGGCTGATCGACGCCGTGCGGCGTACGGCGGGCGACGAGCGCAACAAGGTGCGGGAGCACTTGGTGGCGCTGTTCGAACTGTTCGACTCGGCGGACGAGCGCGTCATGAAGGCGCGCCGGGATCTGGCGAGCGCGCTCTACTGAGGTTTCTTTCGGTACCCGAACGCCATGAAAGGTCCTTTCCTTGCAAATTTTGCAAGGAAAGGACCTTTCATGGCACTTCAGGGAGCGATGACCGGACCGTTCAGCCCGATCAGCCGTACTGGGTCGAGCAGACGGACGAGCTCTCCAGGTAGCCCTTCCGCAGGGCCTCGAGCCGCTCGAAACCGTTGTCCACGCGCTTGCCGTTGACGTCGGCCGAGACCAGGCTCTCCGGGCTCAGCAGGTCCGAGATGGCCTCGTCGAGGTCACCGGCCGAAAGCCGCAGCGTCGCACCGGGCACGGTGCTGGCCTTCGCCCACGCGCCGACCAGGCAGGCGGTGCGCAGTCCCGCGTTCGCGTTGTCGATCGACGCGCCGACACCCTTCTGGATGCCCATCGCGTACCGGGACGCGATCTCCGAGAACGCGGCGAAGTCGCCCTTGCCCTCGCTGTGCCCGCTTTCCCATTCCGCCTGCTGGTCGACCGGCTGGGCGAGTTCCCGCAGCTTGGCCATGTCGATGCTGACGGTGTTGTTCGACGGGCAGTACGACGCGGGCGGGGTGCTGGGGCCGCCGGGGCAGCTGCCGTTGCCGTCCTCGGTGATCTCCGGGCCGGGCACGCCCGCGCCCTTGAAGGCCTCGTCGAGGCTCTTCTTCAGGATCCCGATGATCTCGGCGTCGAGCTTCTCGTCGCCCTTGCCCTTGTCACCCTTGTCGAACGGGCGCTCGGTGATCCGCGCCTTGATGTTGTCCTCGTTCATCGCGGCGCATTCCTTCGGGCCCTTCTCGAACCCGACCTGGAACGCGTACGTGCGGTCGAACGCCGTGCCGTGCGCGCCCTGTTTGGTCGCGCTGGTGCCCGCCTGGTCGCGGATCAGGAACAGCGACGCCATGACCTGGTTGAGGCCTTCGGACGTGGAGACCCGGTAGTACTTGCTCTTGTCCTCGGCGACCCAGCGGAAGTAGCCGCCGGCGAAGCAGTCGGCCTGCTGTTCCTTGACGATCGACGGGGTGTTCTTCTTGATGCCCGCCTTCTCGGCGAGCCGGTACTGCACGGCGTGCCCGAGTTCGTGCGACAGCACGACGGCGCCCGCCATCTTCCCGAACCGCTCGCGCAGCATCGGGAGCAGCACGCCGCGGTCCCACGCCACCAGGTCACCCGGCGGGCAGTAGAACGCGTTGACGAGCTTCTTGACGCTCCCGCATTCGGTCTCTTCGTCGTCGGTCTTCGCGCTGTAGGACAGCAGCGACTTCAGCGGCTCGTACGGCTGCCCGAAATCGCGCGGCATGACCTCGGTCCAGTAGGCCTGCGAGTCGGCGATCGCGGCGATGGCCAGCTGGTCGTCTTCGGAGCCGTCCTCGTTGCGGACCTGCAGGTCCGGCTTCGGCGCGTTCGGCTTGAGCCCGCTCTCGAAATGCGTGATCGGCAGGCCGGCGACGTCACCGGCGCCCGGCTGGCTGCCTTGCTGACCGGTCGAGCTTCCCTTGTCGCTGCAAGCGCTCAGCCCGAGGGCCAGCACCGTCACGACCGCGATCAGAGCCGGGCGGCGAAAGCCCCGCGCTCCCCCTTGGATCATGTTCACTCGCTTGTCGTCAGGGCCCCGACCGGGCCGCGTACTCCGGCAAGCACGGACCCTACCCAGCGCTTATGGCCCGCGTGCAGGTAATCCCCGAAGTGGGTCTTGAGCGGGGCGGGGGCCCTGCCGATATGGTCGCTCCTCATGAGAGCAGTCCGCCGGTTCACCGTCCGCGCGAGCCTGCCGGAGTCGCTTTCCGGCCTCGGTGACCTCGCCACGAATCTGCGCTGGACCTGGCATCCGCCCACGCGCGACCTGTTCGCGTCGATGGACGCGGAGCTGTTCAACCGCGTTCGCGATCCGCTGCGGATGCTCACCGCCCTGCCGCCCGCCCGGCTCGACGAACTCGCCGTGGACGACGCGTTCCTCGCCCACGCGCGCGAGGCGGTCGCCGATCTGGACCGCTATCTCGCCGAGCCGCGCTGGTATCAGAAGCAGGACGACCCCGATCTCCCGCCGGCCGTCGCGTACTTCTCGATGGAGTTCGGCGTCACCGAGGCGCTGCCGAACTACTCCGGCGGCCTCGGCGTGCTCGCCGGGGACCACCTCAAGGCGGCGTCGGACCTCGGGGTGCCGATGGTCGGCGTCGGGCTGCTCTACCGCGCCGGGTACTTCCGGCAGGCGCTGTCCCTCGACGGCTGGCAGGTCGAGCACTACCCGGTGATCGACCCCAACGCCTTCCCGCTGGAACTGCTGACCGACGGCGGCGAACCGGTGCTGGTCGACGTCGCGATGCCCGCCGGGCGGACGCTGCACGCGCAGATCTGGAAGGCCCGCGTCGGCCGGATCCCGCTGCTGCTGCTGGACACCGACACCGAGGCGAACGACGAAGACCTGCGCGCGGTCACCGACCGGCTGTACGGCGGCGACGCCGACCACCGCATCCGGCAGGAGATCCTGTCCGGGATCGGCGGTTTCCGCGCGGTGCGGCGCTACTGCGAGCTGACCGGGCATCCGCAGCCGAAGGTGTTCCACACCAACGAAGGCCACGCCGGATTCCTCGGGCTGGAGCGGGCCCGCGAGATCATCCAGGCCGACGGGCTGGCGTTCGACGAGGCGCTGCCCGCCGTCCGCGCCGGCACCGTGTTCACCACGCATACGCCGGTCAGCGCCGGGATCGACCGGTTCCCCGTCGACCTGGTCCAGCGGTACTTCACCGACGGCAGGCTGGTCCCGGACGTCGACCCGCGCCGCGTGCTCGCCCTCGGCGCGGAGGACAACCCCGGCCTGTTCAACATGGCTCATATGGGCCTGCGGCTGGCCCAGCGCGCGAACGGCGTCTCGGCCCTGCACGGGCGCGTCTCGCGGCGGATGTTCTCCCGGCTGTGGCCCGGGTTCGATTTCGACGAGGTGCCCGTCTCGTCGGTCACCAACGGCGTCCACGGGCCGACCTGGGTGGCGCGCGAGCTGAGCGCGCTGCTCGGGCGCAACCACGAGGAGCTGGGCCTCGACGGGGCACAGGGCAAGCCGCTGCGGGACGGCGTCACCGACGAACAGCTGTGGGCGCTGCGGCGGGAGCTGCGCGAGAAGCTGGTCGCGGAGGTGCGGCGCCGGGTGCGGGCCGCGTGGATGCAGCGCGGCGCGTCCGCGCTCGAACTCGGGTGGACCGACACGGTCTTCGACCCGGACGTGCTGACCGTCGGCTTCGCGCGCCGAGTGCCGACGTACAAACGGCTCACGCTGATGCTGCGCGACCCGGATCGCCTGCGCGCGCTGCTGCTGGACGAGCGGCGCCCGATCCAGCTCGTCGTCGCGGGCAAATCGCATCCGGCCGACGAGGGCGGCAAGCAGCTGATCCAGCAGATCGTCCGGTTCGTCGACGATCCCGAGGTCCGGCGCCGCATCGTCTTCCTGCCGGACTACGACATGTCCATGGCGCGCTACCTCTACCGCGGCTGCGACGTCTGGCTGAACACGCCGGTGCGGCAGCTGGAGGCGTGCGGCACGTCGGGGATGAAGTCCGCGCTCAACGGCGGTCTCAACCTGTCCATCCGCGACGGCTGGTGGGACGAGTGCTACGACGGCAGCAACGGCTGGGCGATCCCGACCGCGGACGGCGTCACCGACCCGCTGCGCCGCGACGAACTGGAGGCCGCGGCGCTCTACGACCTGCTGGGTCACCAGATCGCGCCGCTGTTCTACGACCGCGGCGCCGACGGTGTGCCCGGCGGCTGGCTGTCGATGGTGTGGCACACGCTGGAGACCCTCGGGCCGCGTGTGCAGGCTTCGCGGATGGTGCGGGAATACGTCGAATCGGGTTACCTGCCCGCCTCCCGGATGGTCGCCGAAGCCACGGGTGACGGCTACCGCGGCGCGTTGTCGCTGGCCGACTACCGGACCAAACTGGACGTTTCCTGGCCGCGGGTGCGGATCTTCGACACCGAACTGCTCGTCGAGGATTCCGCGCCGATGGTCACCGGCACCGAGGTGACCATCCGGGCGCGGATCGACCTCGCCGGCCTGGAACCGTCCGAAGTGGACGTCCAGGCCGTCGTCGGGAAGGTGGGCGACGGGGACGAGTTGAGCGACCCCGTCACCGTCGGCATGTCGGGCGACGGCATCGGCGCGTTCGCGGCGCGGCTGAAACTGCCGCATCCGGGCTCGATCGGCTACACCGTCCGCGTGCTGCCGAAACACCGTCTGCTGGCCACGCCTGCGGAACTGGCCCGCGTCGTCCACGCCTGAATCACCGCAGGAACGGCGCACCGGTCCCGTTCGGGTACCGGTGCGCCGAGACGTATCCGGCGTACCGCGCGTATTCCCATGCCTGGGCGAAGTGAACGAGTTCCGCCTGCCGGCGCTGATGCCACCGCGCCGAAACGAGCCAGCCCGCTCCGGCACCGAGCAGCATCGCCAGCCCGGCGATCACGACGAGTTCCATTCCGTGCTCCTGATTCCCGGCCGCTCGATCAGCGGCTGTCGCTTCGACGCTAAGCAAAGAGATCGTCTTCGCGCATCCCTTGCGGGACCTTGGCCAGGAAGTGGTCAGGAGACGTACGTACGGTTTTCATTTGCCATCGATCGGTCATCCCCGCCCGTTGTCAAGTCGGTGGCAAACAAAAGGCGAACCCAGGCCCGGATGGTGTCCAATAAATGGCAAAAGTGCAGGTGAAAGCCGCTTTATCGAGCGATTGGGGGTGATTCGTGCGGCGCATTGTGATCGCCTAGGCTCTTCGACTTGAGGTCGCACAGGGGAGGAATGGTGACTTCGACGAGGAAAAGAAAAAAACCCGAGGACAGCGTGCTCGGGATCCACAAGCGCAACGGCATCTGGCAGGACGGGCTCGCCACGGTGATGGGGCCGGAACTGCTCGAACGCTGGGGAATCGCGGAAGACGCCGAGGCGTCACGCGTGCGGGAGATCGTGCTCGTGCGTTTGAACCGGGTGCTGGACCAATTCCGGAAACCCGAAATGCCCGTGATCGTCTGGACCGCGTACAACCTCGGTGCCGGTTCGCCCGGCGAGGAAAGCGGCGTCGTCCGGCGGCTCGAAAGGCTGGTCGGGCAGGGCGAGGTCGAACGCAGTGTCCGAACCTGCACCCGGCGGTTCAACGACGTCTTCCTGCCGGCCGTGGTGAAGAGCTTGAGCGGCGGGCAGAGCGCGATCACCGACGGGGATCTCGCCCGGGCTTCGCGCTGGCTGGCCGCGAACATCCGGCCCGGTGCACCGGAACCCGCGGCGGCCGCGGGCGGACTGTCCACGGCCATCAAAAGGCTGCGCGCGCCGATGGAACCGGTGCTGAAGATGTTCCTCGACGGCACTGTCCACGGCCCCGCGGACGGCGAGGGTGTCCCGCTCGCGGCGAAGCTCGGTACCCAGGGCGAGTGGCTGTGCGTCTTCACCGGAGAGGGGCTGCTGGCCGCGTATCGCGAGTCCGCCGGTGCGGGGTGGCCCAGGATCGGCCGCTGGACGGGCCGGGACGTCGTGCGGACGGCCGCGGGCCGGATCTTCCCGACCGGGATCCTGATCGATCCGAGTCCGGTGATGGGAGCGGGGGCCGACGCCACCTTGCCCCTCCCGCCGGAGGAGATCGCCAGGCTCGCCCGTGAATGCTGATCCGAGACGAGGACACCGGACATGATCGATTTCGAGGCCGTTCCCGACGAACTGGGCCGGGCGGGCGACCGGCTCCACGACATCACCGAGATGATCACCAGGCAACCGGCGCTGAAGTTCAAGGCGACGGCGAGCGAAGCGGGGGATCCCGTGCTCGTGGCGGCGCTGGAGAGCTTTCAGGAGGCTTCCGCGCACAGTGTCACCGTTCTCGCCGAGGACGTGCGGCGCCTCGGCGACCGGCTGGGCAAGGCAGCGCGGGACTACCGGAACGGTGAAGAAGCGGCGGTCGAGAAGGTCAACCTGATCGATGCCGCCGAAAGCCTCACTCGGCGGGCCCGCGCCTTCGACGCCGGGAACGTCAACACCATCCAGGCCGTTCTCGGCTGAAGCGAAGAGGACGGACGATGAAGCCGGAAGACCCGGACGGGCCGAGCGCGCCCTGGACGGCTGGGACGGTCAGCGTGCTCCGAAGCGAGGCGGAACGCCTGCGAGCGGTTTCCCGGTCGTTGGAGGACCAAGCCGTCGAGGTACGCCAGATCGATCCTCATGGCTGGTCCGGTCCCGGACACGACGCGTATCTGGGCCGCCGGGCCGAGCTGACCGCCCGGTGCCGGGTGGTCGCGGAGGAGCACGGCCGCGCCGCGCGGGCGCTGGACGATTTCGTGGCGGTCCTGGAGCAGTTGACCAGGAACGCTCGGGACACTTCGGATCCTTCGCTCGTGCGGAGACTGATCGCCCAGCGGACCGAGGCGGCGGCACGGGCCGCGGCCACGCTCACCGAGGTGGGCAAGGATCTGGCCGCGTTGAAGACGGTGCTCGGTGAGGTCGACCGGAGCGTGGTCCGGGAACCCCGGCCCGCTCGCGAAGCGAAGCCGATTTCACCGCCGCCCGACGCGGTCACCGGTCAGACTGGGCTCGCGCCCGCGTTGCTCCTGACCGACCCGGCCGAATTCGACCGGCGGACACAGGGACTGAGCGACGCCATGTGGCGATTCTGGTCGATGCCGCCGCTTGTCAAGCCGGTGGCGAACAAAGGAAACCCCTGATTCTCGATTTTCCCCGAACAATGCGGGAAAGCCCGGTGAAATAGACTTTGCCGGGCCGATCGCGAATCGCGGAGGAATGGTGGCTTCGGCGAAGGAAACGAAAACATCGCGCAGGGCCAAGGACCGGCTGCACCATGTCCACGCCCGCGCCGGGATCCGGCAGGACGGCCTGCGCCGCGCGCTGGGGCCGGAACTGCGGGACATCTGGGGGATCGCCGAGGACGCCGAGGCGGGCCGGGTGCGCGAAATCGTCCTGCTGCGGCTGAACCGCGTTCTCGAGCGGTTCGCCGACCCGCTCATGCCCGAGATCGTCTGGACCGCGTACAACCTCGGCGTGGATCCGGTGAACGGCGGGGCGGGCATGGTCGGCCGGATCCGGACCATGGTCGGCCGCGGCCGGGTCGCCGTCTCCGAACGGACCTGCACCAGGCGGTTCTACGACTTCCTGGGGAGTGTCAAGAACAGCCTGGACGGCTTCCAGGAGGACCTCACCGGCGAGGACTTCAGGCTCGCTTCGCGATGGATCGCCGAGAACGTCCGTCCCGAACGGGAGCGAAATCCGAGCGAGCCCGTGCCGTCGGTGATGCGGATGTTCCTCGACGGCACGGTATGCGGCCCGGCGGACGAGGCGGGCGCGCCGATCCCGGCCCGCCTCGGCGCGCACGGGGAGTGGCTCTGCGTCTTCACCGACGAGCGTCTGCTGGCCGAGTACCGTGCGGTCACCGGCGCGGGCTGGGCCCGGATCCGGCACCGGACCGGCCGCGAGGTCGTGCTCGCCGCCGCCGGTCGCGACGCGGCGACGGGGGTGCTGGTCAACCCCAGACCGACGCGAGGCGCCGGGATCCACGCCGCGCTCCCGCTCTCCCCGGACTCGATCGCGCGGCTCGCGGTCCGCCGCTAGGGAACGGCGGGCGTGCCGCCTTCCCGGATCGGGAGGCCGGCCGAACGCCAGGCGCGGAACCCGCCTTCGAGGTCGGTCGCGCCCGGCAGGCCGAGCCGCTGCAGGTCCGCGGCGGCGAGGCTCGACGAATAGCCCTCGTTGCACACGACGATCACCGTCGAGTCCGGTTTCACCTGCGGCAGCCGCCACTCGCTGTCCGGCGCGAGCCGCCACTCGAGGTGGATCCGCTCGACGACCACCGAATCCGGGATCTCGCCCTCTTCGAGCCGGTTGACGTGGGGGCGGATGTCCACGATCAGGGCGCCGTCGCGCTGCAGGCGCAGCGCCTGCTCGGGCGCCGCCCGGTCCAGTCCGGCCCGGGCAGCGGCCAACAGGTTGTCGATAGCGCTCATCGGCCCAGTATCGGGGCCAGCGAGGGGATCTCGGCGGGAACGTCGGCGAGCGTGCGGTATTCGCGGGTCGCGACCAGCGGCGGCGAGTAGGCGTGGACGCTGGCGGCGGGCTCGGTGCCGATGCCGGTCACCTGGTGCGCGCGCCCCGCGCCGAAGCCGATGCCCTCGCCCGCGACGTGCGTGCGGCGCCGGATCGGGCCGCCGGGGTAGCGGTACTCCTCGCCGAGTTCGCCCTGCAGCACGGTGAACGAGCCGGACGCGCCGCCGTGGTCGTGCGGTTTGGTCTGCTGGCCGGGCAGCCAGGACAGCAGCCACAGTTCGACGCCGTCGGTCAGCGCGAGACGCGCCCACCAGCGGTGGTCGGCGTCGAAACGCAGCAGGCCGCGCAGGCCCGAGGTCAGTTCGGTGGCGACGGTGGAGGTCAGGTCGGCCAGTTCCCGCGGCGTCCACAGCAGACGGTCGGGGTGCAGCAATTCCGGCAGCAGCGGGTCGACCAGCTGCGGATGGATCTCGAAGTCCTGGCGCGGGGTGATGGACGTGGTCACGGTGAGGCTCCTCGTGAAGGTTCGCGGGCTCGGAAGCAGGGCCGAACGCGGCGCGACACGGGAGTGCCGTCGGAAGAGTGAGGACTCAGCCGTGTCGCGCGGTGGTACACCCGCACGAGGCGACGAGCAGCAGGTCGATGGCCCGGCGGCGCCAGAAAGAGCCCCCGATGACGGGGAAGGCGGCGGACACGGACCTGATCACGTGCTCGATGCTGCCACAGCGGCCGCTTCCGGGTCGCTTCGTCCCACTCCCTGGACCAGCCGCTTTCCACCGACCGGCGGCCCGGTGCACACACGCGCGCGAGTGCGGACACAATGGGCGCGTGAGCGAGCCGATCCAGCCCAGCGAACTTGACGACCTCGTGGTGAGGATGACCGGTGTCGGGGTCCGCCGAACAGGCAACGACCTCCTCGCCGACCTCGATTGGACCGTGGAACTGGACGAGCGCTGGGTGGTGCTCGGCCCGAACGGCGCGGGCAAGACCACCCTGCTCCGGCTGGCCGCGGCCGAACTCCACCCGACCTCGGGAACGGTCGACCTGCTCGGCGACCGGATCGGCAAGGTCAACATCTTCGAGCTGCGCCCGCGGATCGGGTTCACCTCGGCCGCGATCGCCCAGCGTGTGCCGGGTGAGGAGCGCGTCGTCGACGTCGTGGTGAGCGCCGGGTACGCCGTCGTCGGCCGCTGGCGTGAGGAATACGACAGCCTCGACACCGACCGCGCCCTGGAGCTCCTGGGCGCGCTCGGCATCGCACACCTGGCCGAGCGCACCTTCGGCACGCTTTCGGAGGGTGAGCGCAAGCGGACCCTGATCGCGCGTTCGCTGATGACCGATCCGGAGATGCTGCTGCTCGACGAACCCGCCGCGGGGCTCGACCTCGGCGGCCGCGAGGACCTCGTCGCCCGTCTTTCGGAGCTGGCCCTCGACCCGGAGGCGCCCGCCATGGTGCTCGTCACCCATCACGTGGAAGAAATCCCGCCGGGGTTCACCCACGCGCTGCTGCTGCGCGACGGCCGCGCGGTGGCGTCCGGGCTCGTGGACGACGTCGTGACCAGCGACAACCTGTCCAAGACGTTCGATCAGGACCTGCTGCTCGAACGGTCCGGTGATCGCTTCTTCGCCCGTCGCCGCTGACGGGTCGTACTGACCGGTAGCCTGCAATCTGTCTTGGACGGTTAAGGAGGACGGCGTGGGAGAGTTCGTAAGTCTCGAGGTCGAAGGCGGGGTCGGCACGATCCGGCTGGACCGCCCGCCGGTCAACGCGCTGAACAACCAGGTGCAGGCCGAGCTGGCCGAGGCGGCCCGTGAGGCCTCCGAGCGCGACGACGTGCGCGCCGTGATCCTCTACGGCGGTGAGAAGACCTTCGCGGGTGGCGCGGACATCAAGGAGATGGCCGAGCGCACGTACCCCGAAATCGCGAAGTTCGGCGCCGCGCTGACGGCGTCGCTGGCCACCATCGCGAACATCCCGAAGCCGGTCGTCGCGGCCATCACCGGCTACGCGCTGGGCGGCGGCCTCGAACTCGCGCTGACCGCCGACCGCCGCATCGCCGGCGACAACGTCAAGGTCGGGCAGCCCGAGATCCAGCTCGGCGTCATCCCCGGCGCCGGCGGCACGCAGCGCCTCGCGCGGCTCATCGGCCCGAGCAAGACCAAGGACCTCGTGTTCACCGGCCGGTTCGTGAAGGCCGAAGAGGCTCTCGCGCTGGGCATCCTCGACGAGGTCGTGGCGCCGGACGACGTCTACGCCGCCGCGCACAAGTGGGCCTCGCAGTTCGCGAACGGCCCGGCTGTCGCGCTTCGCGCCGCGAAGGCCGCCATCGACGGCGGTCTCGACACCGACCTCGCGAGCGGCCTGAAGCTCGAATCCCACCTCTTCGCCGCGCTCTGGGCGACCGAGGACCAGCGCAACGGCATGAAGTCGTTCATCGAAAACGGCCCCGGCAAGGCCACCTTCGAGGGGAAGTAAGCGCGATGACCCAGGTGAACGATCCGGCGCCGAATCCGCACGCCACCGCCGAAGAGGTCAAGGCCGCCTTCGACGACCCCAAGCTCGCCAACGTGCTCTACCACGACTGGGAAGCCGGGACCTACGACGAGAAGTGGTCCATCTCCTACGACGAGCGCTGCATCTCCTACGCGACGGACGTGTTCAACGCCGTCGCCGGTGAAGACGGCCAGCCGTACCCGACCGCGATGGAACTGGGCAGCGGCACCGGTTTCTTCCTGCTGAACCTGATGCAGGGCGGGGTGATCAAGAAGGGTTCGGTCACCGACCTCTCGCCGGGCATGGTGCAGGTCGCGCTGCGCAACGCCGAGAACCTCGGCCTCGACGTCGACGGCCGGGTCGCCGACGCGGAGCGGATCCCGTACGAGGACAACAGCTTCGACCTCGTCGTCGGGCACGCGGTGCTGCACCACATCCCGGACGTCCGCGCGGCGTTCGCCGAGGTGCTGCGGGTGCTGAAGCCGGGCGGCCGGTTCGTGTTCGCGGGCGAGCCGACGAAGGTCGGCGACTTCTACGCGCGCAAACTCGGCCAGATCACGTGGTACCTCACCACCAACCTGACGAAGATCCCGGTGCTGAACGGCTGGCGCCGTCCGCAGGAGGAACTCGACGAGTCCTCCCGTGCGGCCGCCCTGGAGGCCGTGGTCGACATCCACACCTTCGACCCATCCGACCTCGAGTCGATGGCCCGCGGCGCGGGCGCGCAGGACGTCCGCGCGGTCACCGAGGAGTTCGCCGCGGCGCTGGCCGGTTGGCCGATCCGCACCTTCGAGGCCGCCGTGCCGCAGGAGAAGCTGACCCTGCGCTGGCGTCTGTTCGCGTACCGGCTGTGGCTGCGGCTGTCCGCATTGGACAAGAAGCTGCTCGCCAAGGTGCTGCCGCGCGAGCTGTTCTACAACGTGATGATCACCGGTACCAAGCGCTCGTAGGTTGCCGTACCACTTCACGCTCGACGACGTCGCCTTCCTGCGCTCCGGCGCGGGAAGCGCGGCGCTCGCCGCATGCTCGTCCCTGCCGCTGACCGACAAGACCCGCATCGCCGACGTCGCCGCCGTGCGCCGGATCGCCTCGGACCACGCGGCCGCGGTGCTGGAAACGGTGGTGCTGCGGCGGAAGTCGTCGGCCAAACTGGACTCCGCGGGTTCGTGGCTGTTCACCGGCGACGCCCTTCAGCAGGCCAGCGCCACACTCGTCGCCCGGCACCGGGCTTCGCGGCTCGCCGGCCGCGACGTCCACGACGTGACGTGTTCGGTCGGCGCGGACCTGGTCGAGATCGCCCGCGTCGCCGCGAAGGCGCTGGGTTCGGATCTGGACGAGGTCCGGCTGGCGATGGCACGGCACAACGCCGCCGCGGCCGGGGTTTCGCCCGCGTTGCTCAGGGCCGACGCGCTGCGGCCGGTCAGCCGTTCTTCGGTCGTCGTCGCCGACCCGGCTCGTCGTGACTCCGCCGGACGCCGGGCGTGGAAGCCCGCCGACTTCCTGCCACCGCTGGACGGTCTGGTCGAGGCGTATCCAGGCCGCGAACTCTCGGTGAAATGCGCGCCGGGGCTCGATTTCTCCATCGCGCCCTGGGCGGACGAGGTCGAACTGGTCTCTCTGGACGGTCAGGTCCGCGAGGCGTGCCTGTGGCGCGGCGTGGGTTCGACGGTGTCGCGCCGCGCGACGGTGTTGCGTTCGGACGGTGCACAGTGGACGGTCACCGACGCCGATCCCGACGAGATCCCCGTGCGCGAGCCGGGTGAATGGATCGTCGACCCCGACGGCGCCGTCGTCCGTGCCGGACTCGTGCGGCATTACGCCGCACGGCACGGTTTGTGGCAGCTCGACGAACGCATCGCGTACCTGACCGGCGACACTCCGCCGCCGGGAATCCGGGCGTTCCGGGTGTTCGAGCACGGACCGTACAGCGAGAAGAATCTTCGTGTACTGCTGAAAAAACACGATATCGGTCGACTGGAAATCCTCGTCCGCGGTCTCGACATAGACCCGGATGCCTTGCGCCGCAAGCTGAAACCTCGCGGAGGTGAAGAAGCTACTTTGGTTCTGACCAGAATCGGTCGTTCTGGAGTAGCGTTCCTTTGCCGCGCACAGCTGACGTGAGGAGCATTTCCATGAGCCGGTTCACCGGTCTGCTGAAACTGGCCGCCGCCGCGGCCGCCGGAGCCGTCCTCGCGGGCGGCGCCACCGCCGTCGCGAACACCGACGACGCCACCTGGCGGCGCGGTCACGAGCCCGCGAACATCGGCCGGGTCAAACTCGACGTGAAGGCCTACTACGGCGATGTCGTCGGCAGCGACGGCAAGCACGGGTACTCCGAGGGCAGCCGGTTCGTCTCCGACACGAAGCGCCAAGTCGAGGACGCCAAGCGCTATCTCTCGCGTCGGCTGGACCGCGGCGTGAAGAACCCCGCCGTCGTGTTCGACGTCGACGACACCGCCGAAGTCACCTACGGCTGGGAAGCGGACAACGACTTCGGCTTCGACCCGAAGAAGCAGCAGGAAGCGATCGACAAGGGCACGTTCGTCGCGAACAAGCCGGTGCTGGAACTGGCGAACTGGGCCGCGCAGCGCGGCGTGAAGATCTACTTCCTGACCGGGCGCAACGAGTTCCAGGGCCCGCAGTCGCTCAAGAACCTCGCGAACGAGGGCTACCCGGCGCCGGCGGGGGCGTTCTTCAAGCCGAAGACCACCGCGCCGGACTACCTGCCGTGCGGGCTGACCTGCACCACCGTCCAGTACAAGGCGGGCACGCGGAAGCACATCGCCTCGACCGGGGCGACCATCCTGGCCAACTTCGGCGACCAGTTCAGCGACCTCGAAGGCGGATACGCCGAATTCCCGGTCAAGCTGCCGAATCCGATGTACTACCTGCCCTGACGGGAATATCCGCGCGTTCGGCGTCGCTGTGCCCGGTATGTCTGACAAAAAGGTGTTGAAGCCCAGCGCGGACCACCCGATCACGGTGGCGCCGAACGAGGCGCGAGTGGTCGTCACGATCGGCGGCAAGGTCGTGGCGGACAGCGCGAACGCGCTCACCCTGCGGGAGGCCAACTACCCGCCCGCGCAGTACATCCCGCGTGCCGACGTCGACTTCGACCTGCTGGAGCGGACGGACCACTCGACGTACTGCCCGTTCAAGGGCGACGCGTCGTACTACAGCATCCGCACCGGCGACGGCCTCGCCGAGAACGCCGTCTGGACCTACGAGGCGCCGCACGAAGCGGTCGCCGAGATCAAGGACCACGTGGCGTTCTACCCGACGAAGGTCGACTCGATCGAAGAGCGCTGACCCCCTCACGGGAGCTGGTTGATCCGGTCCCCGTCGGCCGCGAGCGAGGTGTCGGACTCGATGCGCCAGGCCTCCAGACCCGGCGCGTCCAGCAATGCGTCGATCAGGGCCTCGTCACCCGCGACGAGGGTCGAATCGAAGTCGACCTCGGTGGCGACGCACCACGCGCGGTCGTCCGGCCAGAACAGGTTGGGCGACTGCGCCTCGAACCAGTTCGGCCGGGGCCGCCAGCCGAGTTCGGTCGCGGCCGTCAGCGGCCCGTGGAACAGCAGGTAGTCCCGGCCGGGATGGCGCAGGCGAGGCGCGGCGAGGTGTTCGCGCGACAGCGTCGCCTCGTCGGCCCAGCCGTAGCCCTCCCAAAGGCAGAACCAGCCGTTCAGTGTGCTCGTGTGCCGGCCGAGCACGGCCAGCAGCGCGGTGAGGCTGTGTGACGGCAGCGAGCCCCGGTCCGGCGGGGAGCCCCGCCAGAGCGAGCCGGTGAGATTCACCGGATCCGGGGAGCCGACGAGCGCGTGCCACTGCATGGCGGCGTGGGCCCGGCGCCCCGTCTCGGCCGCGGCTTCGCGCCAGCTCGCCCAGCCGCCGCGATCACGCTCGGCGGGATGGCAGACACGCGCGTACGCGGCGTAGCCACGCGGAACCGTGCGGCCCGCCGCGCCGAACGCCCCACCGAGCCTGGGGGAGATCCACTCGGCGGGGGACGGGTCGAGCACCGGCAGCAGCACGACGGCAAGTCTTCAGCAAGATCAAGTGAAGCGCATCTTGTCGGTGGCCGGGGGCATACTGCCGGACGTGGGTGTTCCGCTGCGTCGACGGTCCGGTCGCTCGGTGTACCGCGAAAGCAGGCCGGTCGTGGCGGTGGCCGGCGTCGTCGAGAGCGTCTGGACGGGTGTGGTGGGCTGCCGTCGTCCGCTGAGGGTGTTCCCGGACGGTTGTGTCGATCTGGTCTGGGACGGGACGGTGCTGGCCGCGGTCACCACGGTGCGCGGGGTGCTACGGCACGAGCTGCCGTCGGCGGTGTGGACCGCCGGGCTCCGCCTGCGGTGCGGCGTCGGCGGTGCGGTGCTGGGCCTGCCGATGACGGAGCTTTCCGCGGGCGCCACCCCGTTGCGTGACCTGTGGGCCGCCAAGGCTCGTCGTGCGGAGTCCGAGCTGGCCGGATGCGGGACGCCCGGCGAGGCGCGGTCGGTGTTGGAAGCGCTGGTCGCCGAGAGGCTCCGGGATGTCGACGTGGACGGGCTGTCGATCGCGGCCGCTCGCGCGTTGAGCGCGCCCGGGGCCCGCACTGATCGGGTAGCGGCTCGGCTGGGTGTGAGCGAGCGCGGCCTTCGGCGGCATGTCCGGCACGACGTCGGCGTCGGCCCCAAGGAGTTGCAGCGGGTGCTGCGATTCCACGGGTTCCTCAAGCGGGTCGAGGCCGTGGCGCGCGACCAGGCGTCGCTCGCCGACGTCGCCGCCGATGTGGGCTACGCGGATCAGTCCCATCTCGGGCGGGAATGCCGCCGTCTGTCGGGCGCTTCGCCCGGCGCGCTCGTGCGGTCCTGGACTGGCCGAAACGTTCCAGACTGAGGCGGCCCGCCGAAGCGAAGATCGGGAAGTGCTCGAACCTTTCCGCGTCACCATCGACATCCGTACGGACGATCTCGACCTCAACGGCCACGTCCGCGGCCCCGCCTACCTCGCGTACGCCGATCACGCGCGCTGGGAATGCGTGTGGGCGGCCGGGGTGGACCCGCTGGCCTTGAAGGCGGGGAACCTCGGCCCGGTCAACCTCGAAACGACGATCCGGTTCCGTCGCGAGCTTCGTGCCCGTGCGCGGATCGACGTCCTGACCCGGTTCGTCTGGGAGCCGGGCAAGGTGTCCCGGGTCGTCCAGGAGTTCGTGGCGCCGGACGGTGCCGTCGTGGCCGAGGTCGAAAGTGTCTCCGGACTGCTGGATCTCGAGTCGCGGCGCCTGGTCCCGGATCCGGGACGGTATTGGCGGAAATACGCTTCACGGCCGGAGGTCCTGGGCTTGCCGTGACTCGGTCACCCGCTTTTCGTAGAGGCTGGTGGGCCATTTCGCTTCAGGCGGGTCCGCCACGTGCTCGAATCCCGCGCGCTCGTAGTACCCGCGCAACGCCGGGTTGTCCCTCGTGGTCGCCACGCGGACGAAGGTCTTGTGGTGAGCCGCGGCCTTCTCGCCGACCCAGCCGACGATCCGGATCCCGAGCCCGGCCGCTTCCCGCGCCACCGCGAGGCCCGACGATCAGCAGCGCCTCACCCACCCGGATCTGGTGCCGCACCGAATCCACGGGAAAGCGGTGCGGCCATTGGTGAATCCCGCGCGCGGCCAGCCAGGCCGCGGCTTCGGCGAGGAGATCGAGGACCACGTCCTCCTCGCCCGCCCGCGCCGGGCGGATGGTGGCCTCCGGGGTGAGCGGCTCGGGACCGGCGAGGATCGGCATGCCTCGATGATGCCCCGGCGGTGGTTGGATGACCGTCGTGGTCGACGAGAACCTCGTACGGAAGCTGATCGCGGCACAGTTCCCCCGATGGGCCGGGCAGGCGATCGAACGATGGCCCTCCGGTGGCACGGTCAACGCCATGTTCCGGCTGGGCGACGACCTGGTCGTGCGGTTGCCCCTGACCAAGAGCGGCGCCAAGGACGTCGCGTTGGAACAGAAGTGGCTGCCCCGGCTCGCCCCGAAGCTGCCCACGCCGATCCCGGAGGTACTCGGGGCAGGAGTACCCGCCGACGGATACCCGTGGCCGTGGTCGGTGTACCGCTGGCTGCCCGGCGAGAACCCGCGGCCGGAAGCACTCGGCTCGCCCGTGCCGCTGGCCGAAGACCTGGCGGAGTTCGTGCTCGCGATGCGCCGTGTCCCGCCGGTACCCGCGCCTTCTCTCGCGCACCGTGGCGGACCGCTCGCGACGTTGGACGCGGAGACCAGGTCGGCGATCGAAAGCCTCCGCACGATTCCGGAAGAGAACGTCGACTGCGACGCCGTCCTCGCGCTCTGGGAGGAGGCTTTGCGGATCCCCGTGTGGGAGGAGCCGGCGGTGTGGCTGCATGCCGACCTGATGCCGGGCAATCTGCTGGTGAATGATGGCCGCCTTTCCGCGGTGATCGACTTCGGTTGCCTGGGTGTGGGCGATCCGGCCTGCGACCTGTTCCCGGCGTGGAACCTGTTGCCCGCCGACGCGAGAGGCGTGTTCCGGAATGCAGTGGGCGTGGACGACGCGACCTGGAGCCGCGGCCGCGGCCGGACACTTTCGCAGGCGCTGATCGCGCTGCCGTACTACCGCACGATCAACGAGACCATGGCGGGCAACGCGCGGCACGTGATCCGGGCTGTGCTGGAGGAAGTGGGGTGGGCATGACTCCCCGACTGGCCGAGGTCACGGCCGCCGACTTCGACGCCGCGATCGATCTGAAGGTCCACCCGGCCCAAGAGCATCTGGTCGCGCCGGTCGTGAAGTCCCTTGCCGAGGCATTCGTGTATCCCGGTATCGCTTGGCCCCGCCTCATTTTCGACGGCGACCGGCTGGTGGGTTTCCTCATGGCCTTCCTGGACATCGACTTCGCGGGCGACGGCACGGGCACCGACATCCGCTCCGGTCTGTGGCGCCTCAACATCGCGGCGGGCGAGCAGGGCCGGGGCTACGGCCGTTTCGCGGTCGAGGCCGTGGCCGCCGAGATCCGCCGCCGGGGCGGAAACCGCCTCACCGCCACCTGGCACTCCGGCGAGGACGGTCCCGAGCGCTTCTACCTCAGGCTCGGCTTCCGGTTGACGGGAGAGATGAGCGGAGACCAGGTGGTCGGAGAGCTGGCGTTGGATTAGGAGTGCCTGATCGGTGGGCAGGGACGAACCCCGGCCGTGAGTTCTCAAGGTGGCCGGCTGTTCGGTCTCGGAAGCTTCGCGGAGTCGGCCTATGTCCTGAGGTGCATGGTGTTCCTCCTTGGTGTTCCGGTCGGGTCGAGGTAAGCCGGTGGGGTGAATTCGGGTAGGCCGTCTTGGGCGATCTGGACTTTCCATTCGCTGCGGTGGATGAGTCGGTGGTGCTTGGTGCACAGGAGTACGAGGTTGTCGATTTTGGTTTCGCCGTGGTGTCGCCAGAAAACAATGTGATGAGCCGTGCACCGGGGGACGGGCATGTCGCAGCCGGGGAACGCGCAGCCTCCGTCCCGGAGGGTGAGCGCGTATTTCTGCGCCAGCGACACGGTGCGTTTGGAGCGGCCGATGTCCAGTGGTTCGCCCGCCGTCCCGAGGACACCGGGTCGGACACGGGCATCGCAGGCAAGGATCCGGGCGTCGGTCGCACTGATCGGGCCGACCAGATCCAGGTGGGCTTCACCGATGTCCCGGATCAGGTCGTCGTAGGACATGGTGATGAGGATGTGGGTGGCTTCGCCTGCTTGGCCGGGGAGGTTCCGGCTGGTGGTCTTCAGGCGGACGTAGTCGGTGAAGGCATCCCCGTAACGTTCGTCCTGAGTGCGAGAGTCCCGGACTCCGTCGATGGCCTTGTGCGGCTTGGCCATCGGATCCAGATCGGACTTCAACCGCGCGTAGGTTTCCAGGTCGAGCCTGGCTTTCAAACCGAGTGACCCGTCGCGGTGCTTGACGAACCGCAGCTCCGGCCGGGTCTCCTTCGGGTCCTCGTTGCGGGGCTCCTTACCGTCCGGGTCGAGTTCGTCGAGGAGGCGGCGTCCGGCGCGGGCGATTTGGCGTGGTCCCGCATGTCTGGCCAGTTCGACGAGGATCTTCTCCCCAGCTCGCACGTCCGCTTCGGGCACGCTCGACGGGATCCGGGTGAGAGTCTTGATGATGGCGTCGATCTGGCCGCCGCCGATCGTGCCCTCCGCGGCAGCCTCGGCAGTGAGCGGCGCCAGGGGCGGTTCGGGGTCGCCACCGATCGACGGACCGGCATGTAGAGCCAGGACGCGGTCGGCGCGGTCGGCGGCTTCCTTGTCAGAAACCAGGAAGTCTTCGAGGATCAGCCCGGCCAGCGTCGAATGACCGCTACAGCCACGGATCCCCCGGGAATTGATCTCAGCGAGGATCGCGTTCTGTTCGGCATCCAGTTGGCGCTTAAGAACTTCGAGTTCTTGTTTACGCGCATGCAGCGTCGCCGTGTCGACGCGCCACCACTCGGTGGGCGTCGTCTCGGATCTGCTGTCGTTGGACACAAGATCAACGCTACGCCGATTCGAACACCTGTGCTATAGCGTATTCAGACTATATCGAAAGGTGTAGGGCGCCTAAAGGCAATGCGGAGGGCGTGAGTGGCCGCATTTAGTCGACTAAATGCGGCGGGGGAGAGCAAGGTGGGTGCGCGTCGCCTGGGGCCCGTGCTAACGTCGTCGCTGAGCCCCGTATGGGCCTACTCATGGAGGTAGCGGCTACTCGGCCACCAGAGACCGGCACACACCGTCTCTCCTTTCACTCATCCCGCGTCGTGGGATGACGCCTCCATGTGGTGCGCCCGAAAACGGGCGTATGTGTGCTCCTCCGGTGACTGTTCCGCGCCCTCCTGTCGACACGGCGATGGGAAAGGAACGCAGTGACCTTCAACGACCAGGTGATCGAAGAATTCAGGCAGGGCAAGAGCGGCATGCTCGAGGGCTGGAAGCTGATCCTGCTCACCACCACCGGCGCCAAGACCGGTCAGCGGCGGACGAATCCGTTGGGGTATCTCGAAATCGACGGCAAGACCGTCGTTGTCGCCTCGAACATGGGCGCCCCCGCGCATCCGGGCTGGTACCACAACATCCGGCGTGACCATCGGGTCACGATCGAGACGGAAACCGAGACTTACGAGGCCATCGCGTCCATCCCGCCCGCCGCGGAGCGTGACGCGCTGTTCGCGAAGATTGTCGCCGAGGAGCCGGGATTCGCCGAGTATCAGGCGAAAACGACGCGCAAGCTGCCGGTCGTGATCCTGCACCGGATCGACGACCGGGTGCGAGGGATGGGCGACTTCCTGGTGGAAGTCCATGAGTGGTTGCGGGAGGAGCTCAGGACGTTGCGCGCCGGAGTGGAAGACATCGTGGCCGGCCGTGCCGACGCGCTCGTCATGGAGAAATCCTTGAAGGCGCACTGTGTTTCGTTCTGCGAGGCGCTGACCAAACATCACACCGGCGAGGACATGGGCGCGTTTCCTCTGCTGGCACAACGGTTTCCCGCGCTCGCGCCGACGTTGACGAAGCTGGGGGAAGACCATGTCGTCGTCGCGGCGACGCAGAAGCGGATCCGCGACCTCGTGGAGGGCTACGTGCACGGCGAGAGTGATCCGGCACGCTTGCGTGACGAGTTCGACGCCCTCGCGGGGAAGCTCGAAGCGCATTTCGCCTACGAAGAGCGGAGCGTCGTGGCCGCGCTCAATGTGACAGTGACCGGCTGATCAGGGTGGACGCCCTGGGGTTTCGGCCCCGGGGCGTGTACCGTGAGAGGTGGCGACGCCCTCGGCGTGACGCCGCGAGGCGGGCGGAAATCGTCCCCGGCCTCGCCGAAGACCGCGAAACAGCGGTCCCCCTCGAAAGGTTTCACCGTCAAAACTCACAGCACGGACAGTGCGCTGTTCAGTCACCCGCTCGCAGCTCAGGACGAGCCCCACGAGCCGACCACTCCCCAGGGCGAGCGATACATGGATCTTTTTCGCGAACCTTCTTATCCCGCACCGGAACCATCGGCCGACGTCGTTCGTTGAACTGACCAGTCCAACGTTTTGGGTGTCGTGTTGTCCCAGCACGCTCGCGCAGAATTCGTCGCGGGCATGCCTTTCGTGCGCCGCGTCGTGCCTCAGGCTCCAGCAGCCGGCACATGCCACGGCCATCGACAAGAAACGGCGACATGACCTCAGTTCTCAGACCCCCGGGCAGCGAAGAGCGGCAGTCGCCGCAACCCCTCCTGTCGGGAGAGCAGTCCCGCACCGAAAACCTTCTCGTCAAGCTGTTCGCGGTGGTGCCCCTGGTGGCACTGGCGGCCTCCGTCCCCTTCGCGTGGGGCTGGGGCCTCGGCTGGCTGGACCTCGGCCTCGCCGCCGGGTTCTACTTCCTCACCGGCCTCGGCGTGACCATCGGATTCCACCGTTACTTCACCCACGGTGCGTTCAAGGCCAACCGCGGCCTGCGGATCGCCCTCGCGGTCGCGGGCAGCATGGCCATGCAGGGTCCGGTCATCGGCTGGGTGGCCGACCACCGGCGGCATCACGCCTTCGCCGATCGCGAGGGTGACCCGCATTCCCCATGGCGGTTCGGCACCACCCCGGCCGCGCTGGCCCGCGGCTTCTGGCACGCCCATATGGGCTGGCTGTTCGACCGCGAGAAGACCAACGCGCGGCGGTTCGCCCCGGATCTGCTCACCGATCGCGACATCGCCCGCATCGACCGGCTGTTCCCGCTGCTCACCGTGGTGACGTTGCTCGCGCCGGCCGTCCTCGGCGGCGTGATCACCTTGTCCTGGTGGGGCGCGGTCACCGCGTTCTTCTGGGCGAGCCTCGTCCGGGTGGCGCTGCTGCACCACGTCACCTGGTCGGTGAACTCGCTGTGCCATCTGATCGGCGACCGCCCGTTCGCCGCCCGCGACAAGTCCGCGAACTTCTGGCCGCTCGCCATCGCCTCGATGGGCGAGTCCTGGCACAACTCGCACCACGCCGACCCGACCGGCGCCCGGCACGGCGTCCGCCGCGGCCAGCTCGACATCTCCGCACGGCTGATCTGGCTGTTCGAGAAAGCGGGCTGGGCGACGGACGTCCGCTGGCCGAAGGCCGACCGCCTCGGTCGCAAACTCAATCCCGGCCACTCGTTGTCGCTGCGCCGTCGTACGCAGCGGGCCTGAGCCGTCAGCGGATCGCGCCCGCGATGGCGTCGATCAGCTCCGGCCCGTCGGAGAACACCGGGTCGTTGTGATCCGCGCCGGGGACTTCGATCGTCCTGGCACCGGCGGCCCGTGCCACCTCACGGCTCTGCTCGGCGGGGACGATCGAGTCCTCGGCGCCGAACACGACGGTCACCGGCGCCTTCACCCGGGCGACGGCGTCCTTCGTCGGGAACTCGTCCCGCAGCAGCCAGCGGACCGGCAGGAACGGGTAGTGCCGTTGTCCGACCGACGCGAGGTCGACGAACGGCGAACGCAACACGAGCGCGGACGGCGGACGTTCGGTGGCCAATTCGGTGACGACCGCCGAGCCGAGGCTCTCGCCGAAATAGATCATGGGCGTTCCGGCCTCGCGCGTCAGGAAATCCTGTGCGGCGCGGACGTCGAGCGCGAGCCCGTTCTCGGACGGCTCGCCGGGATTGCCCCCGTATCCGCGATAGTCCAGGAACAGCACCGAGAGCCCGCGCGCGGTCAGCGCGCGGGCCAGCGGCGCGCGGAACGACCGGTTCCCGGCGTTGCCCGGCGCGACCAGCACGGCCGCTTTCGCGCCCGCGACCGGGAAGTACCAGCTCGCCAGGCCGAGCCCGTCCGAGGTGGTGAGCGTGACGTCCCTGCCGCCGGGCAGGACCGTGGCCGCACCGGGAACCGGACCTGCCTCGGGCAGGTAGATCAGCTTGCGCTGGAAGGCGAACGCGCCACCGAAGACCACACCGACGAGGGTGACGGCCACCGCCAGCGCGATCAACACCTTCTTGCGCACGCTCAAGGCTTCGCCGGGGGAAGGCCGAACCGTGCGAACAGGTCCGCGTCGAGGAACGAGGTGATGTCGCGGATCCGATCGTCACGAAGGGACAGCACGGTGATCGACCAGGGGGTGTGGACGGCGTCCGTCGACTCACCGAGGTAGCAGGCGACGGCGGGCTGCCCGTTGGCGGTGACGATCTCGGTGTGCCAGCTCGGGCACCGGCCGAGCGGGACCTCGGCGGCGAAGCCGGTGACCGCCTCGATGCCGCTGTACCACTGTGCGAGCGGCGGCATGGACCAGGTGACGTCCTCCGTCAGCAGCGCCACGAGCGCGTCGGCGTCACCACGCTCCAGCGCGGAGGCGAAGCCCGCGGCGATCTCGCGCGTTCGGGTGTCGTCCAGTTTCCGCTGCTCGCCGGGCGGCGGGACCTTCTCCGCCACGATCGCCCGCGCGCGTTGCAACGCGCTGTTCACCGCCGCCACCGAAGTGTCCATTATGGACGCGATTTCGGCGGCCGGGAAACCGAGGACGTCGAAGAGCACCAGTGCGGCCCGCTGGTTGCCCGGCAGGTGCTGCAACGCGGCGACGAACGCCAGCTCGATGGCCTCGCGCCGTTCGTACCGGGTCTCCGGGCCGTCGGGGTACGGGCCGAGCCACGCCACCTCGGTCAGCGGGGCGTGTTCGAGCACGACCTGCTCGCTCGACGGGCCGAGGTCCATCGGCAGCGCGCGTTTCCCGCGCGCCGCCGCGATGTCGAGGCAGGTGCGGGTGGCGATCGTGTAGAGCCAGGTGCGCATCGAGCTCCGGCCCTCGAACCGCTCCATGCCCCGCCAGGCCCGCAGAAGCGCGTCCTGCAGGGCGTCGTCGGCGTCGTGGGCCGAGCCCAGCAGGCGATAGCAGTGGGCGTGCAGCTCACGGCGTAGCGGCTCGACGAGCCGATCGAACTCCGCGTCGTCGGTGCGCACGACGGCTACTTGGCGCGAAGCGCGGTGACGGCGGGGGTGAACATCGTCGTCTTGATCGCGGACAGCGTGCCGCGGTCCTTCCCGGCCAGCGGGCGCACGAGATCGGCCGCGTACTCCAGCAGCGCGGGCTTCTCGGCGACGGCGTCCACGAGCCCGAGATCGCGCGCGTCGGTGCCGCCGAACCGTCGTCCGGTGGTCATCGACGCGATCGCGGCGGCGGGGGTGAGCTTGCCCTGGATCAGCGCCGCCATCCCCGGTGTGAACGGGATGTTGATGTCCGCTTCGGGGAAGCAGAAGAACCCGCGATCCGCCCGCATCACCCGGAAGTCGTGCGCCATCGCCAGCATCGCCCCGGCGCCGAAGGCATGGCCGTTGATCGCGGCGACCGTGTGCACGCCGAGGGTGAGCACGCGGGCCAGCAGCTCGTGCACGTCGGCGACGTACTGCGCGGCCTTGGCGGGGTTGCTGGTGAGCCAGTCGAGGTCGAGGCCGTTGGAGTAGAACTTCCCGGATCCGACGGTGACCAGCACCGCCGGATCCGGATAGGCGACGACGGTGTCCAGCTGGGAATGCACGGTTTCCAGCCAGGACGGCGAGAACCGGTTCTCGTCGTCCCCGAGGTCCAGCAGGAACACCGGGGCGTCGTGGCGCAGAGTGGGCATGTCAGTCCTTCCGTGGGGGTGGGAGCAGGAGTATGGCGTGGACCGCGGCGGACAGCCGGGCCCGGGAGTCTTCGGAGATCGGCTCGCCCGCGGTGAACGCGCGGCGGAACAGGGCTGTCGGCAGGTCGACGACGCAGGTCGTCAGCACTTCGACCGCCTGCGCGTCCCGCCTGCCCCAGAGCCGTTCGGCGAGCGTGACGAGAAGCCCGACCAGGCGTTTGTCGAGTGCGAGGAGCTCGCCGGCGAGATCTTCGGGGACCTGCGGGCCGAGCAGATGCTCCTTCTTGACGGTGATGAGCAGGCGGGCCGCTTCCGGACGGCGGTGGGCGAATTCCGCCGGTGCGTCCGCCGCGGCAGCGATCGCGGCGGACGGGCCTTCCGCCTGATCGGCCAGCTCGGTCTGGAGGTCGAGAAAGGCGCTCGCCGCACGGAGCCAGACGCGGGCCAGCAGCGCGCCGAGCGAGCCGAAAGCGTGGTAGATCGTCCCGTTGGACACGCCCGCGGCGGCCGCGAGGGATCGCACGGTGACGCCCCGGGCGCCGACTTCGACGACGAGGCGCTCGGCCGCGTCGAGCAGCCGGTCCAGGTCGTGCACGCGGGGGCGGGGCATGCGGCGAGGATAACAGAGCACTTGCTCTAAAACGACGACACCCTGTGACGTGCTTCACCCGACGGGCTGTCACATCGGGCCGGTGGCCGGGGTCAACCCCGCGAACCACCGAGAAGCCAAGGAGAAACCGAAATGACCACCGCTTATGTCATCGTCACCGTCGTCGGAGCGTTCATGGCCGCGTTCTCGGCCGCTTCGATCTTCTTCCGCGCCAAGTGGGTCGTGCAGCCGCTGGCCGACTACGGCGTTCCGCGCGGCTGGTGGACCCCGCTCGGGGTCGCCAAAGCCGCGGGCGCCCTCGGCCTGATCGCCGGTCTGTGGGTGCCCGCGCTCGGCGTCGCGGCCGGGATCGGCCTGGTGCTCTACTTCACCGGTGCCGTGATCACCGTGCTTCGCGCGCACTGGCCGTCGCACGTCGCGTTCCCGCTGATGTACATGGCGCCTGTCGCCGCTTCGCTCGTGCTGGGCTTCGCGGCCTGATGTCAGGAGTCCGGGGACCACACCGCGAGTTCGGCGCCGCCGGGCTCGCGGAAGTGGAACCGGCGCCCGCCGGGGAACGAGAACGGCTCGACCGTGACGATTCCGCCCGCGGCCTCGACGGAAGCCCTCGCCCGGGCGAGGTCGTCGGTGCGGATCGTCACCAGCGGCGCGGCCGTCTGCTGCGCGGTGTCCTGCTGGAAGCCGAACGAGACCACGCCGCCGCTCTGGACGTCGGTGTACGCCGGGCCGTACGCCGTCGCCGTCCACCCGAAGGCCTTTTCGAAGAACCCGCTCGAGCCCGCCGCCGAACTCGACGGGAACTCGACGAAGTCGATTTCGTACATGGGCCGCAAGCTACTCCGGCCCACCGACAAAACCGCGTCAGACGCTGCGCAGCACCGAGACCACGACGCCGAGCACGCTCGCGCGGTCGCCGTCGATGACCTCGTAGGCGGGGTTGCGCGGTTCGAGGTACACGTGGCCGTCGCGGCGGCGGTACACCTTGACCGTGGCCTCCTCGTCGATCATCGCGGCGACGATCTGGCCGGAGTGCGCCTCCTGCTGCTGTTTCACCACGACGATGTCGCCGTCGCAGATGGCCGCGTCGATCATCGAGTCACCGCGCACCCGCAGGCCGAAGACGTTGCCCCGCCCGGTGAGTTCACGCGGAAGGGTCATCACGTCGTCGACGTGTTCGACGGCGGAGATCGGCGTGCCCGCGGCGATGTCACCGACGACGGGGACCGGCACGGAGTCCTCTGTGGACTCCTTCGACGCGGTGCCGTGCAGGAAGGCGCGCACGTCGATGGGGCGCGAGATGGAGCTGCTGCGGCGGAGGAAACCCTTCTCCTCCAACGCCGCCAGATGCTTCGACACCGAGGACGTCGAGCGCAGCCCGACCGCTTCGCCGATCTCGCGCGTGCTCGGCGAGTAGCCGTACTCCACCACCCATTCGCGGATGGTCAGCAGGATCTTCTGCTGCCGCTCCGGCAGGGAAGCGGCTTCCTCGAACAGCTCAAGATCGTGGTAGGCGGTCATCAGCGGAATGGTAGTTCGTGCAGGCCGCCGCGATCGCCGCGGTGTCCCAGTAGAACGGCCGCACCTCGGTGATGCGCCCGTCCGCGACGGTGATCGTCTGCAGGATCGGGAAATCCAGCTCACGGCCGGTCGCCCTGGCCCGGACGTGCACGTGGGTCAGGATCACCAGCGGATCGGTCTCGCTCAGGAAGCTCTGGTCCAGCATGTCGAAGACGTCCCACGTGTCGCTCATGGCGACGAAGAACCGCTCCATGCCCTCGTGGCCGCGCCAGATCCCGCCGTAGGGAAGGCCGTCCGCCTGGTGCAGCACCACATCGGGGGAGAAGAACGGGGCGAGCGACGCGAAGGACGCCTTGCCGGGGCCGCCCGCCGCGAAGTACTCGGCTTCCGCCGCGTACATGCCGTTGAGCACGGACAGGGCGTCTGTTGTCGTTGTCACGACGATCACTCTGTCGCGCGGGGTGGCCGATCGCTGGCGGTTATCCGTCGTCGAGATCGGCCGGATGGCGGCACGGCCGGGCCGAAAGTCCGATCCCGTGGGCGTTTCCGCGAGGTTGACTCGATCGTATGAACACGAAGATCACCGCGGCGGTGCTCGCCGCCGCGACGGCCACCATCGCCCTGTCCGGTTGCGGGCTCAAGGAAGGTCTGACCGAAAAGGCGAACGGACACGTCAAGACGGTCGGCTACGCGACCGGCGCGGAGGGCAAGCGGGACAAGGACGCCCGGCTGCCGGACTGGGTGCCGGACGGGGCGGCGTCGGTCACGGAGGTCATCCGGACGACGGGTTCGGAACGGCTCCTGAAGTTCACCGGCGGCACGCTGCCCGCGCTCTGCGTGCCGGGGGCGGCCGCGACACAGGCGGCCACGCTCGCCGCGCAGTGGTGGCCGCAGGGTCAGGAAGGCCGGACCGACAAGGTCTGCGGCGAATGGCACGTGCTGGTCCAGGGCACCGACGTGTACGCGTTCAAGCCGGAGACGCTGGTGAGTACGAGGTCTTGAGTCATTCCCCGGGTGTGAGCGCGTCGGCGCAGGCGGCGAGGTCGTGCACGAGCCGTTCCCGGCCCGCTTCCGAAAACGGGGCGAGCATGCGGTCCTGGACCTCGCGCACGAGGCCACTCGCGGCGCGGAGCTGCGCGCGTCCGGCGGGGGTGAGCGTGCTGGGCAGGGCGCGGCCCTGCGGCGCGGTCGCCGGCCGGGTGACCAGTCCGCGGTCCTGCAGACCGCGCAGGACCAGGTTCATCGACTGCCGGGTGACGAACACGGCCCTGGCCAGTTCCGCGTTGGACAGCCCAGGTCGCTGCGAGAGCACTTCGAGGCAGGAGTACTGCGGCACGGTCAGATCGAGGGGGCGCAACGCGGTGTCCATCGCCGTCCGGAGCGCCGTCGCCGCCCGCTTCAGCAGGTATCCCGCCGATTGGTCCAGTGGTCCGACCGTCATGTCAGCATCATGACATATCCGCGGCCCGGCGGAGCAGCGCGAGGGCCTGCTCGTCCGACGAGCCCGCCCGGGTCGTGCACACGATCAGCGACTGGTCCGGTGAACGGGCGATCGACAACGTCTGCTGGGTCACCCGGACCGAACCGACGACCGGATGACGCAGTTCGTAGGACTCGGCGTCGCAGGGCCGCACGCGATGGTCGCTCCACAGCGCGACGAACTCGGGGCTCTTCATCGTCAGCTCGCCGATCAGTTCCGCGAGCAGCGGGTCGTCGGGATACCTGCCGACGGCGATCCGGAGGCTGCCGACCACGGCGCGGATCTTCCGCTTCCGGTCGGCGTACAGCTCCTGGCAGTGCGGGTCCAGGAACAGCATCCGGCTCGTGTTCGGCCGTCGTGCCGGGTCTTCCGGGGCGTGGAAGTCGAGATGCCCGCCCAGCAGGGCGTGGCCGAGCGCGTTCCACGCCAGGACGTCGGAGCGGCGGCCGAGCACCAAGGCGGGAGCGTCGACGGTGCTTAGGAGGTCCCGCGTCTCGTCGTGGAGCTTCTCGGGCCGCGGACGGCGCGCCCGCGGGGTGCGGCGGGCGGCGCCGGCGAGCCGGTCGAGGTGTCCGCGTTCGTGGTCGTCGAGCCGGAGCGCGCGGGCGATGGCGTCCAGTACCTCTGCCGAGGCGCCGCGGGACATGCCCTGTTCCAGCCGCGCGTAGTAGGAGACGCTGACGCCCGCGAGCTGGGCCAGTTCCTCGCGCCGCAGCCCGGCCACCCGGCGGCGCGATCCGAAGTCGCGCAGGCCGACGTCTTCCGGCCGCAGCCGCGCCCGTCGTGCCTGCAGGAAGTCGCCGAGCGGGCCAGGTCCGTCCATGGGCCCGAGTATCCGGGGCACGGTCCGCGTCAGCCACACCCTCCCAGTGGGAGGACGAACGGGGCGTGGTCCGTGTCCGGCCGGGGCTGAAGGCTCGGGGACATGGACGAGATCACCATCGGAGACGTCACGGTCACCCGCGTCAAGGAGTTCTACGGTTCGCTCGGCATGACCCCGGCCGAATTCCTGCCGGACAGCCCCGACGGCGCGTGGGACGAACACCGCGGCTGGCTGGCGCCCGATTTCTGGAACCCCGAGACCAACGAGTGCCACGCGGCGCTCCAGTCCTGGCTGATCCGCAGCGAAGGACGCACGATCCTCGTCGACACCGGCGTCGGCAACCACAAGGACCGGCCGTACGCGGCGGTGTGGAACCGCCTCGACACCGCCTACCTCGACAACCTCGCGGCCGCCGGAGTGCGGCCCGAGGACGTCGACGTCGTGGTGAACACCCATCTGCACATCGACCACGTCGGCTGGAACACCCGGCTCGACGGCCGCACCTGGGTGCCGACCTTCCCGAACGCCACGTATCTGATGCCTCGGCCCGATTTCGACTTCTGGAATCCGGCCGAAGCGCACGATTCCGTGCTGGGACGCGGAAATCAGAACGTCTTCGAGGACAGCGTCGCGCCGGTCCACGAGGCGGGGCTGGCCCGGCTGTGGGACGGCACGTACCGGATCGACCGGAATCTGCGGCTGGATCCCGCGCCCGGTCACACGCCCGGCTCGTCCGTGCTCACCCTGGAATCGGGCGGGGAACGGGCGTTGTTCGTGGGCGATCTCGTGCACACCGCGCTGCAGATCGTGGAACCGGACACCAATTCGCCCTATTGCGAAGATCCGGCGGGATCGCGGGCCACCCGGCACAAGCTGCTCGGCCAGGCCGCCGACGGCCGCGCGCTCCTCTTCCCGGCGCATTTCGGTGCCCAGGGCGCTGTCCGGGTCGAGCGCCGCGGATCGAAGTTCGCGATCGCGCGGTGGGCCGCGTTCTCGCCGCTCTCCTGAGGAGTTTTCGTGTACGTGCAAGCAGAAACCCCGGCCGGTGCCGTCCGCGGCAGCCGTGATCCCTTCGGTGAGCTCTATCGCGCCATCCCGTACGCGGCGGCGCCGATCGGCCCCGGCCGTTTCCTCCCGCCGGCGCCGCATCCGGGCTGGTCCGGCGTCCGGGACGGGACGCGGCCAGGGCCGACGGCACCCCAGCCGGTACGCGACTTCGGCGAGCTCGACATGACGCCGTACTTCGGACCCGGCTGGGTGCGTGGCGAGGAGTACCTCACCGTCGACGTCCGGACACCGGCGGCGGACGACGGACGGCGTCCGGTCATGGTCTTCGTGCACGGCGGCGGTTTCGTCACCGGTTCCACTCGCGCCGCGCTCTACGACGGGAGGGCGTTCGCGCGCGACGGCGTCGTCCTGGTGACGGTGAACTACCGCCTCGGCGTCCCCGGTTTCCTGGATCTGGAAGGCGCTCCGCCCAACCGCGGCCTGCTCGACGTGCTCGCCGCGCTTCGCTGGGTGCGAGACACGGTCGCGGTGTTCGGCGGCGATCCGGGCGACGTCACCGTGTTCGGGCAGTCCGCGGGGGCGACGCTCACCGGCGCGCTGCTCGCGACACCGGAGGCCAAGGGCCTGTTCCGCCGGGCGATCGTCCAGAGCGGCAGCGGAACCGGCGCCTTCACCCCGGAACAAGCGGCCAGGGTCACCGCGGCCGCCGCAGCGGCGCTGGGAGCCGAGCCCACCGCGCGGGCGTTCGGAGCGATCCCAGACGCGCGGTTCCTGCAGATCCTGCCCGCGCTGGCCGGGCTCGATCTGCGGACCGAAACCGCCGTGGATCCCCTGGCCGGGCTGAGCCCGTTCAGCCTCGTCCTGCCGGTCCAGCCCGCGGACGGTCCTCTCGACGGGGATGTCGCGCTGCTCATCGGGACCAACACCGAGGAAGGAAACCTTTACGGCGAACCGGATCTCGGACGGAGGTTGTTCCGCGACGGCACCGAGCGGCTGGCGCGGGCGCACGCGGCGCTCTCGTCGGGGCACACCCACCGGTACTCGTTCGGCTATCGCTCGACGGCGTCGAACGGACGGCTCGGCGCCGCCCACACCGTCGAGTTGCCGTTCGTCTTCGACGTCGCCGACGAGCCGTGGCTGCACGGGGACACCGGCCTGCTCGGCCCCGATCCCGTCCCGGACGGGCTCGCGGCCCGGGTGCACGGAGCGTGGGTCGCGTTCGCGAGGACGGGTGATCCCGGCTGGGGAAAGGACATCGTCGAGTTCTTCGGCTGACAGCGCCTGTCAGACCGGTGCCAGTGTCGTGTGCGGCGTCTGACAGCGGCCCGAGACACGCTCTGGAATGTCATTCCAGAAGCGATCGAGGGGTCACCATGAACACACCTGTCACGATCATCGGCGCCGGTCTCGGCGGGCTCACCCTGGCCAGGGTCCTGCACGTCCACGGCATCCCTTCCGAGGTCTACGAAGCCGAAGCGTCCCCGACGTCACGCCTGCAGGGCGGGATGCTCGACATCCACGACTACAACGGCCAGCTCGCGCTCGAAGCCGCCGGGCTGATGGACGAGTTCCGCGGCATCGTCCTGGAGGGCCGTCAGGCGTTGCGGGTGCTCGACCGGGACGGGACCGTCCTGTTCGAGCGGGGGGACGACGGCACGGGCGGCCGCCCCGAGGCGCAACGCGGGGATCTGCGGCGAATGCTGCTCGACTCGCTCCCCGAAGGCACTGTCCATTGGGGACGCAAGGTCGTCGGCGCCCGGACGCTCGGCGACGGCCGCCACGAGGTGACCTTCGACGACGGCTCCACCGTCGTCGCGGGTCTCCTGGTCGGTGCCGACGGGGCCTGGTCACGGGTCCGGCCGCTGCTCACCGACGCCGTTCCCGAGTACTCCGGCACGTCGATCGTCGAGACCTATCTGTACGACGCGGACACCCGGCACGCCGCCGTGGCGAAGACCGTCGGCGGCGGATCGATGTTCGGGGCCGGGACCACGGAGGGCATCGGTATCAACGCCCACCGCGAAAGCGGCGACACCCTGCACGCCTATGTGGAGCTCGGCAAGCCGTTGGAGTGGTTCGACGCCATCGACTTCTCCGACGCCGATGCGGCCAAGGCGGGGATCGCGGCGGAGTTCGGCGACTGGTCGCCGGAGCTGACCGCGCTCATCACCGAAAGCGACATCGTGCCGATCCACCGTCCCGCCTTCACGCTGCCGTTCGGGCTGCGCTGGGAGCGCGTGCCCGGCGTGACCTTGCTCGGCGACGCCGCGCATCTCGCGCTGGCGAACGGGGAAGGCGCCAACCTGGCGATGCTCGACGGCGCCGAACTGGGCAAGGCGCTCGCCGCGCGTCCCGACGACGTCGAGGCCGCTCTCGCCGAGTACGAACACGCCATGTTCGTGCGCTGCGAAACGCCGATCGAGGAGGACTTCCTGCTCGAAAGCATCTTCGGTGAGGACGTTCCCGAGGTGCTGCTGAACATGTTCGAGGAGCGGAAGGGCTGAGTCAGGCCTTGCCGCCGGCGAGGGCCTCCAGGCCGCGGATGATCGTTTCCGCGCTGGGGGCCCGGTCCGGGGCGACGAGGTGCTGCATCATCACGCCCGCGATGAGGGCGAACTGGACGGCGCCCGCCGCCTCGGCGTCGGTGGTGGACAGCCGCTCGCCGAGGACCTTGCGGGCCTCGTCCTGGGCGTCGGCGAGCCGTTCGCGCAGTTCCGGGAAGCGGATGGCCTGGGTGGCGCTCTCCAGGACGGCGGTCCACAGATCGCGCTGCTCGCCGAAGGAGTCGACAAGGCCCTGCCAAGTGGTGGTGAGCGAAGCGTCCTCCGGCTCGCGCAGGCGCTCGACCACTTCGGTGGACAGCTCGATCATGGCCTCGTTCATGAGGGCCTCTTTGGAACCGAAGTGGTACCCGATGGAGCCGAGGTTCGCTCCCGAGGCCGCGGTGATGTCCCGCGCGGTGGTGTGCGCGTAACCGCGTTCGATCAGGCAGCGCTTGGCCCCGTCGAGGAGGTCCTCTCGTTGTCCCATGCGGCGATCCTAGCGCGGGGCTGTGACAAGCGTCTTATACAAATGTATTATACAAATGTTCAAGACGCCTAGCAGCAAGGAAACCCGACGATGAATCGCTACGTCCTGGGCAACTTCGCCCCGGTCACCGAAGAGATCACCGCCTTCGACCTGCCCGTCACCGGGAAGATCCCGGACGACCTCGACGGCCGCTACCTGCGGATCGGCCCGAACCCGCTCGGCCTCGAAGACGCGTCGGCGCATATCTGGACCCTCGGGGAGGGCATGGTCCACGGCGTTCGCCTGCGCGACGGCCGCGCCGAGTGGTACCGCAACCGCTGGGTCCGGTCGGCCTCCGTGGCCGACCGGCTCGGGGAACCGCGGCGCGGGCAGGTCGCCGACGAGCGCCTGGACTTCGCGCCGAACGTGCAGGTCGCGGGCCACGGCGGCCGCCTCTACGCGCTCATCGAAGGAGGTCTGGCGCCGTACGAGCTGACCGACGAACTCGACACCGTCGGGCCCGCCTCCCTCGGTGCGACGGAACAGGGTTTCTCCGCCAACGCGCACAGCAAGTACGACCACGCGACCGGCGAACTGCACTCGCTGGCCTTCCGGTACGGCGCGGATTTCGTGCAGCACATCGTGATCGGCCCCGACGGGCGCAACCGGAGCGTCACCGACATCAAGGCGCCCACGTTGCCGTACATGCACGACTTCGCGCTCACCGAGCACTACGTGGTGTTCTACGAGTCCCCGATGGTCTTCATGCCCGAGCGCCTGGCGACGGGCGTGCCGTTCGGCTGGAACCGGGAACTGCCGTCACGGCTGGGATTGCTGCCGAGGGCGGGCGGGACGGTGCGGTGGTTCGAGACCGCGCCCGTCATGGTCGGTCACACCTTGAACGCCTTCGAGGACGACGGAACCGTGGTGGTGGACGTGGTCGTGCATCCCCGGCCGATCGACTTCGCCGACGTCGGCGCCTCGAAGCCCGTGCTCGAACGCTGGACGGTGGATCTCGCGGCCGACCGGGCCACCCGCTCGCTGCTGCACGACCGTCCGCAGGACTTCCCGCGCCTCAACGGCCGGTTCGGCGGAAAGCCTTACCGCTACGGCTATTCGGCGGCTGCCGAGCTGTACGCCACCCCCAGCGCCACGGAACCGGACCGCCCCGACGAGGGTTTCAGCAGCGCCTTGCTCAAGCACGACCTCCTGACCGGCGTCACCGAAGCCCACGAGTTCGGCCGCGACGCGAGCGCGGGGGAGACCGTGTTCGTCCCGTCGGCCCGCGCGGCCGCGGAGGACGACGGCTACAACCTGGTCTACGTCCACGACCGCGACCGTGGTGCGGCGGATCTGGTGATCCTGGCGTCGCAGGACTTCACCGGCGAGCCCCTGGCGAGGGTCCACCTGCCCGCCCGTGTCCCCTTGGGACTGCACGGCAGCTGGATCCCCGCGGCCTGACTCCGATGGCTAATCTGAGGTGATGCTGACCGGTGCGCGCGAGGTCGAGGTGTTCGAGGCGGCCCGTGGCCGGTTGGAGGCGATCGCGTATCGCCTGCTGGGGTCGGCGAGCGACGCCGAGGACGCGGTGCAGGACACGTTCCTGCGCTGGCAGTCCGC
Source organism: Amycolatopsis sp. CB00013 (assembly GCF_001905755.1). Classification (NCBI taxonomy): domain Bacteria; kingdom Bacillati; phylum Actinomycetota; class Actinomycetes; order Pseudonocardiales; family Pseudonocardiaceae; genus Amycolatopsis; species Amycolatopsis sp. CB00013. The sequence continues at coordinate 202,244 of NZ_LIWC01000006.1, read as the reverse complement.
CGATCGCGAGTACGTCGAGACGCCGGAGGCGTGGCTGACGAAGGTGCTCACCAACCTCTGCCTCAACCGGCTCACCTCGGCGCGGGCCCGGCGGGAAACCTATGTGGGCCAATGGCTCCCCGAGCCGGTCTTCGCGGGGGACCGGATGCTCGGCCCGTCCGACACCGTCGAGCAGCGCGAATCGGTCTCCATCGCGATGCTCACGCTGATGGAACGGCTCTCGGCCAAGGAACGCGTCGTGTACGTGCTGCGCGAGGCGTTCGGGTACTCCCACGCCGAGATCGCCGAGGTCCTCGACGTCACCGAGTCGAACTGCCAGCAGATCTACCGGCGGGCCAAGCGGCATCTGGCCGCCGACCGGCGGCGGGTGGAGGTCGACACGGCCGCGGCCCGCAAGATCGTCGAGGAGTTCCTCGCCGCGGCGCTCAGCGGCCGGACCGACGCGCTGGTGCGGCTGCTGGCCGACGACGCGATCAGCGTGGGCGACGGCGGCGGCGTGCTCTTCTCGCTGCCGCGGCCGATCACCGGCGCGGTCCGGGTGGCGAGGTTCCTGCGCGGCCTCTTCAAGCCGAGCGCCGCCAAGTGGTCGTTGATCGGCGGCAAGCCCGAGCTGTTCTCCACCATCGCCAACGGCGTTCCCGCGCTGGCGCTGATGGTGGAGGGCAAGCTCGTCGGCGTCGTCTCCTTGGAGGTCACGGCCGACGGCATCGCCGCGGTCCACGCCCAGGTGAACCCCGCCAAGCTCGACCGCGCGGCGGGTCAGTGGGGCATCTCCGAGCGCGGGGAGCCGCTCACCGTCCCCTGGTGACCCGGATCACAGTCCGCCGCTGTCAGGTTTCGTGTCGCTGCCCGGTTCAGGCAGCGAACACCGACCGGACAGGAGTGAGACCATGAAGCACCGAATCGTCGTTCTCGGAGCCGGATACGCCGGAGCCAACGCCGCCGGGCGGCTGGCCAAGCGGCTGCACCCCGCCGACACCGAGATCACCCTCGTCAACGCAGACCCCGAGTTCGTCGAGCGGGTCCGCATGCACCAGCTCGCGACCGGCCAGGACCTGAAACCCCGCCTGCTGACCGAGGTCTTCGCGGGTACGGGCGTGCGGGTGCGGACGGCGTGGGTCAGCGCGGTCGACACCGAACGCAAGACCGTCGCCCTCGACGACGGGGACATCGCCTACGACACGCTCGTCTACGCCCTCGGCAGCGCCGCCGCGGACAGCGGTGTCCCCGGTGTCGCCGAGCACGCCCACCACATCGACGGCAAGGCTTCCGCGCTGCGGCTGCGGGCGCGGTTCGCCGACCTCGCCGCGGGCGGGAGCGTGCTCGTCGTCGGCGGCGGCCTCACCGGCATCGAAGCCGTCACGGAAATCGCGGAAGCCAGGCCGGATCTCGAAGTCGCGCTCGCGGCCCGTGGCGGTCTCGGCGACTGGATGAGCGAGAAGGCGCGGCGCCACCTGCGCGGGACCTTCGAGAGGCTCGGCATCACCTTGTACGAGGACACCGACATCACGCGTGTCGGGCCGGACGGCGTGACGACCGCGGCCGGCCGCGAGATTCCCGCCGAGGTGACCGTCTGGACGGCCGGTTTCGCCGTCCACCCCATCGCCGCCGCGACGACACTGGACGTCTCCGCGACGGGACAGATCGTCGTCGACGACACGATGCGTTCGGTCTCGCACCCGGACGTCTACGCCGTCGGTGACGCCGCGCTCGCGACGGGCGCGAACGGGACGCCGCTGCGGATGTCCTGCGCCTCGGGCGTTCCCACGGCCTACCGCGCGGCCGACGCCATCGTCGCCGACCTGACCGGAGGCTCGCTCCCCGAGAACAAGATCGGGTACACCGGCCAGTGCGTCAGCCTGGGCCGCCGTGACGCCGTCGTGCAGTGGGTGACCCCGGACGACCGGCCCAAGGACTCGGCGCTCACCGGCAAAACGGCCGCCCGGCTCAAGGAGATCATCTGCAAGGCCGCGGCCTGGAGCATCTCGCACCCGACGTCGATGCGTCCCGTGCGTCGCCGCCGCATCGTCCAGACCGAAGAACTCGCCAGCGTCTGACCATCCGCACGCCGAACAAAGGAACGATCATGATCCTGATCACCGGAGCGAACGGCGTCGTGGGACGTCAAGTGAAGAATGTCCTGCTGCGCCAAGGTATCGACGTCACCGCGATCACCCGCGGCGACGGGGACCTGTTCAGTCCCGCCTGGATCGAACCGGCGCTGGAAGGTGTCGAAGCGATCCAGATCAGCCCGCGGGCGACCGGCCCCGGCCTCGAAGAGCTGCTGAAGCTGGCGGCCGGACGAGGGGTGCGGCGGGTGGTGCTGCTGTCGGCCACCACCGTCGAGTACCCGGCCGGGGAGGCGCGTTTCGCCGCCCAGTTCAAGAAAGCCGAAGAGCTCGTCACGCGCTCCGGTCTGGAGTGGACGGTCCTGCGCCTGGCGGATTTCGCCGCCAACGCGCTGGCCTGGGTACCCCAGCTCCAGGCGGGTGACGTGGTGCGCGGCGCGTACGGCCGCGCCGCCACCTCCCCGATCCACGAAACCGACATCGCCGAGGTCGCCGCGCGAGGCCTTCTCGGCGACCTCCCGGCGGGGTCGGTGTCCACGCTGACCGGTCCGGGATCGGTCGACCAGTACGAGAAGGTGCGGCTCATCGGCGCGGCCGCCGGCCGGGCACTGTCCTTTCAGGAGCTTCCGCCCGAGCGGGTACGGCAGGGAATGCTCGCGCAGGGACTCCCCGAGGAGGTCCCCGACCGCCTGCTCGGTTCCCTGGCCGACTACAGCGAACGCCCCGGGCCCACGACCACCACGGTGGAAGAACTCCTCGGACGGCCCGCGCTCACCTTCGCCGACTGGGCGCGCGACAACGCGACGGCCTTTCAGGCCCAGCCGATCCGTTCGTAGAACGGCGTGATCCACGCCCGGAACCGATCACCGTGGGCTTCCCGGGCGGCGGCCACGACGGCGTCCGGATCCTCGGACGGCGTCAGGCCCCGCCCCCGGAGCCACTCGACGAACAGCTCGTGCGAGCCGCTGTGGTCGTCGTCTTCCGACCGGTAGTAGTAGGCCGAATCGTGGTCGACCATGATCTCCGCGTCGAAACCCAGCAGCCGCAGGAAATCCGTGAAGTCGCGGGCGACGACGTGCTCGCCACCCTCGTCGCCGAAGACGACGATGGGCGCGAGGGCGAGGTCCGTCTCGTCGTCGGCTCGCCAGATGGCGTAAGTCGAGCCGCTCCCGTTCGCCTGGGCGAAGGGGATCAAGCGCGAGAGGAACGCCGGGTCGTCCAGCTCCTGGGGGAAGCTGCTCTTGTCGTCGTAGTCGTACAGCTCGAAACCGTCGGCGAGGTAGTCGCGGGTCGAGTCGTAGAGGTCCTTCAGCTCGTTCAGGACCGGAATCGGTGAGTACACGCGCTCACCCTATGTCGCGACGGGCTTCGGCGGCGTCGAGTGCGGGCGCGAGGGGCGCGAGTGCGCCGCGGAGCAGGTCGGGAAGTGAGCCGGACGGCACGACGAGCCCGCCGGCCGTACTCGGCTGGAGCCATCGCTGGAGCGCGATGCGCACCGCGGCGGTCACGCTCGCCGCGAGCACCAGGGCGATGTGCGGCTGGATGTCGCCCTGGCGTTGAGCGATCGCGTCGGCGAGGGGGACTTCGAGCGCGCTCGTGGTGTCGGCGAAGGCGTCGCGCAGCGCCGGCCGGGTGGTGATCAGCAGCAGCGCGTCGCGCTGATGCTCACCCGGGTCGGTGTACTGCTCGACGATCGCCTCGATCACGGCGTCGGCGAGGCCGGCTTCAGCGGGCTGAGCCACCACCGCCGCCGCGATCCGCGCTTCCCGCTCGGCGGAGACGGCGGCGACGATCGCCTGTTCGCGGCTGGAGAAGTAGTTGTTGTAGGTCCGGGGCGAGACTCCGGCGGCTTCGGCGATGTCGTCGACGCGCACGTTTTCGGGGCCACGCTCCAGGGCCAGCCGCAGCGCCGCCTCGCGCAAGGTCTTCCGGGTGGCCTGCTTCTTCTGGTCGCGCAATCCGGTCACCGGCCGAGTATCCCAGTGAACTTGCGTGAACGCAAACTTGCGCGCACGCAATTTTCTGCTTAGTCTCGGTCACCACATTCCGGCAAGAGAGGACCGAACCCATGCGTGCCAAAGGCATCGCCTACGACACCGGCTTCGTCCGGGGCGGCGCGATCTCCCGTGAGAACTTCGATCTCGACCTGGTGAAACGCGAGCTGGCCGTCATCCGTGACGACCTGCACTGCAACGCCGTGCATCTCGTCGGCGGCGATCCGGAGCGGCTGGAGCAGGCCGCTCACCTCGCCGCGGAACTCGGGCTGGAGGTCTGGTTCTCGCCCTACCCGCTGGAGCTGACGCCCGAGGAGATGCTGGCGTTGTTCGCCGACTGCGCTCAGCGGGCGGAACGGGTCCGGAGGGCGGGAGCGGAGGTCGTGTTCGTCACCGGCGTCGAGCTGAGCCTCATGGACCACGGATTCCTGCCCGGTGCCGACATCACCGAGCGGCTCGAACGACTTTTCAGCAGGCCGGAGAGCCTGGGTGAGCGAACCGCCGAGGCGAGCGCGCGCCTCAACGACTTCCTCGGCGACGCCGTGGCGGCGGTCCGGCGGCACTTCCACGGGAAGGTCACCTACGCCTGCATCCCGTTCGAGCGGGTCGACTGGAGCCTCTTCGACATCATGTCGGTCGAACTCATCCGGTCCGCGGAGGTGGCCGACCGGTTCCAGGAGGGGGTGCGAGCCCTTGTGGCGCAAGGAAAACCGGTCGCGATCACCGGCTTCGGCACGGCCACCTGGCGCGGCGCCGGCGATCAGGCGCCGCGCAGCATGGAGATCGTCGAACACGACGAGAACGGCGACCCGGTCCGACTGAACGGGGAGTACGACCGCGACGAGGCCGGTCAGGCCACCTACTTGCGCGAGCTACTGGAGATCTTCGACGCCGAAGGTGTCGACGGCGCCTTCGTCTACCTTTTCGCGCTCTCCAACTACCCGCACCGCCCCGGTGACCCTCGCCGTGACCTGGACTTGGCCAGTCTCGGCATCGTCAAAGTCTTCGAAGATCGCGACGGTGACACTTATCCAGGCATGCCTTGGGAACCCAAGGCCGCGTTCAGCGCCCTCGCCGACTACTACCGCGGCTGAACCGGTGGCCCCGATCCCTGGGGGAACGGGGCCACCGGTCATGCGGTCACCTGACGTACACCGAGTAGCCGATGCCACCCGACTTGCCGCCGTCGGCCGTATTGCCCCGCACGTGGACCGAGTAGATGCCCCGGTCCGGTGGGGTCCACGTCATCGTCCCCGTGCCCGAACCGTCCGCCGGTACGGTGATCTCCTCCGTCACGGCACCCCAGTCGTTCCGGACGGAGTAGGTGTACGAGACCATGCCCGGCATACCCGGCGTGAAGGTGAACGTCCCCGGCACGCCGGCACCGCCCGACCACTCGCTTTCCGGGTATTCCTTCGACGACACGTACGGTGCGCTCAAAATGTTGAAGTAATACGTCTTCTCTTGCGAGGAGACGTTGTCGGCGGTCACCGTACGCACCCGCAGGTTGTGGTAGGCCGAGCCTTCCGGTGGCAGCGGGGGAGTCCACGCCAGCACGGCGCGCCCGTTCTCGGCGGCCGTCCGCTGGAACGGGCCCCAGTCGAAGGAATACTCGAACGCCACCGCGCCCGGCTGGCGGGCGTCGAACGTGAAGGTGCCGGGGAACACCCGCCCGTTCAGCTGGAATTCCTTGGAGGTCACCGCCGGGTCGTTCGTCGTCGTCCAGGTGAGGTTGCCCGTCGACGACCACACGCCCGCCGCGTTCTTCGCGCGCACCAGCATCTCGTAGTCGCCGATCCTCGGCAGGGTGTAGTTCACCGTCGCGGTGTTCCCGCTGACCGGCGCGGTCCACTTCGTCGCCGGGTCCGCCGCCAGCCAGTACTCGAACTCCACGGCGTTCGGCATCGGGGTGGTGAACGTGAACGCGACGGCCGCGCCCTCCGTCGCGATGTCGCCCACGTAGCCGACCGTGGGTCGCCAAGTGTTGAGCCACAACCGTTTCTCCGTCACCGGGGACAGGCCGCCGGAAGCGTCGCGGGCCTGGACCCGCAGCAGGGTCTGCTCGGTCGAGGTGACTTCGACCGGCAGCGCGGCGGTTCCGTCGGCGTTCGCCTTGACCGTCCACTTCGTACTTTCGGCACTCGCGAACCAGTAGTCGTACTCGACGATGTGCGGCATTCTCGGTTTCGCCGTGTACGTGACCGAGGCGCCGAGGTCGACGTTTTCGGGCCCGCTCACCACCGGTGACGCGTCGACGAGGAAGCGGTACTCCCGTTCCGGCGACTTCACGCCCGAGGCGTCGGTGCTGCGCACGAACAGCACGTGATCACCGCCGGTGGCCGGCGTGATCGTCACCTCGGCGACGCCGTCCTGGCCCGCCGTGACCGTGGCGGACGCGCCGTCGTTCAGCCGGTAGTCGTACGCCACGACGTTCGGTGCCGCCGGCGCGAACCGGAACACGCCAGGAACGCCGATGCCGCCGTCCGGGCCGCCCTGCGGCGGGTAGCGGTCGGACGTGACCGTCGGTCGCGTCTCCTTGACGATGAACGAGTGGTAGGTGCTGAGCGAGAGGTTGCCCGCCCGGTCCCACGCCCGTACGACCACCGAGTCCCAGCCGTTGGTGGTGGGGGTGAAGCTGATGGTGGCCGTGCCGTCGGGGCCCGCGGCGATCTCCCGCATGTCCCCGCCGAAGTCGTAGTCGTAGCGCACGACGTCGGTGGAACCGTTGGGGGAGAAGGTGAAGTCGCCCGCCACGCCGACCCCGCCGCCCTCGGTGCCCGCCGGGTACGTCGCGGAGGCGACGGCGGGCGCGTTCGGATCCGTGCGGTCGACGGTGAACCGGCACGGGCCGGTCGTGGACGACTTCGCCCCCCAGCTGTCCTGTGCGTACACCTCCCACGCATAGGTACCGTCGGCGAGGCCCGAGGCGTCCACGTACGCCTCGGCGGCGGTGGCCGTACGCCGTTGTGACGGGTCCGCCACCGGCCACCACGTGAACTGCCCGAACGTGGTGTCGCCGTTCGGGTCGGATAGCCGTGCGCTCAGCTTCGCCTGGTAATTCACCAGCGGTCCGGTGCCGTCCTTGGCACAGGGTTCGTCGTTGGTGCGCAGGTCGGTCGGCGTCGCGGGCGGAGCGTTGTTCACCACCCGCAGCGTCGCCGGGGACTCGATCCTCCGATAGAACGCAGGGTTCGCCTCGTGGGCTTCGGCGACGCGGATGCCCAGCGTGAGGTGACGGGCCTTCTGTGCGATCGCGTCCCGCACCGCGGCGGTGACGTCGAACGTGGCGTGGTTGTCGATGCAGGTGCTGTCGGCACTCCTGGACGCGACCCGTGTCCGCTCCTCCGGGCGGCTCTGCCAGGTCGACTGCTTGGTGTAGGCGGAGGTCCGCCACACCTCGGTGGCCCGGCTGTCGCAGTTGACGTAGTGCGTCTCGCCCGCCGACAGCAGCACCGTCGTGAACGGCACACCCCGCAACGATCCCAGGTCGAAGTTCACGTAGGAGCGTTGAAGGTGCGGTGTGGTGTCCCAGGTGCCGACCGGCAGGCTGCCGGACGGCTTGAAGTAGGCGGTGGCCGGTGTCGCCGAGTCGACGTAACCCCAGGACGTCGCGGACAGCGTCACCTCGGAACGCTGGTGATCGGTGGCCGCCGCCGTCCCGCCACCGGTGACGGTGAGCGCGACGGCGAGCGCGACAGCGGGCAACGTCAGTGATCTTCGTAAGGTCATGCTGGCCCTCCCTTGTGGCATGCACGACGTACACGCCTCAAAGGGAGGGTTGGTTGCCCGTCGTCCTAGGCCGTCGGGCGGCCAGCTCCGGCGTAGTCGTCGCCCTGTTTCCGGTAGGTGTGCACCTGCACCGCCTGCCCGGTCTGCGGGGCGTCGATCATCTGCTGGTTCCCGATGTACAGCCCGACGTGGTGGATCTTCGTGTTCGGCTCGCCGTAGAAGATCAGGTCGCCCAGCTGGGGATCGGTCACCCTGTTCACGCTGTGGTACTGCGTGTGGGCGGTGCGCATGAGCTTGACGCCCGCGCTGGCGTACGCGGCCGTCGTCAGGCCGGAGCAGTCGAAACCGGGGTCACTGCCGCCGGTGCCGTTGCCGCCCCAGACGTACGGCAGCCCGATCTTGTCGATGGCGAAGTTGACCGCGCTCAAGGCGGCCGCGTTCGGCGGCTGCGGGTTCTGGCCGACCGTGCCGTAGACGTTGACCGTCGCGAGCGTGCGGTGCATCAGCAGCGGCGCGGGTTGCAGCGTGCTCACGGCGTTCCACCACGTCTGGCCCTGACCGAGGTCGCGGCCGCCCGCGCACAGGGCGCGCCCGGCGGTGAGCGTGGCGTCGTCGATGTTCTGCGGGTCCGGTTTCCCGCCGCTCGCCGAAGCCTTGAACCGGTCCCACACCGACGGCGTCAGCTGCAGCGGGCCGCTCGCGTTCGCGGACGAGACGACCTTGTTGTAGAAGTCGCGGACCTCGACCGCGCCGAGCGGCTTGGTCAGCACGCCGTCGGCGTTCAGCCCCGAACCGGCGGCGCGGCCGTGATCGGACGCGATCTTCCCGAGCGCGGCCAGCGTCACCCAGGAAAGGCGGCAGCCCGGCGTTTCCTTGCTCAGCGCCACGGTCGTCTTCGCGTACCCGGTCATCGCGCGCAGCGGGATGTCGAGCCAGCCGCTGGTCTTCGACACCCAGGCGTCGAACTCCTGCCCCATCTGCTGCGGGACCTTCGGCTGTTCCTTCGGCATCTCCGCCGGGGCGGACGACGACGGCGGCGGCGTGGGCGGGGCCGAGGACTCGACGGCGGCGGCCTCCGTCTTCGGCTCCTCCTTCGGCGCGAAGGTGATGGCGGCGACCAGTGCGGCACCCGCGACGACGACCGCGGCGATGATCACCGGGAGTCTGCGGCGGCGCGAGGTTTCCTGCTCCATCACCGGCCCCCGGTGATCCGGCCGAGGACGAACTCGCGGAAGGCGTCGACATCGGTGGTCAGCGCGACGTCGATGGTGCGGCCGGGCACGGCCTGCGGATCGGTGCTTCGCAGCCTTCGCCGGTCTACCAGGGTCGCGCCGCGGGCGGGGCCGAAGCCGCACTCGACGTCCACGGGGTACGACTCGACGTCGAGGATGCCCGGCCGGATCGCCTCGGCCACCGCGACCGCGTCGTGCATGACCATCCCCGGCATGCCGAGGATCGGGGTGTAGTGCTCGACGTAGGTGGGTGTCAGCGCTTCGAGCGCCGCGCCGAGCGGGCCGGACGCGGCGAGTTTGCCGAGCCAGCCGGTGTCGACCGAGCACTGGTGCGTGATGTCCAGCGGGACCAGCACCGTCGGGATGTCCTCGTCGACCAGTACCCGGCGCGCGGCCTCGGGGTCGCTCCAGATGTTGAACTCGGCCGCGGTGGTGGAGTTCCCCTTGGTCACCCCGCCGCCCATCACGACGATCCGGCCGATCTTCTCGCGGATGTCCGGATGCGCCGCCAGCAGCAGCGCGATATTCGTCAGCGGGCCGATCGGGGCGATGGTCACCGGTTCGTCGGCGGCTTCCAGCAGATCCACCAGCAGGCGGACGGCGTCGCGTTCGTCGAGCGGGCGCTTCGCCTCCGGCAGGATCCCGGCGTGGCCGGACAGACCGTCCTCGCCGTGGACGAACCCGGCGGGCTTGGCGTTGTCGTAGACCATCGGCCGTGCGGCACCGGCGGCGACGGGCACGTCGTCGCGGCCGAAGAGCTGGAGCAGGCGGCGGGCGTTGGCGGTGGTGTGGCTCAGCGGGACGTTGCCGAACACCGTGGTCACGCCGAGCAGGTCGACGTCCTCGGATTGCGCGGCCAGCGCCAGCGCGAAGGCGTCGTCGACCCCCGGGTCGGTGTCGATGATCAGCTTGGTGCCCATGCGCGTGCTCCCCTTTGCGGTCGACGGCCTGTTCACAGGTTACGGTCACCGGTATGACGTCCATGTGGGGTGCGCCCGCGTTGTCGCGGCTCCGCGCCTGGGGCCAGGCCCGTCGTGATCCGCGTCAGGCGAAGTTCCTGACCAAGGACTCGCTGCGCTGGGTGCTGCGAAACCGCGCGTACACGCCTTGGTACCTCGTGCGGTACTGGCGGCTGCTGAAGTTCCGGATCGCGAACCCGCACATCATCCTGCGGGGGATGGTGTTCCTCGGCAAGGACGTCGAGATCCACTGCCGCCCCGGCTACGGGCGGCTGGAGATCGGCCGCTGGGTGCACATCGGCGACGGCAACGCGATCCGCTGCCACGAGGGCTCGCTGCGCATCGGCGACAAGGCCGTCTTCGGGCGGCAGAACGTGCTCAACGGCTACCTCGACATCGAACTCGGCGCGGCCACGCTCGTCGCGGACTGGGTGTACATCTGCGACTTCGACCACGTCACCACCGACATCACCGTCCCGATCAAGGATCAGGGCATCGTGAAGTCGCCGGTGCGGATCGGCCCGGACACCTGGATCGGCACCAAGGTCTCCGTGCTCAAGGGCACCCGGGTCGGCCGCGGCTGCGTCCTCGGCGCGCACGCCGTGGTGCGGGGCGAGATCCCGGACTACTCGATCGCCGTCGGCTCGCCGGCGCGCGTCGTCCGGAACCGCCAGGACGACTACGCCGCCGACGCCGCCCGCCGCGAGGCCGTCGCGGACATGGCGCGCAAGGCGAACAAGGCGCTGCAGAAGACCCTGGGCGTCGACTCGTAACTCGCGTGCTTGAGGACGTGACTCGCGTGATCAGAGACGTGACTCGCGTGATCGGAAGCCGCACACACGAGTTCCGCCTTCAATCACGCGAGTTCGGTCTCCAAGCACGCGTGTGCGGTCTCGGATCACGCGAGAGCTAGCCGCGCAGCTGCTCGCGGACCTCCATGAGCGCGAAGCCCAGGAGGTTCTGCCCGCGCCAGTAGTCGGGGCGGGTGGCGTTCTTGTCCTCGCGGGCGAGGCCGCTGCCCCAGACCAGGTCCATCCTGGACGCCTCGACGATCACCTTGTCGCCCGTGCCCAGGAGGAACTCGCGCTCCTCGGCGTGCTGACGGAACTTCTCGAGGTTCCCGTCGATGACGATGTCGAAGCGGTGCCGCTCCCACACCTCGGCGTCGAAACCGGAGACCTCGCGCCCGAGGATCTTGGCGGTCTTGGGATCCGGCGCCTGACGGATGTTCGCCGCGGCCTCGTGATCGCCGAACAATTCCGCCTTGCTCGCCATCATGTAGTGCTCGGCCGTCGGGTACCGCTCGCCGCCCGCGACGAACGGCGCCTGCCACCACTGGCTCAGGCAGGCCGCGTTGACCCGGCCGCTCTTGAGCGGGGTGTGGCCGTAGAAGAGCTGGTACTCGGGCTCCGCGCCGCTGTGGACCAGCTCGCGCAACGCATCGAGACTCCGGACTCCGTCGACCTTGCTCACCATGGCGACCAGTGGACCACAGGCCACCGACAACCCTGCGAAGCACCCACTGGACCACTCTCCGCCGTGGCCGGGGGCGGTCAGTACATTCAGCATTCGTGCGAGGGATCGAAACGGTGAGCGCCCGAACGGTCGAAGAGGCCGCCAAGCGATTGGCCGGGGTGGTGACCCGCACGCCGCTCGAACCGAACGAGCGGCTTTCGGCGCGGGTGGACGCCCGGGTCTGGCTCAAACGCGAAGACCTGCAGACCGTGCGTTCGTACAAGATCCGCGGCGCCTACAACTTCATCGTCCAGCTCGACGCGGAGCACCGGGAGCGCGGCGTCGTCTGTGCGAGCGCGGGCAACCACGCGCAGGGCGTCGCGTACGCGTGCCGCCGCCTCGGCGCGAACGGCCGCGTCTACGTCCCCGGCACGACTCCCCGGCAGAAGCGCGAGCGCATCGCGACGCTGGGCGGCTCGCATATCGAGGTCATCGTCGTCGGCGAGACCTACGAAGACGCCTTCAGCGCCGCGAAGCAGGACGCGGAGAGCACCGGCGCGACGCTGGTCCCCGCGTTCGACGCGCCGGAGACGGTCGCCGGGCAGGGCACGGTCGCGATGGAGGTCGTCGCGCAGCTCGGATTCGTCCCGGACGTCATGGTGGTGCCGGTCGGCGGTGGCGGACTGCTCGCGGGGATCGCCGCGTGGGCCGCGGAACGCGCGCCGGAGATGCGGATCGTCGGGGTCGAGCCGGCGGGCGCGACCTGCATGGCGGCCGCGCTGGCGGCGGGGGAGCCGGTGCGGCTCGAGAGCGTCGACACCTTCGTGGACGGTGCGGCGGTGGCGCTGGCCGGATCGGTGACGTATCCGCTGGTCCGCGACGGCGGTGTCGAGCTCACCGACGTCGCCGAGGGCGCGATCTGCACCGAGATGCTCGCGATGTACCAGTCCGACGGCGTGATCGCCGAACCCGCGGGCGCGCTCGCGACCGCCGCGCTCGGCACGACGGTGAAGATCGACCCCGGGCAGATCGTGGTGTGCGTCGTCTCCGGCGGCAACAACGACGTCAGCCGCTACGGCGAAGTGCTCGAACGGTCGTTGATCCACGAAGGACTGAAGCACTACTTCCTGGTCGGGTTCCCTCAGGAGCCCGGCGCGCTGCGGCGGTTCCTCGACGAGGTCCTCGGGCCGGACGACGACATCACGCGGTTCGAATACGTGAAGCGCAACAGCCGAGAGACGGGCCCGGCGCTGATCGGTGTCGAACTCGCGCGGCCGGGTGACCTGGAAGGCCTGCTGCACCGGCTGGAGGCCAGCCCGCTGCAGGTGGAGCGGGTGGAACCGGGCAGCCCGCTGTTCCACTTCCTGGTGTGACCCCCTCCCGCATTTCGTCCTCTGGATGCGGTCCTTGCGCGTGCAACGACCGCATCCAGAGGACGAAACGCGGCTAGCGGAAGGCGGCCAGATGCGTCCGGGCCCAGGTCGCGAACGGTCGTGGCTCCCGTCCGGTCAGATCCTGGACGGCACCCGTGACCTCGGAGTCGTCGAACTCGCCCTCGACGAAGAAGCGGAAGAAGGCGTCGACGTACTTCGCCGGCATCTCCGCACTCATCGTCACGCGGGCCTCGGCGTCCGAAAGCGGATCCAGGCGCAGCTCCCGCCGCAACAGTTCACTCAGGACACGGAGCCGGTCGGCGGGCCGGAGCGAACCCGGACCGGTGATGGCGTACGCCCGGCCTTCGTGTCCCGGCGTGGTCAGCGATTCCGCGGCGACGGCGGCGATGTCGTACGGATCGATCGTCGCCACCGGGACGTTCGCGAACGGCTCACGCACGACATCCCCCGCGCGAAGCTGCGCGACCCATTGGAGCGAATTCGACATGAACCCGCTCGGCCGCAGGAAGGTCCACGCCAGCTTCGAAGCACGCACCGCCGCCTCGGCCGCCATGTGCATCCCGGCGACGGCGTTGTCCGCGTGCCCGCCGACGACCGAACGGGACGACAGCAGCGTCACCTGCTCGACACCCGCGTCCCGCATCACCGCGAGCGCGCCGGGCATGTCCTCGTAGCCGCCGAGCAGGAAGACCGCCCGGACACCGTCCAGCGCGGGTTTCAGGCTCGTCGCCTCGTTGAGATCGCCCACCACCGCTTCGACGCCGTCCGGCAACGGCCGCGGTGTGCGGACCAGCGCTCGGACGGGATGCCCGCCGCGCGCCAGGATTCCGGTCAGTTCCGAGCCGACGTTGCCGCCTGCCCCGGTCACCAAGATCATTCGGTTCTCCCCAGTGCGGTGGCCGCCGTCACACCGGCGGCCGTCGACGGCAACCCTGCCAGGGAGATCAGGACGGCTCAAGGCGCCTTCGGCACCGCCGGGTACGGGACGAAGGTGCTCGTGTTCTCGTCGACGGTGAGCTGCTTGCCGATCGTCGGGAACGCGCGCTGCGAACAGGCCGGACGTTCGCAGACTTTGCAACCCATGCCGATCGGCGTCGCCGCCGCGCGGTCGTCGAGGTCGAGCCCGGTCGAGTAGATCAGCCGTTTCGCGTGCCGCAGTTCGCAGCCGAGGCCGACGGTGAACGTCTTGCCGGGGCTGCCGTAGCCGCCGATGTTGCGCGAAACCGTCCGCGCGACCCAGAAGTAGCTCTTGCCGTCGGGCAGGGTCGCGATCTGGGTGAGGATCTTGCCCGGCTGGGTGAACGCCTCGTAGATGTTCCACAGTGGACACGCGCCGCCGACGCGGGAGAAGTGGAAACCGGCCGCGGACTGGCGTTTCGACATGTTCCCCGCCCGGTCGACACGCACGAACGAGAACGGCACGCCGCGGTTCTTCGGCCGCTGCAACGTCGAGAGCCGGTGGCAGACCGTCTCGAAGCCGACCCCGAAGTGGTCGCACAGCCGCTCGATGTCGTAGCGGAAGCGTTCCGCGGTCGACAGGAACGGTCCATAGGGGAGGATCAGCGCGCCCGCGAAGTAGTTCGCGAGCCCGACCCTGGCCAGCGAACGCGCGGCGGGTCCGGAGAACGCCCACGAATCGGCGAGTTCGGTGATCAGGTCGTCGTATTCGAGCAAGGCGATCTGCGAAGCCATCCGGAACGCCTGCTGCCCGACGCGCAGGCTCGGCGCCAGCCGCAGCACCCGCGGCCCGGGTTCGTACCGGTGCTGTTCGCCGTTGGCCTCGTCGATGCCTTCGCTGGTGACGTCGACGCCGTAGCGCTGGATCAGCGTTTCCTTCAGCGCCGCGAGCACCTGGCCACGCTGCAGCGGGATGTCGTGCGCCATGCGTTCGGCGCGTTCGTCCAGCTCGGCGACGTAGTTCTCCCGCTCGTAGAAGAAATCGCGGACCTCTTCGTGCGGCAGGGCGGTGGCGGCGCTTCCATGCAGGCCCAGGCCGTTTTCGGTGGTCAGCGCGGCGGTGTTCTCGACGGCGTTGCGGTAGCTGCGGTGCAGTTTGACCAGTGCCTGGGCGATCGTCGGCAGGTTCGTGGCCAGGTCGTTGAGCTCGCTGTTCGTGACGTCCACGCCGAGGACCTCGTCGAGCAGCGCTTCCTTCACGTCCGCGACCAGGCGGGCGGTGTCGTTGTTCGCGAAGAACTCGGTGTCCACTCCGAACGCTTGCGTGATGCGAAGGAGCACCGGGACGGTCAGCGGCCGCGAGTTGTGCTCGATCTGGTTGAGGTAACTGGGTGAGATCTCCAGCACACGAGCCAGATCCGCTTGGCTCATCGACCGGCTTTCGCGCAGATGCCGCAGCTTCGCTCCGGCGAAGGTTTTGTCCACTGAGGCCTCTCTGTCCGCAAGGTTTCCGGGCCTGAACGATTCAGTGAACGGTCAAGCACGTGGATTTTCGCTCCGCTTGCGAACCTGCGATTCGCAACCTTTGCAAGATGCTACGGAAGCTTCGCAGAAATTGGCAAATTGGAGGCCTGGATCGGATTTCCCCAGTCATGTCAGGGTCGGATCAGGAAAGGCGATCACTCGCAAACTTCGCAACACCGGGAGAATCCGATGACTCAGCACGCGCAGCAGCTGGAGCAGGCGGCCGCCGAACTGGCCAAGCAGTGGGAGACCGACCCCCGCTGGGCGGGCGTGAAGCGGTCGTACTCCGCGGCTGACGTGGTCAAGCTGCGCGGCAGCGTGGTCGAGGAGCACACGCTCGCTCGCCGCGGCGCCGAGAAGCTGTGGGACCTCCTGCACAACGAGGACTACGTCCACTCGCTGGGCGCCCTGACCGGTAACCAGGCCGTGCAGCAGGTGCGCGCCGGCCTCAAGGCCATCTACCTGTCGGGCTGGCAGGTCGCCGCCGACGCCAACCTCTCCGGCCAGACCTACCCGGACCAGAGCCTCTACCCGGCCAACTCGGTGCCCGCCGTCGTCCGCCGCATCAACAACGCGCTGGGCCGCGCCGACCAGATCAACTGGGCCGAGGGCAACACCGACATCGACTGGTACGCCCCGATCGTCGCCGACGCCGAGGCCGGCTTCGGTGGCCCGCTCAACGCCTTCGAGCTGATGAAGGGCATGATCGCCGCCGGCGCCGCGGGTGTGCACTGGGAGGACCAGCTCGCTTCCGAGAAGAAGTGTGGTCACCTCGGTGGCAAGGTGCTCATCCCGACCAAGCAGCACGAGCGCACGCTGAACGCCGCCCGCCTCGCCGCGGACGTGCTGAACGTGCCGTCGCTGATCGTCGCCCGCACCGACGCGCAGGCCGCCACGCTGATCACCAGCGACGTCGACGAGCGTGACCGCAAGTACGTCACCGGCGAGCGCACCGCCGAGGGCTTCTACAACGTCACCAACGGCATCGACCCCTGCATCGACCGCGGTCTGGCCTACGCCGAGTACGCCGACCTGCTGTGGATGGAGACCTCCAAGCCGGACCTCGAGGTCGCCCGCCAGTTCGCCGAGGCGATCAAGGCCAAGTACCCGAACCAGATGCTGGCCTACAACTGCTCGCCGTCGTTCAACTGGAAGAAGCACCTGGACGACGCGACGATCGCGAAGTTCCAGCGCGAACTCGGCCACATGGGCTACAAATTCCAGTTCATCACCCTGGCCGGCTTCCACGCCCTGAACTACTCGATGTTCGACCTGGCGCACGGTTACGCCCGCGAGGGCATGACCGCCTACGTCGACCTGCAGGAGCGCGAGTTCGCTTCGGAGGACCGCGGTTACACCGCCACGAAGCACCAGCGCGAGGTCGGCACCGGCTGGTTCGACAACGTCGCGACCGCGCTGAACCCGGAGAGCTCGACCACCGCGCTCGCCGGTTCCACCGAGGCCGAGCAGTTCTGATCCCTCGCAAGTAGGTGCCAGGTGGCGGTCTCCGGACTCCCAGCGGAGACCGCCACCTCCCATCCCCTTCTATCTCTCGCGAAGCCCCAGCGGAGGCACACCATGGTTGAGAAGCTGAACTACCGGATCGACGTCTGCGGACCCGCCGGTGACCGGTTCGCCGAGATCCTCACCCCGGCCGCGCTGGACTTCGTGGCCAAACTGGACAACGCGTTCGCCGGCCGCCGCCGCGAACTGCTCGACGCGCGCCGTCTGCGCCGCGAGAAGCTGCAGTCCGGTGAGGAGCCGCTGGGCTTCCTGCCCGAGACGCACGCGATCCGCGACGACAGCAGCTGGTCGGTCGCGCCGTCCGCGCCCGGTCTCGAAGACCGCCGCGTCGAGATCACCGGACCGACCGATCGCAAGATGACGGTCAACGCGCTCAACTCCGGCGCGAAGGTCTGGCTCGCCGACTTCGAGGACGCGACCTCGCCGACCTGGCACAACGTGATCGACGGGCAGCTCAACCTGTTCGACGCGATCCGCCGCAACATCGACTTCACCACCGAGGCGGGCAAGCGCTACACGATCGGCGACGACCCCGCGACGATCGTCGCCCGCCCCCGCGGCTGGCACCTGGTGGAGAAGCACATCCGCATCGACGGCCGCCCCGTTTCGGCGAGCCTGGTCGACTTCGGCCTCTACTTCTTCCACAACGCGCGCCAGCTGCTGGCCCGCGGCAGCGGCCCGTACTTCTACCTGCCGAAGCTCGAGAACCACCTCGAAGCGCGGCTGTGGAACGACGTCTTCCTGCTGGCGCAACGGGAACTCGGCATCCCGCGCGGCACGATCCGGGCCACCGTGCTGATCGAGACGATCACCGCCGCGTTCGAGATGGAGGAGATCCTCTACGAACTGCGCGAGCACGTCGCCGGGCTGAACGCCGGCCGCTGGGACTACATCTTCAGCGTCATCAAGAACTTCTCCTCGCACGGCGCGGACTTCGTGCTCCCGGACCGCGCGCAGGTGACGATGACCGTCCCGTTCATGCGGGCCTACACCGAACTGCTGGTGCGCACCTGCCACAAGCGCGGGGCGCACGCCATCGGCGGCATGGCCGCGTTCATCCCGAGCAAGGACCCGGAGATCAACGCGACCGCGCTGGAGAAGGTCCGCCAGGACAAGGAACGCGAGGCGAACGACGGTTTCGACGGCTCGTGGGTCGCGCACCCCGGCCTCGTCCCGGTCTGCCGCGAGGTGTTCGACAACGTCCTCGGCGGCTGGCCGAACCAGCTCGGCAAGCTGCGTGAAGACGTCGTCGTGACGGCCGAGGATCTGCTCGACGTCGCCAGCGCGGGCGGCGAGGTCACCGAAGCCGGTGTCCGCGCCAACATCAACGTCGCGCTGCGCTACATCGACGCTTGGCTGCGCGGCACCGGCGCGGCGGCGATCCACAACCTGATGGAGGACGCCGCCACCGCCGAGATCGCGCGCTGCCAGGTGTGGCAGTGGATCCGCAACGGCACGAAGCTCGAAGACGGCACCGCGCTCACCCGCGAACTCGCCGTGTCCTATTTGGACGAAGAGCTGGCGTCGGTGCGGGCCGAACTGGGCGAGGACACCCGGCTCGGCGACGCCTACGAGATCTTCACCGAGACCGCGCTGGGCGAGAAGCTGCCGAGCTTCCTCACCACCGGTGCGTACGCGCGATACCTGACCACGCACTGATCGAGGCTCCGGCCGCCCCTACCTGACGCGGGGCGGCCGGGTTCCACACCGGTTTGGGACGGTGTGGCCCAACGGGTCCGGTGGCGGAGGCTCCCCGCCACCGGACCCGCTTCACGCGCGCGCTCTTCCGGTAGCGCTGTCGGGCGTGCGCCTCGCCGCGGGGACCCCGCTCACCCCCACACCGCAGTGGGCGGGGTCTCCGCGGCTTTCTCCGGCTTCAATCACGCGAGTTCCGCCTTCAATCACGCGTGATCCGACTCCGAGCACTCACGGGACCGGACGAATCGGTCACGGACCGCGAATAGGTAGGGGTACCTAGTGAAGCCCCCGTTGTTTCGGCGGCGGGTCGCGCGGATGCTCGGCGCCGGGTGGGAGTTCCGCCCGTTTCCCCGAGGAGCCACCATGAAGAAGCAGTTGAGAACGCTCTTGGCCGCGACCTTCGCCGTCCTCGCCGTCGCTCTCGCCGCCCCGGCGGTGTCCGCTTCGGCCGGGGTCTCGGTGCAGCCGGACTGTGTCCGGCCCTGCCATTTCTGATCTTCGCCACCTAGAGCAGCCCCGGGGGTCGCGCCCCTCGCGACCCGCGACGTTCGTGGAGGGGGATCCGGGTCCCCCGACGTCCCGGATTCCCCTCCGCCCCCGCATTAAGCCGGCGCTCATGTCGCGAAAGCCACTTTCAGGACATCAGACGTCGCGAAAGTGGCTTTCGCGACATGCCGTCGGCGACTGCCCCTGCCGACGTTGCGAAAGCCACTTTCGCAACCTTCAACGTTGCGAAAGTGGCTTTCACAACACGAAACCAGCACCGAACCCCCGCATTCAGAGGACTAAATGCGACCCGCCGCGTTTAGTCCTCTGAATGCGTCAGGTGCTCACGGCTCGAAGGCGTTGCCGGTGGCGATCTTCGGCCGCCCCAGTTCCACCGGCTCGGCGACGCGAGCCCGCCGATAGACCGCCACGGTCGCCTCGGCGATCCGGCCCCAGTCGAAGTCCGCCGCCAGCCGCGACTGCGCGGTCAGCGCCCGCCGGGCGGCGGCGACCTCGTCGTCCAGGACCGCCTCGACGGCGTCCCCGAGGGCGTCGACGTCGCCGGGGCTGAACGCCAGGCCGGTCTCGCCGTCGACGACGACCTCGCCGAGCCCACCCGCGGTCGAAGCCACGAGCGGCGCCTTCGCGGCGGCGGCCTCCAGCGCGACGATCCCGAACGGTTCGTACCGGCTGGGCAGCACGACGGCGTCGGCCGCGGCCAGCACGGCGCGCAGTTCGCGGTCGGACAGGTGCCCGACGAAGTCCACCGCGCGCCGGACGCGCAGCTTGCGGGCCTGGTCGACCAGTTCCTCCAGATGCCTGCCTTTGCCGGCGACGACCAGCCGCGTCCCCGGTTTGGCGCGGCGGATCCGGGGGAGCGCGGCGAGCAGATCCTGCACGCCCTTCTCCCATTCCAGCCGTCCGAAGTAGAGCAGCAGCGGCGCGCCGGAGGGGCTGTAGACCTCGCGCGCGTGCGCGACCTCCTCCGCGGGCACCTGCCAGGTGCGTTCCTCGATGCCGTTGTGGATCACGGTGACCGCGTCGCCGTCGACCTCGAACAGATGCGCCACCTCGCGGCGCATGGCCTGCGAGCAGGTGATCAGCGCGTCCGAGCGGTTCGCGAGCCACCACTCGACGGAGTGCACCTGCTGGTTCAGCGGATGCGAGAGCCAGCCGGAGTGCCGTCCGGCCTCGGTGGCGTGGATCGTGCCGACCAGCGGCACCCTGGCGGCCTCCGCGATCGCGATCGCGGGATGGGTGACCAGCCAGTCGTGCGCGTGCACGACGTCCGGCTGCCAGCCGCGCAGCAGGTCGGTGGCGGCGCGGACCATCGCGTGCCCCATGGCCAGCGTCCACGCGACGAGGTCCCGTTCGAAGGTCACGTGCATCGGGTCTTCGGCGACCCGGATGATCCGGACGCCCTCGACCACGCGATCGGTCCTCGGATGGGTCTCGGCGTCGGTGCCCGCCGTGTGACGGCACAGGACGACCACATCGTGCCCCTGCCGGGCGAGATGCCGGGCCAGGGCGTGGACGTGCCGTGCGAGTCCGCCGACGACCACGGGTGGGTACTCCCACGACAACATCAGCACGCGCATGGGTGGAGGTTACTCGTGAGTCGGTCGGCGCCGGGACGGGGCGATCACCCCCACAGGTGACACCGATCGAGGGCGACAGGGGCGGCGATCTTTGCCACCATCGGGTCGATGACGTCTTCCGTGAACGCGGCCGGACCGGCCTTCGAGACCGTCGAACCGGTGCTCTCGACGCCGTGGTCCGCGCAGGTCGGACCCGGCAACGCTCTGCCCGAGTACCCGCGTCCCCGGCTGGTCCGCGAACGCTGGCTGAACCTCAACGGCGTCTGGGAGTACGCGGGCAGCGGCGCGCCCCGCCGCGAGGGGTACGGCGAGCGGATCCTGGTGCCGTTCCCGCCGGAATCGGCGCTCTCCGGCATCGGACGGCGGGACGAAACCCTCTGGTATCGCAAGGTTTCCACGTCCCGCCCGGTTGGGACGGTCAGCGGGTGCTGCTCCACTTCGGCTCCGTCGACCAGTCCGCGACGGTGCGGGTCAACAACCAGGAGTGGCCGTCCACGAAGGCGGGTACACGGCCTTCAGCGCCGACATCACCGACGTCCTGCGCCCGTCGGGATCGCAGGAACTCACCGTCCGCGTGACGGATCGGACCGACGCCGCGACGCATCCCGTCGGCAAGCAGCGGAACGACCCGAAAGGGATCTTCTACACTGCCGCGTCGGGTATCTGGCAGACCGTCTGGCTGGAGCCGTTGCCGTCCGCGCATATCCGGGATCTCCCGCTGACCCCCGATCTCGATGGGGTGACGGTTGTGCCCAAGGTCACAGGCGGCGCCCGGGTGGAGCTGATCGTCAGCGAACCCGGCGGCGCGGAGGTGACACGCGTCGAAGGAGCCGTAGGGCAGCGGTTGCGGACAGGCTGGGCCTGCTCGTCTGGCAGGACATGCCCCTCGCTCACCGGACCTCGACCCGACCAGGCACGTCGTCGCGAACAGCGGGGTGAACTGCTGCTTCTCCCGGCCGGACACCGGCGCGGGTGACGTCTACGACGACCACACCTACGTCGGGCCGGGGAGCCCCGCGGTGAAGGACCACAGGGTGATCGTCGACGGCGAGTACGGCGGGCTCGGCCTCGTCGTCGACGGGCATCGCCGGCCGGGGGGAGCCCCAGGCCTACGAGATGACGCCGACCTCGGCACAGCTGACCAAGCGCTATGCCGAGGTCAGCGAGCACCTCGAACGGATCGTCGCCGGAACCGGCCTTTCCGGCGCGATCTACACGCAGACCACCGACGTCGAGAACGAGGTCAACGGCCTGCTCACCTACGACCGGCGGGTGGTGAAGGCGGACACGGAGTCCGTCGCCACCTGTAATCGTGCGGTCATCGAGACGGGTCAGTCCGGCTGAGCCTCCACAGGACCACCGGAGTCACGGACCCGGACGGGCACTCCGAGCAGCTGAGAAGGCAGCCGCCCGGAGTCGTGACCGGGGGTCATCCACACGTCGATCGTGGGTGCCCCCTCGGCCTCGCCCTGCCCGACCCCGACCACTCCGGGGACGTCGTCGAGCCACCGGGACGCCGTCACGAGGGCGGCATCGACATCGGATACGTCTTCGGCCACTACGGATGCACCCTGATCCCGAGCGAGGCCTCGACCAGCGCGATCCGGTTGACCACGGTGACCGCCGGCGAACCGGCGAACAACAGGCCGACCGCGTTCTCGTTGAGGTCCGCGACGAGGCTGCCGGAGTCGCCGCCCGCGGAGAAGGCCGTGGTCAGCAACTGCTGCGCGAACCTGGCCACCTTGCCGCCGCCGTAGTTGACGTCCACCGTCGCGTTGATGTTGGTGATCCGCCCGGTCGTCCAGTTCGTGGTCCGGCCGGTCTTCTGCACGACGGTGCCGACCGCGGGGGCGACGTTCGTGCCCTTGAGGTCGCCGACCCAGTAGATCCGCCGGTCGAGGTCGTGGAACTGGCCTTCGGCGATGGCGGCGTCGACGAAGTTCAATGGGACCGGCTGCCCGGGCTGGATGAACTTGATCGGCACGAACCGGCTGAGCCTGGCGATGACGTCCGCGGGCGCGGTGCCGCCGTCGAACGGTCCCGGCTGCAGGATCGGGTCGCCGATGGCGGCGGCGTTCGAGTTCGCCAGGACGTGGTTGTTGGACAGGATGTAGTACCTGGGCGGAACACCGGGCAGCGCGGTGGCGTCGTACACCGCGGTTCCGTAGGTGCCCGCGGTGATCTTGAAGTGACCGACGCTCACGCCACCGAAGGCCGGGCGGAACCGTTTCGCCAGCGTGAACGGGCCGACCTGTTGCTGTGCAAGCTCTTCGGGGCGGCTGAGCGACGGTGCCGACGGCTCGTCGAGCAGACCGGGCAGCCCGTTGCCCTTCGTCGCGGTGAGGCTGCGGCCCGCCTGGAGTACGCCGACCTCCTGCACGTCGGTGGGAACACCGGACACGGTCTGCGGGATGACGTCCTGTTTGCGGAGCAGGTCGCGGGGCAGTTTGGTCTCGACGAGAACCGTGAGAGCCTTCTCTTCGGTGTCCGTGCCTCCCGCCCATTTCGTACCGAGGGCGACACCCACGACGTTCTGGCGGGCGAACAGACTTTCTTCCTCGGCTGCCTGTACTTCGGCCAGTGACTGGAATTCCTTCGGGATCATGTTGCTTTCGATCATGTCGGCCACACTTTTCTGGTTGTCGGCGTTGACGAAGTGCGGGACTCCCGACGAAAGAGTCTTCTCCTCCTGCGGCGGGTGGCGCCATAGTGCAATCGGGTACGGCGCTTCACTATGAGACGTCAAGATTTCCCTTGTGCGGCAAGGGTTTGTTATCGCTCAACCGGACATCGCCCCGGCGTCGCCACCGTTGAGGGACTTTGGTCACCGATCCGCCGGAAAAGGAAACGGGCGGGCTCGCCGGATCACTCCGGTGAGCCCGCCCGTTCGCGAAAGGCGGGAATCAGCCGATCGTCGCGTCGATCGCCTTGGTGATCGTCTCGTCCTCGGGTTCGGTGCGTGGGCGGAATCGTCCCACCACTTCACCGGAAGGGGCGACGAGGAACTTCTCGAAGTTCCACTGGACGTCGCCGGCGGCGCCCTCCGCGTCGGCCGCCTTGGTCAGTTCGGCGTAGAGCGGGTGACGGCTTTCCCCGTTGACATCCAGCTTTTCGAACAGCGGGAACGAAACGCCGTACGTCGTCGAGCAGAAGGTCTGGATCTCCTCCGCGGTGCCCGGCTCCTGGCCCGCGAACTGGTTGCAGGGGAACCCGACGACGGAGAAACCCTTGTCCGCGTAGCGTTCCTGGAGCTTTTCCAGCCCGGTGTACTGCGGCGTCAGCCCGCATTTCGACGCCACGTTCACCACCAGCAGCGTCTTGCCTTCGAGCGCGCCGAGCGTCGTGTCCTCGCCCGCGAGCGTCTTCAGCGGGATGTCGTGGATCCCCATGGTGCCCCTTTCGTCATTTCCTCAGCAGATCACGCGCGTCGACGTGACCGAACGGTCCGTCGTCGCGCCGGAACGCGGCCGCGGTCTCCCGCGCGCGGTCGAGTGCTCCTTCCCGGAGCAACCCGGCGAGCGTGTCGAACCGTTCCGTGTGCACTTTCGCCCGCCGCCGCGCGTAGTCGGCGGCGGAGTCCTTGGTGACCATGAACGCCCAATCGCTCGAAAGCGCCAGCATCGCTTCGGCGACGGCCTGGTCGCGGACGGAGTCGCGTGTCGTCGTGTCCATTCCGGCGACGAGGTCGAGTATCCGGTCCTGCAGCGCGGTGTTGTCCCGCACCATGTCGGCGACCTGCTCGCCGTCCCAGACCCGCCAGTCCTTGCCAGACCCCCACGACGACGCCGGGAGGTCGACCTTCCCGCCGAGGTGACCGGCTTCGAGCGCGCCCTTGAGCGTCGTGACGCGGACGCCGGCCTCGGGCAGCGCGCGCAGGACGCCTTCGAGCCAGGCCGGGCCCTCGTGCCACCAGTGTCCGAACAGTTCCGTGTCGTACGCGGCGACGACGAGCGACTCGCGGCCGTGCTCGGCCTTGAGCGAACGCAGGCGGGCGACGACCGTGTCGACGAAGTCCTGGACGTGGCCGCCGAGGGTGGCCGTCGCCATCGCCGGGTCGTACGGCGCCTTGTCCGGCGGCTCGACGGTCTTGCCGGTCACCCGCGAGGGTTTCAGGCCGACCTCGTGCGCCCAGGTGTGGAAATCGCGATAGGCGGCATGGCCGGGATATCCGGCCTTCGGCGACCAGACGCGGTACGTGACTTCGAGATCGCGGCCGAAGCACACGACGTCGGAATCGCCGACCGTCCGCGCCGCCGAGGTGTCACCGTGCAGGGAAGGCCCGTCGACCATGAACCGCTGGACACCCGCGGCGGCGTATCCGGTTTCCATGCCGGGCGCGTAGCCGCATTCGGGCGCCCAAATGCCTTCGGGACGCCGTCCGATCCGCAGCGCGGTGTCGGCCAGACCGCCCCGCAGCATGAAGTCGCGGACCGCCGGGTCGAGCAGCGGCTGGAACGGATGCGCCAGCGGCCCGCCGAGCAGTTCGATCGTCCCGTTGTCCACAAAGGACCGGAGGATCGGGGAGAAGCCGTGACGCCAGCGGGTTTCGAGCTCTTCCGAGGCCTTGAGCGCTGTCCGGTACTCGCTCGCCGCGAGGTCGCGCAGCAGCGGGGCGCCGCGCCACAGCGTGGACGCGTGCCAGGAGCGCAGCTGCCAGTGGCCGAGCCAGTCGTGGAAGGCGTCGATGCAGTACGGGTCGTCGAGCTGGGCGGCGAGGATCGGCGTCATCCCGAGGGTGAGGACGTCTTCGCGGCCCTCGTCGGCGAAGCGGCGCAGGAGATCGACCATCGGCAGGTAGGAATGCGCCCATGCCTGGTAGAGCCATTCCTCGCCGACCGGCCAGGATCCGTGATGCGGCAGCCACGGCAGGTGGCTGTGCACGACGAGGCAGAACGTGCCCTCGTAGTCGCTCATCGGCGCACCGCCACGGCGACCAGGTCGAGGCTGGCGTCGAGGTCTTCGCCGTGGACCGCGAAGTCCGCGGCCTGGATGCCTTCGACGTCGGCCAGCAGTTCCGCGGGCCAGGTCGCCTGTCCCGGCAGCTGCCCCATGACGACGTCGAGCTGGGCGTCGATGATCGAACCGCCGTACTTGGCGTCGAGCCTCGCGACGCCCTCGCCGTGGTGGAGCCCGTGCAGCGTCTCGACCTCGAAACCGGCGTCACGCAGCAATCCGTCCAATTCGGACGGTGCGAGCTCCCTGGTGTGGAATGGGTTGAGCGGGGTGTCGCTGTCCGGGGTGAAGGTCAGCCGGTTGGGCGTGGTGACGATCAGCCGTCCGCCGGGGGAGAGCACGCGGCGGCATTCGGCGAGGAAGGCGCCCTGGTCCCAGAGATGCTCGATCACCTGGAAGTTGGCGACGACGTCGACCGAGGCGTCCCGTAGCGGCAGGAACACCAGGTTCGCCCTGGCCACGCCGATGCCGGGGTAGCGGCGGGCGACGTGCTCGGTGGTGGGGCCGTCGTAGTCGAGGGCGAGCACCCGCTCGGTCACGGTGGCGATGAGCCCGGCGCCGTAGCCCTCGCCGCAGCCTGCCTCCAGCACCGTCTTGCCCTCACACAGTGGCAGGAGCTTTTGATACGCGGCCTCGTGGCGGCGGTACCAATAGTTTTCCTCGGCGATGCCCGGCACGGTGCGTTCACCGGTGAGGTGCAGCGCTTCGGCCCTGGTGGCTGGGGTGGTCACGCCGCGACCCTACCGGCCGGTCACTTCGGCCCGCGTGTCACGTTTCGCGGCGCCACGCAGTCCAGGAGGTATGCAACGGACATTCACCCGCGTACTGCTCGTCGTCTTCGGCCTCATCGAACTGCCCGTCGGGCTGTGGCCGCTGTTCAGCCCGGAGGGCTTCTACCGGGACTTCCCGGGGTTCCGCACCGGCTGGGTGGCGATGGACGGCCCCTTCAACGAACACCTGATCCAGGACTTCGGCGGCCTCAACCTGGCGCTTTCCGCGATCCTGATCGGCGCCGCCGTGATCGGGACGACCGCCGTGGCCAGGTTGGCGGCGCTCGCCACCTTCTGCTTCGGGTTGCCGCATTTCCTCTACCACCTGGGCCACGTCTCGCATTTCGAGCCGGTGGACCAGGTGCTGATCATTGTGACGACGGCGCTGGGCGCGGTGCTCCCGGTGGTGCTGGCGCTGATCCCTTCGAAGCGGACTACACCGGCGACACCGTGATGCCGATGGCGCCAGGCCCGAGGTGGGCGCCGAGGATCATGCTGGCGTCCACCAGGGTGCTGTCGACCATATGCGGCAGCCGTGCCCGCAGCCGCCCGCCGATCTCGAGGTCGCGTTCGTCCGGGCCGAACCGGGTGATGGCGACCTCGACGTCCCGGTCGCCCGCGCATTCCACCGCGAGGTCGACGAGTTTGTTGAGCGCCCGCCGCTGACCCGGCACCCGGGTCAGCGGGGCGACCTCGCCGTTCTTCAGCGTCAGCAGGGGTTTGATCGAGAACGCGGAGCCGAGGAACGCCTGCGCCGCGCCGATCCGGCCGCCGCGGCGCAGGAACTCCAGCGTGTCGACGTAGAGGATCTCCCGGCTGCCGCGGAAGCGGCGTTCGGCCGCGTCGATGACGCGGGTGGCCTGCCCGCCGGCGGCGGCGACCTTGGCCGCCGAGGTCGCCGCGAAACCGAGGCTCATCCCGGTGGTCCCGCTGTCGAGGACGTGCACCGGGATGTTCACCTGCTGGGCGGCCTCGCGGGCGGCGTTCACCGTCTCCGACATCCGTCCCGAGATGTGGACGCTCACGATCGCGGAGGCGCCCTTGCTCGCGGCGTCCTGGAACGCCCAGAAGAACGCGGCGACCTCGGGCGGCGCCGTCTTCACCGGCGTCCCCGCCCGCAGATGGCCGATGATCTCCTCGCGGTCGTAGCGATTCTCCTCGTCGAACTGCTCTCCGACCTGCAGTTGGACCTGAACGACGCCGATTCCCCAGCGTTCGGCGACCGGGGCGGGAAGGCAGGCGGTCGAGTCCGTGATCACGGCGACAGGGCCGGGCATGGAACGCATGGTGGGGCAGGTTATCCCTTCACCATCTCCGGGAGTACCCCGGAATACGGCCGTTCGGGTTAGTCGGCCGGTTACACTCACTTCCGGGTGAATTACCTGGACGATGGTCCCACTAAAACGTGCATCCAGGTGAATGAGGTCACCTCGGCGGGCCGCGGCGCTGAAATGGCCCTAATCTACCGGCCAGTAGAGCTGTTGCCCCGTGGCCGACGCCGGCCACTAACGGGAGGTCGAAGTAGACCCATGACGAACATCGTTGTCCTGGTCAAGCAGGTACCGGACACCTACTCGGAGCGGAAGCTCTCCGGTGCCGACAACACTCTTGACCGCGAATCCGCCGACGCCGTGCTCGACGAGATCAACGAGAAGGCCGTCGAAGAAGCACTGAAGATCAAGGAAGCCGGCGAGGGCGAGGTCACCGTCGTCTCGGTGGGTCCCGACCGCGCGACCGACGCGATCCGCAAGGCGCTGTCCATGGGCGCCGACAAGGCCATCCACGTCTCCGACGCGGCCCTTCACGGCTCCGACGCGATCGCCACCGCCAAGGTGCTGGCCGCCGCGATCTCGAAGGTCGAAGGCTTCGACCTGGTCATCACCGGTAACGAGGCCTCCGACGGCCGCGGTGGCGCCGTGCCGGCGATCATCGCTGAGCTGCTCGGCCTGCCGCAGCTGACCCACGTGAACGAGCTGACCGTCGATGGCACCTCGATCAAGGCCGACCGCTACACCGAGGACGGCGTCACGCACCTCGAGGCGAACCTGCCCGCGGTGGTGAGCGTCGGCGAGAAGATCAACGAGCCGCGCTACCCCTCCTTCAAGGGCATCATGGCCGCCAAGAAGAAGCCGGTCGAGACGCTGACCGTCGCGGACCTGGGCGTCGACGCGGCCGAGGTCGGCCTCGGCAACGCGTGGTCGTCCGTGCTCGAAGCCTCCCCGAAGCCGCCGCGCACCGCCGGTGAGCGCGTCGAGGACGAGGGTGACGGCGGCAGCAAGGTGGCCGCCTACCTGGTCGCGCAGAAGCTCATCTGAGACAGGTTTCGAGGAGGAATAGGGAAATGGCTGAAGTACTCGTCCTCGTCGACCACGTCGACGGTGAAGTCAAGAAGGTCACGCTCGAGCTGCTGACCGCCGCTCGTGAACTGGGTGAGCCGTCCGCGGTCGTCGTCGGCCCGACCGGCACCGCCGCCAAGGCGAAGGAAGCCCTCGCCGCGCACGGCGCCGCCAAGGTGTACGTCGCCGAGGGCGACAACGCCACCGGCTTCCTGGTCACCCCGAAGGTGGACGTCCTCGCCGCGCTCGCGGAGCGGACCTCCCCGGCCGCCGTGCTCGTCGCGGCCAGCGCCGAGGGCAAGGAGGTGTCCGCCCGGGTCGCGGTCCGCCTCGGCTCCGGTCTGCTGTACGACGCCGTCGGCGTGAACGGCGACGGCAGCGTCGACCAGTCCATCTTCGGTGGCGCGTTCTCCGTGAAGTCCAAGTCCACCAAGGGTGTCCCGGTCATCTCGGTCCGCCCGGGCGCGGTCGAGGCGGCCCCGGCCGAAGGTGCGGCCGCCGAGGAGACCGTCGAGGTCCCCGCGGGCGACCCGGCGAAGTCCGCCAAGATCACCGGCGTCGAGCCGATCGTCGGCGGCGACCGGCCGGAGCTGACCGAGGCCTCGGTCGTCGTCTCCGGTGGCCGCGGTGTCGGCTCGGCCGACAAGTTCGACGTCGTCGAGGCGCTCGCCGACTCGCTCGGTGCCGCCGTCGGTGCTTCCCGCGCCGCCGTCGACTCGGGCTACTACCCGGCGCAGTTCCAGGTCGGCCAGACCGGTAAGACGGTCTCGCCGCAGCTGTACATCGCGCTGGGCATCTCCGGCGCGATCCAGCACCGCGCCGGTATGCAGACCTCGAAGACCATCATCGCGGTCAACAAGGACGCCGAAGCGCCGATCTTCGAGATCGCCGACTTCGGTGTGGTGGGCGACCTGTTCAACGTCGCGCCGCAGCTGACCGAAGAGGTCCAGAAGCGCAAGGGCTGAGTCCTTCGTTCGAAGAGGGGCCGTCCGGGATTTATTTCCCGGGCGGCCCCTTTTCCGTGACCGGGAAGTGACTTCCCACCCTGAGAGAAGCCTGAGAACCCGCAATTAACGGAACGTGCACTAATCGGCCATCGGGCGCATTGTCGTTGGTACCCCTCCAGGGGTAGACCTGGGTCATGACGACGTCACAGCTCCTCGTCAGTACTGACCAGGCAGGTGTCGAACTCCCGGCCGACGCGCCGCGTTACTCCCTTCTCGTGGCGAACGGAAACGAAGAAGTCGTCGCCGCGCAACGCCTCCGCCATCGGGTGTTCGCCGAGGAAATGGGAGCGACGCTCAATTCCCTCGAACCCGGCCTCGACGTCGACTACTTCGACGAGTTCTGCGATCACCTCGTGGTGCGCGACGACAACACCGGCGAGATCGTGGGCACGTACCGGATGTTGCCGCCCGATCGGGCCGCGCGGGCGGGAAAGCTGTATTCCGACAGCGAATTCGATCTCACCGCGCTCGATTCCCTGCGCCCTTCGCTGGTCGAGACGGGCCGTTCGTGCGTGCACCCCGACCACCGCAGCGGCGCCGTGGTGAGCCTCGTGTGGGCGGGGATCGGGCGCTACATGCTGCTGGCCGGGCACCGGTATCTCGCGGGCTGCGCGTCCGTGCCGCTGACCGACGGCGGGATCTACGCGG
Source organism: Amycolatopsis sp. CB00013 (assembly GCF_001905755.1). Lineage (NCBI taxonomy): Bacteria > Bacillati > Actinomycetota > Actinomycetes > Pseudonocardiales > Pseudonocardiaceae > Amycolatopsis > Amycolatopsis sp. CB00013. Next base: position 171,971 of record NZ_LIWC01000006.1, on the reverse strand, counting down.
CGGGCGTCTGGGATGTCCTGCGCGCCAAGCACTACGCGGATGAATCCCTTCGGGTGACGCCGCTGAACCCGTGGCCGAACGAGACGATCGAGCGGCCCTCGCGTGCGATCCTTCCGCCGCTCATCAAGGGCTACACCCGCCTCGGGGCGAAGATCTACGGGCCGCCCGCGCTCGACGCGGATTTCGGTGTCGCGGACTTCTTCGTCCTGCTGGATCTGCACAACGTCGACGAGCGGTACCTCAAGTTCTTCCTGGGAGAGCAGGGATGAGTCACGCCTGGATGCCGAAATCGCCGTGCGGCGACGGCTGCCTGACCGAAGGGGCGCCGACGGTGGCGTTCGGCCGGCGGGTCCTGCGCTTCACCGCGGCGATCGGCGTCATCTTCGGTGCCTTCCTCAGCGCGCCGCTGGTGCTCGTGCTGCGCGGCAAGCCCCGGGAACGGTTGGTGCGCCTGCTTTTCGCGGGGATCCTTCGCTCGTTCGGGGTGAAGCTGCGCGTGCTCGGCGACGAGCGGTTCCGCGCCGTGCCCGGCCGTGGCGCGCTCGTGGTGAACAACCACATCTCGTGGCTGGACATCATCGCGGTCAACGCCGTCCAGCCGATGCGGGCGCTCGCGAAGAAGGAGGTCGGCGCCTGGCCGGTGCTCGGCCTGCTGGTGCGCCGCGGCGGCAGCATCTTCCTCGACCGGGAGAACCTGCGGAGCCTTCCCGCGACGATGGACGAACTCGCCGGCGCCCTGCGCGGCGGATCGCTCGTCAGCGTGACCCCGGAAGGCACCACCTGGTGCGGTCTCGGCTCCGGCCGGTTCCGCCCGGCGACCTTCCAGGCCGCGATCGACGGCGGTGTCCCGGTGCGGCCGCTCGCGTTGCGGTTCCGGCTCGCCGACGGGCGGGAGACGACGCAGCCGGCGTTCATCGGGCCGGAGTCGCTCATCGCTTCACTGCGGCGGGTCGCGGCTCTGCGCGGTCTGGTGCTGGAGGTGCACGTGTGCCCGGAGATCGCGCCGGGCCGCGCTTCGGACCGGCGGGAACTGGCCGCGCTGGCGGAATCCGCCGTGCAGGCGGCTCTCGGCCGGGTGCAGATCCCGGCTCAACGGCGCCGCCGCCCGGTGGCCTCCGCTCCGGTCGTCGCTCCCGCTCCGGCCGCGCCTTCGACGCCCTCCGCTCCCGAGGCGGTCTCGCAGTAACTCCCGGATGTGTCATGAAAGGGTCGTTCAGGACGTTTTCCGTCCTGAACGACCCTTTCATGACATCCGCCACGGGTTGTGCGACCGCGGTGGCAGCTGTGGCTTTGGTCGAGGTGGTCGTGAGTGGCGTTTCGGGTTCTAACCCGAAACGCCACTCACGACCACCGGGTCGGGCACCTGAAGTACATGAAGGCCCCCTTCCTTGCGCTAGACGCAGTGAAGGGGGCCTTCATGTACTTGGAGAGAGTGTGAAGGCCCCCCATCACTACCTTCAAGGTAGGAGGTACCTAAGGCACCCTTCGCCCTAACCCGAAACGCCACTCACGACCACCTGTACCGATCGGCCGCACTCGCGTGATCGAAGCCGTAACTCGCGTGCTCAGCGGCGGAACTCACGTGTGCGGCTTCCAATCACGGGAGTCGCGTCCCTGATCACGCGAGTCACGCCTTCACGCACGCCGCGCAGTCACTCGCGACCCGGTCGCGAAAGTCCCTCTCAGCACCTCACGCGCGCTAGGAAAGGTCCTTTCCTTGCAAATTTCGCAAGGAAAGGTCCTTTCCTGGCATCCGGGGTTGACACAGCCCCGCATCACTCCAGCGTCAGCGTGATCTTCCCGCCCGCGTGCCCGGTCGCGCTTTCCCGGTGCGCCGAGGCGGCATCGGCGAGCGCGTAACTCGACCCCAGCTTCAGCTTCAGACCCCGCGCGACCAGATCCTCAAGAACCGCTTGAGTTTCCGAGCCGCCCGCCGAGAACTTCAGTCCCTGCTCGTAAGCCGCCGGGTCCGCGATGGTGATCAGCCGGTCGGGTGAGCCGAGCAGTTCGACGGAATCACCCAGGACGCTGTAACCGGCGGCGTCGAACACCGCGTCGACGCCGTCCGGCGCGGCCGAGCGGACCCGCGAGAGCCAGCCGTCGCCGTACTGGACGGGCACCGCGCCGAGCGCCTTCACCTCGTCCAGTGACGAGGCCCCGGCGAGCCCGATGACCGTGGCGCCCAGCGCGACGGCGGCCTGCGTCGCGATCCGGCCGACCTGGCCGCTCGCGCCGTGGATCACCACGGTCTCGTCCGGCTTGACCTCGAGTTCGCCCAGTACCCGCAACGCGGTTTCCCCGGCGATGGGCAGCGCGGCTGCTTCGGCCCACGAAAGCCCGGCCGGTTTGCGGATGACCGTGCTCGCCAGCGCGTACTCCGCGTACGTGCCGGTCTCCGACCAGCCGAAGACCTCGTCCCCGACGGCGAAATCGGCGCCTTCGCCCACCGCGTCCACCACGCCCGACAGTTCCAGGCCGAGGATGTGCGGGAAGTCGACGGGCCGGACCTCGGCCATCGCGCCGGACCGGATCTTCCAGTCGATCGGGTTGATGCCGGCGGCCTTGACCGCCACCCGCACCTGGCCAGGGCCGGGCTCCGGCAGCGGCGCGTCGGTGAGCCGCAGGACGTCCGGTTCGCCGTACTGGGTGATGGTGATCGCTCGCATGTTCACTCCTGTTCGGATTTTCTTCGCTGCGATCAGTCAACCGGCGCTCCGACCCCGCCCGAACCAGTCGGACGAGCAGTGTTCACTAGCCGGGAGAGCAGCGTCCCCGAGCCGGGCCGCGCCTACTGTGGAGCCATGGATCCGCTGCACGTGCTGAGCCAGGTCGAGTACATGCTCGCCGCTCCGCGCCCCGAACTCCTGCCGCGTTTCTCGGCGACGGCCGCGACCGTCCTGCCGCATCGCGCCGCCGCGATGGAGACCGGCGACTGCTCGCGTCTGCCCATCAAGGTCGACGGCGACCCGGCGATCACCGGCGCGGTCACGAGCGCCGAACTGCGGCGGCTCGCCGCGCTCGGCATTCCGGGTCAGGCCGTGGTGGCCGAAGAGACGCTCGGCGGGAAGCGCCGGAAACTCGTCGTCCTGACCTCGGCGCCGGTGATCGGCAAGGGCGCGATGATCGCGCTCGTCCCCACCGAGGACGAGCCCGCCGACGCCGCGCTGGAGATCGTCGCCAAGCTGTGGGACATCGTCAGCGTGAACGCCGCCCAGCGCGCCACCGACCCCGAACCCGCCGTCCTGGAGAGCAACATCGCGGCGGCGACCGCGCGGGCGCGGGCGATCACCGATCTGGGGCAGACCCACGCCACCACCCTGACGTCGCTGCTTTCGGTGCTGCGGTCCCGCAGGCTCGGCGACGCCGCCGCCCGGCAGACCGCGACCGACCTCGCCGCGGCCGCACTGGTCGAACTGCGCTCGATCGCCGACCGCGACCAGGAGCTCTCGGCCGAACCGGCGTCGGAGGCGTTCGGCACCCTCGTCGCGCAGCTGGATCCCTTGGTGCGCCACAACGACGTGACCGTCGACCTCGCCGGACCCGACGACGAACGGCCGCTCCCGCAGGACATCGCGCACACCGCCCGCACGGTCTCGCGCGGTCTGGTGCTCGCCGCGCTCGAGCGGGGCAGCACCCGGGTCCGGGCGTCCTGGCGGATCGACGGGCAGGACCTCCGCGTCACCGTGCGGGACGACGGCCCGGAGGTCGCCCGCGCCGTCCCCGCCGCCGGCCTCACCGAGCGGATCACGCCGCTCGGCGGCCGCTGGGAGGTCGACGCCGTCCCGGACTGGGGCGCCACGATCACCGCCGTCCTGCCGCTGGGCGTGCGGGAAACGCCGGAACTGCGCCCGCTGGACCGGCTGAACCCGCGTGAACTCGAAGTCCTCGCCGGGATCGCGCGCGGGAAGCGGAACCGGCAGATCGCCGACGAGCTGGCGCTGACCGAGCACACGGTGAAGTTCCACGTGCGGAAGATCCTCGGGAAGCTGGAAGTCAGCTCGCGCGGTGAGGCCGCCGTGCTCGCGCGTGAGCTGCGCCTGGAGTCCGTCGGCGCTTGACCTCCACCGAACTGGAGGTTGCAGGCTCGTCGTATGACGATCACTGGGGGCAAGGCCGAGCCGAAGGGTGTGCTCTGGACACCCGAGCACCGCGTGACCACCATCGGGCTGCTGCTCATGGTCACGCTCATCGCGTTCGAAAGCATGGGCGTCGCCACCGCGATGCCGACGATGGTGGCCGACCTCGACGGTCTCGCCCTCTACGCCTGGCCGTTCACCACCTTCCTGGTGGCCAGCGTGGTCGCGACCGTCCTTTCCGGACGCCTCGGCGACCGCAAGGGCCCGGCACCCGCGCTGCTCGCCGGTACCGCGCTGTTCGCCGCCGGGCTGCTGGTCGCGGGGCTGGCGCACGACATGCCGTTGCTCCTGCTCGGCAGGGCGTTGCAGGGTTTCGGTTCCGGGCTCCTGCTGGTCTCGGTGTCCCTGCTGATCGCGCTCACCTTCACCGACCGGGAACGTCCGGTGATCTACGCGGCCAACGCCGCCGCGTGGGTACTGCCCGCGGTGATCGGCCCGTCGGTCGCGGGCGTGGTGACCGTCAGCGTCGGCTGGCGCTGGGTGTTCCTGGGGCTGATCCCGCTGACCGGGATCGGGCTCGCCCTGCTGGTCGTCGTCACGCGCAAGCTGCCCCGGCACGAGCCCGCCGAGTCCGCGCGCCGCGCCGGGGTCGTGCCCGCGGTGGTCGCCGCCCTCGGCGTCGCCGCGCTCACCTGGGCGGCGCAGCATCCGTCCCTCGTGGCGCTGGCCTACGGCGGGGCCGGCCTGATCGCGCTCGCGTACGCGCTTCGCAAACTCCTGCCCGCCGGGACGCTGTCGTCGCGGCCGGGGTTGCCCACAGTGATCGCTTCGCGCGCGTTGATCGCGGGCGCGTACGCCGGGATGGAGGCGTACCTGCCGCTCACGATGACCGAGGTCCACGGCTACAGCCCCGCGCTGGCCGGGCTGCCGCTGACGGTGACCGCGCTGGGCTGGTCGGCCGGGTCGATGCTGCAGGGCCGCATGCTCGACTGGTCGCGTGAGGCGTCCCTGCGGACCGGGTTCGCGCTGGTCGCGGCCGGTCTGGCGATCTTCGTCTTCGTCCCGCTGCCCTCGTTCCCCGGCTGGATGGCGTTCGTGGCGTCGGCGGTCGGCGGCTCCGGGATGGGGATCGCGATGCCCGCGATCTCGGTGCTGCTGCTCCGGTACTCGCCGGAGGCGGAACGCGGGTTCAACACCTCGGCGCTGCAGCTCGGCGACTGGGTCGGATCGGCCCTGACCATCGGTTTGGGTGGCGTTCTGCTCGCTTCGCTGGCGTCGGCGAAGGAGCCTTCGGTGGCGATCGTGGTGCTTTCGGTCGTGCTGACCGGCATCGCATTGCTCGGGGTGCGGGTGACCGGCCGGTGGCCGTCGGATATGAGCGCCGCCACCCGCTGATGAGGGTGGGCTTGGTCACGCCCCGGAACGGGCTACCCTGAAGGATGCGATGACCTATCTCGACCACGCGGCGACCACCCCGATGTTGCCCGAAGCCGTAGCGGCGATGTCCGAGGCGCTGTCCACAGTGGGCAACGCCTCCGCGCTGCATTCCTCGGGACGCCGCGCCCGCCGCCGGGTCGAAGAAGCCCGCGAGGTGATCGCGGAGGCGCTGGGCGCCCGGCCGTCCGAGGTGATCTTCACCGCCGGTGGCACGGAGAGCGACAACCTCGCGGTCAAGGGCATCTTCTGGGCCCGCAACGGCGAGGACGCGCAGCGCCGCCGGGTGCTGTGCAGCACCGTCGAGCACCACGCCGTCCTCGAGTCCGTCGAGTGGTTGGAGCAGCACGCGGGCGCCGAGATCGGCTGGGTCGAGGTCGACGAGGCGGGCCGGGTCACCCCGGAGTCGCTGCGCGCCGCCATCGGTGACAGCCCCGAGACGGTCGCGCTGGTCACCGTGATGTGGGCGAACAACGAGGTCGGCACGGTCAACCCGATCGCCGAACTCGCCGCCGTCTGCGCCGAGCACGAGATCCCCTTGCACACCGACGCCGTCCAGGCCGTCGGCGCGGTACCCGTCGATTTCGCCGAAAGCGGCGCCGCGGCGCTGACCCTCACCGCGCACAAGCTCGGCGGCCCGTACGGCGTCGGCGCGCTGCTGCTCGGACGCGACACGGCGTGCGTGCCGGTGCTGCACGGTGGCGGCCAGGAGCGCAGCGTGCGCTCGGGCACGCTGGACGTCCCCGCGGTGATCGCTTTCGCGACGGCGGTCAAGGCCACGGTCGAGGGACGCGAGGAGTACGCGAAACGCGTCGCCGAGCTGCGCGACGACCTGATCGAGGCCGTCCGGCGCGAGGTGCCGGACGTGGTGCTCAACGGTGGCGAGGGCGAGCGCCTGCCCACGCACGCCCACTTCACGTTCCCCGGTTGCGCGGGGGACAGCCTGTTGATGCTCTTGGACGCCAAGGGCATCGAATGTTCCACCGGATCGGCGTGCACGGCGGGTGTCGCGCAGCCGAGCCACGTGCTGCTGGCCATGGGTGCCGAACCCGCGGCCGCGCGCGGGTCGCTGCGGTTCTCGTTCGGGCATACCTCGGCGCCGGAAGACGTTGAAGCGGTTTCGAAGGAGATCGCGGGCGTCGTCGACAGGGCGAGGCAGGCGGGACTCGCCGGAATGCGCAAGCAGACGCAGAAGCAAGAGGTGTGAGGAAGATGCGCGTACTGGCCGCGATGAGCGGGGGAGTGGACTCGGCGGTGGCCGCCGCGCGCGCCGTGGACGCCGGGCACGAGGTCGTCGGCGTGCATCTGGCGCTGTCGGCGAAGCCCGGCACGCTGCGCACCGGATCCCGCGGCTGCTGCACGATCGAGGACTCCGGCGACGCTCGGCGAGCCGCCGACATCCTCGGCATCCCCTTCTACATCTGGGATTTCGCCGAGCGCTTCACCGAAGAGGTCATCGAGACCTTCGTCGGCGAGTACGCCGCCGGCCGGACGCCGAACCCGTGCGTCACCTGCAACGAGAAGATCAAGTTCGAGGCGTTGCTGGACAAGGCGATGGCGCTCGGCTTCGACGCCGTCGCCACCGGGCACTACGCCCGTCTGTCCCTTGTGGACGGTGTGCCGGAGCTTCGGCGCAGCGTCGACTCCGGCAAGGACCAGTCCTACGTGCTGGCGTCGCTCACCCCGGAGCAGCTGCGGCATTCGCTGTTCCCGCTGGGTGATTCGTGGAAGACCGACGTCCGCGCCGAGGCCGCGAGCCGGGGTCTGTCGGTGGCGAAGAAGCCGGACAGTCACGACATCTGCTTCATCCCCGACGGCGACACGAAGAGCTTCCTGGAGAAGCGGCTCGGGCAGCGTCCAGGGCAGCTCGTCGACGCCGAGACCGGCGCCGTGCTCGGTGAGCACACCGGGGTGCACGGTTTCACCGTCGGCCAGCGCAAGGGCCTCGGCATCGAGGCGCCGGCGCCGGACGGGCGACCGCGCTACGTGCTCTCGCTGGAGCCGGTTTCGGGCACCGTGAAGGTCGGTTCCGCGCGGGATCTCGGCGTGAACGTGATCGAGGCGGACCGCCCGATCTGGCCGAGCGAGCGGCCGCTGGACGGGCCCACGGAATGCGTCGTCCAGGTGCGTGCGCACGGCGGGATCGTCGAGGCCGTCGCGGAGGTCTCCGGCGACTCGGTCACCATTCAGCTGCGCGAGCCGCTGCGCGGCGTCGCTCCGGGGCAGGTCGTCGTGCTGTACCGCACCGATGCCGCCGAAGGCGACCTCGTGCTGGGCAGCGCGAAGATCTCCGGGACTCGCTAACCCCCGCATTTCGTCCTCTGGATGCGGTCCTTGCGCGTGCAACTACCGCATTCAGAGGACTAAATGCGGGCAGGGGCTAGAACTTCAGCTTGAAGCCGGTGTGCGTCGCCTCGAAACCGAGGCGTTCGTAGAACCGGTGCGCATCCTCGCGTTTCACGTCCGACGTCAGCTGCACCAGCGCGCAGCCACGCCGCCGTGATTCGTCGATGGCCCACGTCATCAGTTCGCCGCCGAGGCCGGAGCCGCGATGGCTCGCCCGCACCCGGACCGCCTCGATCTGCCCGCGCAGCGCGCCTTTCCTGGCCAGGCCGGGAATGATCGACAGCTGGAGCGTGCCGACGGCCTCCCCGTCGTCGTCGGCGACGATCAGCAGTTGCGCCGGATCGGCGTCGATCTGTTCGAAGGCCTTCAGGTACGGCGTGAGGTCGTCGGCCGAATCACGGGTGCTGCCGATCTGGTCGTCGGCGAGCATCCCGACGATCGCCGCGACGTCTTCCCGGCGCGCTTGACGGATGATCATGACGCGTAGTGTCGCACCCCGCCGGTTTCGGTCGAGGTGAGTTTCCCTTGGGCCACCAGCAGATCCAGATGCGAACCGGTCTCGAGGACGGCGAGCATCTGGTTGAACGGGTCCATGTCGGGCAGCTTGCGCTGCTTGCGCGTCCAGCCCAGCCGCAGCGCGACCTCGTACGCCGTCGTGACGTCCGCGGAGATCTCGGCGCCCATGACTTCGAGCCGGTCGCGGTGGTGCTCCAGCAACTCGTCCACGCGGGCGTGGACGCTGTCGGTGACGGGGCCGTGCGCCGGGAGCATGCGCCGGTCCGGCATCTCACGCACCAGACGCAGGGAATCGAGGTAGTCGCTCAGCGGCAATTCGGTGGGCACCGGCTGGAAGCCGATGGACGGCGTGATGTGCGGCAACACGTGGTCGCCCGAGAACACCAGCCTCGCCTCGTCGTCGACGAAGACGACGTGCCCGTCCGTGTGACCAGGCGTGTGCACGACGTCGAACTCGCGGCCGGGCACGATCGCGCGTTTCCCCGGGACGAGCCACTCGTCGGGCTGCTCCCACAGATGCGCCTCGGTGTGCCGCACGCCGCCGAAGGCCTTGGCGAGTTCCTCGACGACGGGATCCGCGCCACAACGCTGGAGCAGGCCGACCTGCGCCTCCATCGGGAACCGGTCCGGATCGCCGGAGCGCACCAGCGACGGCTCTTCCCGTTTCCCGAGCCCGAGTTTTCCGCCGAATTCGCGGCGCAGTTCCACGGCGAGCGTGTAGTGATCGCGATGCACGTGGGTGATCAGGAACTCGTCGATGTCGCCGAGACCGGCACCGAGTGCCTTCAGCCCGCGCGAAAGTCGTTCGCGTGCCGACTCCAGTGCCCAGCCCGAGTCCACGAGGACCAGGCGGGTGCCGTCGGTGACGACGTAGACGTTGACCGCGCGCAGCGCGTCGTGCGGCAAGGGCAGCGGGATCCGATGGACCCCCGGCGAAACCGTGTAGACGCCTGGCTCGGCCCAGTCCCGTTCGCCGTCTTCCGGCAACGGCTCCATGGTGACCTCCGTCCCGGACGCACTCCGGTGTGCCGCCCAGTCCCACCACTTTGTGCCGCCGGAAGCCGAGTGTCCACTTGAGCGGGGTGAGACCCCGGTCACTTGGCGTTTGGTCCACGTTGCAGGGCAATGCAGATCAGTGCAGAACATGCCGGGCGATGTGTTGCGTATACGCAGACCAACGGGGTTACAGTGGCGCCGATGAGGTCGCGTCTTTGACCTTACAAGTCATCGCCGGAGCCATCCGACTGGACAGCCCCGGCGATGAATTGCCCAGGTCAGTGCTGGTACAAGGTTGCTAGGCCTAACAGTGCCAGCATGCCCAGGGTTACCACGTGGTTCGCCGTCAGGGTCAGTTCGAACCTGACTCTGATGGCGAACCGGTTACTGCGGCCCTTTTGTGCCATGGGCCTTCACCTCCACCCCCTGAAGTACTGCGCGAGCATTTGCTCGGCAGAGTCGAGAAGCCAGGGGAGCCTCCTCGACGGCCGTACGAGGAGGATGTGGACGAGCTGCGCGGTGCGGCGTAGAAGCCTGTTGTGACATGTTCGGCTCGACACGCGGGACTCGTCTGAGGCCAGATTATTGCGCTCGTGCAAGTCCAAAACAGAAGAGAGCCCCGTCGGGTGATGTCCCCAATGTGGCATTGGAGACGCTGATCGTCCCCAATGCCACATTGGGGACACGGGTTGCCGGTACGACGGCCGTCAGCGATCGTCCTGCTTCAGCGCGGTGTCGATCGTCAGCGCCGAAGCGACCACCATCGACGCCAGCGGATCCCGCAGCGGCCGGTGGATCTCGACGACGTAGTTGTCGGCGGTGGTGAACGCGGCCTTCACGAAACCGCCCCAGGTCTTGGTGATCCGCGCGATCTCGACGTCCGCGTGGTCCTTGATCACGAAGTTCCACGCCCGCCAGTTCTCCGCGAAGATCCCGCCGACCTTCTGGCCGTTCACCACGAAACCCAGCCGGATCTTGCCGAAGACGTTCTCCTGCACGATCTCCCCGATGGGGGAGTCGTCGGCCTTCGTCACCAGGAACCGGGATTTGAACACCTTCGCGGGCCGCGTCACCTTCAGCACGGTGCTGTGGTTCGCGTCGCGGATTTCGAAGCGGTGGGTCAGGAACTGGTCGTAGTTCGTGAGCAGCCGGATGGCCTTCTTCAACGTGCTCTGCCCGACCTGGACGACGCCGCCGAGGCGATTCCCGTTCTGGTCGAACACGCCGAACTCGTTCGACATCTCGATGAGTTTCGCGCGCTGGTTGACTACGAGCACGGGTTCGGAGAACAGCGTTCCGCCGCCGACCACGCCGGTGGCCCGGCCTTGGGTGCCCCGCGCCGCCTGCGCCCGGATCTTGTTCGGGTCGGCCGCGCCTTCGATGTCCAGCTCGATCATCTCGGCGTCGTGCGACGGCCGCGTGTTCGCGGTCCAGGCCTGCCCGTCCCACCACCGGTACATCCGGGGGTTCTGCTGGTCGGGATACCAGCCGGCGGGCTGTGGAGAGCTCGTCATGGCAGGTCAGCGTAATGCGCTCGGTGCCGTCTCGGGCTCGTCGACGGCAATTGCGTCGAATGTCCGTGTCCTCCCGTGCCCCGCCTCCCCGCACACTCGGACCAAGGGGAGAATCCGGGTGTGAACGAACGACCTTGGCCCCTTGGCGCGGCCACCGCGATCGGTTCCCTGCCCGGTACCGATCCGGTCGAGGCCGCTTCGATCGTGTTCGGCGAACTGCCCGAATTCCCCTGTATGCCCGAACTTCCCGCCCGCGGCGTCGGCGCCGACATGATCGGCCGGACGGCGGGGTTGCTGGTCGACCTCGCCGTCGAGGTGGTGCCGAGCGGCTACCGCGTCACCGCCCGTCCCGGGCATGATCACCGCCGGGCCCTCGATCTGATGAACTGGGACCTCGACGCCGTCCAGGAAGCCAGGGAGAAGGCAGGCGCAGCGCCGCCCGCCTTCAAGATCCAGGTCGCCGGGCCGTGGACGCTGGCCGCGAACGTCGAACTCCCGCGCGGGCACCGGGTCCTCACCGACAGGGGTGCACTGCGTGACTTCGCCGCTTCGCTGCTCGACGGACTGACAGGCCACGTCGAGGAACTGAAATCGCGCATCGGCGCGCCGGTGGTGATCCAGTTCGACGAGCCGTCGCTGCCCGCTGTCCTCGCCGGCGATCTCCCGACGGCGTCCGGCTACGGCACCGTTCCCGCCGTGCCCGCGCCGGAAGCCCGTGAGCTGCTGTCGACGGTGATCTCGGGGGCGGAGCGCATCACCGGCCAGCCGGTCGCGGTGCACTGCTGCGCCGAAAAACCGCCGATCTCGTTGCTGCGCGCGGCGGGGGCGAAAGCGATCGCGTTCGACTTCGCCTTGCTGAAGGGCGCTTCGCCCGCGCTGCTCGACGAAATCGGCGAGACGCTGGACTCCGGCACGACGCTGATGCTCGGCCTCGTCCCCACCACCGACCCCGGCGTGCCGGTGGAACTGCGTGACGTGGTCTCGCCCGTGCTCAAGCTCGTCGACCGGCTCGGCTTCCGCCGCGAAATCCTGGCGGAACAGGTCGTGCCGACGTCGGCGTGCGGCCTCGCGGGTGCCACTCCCGAGTGGATGCGCCGCGCGCTCACGCTCAGCCGTGAGTCCGGCAAGGCTTTCACCGAACCGCCTGAAGGCTGGTGAGCGGCGCGGTAGCGTGCCCGTCATGCGTTTGTTCCGCCGTTCCCGCAAGACCGAGGACGTTCCCGACCCCCGCACCGCCTGGCCGGAGCAGCCGGTCCCCGAGGACGCGGCCGCCGCGGCGGCGACGTTCTGGGAGGCGTGGTTCGCGCTCTTGCCGGAGGTCAGCGCCGCCCTCGGCGACCGTGAACCGCATCGGGTGGAACACGACCTCTGCACCATCGTCGAGGCGCTGCATCCCCGGCTGCACTTCTCCCTCGATCGTGGGCACCGGGCGATCTACTCGCTGGTGCTGACCGGCCAGGAGGATCCGGAACTGCGCCCGTACACCGACGCGTGGAAGGCCGCGGCGCCGCCGGAGGACGCGATCTGGGAGTACCACGACTCCGTGCCGCCCGTCCCCGATCCGAGTGAAGTCACCGTCAACCTCGGCGAGACCCGCATCGCGCTCGCCGACGTCCGGGTGACCGCGAAGGTGGACGAATCAGCCGGACGGGTGGACGTGACCGTGTTCCATCCGCTGATCGAAGAGCTGGCGCCGGAGACCCGGACGACCATGACGTTCCTGCCGCTGGACGCCACGCTGGGTGAGCGTGTCGCGGCCGAACGCCTCGGCAAGGTCGAGCTGGTGACCGAGGCCCAGGACGGACAGCTGACCCTGCTCGAACTACGCGAAATGGTCGGCGGACTCGGTTCACCGGAGCCCGGAAATGTCGGTACCCCCGACTAGGGTTACCCCCGTGAGCAGCGAACTTCCCGAAAACCTCGAGTCCGCACAGGACGTCACGGACGTGCCCGCCGACGTCCGTGAAAGGCATGCCCTGCTGGCGGAGGAGATCCGCGGCCACCAGTTCCGGTACTACGTACTGGATTCACCGATCGTGTTCGACGGCCAGTTCGACGAGCTGCTCAACGAACTCCAGGCCATCGAGGACGAGCATCCGGGGCTGGTGACGCCGGAGTCGCCGACGCAGAACGTCGGCGGCACGTTCTCCACCGAGTTCGTCGCGCACGACCACCTCGAGCGCATGCTCAGCCTCGACAACGTCTTCGACACCGAGGAGTTCGAGGCCTGGGTCGAGCGGGTCCAGAAGGAGATCGGCGCGACGAAGTACCTCGCCGAACTGAAGATCGACGGGCTCGCGATCAACCTGCTGTACGAGAACGGCCGCCTGACCCGCGCGCTGACCAGGGGCGACGGCCGCACCGGCGAGGACGTCACGCTCAACGTCCGCACGCTGGAGCAGGTGCCGGAGCGGCTGACCGCGACGGACGAGTTCCCGGTGCCCGCACTGGTCGAGGTCCGCGGAGAGGTGTTCTTCCGCGTCGAGGATTTCTTGGCGCTGAACGCGAAAATGGTCGAGGCGGGCAAGGATCCGTACGCGAACCCGCGCAACACGGCCGCCGGATCGTTGCGGCAGAAGGATCCCAAGATCACGAAGTCGCGCAACCTGCGGCTGATCTGCCACGGCCTCGGCAAACGCGAGGGTTTCGAGCCGAAGCGCCAGTCCGAGGCGTACGACGCGCTCGCCGCGTGGGGCCTGCCGGTCTCGCCGCACAGCAAGGTGCTGACGTCCGGCAAGGAGCTGCTGGAGCACATCCGGTACTGGGGAGAGCACAGGCACGACGCCGAACACGAGATCGACGGCGTCGTCATCAAGGTCGACGAGGTCGCGTTGCAGCGCCGTCTCGGCACGACGTCGCGCGCGCCGCGCTGGGCGATCGCCTACAAGTACCCGCCGGAAGAGGCGATCACCACGCTCCTGGACATCCAGGTCAACGTCGGCCGCACCGGGCGGGTCACCCCGTTCGCGGTGATGGAGCCGGTGAAGGTGGCCGGGTCCACGGTCGCGATGGCGACGCTGCACAACCAGGAAGAGGTCAAGCGCAAGGGCGTGCTGATCGGGGACAAGGTCGTCATCCGCAAGGCGGGCGACGTCATCCCCGAGGTGCTCGGGCCGGTAGCCGACGCGCGCACCGGCGAAGAGCGCGAGTTCGTCATGCCGTTGCGCTGCCCCAACTGCGACACCGAACTGGCGTACCAGAAGGAGGGCGACATCGACATCCGTTGCCCCAACGCGCAGTTCTGCCCGGCGCAGCGGCGGGAACGGCTGTTCCACCTGGCGAGCCGGAACGTCTTCGACATCGAGGTGGTCGGGTACGAGGCCGCGGTGGCGCTGCTGGACGCCGGCGTCGTGCACGACGAGGGCGACATCTTCGACCTGGACGAGGAGAAGCTGCTCCAGGTCGAGCTGTTCCGCACCAAGGCGGGGGAGCTCTCGGCCAACGGGCGCAAACTGCTGGACAACCTGGAAACCGTCAAGGATCGTCCACTGTGGAGGGTCATCGTCGGGCTGTCGATCCGGCACGTCGGCCCGACGGCCGCGCAGGCGCTCGCGCGGGAATTCGGTTCACTGGAACGGATCGAGAACGCCTCCGAAGAGGAGCTCGCCGCCGTCGACGGTGTCGGCCCGACCATCGTGCGAGCCGCGAAGGAATGGTTCGAAGTCGATTGGCACCGTGAGATCGTCGAGAAATGGCGTGCGGCGGGCGTGCGGATGGAGGAGGAGCGCGACGAGTCCGTCCCGCGCAATCTCGAAGGCCTGTCCATCGTCGTCACCGGCTCGCTGAACGACTACTCCCGTGACGAGGCCAAGGAGTTCATCATGGCCCGCGGCGGGAAGGCGGCCGGTTCGGTGTCGAAGAAGACGGCGTTCGTCGTCGTCGGCGACGCGCCGGGCACGAAGTACGACAAGGCCGTCCAGCTGAAGGTGCCGGTGCTCGACGAGAACGGCTTCCGTGTGCTGCTGGAAGACGGGCCCGAGGCCGCGGCCGAGCTCGCGCTGCCGACCGGCGAGGAGGAGAGCGGTGAGTGACCTGGAGATCCGGCCCGCGCGGCCGGAGGAGCTGACGGCCGTCGGCGAGCTCACGCTGGCCGCGTACTCGGCGGAGCGGAACCTCGTCGACGGCGTGGGCTACGCCACCGAGCTGCTCGACGCCGCCCGGCGGGCGGAGCTGGCGGAACTGCTGGTCGCGGTGGACGGGGACGGCACGCTCGTCGGCACGGTCACCATCGCCCACCCGGGGACGCCGTTCGCCGAGCTGTCCCGCGAAGGCGAACTGGAGTTCCGCATGCTCGGGGTGCTGCCTTCGGCGACCGGGCGCGGTATCGGTGAGGCCCTGACCAGGGCGGTCATCGCGCGGGCGCGGGAACTCGCCGTCGCGAGGGTGGTGCTGTGCAGCCTGGAGACGATGACGCGGGCCCACCGGCTCTACGAGCGGCTCGGCTTCGTGCGGCTGCCCGAGCGGGACTGGGAGCCGCATCCCGGGGTGACCCTGATCGCGTACCGCCTGGAGCTCTGAGCTATACACCTTGTTGGTGTATCGTTGGTGTATGAGCCGGACCAATATCGACATCGATGACGAGCTGGTCGCTGCCGTGATGCATCGCTATGGATTCAAGACCAAGAAGGACGCGGTGGATTTCGCGTTGCGCAAGGCTGCTCCGGTGATCACCACCGCCGACATCCTGGCGCTGGAAGGGATCGGCTGGGAAGCGGACCTGGACGAGATGCGCGACGATTCCCCGGACCGCAAGTGGCGCGATGCCTCCTGAACAACGCTGCTTGATCGACAGCTCGGTGTGGATCGACTTCCTGCGCAAACGCGCCACGCGCGCGAGGGATCTGGTCGTCGAGCTCGCCGCGCAACCGAAGATGATCGTGACCTCGGAGCCGATCGCCATGGAACTGCTCGCGGGAGCGAGCGCAGAGGCTCTCCCGCGTCTCGAGAGGACCCTTGCCGGCTTCGTGAACCTGGGCGTCGATCCCGCGATCGACTTCAGGAGCGCGGCGGAGATCTCCCGGGCCGTCCGTGCGGACGGCCACCG
Source organism: Amycolatopsis sp. CB00013 (assembly GCF_001905755.1). Taxonomy (NCBI): domain Bacteria; kingdom Bacillati; phylum Actinomycetota; class Actinomycetes; order Pseudonocardiales; family Pseudonocardiaceae; genus Amycolatopsis; species Amycolatopsis sp. CB00013. The sequence continues at coordinate 156,045 of NZ_LIWC01000006.1, read as the reverse complement.
GGTCCGGTCCGCGATGGACTGCCTCATCGCGGCGGTGGCGGTACGGCACAAGGCCGTACTGATCCACAAGGATGTCGATTACGTGCGTATCGCCGAGGTCGTACCCGAACTTCGAGCCGAGGCGATCTTCGACTCGTGAGCTGAGCCCTCCGATGTCATGAAAGGGCCGTTCAGGACGAAAAATGTCCTGAACGGCCCTTTCATGACATCCAGTGAGCGAAACGCGGAGGTCAGCTGTCCAGCACGACCGCGACGATGCCGGCGAAGTGCGCCAACCGCGCCACCTCGGCGGCCCGGAAGTTCGGCCCGCCCGGCCGTGCGACCAGCAGCGCCTTCCCCGGCTTCCCCAGCGGCGTCGCCGCGAGCTCGGTCCCCAGTTCCTTCCAGGTCTCCGGCACCCACGCCTCTTCGGCGTCGAGGATGGTGGCGCGTTCCAACGGCAGCCACGGCAGGTCGGTGATCGGCGTCTCGGGCGCGGCGTTGGACGACGCCAGCCGGATCGCGCCGGCCTCGGCGTGCTCGACGACGACGGCCCAGCCCGCCCGGATGATCCTCGGCACACCTTCGGCGAGGATCTCCAGCCCCGAAGCGGGCTTCGCGGCGATCTCCTCGACCAGTTCGAGTTCACGATGGGTGTCCAGCACCCCGGCGTACGGCCGGACGGCGTCGACCTCGACCCCGTCGACGCTTTCGGCGGCGGTGATCAGCGCGTCCGGCAGCCTGCCGGAGGGGATTTCGACGACGAGGTCGTCGATGGCGACACCGCCGCCCCGTTCGACGACGTCCACGCTCAGGATGTCGGCGCCGACGGTGCCGAGCGCGGTGGCGACCGCGCCGAGGGTCCCCGGGGTGTCCGGTAATTGGACCCGGATCAGGAACGACACACGCGCCCCTCTCGCCTCAGGCGTCCCAGCCTCGCCGTGGAACGCGCTACGCCGGGCGCCGATTGTGACAGACCGGACGAGGTAATGGGACCCGACGTCCGGGGCGCGGGATAACGAACCAGGCACTCCTTACCCGACATGGGAGCGCAGGCCGCGGCATAACCCAGTCGAGTTCGCTGACGCCGCCACCATAGACTTGCAGCTTCCGACAGAACCCGCACAGCACACCCCGGGAGTCACCCGCGTGCCCAACATTTCCCGCGACGAGGTCGCACACCTCGCCAAGCTGGCCAGGCTTGCCGTCACCGAAGAGGAGCTGGACGTCTTCGCAGGCCAGCTCGACCAGATCCTGGACTCGGTGGCCAAGGTGAGCGAGGTCGCAGGCGAGGATGTCCCGCCCACGTCGCACGCCGTGCCGCTGACCAACGTGTTCCGTGAGGACACGGTCCGACCGGGGCTGACCCAGCAGCAGGCGCTGGCCGGTGCGCCGGCCAGCGAAGAGGGTCGTTTCCGGGTGCCGCGGATTCTGGGAGAAGAACAGTGACCGAACTCATCAAGCTCACCGCCGCCGAGCTGGCGGAGAAGATCCAGTCCCGTGAGGTGTCGGCCGTCGAGGTCGCACAGGCCCACCTGGACCGGATCGCCGAGGTCGACGACCACATCCACGCGTTCCTGCACGTCGACACCGAGGGCGCGCTCGAAGCCGCCCGCGCGGTGGACGCCGACGTCGCCGAGGGCAAGGCGCCGAAGTCGGCCCTCGCCGGTGTCCCGCTGGCGCTCAAGGACGTGCTGACCACCAAGGGCATCCCGACCACGGTCGGTTCGAAGACCCTGGAGAACTGGATCCCGCCGTACGACGCCACCGTGACGCGCAAGCTGCGCGAGGCCGGTGTCGTGGTGCTCGGCAAGACCAACATGGACGAGTTCGCGATGGGCTCCTCCACGGAGAACTCCGCGTTCGGCCCGACCCACAACCCGTGGGACCACGCCCGCATCCCGGGTGGTTCCGGCGGTGGCTCCTCGGCGTCCATCGCGGCGTTCGAGGCCGCGATCGCGATCGGCACCGACACCGGCGGCTCGATCCGCCAGCCCGGCGCGGTCACCGGCACCGTCGGCGTGAAGCCGACGTACGGCGGTGTCTCCCGCTACGGTCTCGTCGCCTTCTCCTCCTCGCTCGACCAGGCCGGTCCCTGCGCGCGGACGGTGCTCGACGCCGCCCTGCTGCACGAGGTCATCGCCGGGTACGACCCGATGGACTCGACCTCGATCGACGCGCCGGTCCCGCCGGTGGTCGCCGCGGCCCGCCAGGGCCTGACCGGTGACCTCAAGGGCGTCCGCGTCGGCGTGGTGAAGGAATTCGCCGGCGACGGTTACCAGCCGGGCGTGTTGCGGTCGTTCGAGGCCGCCGTCGAGCAGCTGCGCGCGCTCGGCGCCGAGGTCGTCGAGGTCTCGTGCCCGAACTTCACCTACGCGCTGCCCGCGTACTACCTGATCGCGCCGAGCGAGTGCTCGTCGAACCTCGCCCGGTTCGACGCCATGCGCTACGGCCTGCGCGTGTCCGACGACGGCGCGCACAGCGCCGAAGAGGTCATGTCGCTGACCCGCGAGAAGGGCTTCGGCCCCGAGGTCAAGCGCCGCATCATGCTCGGCACGTACGCGCTTTCCTCGGGCTACTACGACGCGTACTACGGCTCGGCGCAGAAGGTCCGCACGCTCATCACGCGCGATTTCGAAGCCGCGTACGAGAAGGTGGACGTGCTGGTCTCGCCGACCACGCCGACCACGGCGTTCAAGATCGGCGAGCGCGTCGACGACCCGATGGCGATGTACCTGGCGGACCTCTGCACCATCCCGTCGAACCTCGCCGGCAACGCCGCGATGAGTGTCCCGAGTGGACTGTCGCATGAGGACGGCCTGCCGGTCGGCCTGCAGATCATGGCCCCGGCGATGGCCGACGACCGGCTGTACCGCGTCGGCGCCGCCTACGAGGTCGCGCGCGACGCCGCCAACGGTGGCTCGCTGGTGCACGAGGTTCCGGAGCTGGGAGGAAAGAAGTGACCGCCGTGGTTGAGTTGATGGACTACGCCGACGTCATCGAGCGGTTCGACCCGGTGCTGGGCCTCGAGGTGCACGTCGAGCTGAACACGAACACCAAGATGTTCTGCGGCTGCGCCAACGAGTTCGGCGGCGAGCCGAACACCAAGGTGTGCCCGACCTGTCTCGGCCTGCCCGGTTCGCTGCCGGTCGTGAACGGCAAGGCGGTCGAGGGCGCGATCCGCATCGGCCTCGCGCTCAACTGCGAGATCGCCGAATGGTGCCGGTTCGCCCGGAAGAACTACTTCTACCCGGACATGCCGAAGAACTTCCAGACCTCGCAGTACGACGAGCCGATCGCCTTCAACGGCTACCTCGACGTGACGCTGGACGACGGTGAGGTCGTGCGCGTCGAGATCGAGCGTGCCCACATGGAGGAGGACACCGGCAAGTCGCTGCACGTCGGCGGCGCCACCGGCCGGATCCACGGCGCCGAGCACTCGCTGCTCGACTACAACCGCGCCGGCGTGCCGCTGATCGAGATCGTCACCAAGACGATCGAGCACACCGGCGGCCGCGCCCCCGAGGTCGCCCGTGCGTACGTGAGCGCCCTGCGTGACCTGCTGAGCGCGCTGGACGTCTCGGACGTCCGCATGGACCAGGGGTCCCTGCGCTGCGACGCGAACGTTTCGCTGATGGCCAAGGACGCGACCGAGTTCGGCACGCGTACCGAGACCAAGAACGTGAACTCCCTGCGCAGTGTCGAGCGCGCCGTGCGCTACGAGATGACCCGCCAGGCGGCGATCCTCGCCGAGGGCGGCTCCATCAAGCAGGAGACGCGGCACTTCCAGGAGGCCGACGGCACCACGTCGTCGGGCCGTACCAAGGAGACCGCCGAGGACTACCGGTACTTCCCGGAGCCCGACCTGGTCCCGATCGCGCCGTCGCGCGAATGGGTCGAGGAGCTGCGCAAGACGCTGCCGGAGATGCCGTCGGAGCGCCGCAAGCGCATCCAGCGGGAGTGGAACCTGACCGACGAGGCGCTGCGCGACCTGCTCAACGTCGGCGCGGTCGACCTGGTCGCCGCGACCGTCGAGGCGGGCGCGACGCCGGACGAGGCCCGCAGCTGGTGGGTCAACACGCTGGCGCAGGAGGCCAACTCCCGCGAGATCGAGCTGGCCGAGCTGGCGATCACCCCCGCGCAGCTGGCCGAGGTCATCGCGCTGGTCAACGCCGGTGAGCTGACCAACAAGCTGGCCAAGGAGGTCGTGCAGGGCGTGCTCGCCGGCGAGGGATCGCCGTCCGAGGTCGTCGAGAAGCGCGGCCTGAAGGTCGTCTCCGACGACTCCGCGCTCATCGCGGCGGTCGACGAGGCGCTGGCCGCGCAGCCCGACGTCGCCGAGAAGATCCGCGGCGGCAAGGTGGCCGCGGCCGGGGCGATCGTCGGCGCGGTCATGAAGGCCACCAAGGGCCAGGCCGACGCCAAGCGCGTGCGCGAACTGATCGTCGAGCGAGTCGGTGCCTGATCTCGCTTTGAAGAAGGTCACCTGGCGTGAGTGGCTCGGCCTCGCGGCCGGGCTGCTCGCGCTGGTGGCCTTGTTCCTTCCGTGGACGACGCTGACCGCCTCGCGCCCGGAAATCGAAGACGTGCTGAGGACGTTGCCCGCCACCGACGTCACGCGCGACGCGTGGCGTTCCGGTTTTCTCGCTTGGGCGCCGGTGTTCCTCCTGTTCCTTCCCGGCCTCGCGGTCGTGCTGTTCGGCCGTGTCGACGCCGTCCGCCGGGCGGGCCTGCCGCATCTGTGGCTGATGGCGGCCATCGGCGCGCTGCTGCTGATGGTGCTCGGCTGGACCACCCTCGACTGGCAGTTCGACGCCGACCAGCGCGGGATCCTTTCCGCCGCCGGTATCGAGATCGGGACCGGTCTCGGCCGCTATCTCGGCCTGGTGGCCGCCGCGGTCTCCGTCGTCGTGGCGTTCTTCGACGTCCGGCGCCTGCGTGCCGAGACCCGCACCCGTCGTCCCTGAGTCCCCCTTCTCGCATTTAGTCCTCTGAATGCGAGAAGGGGCATTGAGAAAGCGCTTTCTCTCAAGAGGAGGTCACCGTGTTCCCGCTTCCTGGCGGTATCGGACTTTCCCATCTGTGCGCTTATGAATGGGAAGCCGCGGACGGGGTGTGCGGTGGCAGCCCGCATCTTCATCTCGCCTGCACCGAGGCCTACGTCGTCACCGGCGGACGCGGCGCTGTGCAGACGCTCGACGTCGGCGGCTACCGGGAGACCGAACTCGAAGCCGGTGTCGTCGCGTGGTTCGCGCCCGGCACGGTCCATCGGATGGTGCAACGCGACGAACTCCGCATCACCGTCCTCATGCAGAACAGCGGGTTGCCCGAAGCGGGTGACGCGGTGTTCACCTTCCCGCCGCCGGTTCTCGCCGACCCGGACGCGTACGCGAAGGCCGCCGCGATGCCCGCCGGCGACGACGCGGCCCGTCGTCGCCGTGACCTCGCGATCGAGGGCTACCTGCCGATCCGGGACGCGCTCGTCGCGGGAGATCCCGGCCCGCTCAGGGAGTTCCATCGCGCGGCCGTCGCGTTGGTCGCGCCGAAGGTCGAGGCCTGGCTCCCGCGCTGGCGATCCGGTGCGCTGGCCGCCGCCGAGCTGACCGGCGAGCATTTGAGGGCGCTCGCGAACGGCGACGCGAGCCACTTGGAGCAGTCCGGCGTGCGGGTCGCCGGTCCGTCCGAAGAGGACGGTTACGGGATGTGCGGGAGGCGGACGGAGTACCGGATTGACATGTGACCATTTGGTCACCTATTTTGTCCTGTATGACCACTTCACGCAGGACACTCGTCACCGTGCTCGTCGCAGTCCTCCTCGGTGCGCTGTTCACCGCCGCGCCCGCGGCCGCCGGAGAGCGCCACCGGATTCACGAGGGCACCATCGACGGCGCCGACTATCTGGTCAAAGTGCCGAAACGCTGGAACGGCACGCTGGTGCTCTACAGCCACGGGCTCTACGTGGACCCGTGGGCGCCGAAGCAGATCATGCTGGCCACCAGACCCGAGACCGAGTCTTGGCTGCTGGACCAGGGTTACGCGCTGGCCGCGTCGAACTACAAGGGCACCTTCGGGCACGCGATCGAAGAAGCCTTGACCGACCAGATCGCGCTGCTGGACTGGTTCGAGACCAACGTGGGCAAACCGCGGCGGACCGTCACGAGCGGAATGTCCATGGGCGCCGTGATCTCTTTGAAGCTGGCCGAGAACAACCCGGGCCGGTTCGACGGTGTCCTGGCGCAGTGCGGCGAGTACGACGCGCACGGCACGTGGAACAGTGCGCTGGACATGCTCTTCGCGCTCAAGACACTGCTGGCGCCGGACGCGGACATCGACCTGGTCCGGCCGCGTGATCCGCAGGCCGCGCAGGCGGCACTCGAAGCCGTCGTGGCCGAAGCGCAGAAGACCGACGCGGGCCGGGCGCGGATCGCGCTGGCCGGAGCGCTGGGCACCGTCCCGGGCTGGGCGCTCGCCCACGAGCCGGAGCCGACGGCGTCCGCCGACCGTCTGGCCCAGCAGGCGATGTGGGTCACTGGCGCCTATCTGTACGGCTACGGACCGGGTGCGCGTCCCGAAATCGAGCGCCGGGCAGGCGGGAACCCGTCGTCGAACACCGGGATCGACTACCGGCGTCAGCTCGTCCGGTCCGCCGGTCTCGACCTGGTCCGGCAGGCCTACCGGACGGGCGGCGTGGATCTGGAAGCCGACCTCGACCGGCTCGCCGCGGCCCCGCGGATTTCGGCGGATCCGAAGGCGCAGGCCTACATGCAGCGCATCACCGTGGCGCGCGGCATCACGCCGGCACCCGTGCTGACCACGCACACCACCGGTGACGGCGGCGCCGTGGCCGGCCAGGCCCGGTGGTACGGCGATCAGGTCCGGCGCAACGGCGATCCCGCTCTGCTGCGGCAGACCTACGTGAACCGGGGCGGTCACTGCTCGTTCAACGCGGCCGAGGAGATCGTTCTGCTGCGCACCCTGCTGTCCCGCGTGGACACCGGCCGCTGGCCGTCCACCGAACCGCGCCGGCTCACCGCCGCCGCGAACGCGCTGGGCCCGGACTACCGGCTCGTGCCGGAGCTGTTCGACCCGCAGGGCAAGGAAAAGGCGATGCCGCCGTCGTTCACCCGGTTCGCACCGGCGCCCCACCCGCGGCCGTCCCGCTAGGGCCGCTCAGTCCTTGCCGCCCCCGCCGGAACTGGCCGACGGCGTGATGATGACGACGCGGTCGTCGCTCGAAACCGGGGAACCGCCGTCCTTGTTGACCGTCCCGGCGAGCGCGATCTGCGGGTTGACCATGCTCATCGCGGACAGCCTGCCGAAGGTCTTCGGCGGCTTGCCGACCTTGCCGTCCATGACGACGTTGGGCTTGCCGGTCACCGCCCCGTCCGGGGTGACCGGCAGGTTCTGCAGGTTGCCCGCGATGGACGTGGTGATCGAGAGATACCCGGTGGTGCCGACGAAATCAGCGCACCCCGCGACACCGGGTTTGTCGGTCCAGCTCCAGGCCGGGGTGGTCAGCGGCTGGCCGCCGCGAAGCCGGTACAGGACGTCCTTGTCGGCCAGCCGGTCGGTGAGCCACACCCGGGAACCGGCCTGGTCGCGGCAGATCCCGCCGGGGGAGTGCACGCCGGTGGAGAAGACCGCGGAACCCGCCGTGGGGTTGCCCGGCGCCGGTTTGCCGGAGGTGTCGATGCGCAGCACCTTCCCGGCCAGCGACGCCGGATCGGCCGCGAGCCCGGGGTTGCCCGCGTCGCCGGTGGCGACCAGGAGCGCGCCCTTGGCGTCGGTGCCGATCGCGCCGCGGTTGCCGGTGGCCCCCTTGGGGATCCCGGTCAGCACCGGTTTCGGAGCCTGGCCTTTCGCCAGGCGGACGACCCGGTTGTCGGTAGGCGTGGTGATGTAGGCGAAGACGAGCTGGTCTTCCGCGAAACCGGGGGAGAGGGCGAGCGAGGTGAGGCCGCCGTCGCCGGCGCCGTCCACGGGGACGGTCGCCCAGTCGGCCGGGTCCTTCTCCGCGGCGGCGAGCAGGATCCGGCCGCTCTTGCGTTCTCCGGCGAGCGCGCTGGGCGCGGTGCCGTCGCCGGGGATCGCGGCCACGGCGGCGACGGTGTCCAGGCAGGTCGCGATGACGGCCTTGTCGAAGTCCTTGCAGCCCTGCGGCGGCGGGACCGGCGTCGGCGCCTGGTTCGGCCCGTTTCCCCGGCCTGGACCGGCGTCGCCCGCTTCACCGCCCGGCCCGATCTGCGGCGGGACCTCGGGGGACGGCGGGTTGACCGGGGTGAACTTCTGCCCGGCGGCGGTGTTGTCGAATTCGGCGCAACCGGAGAGCAGCAGGGCGCCGCAGGCCAGTATGGCCAGCGGCGCGGTCCATTTCCGCCGGTACCGGGTACGCACGGGCCCAGCCTAGGCGGGCGTACGTGAGCCACGGGTAAGAGCTCCTCGATACCGTTGTGATCATGACTGTGACCGTTCTCGTGCCCGACGAAGAGGGAGTGGCCGCGCTTTCGGAGATCGAGGGCGTGCGTCCGGTGGTGTACCGCCGCGGGGAGCCGGTGCCCGCCGAAGCCGCCGAGGCCGAGGTCCTGGTGACCGGCGAGGGGCCCAGCGAGGAACTCTGGCGCGAACTGCCGAACGTCAAACTCGTGCAGCTGCTGGCGGCGGGTGCCGAGGACTGGGTCGGCAAGGTACCGGACGGCGTGCTGCTCTCGACCTGCCGTGGCGCGCACGGCGGGAGCTCGGCCGAGTGGGTCGTCGCGGTCCTCTTGACGATCTACCGGGATCTCGGCGGTTTCGCCGACGGCCATCGGCGGAAGCACTGGGAACGCCGGATCACCGACACCCTGCAGGGCAAGCGGGCACTCATCGTCGGCGCGGGCGACCTCGGCAGGCATCTGCGCCGCCGGCTGGAGACGTTCGACGTGCGCTGCACGATGGTGGGCGCGACGGCCCGCGAGGGCGTCCACGGCAACGACGAACTCCCCGGGCTGCTGCCCGATCACGACATCACCGTCCTGATGGTGCCGCTCACGCCGCATACGCGGGGCATGGCCGACGCGGAGTTCCTGGCCGCGATGCCGGACGACGCGATCCTCGTCAACGTGTCGAGAGGGCCGGTCGTGGACACCGGCGCGCTCGTCGCGGAACTCGCGTCGGGACGGCTGCGCGCCGCCCTCGACGTCACCGACCCGGAGCCCCTGCCCGAGGGGCACCCGCTGTGGGACGTGCCGGGACTGCTGCTGACTCCGCACGTCGCGGGCGCCGTGAGCGGGCGGCGGCAGCGCGCCTACGCGGTGGTTGTCCGGGAACTGAGCCACTATCTGGGCGGGGAGTTGCCGAAGAACCTGGTCCACGGCGAATACTGATCGGCGTGGCGAATCTTCATGTCGGCTGCGCGATGTGGACGCACAAGGCGTGGGCGGGCCGGTTCGTGCCGCGGTCGTCGCCCGCCGGGGAACGCCTGCGGGCCTACGCCGGCTGGTGCAACGCGGTCGAGGGCAACACGACCTTCTACGCGACCCCCGCGAGGGAAACCGTCGAGACGTGGGCGCGGCAGACCGGTCCCGGTTTCCGGTTCGTGGTCAAGCTGCCCAAGGTCGTCACGCACGAGAAACGGCTCGCCGGGGTCGAGACCGAGATGCGGGCGTTCCTCGACGCGATCGAACCCCTCGGCGAGCGGGCGGTCCTGTGGACCCAGCTGCCCGGCTCGTTCGGCCCGCCGGACGTCGACGCCCTCGGCCGCTTCCTGCGCCGTCTCCCCGCCGGTCTCCAGCGCGCCGTGGAGGTGCGCCACCCCGGGTTTCACAGCGACGCCCGCGCGACGGCACTGCTGGAGACGGCACTGACCGACGCGGGCGCCGAGTGGGTGCCGTTCGACACCACGGTCTTCTTCGCGAGTCCGCCCGTCAGCGAAGCCGAGCAGGACGCCTGGGCGAAGAAACCCCGTCTGCCGCGGCGGACGCGGGCGCTCACCGACCGCCCGATCGTCCGCTACCTGGGCCGCGATGCGACCGAAGTGACCGTCGAGGGATGGCGGCCGTGGACCGAGGTGGTCGCCGGATGGCTGCGCGAGGGCCGGTCGCCGACGGTCTTCGTGCACACCCCCGACAACGACGACGCCCCGGCGCTCGCCCGCCGCTTCCACGACGACGTGCGCGCCTTGGTGCCCGGTCTCGACCCGCTGCCGGAGCCCGAACCGGTCGAGCCCGCGACCTTGTTCTGAGCCGCTCCGGCGGTTCGGTCGCCTGACGGGCCGGTTTCCCCTACCCTTCGCGCGTGAGCGATGACTATCAGACCAGCATGATCTCGGACGTGGCCGACGCCGACAGCGGCCCCGGCCCGGCGGAGACCAGGGGCGGGATCGATCTCGGTCTGCTCGTCCTGCGAGTGGTGCTCGGCGTGACGATGGGCGCGCACGGGCTCCAGCACCTCTTCGGTGCCTTCGGCGGCCCTGGGGTCGGTGGCTTCGCCAGGGCACTCGGCGACTTCGGCTACACCAGCCAGACCACGCTGCTTTCGTGGATCACCGGGATCAGCGAGGTGGTCGGCGGCGCGCTCGTGCTGGTGGGCCTGTTCACCCCGATCGGCGCCGCCGCGCTGCTCGGCGTCTGCGCGAACATCGTCTACGTGAAGTTCGGCGGCGGGTTCTTCCAGAAGCAGGGGCAGGGCTTCGAGTTCGAGCTCCTGCTGGCCGCGGCCTCGCTGACCGTCCTGCTCGCGGGTTCCGGGCGGATCGCGCTGGACGTCAACACCCCGTGGCGGAAGCGGCCGCTTTCGTTCGGGCTGATCGGACTGCTCCTGTCGGCCGCGGCTTCGGTCGTGGTGATCGTCCTCTGCCGCTGACCGCTCGCATTGAGAGGACTAAATGCGCTCGTTGCGCATTTAGTCCTCTCAATGCATGCTCGTGGCCTACTTGTTCGGGTCCCGGACGGCGCCGGTGTCGGCCGAAGTCGCCATCCGCGCGTAGGCCCGCAGCGCGGCGGTGACCTTCCGGTCCCGCGAGACCGGCTGCCACGGCCGCTCGCTCGCCTCCATCTTCGCGCGCCGCTCGGCGAGCACGTCCTCGTCGACGAGCAGTTCGAGCCGCCGCTCGTGGACGTCGAGCAGGATCCGGTCGCCGTTCTGGACCAGGCCGATCGCCCCGCCCGCGGCGGCCTCGGGCGAGATGTGGCCGACCGAGATGCCCGACGAGCCGCCGGAGAACCGGCCGTCGGTGATCAGCGCGCATTTCTTGCCCAGCCCCGAGCCCTTGAGGAACGCCGTCGGGTGCAGCATCTCCTGCATCCCCGGGCCGCCCGCCGGGCCTTCGTAGCGGATCACCAGCACCTCACCGGGCTGGATCTCCTTCTTGAGGATGGCCGAGACCGCCTCCTCCTGGCTTTCCAGCACCCGGGCCGGGCCCTCGAAATGCCACAGTTCCTCGTCGATACCCGCCGACTTGATGACGGCGCCGTTCTCGGCGAGGTTGCCGCGCAGGATCGCGAGCCCGCCGTCCTTGGTGTAGGCGTGCTCGACGTCGTGGATGCAGCCGCCGGCGGCATCGGTGTCCAAAGAGGACCAACGGTTCTCGGTGGAGAACGCCTCCGTGGTGCGGACCCCGCCCGGAGCGGCGTGGAACAGTTCGATCGCCCGCTCCGACGGCTCCTTCGCCCGGATGTCCCAAGTGGACAGCCACGACTCCAGATCCGGCGAGTGCACGGAGTGCACGTCGGTGTTCAGCAGCCCACCGCGGTGCAGTTCGCCGAGGATGGCCGGGATTCCGCCTGCCCGGTGGACGTCCTCCATGTGGTAGTCCGAGTTCGGCGCGACCTTCGACAGGCACGGCACGCGGCGGCCGATGGCGTCGATGTCGTCGATCGTGAAGTCGACCTCGCCCTCCTGCGCGGCGGCGAGGATGTGCAGCACCGTGTTGGTCGAACCGCCCATCGCCATGTCGAGGGCCATCGCGTTCTCGAAAGCCTTCTTCGACGCGATCGAGCGCGGGAGCACGGACTCGTCGTCCTGCTCATACCAGCGCTTGCACAGCTCGACGACCGTGCGCCCGGCGTCCTCGAAGAGCGCCCGGCGGGCGGCGTGCGTGGCGAGGGTGGAGCCGTTGCCCGGCAGGGAGAGCCCGAGCGCCTCGGTGAGACAGTTCATCGAGTTCGCGGTGAACATGCCCGAGCACGAGCCACAGGTCGGGCAGGCCGAGCGCTCCACAATGGACAGTCCGTCTTCGTCGACCTCGCTGCTGGCCGACGCGGCGATCGCGGTGATGAGGTCGGTCGGCGCCTGCGCGACCCCGCCGACGACCACGGCCTTCCCGGCCTCCATCGGTCCACCCGAGACGAACACCACCGGGATGTTCAGCCGCATGGCGGCGTTCAGCATTCCCGGGGTGATCTTGTCGCAGTTGGAGATGCAGACCAGCGCGTCGGCCTGGTGCGCGTTCACCATGTACTCGACGGAGTCGGCGATGATCTCGCGCGAGGGCAGCGAGTAGAGCATTCCGCTGTGCCCCATGGCGATCCCGTCGTCGACGGCGATCGTGTGGAACTCGCGGGCGACACCGCCCGCCTCCTTCACCGCGCCGGCCACGATCTCGCCGAGGTCCTTGAGGTGCACGTGCCCCGGCACGAACTGGGTGTAGGAGTTCGCGATGGCGACGATCGGCTTGCCGAAGTCGCTGTCGGTCATTCCGGTGGCGCGCCAGAGCGAGCGCGCGCCCGCCGCGTTGCGGCCGTGGGTGGTGGTCCGGGAACGGAGTTGAGGCACGGCTGACTCCAAGGTTCGGGATGGGGACCAGGGCGAACGAGCGCCAAACTGGTCCTACCAATCCTACTCCCCGGAATCGTCGCGCTTTTCCGGAGCCTCGGCCAGGTCGTCGGTCAGCCCGGAGGGATCGGCCATCCGCCCCGCGCTGACCAGCGAGATCACCGGAAGATGGCGGGTGCGCACGGCGGGCAGGGCGACCTTGGTCTCGTCCTTCAGTACCGCCTGCACCTTCGCCTTGTCAGTGATGGCGAGGCCCTTGAGGGAGGTCCACGGCAGATCCTTCCGCCCGAACATCGTCCGCACCTCCAGCCCGTTGGCCGTCGCCGTCGTGCGGGTCCGGATGACGAACACCGCCAGCGCGATCGGGAAGAGGTAGAGCCACTGGAGATACGGCACGTCGCCGAACGCGACAGGCGTCACACAAACGACGAGGAAAGCGATCGCCAGCAATGCCGTGTTCGGGATTTTGAAGACGGCCTTGCGGTCCTCGTTCGCCTGTTCCCGCTGCTTTTCTTCTGCCACGTCAAAGATGGTGCACCGCCGCCTCCGTGGCCCCGAACGCGGGTCGCACCACGCGCCGAAGGTGTCCAGCATGCGGAATCGCCGTCCCGCAGAGTTGACACTCTTGACGGCGACCGGCTAGCTTCACTCTCGTGACAACGCAGACCGGCCTCGTACTTCCCAAGCGCGTCGACGCTTAGGGAAGTCTCCGCTGCGTCGACGCGCGACCCTCGTGCGACCACTCCGGTCGGCGGGGGTTTTTTGTTGCCTGGATAGAGTTTCCCTGCCGAACCAGCCAATGAATACCCGAACGAGTGACTAGACAAGACGAGGCAAACAGCGATGACTAGTGCCACCTCGCGAGCTGATGCGAACTCCGGTACCTCCGGTGCCCGACCCAAGCCGGCGCCGCCCGCCGGGACCCCGGTGCGGGTCACGGGCGCGCAGTCGCTCGTCCGCTCGCTCGAGGCGGTGGGCGCGGAGGTCGTGTTCGGTATTCCCGGCGGCACCATTCTCCCGGCGTACGACCCGCTGCTCGACTCGACGAAGGTCCGCCACGTCCTGGTCCGTCACGAACAGGGCGCCGGCCACGCCGCCACCGGGTACGCGCAGGCGACCGGCAAGGTCGGGGTGTGCATGGCCACCTCCGGTCCCGGCGCGACCAACCTGGTCACCCCGCTGGCCGATGCGAACATGGACTCGGTGCCGGTCGTCGCCATCACCGGCCAGCAGTCCCGCGCGCTGATCGGCACGGACGCCTTCCAGGAAGCCGACATCTGCGGCATCACGATGCCGATCACCAAGCACAACTTCCTGGTCACCGACCCGGCGGACATCCCGCGCACCATCGCGGAGGCGTTCCACCTCGCCTCGACCGGCCGTCCCGGCCCGGTCCTGGTGGACATCCCCAAGGACGTCCTGCAGGAGATGACCTCCTTCTCCTGGCCGACGGAGATGCGGCTGCCGGGCTATCGGCCCACGCTGCGCCCGCACGGCAAGCAGGTCCGCGAGGCCGCGCGGCTGATCAGCAAGTCTCGGCGCCCGGTCCTCTACGTCGGCGGCGGCGTGGTCAAGGCCGACGCCTCGCGCCAGCTGATGGAACTGGCCGAACTGACCGGCATCCCCGTCGTCACCACGCTGATGGCGCGCGGCGCGTTCCCCGACTCGCACCCGCAGCACCTCGGCATGCCGGGGATGCACGGTTCGGTCGCCGCGGTCGCCGCGATGCAGCGGGCGGATCTGCTGATCGCCCTCGGCGCGCGCTTCGACGACCGCGTCACCGGGCAGCTGTCCTCGTTCGCGCCGGACGCCGCCATCGTCCACGCCGACATCGACCCGGCCGAGATCTCCAAGAACCGCAAGGCGGACGTGCCGATCGTCGGCGACTGCGCGGAGATCATCACCGAGCTGATCGAGGCCGTCCGCGCCGAGACCGACAAGTCCGCGAAGCCGGACCTGAAGGACTGGTGGACGCAGGCGAGCGCTTGGCGCGACGACTACCCGGCCGGGTACGAGTGGCCCGAGGACGGGACGCTGTCCCCGCAGTACGTCATCGAGCGCATCGGTTCGCTCGTCGGCCCGGACGCGGTCTACACCGCAGGCGTCGGTCAGCACCAGATGTGGGCCGCGCAGTTCGTGAAGTACGAGAACCCGCGCACCTGGATCAACTCCGGCGGCCTCGGCACGATGGGCTTCGCCGTCCCCGCCGCGATGGGCGCCAAGTTCGGCGTGCCGGACAAGCAGGTCTGGGCCATCGACGGCGACGGCTGTTTCCAGATGACGAACCAGGAACTGGCCACCTGCGCCATCGAAGGCGCGCCGATCAAGGTCGCCGTCATCAACAACGGCAACCTGGGCATGGTCCGCCAGTGGCAGAACCTCTTCTACTCCGAGCGGTACTCCAACACCGATCTCGGTACCCACAAGCACCGCATCCCCGACTTCACCCTCCTCGCGGAGGCGCTCGGCTGCGCCGGGCTCCGCTGCGAGACCAAGGAGGACGTCGACGCCACCATCCGGCGCGCCATGGAGATCAACGACCGCCCCGTCGTGATCGATTTCGTGGTGGGGAAGGATGCCCAGGTGTGGCCCATGGTGGCCGCGGGCACCGGTAACGACGAAATCATGGCCGTGCGCGGGATCCGCCCGCTCTTCGACGACGACGAAGTCGCCGCCGAGGCGGAAATCAACGCGGCCGCAGAAGGAGACGCCCGATGAGCGTGCACACCCTGAGCGTTCTGGTCGAGAACAAGCCCGGTGTCCTCGCGCGGGTTTCCGGACTGTTCTCCCGGCGTGGTTTCAACATCGAATCCCTCGCCGTCGGGCCCACGGAGAATCCCGAGGTGTCCCGGATGACGATCGTGGTCGCCGTTGAGGAGCTACCGCTCGAACAGGTGACCAAACAGCTCAACAAGCTGGTCAACGTCATCAAGATCGTGGAATTGGAAAAGTCCACAGCCGTGCAGCGTGAACTGCTGCTCGTGAAGGTCCGGGCCGACAACACCGTGCGCAGCCAGGTCCTCGAAACAGTGCAGTTGTTCCGCGCGAAGGTGGTGGACGTGTCTCCCGAGGCGCTCACCGTCGAAGCCACCGGGACCTCGGACAAGATCGGTGCCCTGCTCCGGATGCTGGAGCCCTACGGCATCCGTGAACTGGTCCAGTCCGGCATGGTCGCGGTCGGCCGGGGCTCCCGCTCGATCACCGCCACCTCCGCTCGATAACTTTGTTTGTAAGTCAGGAAAGGAAGTAGTACCCCTCATGGCAGTGGAAATCTTTTACGACGACGACGCGGACCTTTCGATCATCCAGGGTCGCAAGGTCGCCGTGATCGGCTACGGCAGCCAGGGCCACGCGCACTCGCTGAGCCTGCGCGACTCCGGCGTCGACGTCCGCATCGGCCTGCCCGAGGGCTCGAAGTCGCGGGCCAAGGCCGAGGAGCAGGGTCTCCGCGTGCTCACCCCGGCCGAGGCCAGCGCCGAAGCCGACCTGATCATGATCCTCGCGCCGGACACGAAGCAGCGCTTCATCTACGAGCAGGACATCGCGCCGAACCTCAAGGACGGCGACGCGCTCTTCTTCGGTCACGGCTTCAACATCCGCTACGACCTCATCAAGCCGCCGTCGAACGTGGACGTCGCCATGGTCGCCCCGAAGGGCCCGGGCCACCTGGTCCGCCGCCAGTTCGTCGACGGCAAGGGCGTCCCGGCGCTCATCGCGGTCGAGCAGGACGCCTCCGGCAACGCGCAGGCGCTCGCGCTCTCCTACGCGGCCGCCATCGGTGGCGCCCGCGCCGGTGTCATCAAGACGACCTTCACCGAGGAGACCGAGACCGACCTCTTCGGCGAGCAGGCCGTGCTCTGCGGTGGCGCCTCCGCGCTGGTGCAGACCGGTTTCGAGGTGCTCACCGAGGCCGGCTATGCCCCGGAGATCGCCTACTTCGAGGTGCTGCACGAGCTGAAGCTGATCGTCGACCTCATGTACGAGGGCGGCATCGCGCGTCAGCGCTACTCGATCTCCGACACCGCCGAGTACGGCGACCTGACCCGCGGCCCGCGCGTCATATCGCCGGCGGTCAAGGAAGAGATGAAGAAGATCCTCGGCGAGATCCAGGACGGCACGTTCGCCCGCGAATGGGTCGCCGAGGACGAGGCCGGGCGGCCGAACTTCACCAAGCTCGAGGAGCAGGGCAACCAGCACCCGATCGAGGAGACCGGCAAGAAGCTGCGCGACCTGATGTCGTGGGTGGACCGGCCGATCACCGAAACCGCCTAGTCGTGGGCTGAAGGGGCCCTTCACCGCATGCGATGCGGTGAAGGGCCCCTTCGTTTTGCATATCGGAAAGCGATAGCGTGGGCACCATGAGTGAGCAGCCGGTGGACGACAAGGCGCATATCCGGCCCGACCTGGACTTGAGTGACGCCGTGTGGATCCGGGGTGAACCGGAAGGCGCGAACCTCAAGGACGCCGTCGAGTACGCGCTGGTGCCGCACGCCGACGGGGTCACCTACACCGCGATGCGCCGGGTCGTCGAACCCGACGGTCATCTGCTCGTGTTCACGCCTACTGAATGGGACGCGTTCCTGAAAGGCGTTCGGGACGGCGAATTCGACTTGCCTGCCTAAAGCTGGGAAATCAGCTCGTCGAGCCGGCCGGTGGCGGCCGCGATGGCGAGATGGTCGACGTAGTCCCGTGATTCGACGATCAGCCCGTCCCGCACCCGCAGCACGAAGATGTTCGAAACGCGGAATTCCGCGCTGCCGCCCGCCGTTCCCTGGTAGTCGAACTCGCCGATCACGACCTCGGGGTCGAGGGTCTCGTGGATCGCCAGATCCCGGACCTGGAAGCGGATCGCGCCCCGCTCGCCGAACTTGAAATGCTCACGCAGGTCTTCCCTCGACTTCAGGGTCTCCGCCCCGGGCAGAAACGGGTGCGTGACCTGGGTTTCCTCGGCGTAGAGCTCCGGCAATCCGGCCCAGTCGCCGTCCGCGACACCGTACGCGAGCCGCTCGAAAACGCCGCGCGGGCTCTTCGGATCCGCCGTCGACGCGGGGCGCGGCGGCACCGGTGTGAGCTCGCGCTCCGCGGTCTCGAAGCCCTTCTTCAGATTTTCCAGGCCGTCCTGTGCCGCGATGAGCGGCAGGTAGTCGTGGTAGTCGCGTGAATGGACGATGAGCCCGTCGCGCACGCGGAGCAGCTGGATGTTGGCGATGTCGAAGGACTTCCCGGTGTCCAGCGCCTCGCCGACATTGCGGTACTCGGCGACGATCACCTCCGGGTCGGTTGTCCCGTGAATCAGGACATCCGCCCTGTCCATGCGCACGTTCAGGCCGCCGCCGAAGTTCTTCCGCAGGGTCTCGCGGCCCTCGTACCTGGACGGCACCGGCGGTCGCTGCGGGTTTTCGACGACGGCGTCTTCGGCGTAGAGCGCGAAAATCTCGTCCCAGCGCCGAGCGGTGATGCGTGCGGAAAGCGCGTCGAAGACGTCGCGGGGTGTGGTCATGAGGTCTCCCAAGTAGGACATAAACGGAGTCTGTAGTCCGCCTGTGACGATACGGACTACAGACTCCACTTGTCCACTGGTCATTCCACGACGGAGAGCACGACCTTCCCCGTGGTCTTGCCAGCCGCCACGAGTTCTTGTGCCTTCGCGGCCTCTTCCAG
Source organism: Amycolatopsis sp. CB00013 (assembly GCF_001905755.1). Lineage (NCBI taxonomy): Bacteria > Bacillati > Actinomycetota > Actinomycetes > Pseudonocardiales > Pseudonocardiaceae > Amycolatopsis > Amycolatopsis sp. CB00013. Next base: position 137,655 of record NZ_LIWC01000006.1, on the reverse strand, counting down.
CGGGAACACCGTGTCGATGGTCGGCTTGAGCCGTCCGCTGTCGACGAGTTCGGCCAGCGCGAGCAGGCCGGTGCGGTCCGGTTCGGCGAGGGTGAACCCGGCGGTGACTCCGGCGGCCTCGGCCAGTTCCGGCATCCGCTCGTCGTTCGTGCGGGTGAGCTGGACGAGCCTGCCGCCGCGGCGCAGCGTCTTGAGCGATCGGGGCCCGTACTCCAGGCCGATCGTGTCGAGGACGACGTCCACATCGCGGACCTCATCGGCGAAATCCGTCGTGCGGTAGTCGATGAGTTCGTCCGCGCCGAGACCGCGGAGGAACTCGTGTTTGGCCGCGCTGGCCGTCCCGATCACGTACGCGCCGCGCGCCTTGGCGATCTGGACCGCGAGATGCCCGACGCCGCCCGCCGCTGCGTGGATCAGGACCCGTTGCCCTGGCCGGAGATCCGCCGTGTCGACGAGACTCTGCCAGACGGTCAGTCCCGCGAGCGGGACCGCGGCCGCGTGCACATGGTCCAAAGTGGACGGCTTGCGCGCGAAGTGACGGCTCGGCGCGGCGACGTATTCGGAGTATGCGCCCGCCTGGAACGGGAACGACGGCATGCCGAAGACCTCGTCGCCGGGGGAGAACAGGGAAGCGCCCGCGCCGACCTCCTCGACCACGCCGGACACGTCCCAGCCGAGGATGAACGGCGGATCGCCCATCGGGCCGATGCCGCCGGTCTCGCGGGTCTTCCAGTCGACCGGGTTGACGCCGGCGGCGTGCACCCGGACCAGGATCTGGGTCGGGCCCGGGGTGGGTCTTCCGACGTCGACGAGTTCGAGGACTTCGGGGCCGCCCAGGCGGTTTTGGCTGATCGCTCGCATGGGTCCATTGTTCGGCGAGCGTCGTACTTTCGACGAGGGTCCGGCGGGCCAGGGGGCGTCAGGATCGGGACACGTCTCTCACGGATGTCATGAAAGGGTCGTTCCTGACGTTTTTCGTCCTGAACGACCCTTTCATGACACTCGGGGGACCGGCGGCCGTGCCATGAAAGGTCCTTTCCTTGCAAAATTTGCAAGGAAAGGACCTTTCATGGCGTTCGGGGCAGGGGCGGGCGCGGCCGGTCGGGCGCCTCCGCGACCGTCCCGCCCGTCGCGGGGTTGCGAAAGCCACTTTCGCAACCTTCAACGTTGCGAAAGTGGCTTTCGCAACACCTACGGCGGGGGACTTTCGCAGGTCGGTCTCAGGGCTCAGGCGCCCCGCAGCACCGCCAGGATCTCCGTCTGCCCGAAGTGCTCGGCCCACCCCAAGGCCGACGACGAGTACAGCGAGTCTTCCAGCGAAGGATCCGCTCCGACGTCGAGCAACGCCCGCACGGCCTCCACATGCCCGCCCTGCACGGCCAGGTGCAGCGCCGTGACGCCCTCCCCATGCGAAAGCCCGCCGAACGTCCCCCGGTGGTCGACCGAAGCACCCAGCTCCGCCAAGGTCTTGATCGCCGAAGCCTTCCCCTGGGCGGCGGCCCACGTCAGCGCCGTGCCGCGGTAGACGTCGGCGTCCACGTGGGCACCTCGCTCCACCAAGGTGCGCACAGTAGAGGACCGGTCGTTCCGTGCCGCCCACGAAAGCGCCTCGTCGACGATCTCGGCAGGATCCTCGCTCGGCCGCCATTCCGGGAAACCGCTGTGCGGCCGGTGGAATTCGCGATGCGCGCCCGCCGCGGGGGCGAGCGTGCCGTCCGGTGCGAGCAGTTCGTCGAGCAGGTCGGCTCGGCCGAGCCCCGCCGCCACGCGGAGGTTGCCGGGCGCGAGACTGCGCGAAGCCAGCAGCTCCGCGGCCTCCTGATGGCCCCAGAACAGCGCGACCACCAGCGGTGTCCCGCCGTCGCCCCGGGCCGGGACGTCGACGGGGGCGCCCGCGTCGAGCAGCATCGTGACCAGCAGCGGCAATCCGACGTACCCGGCCTGGTGCAACGCCGTCCAGCCGTGCACGTTGGCGGACGCCGGATCGGCGCCGTGGTCGAGCAGGATCCGGCACAGCCGCTCGTCGCGGGTCGCGGCGGCCATACCGAGCAGATCGTTCCCGTTCTTCCCGTGCGCGTGGACAAGGGTGGGCAGGTCGCCGATCAGGCGCGCGAGCCCGGCCAGGTCTCGCGCGTCGATCAGTTCCCGTGCCTTCTCGAAGGCGAGCTCAGCCGGTGACGTCACGCTCCCGCACGCTACCCCCGACCCCCGACAGAACCCGCCATTCGGCCAGCGGGATCCGTTCGTCCCCGGTCAGGACCTGCAGGCAGACGTGGTCGGCCCCGGCGTCCAGATGCGCCTGGACCCGCGCGGAGATCTCGTCCTCGCCGACGGCGACCAGCGCGTCCACCAGCTTGTCGGAGCCGTAGTCCGCCTCGGTGAACCCGAATCGCCGCAGATTCGCCCGATGGTGGGCCGCCAGTTCCAGGTACATCGACACGTGCCGCCGCGCGATCTCCCGGTCCGATCCCAGCACGACGGCCTGCTCGACGGCGAGGAAGGACGAGGGGCCGATGGCCTCCCGCGCCAGCGCGGTGTGCTCGACGGGGACGAAGTACGAATGTGCCCCATCGGTGCGTTCCGCGGCCAGGGCGAGCATCTTCGGCCCCAGCGCGGCCAGCAGACGCCGGCGCGGGGAGTCCGGTGTGGACAGTTCGGTCCCGTCCATTTCGTCGAGGTAGCCGCGCATCCCTTCCAGCGGTTTCGCGCCAGGAAGGTGTCCGCCGAGGCCGAGGACGAACCGGCCGGGATACGCCTCGGCGAGGGTCCGCTCGGCGGCGGCCGCCGCGACGGGGGCCCGATGCGAGAACCGCGCGATGCCGGTGGCGACGGTCATCCGTGAGGTCGCCGCGAGCAGCAGACCCGCCTGCGTGAACGCCTCCCGGCCCAGATACTCCCCGAACCACAACGTGTCGTAGCCGAGCTCCTCGACTTCCGCGGCCGCCTCGCGGACTTCGCCGATTTCCTTGCCGTCGAAAGAAAACGTCCAGATGCCGACGCTCATCGGGTCACCGCCGTCAGGGCGGGGGCGAGCCGCTCCAGCTGGTCCACGATGGACGTGAGATCGTCCCCGACCGGATTGACGAGCACGGTGTCCGCTCCGGCGTCGACGAGTTCCTTGAGCCGCCCGGCGATCCGCTCCTCGTCGCCCCACGCGGTCAGCCCGTCCACGAGCCGGTCGCTGACGTCGTCGATGTCCGCGTCGGTGTAGCCGAGCCGCTTCCAGCCTTTGAAATAGTGCGGGATGCCGTACTGCTTCATCAGCCCGATGTCCCTCGCCACGCTCTTCCGCGCCTGTTCGCGGTCGCCGAGCAGAACCGAATGGGTGGGGATGAGCAGCTTGTCCCGGCCGAGGATTTCGCGCGAGTACGGCGTGTGCTCGAAGGGCTGGGCGAACGGATGCGCTCCGTCCGTGAGATCGCGCGCGAGTTCGAGCATTTTCGGCCCGACGGCGGCCAGGACCCGCGGGAAGGGGACAGGGGAAGGGAATTCCTCCGCCGCCGCGGCCATGGCCGTGAGGTAGTCACGGGTCTGGTCGAGCGGCCGGTAGTCCGAGCCCGCCTTCGCCGCCTGATAGGAGTGGCCGATCCCGACGCCGAGTACGAACCGGCCGGGGAACGCCTGCGCGAGTGTGCGCCCGCCACTGTGGGCGGTGTACGCGGGCCGCGACCAGATGTTCGCGATCCCGGTGCCGACCACCACTCGCTCGGTGGCCGCGAGGGTGATGGCGCTGTAGGCGAACAGCTCCCGGTTGCCGGGCCCCTCGCCACCCCAAACGGTGCGGTAACCCAGCTCTTCCAGGCGTCGGATCGCCCGCCGTTCTTCGTCGGGTGTCGGCGTGAACATGCCGACCGGCAACCAGACACCCACCGGGCCCAGCCGCTCCCGGGTTTCTTCGATCAGGTCCATCACAGTCTCCCCAGCTAACATGAGGCAGCCTCCGCTTACGTCGCCCGACTATACGGAGGCTGCCTCCGATTTGTCGAGACTAGGCTTTGGAGCGCGATGGACACCGAGAAGAAGCCGCTGCGGGCGGACGCCCGGCGCAACTACGAGCGCCTCCTCGAAGAAGCGAGGCGCGCCTTCGCCGCGAACGGCGTCGAGGCGTCACTGGAGGAGATCGCGCGCCGGGCCGGAGTCGGGATCGGAACGCTCTACCGGCACTTCCCGACGCGGGAAGCGCTGGTCGAGACAGTGTTGCGCGAAGGGTTCGACGCGCAGGCCGAAGCGGCTCGCGACCTGCTGGGCTCCCCGGAGCCGGTGGAGGCGTTGAAGGCCTGGTTCGCCGGGATGGGTGAACAGTCGGCGCGCTACCGGGGGCTGCCCGAGCTGATGGTCGACGTCCTCAACGACGAGACCTCGCCGCTGTACGCCTCCTGTCACGCCATGCGTGATCAGGTGTCCCAACTGGTGGAAAGGGCGAAGGCCTCGGGGGAGCTCCGGGCCGACGTCACAGTGCACGAATTACTGGTGTTGCTGCACGCGCTTTCCTGGGCCAGCGAACACCTTTCGGGTGACAAGGGCCTCGAACGGCTCCTCGATCTCGTTTTCGCGGGATTACGGGCGAGTTAACAATCCCCTGTCACCAGGTCTAAACTGCGGCGCAACCGGGCACAACGGCGTGACCGTCAACAGTGAGTCGCAGGCACAGACCAGATAGTGGGAGCCGTATCGTGACCAAGCCGAACAAGCCCGTCGTCCTCATCGCCGAGAAGCTCGCGCCCTCCGTGTTGAGCGTCTTCTCCGACGAGGTCGAGGTCCAGCATGTGGACGGCACGGACCGCCCCGCGCTGCTCGAAGCCGTGAAGACGGCGGACGCGCTGCTCGTGCGGTCCGCGACGAAGGTCGACGCCGAGGTCCTCGGCGCCACCACCTCGCTCAAGGTCGTCGCCCGCGCCGGCGTCGGGCTGGACAACGTCGAGGTCCCCGCCGCCACCGAACGCGGTGTGCTGGTGGTCAACGCGCCGACCTCGAACATCGTCTCCGCCGCCGAGCACGCCGTCGCGCTGCTGCTCGCCGTCGCCCGCCGGGTCCCGGCCGCGGACCAGAGCCTCCAGGGCGGCGCGTGGAAGCGCAGCGCCTACTCCGGCGTCGAGATCCAGGGCAAGACCATCGGTGTGGTCGGCCTCGGCAAGATCGGCCAGCTGTTCGCGCAGCGGCTCGCCGCGTTCGACACCAAGATCATCGCGTACGACCCCTACGTCTCGGCCGCCCGCGCCGCTCAGCTCGGCATCGAGCTGGTCACGCTGGACGAGCTGCTGGAGCGTGCCGACGCGATCTCCATCCACCTGCCGAAGACCCCGGAGACCAAGGGCCTCATCGGCGCCGAGGCGCTCAAGAAGACCAAGCAGGGCGTCATCATCGTCAACGCCGCGCGCGGCGGCCTCATCGACGAGCAGGCGCTGGCGGACGCGGTCAGCTCCGGCCACGTCGGTGGTGCCGGTATCGACGTGTTCGTCACCGAGCCCACCACCGAGAGCCCGCTGTTCGGCCTGCCGAACGTCGTCGTCACGCCGCACCTGGGCGCGTCGACCGCCGAGGCGCAGGACCGCGCGGGCACCGACGTCGCGAAGTCCGTGCTGCTCGCGCTGCGCGGCGACTTCGTGCCGGACGCGGTGAACGTCGCGGGCGGCGGCACGGTCGGCGAGCACGTTCGGCCGTACCTCTCGCTCACCCAGAAGCTCGGCACCGTGCTGACCGCGCTGAACCCGAAGGCCCCGGCCTCGGTCACCGTCGTGGTCAAGGGCGAGCTGGCCGCCGAGGACGTCAGCGTGCTGCCGCTCGCGGCCGAGCGCGGCGTGTTCTCCGGCGTCGTCGAGGACCAGGTCACCTTCGTGAACGCGCCGCGCGTCGCCGAAGAACTGGGCGTCCAGGTCGAACTGGTCACCGAGACCGAAAGCCCCAAATTCCGCAGCCTGGTCACCGTCCGCGCGGTCCACGCCGACGGCACGACCCTTTCGGTGTCCGGTTCGGTCACCGGCAAGGACGAGGTCGAGAAGCTGGTCGAGGTCAACGGTCGTCACTTCGACCTGCGCGCCGAGGGCAACGTGCTGCTGCTCGAGTACCCGGACCGCCCGGGCATCATGGGCCGCGTCGGCACGCTGCTCGGCGAGGCGGGCCTCAACATCGAGGCCGCGCAGATCAGCCAGACCACCGACGGCGCGGACGCGGTGATGCTGCTGCGCGTCGACCGTTCCGTCGACTCGCACCTGCTGGAGCCGATCGGCGCCACCGTCGGCGCGCACACGATCCGCGCGGTCAACTTCGGCTGACCTGCGGGAATCGCACTGACGAAAGCCGCGTCCACGGACGCGGCTTTCGTTATGTGCCAACAAGTTGTTTGCGCTCTTCGCAAGTAGTCGACCACGCGCGAAGAGCAAGATTCAATAACGGTGAAAAATGCCTACTGAAGTCGGGCTGGTCCCCGGATAGGTTCTTCCGGCGAGGCCGAACCATCGCGCCGTCAAGGGCACGGCGCGGCGCCGGGGCTCACCGTCGGGGGTGTGTTCGAGCGGCAGGCAGGTTCCGAGTCGAGGCCTCGAGTGAGGGCACTTACTCATGAACAGATCCCGCGTACCCCGGTGGGCCATCCGCTCATCGGCCGCGGTCTTCGCCGCGTTGCTCGCGACGTCCGTGACCGGGGCGACCGCAGCCGCGCAGGATGTCCCCCTCGCGGACGGTGTCACGCCGGCGAAGATCGACCGTAACGGATTCCAGGGGAAGGTCGAGCCGAAGCTCAAGGCCGCCCAAGGGCAGATCACCGCCTTCGTCGAGCTGGCCAAGCAACCCGCCGTCGACGCCTTCAACGCCGAGCAGAACAAGGGCGCGGGCAAGGAGAAGGCGAAGAAGGCCGCGAAGGACGCCAAGGCCGCCGCGGCCGCGACGGTGAACTCCGTCGTCGGTCAGCTCAAGGCCGCCGACGCCGGCACCCAGCTGGTCACCCAGACCGCCAACGCGGTCGCCGGCGCGGTCGTCACGGCCGACGCGGCGAAGATCCGCGAGCTGGCGAAGCGGCCGGACGTCGTCTCGGTCAAGAAGGTGGTCCCCAAGACCCGCACCAACTCCAGCGCGGTCCAGCTGACCAACACGCTCGCGTCGTGGCAGCAGACCGGCCGCTACGGCGACGGCATCCGCGTCGGCGTGATCGACGACGGCATCGACTACACCCACGCCGACTTCGGCGGCCCGGGCACGGCCGAGGCCTACAACGCGATCAACCGCGACCAGGCCACCCCGGCCTTCCCGACCGACAAGGTCGTCGGCGGTATCGACCTGGTCGGCGACGCCTACGACTCGGGCAGCGACGACCCGGCCCTCAAGACCCCGAAGCCGGACCCCAACCCGCTCGCCTGCGGCCACCACGGCACGCACGTCGCGGGCACGGTCGCCGGTTTCGGTGTCGACGAAGCGGGCAAGACCTTCACGGGCGACTACAAGAAGCTCAACAAGAAGAAGATCGAAGCGATGCAGATCGGCCCGGGCACCGCGCCCAAGGCCCTCCTGTACGCCATCAAGGTCTTCGGCTGCGACGGCTCGACCAACGTCACCTCGCAGGCGCTCGACTGGTCGCTCGACCCGGACGGCGACGGCGACTTCACCGACCACCTCGACGTGGTGAACCTGTCCCTCGGCGGCGACTTCGCCACCCCGGACGACCCGGACTCGCTGTTCGTGCGCAAGATCGCCGCGAACAACGTCGTCCCGGTGTTCTCCGCGGGCAACGGCGGCGACCTCAACGACGTCGGCGGCGCGCCGGGCAACACGCCCGAGGCGCTGACCGTCGCCAGCAGCCGTGACGCGTCCGTCCTCCGCGACGCCGTCGAAGCCGTCGCTCCCGACGGCGTCAAGGGCGCGAAGACCGGCCAGTTCAGCCAGAACTACGCGACCTACGACACGCTCGACGTCACCGCGCCGGTGGTCACGCTGTCGGCCGACAACGCCGCCGGCTGCAAGCCGTACTCCGAGGCCGACAAGGCCAAGGCCGCGGGCAAGATCGTGTTCCTCGAATGGGACGACAACGACGCGAACCGCGCCTGCGGTTCCGGCGCCCGTTCCAACAACGCGCAGGCGGCCGGTGCCAAGGGCGCGCTGTTCTCCTCGACACTGGAGCACTTCTCGGCGGGTATCGCGGGCAACGCGGCCCTGCCGACGTTCCAGCTGACCGGCAGCGCGACCGCTTCGGTCCGCCCGGCGGTGGCCGCGGGCACGCTGCAGGTCCGGATGACCGGCAAGGGCCGCGTGTCCGTGCCGACCACCGATCAGTCCATTGTGGACACCCCGAGCTCGTTCACCTCGCGTGGCGGGCGCGGCCCGGCCGTCAAGCCGGACGTCGCGGCGCCCGGTGACTCGATCTCGTCGGCGCTGGCCGGCAGCGGAGCGGGCCGTCTGGTCATCTCCGGGACGTCGATGGCGGCTCCGCACACCTCGGGTATCACCGCCCTGATCCGTCAGGCGCACCCGGACTGGTCGGTCGAGGAGGTCAAGGCCTCGGTCATCAACACCGCCGGCCACGACATCCACGACGCTTCGGGCCGGGTCTACGGTCCGCAGCGCGTCGGCAGCGGCCGGATCGACGCGAAGGCCGCGCTGGACAACCAGGTCCTGGCCTACGTCGTCGACAACCCCGGCTTCGTCTCGGTCAACTTCGGCGTCGTCGAAGCGGGCGGCCCGGTCACCCTGACCAAGACGGTCAAGGTGGTCAACAAGGGCATCAAGCCGGTCGAGTACTCGGTGGGCTACGAAGCCGTGAACTCGCTCCCCGGTGTCGAGTACACAGTGGACAAGCCGACGGTGAAGCTGAGCCCGCGCGGTATCGCGCTGGTGAAGGTGACCCTGAAGATCGCCGACTCCAAGGCGCTCCGCAAGGTCATGGACCCGACCATGGCGGCCACGCAGGTCGGCCTCGCCCGCCAGTTCGTAGCGGACGCCTCCGGCCGGATCGCGTTCACTCCGAAGAGCGGCACGACCGTTCCGCTGCGGCTCTCGGTGTACTCCGCGCCGAAGCCCGTTTCGTCCATCAACACCCCGGGCAACGTCAACTTCGGCGCCGGCCAGAACCAGGCCGTGCTGAACCTGACCGGCAAGGGCGTGGACCAGGGCTCCGGCGCGCAGCGGTACCGCTCGCTGATCAGCGTGCTCGAACTGCAGGCGGAATCCCCGCAGCTGCCCGAGTGCGACGGCGACGTCACCACCGACTGCACGCTGAACCAGACCGCCAAGGGCGCCGACCTGCGCTACATCGGCGCGGCGTCGACCGCTCCGCTGGCCAAGGCGCAGGGTGAGCCGGAGAACGCGTTGCTGGCCTTCGGTCTCACCACCTGGAGCGACCTGGCCAACCTGGGCAGCAACACCTCGCCGTTCGTGGACATCGACACCACGGGCGACGGGCAGCCGGACTTCGAGACCTATGTGACCAAGGTGACGTCGACCGACGTCCTCGTGGCGGTCACCGTGGCCCTGAAGCCGGGCTTCCCGCAGGTGGACATCCAGCCGATCAACGGCCAGCTCGGCGACGTCGACACGAACGTGTACGACACCAACGTCGTCGTGCTGCCGGTGAGCATCGCCGCGCTGGGGATCGACCCCAACGCCGCGTCGCACAAGATCAGCTACACCGTCGGGACCTCCGGGTTCTACGCGGCACCAGGTGCGGACTCGTCGACGATCGACTACGTCGGCACGCCGCTTTCGTTCGACGCCTTGGCTCCCGCGTACACGGTCCAGGGCGGCGGCGACTCCGCGCTGGGCTACGTCGCGAAGCCGGGCACGGCGCTGGTGGTCAACCGCAACGCGGCCGCGCAGGACACCGTGCTGGGCCTGCTGGCGATCGAGCACCACAACGCCTCGGGCAACCGGGCGAACGTGGTGAAGATCCAGACGAACGCGGGTGGTGGCAACACGGGCGTCGACCGGCCGGGCAACGGCGGGCGGCACACCGGACGTCAGCCGATCGGTGTGGGCTGACGCGATAGTGCGATAACCGGCGTTCGATGAGGTGAGGGACGCCCTGGCGGCATGCTTTGCGCCAGGGCGTCCCTTCTTGTTTTCACTCTTTCGGCTGTCTCGCTCTGTGGGAGGTTCCGGCATAAGGGTGGTGCGGCTACGGCTACCGGGCTACGGCCGGTAACCTTCCGCTGCTGGCGTTTTCTTGCGGATGGGCCATCCGGACTGCCGGTGGCCTGGTCTACGGAGGTGTGTGGATGCGGCTCGCGGTGATCCCAGGAGACGGGATCGGGCCCGAAGTGGTCTCCGAGGCGCTCAAGGTGCTCGGTGAGGTCGTACCGACGGCGGAGATCACGAACTACGACCTCGGCGCCGCCCGGTGGCACTCCACCGGCGAGCTGCTCCCGGAGTCGGTACTCGGTGAACTCCGTCAGCACGACGCGATCCTGCTGGGCGCGGTGGGCGACCCGACGGTGCCGAGCGGCATCCTGGAGCGCGGCCTGTTGCTGCGGCTCAGGTTCGAACTCGACCACCACGTGAACCTGCGCCCCGCCCGGTTGTACCCGGGTGTGCGCGGACCGCTCGCCGAGGCGGGCGAGATCGACATGGTCGTCGTGCGTGAAGGCACCGAAGGCCCGTACGCGGGCAACGGTGGCCTGCTGCGCAAGGACACCGAGAACGAGATCGCGACGGAGGTCAGCGTCAACACGGCGTTCGGCGTCCGGCGCGTGGTGACCGACGCGTTCAACCGGGCCGAGGCGCGGCCCCGCAAGCACCTGACGCTCCTGCACAAGACGAACGTGCTCGAGTACGCGGGCTCGCTGTGGTCGCGGATCGTCGAAGAGGTCTCGCTGGAGCACCCGGAGGTTACGGTCGCCTATTCCCATGTGGACGCCGCGACCATCCACCTGGTGACCGACCCGTCCCGGTTCGACGTCGTGGTGACGGACAACCTGTTCGGCGACATCATCACCGACCTGGCGGCCGCCGTGACCGGCGGCATCGGGCTGGCGGCGAGCGGGAACCTCGACATCACCCGGCGGAACCCGAGCATGTTCGAGCCGGTGCACGGCAGCGCGCCGGACATCGCGGGCCAGGGTCTCGCCGACCCGACCGCCGCGGTGCTCTCGGTCTCGCTGCTGCTGGACCACTTGGGACAGAAGGAAGCGGCGCGGCGGATCGAGGCCTCGGTGGCCTTCGACCTCGCGACCCGTGACCAGGCGTCGCCCGGTGCGACGCACGCGATCGGTGACCGGCTGGCGGCCCTGGTGTCGTCGAACGTGCGCCCGGTCACTCAGTAGTTTTTTGGGCTGAAGGGGCCCTTCACCGCATCTCACGCGGTGAAGGGCCCCTTTGTCACGCCTGCCACCCGGGAATGTGTCCCGAAGTGTGGAACCTTTCGCCCGGCTTGTGGACGCCCGGCGAAGCGTGTGCCATGATGCGTCCGTGACCTCCTGCACCATCATTATCGCCGAGCGCGCCGGATAACAGCTCCACAAGAGCCCCCGGCGCGCAACCTCTCGCACCCATGCGGGAGGTTTTTTTGTTGCCTGAACACGCTTTGCCACCACCGCGAGGAGATTCCCGTGACCCGCAAGGAGCCCGCCGATACACCGCTCGGCGACGCCTTCCACCTGTACGACACGACGTTGCGCGACGGTGCGCAGCGCGAGGGGATCTCCTACTCCGTCACGGACAAACTGGCGGTGGCGAGGCTGCTCGACGATCTCGGGGTCGGGTTCATCGAAGGCGGATGGCCGGGCGCGCTGCCCAAGGACACGGAATTCTTCGCCCGTGCGGCTTCGGGCGAGCTGAAACTCCGCCACGCCGCGCTCGTCGCGTTCGGCGCGACGCGGAAGGCGGGCACCAAGGCCGAGCAGGACCAGCAGGTGCGGGCCCTGCTCGACTCGCAGGCGCCGGTGGTCACGCTCGTGGCCAAATCCGATCTGCGCCACATCGAACGCGCGCTGCGGGTCGACGTCGACGAAGCGTGCGAGATGGTGCGCGACACCGTCGCGTTCCTCGTCGGTGAAGGACGTCGCGTCTTCCTTGACGCGGAACACTTTTTCGACGGCTACGCGTTCTCCCCGGACACCGCGCTGAAGGTGCTCGACGCGGGAGTGAACGCGGGCGCCGACGTCGCCGTGCTGTGCGACACCAACGGCGGGCAACTGCCGCTCGGACTCGCGGAAACCGTCCGCGAGGTCAAGGAAAGGACCGGATTCCGGCTCGGAATCCATTGTCAGGACGACACTTCCTGCGCGGTGGCGAATTCCGTCGCCGCCGTGCAGGCCGGCGTGACGCACGTCCAGTGCACCGCCAATGGTTACGGCGAACGGGCGGGTAACGCCGATCTTTTCGCCGTGACAGGGAATTTGGTGACCAAGCTCGGTATGGAGGTGCTCCCGACCGGAGGCGCCGCCGAGCTCACCCGGGTCTCCCATGCCCTTGCCGAAATCGCGAACATCGCCCCCTACACCCACCAGGCTTACGTAGGGGCGTCGGCCTTCGCCCACAAGGCGGGACTGCACGCGAGCGCGATCAAGGTGGATCCGTTGCTGTACAACCACATCGATCCAGCTTCTGTCGGCAATGACATGCGGGTACTGGTCACCGAGATGGCCGGCAGGGCCAGCCTGGAGCTCAAGGGACGTGAGCTCGGGGTCGACCTTGCCGGCCAGCCCGAGGCGCTGACGAGCGCCGTGAAGAAGGTGAAACGCCTCGAATCCGAAGGCTGGTCCTTCGAAGCCGCGGACGCTTCACTGGAACTGCTGCTGCGGCGGGAGGTCGACGGCCCGCAGAGCGACGTCCTCGACGAACCGCCGTTCGAACTCGAGTCGTACCGGGTCGTCCTCGACCACCGGTCCGACGGCGAGGTCGTCTCCGAGGCGACGGTGAAGGTGCACGTCGCCGGGCAGCGCGTGATCGCGACCGCCGAGGGCAACGGGCCCGTGCACGCGCTCGACGCCGCCCTGCGCGAGGCGCTCAGCCCGCATCTGTCCTGGTTGGACAGTGTCGAGCTGGCCGACTACAAGGTGCGGATCCTGCCCGGCCATCCGGGCACCGACGCCGTCACCCGCGTGCTCGTCGAGACCAGCGACGGCGAGCGCGAGTGGACCACCGTCGGCGTGCACGGCAACATCGTCGAGGCGAGCTGGCTGGCGTTGTGCGACGCGCTCGTGCACAAGTCCCTCAGCGAGGGCCCGGCGTGAGGAGTCGTACAGTGGGGGAGTGCGTCTAGCCCGAATTGCTCATCCCGGTGGTGTCGCGTTCGCTTCGATCGAAGGGGACGGCGACGACGCCCAGGTACTGGAAATCGCCGAGCACCCCTTCGGCAACCCCAACTTCACCGGCAAACGCTGGCCGCTCGCCGACGTCCGGCTGCTCGCGCCGATCCTGCCGTCGAAGGTGATCGCGGTCGGCCGGAACTACGCCAAGCACGCGGCCGAGTTCGGCAACGAGGTCCCGCAGGACCCGATGCTGTTCATCAAGCCGTCGACCACGGTGATCGGGCCGAACGTGCCGATCCGCCGTCCGCGCGGTGTCGGCCGTGTCGACTTCGAGGGCGAACTGGCGATCGTCATCGGCCAGCCGGTCAAGAACGTGCCCGCCGCCCGCGCGGCGAGCGCTATCCTCGGCTACACCGTGGCGAACGACGTCAGCGCGCGTGACCTGCAGAAGTCCGACGGCCAGTGGGGCAGGGCGAAGGGTTTCGACACCTTCTGCCCGCTGGGCCCGTGGATCGAGACCTCGCTCGACGCGGCCGATCTCGCGCTCAAGTCCGAGGTGGACGGTGTCCTGAAGCAGGACGGCCGGACGTCGGACCTGGTGCACAAGATCCCCGAGCTGGTCGAGTTCGTGTCCGGGGTGATGACCCTGCTGCCCGGTGACGTCATCCTGACCGGTACGCCCGAGGGCGTCGGCCCGATCGAGGACGGCCAGTCCGTGTCGATCACCATCGAGGGCATCGGCACCCTGACGAACCCGGTTCAAGACATCTAGCGCGCCAGGAAAGGTCCTTTCCTTGCAAAATTTGCGAGGAAAGGACCTTTCCTGGCATCCGGAGGCTAACCGGCCGGTTCCATCGCCCGCCGCGCGAAGGCCGGGGCATGCTCGGGCCGCAGCCCCAGGCCCAGCAGCCGCGCGGGGATGTAGGACAGCGCGGGGAACCGGCTGAACAGCTTCACCATCGGCGCGGGCGGGCCGTTGCGCTTGCCCGCCATCACCGGCCCCATCACGTTCTTGTGCAGCATCCGCTGCAGCCCCTGCACCAGCATCGTGGGCGCGAGACGGCGCTTGCGGACCTTCGCCAGATCCGCCACCGACGGCCTGCCGCGGCGCAGCGGTTCGGCGAGCAGGGTGGCGGCCGCGACCGCGTCCTGCACCGCGAGGTTGATGCCGACCCCGCCGACCGGCGACATCGCGTGCGCCGCGTCACCGATGCACAGCAGCCCGTCGAGATGCCACTTCCGCAGCAGGTTCATCTTGACGTCGAGGAATTTGACGTCGTCCGTCGTCTTCAGCTCGTCCACGCGGTCGGCCAGCTCGGGCAGGATCGCGGCCACGTTCTCCCGGAACGCCTCGATGCCCTTGTCGCGCAGGTCCTGGCCCTTGGGGCTGAGGTAGGCGATCTGGAAGTAGCCCTTGCGGGGCAGCGGCACGGCGAAGCGGCGATCCCGCATCTTCGGGGTCAGCATGCCTTCGCGTTCCCCGTCCCGCCGTGAGATCCGGAACCACCACGCGTCGAACGGGATGGGGTAGTCCTTCGTCATGAGCCCGGCCTCGCGGCGGGCCAGCGACCAGCGTCCGTCGGCGGCGATCACCAGGTCGGCGCGCAGTTCGCCGGCCTTCCCGTCGGCGTCGCGGTAGCGGACCCCGCTCACCCGGCCGTGTTCGAAGATCAGCCCGGTCATCTCGGTGCTCTGCCGCAGCGTGAACGTGGGTTCCTTCGCCCCGGCGTCGGCGAGCAGGTCCAGGAAGTCCCACTGCGGGACCATGGCGATGTACGGGTGCGCCACCTTCAGCCTGGTCAGGTCGGCGAGGCGCATCATCGTGCCGTCCTCGGCGGGGAAGCCGGCGTAGGCGATCTCGCTGTGCGGCAGGCTGAGGAATTTCTCGCTGAGGCCCAGCTCGTCCAGCAACGTCAACGTCGACGGGTGCACGGTGTCGCCGCGGAAGTCCCGCAGGAAGTCCTGGTGCTTCTCCAGCACGGTGACCTCGACCCCGGCCCTGGCCAGCAGCAATCCGGCGACCATACCCGCGGGGCCACCGCCGACGACCACGCAGTTCGTACGTTCGTTCATCCGTCCCACCCCTTCGAACCCTTATTCATCACTTGTTGAATAAGCTCAGGATGCACCCCTCCGACGGGCGCGTCAAGCGCCATCCGGGCGGATACGCTGTTCGGGGTATGGCCCAGGTCTCACCGGACCGCGTGAACCGGCGGACGTCGAGACGAGTGTCCAAAAAGGACTTGAGAGATGCGCGACCGTCCCGGAAGGACGGCGATCGCGGAAATGCCCTTGTGGACGGTCTCGCGACCCAAGCGGGACAAGGATTTCGTTGTCATCACAGGGCGTGCGCGCCGAGAATCGGATGGGGTGTCGCGTATCGACATTTCACCCGGCCGCCCGCGTTAGCCGTTGTCCGGTAACTAAAACACGTCATCTCACCAACTGGGAGTAGAGTGCCCGCGCCGGAACAGAGCAGCCTTAATCACCTCATCGGCAGAGTCGCGATCGCGCTGAGTGCCCTAGCCTCACTTGGTGGATTTCGCTCTCGTGCCCCGGACCTCGTCACGAACCACGCCGGACGCTCCGGACGGAGCCCCGTGGGAGCCGCCGGAGTTACGATTGGTGTGCCTCGACATCGATGACACGTTGATCGACTGCACGGCGGCGATCCGCCTCAGCCTGAGCGCCCTCACCGGCCAGAACGACCTTTGGCCGCTGTGGGATCTCATCACCGAAGAGCATGTCGCGCTGGTGGTCGCGGGCGAAATCGATTACGCGACCATGCATTACAAGCGTACGGAATGTTTCCTCGCCGAGATCGGCATTTTGGCCGACGAACAGCAGGTCAGAGGCTTCGAAAGACGCCGTCGTGAAATTCTCACCCGTTCGTGGCAATTGTTCGAAGATGTCCTCCCATGTCTTGAATGGCTGCGGGCCGCCGGTGTTCTCGTCGCCGCGGTCACGAACGCCTCGGGCGCGCATCAGCGCAAGAAGATCGCCGACCTCGGCCTCGCCCGGTTCTTCGATCACGTGGCCATCGCCGGTGAACTCGGAGTAGCCAAACCCGACCCGGCGATGTTCCACTCGGTCTGCCTCGGCCTCGGCTGCGACCCGGCGCAGGCCGTCCACGTCGGCGACAAACTCGACACCGACGCCATCGGCGCGCGCGACGCCGGCCTGGGGGCCGTCTGGCTCGACCGGGACGGCATCGCCGAGCGCGCCCCGGCGGGCGTGCACACCATCTCGGGCCTCGACGAGCTGCCTGAGCTGCTCGTTTCCGAGTTCGCGAAGCTCGGCGTGCCCGCTCAGCGCGCTACTGAGACCCCCGCTTTCACGGTGCGGAACAGCGTGCTCTAGTATTCTTTCTCGTGCGGCACCGAGCCGGTCAAGACCGGAACGGTACCTCACTGGGGTATGGTGTAATTGGCAGCACGACTGGTTCTGGTCCAGTTAGTCTAGGTTCGAGTCCTGGTACCCCAGCTGGAGAACTCTCCGGAGTGAAACACAGAGTGACCCCCCTGCGAAGGCGGGAAACCCGGTCTGGTAAGTTTCTCCACAGCAACACAGCAGGTGAACAACTGAAAATCTCCTCCTGAAGGAGAAGATCCTAGCCCCCGTCGTCTAGCGGCCTAGGACGCCGGCCTCTCACGCCGGTAGCGTGGGTTCGAATCCCATCGGGGGTACATCGCGAAAAGCGTCGATCATTTCGATCGGCGCTTTTCGCTATTTCGGGAGCCGGCTGACGTCGGTGATCCTTTCTCAAGCTTCCGCGATCGCGGAAGCTTGTCGTTGGAGACGCGCTCGCGCGGCTATGGTGTCCACAGTGGCCGAATCGGCTTCCGGAATGGACGTACGGTCAGGCCTCGAAGAAACCGTCCGCCCTCGACCGTCGGTGTGGTCGGGTCCGATTCGCGTGGCGCTGCTAAGCGGTCTCCGCTTTGAGTACCGGAGTGACCGGGACGCGTGCGTCGAAGGCGGCGGGGATGGTGGCGATCGCGGCGACGGAGAGCATGAGGCCGGCCCCGGCCCCGGCGAAACCGTGTTCGACCACCACGCCGCCGTCGTTCAGCCGGCTTCCGGAAGTCCAGCGGGTGGTCGAAGGTGGCTGGTGTCGTCTGGCGGCCTTCAACCACCGGTACAACGACGACTGGGCGGCGTTCTGGACGGCGTCGACGGGCTGGAAGCGTGACGTGTACTTCCCGGCCGCCGAACACATGGAGCTTCACCGACACGTCGGATAGGTCTGCCTGGTGCTCATGGTCAAGGTCATCACGTAGTGGTGTCGGGTCAGCTGCTCGGTGATCAAGGCATGCTGGTTCGGTCCGCTGGTGTGGGTGAAAAGGTCTGACGACGGCTCGGGGTGCTCCCGTACCGGCTGTCCCGCTTCGGTCCAGGACTCGCCGAGTCCCATGCGGGTGGTGTCGGCCACCTGCCGGGTGTAGCCGACGCCGGGGAGGTCGCTCGCGTCGTAGACCCGGTTCGGTCCTTCCGGGCGACCCCGGAACTGGCGGTAGTAGTCGATGGGTTGTGTGATCGAGCCTGCACTTTCAGACCACTCGTGTGTCTTGACGATCTCGTCGAAAGCTCGGATCCGGTCAGGCAGTTCGCCGTCGAAGCCTGCTTGCCGCACCCAGGTCGAAGTACAGGTCACGGTGCCTGGATCAGACTGTCCGAAGGACGAAGCACGGTCGGCCTCGCAGATGGTGCGGGTCGTCGCCGGGCCCCATTCCGCCCAGGAGGTGGCTTTCTCCAGTTCGGCGAATCGATCCGCGGCCCAGCGATCGTGCCGATCACGGTCAGCCGCGGCGTCGGCGCCCGTCGCCGCGGCCTTGTAGTCCTCCCACGATGGACCGCCACACGCCGCCAATGTCAGCGTGAGCAAGACCGCTACGCACATACGTTTCCCCCACATGCCGTGATTATCGCGGCATGTGGGCCTCGGGCATCGTCGTCGCGCTGATCGCTCGCTCACGGCATGAGGGTGCGTCGCTCCCACCCGCACGGCGGCAAATGGGTGCGTTTGTCAGGAGTAGGGCTCGTATGCAACCTTCTCGGACCTCGACACATCCGCCCCGACCAAGGTGGAACGCCGTAGCCCGCCCCTCGGCCGCAATATCGATGAAGTAGTCGATCGCCCGGTGATCAACGACGGAATCGTCCCCCAACTCGGCTGGACACAGGCGGCTCCGTGGTGATCGACAGACTCAAGAGTCGCGCGATCCGACAAGGTGGCTGCGCGGTCCTCGAAGTGAGTGCGTACCGATCAGCGCAGAATGATTCCGACCTTCGGGTGGCCATCACCATGGCGGCGGGCAGAGGCGAACGCCTCGGCGATGTCTCCGAGGTCGAAGGCGTGCTCGAGGCAATGGTCGACCACTATCTCGCCGCTTCGGATCAGATCCACGGCTCGCCGGAACGACACCAGGCCCGGTTCCTTCTGCGTCCCGTTGACCCATTCCATCCGTACCGACTTGCGGAATGCCCGCTCCACCGGGAACGGGGCCGTGCCCTTGCGTTCGGGGAAGCCGAAGAACCCGATCGTGCCGCGCTCCCGGACGGCTTCGACCGCCTCGACCCTGCAGGCGTCGGGCCCGGCGGCTTCGACGACGAGGTCCACGCCGATACCGCCGGTCATCTCGCGTGCCGTGTCCGCGAGAGCCGCTCGTCGTGCGTCGACCACTTGTGCGCCCAGCCGGTCCGCGACGACGAGCCTGCCTGGATCGAGGTCCGACACGAGCACGGACTCACATCCCATGCGGCGCAGCAACTGCAAGAAGAACAATCCCGCGGAGCCCGCACCGATCACGGCCGCGGTCCGGGGTGGGGGTCCGTCGACGAATTTCGCCATCCCGAACACCGTGGTCCCGAGTTGTTGTGCGAGCAGCAGGCGGGACAGGTCGCCCTCGCGCGGAACCGGTACCAGGCTCCCCTCGTCGACGACCTGGTATTCGGCGAAGCAACCGGTGTGTTCCACAGGCGGCACGGTGAGCACAGGATCGCCGGCGGCGAAGGCTCGGCTGCGGCTTTCCGCCACCACTCCGATGCCCTCGTGCCCTGGATAGCCGGGGCTGCCCAACCGCTCTTGATCGTGGAAGCCGTCGAACACGATGTGCACGTCCGAGCCGCAGATCGAGGCGTGCCGCATTTCGACGAGCACTTGCCCTTCCTCGGGGCGCGGTATCGGGAACCGCCCGACCGCGACCACTCCGGGCTCTGCCAGGTATGCCGCCCGCATGGTCATGACTCGTTCCCCTCTCCCGATCGCGACGCGGAGTCTCGTTCCGGCCGGTCACCTCGCCGGAGCGCGCCCGCGGTGTCAGCCGATGGTAGAGCGGCACCGGGCTGGGTGGGATCATGAAACGACCTTCTGCGGTCTAGGTGCGCGCGAGTACTCGGTAGGGGCGCACGACCGCTTCGACGAACGCCGTGACCTGTTCGTCGACGTGCGCCTTTTCCTCGGCGTCGTTCTCGACGAGGAAAAGGCGGTTGGCGATGTTCTTCTGTGCCTTCAGCAGCGCGAAGTCGTCCCTGCTGTACAGGGTGTCCGCGGCGTTGCTGGGCAGCCGATGCTCGTCGGACACTTCGAGACTGATCGACTGACCCGCCACCGAGATCTTCGGTGGTTCGCCCCGTCTGGCCAGCCGGGCGGAGCGCTTGGTGTCGGAGGCGCGGACGTGGATGATCTGCGACGCCGCCAGTACCTCGTCGCCGAACACCTGGAGCGCTCCGATCGTGTCGGCCCTGGCGAACTCGACGATCGTGATCGGGTTGCTCCGGCGGTTTTCCCAGACGCGGTGGCCGAGCGTGTGCAGGGCGGGCCGGAGATCGTCCTCGCGTTCCACCTGGAACGCGCCGCCCTGCTGGGCGCTGAAGCCGGCACCGCGACCGTCGCCGAGGAGCATCAAGGCGTGGAGGAATTCCTCGAACGCGTAGACGTAGTCGTTCAGCTCGTCGACCTGCATCCGCCACCGCCGAAGCTCTTCGGCGAGAGCCCGCCGGACCAGTGACTTGCCGGCACCCGGCAGGCCGGTGACGAAGACGACCGGCGCGCGGTGGCGGAACGCCAGATGCCGCAGGATCGCGTCCTCCGCCTTGGCGGGCAGTTGGTACGCCGCGCGCTGCTCCCGGATCCGGTCCGCGAGGCCGGAGTCGGGCCCGGCCAGGAGTTGCCCGGCCAGGAACGATTCGATGGGTTCGGACTCGCTCCACGTCTCGTCGAAGTGGCTGCGGAACACCTTGGCTGCGGAGATCTCGTCCAGTCGTTCGGGCCGGTCCTTCCCGCCGTTGCGGCGGTTGAGCACCGTGTGGTGTTCCGAACCGGAGAACAGGTGGTACGACAGGTGATCCGCGGTCAGTGCGCGGGACACGCGAACCTCGATCCCCGCTGCGAGCAACTCGGCTCCGGCGGTCAGGGAGGCGGGCTCGGTCCGGGTGATCACCCGGACGCCGCGCCGGCCGTTGATCTGCGCCCATGATTCCTGGATCTCGACGAGCACGGGGGAGCCTTGTGCCGGCAGCAGATTCGGGACCAGTGCGTCGAGCCGGTCGACGTTGTCGTTCTTGGAGATGACGAGCATCTCCGCCAGGTAGTTCCGCCGGGTCATCCGCTGGGAGAGGCCGGTCGGCAGACGGGTGCGCCGCCACAGGAACCTGACGGTCGCCACGATGAGGGCGACGGACACACCGCTGGTCACGGGAACGAGGAGCTGACTCCAGTTCATCGGGTCACCTGTCCGCGGTGTTGTCGGGGCGCCTAAGCCAAAGTTTAGGCATGACGAACTTTCTTTTCAAGTACGGCGGATTCTCGCAGGTGGCACAATATATCGGCTAGCGATATATTGTGCCCATGGCTGGTCGAACGATGACGGAGCAGGCGTTCTTCGTGCTCACCGCGCTGGTGGACACGCCGCGGCATGGGTACGGGATCGTCGGCGAGGTGAGCGGTCTCTCGGACGGCCGGGTGAAGCTGAAGGTCGGCACGCTGTACGGCGTGCTGGATCGGCTGGTCGCGGATGGTCTGGTCGAGCCGGATCGGGAGGAGGTCGCCAACGGGCGGCTCCGCCGGTACTACCGGCTGACCGAGGACGGCCGCACGGCGCTCGCGGCCGAGGTCCAACGGCAGGCCTCGAACGCCCGCGCCGCCTCGGAACGGCTGCGCGTGTGGCGGCCGGCGGACACCGGGGGCCTGGCGTGAACCGCCTGGAGGAGCGGTACCGGCGGGTGCTGCGGCTGCTCCCCGCGTCCTATCGGCAGGCGTGGGAGGAGGACATGGTCGCCACCTTCATGCTCAGCGAGCTGCCGGAAGACGACGAGGAAGCGGAGTTCGCCGCCGACTACGGCAGGCCGAGCTGGCCGGAAGTGGCGAGTGTCGTGGCACTGGCCGTGCGGCTGCGGCTGGGCGGTGACGGCGCGCCGCCCCGTTACCTCGTCTGGGGCGAGACGGTCCGGCGGCTGGCGCTGGTGGGGTTGCTCGTGCAGGCGGTGGCCGCGCTGGCCGGTATCGGGGCGTGGCTGTGGTCTCCCTCGGTGACGAATCCGATCGCGGCCGACGTGCAGGCCCTGCTCGGCTTGGTCTGGGTGGCGGCTTATCTGTGCCTGGTGACCGGCCGGTGGCGCGTGGCGCGGTGGCTCGCGGTGACGGCGCTGGCTCAAGCCTCGGTCTTCTTCGGCGTGGATCTCGTGGCCGTCGAGGGTGCGTACGGGCTGTCCGGGACCGTCGGACTCCTGCTGGAGGCGCTGCCGGTGGTGGCGCTGGTCGCGTTCCATCGGCAGGCCCCACCGGTGAAAGCGCGGCCGTGGCTCGTCGCGCTGCTTGCCGGCGTCGGCCTCCTGACGGTCGCGATGTCGGTCACCTATGTCAGCGTTCCGGCGCTCGTGGACTGGCCGGGCGTGGTCTGTGTGGCGGTTTTCGTCGCCGCGGTCGTCTACCTGAGCGTGCCTCGCCTGGGCTGGCGGAGTGCCGCGGTGTCATGGTCGACGACGCTCGCTTCGCTCGCGCTGGTCGCCCTCGTGCAGCGGGTCGTGACGCTGCTGGACTACCTCCGGCTCGCGGCCCGCACCGCGGAACTGGACATCATGATCGCGATCGCCGCCGGGCAGACCGTGGCGGTTCTGGTGATATCGGTGCCGCTCGCGATGCTCGCCGTCAAGGCCGTGCGCGCGCTGCCGCCGGTGGCTGCCCGGTGATGTCCTCGAAGGGTTGACCTGGCCGGGATTTCGGCCGCGGTCGGTCCTCGTCGTCGTTTCGTGGCCACGCGCGGACGGCCGTGACGAGGCCGATGACGCCGAGTGCGCCGAGGACGAGCCAGGTGACGGTGAACCCGGCGCCGGTGGCGAGCCGTCCGGCGATCGGGTAGGCGAGTAGCCAGCAGGCGTGGGAAAGGGAGAACCGGGCGGCGAAGATCGCGGGCCGGTCGGCGGGACGGCTGGATCTGCGCAGTACCCGGCCGACGGGAGTGAGGACGAGCCCGGTGCCGAGCCCGATGACGGCCCATACGACCGGCGCCGCGGCCCCGTGCTCCACTGTGGACAGTGCGATGGCGCCGGTCAGTCCGGCGAGCAGGGTTCCGCCGCCGGTGAGCATGACGGTGCGGTCGGGGATTCCGTCGAGTACGCGGGGGAGCAGGAGCGCGGCCAGGATGGTGCCGGCGCCGTTGGCCGCCAGGAGCAGGGCGACATCGGACTGCGTGCCGCCGAGGGAGTCTCGGACGTAGTTCACGGTATTGACCATGACCACGGAGCCGGCCGCCGCGACCACCAGGTCGAGGCCGAGGGTGCCCCGCAGGCGCGGGGTCGCGACGTACATCTTGATCCCGGCCATGGTGCGATCCCAGGCCCCGCCGCGGTCGCCGCGCGCCGCGTCTGGGATCCGGGTGCTCAGCACCAGTGCGGCGGAGGCCGCGAAACCGAGCGAAGTGCCGGTGAACAGCCAGTGGAAGGACACGAGACTGAGCACGGCGGCGGCCAGGAGCGGACTGAGGAGGCTCTCCATCGTCGAAGCCAGCTGGGACAGCGACAGTGCCTTCGTGTAGTCGCGTTCGTCGGGAAGGAGATCGGGGAGCACGGCCTGGAACGCCGGGGTGAACGAGGCCGACGCGGACTGGAGGATCACGATCAGGACGTAGATCTGCCAGATCTGGTCGACGAAGGGCAGGGCCAGCACCACCAGCGCGCGGATCGCGTCCAGCGTGACGAGGAAGAAACGGCGCGGCACCCGGTCGGCGTACGCGACGGCGAGCGGCGCCACCGTGACGTAGGTGATCATCTTGATGGCCAGCGCGGTGCCCAGGACGGCGCCCGCGTCAGACCCCGCCAAGTCGTAGGCCAGCAGCCCGAGCGCTACGGTCGTCAATCCAGTGCCGAACAGCGCGACCAGCTGCGCCCCGAACAGATGCCGATAGTCACGATGACCGAACAGCGACATGCTTCACGGCTCCTCTCGCGCGGCGTCCCTTCCATGATAGGTGCTCATGTACGCACATGACGAATCAGGCGGCCAATGGTCCCGGCTGCCGCCGGACGACCAGATCGAAGCCGCGTCCACGGCGTTGCGGATGCTCGCGGATCCCACCCGGATGCGGATGCTGTGGCTGATCAGCGGCGAGGAGTACGACGTCGCGTCACTGGCGGCCGCGGTGGGCATCGCGCGTCCGGCGGTGTCCCAGCATCTGGCCAAGCTCAAGCTGGCCGGATTGGTCACCCAGCGCAGGGACGGCCGCCGGATCCTTTACCGGGCCCGCGGCGGGCACGTCCGGCGTTTGCTGGCCGAGGTCATGAACGCGGCCGATCACCACCTTCACGGGATCCCCGACCACGACTGACCACAGTGGACGGTCCGGACGCGACGCGGTCCCTTTTGCCCGCCGGATTCCAGCGGTATGGTCGGACGAAGGCGACCGCGGCTGCGGCGGGAGACGATTTGCTGGACATCATCGGTCTGAGTGAAACCGACGTCGAGGTCTACGATGCCTTCGCCGGCACCGGTTCACTGACCGTCGCCGAAATCCGGCGGCGAACCGGGATTCCGCAACAACGGCTGCTCCGCGTACTGGGCGCGCTGACGGAAAAAGGTTTGCTCGTCAGGCTTCCCGGCCGGGCGGAGGCGTATTCGGCGGTGCGGCCGGAGATCGCGCTGGAGGCGATGCTCCGGCTGAAGGAACAGGAACTCGCGAGCGCGCGGCTGGTCGCCGACCGGTTGCGCGAGCGGTACCGGGCGACGTCCGGCGAACGCGCGGTCGATCTCATCGAAGTGATCCACGGCGACGCGCTGATCGCCGAGCGGGCGGATCAGCTGCTGCGCTCGGCCGAGCGGGAGGTCGCCTTCGTCGACAAACCGCCTTACGCGCGAACGCCGAGCGTGCTGCATCCCGCCGAACGTGATCTCCTCGGCCGGGGAGTGCGCTTTCGCGGGGTTTACGAGCGCAGTGCCCTGGAAATGCACGACCTGTCATCCGACCTGGAAGCAGGTCTCGCGCTCGGCGAGGAGGCCCGCGTGGTCACCAGCGCCCCGCTCAAGATGATCGTGGTCGACCAGCGCGTCGGACTGGTACCACTGCGGTCCGATCGCCCCGAGGTCGGCGCGGCCTTGGTGATCCACCCGTGCGCACTGCTCGACGCGCTCGGCGCGGTCTTCGCTTTCCTTTGGCAGAGCGGGCTTCCGCTGCGCCTGCCCGGTTCTGCCGAACTGGCGGACGTCGCCCCTTCCGACGACGCCCGCCTGCTCGCCTTGCTGACCACGGGCCTGCCGGACCGGAGCATCGCCAAACAACTCGGCATGAGCTACCGGACCTTCCAGCGACGGCTCCGCGACCTCATGACCGCGCTCGGCGCGACCACCCGGTTCCAGGCCGGGCTTCAGGTCGCCACGCGGGGTTGGGTCACCTTGCCGGCGACCCAGCCCCCGATCGAGGACGACGTCAGCGAGCGCGCGGGTTCGCCTTCGCCACGTCCGTGAGCGCGTAGGCCCGCTGGACCGTCTGCGTCACAGTGTTGCCCGAGCTGTCCCGTGCTTCCGAGC
This sequence comes from Amycolatopsis sp. CB00013, assembly GCF_001905755.1. Lineage (NCBI taxonomy): Bacteria > Bacillati > Actinomycetota > Actinomycetes > Pseudonocardiales > Pseudonocardiaceae > Amycolatopsis > Amycolatopsis sp. CB00013. The sequence goes on along the minus strand of NZ_LIWC01000006.1, from coordinate 112,464 downwards.
GCAGCCAGACGAACCCGTCGGTCGCCGCGAGTGGCGGGTGGGCCACCGTCACCGACCACAGCCCGTTCGCACCCGGCCGGACGGTCGCCGCCGTCCACGTGCGCCCGCCGTCCGTCGACGCCGACACCTGCAGCCGCGTCACCGGTCCGCCGCCCCGCGCGCCGCTGTGCGAGCCGGCGGACACGTCGAAGGTGAACGGGCGTCCGGCCGGGGCGCGGCCGCCGAGATCCAGCGGCAACCGGTGGTCCAGCTGGATGAGTGGCTGGAAGGAACACGACTTGCCCGCGTTGTGGCAGGAGAAGCCGAGCGGTGCCGCGGCGTCTGACCGCGCCGAGGCGAACGTCCACGACGTGTCCGTCCTCGGGGCGTGCTGGAACAGCGCCCCGCTCGGGATGCCGACCTGCGCCTGGCCGGGCAGCACGTCGGTCACGTCCAGCCGGTAGGTGGCGGGGGTCGGCGCGAGCCGGAACTCCGGGATGAGCGCGAGCGGATCGTCCGCATTGGACCGCGGGATCTCGGTCCCGTCCCGGTACAGCCGTGCCGTGGTCGCCGCGAAGTACCGCGCGTTCTCGTAGGGATTCGAGTAATGCCCGCCCGAACCCGCCCCGGTCGTGCCGTCCATCCACTGCAGGCCGGGGAGGAACAGGTCGGGATCCGTGCCACCACGGCACATCGAGCACAGCACCGCCCAGCCGGAAGCCGTCGCCGGGTACCGGGCCGGATGATCGGCGGGCAGTTCCACCGTGCCGCTGTGCAGTGGCGCGCGGAACCAGAACTCGTCCGGTCTCGACCGCTCGCCCGCGCGGTAGACGTTCTGCGCGTTCATGCTCAGCGCGGCGCGGCGCCCCGCGGTGTCGTTGCCGGACAGGGTGACGACCCGTTTCCAGACCAGCCGATCGTTCGCCGGGCCGGTGTATTCGGTCCAGGAGCCGGGAACCGGGATCTTCGTGCCCTGCACTGCCTGTGTCTTCCACAGGCCCGTCGGAAAGGCGTACCAGTTCTTCTGTCCGGTCAGTCCCGGTTTTTCGGCCTGGTAGCCGGTTTTCGTGGCGACCAAGGTCTTCTGGTCGACCCGCCGGACGAGCTCCTTCGGCACGCCGTTGGCGTCGAGATAGCTGAGGTTGTACATCGCGTCCGGAGCCGAGCGCACCAGCAAGCGCACCGAAACGGCACCGGCGGTCCGCAGCTTTTCGCCTTCGTCCCAGCCGAGGGACAAGGTCGGCACCACCGTGCTGCTGAGGCCCGGAACGCTCAGCGAACCCGGCGAACCGGCGTAGGGGATCAACGCCGCCCCACCCGCGGCGGACACCGCGCGTGAAGCGTTCGCGATGCCCGCGGAGACCGCGCTCACCGGGTCCGGTGCCCCGGCCGGGACCGGAATCCTTACCAGGACGGCCTTTCCGCGGACGTCGAGACCGGTGAGATCACCCGCACCGCCGAACACGACCGGCAGCGTTCGTTCACCGGGCGACTTCGCCGTCAGCGTCGGCACGTCGTACGCCGGGTTCAGCACGGCCGAACCGCCACCGACGATCCGCATCTCGACCGCGGTCTGGGACAGTGTCGCGCTGTCCTGCAACGAAATCGCGCCCGCCGAGGTGGCGGCCGCGGGGGTCACGCGCACCTCCCAGCCCGCGCCCGAAGCCAGCCCGGCTTCGCCGACGTAACCGTTCACACCGGCTCCGCCGGGGATCACGCGCCGCAGCATCACCGTGCGATCCCGCAGATCGGTGGGAGTGGGCGTGATCAGCCCCGCCGGGACGGCGTTCGCGGCGTTCAGCGCGATCTCCGCCGGGCCGCTGACGGCGACCTGCGTCGCGCTCATCGCCGACCAACGGCGCACCGTCAGCCCGCGCTCCATCACCCAGCCGAGCGCCGAATAGCGTCCGGCTGGCACGAGCACCCGGCCGACCCCGTCGACCAGGCCGACCTGCTGGCTGACCTGGTCGAGGAACGGGTCGTTGCGGTTACCCGCACCGGCCGCGTCGTCGATCAGCTGGGCCGACGCGGACTGAGCGGGCCCGCCCGCCGAGTCCCGGACCCGGATCGTCACCGGGAACAGTTCGGCCGCGTTGTAGGTGCTCACGGGAGTCCGCACCGCGTTGGTCCCGTCCGCGGTCGTGGCCACCACGGCGCCGCCGTAGACGCCCGCCGTTCCTTCGTTCGGGTTCACGGCGAGGTCGACGGTGGTACTCGACTTCGGCGGGATCGACAGATCCGTCTTCGCCAGGCGCATCCCGGTACCCGGCGCGGCGCCGCCGTCCCAAGGTCGCACGGTCAGCTTCAGGTTGAGGTTCAGCGGCTGGTCCCCGGTGTTGGTGTAGGACAGCTGCCGGACGACCTGTGCCGAGGCGTTGGTCGTCCGTTCGTTGCGGCCGAAGCTCGCGACGGCGGTGCCGGTCGCCTTCTGCGACACGGCCCGCGCGACGTCGAGGAGTCCGGCGCCCTGCTCGAACCAGTGAAGACCGACGTCCTTGGCCGTGGTGACGAGGGTGTTCTTCAGTGCCTGCCCGGTCAGTCCCGGTCGCTGCTGCAGCAGGATCGCCGCGGCGCCCGCGACATGCGGTGTCGCCATGGAGGTGCCCGACGCGGCGGTGTAGGAGTCGTCCACCGGTTCGCCCAGCGCAGTGTCCGCGGCCCTGGCGGCGACGATCCCGACGCCGGGCGCGGTGATCTCCGGTTTGACCGAGGCGTCCCGCAACCGCGGGCCGCGGCTGCTGAACCACGCGATCTTGTCCTCCCGGTCGAGCGCTCCGACGGTGAGCGCGGACGTCGCCGCCCCCGGTGTCGTGACGGTCCGGTCGCCCGGTCCTGAGTTCCCGGCCGCGACCACGAACAGCGTTTCGGACTTCGCCGAAAGCGAGTCGATCTGCTCGCTCATCGGGTCGGCCCCGTCGCTGACGCCGGCGCCGAGGCTGAGGTTCACGATCTTCGCGCCCTGCGCGACGGCCCAGTCGATCCCGGCCATCACCTGTGCGGTGTCACCCTCGCCGGACGCGTCGAAAACCTTGGCCACCACCAGATTCGCGTCCGGTGCCACACCCTTGTACCGGCCGCCCGATGCCGCGCCGGTACCGGCGACGATCGACGCGACGTGCGTGCCGTGGCCGTGGCGGTCCACGACGTCGCCCTCGCCGCTGAAGTCCGCGGAGGCGACCGTCTTGCCGGCCAGGTCGGGATGGTTCTCGTCGATCCCGGTGTCCACCACCGCGACCGTGATCCCCTTCCCGGTCCACCCACCGCTCCACGCCGACGGCGCACCGACCCGCGCGGTGCTCTTGTCCAGCGTCACCCGGACCTTCCTGTCCAGCCGGACTTGCGAAATCCCTTGGTTCAACACGGGTTTCCCACTCGCATCGAACGCGACGAGGGAACGCCAGAATTCGCCCGTCCCCGCTTTCTTGACCTGAACCCCCACTCCGTTGGCCGTGACCAGCGGGGTGAGCCGCTGGGTCTGCGGGAGCGCCTTCGCCTTCGCGTCCAGAGTCCGGGCGGACAGCCCCGACCGGTCGCCGTAACTCACGATGACGGGGATCGTGGTGCTCGCCGCGTCGTCACGCCGGTCGCCGACGAGCGTGGTGACGTTGAACAGGTCCGGGCTCAGCAATCCCTTGCCGACGAACGGAAGCGCGTCCGACGGATACACCATCAGCCCTTCGGCCGTGGTCGTGATCTGGAACGCCGGGCTCGGCCGGTCCGGCCGCACCGCCGGTTCGACCTGTGCGGTGCCGTGCCCGGCGCCGTCTCGTTCGTAGGTCACCACGTCGCCGGTGAGCAACGTGACGCGATGGACGTCCGGCCGCCCGGTGACGGGAGCGGGGCCGGATACGGCGGCGGTCGCGGCGGTCGCGATCACCGGTAAGGGGGTGAGGGCGACCAGTGCGGAGGCCGCCAGGATCGCCACCGGGTGCCAGGGGTGTCTCGTCAGGTGAGGGGAACGGGGGAACATCGAGCCTCACTCTCCTCGGATAGTGAGAAGCGGCCGTGGGCACGGCCGCCGCGAAGATGGAGTTTCCCGAGGATGAGGCAGGAGTTCCCGGATGAACACAATTATCGTTGGCGGTATGTCGCCGTTGGCGAGATACCGCCATGGAAGGGCCCGGACCGCCGACGGCGGCCCGGGCCCGGTCGAGAGACGGGTCGGTGCTGGGGGACTTACAGACCCGGGGTGCGCAGCTGCAGCGAGAAGTCCTGCCGGTTGTTGTCGGTGTCGGTGCTCAGGATGTTGCGGGTGTTCGCCGCGTTGAGCTGATCGGTGATGACGTTCTCCGGGATCGCGGCCTGGCCTTCACGCGGGGCCACGACGGCGTTGCTGAAGGCCACACCGTCGATCTTCGCGGCCGCCATGTTCTGCAGCGAAAGGCCACCGGCCGTCGGGATGCCCTCGGCGCCGGTCAGGGTGAAGGGGATGACGTAGGTCTGGTCGACGACGGTGCCGGAGAAGTTCTGCCCGACCAGCACCGCGTACTGGCCCGCGTTGCCCTTCGGCTGCAGGATCGTGCCCGCCGGCAGGACGATCGTGTCGGTCACGACGTTCGACGGCGAGTAGATCCGGATCACGTAGCCGCTCACGTCCTGCGGCTGGTTCGAAACGTTGCGCAGCTCGATGAACTCGTCGAGCAGACCGTTCACGCCGCGGGTCGAAACCTCGTTGATGACCACGGTGGACGACACGAGCGGGGCGGCCTCGGTGCCCTCGCTCTCGCCGGCCGCGTTCGCGACACCACCGGCCATACCCATCGCCAGCATTGCGAATACCGCCGAAGCGCCCAGAATTCGTCGCACGGGAAATTCCTTTCAGCTTGGTTTTCCGGGGGATTTGTTCCGTCGGACCGGAATCCTTTCCGCCGGTGCCGACACGACAATCATCCGAGAATCGAGGTGCCGCCGGGAAGGGGCCAGTTTTCCGGTACTTTCGCGTCACGCGATAATGTTCCGGCGCCGCCTTCTCGCGACCGCGGCGGCGAGTTCGAGCTCGCGGCTGGAGGTGTCCAGCACATCGCTGAGCCACTGCCGCCAATAGGGACCGGGAATGCGTTTTCCCCGCTCCCAGCGGGAAATCTCTTCCCTGGTGACACTGTCGTTGCCGGAGCGGGTGTGCAACTTCACGACCAGATCGCCTTGTGACCATCCTTTCGCGATTCGTTGTTCGGCGAGCAGTTCGCAAAGCGGGGCCGCGGCCCCGCGTTCGCTGTTCGCGGTCACGACCGCACCTTTCTCGTACTGTGGAGTGCTCTCAGCCGGCCGGCCGTACACAGCCGAAGTCGGCCTTGTTGTTGTCGGTGTCGCGGCTGACGGCGTCCCTCGACTGGGCGAGCCCGGGGCAGGAGACGGCGGCCTGGTTCTCGCGGCAGGGCGACGACGGCGCCCATCCGACGCTGTCGACCCTCGCCCCGCGCCGGTCCAGCAGTATCTCGCCGTCCCCGACGATCGCCTCGACGACCACCTGCTGCATCGTCCCGCCGAAACCCTGTGCGGTGATGAGGAAATGGTCACCGGCGGGGATCTCGCTCCCGGCCGGCATGGTGGCCAGTTCGACGGGCGTCGCCCCGCCCGTGCACGCCTGAACGGACCAGCCGCCGATATCGAGAGTGGTGGCGCCGGTGTTGTGCAGGTCGATGTAGCCTGCCGGGCCGCCGAGCACCTCGTGGATCTTGGCCGACGAAGCCCGGACGGTGTCCGGGGCCGGGGTTCCGGCGAGTGCGAGGAGCAGGAACAGGGAACCTGGCTTCGTCATGACAGCAACGCTAGAAAAATGATCTCGGTGCCACAGGATACGGCGGGTACCGAACCTCGTCCGGTCCAGGTACTTCCGGTACGTCGCTCGCCCGGCCGGGCTAGCCCCGGTACCCGTCCGCCGTGTGCAACTCGCCTTCGCGCTCGGTCGTCTCCAGGCGCGGCAACAGGTTTCCGCCCGGCCGGAAACGCAGCGCCCGGAAGAGGTCGCGCCTGCTGCCGAAGCCCAGCTTCTGCAGGATCCGGCTGACGTAGTTCTTCACGGTCTGCGTGGCGAGATGCAGTTCCTCGGCGATCTCGTCGTTCGACCACCGGTAGAGGATCAGCGCGAGGATCTCCTCCTCCCGTCTGGTCATCGCGCTCGCGTAGCGCACGGCCTCGGTGACCGCCGGCGGGGTTCCGCCCGCCTGCAGGCACACCCGCTGCCCGGCGAGCGTCGAGCGCACCGCCGACATCACCTGGCCGCCGCTGGCCGACTTGTGCACGAAGCTGTCCGCGCCCGCGTTCAGCGCCATCGCGATGGCCGATGGCGACGAATCACCGGCGAAGACCAGGACGGCCGCGCGTTCGAACTGTTCCTTCACGAACCGGCAGATCGCGGTCCCGGCGGGCTCACCCCAGATCGACAGCTCGGTGATGACCATGTCGGGATGGCTCTTCTCGCACTGCCACAACGCTTCAGGCTCACTCGCGGCTTCGGCCACCGCCCCCACCCCCGCCGAATCCCGCAACAGCCTGCTGAGCGCGTATCTGATGAGGGGTTGATCGTCTACTACGAGCGTGGTGACGCGGTTCATGGTTCCCCTTGGGGTATCGACGGGCGCCCGGTGTGGCCCGGGCCGTGCGGTCGGCCCCGGGCCGGGCGGCGCTCGCATTCGCCGAGAACAGGTTCGCTCGCTCGGGCGATCCGTCGAACCGACCGTCGCGGCGACGTCGGTACTCATTTTTCGCCGAATCCTCTTTCGTCGCGGTCCGGCAGTGATCTTCCCGCTTATCCGCGCGGGTGAGGACCAGCAATCGGGTGACAAGGGCGAAAAGCCGCCACGCGGGGCGCCGGATTTGGGCCGGACGGCGGAACGGGGATACAGATTCCGAACGCGCCGCGCCGGACACGTGGAAAGCCGGGGTCCGGCGCTCGGCGTAGCGGACTGGTTGATTTCGTTGGAAAACCCGATGGCGTCCGATATCGACTTCGTGAAGTCGTTTTCCCGGCTCGCTCCGGTGATTCACCGTGGGGCCATTGTGGAGGGACCGGCCCCGGGTGCGACGCTGTAGGCCGTTGGTATGACAGAAAGGCAAACCCGTCATGGACGACTCTTACCGCCTGGAAGCAGGCTCCCCGTCGGTCGACGACTACCTGCGGCTGCGCCGCGAGGCCGGTCTCAGCGAACCGCCGAGGGAACAGGCGGAGCGCGGGGTTCGCGGCGCCTGGACGTCGGTCCGGGTGGTCCACCGGCCCACCGGCGAGACCGTCGGGATGGGCCGGGTGATCAGCGACGGTGGGTGGTACTTCCACATCGTCGACATGGCCGTTCTGCCCGCCCATCAGCGCCGCGGCATCGGGGACGCCGTCCTCGAGGCCCTTCTCGCGGCGATCGACACCGCGGCGCCGGGTGCGTACGTCAATCTGCTCGGCGATCCACCCGGATGGCGGCTCTACAAACGCCACGGTTTCGTGGAGACCGCTCCCGGGACCATCGGCATGCGGCGCCAAAACGCCGGATAAGGCGTCCGGGAATCGCGCGGTGATATCGGTCGGGTGCATTGGGCGAAATGGCCCTGCTGATTGCGCCTTTCACCGCGAAGTGGCGCGCATCCGGTAATTGCGGCGCACGCTGGTTCCCTTGCTCAGGTCGGCGCCGTACACGTGCAAGGTGATGGCGACGGTGTCGCCCGCGTTGTGCACCTGGTGGATGTCGTCGGGCGGCGCGACGCCGCTCACCGACCCCGCCGGGCGTTGCCGCTGGGCCTTCCGGACCAGCCGATCGTCGTCGATGTCGAAGATGGTCTCGGTCTCGGTTCCTTGCAGGACAAGGAATGTACACCACACCAGGTGATCGTGGATCTCGGTGAGCTGGCCGGGCCGCCAGACCAGTCCGACGATCGAAAAGGCGGACTCGGCGTGCAGGGTGGTGCGGGTGTAGCCGTCGGGGGAGCCGGCGCGTTCCGCCGCGGTGAGCAGCTGCGGAGTCGGGCGGAGTTCGGTGAGAACGTTCGCCACGGCTTGTGCGGTGACAAGGGGTTCGGATGGTCTTCCGGTGCATTGGCTCAGACGTGTAATAAGCTCCGGAAGGCCTGGTCTGAGGGTCGTGACGGTCATTTTTCGTTCTCCCTTCTCGTCGCTTCTCATCGTGGCCCGCCGTCCGGGCGGCGTCCAATGACGACGTTCTTTCCTTGATATAGATATTCTTTATCCATGCTGAATCTGGTGCAGCTCACGGTGCTGGCGGCGGTCGCGCGGCACGGTTCGATGACCGCGGCGGCGAAGGAACTGCACTACACGCAGCCCGCGGTGAGCCACCATCTCGCGAGGTTGGAGGCGGCGACGGGCGCGAAGCTGGTCCAGCGGATCGGCCGCGGCATCCGGCTCACACCGGAAGGGGAACTGCTCGCCGCCCGCGCGGCCGAGATCGTCGGCCGGGTCGAAGGCGCCGAAGCCGAGTTGGCCGCGCAAGTGGGCTTGCGCGCCGGGCGGGTCCGGATGGCGGGGTTCCAGTCGATCCTGAGCACGATCGTCCCCGACGCGGCCGCGACGCTGGCCCGTGCGCATCCCGGACTCGAATTGGGTTTGGTGGACGAACATCCGGGCGAGGCGCTGCGCATGCTGCGGGAGGGGCGGATCGACGTCGCCCTGATCTTCCGGTACGCGGACACGCCCCGCGAGGAGCAGGGGCTCCGGCTCGTGCACCTGCTGGAGGACCCGATCTACCTGCTCACCAGCGAGCCGGGACAGACCATCGCCGATCATCGTGACTCGACCTGGATCGGCGGCTGCGCCCGATGCCAGGACGAACTCGTCACGATCTGCGGGCGGGCCGGGTTCGCCCCGCGTATTTCGATGGTCAGCGACGACATCGTGGTCATGCAGGCGCTGGTCGCGGCCCGGATGGGCGTCACCACGCTGCCCCGGCTGGCGCTGCGTGCGCATCGGATGCCCGGTGTCCACGCCACGGAGCTGGCCGAAGACCCGCGACAGATCTATGCCGTCACCTATGGCGACCCGCCCGATCCTCCGGCCGCAGCGGCGTTGATCGACGCGCTTCAGACGAGCATCCGGGCTTAGGGCGGGGTTCTGAAGTCCGTGAAGGCCTCCTTCATTGCGCTAGACGCGGTGAAGGGGGCCTTCACGCGCGGCCGCAGTGACCTGTTGGGGCCGGCGGTGTTGAAGAGCCGCAGGTGGCACTCCTGAAGGTAGTGAAGGCCTCCTTCACTACCTTCAGGGTCAGGGTTCCGGCAAAGTCGCCTATTCGCTGGTCAAGTGGGCAACGGAGGCACTCGCCACGGTGGCCTCGCTTCCTTCTCGACTGTCCACAAGGGACTCTTCCAGGGGGAGAGTGCCCGATTTGGGCGTTTCGCAAAGGGGTCGTGAGTGGTAAAGAGGGTTAGAACGACCCTTACCACTCACGACCCCTCGGCATAATCACCCATTTCGCCATGAATGAGACATTCGGTCGCCGCGAAGTGACCACAGTGGACGGTTGGAGCCTGTTCGACTCCCGTCGGCCAGGGCAATCAAGCGCTTGACCTGCGCTTATGTGACCTTGCCGGGGTCGCTACCTTCAGGGTAGGCAAGGAGGCCTTCACGGACCTCTACAGAACCCGTTCGACGAAAGCCCCCACGCCCAGCAACTTCCGGTCGTCCCCGACCAGGCCGTCGAGCGCCAGCCCGGCGGGAAGCCCGTCGCGTGCGCGCCCCATCGGGACGGTCAGGCCGGGGAATCCCGCGATACTGCCGGGCTGGCAGTTGCGGATGAAGGTGGGGAAGGTCGGCACCTCGCGCCCGCGGTGCACGAAGCTCCCGACGGCCGAGAAGTCCCGGGCCGTCGCCGGTGTGGTGGGGAAGGCCAGCGCGTCGATGCCGCTCTCGTCGAAGATCTTCGCGTAGGCGCGACGCAAGGCGGAGCGGGTGGTGATGGCCGCTTCGTAGACGGCGGGTTCGACGCCCGGCACGACCGCTTCGGCGAAGATCGCCCGGACGTCGGGCGCGGCGATCTCGCGAACGAGCCGCTCGAACGAAACCTCGGGTACGTGCTCGGCGAGGTAGGAGCGGAGCCCGACGCCTGCTTCGTGGATCACCAGCGGCATTCCCTGATCGACGACGAGTTCGGCGAGAGGCGTGTCGTCGAGCGGCACCAGGGTGACGCCTGCCGCGCCCAAGCGGGCAAGCGCGGCTTCCCAGAGTTCTTCGACGTCCTCGGACAGGTCGCCGGTCAGGAAACCGTGCGGCACACCCAGCCTGACCGACGTGCTCTCGATCAGGGGTGATGGCTCTTCCGCCGCGAGGACCGCGTCGAGGAGCGCGAGGTCGGCGACCGTGCGGGCGATCGGCCCGGCCGTGTCCCGCGTGCTGCTCAGCGGCGTCATGCCGTCGGACGGGTAGCGGCCCGTGGTCGGCCGGAAGCCGCAAACCCCGTTGAGCGCGGCGGGAACGCGGGCCGAACCACCGGTGTCGGTGCCCAGACCCGCGGGCACGATGCCCGCCGCGACGGCGACCGCGGTCCCGCCGCTGCTGCCCCCGGCGAACCGGGACGGGTCGCACGCGTTGCGCACCGGGCCGAGCGGGGTCGTGTCGCAGGTGATGCCGAGGGCGAGTTCGTGCATGGTCGCCTTGCCGACGACGACGGCGCCCGCGTCGGTCAGCCGTCGGACCACGGTCGCGTGCTCGCGCGGAACGTGGTCCGCCAGCGCCGGGGTCCCCGCGGTGTTCGGCATCCCGGCGACGTGGATGTTGTCCTTGACCACCAACGGGATCCCGCTGAGCGGGCCGGCCGATACGGCCGCGTGATCGTGCGCCGCCAGCTGACCGATCGCGTTGAGATGCCGCACTTCTTCCGCTCGTGCGCGGCTTTCCGAAGCGCTCCAGGGTCCACTCACGGCCGTCAGCTTAGCGTGACAAGGACCACAGTCATCGATAAAGACAATCATTTTCATTAAGCTGCGGCGCGCCACCTTCCCACGAGAAAGGTCGATCGTTCATGAGCTCCGGTCCCTCGCTGCACGTACTCACGCGCTCGGATCTGCACAGCCTCGAACTCACCCCTGGCGAGGCGATCACGATGGTCGAAGACGGCTATCTGGCCTACGCGGCCGGGGCCTCGCGGAACCCGGCGAAGCTGATGGTGCCGATCCCGGATCCCGCGCGGGACGCCGTCGCGTACTCGATGCTCGGCTACGACGGTTCCCTCGAACAGGCCGCGTTCAAGACGAGCTACCGCCAAGGCAGCACGTCGGCCGAGAAGTACTACACGACCATCACCCTGTACGACGACACCACGGGCCTGCCGTTCGCGCTCATGGACTGCCACCGCGTCGGCGCCACCCGCACGCCCGCGAGCACCGCGTTGATCGCGCGGTCCTGCGCTCGGCCGGGCGCGCGATCCGCGCTCATGGTCGGCACCGGCGCGCAGGGGATCCGGACGCTGCCGTACCTGCTCACCGCGCTGCCGGAGCTGGAACGGCTGCGGCTGTTCGGCACGCATCCCGACGGTCTTCGCGACAGCGTCGCCGCGCTGAAGGAGCGCTTCCCGGACCGCGAGGTCGAACTCGTCGACGACGTGGAGGCCGCGGCGCGCGAGTCCGACATCGTGGTCGCCGCGTCGGGCCGGGCGGCCCACCCGAAGATCCGTCTCGGCTGGCTGCCGCCGGGCGGGCTGCTGATCTCGGTCGCCAGCAAGGGCGTCCAGGAAGGCACACTCGCCGAGGCCGACTACACGGTGGCCACCAGCGGCGCGCAGGTCGAGGTGACCGGGCAGCGGATGGCGGGTCCGGACGGCGTGTTCCGGATCGACGCCGAACTCCCGGAGATCCTCGCGGGCAAGGCCCCCGGCCGCCGCGGCGACGAAGACCGGGTGTTCGCCTTCAGCAGCGGCATGATCATCACCGACATCCCGGTGGCGCACGCGCTGGCCGCCCGCGCCATCGCCGCCGGCCGCGGCCGCGAGGTGGCCCTGTGGACCTGATCGACACCCTGTCCCCGCCCCTGCCCGCGCTCGAACGTCCCTGGGCGCACCGGCTGCGTGACTCCGAGACGCTGTGGGAGATCGCCCGCGGTGTCGGCGGCGGCCCGTTCCACGTGGTCCATCCGGCCACTTTCGCCGAGAACCTCGGGGGAATGGTCGACGCGCTCGCCGCCGAACGTGTCGAAGGCACCGTCTACTACGGGAAGAAGGCGAACAAGGCGGCGGCGTGGCTGCGGGAGTGCACGCGTCCCGGCACGGGGGTCGACGTCGCGAGCGTGCCCGAACTGGTGCACGCCCTCGGAAACGGGCTGCGCGGCGAAGCGATCGGGGTCACCGGCGCCGCCAAACCCGACGGCCTCCTTTGGCTCGCCCTGCGGCATCGCTGTCTCATCGCGGTGGACGCGGCCGACGAGCTGGAACGCGTCGCCCGGCTGGCCACCGAACTCGGGGAGACCGCCGAAGTGCTGCTGCGGGTGCGGCCGCCGTCCGCCCCGGAGAGCCGGTTCGGTTTCGCGCCCGACGCCTTGAATGCGGCCATCCGGCAGTGCGGCGGCCCGGTCGTCCTGCGGGGTTTCTCGTTCCACCTCGACGGCTACGACCCCGTGCCGAGGGCGGAACTCGCCGCATACCTGATCGATCTGTGCCACGACGCCCGCGCGCTCGGACATCCCGCGTCGAAGATCAGCGTGGGTGGCGGGATCGCCGTGTCCTATGTGGACGCCGGTGACTGGGCGCGGTTCGAGTCCGGCAGGCACGACGGCTGGTTCCACGCCGGCCGTAATCCGGCGAGGACCTATCCGTACCACCAGGCGCCGACCGGGGCGGCGATGGTTACCGCGATCCTGCGGCACGAGATCGCCGGGAAGACACTGGCCGAGCGCCTGCGCGCGGCCGGGATCGAGCTGCTGCTCGAACCGGGCCGAGCCCTCGTCGACGGCGCCGGGTTCTCGGTGTTCCCGGTGCTGGGCTGCAAACCGGCCGAAGACCACCTGATCACCACGGTCGCGGGCCTTTCCATGAGCCTGTCCGAACAGTGGAAGGGCAGCGAGTTCCTGCCCGACCCGCTGCTCGTGCGCCGGGACGGACCGGGCGGCACGCCGGTGCGGACCATCGTCGCCGGGTCGAGCTGCATGGAGTACGACGTGCTGACCTGGCGCGCGGTGGAGCTGCCCGCGCGGCCGAGGACCGGCGACCTGCTCGTGTACCCCAACACGGCCGGCTACCAGATGGACAAGAACGAGAGCGGTTTCCACCAGCTTCCGTTGCCGCCGAAAGTGGTGGTCGACGGCGACCGCTGGCATCTCGACACCGACCACCCGATCCAGGAGATCCGATGACGATCGTCCGGCGCGCGTCCGACCTGATCGGGAACACGCCGCTGCTGGAGCTCGCGCGTACCGGCACCGGGACGCGTCTGCTGCTCAAACTCGACCACCTCAACCCCACCGGCTCGTGCAAGGTACGCATGGCGAGGCAGATGATCGACGAGGCGGAGCTGGACGGACGGCTGCGGCCGGGCGGGCATATCGTCGAACCCACGTCCGGCAACACCGGGAACGGGCTCGCCCTGGTCGCGTTGGAACGCGGCTACCGGTTCACCGCCGTGGTCGATCACCACGCCGCCCGCGAGAAACTCGGGATGCTGCGCGCGCTCGGCGCGGAACTGGTGTTCGTCGAACGCCCGCCGGACGGCGGGGTCAGTTCGGTCCAGCGGCGGCGGGTCGCGGCCCGCATCGCCGCGGAAACCGGTGCCTACCATCCCGATCAGCACAACCATCCCGGCAACGGCAACGGGTACACCGGGCTGGCGCGGGAACTCGTCGAGCAGCTCGGCGACGTCGACGTGCTCGTCGCGGCGATCGGCACCGGCGGCTCCCTGTGCGGCACGGCCCGCGCCCTGCGCGCGGCGGGAGCGGGTACCCACGCGGTGGCGGTCGAACCCGTCGGCTCGATCATCTTCGGTGGCGCGCCGGGGATCTACCACCAGACCGGGGCGGGCAGCCCGGCCGGTTTCCCGATCGGGGACAACGTCGACCGGTCGGTGATCGGCGAAGCCCACCGCGTGTCCGACAGCGACGCGTTCGCCGGGGCCCGCGTCGTCGCCCGGCGCACCGGCGTGCTGGTCGGCGGGACCACCGGCGGCGCGATCCACGTCGCGCTGCGGCGGCTTTACGCGTATCCGGCCGGAAGTGTCGTCGTGGTGCTGTGCAACGACGCGGGGGAGAAGTACCTCGATTCGGTGTACGACGACGAATGGCTGCGTGCCAGGGGCGTACTCGACGAACTGGCCCACCGCCGGATGGACCGCTGGTTCGCCACCTACGCCGAATCCGTGAAGGTCGCCACGCGCGACCGGGCGGTGCGCCGGACCCCGGTGGCGGTGGGCGGATGAGCACGGCGGTGACGACCCGCGGCTACCGGGCCCTCGCCGGGCTGGCCGCGCCGATCGCGGGAATCCAGCTGGCACAGGTCGCGCTCACCAGCGTCGACCTGGCCATGCTCGGGCTGCTCGGGGTGACCGCGGTGGCGGCGGGCGGGCTGGCGATCCTGCTCTACAACCAGATCCGCACCATGTGCGTCGGCATGGTCACCGGCGTCGGGAACCTCGTGGCGACGGCGGCCGGGGCCGGGGAACTCCGCACCGGCACCGGCGAACTCGACGAGCGGGCGCGGGACGAGATCCGGTCGCTCCTGCGGTCGGCGCTGCTCGTCGCGACCCTGACCGCGGCGCTCGGCGCGGCCGTCCTTTGTGGACTGGCTGTCGCGCTGCCTTCGCTCGGCCAGAAACCGGAGATCGTTTCGCTCGCCGGTCCGATGATGTTCGCACTGGCCGGCGGGCTGTTCCCGATGGTGTGGCTGAACGTGGTGCGCCAGTTCGCCGTCGGGTTGCGGCGGCCGGGTTCGCTCCTCGCCGTGACGCTGGTGTCGATCGCGGTCAACGCCGCCCTCAACGCCGCCTTCATCTACGGCTGGGCGGGTCTGCCCGAGCTGGGCGTCGCCGGTATCGGCCTGGCGACGACCTTGGTCCAGTTCTTCACGCTCGCCGTGTTCGCCTCGGCCCTCCGGCGGGACCCGCTGTTGCGTCCCATGGTGTCGCTCGCGCTGTGGCGCGCGGATCGGGCGGTGGTCCGGCGCATCGTCCGGCACGGGACGCCGATCTGCTTCACCTACGGCTCGGAGGCGGCGATCACCTCGATCGCGACGATGCTGATGGGTGCGTTCGGCCCGGCGATGCTCGCCGCGTCGAACGTCGCGAACCAGCTCGCCTACATCGTCTACCAGGCCAACATCGGGCTGTCGCAAGGATCGTCCATTTTGGTCAGTCGCGCGGTCGCCCACGGTGACCGGGATCGCGCACCGGTGATCGCGCGCCAGGCGTTCACCCTCTCCTGGTCCTTGATGGCGGTGGTGAGCCTGGCGTACCTGCTGGTGCCGCAGGTGCTGCTGTGGCCGTTCCTGCACGACGAGACCGACGCGGTGGTGCTCGGCACGGCGTCGACCCTGCTGGTGTTCGCCATCGCGCAGCAGTACAGCAAGGGAACGCAGAACATCCTCGTCGGCCTGCTGCGCGGGCTCGGTGACACCGTCTCCGGCCTCCGCTGCACGCTCGTGGGGTACTGGGCGGTGGGCGTGCCCGCGATGTTCTTGTGCGCCTACGTGTTCGACTGGGGCGGCTGGGGGGTCTGGGCCGGGCTGTGTCTCGGCTTCGCGACGACCGCGGTCCTGCTCGGACGGCGTTTCGCCGGTCAGGGAGCCGGTTCGGCGCGATAGCGGTCGATCCGGGCGAGCAGGTCGCGGGAGGCGGGATCGGCGTCTCCGCGCAGAAGTGCCGCCAGCGGTGCGAGCCGGTCCTTGGTGCGGGTGGAACCGAGGCCCCGCGCGAGGTCCAGCGCCTCGTCGCCGGTGCGGACGGCTTCGCCGAAGTCGCCCTGGAGCGCGTGGTTCTGCGCGAGCATGATCAAGGTGAGCGCGAGGCTGCGGGACATCTCGGCGCCGTAGCCGTCGACGGCGTCGCGTAACCGCTCGATCGCTTCTTCGCTGTGCCGGGAGGCGACCGTCCTGGCCAATTCGGTCAGGACGGTCCCGCGCATCGCGGCCATGTCCGTGGCGCCGAAGAAGGCTTCCCACGGTCGTGGCGCCGCCCAGGTGCCCGCGTTCTCGAACTCGCACTCCGCCCGCGCCAGGCTCGTGAGGGCTGCGCGCTCGTCACCGGCCTTGGCCAGTGCCCACGCCTCGTTGATCGTCAGGATCGCCTGGGCCCGCAGGGAACCGGAGCGGTGGGCGGCGGCTTGGCCTTGCCGGAGATGGTCCAACCCGCCTTCGACGTCGTCATGATGCAACGCCAGCCTGCCGAGGCGGTAACAGATGTTGGCCATGAGATTGTCGTTGCCCGCCGCGGCGGCGAGACCGAGCGCGCGGTCGAACCGGAGCCGTGCCGGAACGCGGCGGCCGATGTCGAATTCCGTCCAGCCCAGCAGATTGTGCAGATCCGCGAGCACGGTCAGCAACCGTGACCGGAGTCCGCCGGGGACGGCGCCCCAAGTGAGCAGCAGGCTGACCGACTTCACGACGTGCACCGCGTCGTGGGAAAAGGCGCCGCCCTGCCGATAGTCCAACGCGCGCAGAGTATCGACCGCGTTTTCGAGACATTCGACGTCGGCGATACCGATACGGCCGGTCGTTGTCATGAACTCACCTCACGCAAGTCATGGCTCGTTCCACGGCTACCCGGTGTCAAGGCGTTCGAAACCGGCCTTCACTCCCCGGGGTTCTTGATTTGACCCGTTCCAAAGACGCTCTTATCGTCCTTGGTGATGTCCGACTTCGAGGCACAGCTGCGAGCGGTTTCGTTGCGCGTGACGCGGCCTCGGCTGGCCGTGCTCGCGGCGCTGCGCGATCATCCGCACGTCGACACCGAAACGGTGATCGCGCTGGTGCGGGCCGAGCTGCCGACGGTCTCGCACCAGGCGGTGTACGACGTGCTGCGGGCGCTCACCGAAACCGGTCTGATCCGGCGGATCCAGCCCGCCGGCGCGCTCGCCCGCTACGAGACCCGGGTGGGGGACAACCATCACCATGTCGTGTGCCGTTCCTGCGGTGCGATCGCGGACGTCGATTGCGCCGTCGGCCATGCCCCCTGTCTCACCGCTTCGGGCGATCACGGCTTCGTGATCGACGAGGCGGAGGTCGTCTACTGGGGCCTGTGCCCCGGCTGTGCGGCCGAACCTGTCCAGTGATGAATTCGCCTGCTCGGAAGGAAAGAAATGAGTGACAACCCGGAGAAGGGCTGCCCGGTGGCCCACGACTCCGTGACCGCGCACGGAAGTGAGAGCGAGAACCCGGCGATCGACTCGCCGACGCCGAAATCGGGCGGCCGCCCGCGTACCAACAAGGACTGGTGGCCCAACCAGCTCGACCTCTCGGTGCTGCACGCCCACTCGTCGAAGTCGAACCCGCTCGGCGCGGACTTCAGCTACGCCAAGGAATTCGCCAAACTCGACGTCGAGGCCCTCAAACGCGACATCACCGAGGTGCTCACCACCTCGCAGGACTGGTGGCCCGCCGACTTCGGCCACTACGGCGGCCTGATGATCCGGATGAGCTGGCACGCCGCGGGCACCTACCGCATCCACGACGGCCGAGGCGGCGCCGGTGACGGCGCGCAGCGGTTCGCCCCGCTCAACAGCTGGCCCGACAACGCCAACCTCGACAAGGCACGGCGGCTGCTGTGGCCGGTCAAGGAGAAGTACGGCCAGCAGATCTCGTGGGCCGACCTGCTCGTGCTCGCCGGGAACGTCGCGCTGGAGTCGATGGGGTTCAAGACGTTCGGCTTCGGTTTCGGCCGCGTGGACACGTGGGAGCCCGAGGAGATCTTCTGGGGTCCGGAAGACACCTGGCTGGGTGACGAGCGCTACGCGAGCGACACCGAGATGGTCCCCGACGTCGGCGCGACCGAGATGGGCCTCATCTACGTCAATCCCGAGGGGCCCCGCGGCAACGCGGACCCGGCCGCCGCGGCGCATTTCATCCGGGAGACCTTCGCCCGGATGGCGATGAACGACGAGGAGACCGTCGCGCTCATCGCCGGGGGCCACACCTTCGGCAAGACCCACGGTGCCGGTATCGCCGACGACCACGTCGGCCCGGAACCCGAAGCCGCCCCGCTCGAGACACAGGGCCTCGGCTGGCTGAGCACCCACGGCAGCGGCAAGGGCGCCGACGCGATCACCAGCGGTCTCGAGGTGACGTGGACCGACAAGCCGACGCAGTGGAGCAACCGGTTCTTCGAGATCCTCTTCGGCTACGAATGGGAACTCACCACCAGCCCCGGCGGCGCCAAGCAGTACGTCGCCAAGGACGCCGAGGCGATCATCCCGGACGCCCACGACCCGGCCAAGAAGCACAAGCCGACCATGCTCACCACGGATCTGGCGCTGCGCGTCGACCCGGAGTACGAGAAGATCTCGCGCCGCTTCCTGGAGAACCCGGACGACTTCGCGCTCGCGTTCGCCAAGGCCTGGTACAAACTGCTGCACCGCGACATGGGCCCGGTCAGCCGTTTCCTGGGGCCGTGGGTGCCCGAACCGCAGCTGTGGCAGGACCCGGTGCCGGACGTCGACCACGAACTCGTGGGGGACGCCGACATCGCCGCGCTCAAGACGAAGGTGCTCGAGTCCGGGCTCACGGTCGAGCAGCTGGTCGGCACGGCGTGGGCGTCCGCGGCGAGCTTCCGGTCCACCGACAAACGCGGCGGCGCCAACGGGGCCCGGATCCGCCTGGCACCCCAGCGTGACTGGGAGGTCAACCGGCCGGGGGAACTCGCGAGTGTGCTGGAGACCCTGGAGGGCATCCAGCGCGAGTTCAACGACGCCGGTGGCGCCAAGATCTCGCTGGCCGACCTGATCGTGCTGGCGGGCACTGCCGCCGTCGAGAAGGCGGCGCGCGACGCGGGCACCGACGTGACCGTGGCGTTCCACCCCGGCCGCACGGACGCCACCCAGGAGGACACCGACGTCGAGTCGTTCGCGCTGCTCGAACCGCGTGCCGACGGGTTCCGCAACCACCTGCGTCCCGAAGAGAAACTGCAGCCGGAGGTCCTGCTGGTCGAGCGCGCCTACATGCTCGACCTGACCGCGCCCGAGATGACCGTCCTCGTCGGCGGCCTGCGTGCGCTCGGGATCACCGCCGGCGACACCCGGCACGGCGTCCTCACCGACCGGCCCGGCGTGCTCACCAACGACTTCTTCACCAACCTCCTCTCGCCGGGCACCCGGTGGAAGGTGTCGGAGTCCGAGGAGAACGTGTACGAGATCCGCGACGCCGGCACGGACGCGGTGAAGTGGACGGCGACCCCGGTCGACCTCGTGTTCGGCTCCAACTCGCAGCTGAGGGCGCTTTCCGAGGTCTATGCGGGTCGGGCCGGGCGAGAGCGGTTCGCCGCGGACTTCGCCAAGGCGTGGACCAAGGTCATGGAACTGGACCGGTTCGACCTCGACTGACGTCGGTACCGCTGGACGTGACTCGCGTGATCGAAGCCGTGACTCGCGTGATCAGGGGCGGAACACGCCGAGTGCGGCTTCCAGTCACGCGAGTCACGTCCCTGATCACGCGAGTCACGCTTTTGCTCACGCGGCGCCTGTGTGGCCTTTCTGTGAAGGCCTCCTTGAGGGACCCAGAGTCCTTCAAGGAGGCCTTCACGGACTTCGGACCAGTAGGTACATGGATACTTACGACCTTGTATCCCGGCCGGGGCGAAGGCTCCCTTCGCCGCATCAGACGCGACGAAGGGAGCCTTCACGCGAGTCAAGGGGTGTCGAGTTCCGAATGCCGGCTGGCCAGGGTCTGGGCGACTTCGGCGAGTTTGACGTTGAGGTCCTGGGAGGTCCGGCGCAGCAGATCGAAGGCCTCGTCGGCGGTCAGGCCGCGGCGTTGCATGAGGATCCCTTTCGCCTGCCCGATGACGTCGCGCGATTCGACGGCCCGCCGGAGATGGCTCGACTCCAGTTCCGCCCGGCTCACGGCGGTGGTGCCCGCCAGCGCGAGCGAGCCGTGGGTGGCCAGCAGGAGCGCGGAGTCCTGGGCCCGCGAGTCGAGGGCGCCGGGGCGGCGGCTGTAGATGTTCAGCGCGCCGGGAACCCTGGGCGGGGTCGCGTCGGGCATCATCACGGTGGACAGGATCGCCGTGTAGCCGTGCCGCACGGCCGCCGCGGAGAAATCCGGCCACCGCTTCTCCGCCTTCAGATCCTCACTGCGGATGTAGCCGGGGCTTCCGCTGTCGGCCGCATCGACGCAGGGGCCTGTCCCGGCGCGATACTGCACCTCGTCGAGCTCCAACGCCACCTCGCCGGTCGAAACCGGGGTGTGGAAGGTTCCGTCCGGGGCACGGAGGGTGACCGACACCAGATCCGCGCCGGGGACCACCCGATACGCGGCGGCGACGACCTGTTCGAGGACCTGGGCCGGTGTCGAGGCGGCCAAGAGCAGGCGCGTGAGTTCGACGAACTGGCCTGCCAACGGGCCCGCCGAGGTGTACTCGCCGGAACCGAATTCGTCCTTGTCGCGTTGCCACAGTCCTTCGTCCGCCATCAGCTGACCATCCCAGTCGGGGTTCGATGTCCTTCGCCGGTTACCCGGTGGCGCCGCGGGCCAACCAGTGGATCGTCCTAAGTGGACGGTTCTACTCGCTTGCGAAGCAGGCAGAACACGTTTCCTTCGGGGTCGGCGAGCACGTGCCACGACTCTTCCCCGGTCTGGCCGACGTCGGCGGGCCGGGCCCCGGCGGCGAGCAACCGCTCCAGTTCCGCGTCCTGGTCGCGGTCGGTGGGGTTCACGTCGATGTGCAGGGGGAGTTTGCCCGGTTTCGGGTCGTCGCTGCGGCTCAGGATCAACGTCGGCTGCGGGCCGCCGAAACCGACGCCGGGCGGGCCGATCTCGATGTCTTCGCCGTCTTTGCCGATCTCGACGTATCCGAGCACTTCGCACCAGAACGCCGCCATCCGGACCGGATCGGCGCAGTCGAGGATGAGTTCGGTGATACGGCAGGCCATACGGCCGAGGATAGCCCGGTTGAATCCGCGCGGAGCGGGTATCCGGGTGCGTCGAGTTGATCCCGAACCGAGGAGGCGGCCGTGGCGGGCGACGTCGTGGACTTGATCATGCAGGACCACCGCGAGGTGGAGCGGCTGTTCCATGAACTTGAGCGGCATCCCGAGAAACGGCCGCTGCTCGTCCCGGTGCTCTCGTCGCTGCTCACCGCGCACAGCCGCGCCGAGGAGGCCGAGGTGTACCCGGCCGCCAAGGGCGAGGCGGACGAGGCCGAAGACGTCGCGCACGGCCAGAAGGAACACGCCGAAGCCGAGCAGTTGCTCGCGAAGCTGAACGAAACCGAGCCCGAATCGAAGCAGTTCGAGAAGGTGCTCTCCGACCTCGTCGAGGCTGTCATGCATCACGTGAAGGAAGAGGAATCCACCGTCCTGCCGAAGATGCGGCGCGAGCTGACCGAAGCCCGGCGACGCGAGCTGGGAAAGGCCTTCGTGAGCAGCAGGACTTCCCATCTCGGCGACCGTCCCGGTGAGGCCACCAAACGGGAGTTGCTGACCCAGGCGCGCAACGCTGGCGTGACGGGCGCTTCGACGATGGCCAAGGACGAGATCGCGCGCGAGGTGGCCAAGTCTTCCTGATCGCGACGGTTGCGGACCGGACCGCCCCCTTCTACCGTCGATGGATGGCGATCGACTCCGAAGCAGGGCAGGCCGCTCCTCTCGTCGTGGCCGAGGCGGCCCGCTCCGAAGACGCGATCACCGTCGAGGTGGCGGGTGACATCGACATTTCGACCAGCCCCCGGCTCCGGGCCGAGCTGTTCGAGTTGGTGGCGCACGGTCCCGGCACCGCGGTGGTCGACATGACCGGTGTCGGTTTCTGCGATTCGTCGGGGCTTTCCGTGCTGGTGCAACTGAACCGGCAGTGCCAGGAGTCCGGGATCGACCTGAGTTTCGCGCCGTCCAAGGTCGTGCGCCGGGCCATCGAGCTCACCGGGCTCTTGCCGACGCTGAAAATGGCGGGCGACTAGCCGACGACGCGGACGGTGCCCAGCTCGGGATCCGCGGCGTCGTAGATGAACATGCCCGTCCGCACGCCAGTGTGGAGATAGTCGATGATCGCTTCGGTGAACACCTCACCGGGAGCGATCGCCGGAACCCCTGGTGGATAAGGACTGATCATCTCCGCGCTGACGCGTCCCTCGGCTTTGTCCAGTGGTACGTGCTCGGCCTCGGCGAAGAACGCGTCGCGCGGCAGCATCCGAGTTTCCAGCTTCAGATCCGCCCCGGAGGGCAGGTCGACCGGCGGGCGCCGCTCGAAGTCGTGGTCCGTCAGCCCGCGCAAACCGTGCAGCAGGGCGGAAACGGTGTCCTCGTCGTCGGCGTGGGTGATCTGTGCCGCGATCCGCCGGTGATCGGACAACCCCACGTGCAGGTGGCGTTCGGCGAGATGATCCGCCGCCTGATAGCCGGTGATGCCGAGTTCGGCGACGTCGATCACGATTTTGAGGGGATCGTGTTCGAAGGCGAGCGGGTGGAACTCCTCCGCCAGCGCGTGGAGACCGGAGATGCCTTCGATCTCTTCGCGTGTCCGGGCCGCCAGCGTCAGCGCCTTGCCCAACAGTTCTTCGCCGTGCTCGACCATCTGCCTGCGCCAGCCGTCGAGGGAGGCGAACAGCAGGGCGGACGTGCTGGTGGTGCCCAGCAGGTCCTCCCTGGCTTTGAGCAGATCGGGTGAAACGCGGTCACCCCGCAGGTGGAACACCGAGGCCTGCTCCAGCCCGCCGCCCATCTTGTGCGTGCTGGTGACGCACAGATCGGCTTCCCCGTCCATCGCCCAGGTCGGCAGGTCGTCGTGGAACGGGTAGTGCGCGCCCCATGCCTCGTCGACGATCAGCGGCTTGTCCGCGTCGTGCAGGGCACGGGCGACGCCCCGGATGTCGGCGCAGGTACCGTAGTCGGTCGGCGTGATCAGCAGCATGCCTTTGACGTCGGGGGCCTCCGCCAGCGCCGCCTTGGTCTCTTCCGGGCCGGGCGGATGCGCCAGATGGTGCTCCTCGTCGTACCGGGGGCGCACCCAGACCGGATGCACCCCGCTGATCACCAG
Source organism: Amycolatopsis sp. CB00013 (assembly GCF_001905755.1). NCBI lineage: Bacteria > Bacillati > Actinomycetota > Actinomycetes > Pseudonocardiales > Pseudonocardiaceae > Amycolatopsis > Amycolatopsis sp. CB00013. The sequence goes on along the minus strand of NZ_LIWC01000006.1, from coordinate 89,404 downwards.
ACCGGCGACGACGGATTTGTGGGCGTTGCGGGACACCAGAAGCCGTTCGCCCGGGCCGGCGACGGCGAGCATGGCGCTCTTGACCGAAAGCGAACTCCCGCAGGTGGAGAAGAAGGTGTGCTCCGCGTCCACCGCGTCGGCCATCAGCTCCTGCGCCTGGCCGAGGATGCCGCGCGACATCCTGCGGTCGTCCAAACCGTTGAGGGTCAGCAGATCCGACGCGAACGCGTCGCGGCCGAGCAGGTCCAGCACACGGGGATCGGCGCCCCTGCCCTGTTTGTGACCCGGCGGGGTGAAGGCCAGCCCGCCCGCGCGGCGGTAGTCCTCGATGGCTTCCAGTACCGGTGCGCGCGAGTGGTCCATCCTGCCTCCGATCAGCGGCCGAGGGCGTTCTGCAGTTCCTTCTTGGTCATACTGGAACGGCCTTTGATGTTGCGCTTCTTGGCTTCGTTGTAGAGCTGGTCCTTGGTCGGCCCGCCGGGACCCTTCCGGTTGCCGGACCGTTGCCCGCCGCGCTTCTGCGGGGAGGTGTCCTTGGTCGAGCTCTTGCTCGCCGTCTTCGATTCACCCGATTGCGCGCGGTTCTTGTTGACCGTCCGCGCCGCGATCTCCTCGGCACGGCCGGTGCTCGCGCCGCGTTTCTTCTGCGACGACTTGATGTGCTCGTACTGACGTTCGCGTTTGTCGCTCCAGCTCTGTTCAGGCACGGCTCCTCCTTCGTCGTGACCTGCGGATACCCCTTCCACTCGCCGGTGAATCGGAAGATCACCCGTCCAGGTCAGCGCGGCCCGGCCCGGCGGCCGATGTTTGCCCTGCCCGTTTCCCGGGTATCAGCCCGATAACGCACGTACGGACGTATGTCAGTCCACAAGGGACGGAGGTTAACTTCGATGAGCGCCCCGCTCCTCATGGAAGACGTCGACCGGCCCGTCTCGCGGGAGCCGATGCCGCCCGCTCCTCGGGACCGCCGAACGCGGCGGAAGGACGACTACTCGCATTGCCGCCCCTGGTTCGACGAACTGGCCGCACTGCCCGATGGCCACCCGGACCGGCGCCGCCTGCGGGAACGCCTGATCCTCGAACTGCTGCCGATCGCCGAGCACATCGCCGTCCGGTTCAGCGGACGCGGCCAGCCGAGGGAAGACCTGATCCAGGTGGCGCGGATCGGCCTGATGAAGGCCGTGGACCGGTTCGATCCCGCACAGGGCGGGGAATTCCTGGCGTACGCGGTGCCCACGGTGATGGGCGAGGTACGGCGGTTCTTCCGCGACACCGGCTGGGCGGTGCACGTCCCGCGGGGCATGCAGGAACTGCGCACCCGGCTCACGCGGGCGACCACGGAACTGACCCAGACCCTCGGCCGCGCGCCGACCCCGTCCGAGCTCGCCGGGCATCTCGACGTGGACGTCGACACCGTCCGTGACGGCCTGCTCGCCGCGAACAGCTACCAGACCTCGTCCCTGGACCGGCCGGTCAACGACGGCGAGGGCTCGCTTCCCCTGTCCGATGTGATGGGGGAACTGGATTCCCGGTTCGAGCACATCGAGGACCGGCACACCGTGGTCCCGCTGCTCCGGCGGCTGCCGGAGCGGGAGCGGGCGATCGTCACGATGCGGTTCTTCGACGGGATGACCCAATCCCAGATCGCCGAGCGTATCGGGATCTCGCAGATGCACGTTTCCCGCCTGCTCGCGAAGATCCTGCAAGATCTGCGCGGCAGTCTCAGCGGCTGAACAACTTCCCGAGGCCCCGCCGGACCGGCGGGGCGCCCAGTGCGTGCAGCGCGTCCCAAAGGGTGACCGCGGTGGCCGTCAGCACGGGTTTGCCGAGGGCGGTTTCGAGGTCTTCGAGCAGTGGTGTCGTGTGCAGGGCGGTGTCGATTCCAGCCTCGGCAAGGAAATCGACGAAAGTCGCGGTCGTGTCGTGGTGATAGACGGACGCGAGCGCCACCCGCTTGGTCCCGAGGTGGGCCAGCGCGGTGAGGTAGGCCAAGGAAGTACTGCGCGCGGGAACGCCGAGCCGCTCGCTGAGCACGCTCGCCTGGTCACGCGCGCCGGCGAGGCCGCGCGTGAAACTGCAGCTGGAGCAGGCCCAGCTGACGACGTCCGGTGTCGTACCGAACCGCGCGGCGGCCGCGAGCCTCTCCGGTGCACCGAGTTCGCGGACGGCTTCGTGTTTTTCGACCGGATCGAGGTCGTCGACGCGGCCGATGTTCGCGCCCCACGGGACGTAGGCGAAGTCCACGGTGAGGTCCGGATCCAGTTTTCGCGCGCACGCGAGGAAATCGTCCTCGCCGCAGTCCCGCGTCGGGTACAGCAGGCCGATCACGGCTCACTCCTTCCGGCTCGACGCCCTTCGGAGGTACCCGACGCGAGCCGCCCTCATTCGGCGGGGACGGCGCGGAAATCCGGCGGGGTGAGCTGCCCGACGCGATGGTCGTCCTCGCGGACGGCCTTGACGAAGCGCGCGACCTCGGCGGGGCGCGGCGTGGCGGACTTCCCGCCCAGGTAGCGGAGGACGATGAGGTCCTCGCCGGAATGGGTCTCGATCGCCACGGCCCACCCGTGGACCTCGTCCCACAGCAGGGCGACGTCGCGTTCCGGATGGGTGGCGAGCCGCTCGTCGAGCGCGACGTACGCCGAGACCGGGTCGTCGAGGTCGACGGTGCAGGATTCGAGGCCGACGCCGAGCGCCTCGGTGATTTCGCCGAGATAACCCCACACGGCGTCGCGGGTGTGCGGGTGGCGGACAGGCATGGTGAGCAACGAGGATTTCCCTTCTTTCCCCGGTCTCGGTCCGGTGCGGGACCCGGCGGCCCCGCACCGGAGGCGGACACTCAGGCCTGGATCTCCTTGCGGTCGGACGTGGCGCCGGAGATTTCGATGCGCCGCGGCTTGGCCTTCTCGGCGATGGGGATGCGCAGGGTCAGCACGCCTGCTTCGTATCCGGCCGCGATGCGGTCGGTGTCGAGGGCGTCGCCGAGGAACAGCTGGCGCGAGAAGACGCCGAGCGGGCGCTCGGAAACCTGCATCTGGACATCCTTGCCGGGCGTGGGCCGCCGCTCCGCCTTGACCGTCAGGACGTTGCGTTCGACGTCCAGCTCGATGGCGTCCGCGGCCACGCCGGGAAGGTCGAAGCAGACGACGAACTCGTCGCCGTCGCGGTAGGCGTCCATCGGCATGGTGGCCGGCTTGGACCAGGTCCCCGGGTTCGCGGCGCCGAACATCTGCTGGGTCAGCCGGTCGAGCTCGCGGAACGGGTCGGTGCGCATCAACATCGGGTTCCACCTCCTGGGTTCGTCGTCTCTGGTGTCAACACGCACTACTGTTCTAACATGTCATCGAAACGATGACAACCACCGAGTCGTCGATGGGATGACAAAGATGAACGAAGACCCCGCCCGGACCGTGCGTGCGGTGCGAGATGTCGTGGCAGAGGCCCGTTCCGGTGTCTCGGACCCGGAGCGGCTGTTGGCTGCCTTGGCGGCGTTGAAGGACGTACGTGAGCAACTGGCCGCGTGGGAACCGGAGCTGATCGCGGCGGCACGCGCGGGCGGGACGAGCTGGACCGCACTCGCCCCGGCCTTGGGGGTCGCGAGCCGTCAGGCGGCGGAGCGGCGGTTCCTGCGGTTGCGGCCGTCCGTCAGCGGCGAGAGCACGGGCGAGGCGCGGGTCGACGCGGAACGGGACCGGCGCGCCGGTGACCGCGCGGTCGCGGAGTGGGCTCGCCGCAATTCGGCGATCCTGCGGCAACTCGCCGGTCAGGCCGGCGCGCTGCCCGGGCTGGACGCCGAGGCCAGGGAAAGCGCGGACAGGCTGAGCGCCGTGCTCGGCGAGGACGACGTCACCGGTCTCCTCGCCCCGATGGCCGACCTGCGTGCCCGCTTGCCCCGCGAGCACACCGGATTCGCCGAACGGCTCGGGGAGATCGGCATGCACACCGAGCAGGTCCGGCGGGACGCCGTCGACGACCGGCGGGATCGTCAATCCTCACGATGACGCGGGTGTGAAACCGGTGCGGAGCGGGTATCCGCCGCCGTCCCTCGAGCGAGCCGGAGGTCTTCCGATGCTGGTCCGATCCGATTCCCCGCTGACGGCCGACGTCATCGGGCTGGCACTGGAAGTGCTTGCCGCGCAAGGACTGCGTGGGGAGGCCGCCCGTGCGGCGCTCGACGCGATGGCGCGGGAGCGAGGGCTGCCGATCAAGCGGTGCGCGGCGCTCATCGTGGCCGCCGTCGACGGCCGGACGGGGTAGGCCGCCGACGCGTCCGAGGTGCGTGGGCCGAAGGCTCCCTTCGCCGCGTGTGATGCGACGAAAGGAGCCTTCGCCCCCGCCGGCCGGGTGGTTGTGAGTGGCGTTTCTGGTTAGGGCGAGTGCCTTAAGTGGCTACTGGATTTTGGCTGTGGCTGATCGCGGATCGGGTCCGTGAAGGCCTCCTTACCTACTCTGAAGGTAGTGAAGGAGGCCTTCACTACCTTCAGAGATCGCCACCTGCAGCTCACCTGCACCAGCAACCACAGGAATCACCACGGCGGCGCGTGAAGGCCCCCATCCCTCGGCTCAGCCGAGGAAACTCGACCTTCACCCCTTCCCCAAGTACATGAAGGCCCCCTTCCTTGCGCCAGGCGCAAGGAAGGGGGCCTTCATGTACTTCCGGGACCAAGCCGGGTGGTCACGGCCAGTTCGCTACTGGCAGGCTTCGCAGTCCGGGTCGTCGATGCGGCAGGCGGCGCCGTCGGTGAGCGGGAAGTCGAAATCGTCGAGCGCGGGGACGGCCAGAGCGGTCTCTTCCGGCGTGGCGGTGGCGGACATGTCTCTCCCTCGGTACGGAACTGGTCTCATCTCTCTGTAGCGCTGAAGATCGCCGGTCATTCCGTGACCCGCGCCACAACGCTCAGACCGTCCGGAACAGCGCTTCCGCCTCGTCCACCGCCTTCGCGAGGACGTCCGCGCGCAACCCGGCGAGGATGGTGTCCATCTCGCGCAGGCCCGCGCGCCGCAGCAGCCGTTTCTCGTTGGTGACCCATTCGCCGCGGGCCGCGAGGACCGCGTGCGCCGTCTCCATGGCGGCGGTGGCCAGCGCGCCCGCGACCTCCGTGGCCTGCCCGCGCGGGACGAAGGCGCCGCGGGTGTAGCGCAGCGTCAGTTCGGCGCGGCCTCGCCACATCGCCGGAGCCGTCTCCCGTAACGCTTCCGGGTAGTCCGGCCGCGGCAGGTCGCCGCGCAGCACACGGTTGACCGCGAGTTCCGCGACGGGCAGGTAGCTCGGGACACCCGCGAGGTGGAACATCAGCGGCTCCCAATGGAACCGGCCTTGCCGTGCTTCGGCGAGATGGTGCTCGACGGCGTCCAGATCGCGGTAGTGGACGTCGACCTGCCTGCCGTCGATCGTGAGCCAGGCGCCGCCGTTGAACACGCCGCCGCCCCAGGCGCCGATTTCGGAGATTTCGCCGTCCCAGCCGACGGCGCGCAGGTCGGCCGGGTCGAAGCCGCCGCGGTAGTAGACGGCGAAATCCCAGTCGCTGCCGGGACCGTGGGTGTCCTGGGCGCGGGATCCGCCGAGCGTGACGGCGTGCACGGCGGGCAGCGCGGCGAGGCCGTCGGCCACGTGGGCAAGGAAGATGTCGTCGTTCATCGCGTGAAGATCGTAAGACCGTCTCCCGCGTCGAAGCGACGGGTTTTGAGCGCGCGAGCCCGTGTCCGCGCCCGTACGCTCGAACGATGACCACGATCCCAGGAAGACTTCGCGCGCCGCTGGCGTTCCTTCCGTTCCTGGCGGCGGTCGCGGTGGTGGCGGTCGTCGGCGGGCTCGCCGCGGCCGATGCCCGCTCTGTCTACAGTGGACTCGAACTGCCGTCGTTCGCGCCACCCGCCTGGCTCTTCGGTCCGGTGTGGACGGTCCTGTACCTCGCGATCGCGGTGTCGGGCTGGCTGTACTGGAAATCCGGCGGCGACCGCCGGTCCTTGATCTGGTACGCGGCACAACTGGTCCTGAACGCCGCTTGGACGCCGCTGTTCTTCGCGGCGGGCGCGTACGGCGTGGCACTGGTGGACATCGTCCTGCTCGACGTCGCCATCGTCGTCACCGCGCTGTACTTCCGCCGGTCTTCCCGGGTTTCGGCCGCGTTGCTGGTGCCGTACCTCGCCTGGACGCTGTACGCGACCGCGCTCACCGCCGCGATCGTCGTGCTCAACTGATCCCGATCGGCAGCGTCGCGGCCACTCCCTTGGCGTGCCTGCCGTCGAGCCGCTCCAGCGTGATCCCGCCCCGGCGCGCGGCGAGTTCCAGGTCCCGCACCGCGTGGTCCACCGCCTGGACCCCCGCGGCCGCGACCCGGATCGCGGCGCTGACGCGGGGTTCGGTCTCGGCGGCGCTCCGGCGCGCGGTCACGGCCAGGGTCACCGCGGACCCGGGGGCGGCGGCGAGCAGACGGCGTGACAGGTCCGCCGCGAGCACCGGGGGCAGCGCGTCCCAGCCGTCGAGGCGGAAGGTCGCCTGGCTGATCGGCCCGCTGTGCCAGAACCGCCAGTCTTCGCGGATCCGTGCCCGGCCCGCCGTGACGTGCGCCAGCGACGCGAGGGTGCCGAGGACCTCGTTTTCGCTGAGCGCCCGCACCGGCAGGCCGTCGCGGCGAAGCTGCCGCCGCACCCGCCTGACCGTGTTCCCGAGCGCCTGCCGCACATCGGCGTCGCGGTGGACGTCGGCGGTGCGCAGTGCCTGCAGCGCGACCCAGCCCCGTGGCGGCCGGGAGCGGTCCGCGCCGACGTGCTGGATGACCTGCGCGGCGACGTCCAGGGCCTGCTCGCGGGACGGCGGCAGCAACATCGGCGGCGACGGCATCGGCTGCTCGCGGGCGGCGGATTTCGGTTGCAGCACAGCGGTGATCCCGTCGGCTCGGCTGACCATGAACACCGTCTCGTCGCCGATCTCGCCGGTGATCCCCGTCGCTTCCGGCGAAAGCAGACCCAGCAGCGCACGGCCCGCTTCGCCCGCTTGCCGGAGATCCCGGTCGCGGTCGCGGGTCAGGTAGCCCGACGCCGAACCGAGCCAGGCGTAGAGCCAGCGTCCGCGAATCCGCACGGCGGTCAGCGCGAGCACCACCACGGCGGCGGTGACCACCGCGGCCGCCAGCGGCCAGGGCCGCCCCGCCACCAGGACCAGCGCGACGAGCACGAGTTGCCAGCAGACGATCTGCGCCACCCCGATCCCGACCGGCCGACCTTGCCGGCGTCCTCGGCCGGGCGACGGCGGATTCGGCCGCGGAGGACCGGGCGCGGGGGCGGGAACGGGCGCCGCCGCGGACCAGCGCGGTCGCTGCTCCGCCTGTCGAGCCGCCGTGAGCGCGGCCAAAGCGGCCTCACGGGCGGCGGCCCGCGCCGCGGGTGCGGCGTAGGCGAGCGGATCGGCCACGGCCTGGGCCCGCGGTACGGCCGGGGCGATCGGGGGAAGCGGCAGAGGTGCCGCGGGGTACCGCCCGTCCGTCCTCGCCGCGCCGAGATCGGTCATCGTCCTGCCTCCTCGAACCGGGTCTGCTCAGCGTCCCCGGCGAACATGAGGTTTCGATGACACGGCGTCCGCGAGCACGGGACAGGCTGTTTCATCGAAATTTCATGGTCGCTCTCTAACTTGATCGCGTGAACACCGACGAGCGGGGCACGAAGCGGTTCAGCGTGGTCGCCAGGACGAGAATGGCCGTGGCGCTGGTGGTCGCGGGCTGCCTGGCGCTGATCGGGCTCGCCGTGACCGGACAGGCGGCGACCCCGGAACGGCTGGAGTTCGTCCAGGTCGGCCACTGGGTCTACAACGACGCCGCCCAGTCCGCGTTCCACGTCGACGGCTCGACGAACCGCGTCGACGCGCGCGCGGACGTGCCCGGCGCGAACGGCAGCCAGGTCGCGCAGGGCGACGGCTCCGGTTACGTGGTCGAGCGGAACCGCATCACGGAGTTCGACAAGGCGACGTTGAGCGTGGAGGAGTCCACGCCGCCGCCCGCACCGGAAACACCGTTCGTGATGGAGATCGCGGGCGGCCCGTACCTGGTCTACCGCAACGCCGGGCAGATCGTGCGGCTCGGGGACCCGGCCGCGACAGTGCCCGCAGGGGGGCCACTGTCCCGGCCGGTCGCGACCACCGACGGGACGGTGTGGGCGCACCGTGTCGACAGCGGCGCGATCTGCGATCTGCCCAAGGGCACCGCCGTCATGACCTGCCCCGCGCAGCTTCCGCCGGGGCACGGCGGCGGGCTGACCCTCGTCGGCGACCGGCCGGTCGTGCTCGACACCACCGGCGACAGCCTCCACCGCGTCGGCCCGGACGGGCTCGGCGACGGACTTCCGCTCGGTATCAAGCTTTCGCCGTCGGCACAGGTCGCCAACAGCGCCGTCGGCGACCGGCTGGCCATCGCCGACCCCGAGCGCAACCAGCTCCACCTCATCGACATCAGCGGCCTCGACCAGGACCGTCCTTCCGCGAAGCCGATTTCGGTCGAGCTGACCAAGGGCAGCCGGTTCAACGGCCCGCTCTCGTCCTCGAACGTCGTCGCCATGGTCGACGAGACCCGCGGCGAGGTGCTGACCTACGACGCCGCGGGCAACCTCAAGTCCACCGCGAAGGTGCCGGGCCAGGGCACGCCGCCGAGGCTCGCCAAGGGCGAGGACAACCGCATCTACGTCGACAGTTCCGACGGCTCGCACGTGCTGGTCGTCAACGGTGACGACGGCTCGGTGGTCGACGTCGACGTCGACAAGGCGGCCAACACCCAGACCGCCGGCGCGCCGTCGGCCGATCCGGAACCGTCCGGCGACCAGCCCCCGCCTCAGCAGGACCAGCGACAGCAGGCGCCGCCGAACACCCAGCAGGCGCCCCCGCCGGTGGCGAAGGCGACTCCGCCCGGCGCGCCGAGGAAGCTGAGCGCGAGTTCGGGGGACGGCTCGATCAAGGTCTCGTGGAGCCCGGCGGCGGACAACGGCGCGCGGATCACCGGCTACCGGGTGTCCTGGCCCGGCGGTTCGACCCGGGTGGGCGGATCGTCGCGGGGGACCACGATTTCGGGGCTGACCAACGGAACCCCGTACGTGGTCACCGTGGTCGCGGAGAACTCGGCGGGCCTCGGGGTCGGCGCCAGCGCCAAGGCGGTCATCCCGGGACCCGTGAACAGGCCTGCCACGGCACCGGTCGTCACCGCGAACGCCACCGCCGCCGGCAAGGTTTCGGTGAGCTGGACCCAGCCCGACCTCCGCGGCGGCACGCTCGTGCACTACCTGGTGAGCGTGACGGGCAAGGGGCAGCGCACGGTTTCGGCCACGTCCGCGGAGTTCACCGGGGTCACCGGCACCGCGACCGTCACGGTCCGCGCGGTGACGAAGTTCGGTTCGGGAGCGGCGATCAACGGCGCCGCCGGGAGCCGGAAGGTCACCGTGCCGGTGGCCTCGGGACCACCGACGATCACGATCACCCAGGTCCGGGGCAAGGACAGCACCCTCTACGTTTCCGTGAACGCCAACGGGAAGGGCGTTTCCGCGACGTGCAAGGCCGAGTTCTTCGGCGAGAGCAAGCCGACGGCCTGTTCCGGGGCCACGACCCTGACCATCCCCAATGTCGCCTGGATCGGCTCCATCACGATCACCGCGACCATCACCACTTCCGCGGGCACCGCAACGGACACCTGGCGAGGTGTACCCACGGTGTCGGGCGGTGCGCTGGTCTGGCTCGGCCCGATGGCCTTGGTGGGCCTGCGCCGACGAAAGGAAAAGGAACTTCTGTGACGCTCACACCCAGGGTCGCCTTCGAGCAGATCGCCGAGAACGTGCAATCGGTGGTGCGCGGGAAACCGGAAGTCGTCCGGCTCACCGTGGCGGCGCTGTTCGCCGAAGGACACCTGCTGATGGAGGACGTGCCCGGCGTCGGCAAGACGACGATCGCGCGCTGCGTCGCCGCCAGCATCGGCGGCCGCTGGAGCCGGATCCAGTTCACCCCGGACCTTTTGCCCGGCGACATCACCGGCGTGATGGTCTACCACCAGAACAACGAACGTTTCCAGTTCCACCCCGGCGGCATCTTCGCCAACGTGGTGCTGGCGGACGAGATCAACCGGGGCACACCCAAGACACAGGCCGCGCTGCTGGAGGTGATGGCCGAACGCCGGGTCACCGTGGATTCGGTCGGCCAGGCGGTGCCGAGGCCGTTCCTCGTGGTGGCCACGCAGAACCCGATCGAGCTGGAGGGCACCTATCGGCTGCCCGAAGCGCAGCTCGACCGGTTCCTCATGCGTATTTCGGTCGGCTACCCGGATCTGGAATCCGAGATGCGGGTGGTGATGGGGGACTGCGCCGGGGTGACGCCGGACGAGCTGAAGCCGGTGCTGAGCATCGCCGACGTCCAGTCGGTCATCGACGAGGTCCGCAAATCCCATCTGGCACCGGAGATCGTCAACTACGCGGTCCGGCTGGCCGCGGCGAGCCGATCGCATCCCGACGTCCGCTACGGCGCGAGCCCGCGCGGCAGTATCGCGCTGATCCGGGCGGCACAGGGACTCGCCGCCACCTTCGGCCGCGATTTCGTCACCCCGGACGACGTCAAGGACGTCGCGCATCCGGTGCTCGACCACCGGCTCGTGCTGACGCCCGACGCCGAACTCAACCAGCGGCGGACCGCGGACATCGTCGACGAACTCCTGGGCGCGACGGCCGCTCCCATGGCCGCGATGGGGAGGTAGGCGTGCGGCTCACCCGCCGCGGCGTCATCGTGCTGGCCTTCGCCGCCGGGTTCTACGCCCTCGGCGAGCTGGCCGGGTACACGTTTTTCCGTGCCTTCGCGGGGATCGCGGCCGGCGCGGTGCTGATCGCGCTGGCCACCACCAGGTTCCGGCCGAAGGTGGAGATCGGCCGGACCGTCCAGCCGGACCGGGTCGAACGCGGGAAACCCGCGCTGGCCTCGCTCGTCGTGCGCAACACCGATTCGCGGCGGCACGGCGGTTTCGCCGCGGCGGACGGCATCGGCGGAGAGACGCACGGCCTGCGGGTCCGCCCGCTCGCGCCCGGCGCGGAAGCGACGTACCACTACGAACTTCCGACGACGAAACGCGGGAAACTGCGGGTCGGCCCGCTCGTCGTGCACCGGCCCGACCTGTTCGATCTCGCGCGCGGCGACCAGACCGTCGGGGACTCCGCGTGGTTGTGGGTGCATCCGCGACGGCACGCGGTACGCGCGGCGCAGGCCGGTCATCCGCGCCACCACCACGAAGGCCCGATCACCGACCCGCCGCTGCGTGGTTCGGCGGATCTGCGCGCGGTGCGGGAGTACGTGGTCGGCGACGAGGTCCGGCATCTGCACTGGAAGGCGACCGCCAGGACCGGGCGGCTCATGGTGCGCGAATACGCCGACCCCGCGCAGCCCCGGTTCACCGCCGTGCTCGACACGCGGCCCGAGTCGATGAGCCCTGCCGTTTTCGAAGAAGCCGTCGAGGTGGCGGCCTCCCTGTTCTACGCGTCGGCGTCGGCGGGGCAGCACTGCCGCTTCATCACCTCCGCCGGCGCGGACACGCCGACCGACAGCGGGGTGCGCGCGGCCAGGGCGCTGCTGGACGAACTCGCGCTCGTCTCCCAGGACGCCGCGGACGACGCGCCGCTGCTGCCCTCGGCATTGGCCGCCGCCGAACGCCCTGGCGGGGTACTGGTGCTGATCACCGGTCCCGACGCCGATCTCGGTCACGCCGCCCGCTGGCGGCCCGACACCGTGGTCCGGATCGGTGATCTCCGGCCGTCGGCAGGCTCCCGCGGCCTGATCGTCGCGGTCGACGCCGCCGGTGCCGCGGCACAGTGGAATTCCTTGGTGGGCAAGTCATGAGCGACCGATTCGACCGGATCGCGGTCGCCGCGCTGCTCGCCGCGACCGGGATCGCCGGGCTGCTCTTCGCGCCCGTGTTCGGCTGGGCGGAGCTGCTCGTCCCGGTGCTCGTGGTCGTTCTCGTCGCGTACGGCTGCGTCGAGCTGACCGCGAAATTCCCCAAGTTGACCCCGTACCGGCCGCTGCTCGTCGCGCTGCTCGGCCTGCTCGGGCTGATCGAGACGGTGCTGACCTCGACCACGCTCGCCTTCCTGCCGACCGGCGCTTCGCTGCAGGGGCTGGCGCGCGGCCTCACCGAAGGCTGGCGGCTCACGCTGCAGTCCACCTGGCCCGCGCGGCCGATCCCCGAACAGCTGTTGTTCGTGCCACTTTCGGTGCTGCTCGCCGTCGTGCTCGGACTGGAACTGTTGCTGCGTCTCAAGAAGCCGCTCGTGGCGCTCGTGCCCAGCCTGGCCGTCGCCTGCCTCGCCCAGGCGTATCAGGCGTTGACGGGGGTTTTCGCGGTGGTGGCGGCGCTGGCCTACGCGCTGCCCGCCGGGCTCCTGCTGTGGTCGGGCCGTCGGGTCCGTTCGGTGAGCCGGGCACCCGGTGGACCTCGGTTCTCCTGGCGGCTGACCGGCTCGGCGGTCTGGCCCGCACTGTCCACTGTGGTCGCCCTCGTCGCCGGGGCGGTCGCGCTCGCCGGGCTCGATCCGGTCGGCCGGGATCCGTTGACGCTCAAGGACACCCAGGCCGCGCCGCCGCCGAGGAGCCGGGTCGGCAACCCGCTGGACGAGATCGCCCAGCGGCTCATCCGGCCGGGCGAGGAGGTGTTCCGTTACCGCGGTGACACCCCGGTCGACCAGTGGCGCCTGATCGTGCTGAACGGTTTCGACGGGGCGAACTGGCTGTCCGACTCCCGGCTCCGGCGGCTCGGCGCGGGCCTCGAAGGCGCGCCCGGCGTAAGTGGCAGCGCGGAACTGAAGGTGCGCGGGCTCTCCGGACCGTGGCTGCCGAGCCATCAGGATCTGACCGGTGTGGACGGTCTGACACCGTTGGTGGACGAGTCCGCGGGCACCCTGATGACGGAATCGCCGTCGACGGGCCAGGAACGGAACTACCGGCTCAGCTGGTCGTCACCCGAGGTCGATCTCGGTTCCGGGGAGATCGACCCGCGGGCGCCGCTCGGCGGGCTCGGCGCGGTGCCGCCCGACGTGGAGAACGTGGCGAAGGACGCCGTGCGCGGGCTGCGCCCGACGTTCCAGTCCGCTTTGCAGCTGGAACGCTTCCTCAGCACGAACTATCAGGTCGCGACGGGCACGGAGGAGCTGCCGACCGGGCACGGATGGCCGCAACTGAGGCACTTCCTGCTGGAGAGCAAGCGGGGGACGAGCGAGCAGTTCGCCGCCGCGTACGTCGTCTTGGCGCGGATGAGCGGTATCCCGGCCCGGCTCGTCGTCGGGTTCCGGGGTTCGGCCGAGACCGACGGCGGGATGCACGTCGTCCGCAACCGTGATGTCCTGGCGTGGCCCGAAGTCGCGGTCGCCGGAGCGGGCTGGGTGGCACTCGACCCGACCGCCGCGGCGGGCAAGGCGGAGCGAAGCCAGGCAGGGCCAGGCAAGGCGGTCGCCCGCGCGCGGGCGCAGCTGCCCGCCGAACAGCAACTGCGGCCGCCCCAGCTCCCACCGGGCACGCCCGCGGACTCCGGCGAGGATCAGAGCACCGAAGCGGGGATGAGCTGGTGGTGGCCGTCGCTCGTCGCCGCGATCGTCCTTTTCGGACTCCTGTGGCTCGTCGGGGTTCCGGCGGCGAAGGTCGTCCGCGCCCGGCGGCGTCGTCGACGGTCCGGTGCCGAAGGCGTGCTCGGCGCGTGGGATGAGATCCGCGACCGGTTGCGCGCGCACGGCGTGCCGTTCCGGATCGGGATGACCCCGCGCGATCTCGCCGAATCGGCCGGATCGCTTGCGGGGGAAGGGATCCGCGAGCCGGTCGCGCGGCTGGCCAAGGTACTGGACGTGACGCTGTGGTCCGGGGTCCCGGTGGGGGACGGTTCGGTCCGGCGGGCGTGGCAGGAGGTCGGCGAGGTACGCCGGGGGCTGGCCACCAGACCGTTCGCGGCTCGGGTGCTGGCGGCACTCGAGCCGCGGACCCTGGTGCCGATCCGCGGCCGGGGCTCTCGCGAGGAGTGAGGCCTGGGTGTCGGCCTTGACCGGGGTTGCGAAAGCCACTTTCGCAACGTTGAAGGTTGCGAAAGTGGCTTTCGCAACGTCGGCCCTGGCCGGGCCCGTACCGCCCTGGCGATCATGTCGCGAAAGCCACTTTCGAGACGTCTGATGTCCCGAAAGTGGCTTTCGCGACACACCTTCCGGACCTCACGGACCGAAGCAGGCCATAGACGGTGGGGTCGTGAGTGATAAAGAGCGTTAGAACGACCAATATCACTCACGAGACGAAACACTCACGGGTTGCAGCGGGCGCCGCGGATCGCGACCGGCTCGGTGGTGTAGATGTGCCGTCCGTCGGTCGCCCTCAGCTGGAAGCAGTACCGGCGCGCCGGGTCAACGGGGACGTCGAGGCTGCGCTGACGGTGGGCGACGAGCTGTTTCGTCTCGAGCCGCTCGCCCGCCATGATCACGACGAAGTCCAGTTCGCCTTCCGCGGTCCAGGTCAGCTGCACGTGATCGCTCTGGTCCTGCGGCGGCGCGAGCGCCAGTTTGACGTCCGGCGCCGGCGCGGAAGCCGCTGCGGGCGAAGGGATCGCGGCCGCCACCGGGACGGCCTGCCCGCCGATCTCCGCCGGGCCGAGGACCAGCGGCAGCACGGCGAGCCCGGCGGCGAGCACGCCGCCGCCCGCCAGCGCGACGGGCTTCCACGGAAACCCGCGTTCGGTTTTGAGCGGACCGCTGAACTCGCGGATCAGGGTGCGGCCGCCCCGCGGAGGCGCCTGCACCACCTGAACGGGCGCCGGGGCCGAGTGGACCGGGACCGCGGGCCGGTGAACCTGGGCGAAGTCGTCGAATTCGACCTCGACCTCTTCTTCTTCGCTTGGCAGGTCTGAGGAATCGCCCGTGACGATCTCGCCACCGGGACGGCTCAGCTTCGTGAACAGCCGTGCCAGCGACGCGACGTCCTGCGGCCGGTCGGCCGGTTCCTTGGCCAGCAACCGCAGGATCGTGGCGGCGAGTTCGCCGGGGACGGCCGGATCCTGGATCGGCGCGACCGGCTCTCGCAGCACCTGGAGGATCCGCTCGCCGGGTTGCTGCCCGGTGTGGCGGGGGAACGGAGGCGTCCCGGTCAACGCGACGTAGAGCACCGCGCCGAGTCCATAAAGGTCGGACGCGGGGGAAAGCGTGTCGTCGCGCAGGGTTTCCGGCGCGGTGTACTCGACCGCGTACATCGGGTCGCGCGGGAATCGCCGCCGCAGGGCCACCCCGAAGTCCGCGAGCACGAACTCGCCGGACGCCCGGTACAACACGTTGTGCGGGCTCACACCGCCGTGCAGGACGTCCGCGCCGTGCGCCGCGGCGAGCGCCGACGCGATCGCGGCGCCGAGGGCGAGCACGTCGGGAACACCCAGCCTGGCACCGGAATCCAGTACACCGGCGAGTGAACCCGGGCACAGTTCGCGGCGGACACCGGACCGGCCGTCGGGGTGGGTCAGGACGTCGTCGATCTGCAGGACCGAACGCGTCGAGCGCACCGCCGCCAGCGCCTTCCGCTCGCGTTCGAGCCAAGCGGAGGTCTCGCGGTCGAAGGTGCCGGGGAACATCTTGATCGCGAAGTCGTTGCCCGTGGCGGGATCCTTGCCCGCGTACACGGTCGCGATGGGGCCCTGGGCGAGCAGCCCTGTCTCGATGCTCATGACCCCATTGTCGCGCAAGAAGTCCGGATCCGGAGTACTTTCACGGCGGCAGGTTCCTGCCGCCGGTGCCCGGCGGACCCGTCGCTGGCCGACCCTTTTCCCATGCAGACTGCCGGCCTGGTCAGGGTCACCATCACCACTCCGCACCGGCGCATCGACATGGCGCTGCCGGAACACGCGTCCGTCGCCGAAATCCTCCCCGGCCTGCTCGCGCGGGCGGGTGAGGGAATGGCGGACGACGGCGTCGCCGGCGGCGGCTGGCAGTTGCGCCGCGCCGACGGGACGGCCTTCGATCTGGACCGGACGCTGGGCGCGCACCGGGTCCGGGACGGGGAGATCCTCCATCTGACGCCGCGCCGCGCCGAATGGCCGGAGCCCGAGTACGACGACCTCGTGGACGCCATCGCCACCGGCTCCGGCCGCACCGGCAAGGCCTGGGGGCCGCGGCACACGCGGCAGGCCGGGCTGGCCGTCGGCGCGGTGGCGATGTCCTTCGGCCTGCTCGCGGTACTACGCGCCGGTCCGCCATGGACGTCACCGGCGGCCTGGGCGCTGGCGGTCTCGGCATTGTTGCTGGCGGCGGGTGTCCTGCTCGCGCGGGCACTGCGCGACGCCGGTGCCGGGGCGGTACTCGCCGCCGTCGCGCTCCCGTTCGCGTTCGCCGGTGGCGGTCTGCTGCTGGCGGGTGACGATCCGATCGGCGAACTGTCCGCCGGGCACCTGTTGCTGGCGAGCGCGGCCTTGCTGCTCGCGGCCGTCGTCGGCCACCTGGGGGTGACCGCCGCGCCCGCCCTGTTCGCCGGAGCCGCCACCGTCGGTCTGCTCGGCGTGCTCGGCGGCTGGCTGGCCACCTTCGACGATCTGGCGGGCTACCGGTCGGCGGCGGTGATCGGTAGCGCGGTGCTGGTGCTCTCGACCACGTTCGCGCCGCTGTCGCTGCGGCTCGGCCGGGTGCCGATGCCGGTGCTGCCGCGGTCGACCGCGGATCTGGTCCGCGACGATCCCCAGCCACCGCTCGACCTCGTGCACGCCGCCGTCGCCAGAGCGGACGCGCTGCTCACCGGGATGCTGGGCGGGGCGGCGATCGTCGCCATGTACTGCCAGCTGCACCTGATCCGCAGCGACAGCGAGGCCGCAGTGGTCCTCGTCGCCCTGCTCGCGGCCGGATTCCTGGTGCGGGCGCGGCTGTATCCGATCCTGCGGCAACGGACGCCGATCCTGGTGGCCGGGATCTTCGGCGCCAGCTGCCTGCTGGCGGGCCCGCTCATGGCGGACCGCTCGCTGCTGCTCGTGCTGGCCGGGCCGCTCTCCTTGGCGGTGGCGGCGGGCGTGATCGCCTCCGGCGTCGTGCTGAGCACCCGCGCCGCGAACCCGTATCTCGGCCGGATCGCCGAGTACTTCGAGATCCTGGTGACGATCGCCGTCGTCCCGGTGGCGTGTTCGGTGCTCGGCCTGTACGGCTACGTGCGCGGACTGGGGGGCTGAAACCATGGCGTCCAAACGGGATCAGCTGCAGGCTTACCAATTCCTGGTGCAGCGCGCGATTTCCGCGCTCGTGACGAGGGAGACCGACCCGGAGCAGCCGCCGTTCCGCCGTCCGTCCGGTGCCGCTTTCGCCGGTGTCGCACTGGCGATCGTGGCGCTGGCGTGCGTCGGGGTCTACGGGATGATCGTGCCCGGCGGGAACAACGCGTGGCGTAAGAACGCCGCCGTCATCGTGGAGAAGGAGAGCGGGACCCGGTACGTCTATCTGGACGAACGGCTGCATCCCGTCGCGAACTACGCGTCCGCCCTGTTGTTGCTCGGCGAACACGGCACCACGGAACGGGTTTCGCGCGAGTCGCTCGCCGGAGTCCCGCGAGGGCCCCGGATCGGCATCGCCGACGCACCCGACGGCTTGCCCGGCCCCGAAAAACTGCTCACCGGATCGTGGTCGCTGTGCTCCGCGCCCGCGAGCGACCTGGCGGGCAGCAGGATCGAGGAATCGGTGCTGCTGGCAGGCGCCTCGCCGTCCGGCGGCGCGGAGCTGGGAGACCAGGCGCTGCTGGTGGAATCGACGTCGACCGGCGACCGGTTCGTCGTGTGGCGCGGGCACCGGCACCGGATCACCGACTACGGCGCCGTCGGCACCGGACTCGCGCTGACCGCCGAGCCGTGGGCGCGGGTCGGCCGGGCGTGGCTCGACGTGCTCCCGGAAGGCACGCCGATCGGCCCGCTGCCGGTGGCGGCGCCGGGCGAGGTGTCCACCGCGGTGCCGGGCCGGACCGACATCCGGAACGGGATGCTGCTGATGGTGCAGACCTCCGGCGGCGGACAGCAGCACTATCTGGCCGAACGGGACGCCCTGCGGCCGATCAGCGAACTGCAGTACGACGTCCAGCGCGCGAGCGCCCAGATGCTCGCCGCCTATCCCGGCGGTGAACCGAAAACCGTGCCGCTGCCGCCTTCACTGGCGACCATGTCCCGGCAACTGGACCCCGTCCAGGCCGACGTGGGCGCCGCACCCGCCACACGCCCGGCCATCGCGCGCCTGCGTGACCAGGACACCACCGTGTGCGCGACCTTCGGCGACGGTTCCGCGGCTCCTTCACTGACCGTCGATCCCTCGATGCCGCCCGCGGATCCGATGTCCACCACCGCCCGCCGGACCGCCTCCGGAACCCCGCTCGCGGACCGCGTCCATGTGCCGCCCGGCAGCGCGATCGTCGTCGAAGCGATGCCCTCCCCTTCCGCGGCTGTCGGAACGCTGACCGTGGTGACCGACATGGGACGCCGCTATCCGCTGGCTTCGCCCGATGTGCTGAAGATGCTGGGGTACCCGTCGGCGCGTCCGGTGCGGCTTCCCGCCGGCCTGGTGGCGCGGCTGCCCGAGGGCCCGAGCCTCGACCCGGTCGCCGCGCGGCGCCAGACCCTGGGCGGCTGAGGGACCCTGACGCGATGAAGGGAGCTTTCCCCGCATGCGATGCGGGGAAAGCTCCCTTCAGCCATGTCCGGGTTCAGCGCCGCCACAGATCTTCGTCGAGCAGCTGCACCGAACCCGTGTCCGACTCATCCGACCGGCGACCGCGCGCCAAGGTGAACTCGCCGTCCGGATTACCGCTGGCGGCCCGGCCGCGCAGCTTCGCCGGAACACCGTCGCTCCGGCCGGAAGACTCCCTCCGCGCCGCCCCGTTGCGTCCGGTCGGCTGGTCGCCCGAGCCGGGCCGTAGCGTGCCCGCGGTGGCCTGACCGCCGCCGCCGTGTGGTGGCGTCATCGGGGGTATCCCCGTGCTCGCGGACTTCGCTCCGGTGGGGCTCGCCGTGCCCGGCTGGACCTCCGACGCCAGGCTGGGGGCCCGCTTGCCGACGACCGGCTTCGCGGAGACGGGAAGACCACCGGCTCCAGCGGCCGCCCCGATCCCGCCCAGCAGTCCCGCCGGCATGGGCGGAGTGCCGGTACCACCCGGCAGCCCGCCGATCGGGGGAACGACGCCCGCCGTTGGCACCGTCGGCAGGGAGCCGAGGCCTGCCAGCGAGAGCCCGGACGAGCCGGTGCCCGATCCGGCCCCGTCGCCGGTCGTCGGCAGGTCGATGTCCGACGATCCGCCGTCGGCGAACGACCCCGCGGTTTCGGCGAGGCTCTGGAGTTCGGTCAGCGCGGTCATTCCGGCTTCGGCGGCGGCGATGAAGTCCGCGGGGGAGTTGCCCTCCGCCGAGACGGCTTGCTGCGCGGGCAGCAGATCGGCCGGTGATTGGATACCGGCCGCCGCGCAGACGCTGAGCATCGAGAAGTCGAAGTTCCCGCCCAGTTCGGTCATTTTCATGCCTGACGCCTGCTGGAGGGCGAAAGCCGCTGCCGCGCCGAACGGAGTGAGGGTGGCGATGCGGTACTCCGCGTAGAACGTCGCCACCGCGGCCGCGGTCGCCGAAACGTCGGAGGCGAGCGTCGTCAGTTTCCCGGCGGGGTCGGCCAGATCGATCCGGTCTCCCCAGAACTTGAGCTCGGCCAGGGTCCGCTGGACCTTCTCTTCGTGCTTCCGTCCGGCTTCGTCCGTCCACTCCGGAGTGAGCTCGCCGACCCGGGTGCTGATCTCCGCGGCGGTGGTGTCGATCCAGCCACGCACGTCCCGCCACATGGTCGCGGCTTCGAGCAGGGCCGGGACTTTTTTGGCTTCGGCGCGGGCCATCACATCGTGCATCTCGATGGGGAGCAGCTGGTAGGGGATCATCGATCGCTCCTCACGCTTGGGTCTGCGAGCCGTCGGCCGCGGACGTGTCGGTCTTTTCCTCGGTGGATCCGGGTGCCTGGCCGATGGAGCCCGACGCCTGCTTCAGCAGGCTCAAACCCTGCTTTGCGAGCTTGATGGTCGACGTGGCGAGCGTCAGCGCGCTGGCCGCGTCCGCGGCGGTGTAGTCGGCGGCGATCGCCTTGACCGTCGTCGAATCGGTGGCCATGTCCTCGGTGATCTTGGCCAGCAGCGCCGCCATCTCGGCGGCGGCGGCCTTGTCCAACAGGGACATCGCGATCCCTTCGAACATCCCGGCGATGTCCGCCGTCCCCGGCCGGGTCAGTGACGACGGCTGGGCTGGAGCGGTGAGCTTGGTGGAATACGCGCTCATCGCCGTCGTGTTGCCGTTGATCTCGGTTGCGGGCATCTGCCCCTCCTCATCGTCCCGCGTGGAACCGCGGCTCTTCCTGGTTCTTGTGCACCGGGTCCACTTGCCACAGTTCTTCGTCGAGCAACTGGACGCCGTCGTTCTCCGTGTCCCAATCCCGCCGTGCGCCGGGTGGGGCGGACGGTGCCGCCGCCCCCTTCGCCGCCCGGCCCTTTCCCGCACGACCCATCAGGGACACACCTGGCGTGCCACCGGGCTTCCGCTCACGCTGCCTGCCGGTGGCCCGGTCGGCGTTTCCGGGATTCACCCCGCCGCCGCTTCCCCGCGCTCCGGCCGACTGCGGTGGATACATCGGCGGCATCGCGCCGGAGCCCGCCGTCCCGGCCGCGGACCGCGCACCGGTCCCTGTCGCGACGGGCGGTAGTGCGGTTCCGACGGCACCGGTTCCGGAAGGCGATACCGGGTTCGCCGCCGTGGCGCCCGCTCCCAGACCGGTACCCGGCCCGCCGGCACCGCCGCCGCCACCGGGTAGATCGCCGCCACCGCCTGCCAGGCTCGGCATACCCGACGGGTCACCGAGCCCGGACGGCGACATGGACGACGGATCCCACGAGGGCAGCCCGCCCGTCGGATCCGGCAGCGCCGCCGGCTCGGGGATGCTCTGTCCGCCACCTGCCAGCTGCTGCAACGATTCGAGCGCGCTGGTCAAGGCGTCCAGTGCCCCAGGTGCCGCCTCGAGTGCGTCCTGCAGCGGGTCCTCGGTGGGGCTCTGCGGCTGGTCCGGGTTCGCCGGTGTTTCCTGGCCGGGGGCCGGATTCGACGGCGAGGTGGGGGACGCCGGGTTTTGCGTGCCCGGGCCTGCCGGAGACGAACTGGTGTCGACGCCGGGGTCGACCTCGCCCCGTGCCCCGTTCCAGGGGCGACTGCGAGCGGCGAGCATGGCCTGCCCGGTGCGTAGATATTGTGTCGCCATTTCGTCGAGTTTCGCGCCGACGACCGACCTGGCCGTTTCTTCGTAGTCGGGGTCGTTGGCCGCTTTCGTAGCCTCCGAGGCGAACGTGAACGCGTTCAGGATGAGCATCGCGGTGAGCTTGTCGATATGTTCCACGACATGGGATTCCGCGGCCGCGCGTTCCCATGGACCCAGCGAGCCGGTGTGAGTGTCGCGCAGCCACTGGACCATCCGGCGCCCGGCTTCGTCGTCCCAGAACGGTTCCAGCGCGTTGGTCGACTCACGCAGGGAACGGCTCGCAGGGTTGAGCCAGGTCTGCACGGACTTCCACATCTCACTCGCCTGTTTGAGCGCGGGATAGGTGTGCGCGATCTCGCCGCGGAGGATGTTGAGCTGCTCGTCGAGGGAAAACCTCGTATAACTGGCCATTTCGTTTCTCGTCCCGGTCAGAGGCTGGGCGCGTAAGGATTTCCGAGCAAGGGGAT
The DNA here is from genome assembly GCF_001905755.1 of Amycolatopsis sp. CB00013. NCBI lineage: Bacteria > Bacillati > Actinomycetota > Actinomycetes > Pseudonocardiales > Pseudonocardiaceae > Amycolatopsis > Amycolatopsis sp. CB00013. The sequence continues at coordinate 67,685 of NZ_LIWC01000006.1, read as the reverse complement.
GTCCGGCGCGGGGGCGGAAGGTGGTTGCGGGCCACGGTTCACCTTGTCGGACAATCCCTGGATCGCCGTCGCGGCCGCTTCGCCCGCGCTCTGGTATTCGTTCGCGCATCGCCGGGCGAGGTCTTCGAAGGTCTGGAATCCTTCGGCGGCCGCGGTCATGAAGGCTTTGAGTTCGCCGGTCACGAACTTGTCCGCGGCGGCCAGTGCCTCGCATTCCTGCATGAGCGTGCAACCGGCACCCGGTTCCCGGTCGATCGTGGGCGCCGGGATGGCGTTGACCTGCTGGTGCAAATTGTTGGCGAACGTCCGAAGCGCCGGTATCCAAGCGTCGACCCTGCCACTCATGTTCCCTCCCTTTCCGTGCTCGCGTCGGTCTGCTGATCAAGCCCACCACCCCAGCCGGGCCGCCGGGGGTGGGCGGCCGGTTCCGGCCAGCCGGTCTACGCCCGCGGCTCGAGCCAGGCGAGCTGGACGAGTCCCTTGCCGCCACGGCGATCGACCAGCCAGCCCCGTCCCGGCGGGAGTACCTGCGCGCGCATACCGCCCAGCAACGGACCTTCGTCCCGGTCTCCCGACATCATCAGGCCGGGCGTGCCGACCTCGCGAAGGCGAGACAGGAACGGCTCGAACAACCCGGCTCCGGCGCCGCCCGAGCGGCGCGTGAGCACCACGTGCAGCCCGATGTCGGAGCCCTGAGCGACCAGCGGGAGCAACGGCATCATCGGATGCTGCTTGTGCGTGGCGACCATGTCGTAGTCGTCCACCAGCACGAAGATCTCCGGCCCCTCCCACCAGCTGCGCGCGCGCAGCTGTTCGGGCGTGACGTCCTTGCCCGGCAGGCGTTTGGTCATCGCTTCGGCCACCTCCCCGAGCAGTTCGCGGCTGTGCGCGTCGTTGGTGCCGCTGCCGAGCAGGTGGTCGTCGCCGATCTCGCCGAGCAGTCCTCGCCGGTGGTCGACCACGACGATGCGGGCCTGGTCGGGCCGGTACGCGTTTTCGATCCGGCGGGCCACTGTGCGCAGGAAGGCCGTCTTCCCGCTTTCGGTGTCTGCCAGCAGGAAGAAGTGCGGGTCGGCGGCGAAGTCGAGACGCATCGGGGACAGGTCCCGCTCGTGGATGCCGACCGCGAGTCCGGCGTCGGGGCCACTCAGCTCGTCCGTGGCGGGAAGTTCCTCGTAGGCAAGCAAACCCGGCAGGAGCCGCACCGACGGGGCCGGCGGCCCCGGCCACGCGGCGCCGATCGCCCCGACCAGTTCGGCCGTGCCCTCCGCGAGGTCTTCGGTGGTGTTCCGGCCATCCGTTCGCGGCAGGGCCAGGAGAACCTGATGCTTGCTCATCGAGACCCCCCGTCCGGGGGCGTCGGCCGGGACACTCATCGCGGCGCGCCGGTCGATGATCGAATCGATGGGATCGCCGATCTTCAGTTCCAGCCTGCTGCCGAACAGATCCCGGACGTTCATCCGGAGATCGAACGAACGGGCGGTGGCCGTCACGACGTGTACGCCGTACGACAGCCCGCGGGCGGCGATGTCACCGACCATGTCTTCGAGGCCCTCGAAGTCCCCCCTGAGTGTTTGCCAGCCGTCGATCACCAGGAACACGTCGCCGTGGGGCTGATCGCCGAAACGGCCCTCAGCCCGAAGCTTGCGATAGGTCGCGATGCCGTCGATCTGGTGCTCCGCGAACAGCTTTTCCCGGTTGGCCAGCACAGTGGCGACCTCGGCGATGGTCCGCCGCACCGCGCCGGTGTCCAGCCTGCCGGACACGCCCGCGACATGGGGCAGGCCACCGACCGAGGCGAGGGTGCCGCCACCGAAGTCCAGGCAATAGAACTGGGCCTCGCGCGGGGTGTGGGTGAGGGCGAGGCTGAGGATCAGCGTGCGCAGCGCGGTGCTTTTGCCGGTCCGCGGCGCGCCGAGGATCAGCACGTGCCCGGCCGCGCCGGAGAGGTCGAGGGTGAGCGGGTCGCGCCGCTGCTCGTAGGGCCGGTCGACGATCCCGAGCACCGGCCGCAGATTCGCGGCCGCGTCGGAGCCGCCGGGGGACAGCCCGCGCCGGGGATGGGCGATCAGGCCGGGCAGCAGCCCGTCGAGCGTCGGAGACGCGTCCAACGGCGGCAGCCACACCTGGTGGGCAGGTGTGCCGCGACCCTCAAGCCGGTCGACCAGGATGTCCAACAGGGTCTCGCCGACCGCGGTGTCCGGATCCTCCGCGGGTTCCGGTTCCTCCTCGTCGGCGGCGAGTTCGGCGGCGACGTAGGTCGTCGTGTACTCGTGCAGCACCAGGTGCTCCCCGCCCATCGCGACAGCGGCTCCGCCGTCGCTACCGCGCTGGTACACCCCGGAGACGTAAGCGGAGCGGAATCGGTCCATCTGTTCGGTCCCGACCTTCAGGAAGCCGTGTCCGGGAGCCCGTGGCAGTTTGAACGCGTCGGCGACGCCGAGCACCGCCCTGCTCTCCATTTCGGAGAACGTTCGCAGGCCGATCCGGTAGGACAGATGGGTTTCCAGACCACGAAGCCTGCCTTCCTCCAACCGTTGCGAAGCGAGCAAGAGATGCACTCCGAGCGATCGACCCACCCGTCCTATTTGGACGAACATGTCGATGAAGTCGGGTTTCGCGGACAGCAGTTCGGAGAACTCGTCGCAGATCACGAGCAGGGTGGGGACCTCGGGCAGTGGCGCACCCGCCGTCCTCGCCTTCTCGTAGTCGCGCAAGGAAGAGAAGTTTCCCGCCGCGCGCAGCAGTTCCTGACGGCGGATCAGCTCGCCGTTGATCGCGTCGGTCATCCGGTCGACCAGATGCAGTTCGTCGGCGAGGTTGGTGATCACCGCGCTGGTGTGCGGCAGCGCGTCCAGCCGGGTGAAGGTGGCCCCGCCCTTGAAGTCGACCAGCGCGAAGTTCAACGAGCTCGGGGGATGGGTGATGGCCAGGCCCAGCACCAGGGTGCGCAGCAGCTCCGACTTCCCGGAGCCGGTGGCCCCGATCAGCAATCCGTGCGGGCCCATCCCGTCCTGTGCGGACTCCTTGAGGTCGAGTTCGATCGGAGACCCGTCCGGCTGGATACCGACCTTGAGTCGCAGGCGGTCCCGGTTCGGCCTCGGCTCCCAGGTGTCGTCCGGGTCGAACCGGTACGGGTCACCCAGTTCCAGCAACTCCGCCAGTCCGAGCTCCGAGGTCATCGGGGCGTCGCCGCGCAGTCCCGCGGTCAGGCGGAGCGGGGCGAGCTGACGGGCGAGTCCCTCGGCCGCCGCTTGGCCAAGCCGGTCCGCCTTGCCGAGTGTGGCCTCGCCGTCGATGGTCTCGCTGAGCAATTCCCCGCCGGCGTCCACGGCCAGCACCACGGTCGTCCGGTCCAGCGCCCTCGGCGGCATGGTCGTCAGATCCACGACGGTCACGCCTTCGACGCCGCCGCCGGTCATCAGATGGTCCGAGCCTGCTACCGAACCACCATCGATCACCACCACCAGATGCGGGCCGGGTACTCGGCCGTCGGACTCCGGGTCGAATCTCGGCCGTTTGACCAGTTCCTCCTCCAGCATGGATTCCAGCGCCGGGACGGTGGGGGCCACCAACCGCAACGGGCCGAGCAGGTCGGTGCGCTCGGAGTGCTGGGCGTGCGGCAGCCACTTGACCCATTCCCAGTCCGTGCGGCGATCCTCGCCGGTGCACACGGCCACTCGCAGGTCGTCCGGTGAGTGTAGGGCGGCCAGTTGCGCAAGCATCGCCCGAAGCACTCCGAGTGCCGCGTCCCGGTCGCCGCGGAGGTACACCCGGCTGAACCCGTTGATCGCGATGGCGATCGGCAGATCGCGGATGCTGGAGTAGGTGGTGAGGAACCGGCGCAACGCAAGTGCGGACAGCGGTTCCAGCTCCTCGAGCGGTTTCGTGTCGGGCGCGATCAGGGTGGCGGCCGGGTTCTGCGGGCCGCGTCCGATCCGCGCGACGCCGAAATCCACGTCGTCCTTGCGGCGTTCCCAAAGCCGGTAACTCGACACCAGGGACCACAGCGACGCCGGGTCCGGGTGCAGATATTCCATCGCCTCCCGCTGGCGGCGCACCGAACGCCGCAGCCGCAGCCGGTGCTGGGCGAGGTGGCGCAGATATTTGCGCCGGGCGTAGGCCATCTCCCGCTTGCTCGGGCCGCCGCCCTGCAGGAATCCCATGACGACCATGCCGAGCATGGCGACACCCATCATCCCGTAGATGACGAAGCGCAGGGATCCGGTCATGCTGCCGGAGTACATCAGCAGCATCGCCGCCATCATGGCCACCATCGGCAGCACCGTGAGCACCTGCGCCCACTGCCTGCCCGGTGGGGGCGGGATCTCCGGCGGGGCCTGCAGGATCAGCTCGCCCGCCGGCATTTCCGGAGCGGGCCTGCGCATCGGTCTCTTCACCACGACTGTCGCCACCCACCCGATGGTTCGCGTCCGGGGGCCGCGAAAGGGGGCGTTGGCAGGAACGTGCCGTCCGCCGGGACGGAGCCTCTCCCGGAACTAGCTTCGGTGACACAGACATTTCACGTCAGAACAAGGAGGGGCGAAGAATGCCCGAAGTCAATATCGATTTCGCGATGGCGCGAGGTGGCATCAGCTTCGGTGACACCAGTCAAAGCGAACAGCTTGCCGGGGCCGACTCCCTCGGCAGGCAGATCACCGAGCTGGCCTCCGGCGGGATGGCGGGCGTCGTCCAGTCCGCGGCGTTCAGCACCAACGAGGTGACCGGCGACAGCCACAGGCGGCTCCTCAACTGGGGCCAGCAGGCCCTCGTCGAAAACCCGACGACCGCGGTGAACATCCTCGGCAGCGGTCAGGACGGCGCCCAGAACTCGCTGCACAACAGCGTCTCGCAAGTCTCGAAGGTCATCGGGAACCAGGCCTGAAAGGGGTAGGAAATGTCGGTAGACGGTCACTTCAAATGGGACTTCGCGGCCGGGGAGACCGGCGGCCGGACGTATCGCGACGGTGGTGACAGCATCGAGAACGCCTCCGCCGAACGACTTCAGCGGGCGCGTGCCCTCGCCACCGACGGTTGGTACGACGAAAGCGGCCAGCAGTACCTTCAGGTGAACCAGCGCAGCCACAACCAGAACCTCGAAACCGCCGACGGACACCGCGCCGTGAGCCAGGGTTGGGGCAAGGCCGGCGTCGAATGCCAGGACGCGCTCGGCCGCGCGTGCAACGCCCTCGGGAACGCGGGTATGGCGTAACACGGAACACCGAATGCCCGGCGCGTCGCAGCGCCGGGCATTCGGCATGCCGGTGGGGCGGAAACACTTCCTACCGGCCGGAAATGAGGAAAACCTGCTCCGGTGGCTCGATGATCCGCGGTTCGACGGGCACCGCTCGGGCCCGGCCCGCTCGCCAGCGGCGACGTTTGCCGCGTGGCACCACCAATGCCATCAGCAAGGTCAAGGCGAGTGCGCCGACCACGGCCACGGTGCACCATTGTGCCGTTTCCGCGATGCTCTCCTCCGTCGCGGCCCGGTCGAGCCGCGCCTGATCCGGTGGGCGGGGGGCGTGGGCGGGCAGCACGTCCGGTGCGCGGGTGTCGAGACCGTCGGTCACGGCACGATAGGGATCGACCAGACCATGGCCGTAAGCCGCGCTGCCGTTCCCGCCGCGCGACGGTGCGGCCGTCGCGATCAGCCGCCGGGCGACCTCGGGTGCGGACAGCCGGGGCCAGGCGGCGCGCACCAATGCCGCGGTGCCCGCCACGAACGGGGTGGCGAAACTGGTGCCGTCGACGTAGGCGTGGCCGTCCACTCTCGCCGCGGTCAGAACTTTGGCGCCGGGGGCCACCAGGTCCACATAGGACCCGATCTGTGAGCCGGTCATCCTGGCACCGTTGATGTCCACCGCGCCGACGCCGAGTACGCCGTCGTAGGAGGCCGGATAGGACGGGAAGGCGATCGTCGCGTCCCGCTGGCCGTTGCCCGCCGCGGCGACCACCAGAGCGTCCCGGGACACCGCGTACGCGACGGCGTCCCGGATGACGGCGAAGTCGTCGAATCCGGCCAGCGAAAGGTTGATCACCTTCGCGCCCTGGTCCGCGGCGTAGCGAACGCCGTTGGCGACGACCTGCGGGTCGATCCGCAGCTGCTCTCCCTGGTCGCCGAGATCCCGGTCGCTCACCCGGACCGGCAGGATCTCCGCGTCCGGGGCAACCCCGCGAAAACCGATGCCGGGCAAGGGATCCGCGGCGATGATGCCGGCCACACCCGTGCCGTGCGAAACGCAGTCGAAAGCGCCGGGGTGGCCACCTGAAAGGTAGAAATCCCTTCCCGCGCGGACTTTCCCCGGCCTGCGCAGCTGGGGATGGTCGGCGTCCACCCCGGAATCGACCACCGCGACCAGGACACCGGCTCCCCGGCTGTGCGGCCAGGCTCTTTCGGGTGCGAGGACCTGCTGCGCCCAGGGTTGCGCGCGCACCTGGGCGCGGGCGGGAGCGGCGTCATGGCAGGCCCCGGCGGGCGGAGCCGCGTTCGCCACGCTCGTGCCGCCGAGCGTCTGAAGGACAGTCATGGTCAGCACGGCGACGGCAGCCGCCATCCGAAGTCGTCTCATCGCCCTCATGTTCCGCTCGCGGGGCACCGGTTCACGCACTCGTGGCAGAAACAGGCCATGGACGCCCCGGCCCCGGTCGTCGTGGCGACACTGGACCGGAACCGATCGAGGAGGGCCGGTGGACACATCTTTGCGCCTCGGCATGTACGCCGAGTACGAGCGGATGGCCGAGGACGTCAGGGCGATGAAGAAGCGCCTGGCCGAGATCCGGGCGACCGCGGAATCCGACGACGAACTGATCAGCATCACCATCGGTGGCACCGGCGAGGTGCACGATCTCTGGCTCGATCCCCGTATCTACCGCACTCCGGATTCGGTGGCGCTGGCGCGGGCCATCGTGGAAACCTTCCAGCGGGCGGTCGTTCTGGCGAAGGAAGAGGGAGTCGCCATCGCCGCGGACTACCTCCCGCCGGACGCGACCGCCGAGACGACGGATTTGCGGCTCGACCCGTTCCTGCACGAACTCGACCGGCAGGTCGCCGGAGACCCGCGATGACGGGCGTCGACTGGAACGCCGACGGGTTCATCGACATCTATCCCGTCGAGACCCAGGGCAAGCTGGACGAACTGCGCACCGCGAGCACGAATCTCGCGAACGGGTGGAAGAGCGCCCACGACCGGATCAAGGCGCCGGGCGCGCTTTTCGGCGGTCCCATGGGTATCGCGTTGAAAGGTGCACTGGAGACGCCGTCGAACGAAGTGAGCAAGATCGTCGACCAGATGCCCGGCTTCTATCAGGGAGCGGCGGACGGCGGGAAGAAGGCCGTCGGGTACTACCTGGACGGCGAAGCCGCGGCGACCGACGCCCTGTCTTCCTGAGGGACCACCGAGACCATGAGCGGCGAGGGCGACATCCGCGAGCCGGGCGGCGACCTGTGGAACGCCGTCCTCACCGAGGGCGGTTACGCCAAGGACAGCCTTTGGCCGCCGGACAGCGAGACGGCCGCTCGCGCGATGGCCACGGCGTGGAAGGACGGCGCGGCCGCGCTGAAGACGGCCGTCGACTCCTCGAACCTCATCGCGCAGGGCTTGCGCACGTCCTGGCCCGATCCCAACGGCTATGCGCTGTATGACGGCATAACCAGGATCAACAACGGCACCCTGGAAGGTCAAGGCGGTGTCAGGGAGGTCCCGCCCGCCATGGAGGGGCTGGGAAAGGCCTACGACGGCTACGCGGAGATCCTCGACTTCGTCAAGACCCAGATCCGGGAAACGATCTCCTATCACAGCTTCATCTACAGCCACCTGGATGACGGCGGATCCTTGCTCAATCCCGGAGGTGAGGCGGCACAGCGGTTCTTCGCCAGGGCCGTGGCGAAGAACATCGCGGAACTGGTGACGGCCGCGGCCGCGCTGATCACCGATCCGGACAGCGCGCCCGCCGCCACTCCCAAGATCGCCAACCCGGGTTTCGTCGGCGGGATCTACGACGGACTTGTCAACCTGGCCAAGATGATGGGTGGCCTGATCGGCTACGCGGACGGCCCCTTCGGTGGCTCCAGCTGGAGCTTGTCGAACGCCGTGCTCGCATGGGGCGGGATGGCCAAGCTCGGCGCGGCCGTGCAGGCGTACACCCATGGCCTCGGCTGGGTGGACCTCGTCGTCGGTCTGCCGGGGGGAGAGCGCGGCGAGTTGGGTGGGGTGCTGCTCGATTTCGGGAAGCAGTTCATCCATTACGGCGAGTGGGGAGAGGATCCGGGGCACGCCCTCGGCGGAACGCTCGTGAACGTCGCCGCCCTCGTGGGCCTGCGCGGGGCCGGATCCGTCACGCGCGCCGCCGGGGCGGGCATCTCGCGCGCGGGGGCGGCCGCCAGCCGGGTCTCCGGCCTTTCGGGCGTCGGCAAGGTGGTGTCGGGTGCCGGAGCGCGACTGGGGCGGGGCGGGGAGGCTCTGGTCAAGGTCCCCACGGTCACCGAACTGGCAATCAGGAACGCGCCCCACGCTCTCGAGAAGGTCCGGAGTGTCGTCAGGGGCGACCGCGGGATCAGTGCGGAGACCGCCGCGCAGGTCATCCGGAACCCGCTCGGACCGCTGCCGGGTTCGGTCGGGGAAAGCCTGGCGAGGCACGCCGGTCCCAGCGCCGATTTCCCGGCGGCCCGGCCGCACGACACCGGGGGGAACAGTCCGCGCGATCCGGACAGCGGCGTCGCAGGCCCCGGCGGCCGCCCGCCTCATACACCGGATCCGCCGTCGACCCCGCCGAAACAGTCACTCGCGGCCGAGCCGCCGCATGCCGGTCAACCCGCCCGGAGCGCCGATCTCGCCGAGACACCCGGGCCGGGCGGCCGTCCGGAACACCACGCCCCCAACGGGCCGGGCGACAAACCGCCTCCGCCGCCTTCGCCGCAGCGACAGGAATCCCCGGTGAAGGCCGGGCATCCGCCGACGAACGTGTTCGACACCGTCGGCATGCACGAGCTGGCCAACGGCAAGCTGGGCGAGGCCGGCCGTGCCGGTGCGGCGGAGGCCCACGCGAGCGGAAGGTGGAAGGGAGACCCGCCGCCCGAGGTACCTCGGGGCGTGGAACCGTCCACTCCGAACACCGGGAAGGCCGACAACCCTTCAGGGCCGCCATCGGACAACGCCGCCGCGCATCCCGTGCATCGTGAGCGTCCCCCGGCGAACACCGAGCGACTCGGTGATCAAGGCAAACAAGGGCAACCACCGGCGAAGTCGCTCACCCCGCGAGGCGGCGACAACGGCAGGACCGTTCCCCAGCACAGCAGTCACGAGGGAGGCCGTGCGCCGGGGGAACACGCCGACGGCGACGGTCCTCGCCACGGCGACGACGGACCTCCCGTGAACCCCCGGGACGTCCTCCGCCTGGACGACCTCGCGCGAGGGAAGCTGGGCGAAGCCGGGCACGTGGGCATCGAGGAGGCGCGGGCGAGCGGACAGTGGAAAGGCGACGGCGAACCCGGGCCGCGCCGCCCTGGGGACTCACCGGAGGAAGGCACGCCAGGCTCGCCGGACAGGACGCCGGACGAGCCGCCACCCAGTGGCCCCGGCGGTTCCGGTCGCGCACGGACCGACGACGGGTCGGGGCCGGCACCGGAAACGGGGGGAGGCAGCGTCGCGACCGCGGTGCTGGATCCCGTCACCCCCGCGCTCCAACGCGCGGTCGAGCAGTCGGCCGCGGGCGCCCGGGCGGAGGCACCGGTTGCGCGGGCCGAGCCTGCGCAGCCGGTCCACTCCACCCGGTCTTCGCCGAGCCCGGCCACCGCTCGGCTCGCCGAACAGGCCACCATCGGCGACGTGATTTCGGGCGCTCCCAAGCCGCTTCCACATCCGGAGGCGGAGCCGCTGACGGTGAAGCCCGATCCGGACAAGGTGCGCTCGGGTGAAGCGGGGGGCCTCCCCCGGGTGACCGATCCGAGGCTGCCCGCCATCGGCGATCCGGTCCGCCCTCCCACGAGTTTCCCGTCGCGGCCGGTCGTGGGGACCCCGCCCGCGCCGGTGGTGGGCTTCCCGCCACCGGCCACCGTGGACTTCCCACGTCCTCCCGGCGAGGTGCGGAACCCGCCGGGCCGGACGACGGTCCCGGTGGCACCCGTCGGCCCGGACCGGCCGGTGTACCCCGAGCCGCCGCGCGTACCGGAGCGGCCGCTGGAACTTCCCGCCGTTCCGGACCGCGTCGCCGATCCGGTTTCCCCGCTGACCCCCGGTGGGCCGGATCGCCCGCCCGTGGAGATCGTCCCGCCCGTCGACCCACCCGACGTCACCGTTCGCCCGGTCGACCCGGCTCCCGTCGAGCTGCCCTTGTTGCCGGACGAGTCGGTTCCCGTGCTGCCGTCGGCGAATCCGCCGTGGCCCGGCGCGCCCGTCACCTCTCCACCTCCGCGACCGTCCGCGGTGCCCGAGCACGCGGTGCCCGCCTGGCCGGTGGAGATCCCGTCCCGGCACCAGCCGATCGCGCCGGATTTCCCTCTCGGCCCCAGGGAAGACCAGCCGAGCGTGGTTCCTCCCGAAATCCGGGAATTGCTGACCGAAACCGAGCGCGACCTCCTCGACGCACTCGCCGCCGCCGGAGTGAACATCGCGTTCATCCTGGAACGCGTCCTGACGGAGTTGACGGGGAAGCCCGGTATCCCGAACCGAATCGGACTCCCGGACCGGCTCGCGTCGCTGACCGACGCGCAACGGGCGGCCTTCCGTGAACGGCTGGAGGGAATCCTCGACGCACAGCCGGTCAGGCCACGACCCGCGACCGAGGGAAAGCCCAAGCCCGAGTACCAGATCCTCGGTTCGCCCGAAGGGCTTTGGTTCCCCTACACGATTTCGCTGAACTCCGACACGATAACCGCCTACGACAAGGCGGTCCGGGAGCACGAAGAACTTCTCGAGCAGCTCATGTGGGCGGCCGGATTCCTGCCGCCCGAGGAGGTCGAAAAGCTGCTCGAAGCGACCGGGGACCTGCCGCGGCTCAAAGAACTCCTGCGGAACTTGCGGGACAACGTGCAATCCGCCCTCGTCGCAGCCTGGGAGCTCGCCGCGAAGGGACCGTGGGGGGTGGTGATCGAGGGCGTCCGGGAACCGGTGTTCTCAGCCGAGGGTGAGCTTCTCGGCACCATCGACATCAAGGCACGGCTCGCCGATGGAACCGAGGTGTGGGTAACGGTCGGGCGGCTCGCCGGGCCCAGTGAGAAGGACGCCGCGAACTTGCTCGACAGCGCGGCGAAGTCGGTCGCGCCGTCGTCCGCCGCCGTAAAGCGGTACTTCGTGCTCAGCGCCCCGGCATCGCTCGAAGGCACCGCGGGGATCAAGCAGGTCGCCGGGGACCTGGGCGCGCTCGGTTTCGACGCGGTGCTGCCCCACGGGCGGGAAAGCCGGGTACCGGACGAACTTCCCTTGCTGGACCCGTTTTTCGCCCGCAACGTCCGGCCTCGGCACCCCCAGCGCCACGAGCCGCATCCGGCTCGGCCCGCCGCCCCCGCCCGTCCCGCCGATCTGCCGGACGAGCTGATCCCGCTCTGGGAAGAGCTGAAGGCCCGAGAACAGCGAGCTCTCGCCGATCTGGCCGCGACCGTGGGACCGAAGGCCGGCCGCTACGCCCTGGCGAATTTCGTGACCTGGCTGGCACAGGAGAAGGGGCTTTCCCGCGACGTGTCCGCTTCGCTGGCGGAGTGGCTGGCCAGGGTTCCGCCACCGGGCAACCTGCCCCCCAAATTCGTTCCGGCCTGGCACAAGATGCCCGTGGACGTGCAGCAAGCGTTCGCGAAACTGATCGAGACGAAAGGCCTGCAGGTCGCGCTGTCCGAGTTCAACAACCGGATCGGGGAGCTGACCTCGGTACGAGGCACCCCACTGCAGCGGGTCGCGGACCTGGACGCAGCCCGGTTCGACATCCTGCGCCGGCTGTTCACCGAACAGGTCACGCCGACTTCCGCCGCCGAGATGGGGCGCACGCTCTTCTTCCACGACGTTCGTCCCATCCTCGACAGGTGGCTGGTCCTTCACCAGGTCATAGACAGGCTGGCCGGACACGGAGTCACCAACGTCGCCGAGCTGTACGAGGAGCTGCACCGCAACCTGAGGCTCACGTTCGAGAAACTCACCGGTCTGGATCCGGCGGGCAAGATCGCCGCGAAGGACGTGGGCGGCAATCCGGAGAACCTCAGGGGTTTCGAAGCCACTCTCCGCAGCGCGCTTCGGCTCGCGGACCTGAGTCATACGGATCCGGAAAGGCTGGCGCGGCTCGGCCTGCCGGGACTGAAGATCATCGCCTTGGACCGCAAGATCTACCGGCCGAACGGCGAAGAGTTGTCCGACATCGACATCCTCGGTGAGCTCACGGACGGCACGAGGGTGTGGATCGAGGTCAAGCGCAGCAAACTGGACTACGGGACCAAAAGGTACGAGGACGATCTGGCGGTCAAGCTCCGGAACCAGGGCGCTCATGAGGACTTCACCGCCCGCCCCACGAAGCTCTTCGTGCTGTTCGCGTCGAAGGTCGACGTTCCCTATGCCAAGCAGGTGATCTCGGACGGCGCCTACGCGGTCCTGCACCTCGATCCCCTGCAGAACGTCGATTTGGTCGCGAAAAGCAAACCGGCGCTTCCGATCAGATGGAATCAAGGACGCCGGGACCAGCTCTTCGCGGCCGGTCTGGCCGATATGGACCTGCAGGCTCCATTCGGGCCGCTGGGCGGTAAACGGCAGAAGCACCCGCAGCGCCAGTGGCCGCACCCCGAGCGTCCGCCCTCTTCGGTGAAAGCCACCACCGTGCTGGCGGCGAGGACTCCCGAGCCGTCGCTTCCGTCGAGGCCGACCCAGGTTCCGGCCAAGGTGTGGAAGCAACTCTCCGCTGACGGTCAGGCGGCGATGGCGAAGGCGGCCGCTTCGGGGCATTCGGACATCGTCCGGCTGTTGGGTGCGCACGCGGCGGAACTGGCGGGGGCGCGCAAACATCCCCAGCCGCGGCGAATCCCCAAGCTGCTCGCTTCCTTGACACCTGAACAGCACCGCGATCTCGCGTCGGCGCTGGACCGCGCGGCCGCCGAGGCGGCGAAGGCCCGCCCGGCCAGGCCGGCTCCGCCACTCGGTAGCGGCTGGACGTCGATCGAAATCGGCGGTGCCGCCATGGCCGCGCCGGCGCGGCCGGAACTGGAAGGCGAGCTCGCGCGCGCCTTCTCCCAAGCCGTCGAGGACGCCGGGCTGACGGTGCTCGCGGAGTACGTCCGATCGTCCATAGTGGCCGGTGACGGAGATCAGCGGTTCACGGTCGTCGCCGAAGTCGGTGACTGGCTCGGGGACCGAGCGGCGCTGTGGTCGGTATCAGCCCGGGGACCGGTCGGGGACCCCGCGAGGAACGTCCTCCGGATCGTCGTGTCGGCTCGGCTCGCTCCCGGCGCCGTTCCCCGGGCGCTCGCTCACGCCCTCGCCGCCGGCGCGGCCGATCTCGCCGACGGCGGGTCCGCCATTCCGGGATATCTCGACCCGGAGGGAGATCTCGACCGCAGGCCGGAGCTGACTCCCACCGACCGCGGACATCTCGCACAGGTCGTCGTCCTCGACCGCGAATTCCAGCGGACCGCGCTGAATCCACCGGCGCGTGCCCGCACGCGCAAGGCGATCGTGGAACTGCTGGGCCGCCTCGGTCTCGATCCGAACCAGAGCGGGAGCGACTACCGTATTGCGGCGCTGGCGGGCGAACCCGGTAGGTGGGAGGTCCGGCGCCACCTCCCGCCGAAGGTGACGGACGGCTACCTCGCGACGAAGACCCACGCGGTCACCGGCCTCTACACGAGTGTCCTCCCGTCGGGTATCTCGGCGGGTGTCTTCATGATGCTGGGCTCCGGGGGAGGTGGCATCGCCTGGGCGGTTTTCGGTCTGGTCAACGCTCTGCTCGGTGCGGGGATGGCCCGGAAATGGGAGATCGCCAAGGACGAACAGGTCGCCAAGGGACGGGTGTACGACGCCACCGCACGCAGGATCGACGCCGGCGCCGCGTCGGCCGGACAGGTACGTGGTCACTTGGCTCAGGTCGGCGTGCCCGCCCACCACGGGCCGTCCGCACCCTCCGAACGACAGGCGGGTCTCGCACGGCTGGGGCCGCGGCCCGATCTCGCCCAGAGTCTGGGGAAGCACGTCCGGCGGTTCGCCCTGCCGCCGTTGACCGGTGCGGGTGTCGGGATCTGCGTGGGCATCCCCCTCGGACTCACAGGGGCGTCCGTGCTCAGCATCGCCGCTCTCGCGGGGGTCGCCGCGCTCTTGCAGCCCTTCGCCGAACGGCGGCGGACGCAGATCCAGAAGGGAGAAGAGCTCAGGAAGATCGATGACAACGCCAGGGAGCTGGACCACCTGCTGGCCGCCTACGACGTCCAGGTCTATGTGGACCTGGCGAAGCGTCTCGGTCTCGACCCCGGCCCAGAACCGAAGAGTCTCAGTCTCGCGCACCGCGATCCGAAGCCGCTCGGGCTGGGGAAGGCGGCCAACACACCGGACATCCTGCCCTACTTCAGTGAGATCGTCAGGCGGACGTTCCGGGGCACCGCCGCGGGGACGCTCGACCAGAGCGCGTTCCTCGCGCGGCATCTGACCCTCTTCGAATCCATGTTCGCCTATGGCGCAGGCCGCAGTCTCGCCACCTTGTTCATCGCGGTCTGGCAGTTGAACAAGCTCGACCAGACCGAACTGGAGCACACCGTCGCCAGGCGGACCTTCGATGAGCGGCAACTGCGTTATCTCGCGAGTCCACAGGTGGCGAAGGAACGCGAAGGGATTCTGAAGCTGGCCGAGTCGGCGGTCGGGCCGCGGCCCGGCTTCTGGGGGCGGTTGCGTGACGCGGCGGTTCTCTTCGGCTCGCCGAAGCCGCCGCAGACGGAGCCGCGATCGGTTTCCACAACGGACGAAGCGGCGATCCGTCCCGGATTCGCTTCGAAAGCGGACTTCATGAAGGCTTACACGAGGGTTTCGGCGATCGGCGCCGCGGCCACCGTCGGGGCCGTCGAGCTGTCCGGGGCGAGTCCGGCACTCGCGGTCTCCGCCGTCGCGGTCGCGGCCGCCGGGCCGGTGATCGGCTGGCGCAAATGGTGGCACCGGAAGGCCGAACTCGAAGCGAGCGACAAGAACATCGCCGCGACCAACCAGCAGAAGGCGGACAAGAGGGCCGCGGAGCAGGCGGAGACGGAGCGGTTCGTCACCGCCAAGGTGACCATGTCCGCCGAGGCGGTCGCCGCGGAGGCACGGCGGGCCGACCGGCCCGCGGTGCTCGGCCTGGCCCCGAAGGCGTTCGACGCCATGCGGCAGGTCGCCGCGTTCATGGCGGCCCGGCCGCCGGAAAAGCCGCCCACGCCCCTCCGTAATCTGAAACCGCTCGAGATCGCCGAGTATCTGTGGCCGAACCTGGACTGGGCGGCTCCCTACGAGGCCGCACTCCTCGAAGCGCGGCGCTCCATCGCGGCGGAGTCCACCCGGCTCGACACGACGAAGGACTGGGGCGACTACGAGACGATCGGTGCGCGGCGACTGGCCGTCGTCGAACTCGCGCGGCTCGCCGACCGAGTGGTCACGCTGCTGGAACACTATCGCCGGAGTGGCAACGGCGAACCGGTCTGGGTGGGGAACGCGGACCTGAACAACGCCATCGTGAGCTACCAGCGGCTGAGTTCGGCGGACTGGGCGAAGGCGACTCAGGAACCCGCCCCGGACTGGCCGTCCGGTCCCGGCAAGACCAGTGCCGCGGCGGCGCTCCCCGCACCGTGGAGTTCGCCACCGATACTGGACACACTGGACTGGCCGGCCAGTACCGGTTGGGGGACCGTGCCCCGGGGTGCGGGGAGCTGGCTGCCGACGTGGCGGAACCGCACCGCGGCATCGGCGTCGTCACAAGCGGACTTCTCGAAGCTGGCCAAGGCGACGCCGCTCACTTCGTCGCCGTCGATCCACGACGGCTCCGTGCGGCGGGCCGACGCGGAACGGCTCATCGCGGCGGAGTTCCCCGAATTGCCCAAGACGAATCCGAACGGCCACTCGCCCGACGCCGAGCGAGACGGCTACCGGACGAACTGCACCAAGGCGGTGGTCGCCTTCGTGCTGCGCCTGCGTGGTGAAGAGGTGACGGCCGGTCCGGTCCTGCCGGAGGAAGCCGCGACGCTGGCGTATGTCTCCGACCGCCTCGGAGGTGTGTGGGAGACCGGTCACGGCGTGAGCTACGACAGTGTCATCGCCGCGATGAATTCCCGTCCGGTCGGCGCGATGGCGGTCATCGACATCGTCCACACCGGAGACGACGGACTGGCACGCGAGCACGTCGCATTGGTGGTTCGGCGGCCATACGGGATCGTGTTCCTCGACCCGCAGACGGGCTGGTTGCTGAAACTGCCCGAGCGGCCGGTCGCCCTCGCCCTGCTGCCGTTCACCGACGTTCCCTTCGAAAGCGCAGCGAAGGGCTTGAGCGGACTGAGCTCCCGGCGGCTGGCGGCGCTGGGCTTGCCGGGCCTGAAGATCGAGAAGACCGTGGAGCTCGTGGCGGGACTCGACCTGCACGGGCGGCTCGTCGACGGGACCGAGGTCCGGGTCTTCGCCAGAGGTGCCGTCTCACCGGATTCCCGCCCCTTCGACCGCGGGGTCGTACCACCCGGTGGCAAGGTGGTGTACCTCTACGTGGGGGCGGAAGGGAAACCGGCGGACGGGTTTCTCGAGGCCGGGGCGGACCTGGTCCTGAGATACGGCGGAAGCCCGGATTTCGAGCTGATCGCGGACGCCGATCCGGCGCCGCCGGGCGCCCCGGCGCGGTACGGTCCGTTCCATCGGCTGGAAAGCACGAGCCAGAACGCCGGCGTGGCCGGGATGCAGTCGGCGTCCCGCGAGATCTGGGGCAGGGCACCCGTCTACGGGGACAGCGCGCCGGTGGTGCAGGCCTACCGCGGCCCGTTGCCGGAAGGACGCAGGGGAGTCGAGTTCTGGACCGACATCAAGCCCAAATGGCACGGCACCAATGTCGCGATGCGGGCCTGGTACCCGACGCAGGGAGTCCGGATCGAGGACGACTTCGCCAAACTCGAAGTCGTGGTCACCAAGAACACGCAGACGGAGGAGTGATCGTGCACGCTGGTGAGGCGATCGCGAAGGCACAGGCGTGGCTGCGCTTCGGCACATCCGTGGATCTGACGACGGGGGAGCACGCGGTCCGGATCGAGCATGATCGGGTGCGCGAGGTTCCGGACGGCTGGCTGGTGCCCTACAACACGATTCGCGCGCTGGACGGCGGGGACCGGCTCGCCTCGCTCGTGCCGCGACCGATGTTGCTCGTGCGGGAAAACGGGGAGCTGCGCCGTCCGGATCCCGATCCGGACGGTCTCGGGCCGAGCGTCCCGGTCCCCTTCGCCGGACAGGAGGACTGGCGAGAGATCCTGGAACCCGAGTTCGCGCGCAGCGGGGTGGCCTATCTCGGAGTGCCGGCGAGTGCAGTACTGGGCTGGCGGAAGCACGATCAGGCGGGCGGGCCGACAGAGGAGATCCGGGCCAATCCCGGCTACCGGCCCGGTCCCGAGCGGCTCGGACATCCAGTCATGGAGACCCGGCTCGAACAGCTCCTCGGTTGCCTTGAGACCCGTCGCTTCAGTCGTGAGCGCTACCTCGCCGGCCTGCTCACCGCGACGGTCCACATCCCGGTCGACCCGCGGACGGAACGACCGCTTTCCTCTTTGTGGCGGGAGAATCCGCGAGCCTTGGCGGTGTTCAGTTCCAGCAGACGGGTTCCGGCGGGGACGGTGAAATGGGTGCGGATGGACGTGCTGTCGTTCGCCGCCGAGTTCCCCGGGACCGGCCTGGTCGTCAACCCCGGTTCGGTTCCTTCGGACTCCGTCACCGTCGAGGAGCTCACTTGGGCGCGAGCGCGGTGGCCGGTCCTCCGCGCGATCACGCGGGTCGTGGAGGTCCCCGCCGAGTACTCGGCGCCGGTCGTGGCCGTGATCGAACAGATCCGTGCGGCAACGGAGGGGATCGACCCCGCAGCCGGGCTCCGTGACGCGGCGGGAAAGGCCAGAACGGCCGGATTCGAACTGTCCGTCGAGGACTGTCAGCGGTTCGTGCTCGGCCGGGCGTGGGAACAGCGCAACGGGGTGGAAACCGGCGGGATCGCCTCCCCTGACGACGACATCGAGGGACAGTCCTGGCCCGAGGACCTCGGCGCGAACGGTCTCGTCGCCGGATACGACGCCGCGGGCCGGGTCCGGCCACACACGTCGGCATCGGGGAAGTTCTTCCGCCAGGACGCCGACGGAGTCCGTTTCGCCTGGCGTCGTATCGCGGGCGCGTTCGCCGGGTTCGCCGCGGGGGAGGCGTTGGGTTCGGCCGTGGACACGGTGACCTGGCCCGAAATCAAGACGAAGTTCGGCGAGGAAGGGGTCGTCGAACCGATCTCCGACGGACGGCTCGGCCCGTTGACCCGGCGACTGCTCTTCCACACCGAAGGGCTGCTGCGCGCTTTACCGCCGCGGTTCGGTGGCGCCGCCTCAGGCAGGTTGATGGCGCTCGGCGCGCTGCTTTCGCGGCCGAGCCCGGACCTCCCCGAAGGCTGGCTCTCCCGCGTCCCGGAAATCCAGGACGGCCGGTCGGAACCGCCCCCGGTCGCGAACGACGTCACCTTTCTGGTGCTGGGAATGGTGGCGGCGCTCTGTGGCGGCGGGCCCGACTCCGATGCCGCGACCGCCACGCAGGTCGGCAGGCTGCTCGCGACCGGTGCCGGTGCCGACGGACCCACCGCCGAGGCGGCCGGTGTGACGGCCGAGCTGTTCACCGGGCTGTTCCACACCGACGCGCCGCCGCCGCAGGTCGTCTGCCGGCGGGTGGCCGAGCGTGAAGGCGCGCGTGGCCCGGCGGTGGCCGCACTCGCCGCCGCGGTGCGCGCTCAGGTAGAGCAGATCCGTCCCGATACCGAGGAACTGGACGGTTTCGGAACCGGCGACACCGCCGTCGACGCGCTGGGCCGTGCCATGATCGCGGTGTCCCGGCGGTTCTTCGATCCGCGCTGGGCGATGCAGGCCGCCGTCAATCACTCCGGGCGCAGCGCGATCACCGGGGCGATCGCCGGCGCGGTGGTGGGGGCACGGGCCGGGGTTCCCGGGCTGCCACAGGAGTGGCTCGGCGGGCTGGGATCACCCGGCTTGGTGGAAACCGTCGCCGGTGACGCGTTCTGGCACTTCTCGGCTCGCTCTCCGGCTGAAGACGAGCGTTTCGCCGACGAGTGGGCGAGGCGGTATCCGCGGATCTGGCCGCCGTCGGACGCGGGCGGGATGGGCGTGGGCCTCGCCGGTGGCCGGCCTGGAACCTGACGACGGCGCCTTCGATGATCGGCAGCGGGGCCTCTGAACGCCGACCTCAGCCCTGATCCGGCATACCGTAGTGGTGCAGGATGGCGGCCATTTGCTCGTACGGAGGGCGCTGTCCGCCGTCCAGCCTGCACCACGCGGCCTCATGACCGACACCGCCGAGGATCGCCACCTTCGCGACCGGTGTCCGTTCGGCGTGTGCGACACCGTTCCTGGCGACCAGTTCGTGTCCGATGAGGACTCCGTAGGGCAGGGCGGGCGGGGTCGGGCCGCTGACCCGCAAGCCGTCCGGCCTGCCGGGGTGAGCGGCGACCACCATCATCCGGGCGAACCCCGCGGCTTCGGCGGCCAACGTCTCGACGGCGGCACGCGGAACCGTTCCCGCGGGAGGACCGCTGAGCTCGACCTCCTCCTGTACACCGGCCTCCACCTTCCGCGTGCGCAAGCGTCCCACCACACCGGGGCCGGTCACGATCACTTCCGTGGGGGCGGGCAGCCGGTCACGGCAGAGGTTCGTGAGCGTCGCGGCAGACCACGGCTCGGTGACCGGTTCGGCGGCGCCCCATCCCGCTGGTTCGCCGTCGCCGAGCGCCGACGTCAAGATTTCGACCGCCCTGCCGAGCCGGAATGTCGCGCCGCCGTCGTGCAGCGTGGTGATCCGCACCTCCAGCGAGCCCGAGCCGGGTATCGGCTCCGCCGGCTCCGCCGCCGTGGCATCCGGTTCGGGGGCGAACCGGGTTCCGGTCCAGTGCAAGGGGAATCCGCGCGTCCCGTCGCGATGACCACCACGGGAGTCCCGGACCACCCATTCGCACCGTCCTTCGCCGAGAAGCAGTTCGAGTGGATACGTGAGACCGCTGTGCTCGGCGGTGACCACTTGGAGCAGCCGACGGCTCGCAGCCGCTTCCCCCGCGGCGGCGACGAGCCGGGGAGAAGCCGAGACGACGGCCCGGAACTGTTCGACGACGATGGCCTCCGCAGTCTCGATGTCGGCGGCGGGGGTGCCGGTCAGCGGTTCGACCACGACAGTCCTCCTGTTCTTTCGACAAGAGCCCCGATGAAGGCCCTGGCGACCGTTTCCGCTTCCGCATCGTCATCACGCGTGCGGCATTCCACCCACCACACCGGATGCGGGACCTCCACTTCGGCGTCGAGGCCGAGCAGGCGTTGTGCTTCACCGGCGACCCGGACGAGCCGGATGTCCTCGATGACCACCAGCGGCCGCCCATCGGGATGATGCAGTTGCGTGACACCGTCTTCCGCCTGCTCCGCGACCAGCAGTTCCGGGCCCGCCACCAGCAGCGCCTCGATGGTCTCCTCCGCGCCGGGTTCGTCGCGGCACAAGCCGATGATGTCGAAGGTCATGCCACTCCTCAGTTCGGGCTGACCGGGAACCGCAGTTCGAAGATCGCGCCGCCCTCGTCGGCGTTGTACACCGCGAGAGTGCCTCCGTGCGCCTGCGCGACCCACCGCACGATCGACAGCCCGAGCCCGGAAGAGCCGCCGGTGCTCGCGAACCGGTCGAAGGCGTCGCCGGCCATCGTCGTGTCGATCCCCGGGCCGTGGTCGGCGACGGTCACGGTGCCGCCGGCGACGGTCAGGTGCACGAACGCCTTCGCGCCCGGGTGGCGGCCGTAGCGCATGGCGTTGTCGAGAAGGTTGCCGATCGCTCGTTGCAGCAGCGCGGGATCGGCGTTGACCTTCGTGGGCGCGGCGGTGACGGTGACTTCGGCGCCTTCGGTCGCGGTGTCCTCGACGATGCCCACCACCAGCTGATCGAGCCAGATCGGCTGGATGCTCAGCTGTTCCACGCCCGCGGCGAGCCGGGCGCGGACGAGCAGGTCGTCGATGATCCCGCCCATTCTCGCGGCGAGCCGGACGGTGCGCGGCAGGAGTTCCGCGGACTGCGCGGGGTTGGCCATCGCGGTTTCGGCGAGCGCGCGCAGGGCGGCGACCGGGGTGCGGAGGTCGTGCGCGGTTTCGGCGAGCAGGACCTCCTGCTGCTGCAAGGCCGCGGCCGCGGGACGGATCGAGCGGCCGGACAGCAGGTGGCCCGCGAAACCGAGGATCGCGACCAGCAGCACGGTGCCGCCGATCACCAGCAACGTGAACCGGGTGTGCGCGGAGTCCTCGGCCTCGGTGGACTGCACCGCGACGACGGCCGCGAACGTCTTGCCGTCGCCGTCGCGCAGCGGTTCGGCGCGGACCTTGACCATGGCGCCGTCGGACGCCTTTTGGTGGCCCTGCACCAGCTTGCCGGTCTTCACCGCCTCGGTCGCCAGGCCGTTCAGCAGCTGCGCGCTCATCGGGACGCAGTTCGCCCGGGAGAAATGCGGCTGGAACGCGGGCGCCCCGCCGGACAGGATCGCGAACTGGGGGCAGCGGTCGTTCAGCACGTCGGTGTTGACCAGACCGAAGCCGACGGTGCCGTCGAATTCGACCAGTCTGCTGACCGAAGACGTGACCTGGGTCAGCGCCGCGTCGATCCGTTCGTCACCCTGGTCGCCGTCCTCGTTGATGAGCAGCCACGCGAAGACGACCAGCCCGAGCGTGTTCATCACGGTGAACAACGCGGTCAGCGTCCAGCGCAGCCTGCGCAGCCGGTCGGCCGAGGAGTGGGTGTTCACCGGGCGCCCAGCCGGTAGCCGAGGCCGCGGACGGCGTGGATCAGTTCGGGTTCCTTCAGCTTGCGGCGCAAGCGCTTCACCACCACATCGACCACATTGGACATCGGATCGGCCTGCGCGTCCCAGCAGTGCTCGATCAGATCGGCCCGCTGCACGGGCAGGCCCGCCCTGGTCAGCAGGTATTCGAGCACCGCGTACTCCTTGTTGGTCAAGGTGAGCAGCACGCCCGCGCGCCGCACCTCACGCCGCGCGCAGTCCATCACCAGATCTTCGTGCTGCAGCACCGAGGGCCGGTCGAACGCCGACCGGTGGCACAGGTTCGCCACCCGCTCGGTCAGCTCGGCCATCACGAACGGCTTCACGAGGTAGTCGTCGCCGCCGTGCTCGAACCCCGCCACCCGGTCGGCGAGCGCGTCGCGCGCGGTGAGGAACAGCACCGGCGCCCGCCAGCCCAGCTGCCGCCGCATGTGCACGTATTCGATGGCGTCGCCGTCCGGCAGCATCCGGTCCAGGACCACGCAGTCGTGGTGCGTTCCGCGCAGCAGCCGGTCCGCGGTCGCGATGTCGCCCGCCTCGTCGACGACGAAGCCGGCCGCGCGCAGCTGCGTGACCAGTGCGAGCCGCAGATTCCCGTCGTCTTCGACGACCATCACCCGTGTCATCAAAACCTCATGTTCGGACAGCGAAAGTAGACGCGTGCAGTTCCCGGTGCCCCTGAACGCTAACGCGTCGGGTGCCCGTGACCGCCCCGGTGGCGGGGAACTGGCATGAACAGGACGTCGTCGGCGGCACCGCGCCGGGGGAAGAGGGAGGTACCTGCGATGACCGTGCAGACCGGCCAGCTCAGTCTGGTCACGGGAGCGGGCCCGGGCGGCGACCGGGCGGGGCTCGGCGAGCTGCTCGCGGAAGCGACCGGCGAAGTGCTCGTCATGAGCACGGGAACGGACACCGCGTTCCAGCGGATCGCGCTCGGAGGCGTGCGCCCCGGCGTCCGGCACAAGGTGCTCTTCCCCGACTCCGCACGGATGTCCGGCGCGCTGAACCGGATGTCGCGGGCGGGCGCCGAGGTGCGGACCGACGCCGAGGTCCCGATGGACGCGCTGGTGATCGACCGGACCTCGGTCGTCCTTCCGGCGGAAGGCAGGCAGGCGGGTTCCGCGGTGTTCCGGCTGCCCGGCGTGGTCACCGCGACGGTCGGGCTGTTCGAGCGGATCTGGCAGGCCGCCGCCCCGCTCGTCCCGCTGGATCTCCCGGAACCCGAGAACGCTTCGATCCTGACCTGCCGCGAACAGGAACTGCTGACGCTGCTCTTCTCCGGCACGACCGACGAATCCGCCGCCGCTCGGCTCGGCGTCTCGGTGCGGACGGTGCGCCGGATGGTCGCCGACATCATGAACCGGCTCGGTGCCCGCAGCCGGTTCCAGGCAGGCGCCAAGGCCGTCGACCGCGGCTGGCTGATGGCGAAGGCGGGCTGATGACCACCTCGACCTCCGGCCGCGTCCTGCTGGTGTCCCAGCGGCCAGGCGCGTACCCGACCATCGGCGACGCCTTGGTGGACGCGTCCGACGGCGCCGTCATCACCATCGCTGGCGGCGAATACGCCGAGACCGTCGAGCTCGCGGGTCTCCGGGTGACGTTGGCCGCGGCGGACGGCGCCACCGTCGTCGTCGACGGCCGGGGGGCCGACCGGCCGGTTTTCCGCACCACAGGAGGAGCTCTCGCGCTCGACGGGATCGAAGTCCTGGCGGGCGGCGCGTCCGCGATCCAGGCCGACGACACGGAACTGGCCGTCCGGAACTGCACCGTCTCCGGCGGCCGCGGGCCGGCGATCGCGATCCGCGGCACGACGGCGTTCGCCGTGAGCGGTTGCGTGATTTCGGCGGCGGAGCAGGGGATCCTCGTCGACGGTTCGCCGGGGAGGATCGAGGACACCACCGTCGAAGACGTGCTGGGCGACGGGATCACCGTCGGGCAGGGCGCGGATCCGGTCGTCACCGGATGCACGGTGACCGGCTGCGGGCTGAGGGGCGTCTACGTCTACCAATACGCCCGGCCGGTCGTCGAAGGCTGCACCGTCTCGCACACCGGTCACGAAGGCATCGCCGTGGCGCACCACGGGGTGCCGGTGATCAAACGGTGCACGGTCACCGACACCCGGGGCCCGGGGATCTCGTTCGCGTCCGGTTGCGGTGGCGAGATCTCCGCTTGCCGGGTCTCGAACACGGCGGAACCGGGGATCGCCATCGCCGAAGGGGCGACGCCGACGGTCGGGGAGACCGCCGAGCCCGGCGCGGTGGAGGACGACGCCCTGGAGGAGATGCTCGCCGAACTCGACTCGATGATCGGCCTTCCCGGGGTCAAGGAAGAAGTCCGTTCGCTGGTCGACGAGTTGCAGGTCAACGAATGGCGCCGCCGGGCCGGGCTGCCGGTCGGGGCGGCGGGGCACCATCTGATCTTCGCGGGCGCGCCCGGCACGGGGAAGACGACGGTCGCGCGGATCTACGGCAAACTGCTGAAGGCGCTGGGAGTCCTGCCGGTCGGCCAGTTCCGCGAGGTGTCCCGCCGGGATCTCGTCGGGCAGTACATCGGGCACACCGCCGAAAAGACCGCGACGGTCTTCGAGGAGGCCAAGGGTGGGGTCCTGTTCATCGACGAGGCGTACACGCTCACCCGGCTCGCCGGTTCCGGCGGCGATTTCGGCCAGGAGGCGATCGACACCCTGGTGCCGTTGATGGAGGAACATCGCGACGAGGTGGCGGTGATCGTGGCCGGGTACACCGGCGAGATGGTCGATTTCCTCGCCGCCAACCCCGGTCTCGCGTCGCGCTTCGGCAAGACGATCGAGTTCGAGAACTACAGCCCCGACGAACTGCTCGCCATCTTCGGGCGGATGGCGTCCGCCGGGGACTACGAACTCGATCCCGCCGCGGGCCCGGTGCTGACCGGCCATTTCCGGCGCGTTTCCGGCGACGTCAACTTCGGCAACGCGCGGGACGCGCGCCTGCTGTTCGAGAAGGCGCGCACGGCTCAGTCGCAACGTTTGCGGCTGCTGGGCCGGATGCCCGCGATCGAAGAACTGCGCGGGTTGCACGTGGCCGACGTGGAGGCCGCCATCACGCGATAACGTTCGGGTGTGCGGGTGCTGGTGACCGAGGACGACGAGAACTTGCGGGTGGCGCTGGAATTCGCGCTGCGCGGCGACGGCTTCGCGGTGGACACCGCCGCCGATCTGCCGGGCGCGGACGAGGCGTTGACGGTGAACGCCTACGACTGCGCGGTGTTCGACCGGATGCTGCCTTCGGGTGACGCGCTGGCCTACGTCCGCAACCGGCGCAGCGCCGGATGGCCGATGCCGGTGCTGTTCCTGACCGCGCGCGACAGCGTTGCCGACCGGATCGACGGTTTACGCGTCGGTGGCGGCGATTACCTGGTCAAGCCGTTCGCGATGCCGGAACTGATCGCGCGGGTGCGCAGCCTGTGCCGCCGGGACATGGCCGGGCAGGCGGTGATCCTGCGCTGCGCCGACGTCGAACTCGACACCGGCAGGCACCAGATCTCGCGGGCGGGCGTGCTGCTCACCGTGACCCGCAAGGAGTATCTCGTCATGGAGCGGCTGATGGCCGCGACCGGGCGGCCGGTCTCGCGGCGGGAACTGATCCGGTACGCCTGGGACGAGATGGCCGATCCGGCGTCCAACGTGCTGGACGTCGTGATCGCGCGGCTGCGGCGGAAGCTCAAGGACCCGCCGCTCATCCACACCGTGCGAGGGTCGGGTTACCGCATGGCGCCGCTTCAGTAGGCCACGGGCCGCTCCCACCCCGCCCGAATGAGACCGTCGACACCCCGCGCGCCCCGGATGTGCCATGCTCGACAGCGCACGAGGCGGCGAAACCGAGAGGTGACGAGGGTGTCCATCTGGGCAGGCGTGATCAATTTCGTCCGGGCGCGGTACGAGGTGCTCGAAGAGCGGGACGGCTGGCTCCGGTTCCGCGTCGACACCGGCGACGGCCGCGGCCAGCAGGTGTCCTTGCACCACTTGCCCGACCACGACGGCGCGGAGTGGGTGGAGATCTCGTCTCCGGTCGGCTGGGCCGACAAGATCGACCTGCGGCGCCTGCTCGAACTGGCCGGCGGTGATTCGGTCGGCGGCGCGGCGGTGGTCGACGGTGTCGCGCTGCTCAAGCACACGATTCCGCTGGTCGACCTGAATCTGGTCAACGAATTCGAACATCCGCTGAAGTCCCTCGTCACGCGTGCCGACACCCTCGAACACGAGCTGACCAAGGCCGACGAGTTCTGATAGGACCCTTCGGAAGTACGTGAAGGCCCCCTGCGCCGCAGGGGGCCTTCACTCGTTTCGAGGGTCAGAGGCGCTCCTGCAGCGCGTCCGCGGCGGCGAGGAGGTCCGCGGCCCAGCGTGCCCCCGGCTTACGCCCTATACGTTCGATGGGCCCGGAAACCGACACCGCGGCGACGACGGTGCCCGTCGAATCCCGTACCGGCGCCGAGACACTCGCCACACCCGGTTCCCGTTCGGCCACGCTCTGGGCCCAGCCGCGACGGCGGACTTCGAGCAGGGTGCGCTCCCCGTACACCGCCTCGGTGAGGATCGTGCGCTGTGTGTGCGGATCCGACCACGCGGCGAGCACCTTCGCGCCGGAGCCCGCGGTCATCGGCAGCCGTGAACCGATCGGCACCGTGTCACGCAGCCCGCTCGGCGGTTCCGCCGTCGAAACGCAGACGCGCTGGACGCCGTCACGGCGGTACAGCTGAACGCTTTCGCCGGTGATGTCGCGCAGTTTCGGCAGCACCGAACTCGCCGCGTCGAGCAGCGGGTCGGTCGAACCGCCCGCCAGTTCCGCGAGTGCGGTACCCGGGCGCCAGCGGCCGTCGGGGCCGCGCCGCAACAGGCGATGCACTTCGAGGCCGACCGCGAGCCGATGCGCCGTCGCGCGCGGCAAACCGGTCCGCGTGCACAGTTCCGCCAGGCCACAAGGATCTTCGGCCACGGCCTGAAGCACGGCCACGGCCTTGTCGAGTACTCCGATACCGCTATGCTGTCCCACAAGCCGATACTATCTTCCCGAAGTTTGAGATGTCCAGATGGTGGGAAGCACCTATTCCATCGCATGTGAGGAGCCGGAAATGCCCCGGACACTGGCCGAGAAAGTGTGGGAGTCGCACCTGGTGCGGCGCGGCGAGGGGGCCGAGCCCGACCTGCTCTACATCGATCTCCACCTGCTGCACGAGGTCACCAGCCCCCAGGCGTTCGACGGACTCCGCCTGGCCGGACGGAAACTGCGCCGCCCCGACCTCACCATCGCCACCGAGGACCACAACGTCCCGACGATCGACATCGAGCTGCCGATCGCGGATCCCGTTTCCCGCACCCAGGTCGACACCCTTCGCGCCAACTGCAAGGAGTTCGGCGTCCGGCTGCACCCGATGGGCGACGCCGAGCAGGGCATCGTGCACGTCATCGGCCCGCAGCTGGGCCTGACCCAGCCCGGGATGACCGTGGTGTGCGGTGACAGTCACACTTCGACGCACGGTGCCTTCGGCGCCATGGCGTTCGGCATCGGTACCTCCGAGGTCGAACACGTGATGGCCACGCAGACCCTGCCGCTCCGTCCATTCAAGACGATGGCGATCACGGTCGACGGGCAACTGCGGCCCGGCGTCACGGCGAAGGACATCATCCTCGCGGTGATCGCGAAGATCGGCACCGGCGGCGGGCAGGGCTACGTCCTCGAGTACCGCGGCGAGGCCATCGAAAAGCTGTCGATGGAAGCCCGGATGACGGTGTGCAACATGTCCATCGAAGCCGGCGCGCGCGCCGGGCTCATCGCGCCGGACGAGACGACGTTCGCGTATCTGAAGGGCCGTCCGCACGCGCCGCAGGGCGCCGATTGGGACGCCGCCGTCGAGAACTGGCGCGAACTCCGCACGGACGACGACGCCGTCTTCGACGCCGAGGTGCGCCTGAACGCCGACGAGCTCACGCCTTTCGTGACCTGGGGCACGAACCCGGGCCAGGGGCTCCCGCTGGGCGCCGAGGTGCCCGACCCGGAGCGCATCGGCGACGAGAACGAGCGCATCGCCGCTGAAAAGGCCCTGTCCTATATGGACCTGAAGCCGGGCACGCCGCTGCGCGAGATCGCGGTGGACACCGTCTTCCTGGGCTCGTGCACGAACGGCCGGATCGAGGATCTGCGGGCCGCCGCGGACGTCCTGCGCGGGCACAAGGTCGCCGATTCGGTGCGGATGCTCGTGGTCCCCGGCTCGATGCGGGTCCGCCAGGCGGCGGAAGCCGAAGGGCTGGACCAGGTCTTCACCGAAGCGGGCGCGGAATGGCGTCAGGCGGGCTGCTCGATGTGCCTCGGCATGAACCCGGACCAGCTCAAGCCGGGCGAGCGCAGCGCGTCGACCTCGAACCGCAACTTCGAAGGCAGGCAGGGCAAGGGCGGCCGGACGCATCTGGTGTCGCCGCTCGTGGCGGCCGCCACGGCCGTGCGGGGAACGCTGTCCAGCCCCGAAGACCTCCAGCCCGCCGCCGCTCGCTGACATCGCTGACATCCGCGAAGGAGTTCCCAACATGGACGCGTTCACCCACCACACCGGCGTCGGGGTCCCGCTGCGCAGGTCCAACGTGGACACTGACCAGATCATCCCGGCGGTCTACCTCAAGCGCGTGAGCCGCACCGGCTTCGAGGACGGGCTCTTCGCCGCCTGGCGGTCCGACGAGTCGTTCATCCTCAACCAAGAGCCCTTCAAGAGCGGGTCGGTCCTGGTCGCGGGCCCGGACTTCGGCACCGGTTCTTCCCGTGAGCACGCGGTGTGGGCCTTGATGGACTACGGCTTCCGGGTCGTGATCTCCTCCCGGTTCGCGGACATCTTCCGCGGCAACTCGGGCAAGCAGGGCCTTGTCGCCGCTCAGGTCGAGCAGGCGGACGTCGAACTGCTGTGGAAGCTGCTCGAAAACGAGCCCGGCACGGAGGTCACGGTGGACCTCGAGTCGAAGACGGTACGGGCCAAGGACTTCACCGCGCCCTTCCAGATCGACGACTACACCCGCTGGCGGCTCCTCGAAGGGCTCGACGACATCGCCCTGACACTCCGCCACGCGGATGAGATCGACACTTTCGAGACCGGGCGCCCCTCCTGGAAGCCGGTGACCCTCCCGGCGGCCTCCTCCTAGGGCAGGTCAAAGGGGGCGGATTCCCTTGCTGAGCAGGGAATCCGCACCCCGGCCGGGAGTCCTCGGCACAGCCCCGAAACCACACCGAACGGCACCTCCGGAGGCCCTCAAGGGGTCCCTCGGGAGGCGGAACAGCCCCCGAGACAAGGGAAATTTCCGCGCGTCGTTTGGAATTTGTGCTGCATTGGTAATACCGTGTGCGCTAAGTCGGCCGACGGGGCCGTGTACAAGTAGTTCTTCTTGGAGGACTGGAATGGCCAACAAGGCCCAGCTGATCGAGGCGCTGTCGGAGCGCCTGGGCGACAAGAAGGTCGCGTCGGAGGCCGTCGATGGCCTTGTCGACATCATCATCCGGACGGTCAACAAGGGCGAGAAGGTGAACATCACCGGCTTCGGTGTGTTCGAGAAGCGCGCCCGCGCCGCCCGCACCGCGCGGAACCCGCGCACCGGTGAGACCGTTCGCGTCAAGAAGACCAACGTGCCCGCGTTCCGCGCCGGCACGACCTTCAAGGACGTCATCAGTGGTTCGAAGAAGCTGCCGAAGGCCACCGCTGTGAAGCGCGCGACCGCCGGCACCGCGACTCGCGCCACCGCCACCCGCGCGACGACGACCCGGACGGCCGCCAGCCGCCCGGCCGCGACGCGTTCCACGACCACGCGGACCCGCGCCGCCGCGACGACGACGCGCGCCGCCGTGAAGCCGGCCGCCAAGGCGACCGCGACCAAGGCCGCGGCCAAGACGACCGCGACCAAGGCCGCGCCGAAGACCGCCGCCAAGGCCACGACTCGCGCCACCACGGCCAAGAAGGCGACCGCC
This sequence comes from Amycolatopsis sp. CB00013, assembly GCF_001905755.1. NCBI lineage: Bacteria > Bacillati > Actinomycetota > Actinomycetes > Pseudonocardiales > Pseudonocardiaceae > Amycolatopsis > Amycolatopsis sp. CB00013. The sequence continues at coordinate 37,701 of NZ_LIWC01000006.1, read as the reverse complement.
ACCAAGGCCGCCGCGAAGCCGGCCGCCAAGGCGACCGCTGCCAAGGCTCCCGCGAAGAAGGCTCCGGCCAAGCGGACTTCGGCTGCCGCGAAGAAGAAGTAAGCTCCCTCTCCACGAGTGAGCCAACGGCAAGGCCCCGCGCACCGCGCGGGGCCTTGCCGCATTTCCAGGGCCGTGATCGACGCTGACGCACTCGCGCGCGGTCTCCGGGGATCTTGTCCCGACACGGATCCGCGGCGACCCTGTGGGCGAATGTGATGCGATTCTCGCGCCCTCATGCGAAGTCGCGGAAAAGAATCCGCTTCGATCGTCACTCCGATGGACGCACGGTCCCGCTCACTGGCTCCACAGTGGAGCGACGTGCGCCGGTTCGCCTCGACACCGCCGGAGTAGGCACGTCACCCACGTGGGGGAGCGGCGCCGTCGGGTTTCCTTGAGGGGCAAGCCTGACGCGAGGGGGTTGCGAAAGCCACTTTCGCAACCTTCAACGTTGCGAAAGCCACTTTCGCAACGAGGAGGCGCGGCGGGCGCGGTCGTCGTGAGGCGCTCCCCGTCGCATGTCGCGAAAGCCACTTTCGCGACATCAGACGTCCCGAAAGTGGCTTTCGCGACATCCTCGCGGCACGCGGATACGCCCAGCCAGACCTCAAATAGCCCTGTAGCGCGTGAAGGCCTCCTTCCCTCGGCTCAGCCGAGGGAAGGAGGCCTTCACGCGCGATGAAGCCTCAGGGATGGGCGGGTGCGGGCGTGGGCAAAGGCGACGCGAAATAGTCCGCGGCCACCAGTACCGGCCCGTCCTCTTCGGTCGGCGCCCGGAACGACAGCACCCAGAACGAGCCCTTCTTCGACGGCACCACACCGCCGCGCGCGGCGGTCAGGTCGACGCCGTCGCGGTCGGCCAGCGCGCTGACGACGTCCGGGATCACCCCGCCCTGGCTGGAGATCACCGGCGTCCCACCGTCTCCGGCGATGGCCAGCAGCCGGGCGACACCGAGCACCGGGTCCGGCCAGTAGCCCTCTTCCGACAGCAGCGGCTCGTGCCGGATCTCGACCCCGAGATCCTCGGCGAGCCCGTTCACCGTCTGGACGCACCGAAGCCGCGGCGCCGAGAGCACCCTGCCGGGCGCGTAGTGCCGCAGCAGCGAACGCAAAGCCTCGGCCTGACGCTGGCCCGCGTCCGACAGCGGCCGCAGATCGTCGTCGCCGTTCCACTCGTCGCGTTTACCCGCTTTGGCGTGCCGCACCAGGATCACCGTGGTGAGTTCGGGCGGCAGCGCGGAGAACTCGCGCAGCACCCGGACGTCGCCCGGCCGCGTCAACAGTTTCTCCGCCGACTCCGTGTCGAGCCAGCGCAGCTCGTCGACCTCCTCGTTCGGCGCGAACGCGCCGGAAGCCGCGTGCGCGGAGAAGTAGTCGACGGTCTTCGGCGCTCCCGCCACGGTGTATTCGGTCCGCACCAGATACCGGCCGAGCACCGCTTCGAATCCGGTCTCCTCGGCGATCTCCCGGACCGCCGCGCCCGCGATGGTCTCGCCGGGATCCAGCTTTCCCTTCGGCAGCGACCAATCGTCATAGCGAGGCCGGTGGACCAGCGCGACCTCGATCCGGTCGCCCTGACGACGCCAGAGAACGGCTCCCGCCGCCCGCACGGTCCCGCTCATCCCGCCGCTCCGTGCCGCTTCGCCAGTTCGACCTGGTGGTCGCGGACGTCGTCCCCGGACGCAGGGAACGGGGTCCACTCGCCGGTGGAACCCAGCACCCAGCACCGGGTCGAGGGATGCAGCGCGGATTCGAAGATGTAGTCCAGCTGCGCCGTGAGTTTCGGATCCTTGACCCGCACCAGCGCTTCGATCCGGCGGTCCAGGTTGCGGTGCATCATGTCCGCGCTGCCGATCCAGCGCGTGCCGCCGGCGAGGAAGGTGAAGATCCGCGAGTGCTCCAGGAACCGGCCGAGGATGGAGCGCACGTGGATGTTCTCGCTCAGTCCCTCCACACCCGGCTTCAGCGCGCAGATCCCGCGCACCACGATGTCGACCGGCACCCCGGCCTGTGAGGCGTGGTACAGCGCGTCGATCACCTGCTCGTCGACGAGCGAGTTGCACTTGATCCGGATCCCGGCGGTCTGGCCCGCCCTGGCGAGCTCGATCTCCTCGCCGATCGCGCGCACGATGCCGCGCCGGATCCCGTGCGGCGACGTGAGGATGTTGCGGTAGGTGTCCTGGCGGGAGTACCCGGTCAGCACGTTGAACAGATCCGTCAGGTCCGCGCCGATCGTCGGGTCGGCGGTCAGGATGCCGAGATCCTCGTACAGCCGCGCGGTCTTCGGGTTGTAGTTGCCGGTGCCGATATGGCAGTAGCGGCGGATGGTCGAACCCTCCTGGCGCACCACCATCGACACCTTGCAGTGCGTCTTCAGCCCGACGAGCCCGTAGACCACGTGCACGCCCGCGCGTTCCAGCGTACGGGCCCAGGTGATGTTGGCCTGTTCGTCGAACCGCGCCTTGATCTCGACCAGCGCGACGACCTGCTTGCCCGCCTCGGCCGCGTCGATCAGCGCGTCGACGATCGGGGAGTCGCCGGAGGTGCGGTACAGCGTTTGCTTGATCGCCAGCACCTTCGAGTCCGCGGCGGCCTGTTCGATGAACCGCTGGACGCTGGTGGAGAACGAGTCGTACGGGTGGTGCACGAGGACGTCGCCCTCGCGCAGCGTCGCGAACACCGACTTCGGCGTCTCGCGCTCACCGAACGCCGGATGCGTGGCGGGAACGAAAGGGCGGTCCTTGAGTTCCTTCCGGTCGACGCCGGACAACTGGTGCAGGCAGGTCAGATCCAGCAGACCCGGGACCTCGACGACGTCGCGCGGGTCGACCTCCAGTTCGCGCAGCAGCAGTTCGAGCATGTGCTCGCTCATGTCCTGCGCCACTTCGAGCCGCACCGGCGGGCCGAACCGCCGCTGCGCCAGTTCGCGTTCCAGCGCCTGGAGAAGATCCTCGTCCCGGTCTTCCTCGACCTCGAAGTCCGCGTTGCGGGTCACCCGGAACGCGTGGTGCTCGGTGACCTCCATCCCGGTGAACAGCTCGCCGAGATGCGCGGCGATCAGTTCCTCCAGCGGCAGGAAGGTCGCGGTGCGGACCTCACGCGGCTGTTGCTCGATGCGCATCAGGCGCGGCACATTGCTCGGCACCTTGACGCGCGCGAACCGCTCGGTGCCCGCTTCCGGGTCCCGGACGGTGATCGCGAGGTTGAGCGAAAGGCCGGAGATGTAGGGGAACGGGTGCGCGGGATCGACGGCCAGCGGTGTGAGCACCGGGAAGATCTGCTCGCTGAAGTAGTTGGACAGCCGGAGCTGGTCGGCGCCGGTCAGGTCGTTCCAGCCGACGATGTGGATGTCCTCGTCGGCCAGCTGCGGCCGCAGGTGCAGCTCGAAGGCGTTCGTGTGCCGCTCGACCAGGTCCTGGTTGCGTTTGGCGATGTACGCCAGCTGTTCGCGCGGGGTGAGCCCGTCCGCGCTGCGGACCGGGAGGCCGGTCTCGTCGCGGCGTTTCAGCCCGGCGACCCGCACCATGTAGAACTCGTCCAAATTGGACGCGAAGATCGCCAGGAACTTGGCGCGTTCGAGCAGCGGCTGCGACTCGTCCTCGGCCAGCGCGAGCACGCGCGCGTTGAAGTCCTGCCACGACAGCTCACGGTTGAAGTACCGGTCGTCGGGAAGGCTCTCGACGGCCGTGGGCGCCGACGTCACCGCGGGCGGCGCGGCGGGCAGCGCGCGGAACTCCTGGGCGGGGCGGCTCGCCGAGCCACCACGCGTCGCGCGGACGGCCGTGCGCGGGGTCGAACTGTTCGTCTTCCGCGCACGGACGGGTTTCGCCGTGCCGTTGTCCGGTTCCGGTTTCGCGGCGGAGGTCTTCCGCTTCCTTGCCGAGTTCGGGGTGCCGCCGTCATTTGTGCTCACGGGCTTCATTGTTCACCACTCGGGGCGATTATGTGCGCCGCGCGCGGGTCGGCAGGGTGAACTCTCGTCACATCACCACGCAGGGTGTTCCCAGCAGCGTTGAGGTGCGCTTTCCGACACCGAGGGTGCGGACGTGAGCGAGATCATCCGCGGTGTCGACGTCGGCGCGAAGCGATTCCGCGGCGATCGTGAGCGGGGTCGCACCGGAGGCGGTGTGCGCCCGCGCGGAACCCGTGCCGAAGCGGGGTGCCAACGCCTGCCCGGCGCCCGCGAGCAACAGCGTGGTGCCCGTTCCCTGCCGGTCCGCGACGAACGCCCGTCGTCCGGCGGCCCCGGCCAGCGCGGCGGTGAGGTCTTCGGTCCGCAGCGCGGGGAGATCGGCCTGCAGGGCGCCGACGAGACCGGACGGCCCGTCCCGGCGCAGCAGTTCCTCGCCGTGGCGCAGGGCCGCGTTCAGTCCGCCGCGCGACGGTTCGGTGACGATCTCGACGCCCAGCTCGGTGAGATCCGCCACGGACGCCGGGTCGGCGGCGACCACCAGCACCCGCCGGACCCCGTCCGCCGAGGTCGCCGCGGACAACGTGTCGTAGGCCAGCGCCAGCACCAGTTCGGCGTGCCGCTCGGGCACCACCGCGCCGCGAAGCCGCGACTTGCCCTCGGCGGGGCGTTTCATCGGCACTATCAGGTCAAAGCCCACACGGTCCACATCTCACTTCTTACCCGACCCTCCCTGGACCGCGCTCGTATGCGCGCGGCAGGATCAATGGTCTGGGACGACACGTGTGACTTCGAGGAGGACGAATTGGCCCGGCGTGAGAAGGGCGGCATCTGGGTGGGCATCGCCGCCGCACTGTTCTACCCGGCGACGGCCATCGGCAAGCGGGTCTACCGCAACGCCGAGCGGATCCCCCGCGAAGGCGGCGCGCTGCTCCTGCTCAACCACGTGTCCCACATGGACCCGGCGGTGGACGCGGTGTTCGTGCACCGGCAGAAGCGGGTGCCGCGGTTCCTCGGCAAGGAGAGCCTGACCAGGGCGCCGCTCTTCGGCAAGATCTTCGTCGGCGCCGGCCAGATCCCGGTGTCCCGCGGTTCGGCCGCCGCCGGCGACAGTCTCAAGGCCGCCCACCAGGCGTTGCGTGACGGCAAGGTCGTGGTGATCTATCCGGAGGGGACGATCACCAAGGACCCGGACGGCTGGCCGAAGAAGCCGTTCACCGGGGCCGCGCGGCTCGCGCTGGAGACCGACGTGCCGGTGATCCCGATCGCCCGCTGGGGCACGAACCACATCTTCAACGGCTACACGAAGAAGTTCACGCCGTTCCCGCGCAAGAAGATCACGCACCTGGTCGGCGAGCCGATGGACCTTTCGGCGTACAAGAACGGTTCGACCCGCAGCGCGTCCAAGCTGCGCGAGGTCACCGACCTGATGATGACGGAGATCACCGCGCTGCTCGCGGAGATCCGGCAGGAGGAACCGCCCGCGAAGAAGCCGGAGGACGACGCCTGATGGCCGAGGTCCAGCGGGTCACCGTGCTCGGCGCCGGATCGTGGGGGACGGCGTTCGCCAAGGTGCTCGGCGACGCCGGCCGCGACGTGACCATGTGGGCCCGGCGGCCCGAGGTCGCGGCCGAAATCCGGGAGCGGCATCTCAATTCGTCCTATTTACCCGGTATCGAACTGCCGGAGCGGATCACCGCGACGGCCGATCCGGCCGAGGCCCTCGACGGCGCGCAGGCCGTGGTCCTCGCGGTGCCGAGCCAGACCTTGCGGACCAATCTCTCGGAGTGGTCCGGTCTGCTGCCGCCCGACGCGATCCTCGTGAGCCTCGCGAAGGGTGTCGAGCTGGGCACGCTCAAGCGGATGAGCGAGGTCATCGCCGAGATCGCGCGGGTCGACGACGGGCAGATCGTGGTCGTGTCCGGGCCGAACCTGGCGAAGGAGATCGCGCTGGGGCAGCCCGCGGCGGCGGTGCTGGCGTGCACCGACCACGACAACGCCAAGGCGATCCAGCAGGCGAGCTTCAACCAGTACTTCCGGCCGTACACCAACACCGACGTCGTCGGCTGTGAGCTGGGCGGGGCGTGCAAGAACGTCATCGCGCTCAGCTGCGGGATGGCGGCGGGGCTGGGACTGGGCACCAACACCACCGCGACGCTGATCACCCGCGGGCTGGCCGAAATGGCCAGGCTCGGCGCGAAACTCGGCGCCGACCCGCTGACCTTCGCCGGGCTCGCCGGTGTCGGCGACCTGGTGGCGACCTGCTCGTCGCCGTTGTCGCGCAACCGGACCTTCGGCGAGCGGCTCGGCCGGGGCGAGACGCTGGAGCAGGCGCTGGCGGCCACCGGCGGCCAGGTCGCCGAGGGCGTCAAATCGTGCACGTCGATCCGGGAACTGGCGATGGGCCTCGGTGTCGACATGCCGATCACGGACGCGATGCACCGCGTGTGCCACGAAGGTGTCGACCCGCGGCGTGCGGGGGCCGAGCTGCTCGGGCGGTCGCAGAAGCACGAGTGGTCCTGAGGGAGACCGCAATATCGCGACAGACCGGGGCGGATCCGTGTTGCGAGCATGGACGTCAGGTGCAGAACTCACGGTCCACGGTATGAGATCTGTTGACCGCCGGGCTCCGCACTGGTTCGCTGGGCGCATGTTCGCACGTGGGATGACTGTGTCGCGGGGCCTCTCGGGTCTTGGCGTGGTCGCGTGCGCGTGTCGCTGTTGTCGGTGAACCCAGCCCCGGCCCAGCTCGACACCTACTTCCTTTTGCGAGGACACCGCCATGTTCGCCGTCCCGGACAACACGCTCGTCATTCCCGAAAACCCAGCCCTGCGCCACCCGGTGCGCGTCGCGCTCGAATTCGCCGCGGACCGCGACCGCTGGCGGCACCTGCTGCGTTACGACCCCGAGGAGCGCTTCTCGGCTCTCGTCGACGCCGATGAACTGCAAGAGATCTGGTTGATGAGCTGGCTGCCCGGCCAGCACACCGACCTGCACGACCACGAGTTCGCCGCGGGCGCGTTCACCGTCGTCAGCGGGAAGCTGAGCGAGACAGTCGCCCGGCGCGCGGCCGGCGGACGTGCCGTGACCGAGCTGCACTCGCTGTCGGAAGGGCAGTCCCGCGTCTTCGGTCCCGGCTACATCCACGAGGTGCGCAACGACGGCCCGGATCCCGCCGTCAGCGTGCACGTCTACCGGCACCGGCCCCGCGCCATGCGGCCTTACCACCTGGACCCCATCTCAGGCCCCTCTCGCGTTTAGTCCTCTGAATGCGTTCCTTACGCATTCAGAGGACTAAACGCGGGGGTCAGGCGAGGTCGCCGCGCAGGCGGAATTCGGCTTCGACGCGCTCCCGGGAGGCGCCGGTGGCGAGCAGGGTGTGCAGCAGGAGCCGGGATTTGCGCGGGTCCAGCCAGCCCGCCATCGTCGCGCCCATCGCGATCAGATCCGACTCCGAACCCCGGAAGCCGTAGGTGCCGCGGAACGTCGGCCCGGCACCGGTGCGGCCGGCGACCACGATCGGCACCTCCGCCAGGGCCCGCTCGATCACGTCGGCGGATCCCGCCGAAACGTGCCCGGCGCCGTTGGCGGCGAGCACCACTCCCTTGACCCCGGCCTTGACCAGCGTTTCCAGGAGTTCGCCGGTGTCGTCGACGCCGCTCTCGACGATCGGCACCAGCCCGGAGAAGTCGGCGTTCTCCAGCGGCAACGCCGCCGGACGGGCGGCCGCCGGATGGAAGTAGTGCACCAAACCCTCGCTGACCAGCGCGAGCGGGCCGGCGGGGGCCGAGGAGAACGCCTCGACGTGGCTCGAATGCGTCTTCCGGACCCACCGTCCGGCGTGGACGTCGTCGTTGAACGCGACCAGCGAGCCGCGGCCCCGGCCGCGTGGATCGGCGGCGACTGTCAGCGCGGCGAGGATGTTCCCCGCGCCGTCGGCGCTGGGCAGGCTGGGGTTGCGCATCGCGCCGGTGACCACGATGGGCGCCTCGGAAGCCCACGTCAGCTCGAAGAAGTACGCCGTCTCTTCGAGCGTGTCCGTGCCCTGGATCACGACGACGCCTTCAGCGCCTTCGTCGACGGCCCGAGCGGCCCAGTCCCGCGTCCTGATCAGGGTCGCGAAGTCCATCGAGGCGCTGGAAATCCCCGCCAGCGTCTCCGCGCGGACGTCCATCTCGAGGTTCTCGCCCAGGTCGCCGAGCAGGTCGGCGGCGGTGAGCCGGGGGACGGCGTGGTCTTCGCCGTCACCGGGGACCATGGAGATGGTGCCGCCCAGGGCGGCGACGGCGACAAGGGGCCGTTTCTCAGGGGAGACGCTCATACGGACATCTTCCCAAAACTTTGTGGCGGGTAAGGCGAATGTGGCGCGATGCCGAGGCGCGTCGTGAAAGCCACTTTCGCGACGTCTGATGTCCCGAAAGTGGCTTTCGCGACACGGCCGCTGCGAGTCCCAAGGCTCACCGCGCCTTGACGGCCTCGATGGTGAAACTCGCCGCCAGCCGCTGCGGATCTTCGGTCAGCCGCCATTCCTCGGTCGCCTCGTCGAGGGTCATGAACCCCGGCAGCGCGTTCCACGGCACGCTGTCGTGCTCCACCAGTCGCGTCAGCGTCAACCCCGCGTCGAGCAGCGAGGTGACGATCTCGCCCAGCCCGTGGTTCCATTCGTGCGTCCGGTTGTGCTGGAACGAAACGTCGGTGTCCACATAGGTCCCCGGCTCGTCGAACACCAGCGGTTCGGCCTGTTCGAAATACGGGTACTTCGGCGTGATCTGCGGCTGCGTCTCGTCGAGAGTGCCCAGCATCGGATGCATGTCGCGGATGAACAGCCGTCCGCCCGGCTTCAGCAGCTTCCCGACGACCTGTCCCCAGCGGGCGATGTCCGGCAGCCAGCAGATCGCGCCGATCCCCGTGTAGACGAGGTCGAATTCCCCGGCGCCCAGTACGTCGGCGGCACTGTACACATCGGACTCGTGGTAGTCGATCTCCGCGCCGGTCTCGGCGGCCAGCCGTCGCGCGATCTCCAGCGCGGGCGCGGAAAAGTCGAGACCGGTCATCCGGGCGCCGAGGCGGGACAGGGAAAGCGTGTCCGTGCCGATATGGCACTGGAGGTGGACCCCGCGCGCGCCGGAGACATCGCCGAGCAGCGGCTGGTCGAAGGTGACCACGCCGCTGAGATGCGTCGGATCCGCGACGAACTTCTCGTAACCGTAGTCGGCCGAAGCGGCGTGCGCGGGAGCGCGTTCGTCCCAGTTCGCCCGGTTGACCGTCACGTAATCCGTCACGCCGTCGCGGCCTTTTCGGCGGCGCTGCGCAGCACGCAGAATTCGTTGCCTTCGGGGTCTCCGAGGACGGCCCAGCCGGTGCCGTCGGGATTGCGCCGGTCGTGCAGGAGGGTCGCGCCGAGCTTCAGCAGGCGCTCCACCTCCTCGTCGCGCGGGATGTCCGGGGTGAGGCAGAGGTGGATCCGGTTCTTCACCGTCTTCGGCTCCGGGACCTGCCCGAAGAACAGCGTGACACCGTTGTCCATCTCGATGATCGCCTCGGGATCGCCGGGCACGTCGTCGTCGGCCATCGGTTTGCCGACGACACCGCTCCAGAAACGGCCCAGTTCGTAGGCGTCGGCGCAGTCGAAGAAGAAGTTCTGTACGACAGAGGTCATGACGCCGCAGTCTGCCCGAGCCCGTGGAACCCGGCCAACGGTTTACGCCAGCCGCAGCCCCGGCGACCGGTGCACCTGCCGTTCCGCGTCGATGACCAGCACCTGGCAGCCCGGCCGCGACGCGACCCACGCGATCCCTTCCGTCCCCATCGCGAAGGCGGCGGTAGCGAGGGAATCCGCGGTGACGAGGTCGTCGGCGGCGACCGTGACGCTCAGCAGCCCGACGGGCGGGCGCCCGGTCCGGCCGTCGAGGATATGCGCGCCGCGTTCGTATTCGGCCGAGGTCGCGACCGCGCCGCCGGAGGATTCCACCACGGCGCAGACCGCGTCGGGCCGTTCGGGATGCCGGATGCCGACCCGCCAGGCGCGGCCGGGTTCCGGTTCGCCGGACGTGATCACGTCGCCGCCGGCGTTGATGCAGAACACGTCCAACCCCTCGGCCAGCAACAGCGACGCCGCCTGCTGCACCGCCCAGCCCTTGACCACCGCGTTCGGATCGAGCCGCCGTCCGGGGAGCCGGGCGGTGAACGCCCCGCCGGACAGCCGTTCGTAGTGGTCGCACAGCGAAAGCACTTCCAGGAGGTCGTCGCTCAGTTCCGACGGCGAGAGTTCGCCGCGGTCGTAGCGGCAGACCTCGCTGTCGGCCTTGAACGGGCTGAACCGCGCGTCGACCTCCCGCAGCCAGCCGAAGACGCCGTCGATGGCGTGGTCGACGAGCCCGCCGCCCGCCCGGACGTCGACCGAGACCGGCAGCCCCATCACCTGTTCGACGCGGTTCATCTGGCGTCCAGTGCCGCCTGCAACGATTTGACGTACGACTCGCTCGTCGACGTCGCCCCGGAGACGGTGTCGATGTCGGCGCTCTGCGCGGTCAGCGTCTCCTCCTGCAGGATCGGGATCGCGTCGACCCCTCGGCCGCTCGTCGGCCGTTGCAGCAGACGGACTTCGGAGATCTTGTCCTCGGCCGAGATCACCAGCCGCACCTGCACGGTGCCGTACCGGTTGCTCTCCACCGAGCCGTCGAGGGTGCGTTCGGCGCCCTCGGACGCTCCACCGTCCGCGCTCGACGACGGTGCCGGAGCGGGCGCCGCGACGGCCACGGTCTCAGAGCCGAGCGGGCCGGGTTCGTACAGCCACACACCGAGGAAGCCGGCGGCCGACAGCGCGACCGTGGCCGCGACGATGGTCTTCTTCATGATCGGGTCTCCCTGGTTCAGGCGGCGAGGCTGAAACGTTCGGCGTGGACCTGGCTGCCCGGCACCCGCAGTTCCCGCAGGCTGCGCAGCGTCGCCGAGGTCATCCCGGGCGGACCGCAGACGAAGACGTCCCGGTCCGCGATATCCGGCACCAGCCGCCGCAGATTGGGGGCGCCGAGTACCGGACCGGTCTGATCGGACGGTCCACTGAGGACTCGGACGGCCGCGCCGCGCGCCCGTGCCAACCCGATCAGCTCCGGCAGGAGGACGGCGTCACGTGCGTCGCGGACGCGGTAGAGCACCACGACGTGCCCGGAGATCTCCTCCAGCAGCGCGCGGATCGGGGTGATCCCGACGCCGCCCGCGACCAGCAGTGCGTCCGGTTTCTGTTGGTGCATCGTGGTGAACGCGCCGTACGGGCCTTCGGCGAACACCCGGGTGCCGACCTTGAGCGACCGCAAGGACGCGCTGCCGTCGCCCGCGGCCTTCGCGGTCAGCCGCAGGGTGCGGCCGTCCGGTGCGGCGGAGAGGGAGAACGGATTCGCCTGCCACCAACGATCTCGCGTCATGAAGCGCCACAGGAAGAACTGACCCGCCCTCGCGGGCATCTTGTCGAGGTCCTTGCCGGAGATGTACACCGAGACGACGTCGTGGGATTCGGGCACCACGGCGACGACCTTCAACCGGTGCCGCAGATTCCGCGCCAGCGGCAGCACCACCCGGCCGGCGACGACGGAGCCGAGCGCGACGCCCCACACCGCCCACCAGTAGACCTGTGCTCCCGGCGAAGACGCGAACGATCCGCCCAGCGCGATTTGATGCGTGAACGCCAGCACGACCGCGGCGTAGGTGTAGAGGTGGATGAAATGCCAGGTCTCGTACGCCAGCCGTCGCCGGGCGAACCGGGCGGAAACGGCGCCGACGAGCAGGATCAGCGCGAACGCGACGACCGCACGCAGGATCCCCTCCAGTTTGGTCACCATCGTGACGAACTCGTCGACCACACTGTTGTCCTCGACCTGCGCGTAGCCGAAGACGATGAACACGAAATGGGCGAGCAGCGTCCACAGCAGGCCGAATCCCGTCCAGCGGTGCCAGCCGGTGAGCCGGTCCATGCCGAGGCGGCGGTCGAGCCAGGGCAGCCGGGCGACCAGCAGCAGCTGGAACGCCATCGTCAGCGCCCCGTACAGCCCGGCGAGCCTGCCGATGCTGATGAGCACGTTGTCCGACGGCCCGGCGGCGAAGAACAGCACGGTCACGGCGGCCACGTTGGCCCCGAGGAAGAGGAAGAGCCCGGCGCGCGCGGCGATCCTGGGACGGATCGCCGGGCGCGGTCTCACGGCGGTCTGCGTCATGGTGGTCACACGTGGTCCCTTCCGGTTCGGTTCAGTGCAGAGCCTGCTGTGCCAACCTGTGACCTTTCTTGGCGGAAGCTGTCGGCTTGCTGTCGTATGCGGTCCCGCCTCGCCCTCGCGCGCGCGTTCACGGAGGATGGCTTTCGTGAACACCGAGAACCCCGTGCGCCTGCTGGTGGTGGACGACGAGCCGCATATCGCCGATCTGGTGGCCACCGTCGCCCGCTACGAGGGGTGGCAGGCCGTGACCGCCGGATCGGGCGAGGCCGCGCTGGCCAGGGCGGCCGAATTCGTGCCCGACATCGTCGTGCTCGACCTGATGCTGCCCGGGATCGACGGGTTCACCGTGCTGGACAAGCTCCGCGAGGCCGGGACGGCGGTGCCCGTGGTCTTCCTCACCGCGAAGGACGCGACCGCGGACCGCGTCGCCGGGCTCACCCTGGGCGGTGACGACTACCTCGTGAAGCCGTTCTCCGTCGAGGAACTGATGGCGCGGCTGCGCGCGGTCCTGCGGCGGAGCACCAACCAGGCCAAGGCCGCGGTGCTGCGGGTCGGCGACCTGACCCTCAACGAGGACACCCGCGAGGTCGCCCGTGACGGCAAACCGGCCGACCTGACCCCGACCGAATACGAACTGCTTCGCTATCTCATGCGGCATTCGCCCTCGGTGATGACGAAGGCGCAGATCCTCGACCACGTCTGGGAGTACGACTTCGGCGGCCGGTCCAATGTGGTCGAACTCGTCATCTCGCATCTGCGCCGCAAACTCGACACGGGCGACGAACCGCTGATCCACACCGTGCGCGGCGTGGGCTACGTCGTGCGGCAGGCGGCGAGATGAAGATGTTGCGCCGGTGGTACGACGCCTGGCGCCGCTCGAGGCTCGGGACCAGGCTGGCGCTCGGGCTAGGCGCGCTGGCGCTGGTCGTGTTCGCCGTCGTCGGCACCGTGATGGTCGGCATCATGAAGGGCTATCTGAACGACCGGCTCGACGAACAGCTCGCCAAGACCCAGATCAGCCAGGTGCCGTCGCTGCGCACCACGCACGGCGGGAAACCGCAGCAGGCCTACGGCTGGTTCTCCGCGGTCTTCGCGGTGCAGAACGGCGACGCGCTGCCGCAGGCGGGCGGTTCCCTGCCACCGGACACGAAAGCGCTCGAAAAGGTCGCCGAGGACGCGACGCGGACCGAGGTCCTGCGCACCGTCTACATCGAGGACAAGGGCACGTACCGGGTCCGGGCCTGCCCGATCGAGCCGGCGCAGAACATCGTGCTGGTCAGCGCCGCGCCGCAGGCGGACCTGGACCGGACGGTCAGCCAGCTGATCATGGTCGAGGTCGTCGCGTTCCTGCTGGCGCTCGCGGTGCTGGTGATCGCGGGACGGCTGGTGCTGCGGCGCGGGCTGCGGCCGCTGAGCGACATGGCCGGGACGGCGCACGACATCGCGTCGCACGACCTCACCACGAACGCCGATCTCCCGGTGCGCGCGCGGGCGAACGGCGGCGGCGCCGAGGTCGAGGAACTGCGGACGGCGTTCAACGTCATGTTGGCGCACCTGGATTCCTCGCTGGTCGCGCGCCGGGAGGCGAACGAACGGCTGCGGCGGTTCATCGCCGACGCCTCCCATGAACTGCGCACGCCGCTCACGTCGATCCGGGGCTACGCCGAGCTTTTCCGCTACGCCGCGGCGAACGAACCCGCCGAACGCGAGGCGCATCTGGCGAAGATCCGGGAAGAGACGCAGCGGATGAGCGTGCTCGTCGACGACCTCCTGCTCCTCGCGCGCCTCGACGCGCCGGAGAGCGAACCACCCTTGCGACTGGTCGACGTCGACCTCGCCGAGCTGGTCACCGACGCGGGGGAGGCCTTCGCCGCCGGGCGCCCGGAGCATCCGCTGAACGTCGGCGCGTTACCGGAAGGTGTTGTCCTGCAAGCGGATCCGGTGCGCCTGCGGCAGGTGCTGGACAATCTGCTCGCCAACGCCGCGGTGCACACGCCGCCCGGGACCGCGGTGACGTTGTCGGCCGCGGCGTCGGGTTCGGAGGTCGTCCTGCGGGTGAGCGACACCGGGCCCGGGATCCCGCCGGAAGCGCGGGAACGGATCTTCGACCGGTTCTACCGGGTCGACACCGCCCGCACGCGCGGCAACGGCGGGACCGGGCTCGGGCTTTCGGTGGTGCTCTCGCTGGTTTCGGCGCACGGCGGGACGATCGAGGTCGAGAGCGTGCCGGGGGCGACGACGTTCACCGTGCGGCTGCCGCGCCACCGCTCGTAAGCCCGGTTCGGAACCGAGCCGCGCCCCTGGGAAAGCCTGGTCGAAGGTAAGTCCGTGAAGGCCTCCTTGAGGGACCCAGGGTCCCTCAAGGAGGCCTTCACGGACGGGCGAGTCGCCATATTCGCCCCACCTGCATCAGCTGTCACAGGAGATGCGCGTGAAGGCCTCGGGGAAGTGACCAAGAGCGGCGCGCGGCTACCCGACCCGCCGCTTCACATGGTCCGGCACCGTCCACTCACCGACCAGGTCCACCGACGGCTCCGGTTCCCCGAACACGGTCCGCACCGGCAGCACCCCCGCCCACGCGAGATCGTCCGCGACCTCGTCCTCGGGATCGTCGGGCCCTTCGCCGCGCATCTTCACCGACGCCTCGGTGAGGTCCAGCTCCAGCACTGAAACGGACGCGAACTCCTTCGCGTTGATGTCCCGCGCGTGTTCCCACGAACCGGGCGCGAGGTGGTCGGTCAGCACGTGGAGGCCGTGCATCTTCCGGTCGCGATCGGTGACCGCGGCGGCCTTCCCCAGGATCACCGCGCTGCGGTAGTTCATCGAGTGGTTGTTGATCGAGCGCGCGTAGACGATGCCGTCGAGCAGGGTCACCGTGACGCAGACCTCGACGCCGTCGGAGTCGCGCATACTCCTCGCCCCGGTGGATCCGTGCAGGTAGAGCGTGTTCCCGTCGCGGCCGTAGCCGGTCGGGATGACCAGCGGGACGCCGTCGCGCACGACGCCCAGATGGCAGATCAGGCCTTCGTCGAGCACCGCGTACAGCGCCGAGCGGTCGATGAGCGCGCGGTTCTTCTTGCGGCCGAGGGTGGTCCGGTCGGTGGGAGAGAGCGGGGTGGACATGCGACCAGTCTCACCCAGGAGAGTGGCCTGTAATAATGTCCAATTCTCCTATACTTGAGAAGTCCACTTCAGGAGTACGCCATGTCCGACACCGCCCTGCCGGTCAGTCTCGACCGCGATTCGGCCGTCCCGCTCGCGGTCCAGCTGGCCGACGCGTTGCGCGCGGCCGCGGGCGACGGGCATCTGCGAGGCGGGGACAGGCTGCCCTCGACCAGGGCGCTCGCGAGCCGTCTGGGCGTCAGCCGCACGGTGACGTCGGCCGCGTACGAGCAGCTCCACGCGGAGGGCTGGATCGCCGGCCGCCACGGTTCCGGCACGTATGTCACCACCACTCCGCCCGCGGACCGACCGGCGAAAGGGCCCGCGCCCGGGACGCCCGCCGCGCCGCCCACGCTGGTCGACCTCACCCCGGGTGTCCCGTGGGCCGACGGCGTCGAGAAGGCCGCCTGGCGCCGCGCGTGGCGGGCCGCCGCCGATCCGCGCCCGACCTACCGCGAGGACCGGGCGGGCCTGCGCGCGTACCGGGACGCCGTGTCCGAACATCTGCTGCGGCACCGCGGTCTCGCGGCCGGAACGGTGCTCGCGACCGGCGGGACGACGGCCGCGGTGATCGAACTCGCGGGCGCGATGCTCTCGCGCGGTGACCGCGTCGCGATCGAGGAGCCGGGTTATCAGCGTGCCGTGCAGGCGTTCCGCCGGGCGGGGATGGAGGTCGTGCCCGTCCCGGTCGACGAAGAGGGCCTGCGCCCGGACGCCGTCCCCGCCGACGTACGCGCGGTGTACTGCTCACCGGCGCACCAGTATCCGCTCGGCAGCCGGATGAGCGCGTCGCGCCGCGTCGACCTGGTCGAACTCGCCCGCGCCCAAGGCATGCTGGTGATCGAGGACGACTACGACGGCGAGCTGCGGTTCGACGTCGCGCCGCTGCCGTTGCTGGCCGCGCTCGCGCCCGACGTCGTCGCGCATCTCGGGACCACCAGCAAGATCCTCACCCCGGCGCTGGGCGCGGGCTGGATGGTCGCGCCCGCCCCGGTCGCGGCCGCGGTGCTGGAGTACCGCGAGGCGACCGGAACGCGGCCGTCGCCCGCGGGGCAGCGGGTGCTCGCCGAACTGGCGCGGCACGGCGATCTCGGCAGGCATCTGCGCAAACTCCGGCGGGAACTGTCGGAGCGCCGGTCCCTGGTGTCGGCCGCGCTGACGTCGGCGGGGATCCCGGTGCTCGGCGACGACGCGGGCGCGCATCTGGTCGTCCCTTGTGGATCCGCGGAGGAGGAGGCGGCGCGGATGGCGGCGGCGGAACGCGCAGGGATCCGGCTCGACGGGCTGGCCCGGCACTTCGCCGGGACGCCGACGGTGTTCGGGAACCTCATCGGTTACGCGGGCTGCTCGCGCGAGGCGCTCCACACCGCGCTCAAACCGCTGATCGCCGTTCTCGGTTGACCTCGAGCAAACTGGAGGTCATAGCTTGCGTTCATGCGTGAGATCAGAGTGTCCCGGTTCGGCGATCCCGGCGTCCTCGAGCAGGTCGAAATGCCCACTCCCGAACCCGGAGCGGGGGAGCTCCGCGTCGCGGTGACGGCGGCCGGGGTCGGCTGGCTCGACGCCCTCATCCGGCGAGGTGACGGTCCCGACGTGTTCGCCGTCGAGCCGCCGTACGTCCCGGGCGGGTCGGTGGCGGGCACCGTCGACGCGGTGGGCGACGGCGTCGACGAGGACTGGCTGGGCAAGGCGGTCCTCACCCACGCGCCGGGCGGTTACGGCGGGGGATACGCGGACACGGTCGTCGCGCTGCCGGACGACACCTTCCCGATCCCGGAGAAGCTGGATCCCCGGCACGCGGTGGCCCTGTTCGACGACGGCAGTACCGCGCTGGCGTTGCTGGAGAAGACCCCGGTCGCCGCCGGCGAGCGAATCCTGGTGATGCCGGGGGTGGGCGGGCTCGGCAGTGTGCTGGTGCAGCTCGCCCGCGCCGCGGGCGCGACGGTCGTCGCGGCGGTCCGAGGCGAGGAAAAGGCGGCGATCGCGCGGAAACTGGGTGCCGAGCCGGCCGACTACTCGGCGGCGGACTGGACGGGGGAGGTCCTCGCCCGCACGGGAGGCCACCGGCTGGACGTGGTCTTCGACGGCGTCGGAGGTGAACTGGGCGCCGCCTCTTTGGCCTTGCTGGGCAACGGCGGCCGCTTCTCCGGCTACGGCATGTCCAGCGGGGCGGAGACCGTGATCGGTGACGCCGACCGTGCCCGGCTGTCCGTTGTGGACATGGCGCAGCTGGTCGGGTTCTGGCCCGACAACGCGCGCCGGGTGCGGGAGATCCTGCGGCGGGCGGCCGAAGGAACGGTGACCCCGGTCATCGGCCGGACGTATCCGCTGGCGGAGGCGTCCGCCGCGCACTCGGACATCGAGGCGCGGCGGTACACCGGGAAGAGCCTGCTCCTGCCCTGAGCGCTCAGAACCGCAGCGGCACCGCGGGGAGGTTGGCGGCGATGACGTCCGAAACCGTCTGGAGCGGCCCCGTCCCCGCGGTGTCCGGCACGGTGAGCGCGGTGTAGACGGGCCGGTCCACCGCGAACCACGTCGCGGTGCCCTCACCCTCGACCTGCAGCCACTGGACGGTGTTGATCGTCCGCAGCTGCGAGGTCCGGGTCAGCTCCGGCGGCTTGCCGAGACCGCACCGCAGGACCACCGGATCGCCGGTGCCCCAGCCGATCGTCGCCTCGGGGGCCGGATCGGCCAGCGTCCGCCGGATCAGCGTGGTGCCGGACGACGTGAGCTCGTGGGGGAGCGCACCGATGAGTTTCGCGCATTCGGGTGACCCCGACTGCGGCGCCGGGACCGGGACGAGCGGGAGCGGACCGTCCGCCACGGGGGCGTCGGAGTCCGCGCCGCGGGTCAGCCCGAACACGGCCACGCCCGCGACGAGGAGGATCGCCAGGCAGGCGGCCGCGATCAGCAGGGGTTTCGGGGGAGCGCCGGTGTCCGTGTCAGCCACCGGACCACTACACCACCTCTCAGAGATGCACCACCGGGCAGGTCAGCGTACGCGTGATGCCCTCCACGTTCTGCACCTTGGCGACCACGAGCTGACCGAGCTGGTCGACGGTGTCGGCGGCGGCCTTGACGATGACGTCGTACGGGCCGGTGACATCCTCCGAACTGGTGACACCGGAGATGGTGGAGATCTCCGCGGCGACCGCGGCGGCTTTGCCGACCTCGGTCTGGATGAGGATGTATGCGTGGACCACGGCGCGCCCCTTCGTAAAAGTCGGCTCAAGGTAGGAACGTTGTAGCAACGTATCGCCAGCCCCGGGAAAAACCTAGGGCTTCCGACTATCGGTGATCGACATTTGTCCGGACAAGGGAAAGTGGAGGTGACGGGTGTCACCGAACGACGGCACGGTCGCCGGGACCGGTGAATTCCGGTTGATCGAAGCGGTGACGGCAGGCCGGAAACAGCCGGAGTCGACCCTGCTCGGACCGGGGGACGACGCGGCCGTCGTGGCCAGCCCGGACGGCCGGACGGTGGCGTCCACCGACGTCCTCGTGCAGGGCGTCCACTTCCGGCTCGACTGGTCCAGTGCCGAACAGGTGGGCCGCAAGGCGGTCGCGGTGAACCTCACCGACATCGCCGCGATGGGCGCCCGCCCGACGTCCGTCCTCATGGGATTCGCCTGCCCCTCGGACACCCCGACGGCACTCGTCACCGAACTCACCCAGGGCATGTGGCTCGAAGCCGATCGCGCCGGTATCGGGATCGTCGGCGGCGACATGGTGCGCGCCGACCAGATCGTGATCAGCGTCACCGCCCTGGGCGACCTCGGCGGCCGGGAGCCGGTGACGAGGTCCGGCGCGCGTCCCGGCGACGTCGTCGCGGTCTGTGGACGGCTCGGCTGGGCGGCCGCCGGTCTCGCCGTGCTCGGCCGCGGTTTCCGGTCACCGGTCAGCGTGGTCAACGCGCAGCGCTGCCCCGAACCGGACTACGAGGCGGGCATCCGCGCGGCCGACGGCGGCGCGACGTCGATGATCGACGTGTCCGACGGGCTCCTGTCCGACCTCGGTCACATCGCCGAGGCATCCGGCGTGGGGATCGACGTACGGACGGCGGACCTCGACGTGTCGAGCAGGCTGACCGAGGTCGGCACCGCGCTCGGCGCCGACCCGCTGAAATGGGTGCTCACCGGCGGCGAGGACCACGCGTTCGCGGCCACCTTCCCCTCGTTCGCCGAACTGCCGGAGGGCTGGACCGAGATCGGCGTCGTCACCATGCCGGATTCGGGGGTCACGGTGGACGGGAAGCGGTACGGCCACGACAGCGGCTGGCAGCACTGGCGTTAAGGGCGGGAAGCCCACCAGGTCGACTCGCCGGCGACGGTGAAGCCGAGGGATTCGTACAGGGGCCTGCCCGCTTTGGACGCGGTGAGGGTCACCGGCTTTTCCGCCAAGGGGACGAGGGAACCGAGCATCACGGCTCGCCCGACGCCGCGGGAGCGGAAAGCCGGCGGCGTGCCGACCCAGTAATGGCTGCCGAAGCCGTTCTCGACGACGGTGACGCACGCCCCGGCGACCTCGCCGTCGAGCCGCGCGACGAACACCTCGACCCCCGGCTCGCGGAGCAAGGCCATGGGGAACATCTCTCCCGCGCGGTAGGGCTCGAACCGGTCGAGTTCGAAGCCCGCGATGACCGCGCGTTCGGCGCCTCGCAGGTCTTCCTCCCCGTCGACCCTGACCACCTTCATCGAGGGTTCGGCGACCGGGGAGGGAGGCCGCAACATGACGGGCATCCGCCAGCTGCGCATGTCGCCGAGGTGGCTCAGATCGGTGACGCTGAAGGGATCCTCGGCGTCCACCGGGCCCTTCGCCCGCCTGGCGAGCTCCGTGATCTCCGCCACCTCGCCGTCGGTGAGGCCGGGTTCCTGGATCAGAACGCGCAATCCCGCGCGCTCGTCACCTGCGACGGCGAGAAAACCGTTGCGGCGGATCACTTCGTGACCGCGGGAGCGGCCGGTGGCCGCCCAGAAGGCGGCGGAGTTGCGGGCCTGGCGGAGTTGCGCCTCGGCGAGGCCTGCTTCGATCGACATGAGCAGAACCTAGCGCTCGCTTCCCCGGCGGGAGGGCGGCTCGCTAATCTCGCGCTCATGGACCTTCGTGTGCTGGCCTACGACCACCCCGACGCGGTGAAACTGTTGGCCGAAGCCCAGCTCGAACTGGCCGCCCGGTACGGCAGCGAAGACGAGACGCCCATGGACGCGGCGCAGTTCGCCTCGCCGAAGGGACTGTTCCTGGCCGCCTACCTCGACGACGTCCCGGTCGCGTGCGGTGCCTGGCGGGCGCACGACGGTCCGGACCCGCTGCGGCCCGGCGACGCCGAGATCAAGCGGATGTTCGTGATGGCCTCGGCGCGCGGTCGTGGCCTCGCGCGGGCGCTGCTCGCCGATCTGGAGCGGACGGCCGCCGAGGCCGGACGGTTGCGCATGGTGCTGGAGACCGGGGACAAGCAGCCGGAGGCCATCGCGCTGTACGAGTCGGCCGGTTACCTGGAGATCCCGGGTTTCGGGTACTACAAGGACGAGCCGGAAAGCATCTGTTACGGCAAGTCGCTGGTATAGGAGGACGGATGCCGATCTACGCACTGGGCGACCTCGAACCCTCGATCCACCCGGACGCCTACGTCCATCCCGACGCGACGGTGATCGGCGACGTCCGGATCGCGGCGTTCGCGTCGGTGTGGCCGCAGACGGTGTTGCGAGGCGACCACGGGTACATCGAGATCGGCGAGCGGTCCAACGTCCAGGACGGCTGCGTCCTGCACTGCACCCGCAAGGAGCCGACGATCATCGGGAAGTCCTCCGCCGTCGGGCATTCCGTGCACATCGAGGGCGCGCGGATCGGCGAAGGCTGCCTGATCGCTTCGGGATCGGTGGTGCTGAACGGAACCGTCGTCGAGGACGGCGGGATGGTCGGCGCGGGCGCTGTTCTCTCCTATGGTTCCTATGTGGACAGTGGGCAGATCGCGCTCGGTGTCCCCGCGAAGACACGGCCGAACACGTCGTTCGGGCCGGACATGATCAAGCTCGTGGTGGACGGGTATGTCGAGAGGGCTGCCCGGTTCCGGGTCGAACTTCGGCGGCTCGACCCACGTGAGTAAGCTCGCACGCCGTGACCGCACGACCGCTGCAGGACATCGTCGAAGCAGGCTGGGCGCAGGCCCTCGAACCGGTGGCGCCGCAGGTCGCCGCGATGGGGGAATTCCTCCGCGCGGAGATCGCCGCGGGCCGGACCTATCTCCCGGCGGGTGAACATGTGCTGCGGGCGTTCCAGCAGCCGTTCCACGACGTGCGGGTGCTGATCGTCGGGCAGGACCCGTACCCGACGCCCGGGCACGCGGTCGGGCTGAGCTTCTCGGTGGCGCCGGAGGTCCGGCCGATCCCGAAGAGCCTGATCAACATCTACAAGGAGTACTGCGAAGACCTGGGATACCCGCTGCCGTCGAACGGTGACCTGACGCCGTGGGCCGACCAGGGGGTCTTGCTGCTCAACAGGTCGCTGACCGTGCAGCCGGGCAAGTCGAACTCGCATCAGGGCAAGGGCTGGGAAGCGGTCACCGAGCAGGCCATCAAGGCCCTCGCGGCGCGGGACGAGCCGATGGTCGCGATCCTGTGGGGCCGTAACGCGCGGAATCTGAAGCCGATGCTGGGGCAGGTGCCGTGCATCGAGTCGGCGCACCCGAGCCCGCTCTCGGCGCACGCGGGTTTCTTCGGTTCGCGGCCGTTCAGCCGGGCGAATCAGCTGCTGGCGGATCAGGGCGCCGGTCCGGTGGAGTGGAAGCTCCCCTGAGCCTTCACGCGCTTGCGTGGGCCCTTGCGTGACAGCAGTGGCCGCTGTGACTCCTGAGGTTTCGCCGAAGTCCGTGAAGGCCTCCTTCACTACCTTCAGGGTAGGGAAGGAGGCCTTCACGGACTTCCGGCTTGAGGCGGTCGCTTCCCGAGTACATGAAGGCCCCCTTCCTGTACCTAGGCGCAAGGAAGGGGGCCTTCATGTACTCGGTGCGGGCTACGGCTCGGTCACAGTGGTCGTGAGTGGCGATTCGGGTTAGAACCCGAATCGCCACTCACGACGACGCCCGAGCCCACCGCACACAAAAAATGGCGGGTGCTCCGAAGAGCACCCGCCATTCCCCAAAAACCCGGCTCAGCCGCGAACGACCTTGCCCGCCTTGATGCACGAGGTGCAGGCGTTCAGGCGCTTGCGCTGGGACAGACCGATCTTGGCGTGAACGGTCTGGATGTTCGGGTTCCACCGGCGGTTGGTACGCCGGTGGGAGTGCGAGACCGACTTGCCAAAGCCCGGTCCCTTGCCACAGACGTCGCACACGGCAGCCACGTCGAACTCCTCTGGATCTGGGACAAAGAATGATGCGCCCAGCATGCTGGGCAACTCGACCATAGTAACCAGTGGCTCAGAGCCCTCCGGCACCGGGTCGATACCCTCGCTGGAACAGGTAGGAGGTTACGGGGTGCGGGTGCTGGACGTGGCGGCGGTCTCGGCTTGGTCCGCGGCCTGTGTGCACAGCTTGGCCGTGCTGCGGCCGGCGATCGACGGCATCAACGTCTACCCGGTCGCCGACTCTGACACCGGCTCCAACCTGCTGTTCACCATGACCGCGGCCCGCGACGCGCTGGCGGAGGCCGATCCCGCGACGACCGCCGAGGCGCTGGCGGCGTTCGCCAAGGGCGCGGTCGCGGCGGCCAAGGGCAACTCGGGCGTGATCATGTCGCAGGTCGTGCGCGGGATCGCCGAGTCGGCGGCCGCGAGGGAGCTCGACGGGCCCGGGCTCGCGGAGGCGCTCGGCTGCGCGGACCGGGCCGCCACGGGCGCGGTGAGCCGTCCGGTGGCCGGGACCATCCTGACCGTTCTCCACACCGTCGCGGCGGCGGTCCGCGACGCGACGGGCTCACTCGAAGAGGTGGCCGCCGAAGCCGCGCGCGTCGCCGCCGAAGCGCTCGAAGAGACCCCGAAGCAGCTGCCCGTCCTGGCGGTGGCCGGCGTGGTCGACGCGGGCGCCCGCGGCCTGGTCGCGGTCCTCGACGCCCTTGCCGGCGTGATCTCCGGCGGCCTCACCGAGCCGGAGCACCCGCTCGAAGCGCATCACCATCACACGATCGACGCGCCGACCGCGTGGGAGGTCATGTACCTGCTCGACGGCGTCGACGAAGGCAGCCTCCCTGGGCTTCGCAAGACCCTCAGCGGCCTCGGCGACAGCGTCACGGTCGCCGGGGACGGCGCGGGCGCGTACGCCGTCCATGTCCATTGCGCGGACATCGGCGCGGCGCTGGAGGCCGGGATCGAGCTGGGCCGCCCACGCCGCGTCCGGGTCGAGCCGCTGATCACGCCCACCCCGGTCGAGGTCGGTGGCGGGATCGACCGGTCGGTGGTCGCCGTGGTCCACGGCGGGCAGCTGGCCGAACTCCTCCGCGCGGAGGGGGTCGCGGTGCTTTCGGTCCCGCAGGGGAGCGAGCCGACGGTCGAGGAGATGCTGGGCCTGATCAACGAGGCCGCCGGCCATCACGTCACCGTCCTTCCCGGCGGTCAGCGACTGACCGCGGCGGCCGACGCGGCGGCCGGGCACGCAATGGCGGCGGATCGCGACGTCGTCGTCATCCCGTGCGTTTCACCCGTCCAGGTGCTCGCCGCGCTGGCCGTCCACGACAAGGACCGCCGCACCAACGACGACGTGGTCGCGATGGCCGAAGCGGCGGCCGCGACCAGGCGTGGCGAACTGCGGATCGCGCAGGAGGAGTCGCTAACCTGGGTGGGCCGGGCGCAGGCCGGTGACGTCGTCGGCCTCGTCGACGGCGAGGTCGTGTCGATCGAGCCCGCGCCCGCCTCGGAGACGAGCCTGGTCGCGGCTGCGGTCGGTGTGCTGAACCGGATGCTGGCCCTCGGCGGCGAGTTGGTCACCGTGCTGACCGGCGTGGACGCGCCGGTCCGGCTGCCCGGTGAGCTGGCCGATCAGCTCCGCGTGGAGCATCCCGAGGTCGAATTGACGAGTTACGCCGGCGGTCAGTCCGACGCCGTGCTGCTGATGGGGGTGGAGTGACCGCATGACCAACCTGCGCGCGGACCTCAAGCTGGTCGTGGGCGCGGCGACGGCGAAGGCGCTGGCCAAGGGCCTCAAGATCGAGACGGTCAGCGACCTCCTGCGCCATTACCCCCGCCGCTACGCCGAGCGCGGGCAGCTCACCGACATCGCCGGTCTCGAACTCGGCGAGCACGCCACCGTGATGGCGCGGATCGAGCGGGTCAACAAGCGCCGGATGAAGGCGCGCAGCGGCACCTTGCTCGAAATGGTGATCACCGACGGCAAACGCCGTCTGCAGTGCACCTTCTTCAACCAGGCCTGGCGCGAGAAGGAGCTCGTACCCGGCAAGAACGGGCTGTTCGCGGGCAAGGTCACCGCCTTCCGCGACGTCCTCCAGCTGGCGAACCCCGAATACGAACTGTTCGACGCCGACCGGCAGGCCGAGGCGATGGACGACTTCCTCGCCGAGATCATCCCGGTGTACCCGGCGGCGCAGGGGATCCCGACCTGGGTGATCGCCAAGGCCGTCCGGCAGGTGCTGGACGTGCTGGAGGTCGACGAGGACCCGATGCCGATCGAGCTGCTCGCCCAGTACGGCCTGCCCAGCCTGGAAAGCGCGCTGCGCGGTATCCACCGTCCGTCGGGCTGGGACGCGCTGAACTCCGCGCGCCGGCGGCTCAAATGGGACGAAGCCATGGCGGTGCAGCTGATTTTCGCGCAGCGACGGCATTCCCTGGTCTCGCGGCCCGCGAAAGCCTGCCCGCACACCGAAGGCGGCATCCTCGACGCCTTCGACCAGCGGCTCCCGTTCGCGCTGACGTCGGGCCAGCAGGAGATCGGCGAAGAGATCGCCCGCGATCTGTCCACCGAGCATCCGATGAACCGGCTGCTGCAGGGTGAGGTCGGTTCCGGCAAGACGGTGGTCGCGTTGCGCGCCATGCTGCAGGTCGTCGATTCCGGACGGCAGGCGGCGATGCTCGCGCCGACGGAGGTCCTCGCCGCGCAGCACGCCCGGTCGTTGCGCGAGATGCTGGGCGACCTCGGGCAGGCGGGCGAACTCGGCGGCGCGGAGAACGCGACGCGCGTGACCCTGCTGACCGGTTCGATGGGCGCCAAGGAACGCAAGAAGGCGTTGCTGGAGACGGTCAGCGGCGAGGCCGGGATCGTCGTCGGCACGCACGCGCTCATCCAGGACACCGTGTCCTTCGCGGATCTCGGCCTGGTCGTGGTCGACGAACAGCACCGCTTCGGCGTGGAGCAGCGGGACGCGCTGCGTTCCCGCGGTTCCGACGAGACCAGCCCGCACGTCCTCGTCATGACCGCGACACCCATCCCGCGCACGGTCGCGATGACCGTCTACGGCGATCTGGAGACGTCCGCGCTGCGCGTGATGCCCGCCGGCCGGTCGCCGATCAAGACGTCGGTGGTGCCGGTCGCGGAACGGCCCGCGTGGCTGGACCGGGCATGGCAGCGAGTCCGCGAGGAATGCGGCAAGGGCCATCAGGCGTACATCGTCTGCCCGCGTATCGGGGACGAACCTGCTTCGGACAAGGGGGACAAGCGGCCCGCGCTCGCCGTCCTCGACGTGGCGCCCGAGCTGGCCGAAGGACCGTTGAAGGGGCTGAAGATCGGCGCCCTGCACGGCCGGATGCCCGCCGACGACAAGGACGCCGTGATGCAGGCGTTCGCCAAAGGTGACCTGGACGTGCTCGTCGCGACCACCGTGATCGAGGTCGGCGTGAACGTGCCGAACGCGACGGCGATGGTGATCATGGACGCCGACCGCTTCGGCATCAGCCAGCTGCACCAGTTGCGCGGCCGGGTCGGCCGGGGCAGCGTGCCGGGGCTGTGCCTGCTGGTCACCGAGACCCTGGACGGGACGACCACCCGCGAGCGGCTCGCCGCCGTCGAGTCCACGACGGACGGTTTCGAACTGTCCAGAATGGACTTGGAACTGCGCCGCGAGGGCGACATCCTCGGCGCCGCGCAGTCGGGGAAGAAGTCGACGCTGAAGCTGCTTTCGTTGCTGCAGGACGAGGAGGTCATCGCCGAGGCGAGGGCCCGCGCGTCGGAAATCGTCGAAAAGGACCCGGCCTTGGGGAATTACTTGGGGCTGGCGCACATGATCGCCGACGTCGTCGACGAAGATCGTGTGGAGTACCTGGAAAAAAGCTGACGTGAACATCTCTGCCCGATCGGACCTTGCCGCCGGACGGGCCGAGGGGTTTTCCTCGATCCGTACGGGCGAGGGAGGCCGGGATGACAGCAGCGGTGCGGGTCCAGCTCGGTGAGGAGGGGGCCGACGCGGAACGGGTCGAGCGGCTCGCCGGGTACCTCCGAGGGGAACTGATCGATCGCGGCGTTTCCGACGTCAAGGCGTTGCCCGCCGGTGAGGCGCCACCAGGCTCGCGGGGCTTCGACGTGGCGACCGCGGGCGGCCTGCTCGTCACGCTCGGGAAGTCCGCCGACGGCCTGCGCTCGGTCGTGACGGCCGTGCGGGAATGGCTTTCGCGCGGCGGACGGGTGAAGCGCACGGTCCGGCTGGAGATCGACGGCGACGTGCTGGAGCTGTCCGAAGCGACGCTCACCGATCAGGACAAACTCGTCGATCTCTTCGTGAGCAGGCATTCGTCGTCATGACCGGCGAACGGCGGGCCCTGATCATCGCCAACGGGGAGTACGACAACCCCGGGCTGAGCGCGCTGCGGTCCCCGGCCGCCGACGCCGAGGCGCTCGCCGAGGTCCTCGCGGACCGTGCCGTCAGCGAGTTCGACGTCCAGGTGGTACGCGACGAGACCGCGCACGTGATCGCGGGCCGGGTCGAGGATCTGTTCGCCGACAGCGCGCCGGACGACGTCCTGCTGGTGCATTTCTCTTGCCACGGCTTGAAAAGCGAATCGGGCGAGCTGTTCTTCGCCGCCCGCAACACCCGGCCGGAGCGGCTCGCGTCCACCGCCGTCCCCGCCGACTTCGTCCAGCGCTGTATGCGGATGAGCCGGTCGCGCAGCATCGTCCTCCTGCTGGACTGCTGTTACGGCGGCGCTTTCAGCCAGGGGGTCGCCGTGCGCGCCACCGGCGAGGCCAACGTGCTCGACGCGTTCCCCGGCGGGGGTTTCGGCGGCCGAGGCAGGGCGGTGATCACCGCGTCGAACTCCATCGAGTACGCCTTCGAGGGTGATCACCTCGCCGACGACCACGCGCGGCCGTCGGTGTTCACCTCGGCACTGGTCGACGGGCTGCGGACGGGCGACGCGGACCGCGACGAGGACGGCTGGATCGCGCTCAGCGAGCTCTACGACTACCTGTTCGACAGTGTCCGGGAGCGGAATCCGAATCAGACACCCAGTCGTGACATCGAGATGCAGGGCGAGCTGTATCTGGCCAGGAGCAGGCGCCGCCGGATCAAACCGTCGCCGGTCCCGGCCGATCTGCGCGCGGCGAGCGAGGATCCCAACATGTTCACCCGCCTCGGCGCGGTGACCGAACTCCAGCGACGGCTGACGAGTGAGAACCTGTCGGTCGCCATCGGCGCGCACGAGGTCCTCACGACGATGGCGCAGACCGACATCCGGCATATCGCCGAGGCCGCCGAACTGGCGCGGGCCGAAGCGCGGGTGCGGGCCGAGTCCGAAGTGGTCCGGTTCGGCGAGGTCGTCCGGGGGACGCGGCCGGTGGCGCGCGTCCGGCTGGCCGGGCCGCCGATCGCGCGGGCGTGCCACTTCGCCTCGTCGCATTCCTGGCTGCGGGTGACCGAGGACGCCGACGGGGCCGAGATCTCCCTGGAGCTGTCGGAACTCGGGGCGTTCGACGGGCGGATCACGGTGACCGGACCGACCGGCGAGGTCGTGGTACGGGTCGAGGGCCAGGTGGTCGCGGAACCCGCGCCGGTGCCGCCGTCGCGGCCCGAACCGGCTCCGAAACCCGCCCCGCCCGTGGAGATCCAGGAAGCGACGGTCGTGGAACCCGTGCGGCCGGTCGAAGCCGCGCCGAAGTTCGAGCCGTTCGCCGTCGCCGCGAGTGTGCTCGCGTTCGCTGCCGCGGTGTACCTGCTGCCTATCAGTCTCGCGCTCAGCCGCAGCATGGAGGACTTCTTCGAAGACGGCGGCTGGACGGTCGTACCGCTCGGCATCTTCGCGATCGCGGCGGGGATCATGATGTTCCTGCCTGCCACACGCCGGTTGGTGGGGCCGGGAGCGCTGTGCGGGCTCGCGCTGCTTTCGGCGATCCCGTCCGGGCCGGTGCTGCTGGTCCTCACCGACGGCTGTCTGCTCGCGGGGGCCGTCTGCGCGCTGATCTCGGTGCGGCGTGACCGGAGTTTCCGTCTCGGGCTGGGGAAGCCGAGGGGCGGGCTCGCCATCGCGGCCCTCGTGGCCGGGGCCGCCGGTACGGCCGGGCTGGTGGCGGAGGCCGTCGAACTGCTCGACTACTCGTCGAGCCGGGCCGACGAGGCGGCGATCTACCTCGTGGTCTCGGTGGTGCTCCTGATCGGGACGCTGCTCGGTGTGCTGCTGCGGCCGGCGGCCTTCGGGATCGCCTTCCTCGGCGGGGTGGCCGGAGGCGGCATCGTCATGGCGTGCGTGCTTTCCTACGCGATGCCGAGCAGTTCGAGCGTCACCGGCGCCGGCTGGTGGATCGCGCTGGGGGCGGTGCTCGCGCTGGCCGTCGTGACCGGTTTCGCCGCCCGCGAAGTGAAAAGCTGACGATGGCCACGATCCGCCTCGCGACCGTCGAGGACGCCTGGCCCATCGCGGAGGTGAACGTGCGGTCGTGGCAGTCGGCGTACCAGGGCCTGCTGCCCGAGCTCTACCTTCGCGATCTGTCCGTCGAGGGACGGGCGGCCCGCTGGCAGCGGACGCTCGCCGATCCCGCCAACCGGGGCGACATCCTGGTCCTGGTCGAAGGCGGAAAGCTCCTCGGCTTCACCGCCGTCGACCGGGTCCGCGGGGAACTGCGCGCGATCTACCTCGAACCGGCGCGCTGGGGCACGGGACTGGGCAGGCTGCTGCTCGACACCGCCGTCGCCGCGCTGCGGGATTCGGGGCACCGCGAGGCGACGCTCTGGGTGCTCGAAACCAACGAACGCGCCCGGCGTTTCTACTCGGCCGGGGGATGGGTGCCGGACGGGGCGACGAAGACCGACACCATGCCCGGCGAGGACGTCCCGCTTGCCGAAGTGCGCTACCGGATCGCTCTCGTCAGCGCTTGAACCAGGCGGTTTCCTCGGGTTTGTTGAGGGTGACGATGATGCCGACGGCGATGCCCATGCCGATCAGCTGGGTGATCGCCCCGCCGTTGACCAGACTGATCAGTCCCATGACGACGGAGAGCCCTTCCACGGCGATGACCGTCGGCCGCACCCAGGGCGAACCGTGGGAAATCCTTGTCGCGCAAGCGATCAGCACGGCGGCGACGACGAAACCGAGGATCGCCAGCGCGAGGGCGAGGCCGGCTTCCTCGTTGCCGTGGTCGAGTTCGTTGATCGCGAGCGCGGTCACGAGCACGCTGACGAGGATGTTGAGGACCGCTTGCACCCAGAGGAAAACGCGGACGAACTTGAGCTGGCGCGGCATCTCGCGCGTCGGCTTCCGGACTTCCTCGGTCATGACGGTCCCCTCTCGTGGCACGGAGAAACCAGTCTGGCCCGGAAAGTTCCCGGCGCTGACGGTAAAACTGACCTCAAGAGCTCGGGCGTAGCGGCGTTTCTGGCTCTATCACCCTTCAGTATTGTTTCGCCGGTTTCATTGTCGCTTAAATTGCGAACACAGGTTCGATTATCTTGAGATATTATCCAGAGGTGTCCAAGACTGTTCTTCCCGAGTTTCCGCAGGTTGTGCGGGAGGCGTCCGTCGGTTGGGGCGGTATCTGGCCGAGATCGAGTCCCGGGGTGTCAAAGACTTGTCTGGTCCTGGAGTCGGACACCGTATGTGAACCCGGCTCGGGGATCCGGGCCGGGTTCACTCCTGCGCGATCAACTCAGGCTGGGCCTCACGACTTGTACAGGTAGACCTCGGCTCCCTTGCTACCTTTACCGAGATCCAAGTTGATCTTCTTGTCGGTGCCCCAGCCGCAGGCGGACACCTTCTTCGTCTTGCCTCCGGTCATGTTCGTGGCCTTCACCCGCGCACATTTGCCGTCGAGCGCGGTGTCCTTGACGTGCCCCCGGACGTGCACCCGGCCCTTTTCGCACGTGATGTCCCACTCGGCGTAGCCGCCGCTGATGCTGACCTCATTACCGGTATCCGGGCAGGCACCCAGCACGACCGGCGCGCCGGTCGTGCCACCGTCGGCGGCTGCTGCTGTCCCCGTCGTAACGCCGAACGCCAGCGCGACGCCGGCAATCGTGGACACGACAACATGCTTGGTTCGCATGATATTTCCCCTCTGTGGATGTTGCTGACGAAACCACAATCGCCGCCGCACGAATCGATCACCACACCTTTTCGCTGCAGTGAAAACCTCCTTCTCCCCGGTAAGCCGCTCGTTGCTCATGACCAGACCGAACTGGCGGGTGGTCGTTAGCGGCGATTCGGGTTATTGAGAGGTAAGCCAACGGTGGCGTGCTCAGAGCCGGGTCTCGCGTGCTTGAAAGCGGATCTCGTGTGCGTGGAGCCGGGACACCCGAGTGCGGGATCCAGGCACGCGTGTCCCGTGTCTGAGCACGCGCGTTACGCCTTCGCACTGCCCATCACCCCGGCGAACAGGCCGCCCGCAATCACGACACGTTTGGCTTACCCCTCAAGGGATGGCAGGCATGGCCCTTGATCAGCGAAAATCGGGGACGTTGAGTGTTCTCGATCCTCCGTCGACCAAGCTCCATCGCCGACATAACCCACGGCCATGAAGGAATCGGGACACTCAACGTCCCGATTCCTTCATCAACAACCGATCACGCCCCACCGCGTATTTCCGCGACTAAACGTGTGACCGAACGAAGGCGCCTTCGCGCGCGGCGACCGCCACAGCCCGTGCGGTGACCCGTGCGTCCGCCACCGTGACACTTTCCCGCGACAGGAAGAGCCGGTAGAACATCGGCCCGCACACCGCCCGCACCAGTTCGTCGCCATCCGTGCCGGCCGGGATCTCGCCCCGCGCGACGGCCCGTTCCGCGATCGGCGCCATGCGCACGTGCCGGTCGGCGTAGAAGTCGTGCAGCGCCTCGGCCGCTTGCGGAGACTGGAAGGCCGCCAGGACCGACGCCGTCGGCAACTCCTTCAGCGCGGGCTCGGTGAAGTACCGCACCACCTCGGCCGCGACCTCGTACAGATCGTCCTCGAGCGACCCCGTGTCGGGCGCCTTCCAGTCGTCCTCCGCGCCCATCTGCAGCGCGGCGGCGACGAGACCGTCCGGTGAGGACCAGCGCCGGTACACCGTGGTCTTGTGCACGCCGGACCGCTCGGCGACCGCCTCCACGGTCAGTTCGCCGAACCCGCGTTCGGCCAGCAGATCGAGGGTGGCGTGCAGCACGGCCTGGCGCGTGCGTTCGGTCCGGCCGCCGGGCCGCTGGGTGCCGGAGGTTGCCAATTGCTACTCCTGTTGCGTTAGTGTGGCCAGTATGTCAGACCCAGCGAAGATCGCCGAACTCGTCGGAGACGCCAAGATCGTCGCCATCGGTGAGAACAACCACCACGTCCACGAGTTCGGCGACCTGCGCAATCGTTTGCTCCAGCACCTCGTCGAGCACCACGGCTTCCGGGTCTTGGCGTTCGAATCCGGATTCGCCGAAGGAAAGCTCGTCGAAGACTGGCTGAAGGGCGCGCCCGGGGACGTCGCCGACATCGGTCGCGACGGCTTCACGTTCTCGCTCGGGGAGTCCCCTGAGGCGCACGAAATGCTGACGTGGCTGCGCGAACGGGGCGACGTCCGGTACTGCGGCCTCGACGTACCGAGTTCCGCGGGCTCGCCGGTGCCATCGCTCGACGCCGTCCGCGCCTATCTGTCCACTGTGGACCCGGATGCGGCGGGCCTCGTCGACGCGGCGATCGAGGCGACCAAGGGATACGCCTCGGTCAGCAGCGCGGACGCGCCCGCCAAGTACGCCGCCCTCGACGACGCGGCCAAGGACAAGGCGACCGCGGCGCTCACGCGGCTCAAGACCCACCTCACCTCGCTGCGTCCCGTCTACGGGGACACCGCCGTCGCGGAGCACCACGTCGAAGGCGCGGTACGCGTCGACGCGTACCTCGCCGAGGTCGCCGCGATGATGTCCGGCGACGCGCCCGCCCTGCAGAGCGGTTCGCGCGACGCGTACATGGCCGACACCGTCCGGCTGATCCGGCGGCTTCACGGTGACGACACGAAGATCGTCGTGATGCTCCACAACGGACACCTCCAGCGCGTGCCGTTCTCGCCGTTCCCCGGCCTCACCTCGCCGTCGGCGGGGACGCATCTGACCGCCGAATTCGGCGACGACTACTTCGCGCTCGGGCTCACCGCGGTCGAGGGCGAGACCACCGGGCTCAAGCCGGATGCGACCGCGCGGCTCGGTTTCACCGTGTACCGCCAGGAATTGGACGCTCCGGCGGACGGCAGCGTCGAAGCCGAGGGCCCCGGCCTGGTCGACCTTCGCGCGCGACGTGGAACCGAGGGACCACAGAGCATCCGGCACGCGCACCTGTTCAACCCCGTCGACGTCGTCGAGGCGTTCGACGCGCTGGTCTGCTTCCCGAAGTCGACGGTCAGCGCGCATATCGGCCAAGACCAGTCGAACGGGTGACACGCCGGGGTTGCCGCCCCGCAGGTACAGGCGTAGAGCCAAGACATGATCATTCGACTGGTACGGATCATGGCCGCGCTGGCGCTCCTGGTGCTGGTGGCGCAGCCCGCTTCCGCGACGGAAGTCCAGCAGAACCCGCCGAACTGGGGGCTGGACCGGATCGACCAGCGAACCGGTCTCGATCAGCTCTACCACTACGAGACCGACGCCAAGGACGTCACGGTCTACGTGATCGACAGCGGGGTCGACGCGGCGCATCCGGACTTCGGCGGCCGCGTCAAACCCGGTAAGGACTTCCTGAACGGCGGCACGGACACCACCGACACCAACGGTCACGGCACGTACCTGGCCGGTGTCGCCGCGTCGAGGACCTTCGGTGTCGCGAAGGCCGCGCAGATCGTCCCGGTCCGGGTGATCGACGCACAGGGCGGCGGCGCGACCGACAAGATCATCGCGGGTATCGACTGGGTGACGCAGAACGCACGGCAGCCCGCCGTCGCCGTCCTCGGCATCGGCGGCGCGGCCAACGACCAGCTCGACGCCGCCGTCCGGGCGCTCGCGGCGGTCGTCCCGATCGCCCTCCCGGCGGGCGGCGAGGCCACCGACGCGGGGAAGTTCTCACCCGGCCGGGTCACCGAAGCGCTCACCGTCGGATCGACCGACGCCAGTGACCAGGTCGGGTCGACGTCGAACTACGGCGAGGTCGTCGACCTGTTCGCGCCCGGCGTCGACGTGCCGGGACCCAACGCCGGCGGGAGCGGCGGCCGGGTGCTCAGCGGGACGTCGTCGGCCGCCGCGCACGTCGCCGGGGTGGCCGCGCTGTACCGCGCCCTGCACCCGGACGCCTCGGCGCCGGACGTCGCGAAGGCCCTCGTCGACCTCGCTTCGGTCGACGTGCTGACCGGGGTCCACGAGGGCACCGCGAACAGGTTGCTGCAGAGTCCCGGAGCGCAACTCGGCCAGGAATGATGTCCATCACCTGGGCAACAACTCCCGCCCTGCGGGAGCGAGCAGGTAACGTGCCTCACCTACCGATCCGATGATGGGAAGGACCGGCATGTTCCGCAAGGTACTGGTCGCCAACCGGGGTGAGATCGCCATCCGCGCGTTCCGCGCCGGATTCGAGCTCGGCGCGGGCACGGTGGCTGTGTTCCCGCACGAAGACCGCAATTCGCTCCACCGGCTGAAGGCCGACGAGGCCTACGAGATCGGCGAACCCGGTCACCCGGTGCGGGCCTATCTGTCGGTCGAGGAAATCGTGGCGGCCGCCAAGAAGGCGGGCGCAGACGCCGTCTACCCCGGCTACGGCTTCCTCTCCGAGAACCCGGACCTCGCGCGCGCGTGCGAGGACGAAGGAATCACCTTCGTCGGGCCGAGCGCGGACATCCTCGAGCTGACCGGCAACAAGGCCCGCGCGGTCAAGGCCGCCCGCGACGCCGGTGTGCCGGTGCTGGGTTCTTCCGAACCGTCCTCCGACGTCGACGCGCTGATCGCCGCGGCCGAGGAGATCGGCTTCCCGGTGTTCGTCAAGGCCGTCGCCGGTGGTGGCGGCCGCGGTATGCGCCGCGTCCAGGACCCCGCGCAGCTGCGCGAGTCCATCGAGGCCGCCGCGCGCGAGGCCGAGTCGGCCTTCGGCGACCCGACGGTGTTCATCGAGAAGGCCGTCGTCGAGCCGCGCCACATCGAGGTCCAGATCCTCGCCGACGGCGAGGGCAACGTGATCCACCTCTACGAGCGCGACTGCTCGGTCCAGCGGCGGCACCAGAAGGTCGTCGAGCTGGCCCCGGCGCCGAACCTGCCGTCCGAACTGCGGGACCGGATCTGCGCCGACGCGGTGAAGTTCGCCCGCCAGATCGGCTACCGCAACGCCGGCACCGTCGAGTTCCTGCTCGACCGGGACGGCAACCACGTCTTCATCGAGATGAACCCGCGTATCCAGGTCGAGCACACGGTGACCGAGGAGGTCACCGACGTCGACCTCGTCCAGTCGCAGCTGCGCATCGCCTCCGGCGAGACACTCGAAGACCTCGGCCTGTCGCAGGACAAGGTGTACCTGCGCGGCGCCGCCCTGCAGTGCCGCATCACCACCGAGGATCCCGCCAACGGTTTCCGCCCGGACACCGGGATGATCAGCGCGTACCGCTCGCCCGGTGGTTCCGGCATCCGCCTCGACGGCGGGACGGCGTTCGCCGGCACCGAGATCAGCGCGCACTTCGACTCGCTGCTGGTGAAGCTCAGCTGCCGCGGCCGCGACTTCAAGACCGCCGTCGGCCGCGCCCGCCGCGCGGTCGCCGAGTTCCGGATCCGCGGTGTGGCCACGAACATCCCGTTCCTGCAGGCCGTCCTCGACGACCCGGACTTCCGCGAAGGCCGCGTCACGACGTCGTTCATCGAGGAGCGCCCGCATCTGCTCACCGCGCGCCATTCGGCCGACCGCGGGACCAGGCTGCTGACCTACCTCGCCGACAAGACGGTCAACAAGCCGCACGGCGAGCGTCCGCGCACCCTCGACCCGCAGGTGAAACTGCCGAAGCTGCCCAAGGGCCTCGAACCGGCGCCCGGCTCGAAGCAGAAGCTCACCGAACTGGGCCCGGAGGGCTTCGCCCGCTGGCTGCGGGAGTCGCCGACCATCGGCGTCACCGACACCACTTTCCGCGACGCGCACCAGTCGCTGCTCGCCACCCGCGTGCGGACGAAGGATCTGCTCGCCGTCGCGCCGGTCGTCGCGCGGACCACGCCGCAGCTGCTCTCGCTGGAGTGCTGGGGCGGCGCGACCTACGACGTCGCGCTGCGGTTCCTCGCCGAAGACCCGTGGGAGCGGCTGGCGAAGCTGCGACAAGCGGTGCCGAACATCTGCCTGCAGATGCTGCTGCGCGGCCGCAACACCGTCGGCTACACGCCGTACCCCACCGAGGTGACCAACGCCTTCGTCGAGGAGGCGACGGCGACCGGCATCGACATCTTCCGGATCTTCGACGCGCTCAACGACGTCGAGCAGATGCGCCCGGCGATCGAAGCCGTCCGCGAGACCGGATCCGCCGTGGCCGAGGTGGCGCTCTGCTACACCTCGGATCTGTCGGACCCGGCCGAAAAGCTGTACACGCTGGACTACTACCTCAAGCTGGCGGAGCAGATCGTCGGCGCGGGGGCGCACGTCCTGGCCATCAAGGACATGGCGGGCCTGCTGCGGGCGCCGGCGGCGGTGCGGCTGGTTTCCGCGCTGCGCAAGGAATTCGACCTTCCGGTGCATATCCACACGCATGACACCGCGGGTGGGCAGCTGGCGACGTACCTCGCCGCGATCCAGGCCGGGGCGGACGCCGTCGACGGTGCCGTCGCGTCCATGGCGGGCACGACGTCGCAGCCGTCGCTGTCCGCGCTCGTCGCGGCCACCGACCACTCGGACCGGCCGACCGGGCTGGATCTGCAGGCCATCGGCGACCTGGAGCCGTACTGGGAGAGCGTGCGCAAGATCTACGCGCCGTTCGAGGCGGGGCTCTCGTCGCCGACCGGGCGCGTGTACCACCACGAGATCCCGGGCGGTCAGCTGTCGAACCTGCGCACGCAGGCGATTTCGCTCGGCCTCGGCGAGCGGTTCGAGGACATCGAGGCGATGTACGCGGCCGCGGACAAGATCCTCGGGCACCTGGTCAAGGTCACGCCTTCGTCCAAAGTGGTCGGTGACCTCGCGCTGCACCTCGTCGGCGCGGGTGTCTCGCCCTCGGATTTCGAGGCGGAGCCGAACAAGTTCGACATCCCCGACTCGGTGATCGGCTTCCTGCGCGGCGAACTGGGCGACCCGCCCGGCGGCTGGCCGGAGCCGTTCCGCACCAAGGCCCTCGAAGGCCGCGCGCAGCCGAAGCCGGTGCAGGAACTGTCCGAAGAGGACCACAAGGGACTGGCGGAGAACCGGCGCCAGACCTTGAACCGGCTGCTGTTCCCCGGGCCCACGAAGGACTTCGA
Source organism: Amycolatopsis sp. CB00013 (assembly GCF_001905755.1). NCBI lineage: Bacteria > Bacillati > Actinomycetota > Actinomycetes > Pseudonocardiales > Pseudonocardiaceae > Amycolatopsis > Amycolatopsis sp. CB00013. The sequence goes on along the minus strand of NZ_LIWC01000006.1, from coordinate 666 downwards.
GGCGCACCGCGAGCAGTACGGTGACACCTCCGTCCTGCCGTCCAAGGACTTCTTCTACGGCCTGCGGCCGGGCGAGGAGTACTCGGTCGACCTGGAACAGGGTGTCCGGTTGCTGATCGAGCTGGAGGCCATCGGCGAGGCCGACGAGCGCGGGCTGCGCACGGTGATGTCCACGCTCAACGGCCAGCTGCGCCCGATCCAGGTCCGCGACACCGCGATCGCGTCGGACATCCCGGCGACGGAGAAGGCCGCCAAGGGCGACCCGAAGCAGATCGCCGCGCCGTTCGCGGGTGTGGTCACGCTGCAGGTGTCCGAGGGCGACGAGGTCGAGGCCGGTGCCACGGTCGCGACCATCGAGGCGATGAAGATGGAGGCGTCGATCACGGCGTCGACCGGCGGCAAGGTGTCGCGGCGCGCGATCAACGCCGTCCAGCAGGTGGAAGGCGGGGACCTGCTGCTCGTCCTGGAGTGATTTGCCCGTGAAGGCCCCCTTCCCTCGGTCGAGTTCAGTCCTGCCGCGCGTCAGCGCGCCCGTTGAGGGCGGCGGCGGGGGCATGGATGGACGAGGAAAGGGGGCCTTCACGCGCAGTGGCGGGGCGATGGTGTCGCGAAAGCCACAGTGATGATGATGTGTGTGGATGGAGTTCTGGCGGGGTCTGGCTCGGA
>NZ_LIWC01000005.1:0-731691 GCF_001905755.1 Amycolatopsis sp. CB00013 | reverse complement strand
ATGGTACTGCAACCGAAGGGTTGTGGGAGAGTAGGACACCGCCGGACTAACATTAGAAAGAAGGTCTGGGACCTGGTTGAGAACCGAGAGTTCTCCCAGGTCCCAGACCTTCTTTCATGTCTGCCCCGCCGAGTGGTAGCAAAGGTCCCTTGCTCCCCCGCGGAGTCGCTCAGCAGCTTTCTCGGCCGACCGCGCGCCGGCGCACAGGCGACGAGAAGACCAGCGAAGTGGTGGTCTCGCCGTAGCGCTGCATCCGCTCTACGAGTTCTTCCAGCTCCGCCGTGTTCCGGCAGGCGACTCGCACGAACCAGCACTCGTCACCCGTGACGTGGTCGGCGTCGAGCACCTGCGGTAATGCGAGGATGGTTTCGCGGAAGCGTGCCGTGTCCAGGCTGCGTACCCTTGCCCGAACCATCGCCTCGATCGGAAGCCCGAGCTTCGTCAGATCGACGCTCGCCGAGTACCCCGTGATGATCCCCTTCTCCTCGAGCCGACGAACCCGCTCGGTCACCGCGGGCGCGGACAGCGACACCCGCCGGCCGAGCTCCGAATAGGTCAACCGGCCGTCGGACTGGAGCAGTTCCAGCAGCTGCCAGTCGAGATCATCGAGGTTCACAGAACTCCAGGTCGATCGTCATGCCTGCCAGGGATCTCCAGGCTAGCCGCCGCCGAGACCTGGATTCTCCGATGTTGCGGATGATCACTGACCACGAAGATTGAGCCATGACGACCGAACCCCGCGCACTGATGTTTCCGGCTCTGGACAGCGCGACCGCGGCCGCGCACCTTCGCGCTGAACTCGCTCTCGAGGTCGACCCGGACGACCTGGTCCGAGATCTCACCTCTGGCGCCCAGCAGGGATACGTGGTAGTCGAGACCAGAGCTCCCGAGGCCTTCGCGTCTGCTCGCATCCCCGGCGCGATCAATCTCCCTTACCGGGACATGACAGCGGAGTCGGTCAGCGGGCTGGACCGCGAACTCGTCTACATCTGCTACTGCGAGAGCATTCACTGCAACGCCGCGACCAAAGGGGCCCTGAAACTCGCGGAGCTCGGCTTCAAGGTCAAACGCCTGTCCGGTGGTATCACCGCCTGGCAAGCTGCCGGCTATCCCGTTGAGCGAGACGCCCTGCCTTCCCCGCACACCCCCGCACCCGCCCCGCGCTGCGCCTGCTGACCGCTGAAGAGCAAGGGACCTTTGCTATCGCCGCCTCCCCACGTGGTAGCAAAGGTCCCTTGCTGTCGGTGCGGTCGTAGGCTGGGGAGGTGACCGCTCCCAAGTTGCTCGTCATCCAGCCGGATGCATCAGATCCGATCGGCCCCCTCGGCGACTGGCTCGCCGAGGCAGGCGCCGAGCTCGACATCCGGTTGCTGCCCGATCAGACTCTCCCCGCCGATCTCGGCGGATACGCCGGCGTCGTATGCCTTGGCGGCGGGATGGGCGCCAACGACGACGAGGCTCATCCGTGGCTCGCGGACGTGCGGAAGCTTCTTTCGAAGGCCGCCGGCGCGCGGATCCCGACGCTCGCGATCTGCCTCGGCAGCCAGCTCCTGGCGGTGGCGCTGGGCGGCAGCGTCGCCACTGGCGATCAGGGCCCCGAAGTCGGTCCGGGGCTTGTGTCCAAGAAGGACGCTGCGTGGACCGACCCGCTGTTCGCGGACCTGCCGCTCATGCAGGATGTCCTGCAGTTCCACAACGACGCGATCACGCGGCTGCCTGCCGGAGCCGAGCTTCTCGCCTCCTCTCCGCGGTATCCCTATCAGGCTTTCCGATTCGACCGTTGTGCCTACGGAGTCCAGTTCCACATCGAGACGACGCCAGAGGTGGTCCTCGACTGGGCGCGGCAGGCACCGGAAATGGCGGAACTCACCCGGCCGGACGTACTGACCCCGGAAAACCTGGCCCGGGTGCATGCCGATATCACCGAAACCTGGCGGCCGTTCGCCCAACGCTTCGTCCGACTGGTGTCCGGTGACCTCGCTCCGGCTGCGGACCGTCAACGTACTTTGCCGATGGCTTAACGACTTATGTCTCAAATACGTATGGGTTGTTAACACTCGGGTCTACCTGTCAGGTACCTTGCGAAGGGAGTTTCGAAGGGTTCGGAGGTCGGGGTGGAGCCCTCAGTGTTGGTCGTGCTCGTCGTCGTCACGGCCCTAATTTTCGATTTCACAAACGGGTTCCATGACACGGCCAACTCGATGGCGACGTCGATCGCCACCGGGGCGTTGCGTCCCAAGGTCGCGGTGACGATCTCCGCGGTCCTGAACCTGGTCGGCGCCTTCCTGTCGGTCGAAGTGGCCAAGACCATCTCGAATGGACTGGTCGACGACACCAAGATCGGGCCTGCGATCGTGTTCGGTGGCCTGGTCGGGGCGATCGTTTGGAACCTGGTCACCTGGTTCGTCGGACTACCGTCCAGCTCGTCCCACGCGCTGTTCGGGGGACTGATCGGCGCCACGTGGGTGTCCGCTGGAACGGACTCCGTCCACTTCGGAAAGATCGTCGAGAAGGTCCTGGTCCCGGCGGCGCTGTCGCCCGTCTTGGCAGGCCTCGTCGCGATGATCGTGACGTACTTCGTCTATCGGATCTTCGTCCGCCGCGGCCGCACCGCCGGCTTCCGAGTCGGCCAGATCATCTCGGCTTCGCTGGTCTCGCTCGCTCACGGCACGAACGACGCGCAGAAGACCATGGGCGTCATCACACTGACGATGATCACCGCCGGAACCCTCCCCGCCGGGGCAGGGCCGCCGCTCTGGGTGATCGTCAGCGCGGCGTTGGCGCTCGCGCTCGGCACATACCTGGGCGGCTGGCGCATCACCTTCACGCTAGGTAAAGGCCTGACGGATATCGATGGCCCGCAGGGCTTCGCCGCGCAGACCAGCTCGGCGGCCGTCATCCTCGCCTCGACGAACTTCGGTTTTCCACTTTCGACGACTCACGTCTGCTCCGGAGGGATCGTCGGCTCCGGAGTGGGCAGGAATGAGTCACCGGTTCGCTGGCGCACGGCCGGCCGCATGGTGGTCGCGTGGCTGTTCACCCTTCCGGCAGCCGCCATCGTCGGCGCCGGTGCCGGCCTCGTGACCTCGACCGGCACGGTGGGGACGATCGCTGTTGGCGTCGCGGGCCTCGCGATCGGCATTGGGATCTACCTCCTTTCCCGGCGGAGTCCCGTCAACGCCAGCAGCTTCACCAGCCCCGCCCCGCCCGTTCCGGAACAGGAAGTCGGCAGGATCGCCGCTTAGCAGGGAGCAAGGGACCTTTGCTACCGCGCGAGCCGAAGTGGTAGCAAAGGTCCCTTGATCCCTTGCGCGTCCGTCTGGCTCCGGGCGGAAGGGCGACTACGGTGGAAGCCGATGGTTGAGCGCGCCAGGCCGACCGCTTCCGTGGCGAGATACGGCTTCACCGATCCCCGTGCCGACGGGCAGCTGCGTGCTGCCGGTTGGTGGACCGAATCCGGCCCGGACGGTTCCGCCGCCGACGTGTTGTCCGCACTGTCCCGCGCCGCGGATCCCGATCTCGCACTGAGCGGCCTGGATCGGATCAGGGAAGTCGACCCAGCCGCCTGGAACGGGCTCGACCAGGCGCTGCGCGCCAATCGCACCTTCCGCGGCCGAATGCTCGGTGTCTTGGGCACTTCGAGCGCACTCGCGGACTTCATGGTCTCGAACACCGGCTGCTGGAAGGCCCTCGAAGGGCAGAAGAGCACTGAGCCGGATCAGTACGTGAGCAGTCTCCTCGGCCACCTACGTCCGGAAGGCGAGGTGCTCACCGGGCTTGAGGCGGAGCAGGCTCTTCGCGTCGGCTACCGCGAGCTGCTCCTCGGCATCGCAGCGGCCGACCTCGGGCATCTGGTCGAACCCGGCCTTCGCCAGCCCCCCTATGCCGAGATCGGAGCCCAGCTCACCACGCTGGCGGAGGCCGCGCTGACCGTGGGGCTGCTGGTCGCGGAGTCTGAGGTGGGGGCCAGTGTCGAAGGCCTGCTCGCCGTGATCGCGATGGGCAAATGCGGTGGTCGAGAGCTGAATTATGTGAGCGACGTGGACGTCATCTTCGTCGGCGATGGAGATCTGTCGGTCTCCACGCGGTTGGCGAGCACGATGATGCGCGTGGTCGGGAAGGCCTGTTTCGAGGTCGACGCGGCGCTGCGTCCGGAGGGCAAGGCGGGCGCCTTGGTCCGGACCCTCGACGGACATGCCGCTTACTACCAAAAGTGGGCCAAGACCTGGGAGTTTCAGGCCTTGCTCAAAGCACGCCCGGTGGCAGGCGACGCCGAGCTCGGGCGTAAGTACGCGGAGATGGTCGCGCCGAAGGTGTGGGCAGCGGCCGATCGCGAGAATTTCGTCCCCGAAGTCCAGAAGATGCGGCGCCGCGTTGAAGGGCATGTGCCCTCCGCGCACGCCGAACGAGAGCTGAAGCTGGGGCGCGGAGGTCTCCGGGACGTCGAGTTCGCGGTGCAGCTGCTGCAACTGGTCCACGGTCGGATCGACGCGGAGCTGCGCTCTCCGTCCACGATGGACGCACTCGCAGCCCTGGGTGACGGCGGCTACGTCGGCCGAAAGGATGCCGCGGAGCTGGCATCGTCTTACGAATTTCTCCGGACCATCGAGCATCGACTTCAGCTTCGCAGGCTCCGGCGCACGCACCTGTTCCCTGCTGCTTCGGACGTCAGCGAGCTGCGAACGATCGCGAGAGCGAGCGGTGTGCGACCGGCTCGGGGCAAAAGTGAAGGGGACGTCCTGCTGGCGGAGTTCCGCCGCCACCTGCAGAGCATCCGACGGCTTCACGAAAAGCTCTTCTACCGGCCCCTGCTGCAGTCTGTCGCGAACGTCCCGACCGAAGCGCTCCGGCTGACCACGAAACAGGCAGAGAGTCGTCTCGCCGCGCTCGGCTATGCCGCTCCGGACGGTGCCCTGCAGCACATCAAGGCTTTGACCGCGGGAATGTCGCGCCGGGCGGCCATCCAGCAGGCTCTGCTGCCGGTCTTGCTGGACCTTCTGGCCGACACTCCGGACCCTGACCGTGGGCTGCTGTCTTATCGGAAGGTCTCCGAAGCGCTTGAGGCAACGCCTTGGTACCTCAGGGTTCTCCGGGACGAAGGCGCAGTAGTCGAGCGGCTCGCTTTTCTGCTGGGTACCTCGCGCCTCGTGCCCGACCTGCTGGCCAGAGCACCCGAAGTCCTGCAGCTGCTCGGTGATCCCGCGCGGCTGGCCGGTCGCACCCCGGCAGAGGTGGCCACCTCCCTGCGAGCCGCGGTGCGGCGGCAACCGGGTTTGAACGCCGCGGTCGCGGCCGCGAGATCGCTCCGCCGTCACGAGATGCTGCGAATCGCGTCGGCGGATCTGCTGGGATTGCTGGATGTCCCAGCGGTCTGCGCGGCGCTGTCGAGCGTGTGGGTCGCCGTGCTTCAAGGTGCTTTGGCCGCTGCTTTCCGCCAGCGTCAGGCCGAGCTCGGACAGACCCCCGCGAAGATCGCTGTCATCGGTATGGGACGCCTGGGTGGGGCCGAACTCGGCTATGGATCTGACGCGGACGTTCTCTTCGTGTGCGAGCCGACCGAAGGAGTGTCGGACTCCGAAGCAGCGAAGTTCGCTTCTTCGGTCGCCGAGACGGTGCGCAAGATCCTCGGTGCCCCCAGCCCCGACCCTGCTCTGGTCGTCGACGCTGATCTCCGTCCGGAGGGGCGAAGCGGCCCGTTGGTGCGGACCCTTGAGTCTTACCGCAGCTACTACGGTCGCTGGGCGGAGGTCTGGGAATCGCAAGCGCTGCTCCGAGCGCGGTTCATCGCCGGTGACGAGGATCTTGGCGCTCGGTTCATCGAGATGATCTATCCCATTCGGTACCCGCAAGAAGGCCTCGACGGGGTTCGAGTGCGGGAGATCAGGCGGATCAAGGCCAGAGTGGAGACGGAGCGGATGCCCAAGGGCGCCGACCCGACACGGCACACGAAACTCGGCCGCGGAGGGCTCGCCGATGTGGAGTGGACTGTGCAGCTCATGCAGCTGCGCCATGGGCATGAAGTCGAGGGGCTTCGGACCACCTCGACGATCGAGGCTTTGAAAGCGGCGGCTGGGGCGGGGCTCGCCGAGCCCGCCGAGATCGAGTCCTTGACCGAGGCCTGGCTGCTGGCGACGCGTGTTCGGAATGCTGGGATGTTGGTCCGGGGCAAGGCCGTCGACGAGATCCCCAGCTCCGGTCGAGACCTGGCCGCGGTCGCGCGAGTGCTCGGCTACTCGGCCGATGACGATCCGGGCGAGTTCCTCGACGCCTATCGTCGGACGACGCGACGTGCTCATGCGGTCGTGGAGACGCTCTTCTACCAGGGCTGACCCACTCTGACCTGCGGTAAGTGATCAAGGGACCTTTGCTACCGCCCCGTGCGGAACGGACGAGGTGACAGCAAAGGTCCCTTGCTCACACTCGGGGTCGAGGAGGGGGAGCGGCACTTACAGTGGACCGGTGACTGTGCGCGAGCCATTTCGCACCCGGATCAAGGTGCGCCATTACGAGCTGGACACCCTTGGCCATCTCAACCACGCCGTCTACCACTCCTACGGCGAGGTCTCCAGACTCGAGCTGATGGAGCTCGCCGGCGGCCTCAACTCAGGTATGCGCGATGCGAATCTTGCGTTCGTGCTGCTCGAGTCCCATATCGTGTTCAGGCGCGAGCTTCGTGCGGGCGATGTCGTCGACGTGACCTGCGACGCCAAGTTCGGCACCGGCAAGACCTTCCACATGGACTCGAACATCTACAAGGTCGACGGCACCCTCTCCGCGGAGATCACGTGCACGCTGGGGCTGATGGATCTCGAGCGCCGAAAACTGGTGGACGACCCGCGCGGCCGCATCGAGCGGGCAGGCGTCGACCTGAAGGTTCTTTCCACTTCGGAGTAGCCGTACCGCGAAAGACCAATAAGAAACGCCGGTGGTGAGGGCGCTTTTGCACCTCACCACCGGCGTGCTCTTGGTGTTGCTTACCGCACGATCACACGTCGTAGTACAGCGAGAACTCGTACGGGTGCGGGCGCAGCCGCAGCGGGTCGATCTCGTTCTCACGCTTGTAGGAGATCCACGTGTCGATCACGTCGGGAGTGAACACGCCACCCTCGAGCAGGTAGTCGTGGTCCGCTTCCAGCGCGTCGAGAACCGCGCCGAGGTCGCCAGGAACGAGCTTGACGTTCTGGGCCTCCTCGGGCGGAAGCTCGTAGAGGTCCTTGTCGATGGGCTCCGGCGGCTCGATCTTGTTCTTGATGCCGTCGAGACCGGCCATCATCATCGCCGAGAACGCGAGGTACGGGTTACCGGACGAGTCCGGGCACCGGAACTCGGCGCGCTTGGCCTTCGGGTTGTTGCCCGTGATCGGGATACGGACACAAGCCGACCGGTTCCGCTGCGAGTACACCAGGCTGACCGGCGCCTCGAAGCCCGGCACGAGCCGGTGGTACGAGTTGACGGTCGGGTTGGTGAAGGCCAGCAGGCTCGGCGCGTGCTTGAGCAGGCCGCCGATGTAGTGGCGGGCGGTGTCGGACAGGCCCGCGTACCCCGACTCGTCGTGGAACAGCGGCGTGCCGTCCTTCCACAGCGACTGGTGGCAGTGCATGCCCGAGCCGTTGTCACCGGCGAGCGGCTTCGGCATGAAAGTCGCGGTCTTGCCGGCGGCGAACACGGTGTTCTTCACGATGTACTTGAACAGCTGCAGGTCATCCGCAGCGTGAAGCAGCGTGTTGAACTTGTAGTTGATCTCGGTCTGGCCGGCGGTGCCCACCTCGTGGTGCGCGCGCTCGATCTCGAAACCGGAGCCCTGCAGGTTGCGGACGATCTCGTCGCGCAGGTCGGCGAAGTGGTCGACTGGCGGGACCGGGAAGTAGCCGCCCTTGAACTTCGTCTTGTAACCCTGGTTGCCGCCCGGTACGTCGGCGCCGGTGTTCCACCAACCCTCGACGGAGTCGATCTCGTGGAACGAGGCGTGCTCGGCCGACTCGAACCGGATCGAGTCGAAGATGTAGAACTCGGCCTCCGGGCCGAAGAACACGTTGTCGGCGACGCCGTACTCGGAGATGTACTGCTCGGCCTTGCGCGCGATGTTGCGCGGGTCGCGGCTGTACGCCTCGCGGGTGAACGGGTCGTGCACGAAGAAGTTCAGCGAGAGCGTCTTCGCCTTGCGGAACGGGTCGATACGCGCAGTCTCGGGGTCCGGGAGGAGCAGCATGTCGGATTCGTGGATCGACTGGAAACCACGCACCGAGGAGCCGTCGAAGGCCAGGCCTTCTTCGTAGGCTTCTTCGTTGAACGCCTTCGCCGGAACGGTGAAGTGCTGCATAACGCCGGGCAGGTCGCAGAACCTGACGTCGACGACCTCTACGTTCTCGTCGGCGATAAGGCGCTGAATGTCGTCTGGAGTAGTGGGCACCCTCGGTGACTCCTTCTCGTTCGTTGCCGGCGGCAGTACTCTCTTCGGCTCACGCTAAGAGCGCGGTGTTGCCCGACCGTCACCCGTATGTTTCGCCGGTGTTAACGGGGCGGCGATATCGGGTAGTCGACCAGGGCGAATGTGGCCCGCGCCACCGGCATACCCTGGATGGGTGGCGAGATGGACCGGAGAATGGCTGCCCGGAGCCGGTGACGAGACGACTGCCGGTGGCGAGGGTACGCAGCGGTGGCGTGGCGAGCGACTCGGCTTGCCCCAATCGGGTGTCGGCTCGGTGGCGGGCGGCGGCGCACGCCTTCTCGGGCTGATCATCGACTTGGTTCTCGCCTCACTGGTCACGACCCTCTTCGTGACGCCCAGTCTCCAAGATCCGGCTGTGATGCAGACCTTCAACCTCTGGTCGGTCGGCGTCTGGGCGGCGATCACGGTCATTCCCGCGGCTTTCTTCGGCTTCACGCCCGGTATGGCTGTGGTCGGTATCCGTGTCGCCAGGCTCGACGGCGCGCAGATGGTCGGGGTGTGGCGCGCGGTCGTGCGCGCGGCGCTGACCTTTGTGATCATTCCGGCCGCGATCCGCAACATCGACGGCCGAAGCTGGCTCGACCGGCTGACCGGGACTGTCGTGATCCGCATGCGCTGACCTCGGAGGGGAGCAAGGGACCTTTGCTCTCGTCGGGAGATGCCGCTGCCGGGACCGGCCGTGGTCAGGCGGCCGGTGCCGCGGGAACGCTCCCGAGGTCTGGAGGCGGTCGTTGCCGAGCGCGGCGGTGTGCCGCTCGCAGGTCCTGGATCACCACCAGCGGCTCGTCACGCAGCTGTGCTGGGCTTACCTGGACGACGATGAGGCCTGGAGCGACCAGTGTCGGCATCGTGGGCAACTTGTCCGGTTCGAGAGCGACCTCGTCATGGCGAACCTGCAAGGCGACGCCGACCTGCGACCACCAGGCGTCGGCGACCCCGACCACCGCTCCGTCTGAAGTTCGCAGCTCCGCCCTCTGTGTGGGCCGGGGCAAGCCGCTGCGATCGAGGACGGACTCCAGCCACTGCTCGACAGCAGAGCCGACCCCATCTTGGAGGGCGTTGACGACGATTCGGGGGAGCGCGGAGCCGATCGTGCTGGCCTGGGCAAGCTCGTCTCGAAGTTCCTCAGGAGTGCAGAGTCCGCGATGGACCGCATCGTGGATCATGGCCCGCACCGACTTGAGTTCGTCCATACGTCGCGCCGCGTCGATCAGGGCCCGGGCGAGCGGGGCGACGGGCAGTCCGTCGATTTCCACTGGTTCCGGCAGATGGATGGTTCGTTCTACGACGGCGAATCCCCAAGTGGCCACCTTGCTCCGGTGGGGGATCAAAGTGTGCGCACGTCTTTCTGGCGGGAGTCTTCGTACTCCGTACAACCTGGCGGCCTGGACGCCGGTGAGCATCGCCTCCGGGCCCGCGTGAGTCAGTGCGACCTTCAAGAGCTGATGCTTGGTCGGTGTGGCGTTGGTCAGGAGGATGACGCCGGGTATCGGACGCCTCCACGGTCCGCCTTCTCGGCAATACCGAGAGATCGAGGAGTGTGAGTACCCCAGGGCGACAAGTTTCGCCCGGGCGGCCACGCCGTCCGGGAACATCGCTGCCAGCACTTTCTGGCGGGCGCTCGAAGTTCTGTCCACACAGTGATCATGCGACCACCCACCGACAGTTTTTCGCCCGAAGACGGATCAGGGGTCCTTTGCTACCACCTAGCGGTAGCAAAGGACCCCTGATACTCGTTTGATCAGCGGCGGCGGATGGTGCGCTGGACGTTGCGCATCTTCGCGCCGGCGGGCATCGGGCCCTTGGGCATGGCGGCACCGCGGCTGCCGAGGGCGGCCAGCTTCGCTTCCAGCGCGTCGACCTGGGCGGGCTTGAGGTTGCGCGGAAGCTTCATCAGGTAGCCCTGGAGCTTCTTCAGCGGCACCTGCTGCTCTTCGTTCCCGATGATCACGTTGTAGATCGGGGTCTCACCGATCAGGCGGGACACACGCTTCTTCTCCTGCGCGAGCAGGGACTTCACGCGGTGCGGCGCCCCCTCGGCGACGAGCACGACACCCGGCCCGCCGAGCACCCGGTGCACGGCGTCGAGCTGGGTCGTGGCCGCCACGGTCGGCGTCACCTTCCAGCGGCCTCGCATGTTCTCGAGTGCCCAGGCCGCGGCGCCGGGCTGCCCGTCGGCCTTCGAGTACACGGTCTTCTGAACCCGCCTGCCGAAGATGATCACGGCGGCGAGCGCGCCGAGCAGAATGCCCAGCGGCAGCACGACCCAGTGGACGTCGAAGATGAACCCGATGCCGAACACGACACCGGTGATGACCAGGAGCGATCCGACCATCCAGGGGATGAGCGCCTTGTCTTCCTTGCGCTGCATCTTGAAGGCCTCGAAGATCTGCCCGCGGCGAGCCTTGCTCGCGGCGCGCTTCTCCTTCTTGGCCAGCTTCGCTGCTTCCTTGTCCTGCTTTCCCGCCATGTGACCAGGATACGGCCGCGTGCCCTGCGCCGATCCCGTCGGGCCCTCTGCGAGGATCGGGGTGTGGTTAGCGCATCGTCCCCGAAGAGTCGTCCAGGCCTGCTCGATGGGCTCGATCCCGAGCAGCGCGCTGCCGCCTGCGCCCCGAGGGGGCCGGTCTGTGTCCTCGCGGGAGCGGGGACCGGCAAGACGCGGACGATCACGCACCGCATCGCCCACCTGGTCCGTTCCGGGCACGTCGCCGCTGGTCAGGTTCTCGCGGTCACCTTCACGACTCGCGCGGCGGGTGAGATGCGCACGCGTCTTCGAGGGCTGGGCGTCGACGCCGCCCAGGCGCTCACCTTCCACGCCGCCGCCCGCCGCCAGCTGCGCTACTTCTGGCCACAGGTGGTCGGTGACCGGCCGTGGGAACTCCTCGAGAACAAGTTCCGCTACATCAGCCAAGCCGCCAACAAGGCCGGGCTCGGCACCGAGACGGAGCTCCTGCGCGACCTCGCCAGTGAGATCGAGTGGAGCAAGGCCTCTTTGGTATCTCCGGACGACTATCCGGCGGTCGCCGCGCGTACGCAGCGGGACACACCGGCGCCCGCGTCGCAGGTCGCGGAGGTCTACCGCAACTACGAGAAGGTCAAGAACGCCGCACAGGTGCTCGACTTCGACGACCTGCTTCTGCACACCACCGCGGTCCTCGAGGAGCACACGGTGGTGGCCCAGGAGTTCCGCGAGCGCTACCGCTGCTTCGTCGTCGACGAGTATCAGGACGTCACGCCGCTGCAGCAGCGGTTGCTCGACGCCTGGCTCGGTGGCCGCGACGACCTGACCGTCGTCGGCGACGCCAACCAGACCATCTATTCGTTCGGTGGTGCTTCTCCCCGGCCGCTGCTGGAGTTCACACGGCGGTTTCCCGAGGCGACGGTCGTGAGGCTCGAGCGGGACTACCGCTCGACTCCCGAGGTCGTGGCTCTCGCCAACCAAGTGATCGGCGCCGCGCGTGGCCGTCCTGCGGGGTCGCGGCTGAAACTGATCGGCCAGCGTCCTTCCGGGCCGGTCCCGCGGTTCGCCGAATATGACGACGAGACCGCAGAGGCCGCGGCCGTCGCCCGCAGGATCCGCGATCTGCTCGACAGCGGAGTGACAGCGAGCGAGATCGCGGTGCTCTACCGCGTCAACGCCCAGTCGGAGGCTTACGAGCAGGCTCTGGCCGAGTTGGGTATCCCGTACCTGGTCCGTGGCGGCGAGCGGTTCTTCGCCAGGGCGGAGGTCCGGCAGGCGATGTCCGCGTTGCGGATGGCGTCGACCGACGCCGACACCGGAGAGCTGGTGACCCGGGTCCGCTCCGTGCTCGCGAAGGTCGGGCTCACGGACCAGCCTCCCGCCGGAGGCGCGGCGAAAGAGCGATGGGACGCGCTTCTCTCGATCGTCGAGTTGGCTGAGGAGCTGGCTTCCACCGTCGACGACGCGGATCTGCCGCGTTTCGTCGCGGAGCTCGAGCAGCGGGCGACAGCGCAGCATCCGCCGACGGTGGAGGGCATCACCCTGGCCTCGCTTCACGCGGCGAAGGGTCTCGAATGGGACGCTGTGTTCCTCGTCGGGCTTGCCGAAGGGACCATGCCGATCCTCCATGCCGATGGCGACGACGCGGCCATCGAGGAAGAGCGGCGTCTCTTTTATGTCGGCGTCACTCGGGCGCGAGAGCACCTCTCGCTCTCGTGGGCTTTGGCCAGGACGTCGGGAAATCGGCGCAATCGGCGACGGAGCCGCTTCCTCTACGGCCTCATCCCCGAAGACCATCCGGCAGCGCGGGTGGCCCGCTCGCAGCAGCCGAAGCAGTCCGGCAACAAGGCCCGGTGCCGGGTGTGCGGTGGGCCGTTGCCGGAGACGCTCGACATCAAGCTGGGCCGCTGCTCCCGTTGCCCGTCCAACGTGGATGAGCAGCTGCTCGAGAAACTGAAGTCCTGGCGGGGGGAACGTTCGCGTGAGCTCAAGGTGCCGGCCTTCGTCGTTTTCACGGACGCGACGCTGGTCGCCATCGCCGAGCAGCGGCCGACCGATGACACGGCGTTGTGCGCCATCTCCGGAATCGGCGCGACGAAGCTCGAACGCTTCGGCGCGGAGGTTCTCGACGTCGTGCGGGCCTCGGTGGGGCCTTGACCGCGTTCCAGGCATGATCCACGCGGCGAACCCGCTGCTCAGAGCCGATCTTCGCAACTTCGACGGATTTTCTGGAAAATAAGTTGCCCCGGTGCGGCCGGGGGCAATAACCTGCAGGTACCGGGCGGGAAGAGCCCGGACTGGGGAAGAACATCTACAACACAGCGTAGACCGCCGGGCGGTTCGCGCGCGACAGAGAAAGGTGGTGCCGGTGAAATGACGATCAACATGATGCTCACGAACCCTGGCACCCGTCTGTCCTGCGTCGCGGAAGTCCCGCAGGCTCAGCGCCAGGGCACCTTTGTGCCCGTGAGCATCCTCGCCGCCCGCGGCACCCAGCGTTTCGACCTCGGCCGGATCGCCGCTGAAAAGACCTTCTCGCACGCTGCCGCCATCGGTGGGGCGTACGAGAACGGTGGCGTCGATCTGCCGGTCATCAAGCAGTTCCGTGTTCCGTTGTCCATACGGGAGCGAAGTTCCTGACCTAGTCAGGACCAGAGGCTCACGAAGGCCGCGGAACCGGGTTACCGGATCCGCGGCCTTCGTGTTTTTGCTGCACAAACAAGTTGGCTGCACAACCTAATTGGGGTTCAGCGTTGTCCAGTTCCACCGTGAGTAAGAAATCCGTTACGGGACAGAGGAGTGCACTTATGTCATCGGCCATAGCTTTCGCGCCGGGGGAGGCTCTGCCTTTCGCCGACGCCGGCGTCGTAGACCTGCTCGACGCCATCGACTCGCCTGAGTCGATGCTTCCCTGCCGTTCGGGCGACGCGGACCTTTGGTTCGCCGAGTCGCCGGCAGAGCTCGAGCGGGCGAAGGCGTTCTGCGCGGACTGCCCGGTCCGTTCCGCCTGCCTCGCGGGCGCCCTTTCCCGGCGTGAGCCGTGGGGTGTCTGGGGTGGCGAGATCTTCGAGCGTGGCGTTGTCGTCGCGCGGAAGCGGCCCCGTGGCCGCCCCCGGAAGAACCCGGTCGTCGAGCCCGCCGCCGAGGCTCGCCCCGTCGCGCGCAAGGTCGAGCGGAGCGCTGCGGCATGACCGTCGAACTCATCACCACCAGGGATTACGAGGCGCGGACAGGAATTCACGCGCCGACCGAATTGAACGAGATCAAGGTCGAGGAGACCAGCGAAATGTTGCTTTATGAAGAACTGTCCAGGGCCCGAATACGAGACCTCGAGGAGGGAGTCCGCGCTCAGCGGGCTCGAAGCGGCCCGCGCGCCGCACGCAGGTGGACCAAGGTCGCCCGCTGGGCGACCCGGCGAGCCGAGCGCCTTCAGGCCTGACCACTCGGGGGAGCGGGGGACCTTTGCTACCACGGCACGGTGGTAGCAAAGGTCCCCCGCTCCCTTTTGGGCGTGGGTCGGGGCGGCTTGGTGTTCACTGGGGGAATGGCCGTACACACGCACGACGACATCGACTGGGCTGACCGGCTCCGATCGCTTCGCATGGCTGAGGCGCTCGACGCCGAGCCGATGCGGGAGGCGGCTCGACGGTTGCTGAAGGGCATGCCGGAAGGCCCGACCATTCTCGACGTCGGCTGCGGCGCGGGCGGGATGAGTGTGCTCTTCACCGAGGAGCTCGCGTCCGTCGGTGCCAAGATCGTGCTGGTCGACGCGACCGAGCATCTGCTCGCCGAAGCGCACCGCGTCGTCCGCGCGGCCGCGGGCGACAGGGCCACCGTCGAGACGATCCACGCCGACGTGGCCGATGGCGGGCTGGCCGCCAAGCTTCCGCCCGCCGATCTGGTCTGGGCTTCCCGCGTGGTCCACCACCTGCCCGACCAGCAGGCGGCCATCGACACCCTCGCCCGGCTCGCCCGCGCCGGCGGCCTGGTCGCCATCTCCGAGGGCGGCCTGGACTTCAACTGTCTTCCCTGGGATCTCGGCATCGGCCGGCCCGGGCTGGAGGAGCGGCTGCTCGCCGCGCGCGGTGAGTGGTTCGCCGAGATGCGGGCAGGGATCCCTGGCTCCGTTTCCATGCCCTACGGCTGGAACATCGCGCTGCAGCGGGCCGGTCTCGCCGACGTCGATTCCTTCGGCGTGCTCATCCACCATCCGGCGCCCGGACCGGAACTGCTGCGCGAGTTCATCATCGAGCGGCTGACCTGGCTGAACGAAGTGGCAAATGACCGCCTCGCCGACGACGACCACGAGACCGTGGCCGCATTGGTGGATCCGGCGAACCCGGCCTTCCTCGGCGCCCGCCACGACCTGTTCCTGCAAGGGGCGAAGACGGTCCATTGCGGACGGCGGTCGTGAACGACCCGGTCGGCTGCTCGTTGTGCGGCCGGACCCGCGGCGTCGACGAGGAGCCGGCGCAGACACTCGCCTGGGTCTCCACCCGTGAGAAGAACGTCGTGCGCTGGATGTGTCCCACCTGCGCTCGCCGCCACACCCGCGACATCGAGGGAAAGCTGCCGGACGAGTACTGGTGAATCACTCAGGCGGCGTCGATCCGGCCGATCGTGCGAACCTTCGGTCTCGGTGTCCGCGCCGCTTCGGCGAACGCCCTGACGAGCTCTGCCGCGACCTCCATCGGAACCTTCTTCAGCTGGTCGATGGTGCAGCGGACCAGCACGGTCCCGGTCGCGGTCAGCGCCAGAGGATGGAAATTGGCGGCGCCTTGTTTCGGAGCTCGGAACTGCCACGCCATGCCGATGTCGTCCCACCAGGCATCGGCGGTGCCGATGGGGCGCCCTCGTCGGTCGCAGAGCGTCGTGTTCCACGACGGCGAAGGCAGCGGGCAGCCGCTGAGGACCTTCTTCGCCAGCCCATGCGCGTACGTCTCTTCGGGATCGACGCGCCGCAAGGCCGCCCGCACCGCGGCTGAACCCCGTCGGTTGCCGGAATCGAGCTCCTCGCTGAGCTCCTCGAGCGTGCACAGACCCCAATACAGCGGCAGCGCGATCAGCTCGTCTATTCGCGAGGGGTCGAGCTCCAGCCGGGCCAGATCGAGCGCGGCCCTGGCCGGCGGGGCGAACGGAACACCGCCGATCAAGGTCGGCGGCGGCATCCGTGTGGTTCTTCGCGGCAGCATGCCGGGCTCCGCCGGAACGCGCCGGTAGTCGGGGACAAGGAGATGGACCTCCCGTGTGACCGGGCAGTCGACGCCTCGTGCGCGTAGCGCGTCGGCGCCCGTCACCACCACGTCCGGACCGAACCGCGCGACAGCGGCTTGCAGCAGCTGAAGGCGGGTGGGCGCGGCGTCGCGCAACAGGATCACACCCGGCAACAGCCGTCGCCAAGGGCCGCCAGGGCCACAGAGCTTCGCGGCGTAGCGCGCGGTGACGCCCGCTTTGCGCAGCTCGCGGCTGGTGATGATCCCTGACTCGCTGGTGTTACTGAGCGCCATGAGTCGGGCGCTTCGTGTAGTGGTCATGAATCGAGGATGACCGCTGGGCCGACCGGGTGGAACCGCTTCCGCCAACTTGTGGACAACTCGCCCGAGAGTGCCCGTTTTCGGCTCAGTCGCAACGTTCCCTGTGGATAACTTCTCAGGCCGCGAAGCCCGGCTGCCAGCGTTCGACGATCGCGCGGGCGGGGATCTCGGCGTCGAGCTGGCAGAGGATCCCGGTCGATCCGGCGGTCACCCGGTGGATCATCAGGTACTCGGGCGGGAGGTTGAGGGAGCGGCCGATCCGGAAATCCCGGCCGCGGGTGTCGCCGACCCGGCCCGCCTGTCGCTGCATCCAGCGGCGAGTGAAGTGGAATGTGTCGCCCGCCAGCGGTTCCGTGAACGGGGCCAGGTAGGCGAGTACGTCGTCGGCCCGCAGGTCCGCGTCGGCCCGGATGAAGCCGGACTCCCTGAGTAGCCGCATCAGTTTCGCGGATTCGCCGTCGAGCGCCAGCCGGGTCATCTCGCCGAGGTGCTGCGGAATCCCCTCGGGCAGCCGGGACACCCCGCCGAAGTCGATGACGCACAGGTTGCCGTCGGCGGTCAGCATGAAGTTGCCGGGGTGAGGATCCGAATGCAGGAGCCGGGCTCGTTCAGGGGACGAGTAGTGGAACTCGGTGAGCAGGCGGCCGGCGCGGTCCCGTGTCACCTTGTCGCCGCCGGCGATGATCTTCGAGAGCGGGGTACCGGTGGCCCACTCCGTGACGACGACCTTCGGCGCGCTGGCGACCACGCGGGGGATCAGGAACCCGGGGACACCTTCGAACGCCTTCACGAAATCACGCTGATTCTGGGCTTCCGCCTGGTAATCGAGCTCTTCGTTCATCCGTTCGGCGAGTTCCGCCAGGAGCGGTTTCACCTCGGTCCCCGGCACGAAGGCCTGGAACAACCTGCTGAAACGCTGGAGTTGCCGAAGGTCGCTCCGCAAGGCGTCGTCGGCTCCCGGGTACTGCACCTTGACGGCGACTTCGCGACCGTCGTGCCAGGTCGCACGGTGGACCTGGCCGATGCTCGCGGACGCGGCGGGCTCGTCGTCGAAGGCGGCGAATCGCTGCCGCCAGGTGCGCCCCAGCTGCTCGGCGAGGACCCGATGGGTCTGCCGGGTGGGCATGGGCGGCGCGGCCGCCTGAAGCTTCGTCAGGGCCTCGCGATAGGGCTTCGCCATCTCGTCCGGCACCGCGGCCTCGAAGACGCTCAGCGCCTGGCCGAACTTCATCGCGCCGCCTTTGAGCGTGCCGAGGACCTCGAAAAGCTGCTCCGCCGCCTTGGCCGACAGGGTCGCGTTGACCTCTTCGGCGCTCTGCCCGGTCAGCCGCCTGCCCCAGCCGCCGACCGCCCGTCCCGCTATGCCGAGGGGGATACTGGCCAGCTTCGCCGTTCGCGCGGCCCCGTTCCGGGGGATGGCGGCGTCACGGTCCTCGGCGTTGCGGGAGTCGGTCACCTTCGCGATTCTGCCTTGATTCACTGCGCCCGCGCAGCCTGTTGAGGGAGTGTGTGTGGGCTACATCGCTCGCCGTATCACCGGGCACCGCATCCGCATCCGGTGTGCGGCGGCCAGTCGCGGTGCCGGATCGTGCCGTCGAAGAAGTCGATCTCCAGTGTCGCGTTCCAGGCGGGCGGAGCCTGGTCGCCGGGGGACAGAAGCCGGAGGGCCTGTGCGGCGGCCAGCGCGGCGCAAGCGTGGACGGCGCCGAGGTCCGGCTGTTGCACCCGGCCCGCGAGCTGGCTCGCCACCCTCGGCCAGGAGTCGTCGCGGCCGGCGCGGTGGAGATCGGCGCAGCGCAGGCAACTGCTGCGTCCGGGCACCACGAGCGGCCCGACGATGCCGATCCCGTCCCGGACGCGCACCGGCAGGTGATTGACCCCGTCGCGGACGAGCCCCTCGACCAGCTCGGGAGCCGGTACGACGGCGTCGGTGAGCAGGACGAGTTCCGGCCGGCGATCCGAGTAGAGCCTGGTGGTCGCGATGTCCGTGCCCGCACGGTGCACCACCTGGGCCAGTGCGTCCCGGCGTGGCATGCCGATCTCGGCTTCGGTGTAACCCGAGCCGAGGTCGCCCTCACCGACGACGCCCGAAGCCCGGACGTCGATATGCCCGACGCCGCCTTTGGCGAGCAGGACGGCGAGGGCCGCGGCCAGCCTGCCGTCGCCGTGGATCGCCACCGCGGTGCGCTTGCGGCGTGCGGTCATGGCCGCCTGATGGTGGCGGGCTCGTAGCGACCAGAGCCCTGTTTCCGTTCTCGGTCTGGGATACCCGTCGGAGTGCCCCGCATCGGTCAGGAGTCCTCGGGCCGTCAGGTCCGTCATCAGGTCCCGCAGCTGTTCGTCGTGTTCGCTCTGCGCGAGCACGATGTCGTCCGCGGCCCGCTTTCCGTCCAGCCCGCGGACGGCTTCGGCCACCTCGGTGGCGACGCCGGCGACCACCACGGCGTGTGCCGGGTCGAGGCCGATCTGGATCTCGCCGTTGCCCCGTTCCAGCACATCCAGGCCGGGAAGCAGGGTGGGGAAGGCGGGAAGGATGATCGATCGCAGATCAGGTTCGCGCAGGTTCATGATCGCAGGATCGCACCCGCCCGCCGTCCCGCCGTCCGAAAGAACGCGAGTTATCCACAGGTTGGCCCCGTTGTGGACAACTGGGGGCTGTGACCTTTCGGCCCTCGGAGTTGTCGGTGACTGGCCTTACCGTGGTCGAGTGGTCGAAGCACGGACGCCCTCGTTGAGGGGCCGGGACACGACGAATCCGTCGGACACTCCCGAACACAAGGTCGAGGTACGGCGTAGCCAACGCCGTCACCGGACCGTCACCGCGTACTGGGACGAGGACACCCTCGTCGTGCTGATCCCTGCCCGGATGACCCGGGCCGAGGAGAAGCACTGGGTTGCCGAGATGCAGCGCAAGCTGCTGCGCAAGGGCCCGCGGCAGGCCGCGCCGCCGAAGGCCTCCGACGAGGCGCTGCTGGCGCGCTGCGCCGTGCTCTCGGCGAAGTATCTGGACGGAAAGGCGATACCCGCGAGCGTTCGCTGGGTCCCGCCGATGAGGACGAGGTGGGCGTCCTGCACGCCGGTCGACGCGACGATCAGGGTCAGTGATCGTCTGCGCCGGGTGCCGGGATGGGTGCTGGACTACGTCCTCGTGCACGAACTCGCGCATTTGAAGGAACCAGGGCACAACGCGGCGTTCTGGGAGCTCGTACGCCGTTATCCCAAGACCGAACGCGCCATCGGCTACCTGGAGGGCCTGTCCTCCGCCGCCGGTTGGGGCATCGCGGCGGAGGACTGACGTGCCTCAGCTCTCGTCTTCGTCGCCCTTGGGCTTGTTCTTCTCGCGCTCGGCGCGTTCGATCTCGGCGATCGGGTCGATGCCTTCGAGCGTCGACTCGCCATCGCCGAGGCGTTCGGAGAAGTCGAGCGGCTCGTCGAGGTCTTCGGCGGTCGGCATCAGGTCGGGGTGGGACCAGAGGCCATCCCGCTTCTCGATGCCGTGCTGGTCGCCGACGAGCTTCCACAACGAGGAAGCCGCCCGCATCCGCCTGGGCCGGAGTTCGAGCCCGACCAAGGTGGCGAAGGTCTGCTCGGCGGGACCACCGGTGGCCCGGCGGCGGCGCAGCGTCTCCCGGAGCGCGTCCGCGCCCGGCAGCCGGTCGCCGATGGCCTCGGCGACCACGACGTCGACCCAGCCTTCGACCAGCGCGAGCAGGGTCTCCAGGCGGTTCAGCGCCGCCTTCTGCTCGGGCGAGGTCTGCGGCTCGAGCAGGCCGGACGACATGGCCTCTTCGATGCTGGCCGGGTTCGACGGATCGATCCGGCCCGCGAGCTGCTCGAGCGCCGACGTGTCGACGGAGATGCCGTTCGCGAACTCCTCGACCGTGGCCAGCAGTCGCTGCCGCAGCCAGGGCACGTGGGCGAACAGCCGCTGGTGGGCGGCCTCGCGTGCGGCGATGAAGACCAGCACCTCGCTGGTCGGCAGCTCCAGGCCCTCGGTGAACTTCTCGATGTTGGCCGGCAGCAGCGCGGAGGTGGCCGCGGGACCCAGCGGAAGGCCGACCTCGGTGGAGGTGAGCACTTCGGAAGCCAACTGAGCCAAGGCGTTGCCGAGCTGGGAGCCGAAGGCCATCCCGCCCATCTGCCCCATCATCGAGAGCAGGGGGCCGGCGGCCTGCTTGGCCTCGTCGGGCAGGGCCTGGACCCACGCGCCCGAAACCTGCTGGGCGACGGGGTCGCAGAGGCGCTGCCAGGTCGGCAGGGTCTTCTCGACCCAGGTGCGCGCGGACCATGCGACGGTCGAGGTGGCTCCGGCGGGCAGGATCGTCGCGGCGTCGAGCCACAGCTCGGCCAGATGGGCGGCGTCACGGACAGCCGTGCTCGAGTCACCACCACTGGACGACGAAAAGCCGAGCTTGACGTCACCGCTGTCGCTGCTGCTGAGGTTTTGCAACGCGATCTGTTTCGCCAGGTCGTAGTTGACCGGCCCGGTCGAGCTGCCGGCCTGGCTGAGCATCTGGCCCAGCTGGCTGAGCATCTGACCGAGCTGATTGAAGGCCTCGGCGCCGGAGGGCTGGCCGCCGGAATCCGACGGCTCGTTCTCGCCTCGTTTGTCGGGATCGGGCGGTCCGAAGCCGAACGGGGGTTTGCTCATGGCACCACCGTACGCGGGTCCTGGGATTCACAGCTCGTCAAGTGGAGTGATGAGCGTGGCCTTCACCGAGAAGCGAACACAGTCACCGTACGCTGTCACGCGTGACAGAGCCCTCGGAGGAGACCACAGGAGCGCGGAGCCGTTCGGGCTCCGCGGGTGACCAGGACCGCTCCGAACGGCGGCTGACCCGGCGCGGCTGGACGCTGCTGGTCAGCGGCGCGTTGTTCGTCGCCTTCGCGCTGGTCGGGTTCTTCATCCCGGTGCCGTATGTGGCGATCAGTCCCGGCCCGACCTACGACACGCTCGGCAAGGATGCCGCCGGGCAGTCCGTGATCCAGGTCAACGGGCACGAGATCTTCCAGACCTCCGGCGAACTGCGGATGACGACGGTCTCCCTGCGCGATGGCGGCATCACGCTGTTCAACGCTCTCGGGCTCTGGGCGAGTGGCCGGTACGCGCTGGCGCCGCGCGAGGAGTACTTCAAACCCGGCGAGACCAACGAGCAGGTCCGCCAGGAGAACATCCAGCAGCTGCAAGACTCGCAGACCGCCGCTCAGGTCGCCGCGCTGCGGCGCAAGTTCCCGGTGAAGGTGCTCGCGAAAACGATCGTCTCCGGCAGCCCCGCGGACAAGGTGCTCGCCCCGGGGGACCGGCTGCTGGTGGTCAACGGGGCGACGGTCAAGGAAGCGACCGATGTGCGGGCCGCTCTGAACGGGACGAAGCCCGGGCAGACCGTCCAGATCACTTTCAAATCCGACGGGCAGGCCGAACGCACCGTGCCGCTCACGCTCGCGCAGCGGCCCGACGGGCCGGAAGGCTTCATGGGCCTGACCGCGGTGGACCGCGCGGACGTTCCCTTCGACGTGAAGATCTCGCTGCAGGATGTCGGCGGCCCGTCGGCGGGCCTGATGTTCGCGCTCGCGATCGTCGACAAGATGGAGCCCGGCGACCTCGCCGGTGGCAGGCACATCGCCGGAACGGGCGAGATCTCGGAGAAGGGAGCCGTCGGCGCGATCGGCGGCATCTCGTTCAAGGTGGTCGGTGCCCGCGAGGCCGGCGCGACCGACTTTCTCGTGCCCGCGCACAACTGCGCCGAGGCGAAGACCGCCGCGCCCGATGGCCTAAACCTGATCAAGGTTTCGACGCTCGACGAAGCGATCGCGCAGCTCGAGAACCTCAAGGCGGGACGGCCCACCGCCTCCTGCTGACCGCCGGGGGAGCAAGGGACCTTTGCTACCACCCCGCGGGCCTGGCTGAAGAGAGCAAGGGACCTTTGCTATCGCCCGGTGTGCGTCTCGGGCCGGGTGGTAGCAAAGGTCCCTTGCTCTCTTTCCGCAGGTCAGGGGAGCAGAGTCGCCTTCAGGGCTTCCAGCAGGTTGGGCGCCAGCTCCGGGTTCTCGATGATCTCGTCGACAGGGACGTCGCCGGGCTCTTCTGCCTTCCCCGCGCCGCGAAGCCGCATGACGCAGGCTCCGGCACCATCCCGCAGGACGGCCGCGACGAGCCGGGCCTCGGTCCGGCGAGGGTGGTCGGCGGCCGCCTGACGCAGGCGGTCGGCATCGGTCTCGGGCACGACGGGAAGCTCGGCTTCGGCGTCCGGCGGCAGCACGATGATCTCTTGCGCGAG
Organism: Amycolatopsis sp. CB00013; assembly: GCF_001905755.1. Taxonomy (NCBI): domain Bacteria; kingdom Bacillati; phylum Actinomycetota; class Actinomycetes; order Pseudonocardiales; family Pseudonocardiaceae; genus Amycolatopsis; species Amycolatopsis sp. CB00013. Next base: position 708,966 of record NZ_LIWC01000005.1, on the reverse strand, counting down.
CGCGCAGCCCAGAACCAGATCGGGCCACGCGATCTGCGCCAGCGCTTCACCGAGGTCGCCATCCGGCAGCGACTCCTGTGCGACCGGCGTCAGCGGGGCCGACGGATCGAGCTGTCCGGCCAGTTCGGGCTGCTCGTCCAGCAGCGCCGCGGTCGGGACCAGCGCGAACAACTGCGGCGGCTGATCCCATCCTCCGGAGGCGACGAACTCCTCGACTTCGCGGGCCAGGCCGGCCACGCCCTGCTGCTCACTCGGTGCCATTGCCACATCGTTCCAGGCGGCCGGGACAGCGGCGTCCCGAGTCCGGTTTGGGCGGGTTCCGGGAACTTCCGACGGCATCCGTAGAGTTAGAGCATCAGGGGCCGCACGCGGTACGCGCGTCCCTGCGAAAAGTTCACCAAACCAGGAGCGTGTGCAGTGGCCACTCGGCCCCCCGTGAGCCTGCCGAAGCTGTCCCGGCGCAGCCGGATCCTGCTCATCATCGCCGCCGTAGTCATCCTGGCCCTGCTGCTGGGCGCGAGACTGCTGGACACCTATGTCGACTGGTTGTGGTTCGGCGAGGTCGGCGCCCGGACGGTCTTCAGCACGGTGTTGATCACCCGTGTCGTCTTGTTCTTCGCCGTCGGGCTCCTGGTGGGAGGCTCGCTCGCGATCAGTTTGATGATCGCGTACCGGTCGAGGCCCGTCTTCGTGCCGATTTCCGGCAACGACGACCCGCTCGCGCGCTATCGATCGGCGATCGTCGGCCGGATCCGGCTTTTCGGCATCGGCATCCCGGTGCTCACCGGGCTCATCGCCGGCGCGTCCGCGCAGAGCGACTGGCAGGTCGTGCAGCTGTTCCTGAACGGCACGCGCTTCGGGCAGACCGATCCCGAATTCGGCAACGACGTCGGCTTCTACGCCTTCGACCTGCCGTTCTACAACTGGCTCCTGGGCTGGCTGTTCATCTCCGTCGTCATCGCGTTCTTCGGCGCGTTGATCTCCCATTACATCTTCGGTGGCATCCGGCTCGCGGGTAAGGGCGGCCAGCTCGCCGGCCCGACCCGTGCCCAGCTCGCCATCACCATCGGCATCTTCGTGCTGCTGAAGGCGGTCGAGTACTTCTTCGATCGCTACAACCTGCTGCTCTCCGACAGGGGGGCGCCGCTCTTCATCGGTGCGACCTACACCGACCTGAACGCGGTCCTGCCCGCGAAGCTGATCCTTCTGTGCATCTCGGTGATCTGTGCCGTCGCCTTCTTCGCCGGCGCGTTCCTGCGCAACCTGCAGCTTCCCGCGATCGCACTGGTGCTGCTGATCCTGTCGAACGTGCTCGTCGGCGTCGCGTGGCCCGCCGTGCTCGACCAGTTCTCGGTGCGTCCCAACGCGAACGAGAAGGAGTCCGCGTCGATCCAGCGCAACATGGACGCGACCCGCCAGGCGTTCGGCCTCACCAACGTCGAGTACAAGGACTACACCGGAAAGTCCGAGGCGACCTCCGCGGAGATCAAGGCGGACAAGGGGACCGTTCCGAACATCCGCCTCCTCGACCCGAACATCCTCAGCGACACCTTCACTCAGCGCGTCGGCCGTGAGAACTTCTACGGCTTCCCGTCGAAGCTGGACATCGACCGCTACACCCTCAACGGGGTCACGCAGGACTACATCGTCGCGGCCAAGGAGATCAAGACCGAGGGCCTGACCGGCAACCAGACGAACTGGATCAACAAGCACCTCGTCTACACGCACGGAAACGGCTTCGTCGCCGCGCCGGCCAACACGATCGACCGCGCGCTGAAGGACGCCAACTCCGACGGCGGTTACCCGATCGCCACCACCAGCGACACCCAGAACCCGACGGGCGCCGGCTCGACCGACCCGAACAAGCCGGGCATCAAGGTGGACGAGCCTCGCATCTACTACGGCGAGCTGGCGACCGACGCCGCGTACGCGATCGTCGGCGGCAAGGCGGGACAGGCGCCCGGCGAGTACGACACCGCCGTCGACCGCGGCTACATCTACAAGGGCTCCGGCGGCGTGCCGATCGACAACTGGTTCAACCGGCTCGTCTTCGCCGCCGAGTACGGCGAGCGGAACATCCTCTTCTCCGACGCCATCGGCGACGGATCCAAGATCATGTTCAACCGCGAGCCGCGGGACCGCGTCGCCAAGGTCGCCCCGTGGCTGACCCTCGACGGTGACCCGTATCCGGCGGTCGTCAACGGCAAGATCATCTGGATCGTCGACGGCTACACCACGATGAACAACTTCCCGTACGCCCAGCAGACCCAGCTCGGCCAGGCGACCAACGACTCGCTCAGCGGCACCACCCGCCAGGCGAACTCCTCGCTCAACTACATCCGCAACTCGGTCAAGGCCACCGTCGACGCGTTCGACGGCACCGTGACCCTGTACGGGGTCGAGGACAACGAGCCGGTGCTGAACGCCTGGAAGAACGTCTTCCCGGGCCTGGTCAAGCCGAGCAGCGAGATCTCACCGGACCTGCGGTCGCACTTCCGCTACCCCGAAGATCTCTTCAAGGTGCAGCGAGAACTCCTGTCGAAGTACCACGTGAACAACCCGGCGGAGTTCTACGCGCAGCAGGCCTTCTGGAGCGTTCCGCAGGACCCGACGCAGGAAGGTGGCGTGAACGCGTCCGCTTCCGGTGTCGCGAACCAGCCCGGCTACTACGTCCTGGCCACCGCGCCGGGAGACAACAAATCGCGATTCCAGCTCACCAGTTCACTGACCGGTCTCCAACGGCAGTACCTGGCGGCGTGGATGTCGGTGTCCTCGGATCCCGAGGACTACGGGAAGATGCGCGTCCTGAGACTGCCGACCGGCGCCAGCGGCTCGACCCAGGTGGACGGTCCCGTCCAGGTCCAGAACAGATTCCAAAGTGACCCACGGGTCGCGCAGGACCGGACCCTGTTCAACAACCCGAACGTCACCGTCACGTACGGAAACCTGATCACCCTGCCTGTCGCGAACGGCTTCCTCTACGTGGAACCGGTCTACATCCGGCAGCGGAACCAGCTGAGCTATCCGCAGCTGGCCCGGGTCTTGGTCTCCTATGGCACCAAGATCGGTTTCGCGCCGACGCTCAACGAAGCCCTGGATCAGGTCTTCGGGCCGGGCACGGGTTCCGGGGTCACGCCGCCGCAGACAGGAGGCACGCCCGGAACGACCACACCGCCCCCCGGCACCACGACGCCGCAGCCGCCGGCCACCGGCAACCCGGCGCTCGACAAGGCCGCGGGCGACATGCACGACGCCTGGGTCAAGTTCCGCGCCGCCCAGCAATCCGGCAACTACGCCGACCAGGGTGCCGCCCTGGCCGCACTCGAAGCCGCTTCGAAGGCCTACGAGTCGGCCAAGGCCAACCCGCCGGCGTCCGGTGCGCCCCCGACCTCCGGCCAGCCCGGAGGGTGACGTCGCTTACCTAAAGGGCACCTGCTTTGCGCCTGCTCGAAACGCAGGCGTAAGGTAGGTGTCACGACGCGGGGTGGAGCAGCTCGGTAGCTCGCTGGGCTCATAACCCAGAGGTCGCAGGTTCAAATCCTGTCCCCGCTACAGAGGTTGGAGGCCCGTGTCTGCGGAAAACGCAGATACGGGCCTCCTTCGCATTTGTCCCGGGGGTCGAACCCCCGGACCCCCGCCAGGAGGGCTCCGCCCCCTGGACCCCCGAGGTGAGTCGGTCGCTTAGGTGCCCGAGGTAGCGGGGGACCTTTGCTACCAGGTGGGGAGCGGGGGACCTTTGCTACCGCGTGGGGGCGGGGGCGGTCCAGCAGGCATAGCCATCGGGGCGGTACAGGACGGCTTCAGTGGCGGGCCACGGCAGGGACATGACCAGCTGGGTGGTCAGGCGCGGCGAGCGGGCATGGGCCCGGGCGGCGTCGATGTGGGCCGGGGTGGTCGTCAGGAGCACGAAGGCGCCGTCGCGGAAGAGCGTGCTGGGGCGCAGTGGGCCCTCTTCGGTCGCGACGTCCTCATCGGTCAGCCGCGAGCCGAGCGCGGGATGCGCGGTCCCGTGGGTCGTGTAGCGGATTCCCAGGCCCGAGACCATGCCCGACAGGTGCTTGCTCACCTCGGGCAGCGCGGCCAGGTCGGCGAAAACGGCGCGAAGCGCGCGAGACGAATGAGACCGCGGAGTCAGCCCCAGTTGAGCGGCGACGTTGTGCAGCACTTGAGCGCCGACAGGGTGCCGCTCGGCCTCGTAGGTGTCGAGCAGGTCGTCGCCCGCCCAGCCGCGCACTGTCGCGGCGAGCTTCCATCCCAGGTTCATCGCGTCCTGCACGCCCAGGTTCAGCCCCTGGCCGCCGGCCGGGAAATGGATGTGCGCGGCATCGCCCGCCAGCAGCACCCGCCCGGCGCGGTAGTGCTCCGCCTGCCGCGCGGCGTCGGAGAACTGTGACGCCCACCGGATTTCCGACACCGTCGCTGTCTCACCGTACGAGTCCAGCAGGGCGCGCCGGACTTCGTCGTGGGAGACGGCGGCCCGGAGGTCCGCAGGCCGCGAGGCCCTGTCGCCGTACACGAAGCGGTAGAGACCCGGTTCTCCCAACGGAATCAGGCCTTTGAACGTGGTCGCACCGGTCGGCTCGCCGGTGTTCCGCATCGTTCGCCACTGTTTTTGCACGCCGTCAGGGATTCTGTCGAACAGGACGTCCGCGACCACGCCGAAACCTTCACCGTCCACTCCGGGAAAGTCCACGCCGAGTCCTTTGCGTACAACACTTCGAGCGCCGTCGCAGCCGACGAGGAACTTCGCATACAGCACGTTCTCGCCGCTGTCTGTTCGGTACCGGACAGAGACAGAGTCCTTGTCCTGCACGAAATCGATTACTTCGGCGCCTCGGATCACCTTCGTTCCTTGTGCGGCAAGCCGTTCCTCCAGGTACTCCTCCACCTGTGCCTGCGGAATCCCCAGCTGGAAAGGGAAACGAGTGTCCCAGCCGTCGTAGCCGACCGGGATCATCGCGAAATGTCCGTCTCGCACTGTCGCGAATGAACGTTCCTCGGCGCCGTCCAGAAGTCCGCGCAGCTGCAGGATTTCCGCCGTGCGCGGCTGCAGGTTCAGCGCCTTCGACAGTCCGGTGCGCTCGTGAAGCCGTTCCAGAACCACGACATCGACACCGGCGAGCGCGAGTTCGTGGGCAAGCATCAGCCCCGTCGGCCCGGCGCCGGCCACGACCACGTCCGTCCCCAGGTTGTTCATACCACTCCTTAACGACGTTAAATTGACCGACGCCCAGCGTGCCCTTAACATTGTTAAATTGTCAAGGCGCTTCCGCTGGAAAGAGGGATGAAAGTGGGTCTGACCAGGCAGGACATCGCCCGCGCCGGGCTTCGGCTGCTCAATGACGTCGGGCTCAACGGGCTGACGCTCCGCCTGATCGCGGAGGAGCTCGGGGTCAAGGCGCCCGCGTTGTACTGGCACATGAAGAACAAACAGGAGCTGCTCGACGAGATGGCGACGCGGATGTACGCGGACGCGATGCCGGGTCGTGTGCCGGAAGGTATGGGGGAACGGGAGTCTCTCGAGCTGGCGGCACGGGCTTTGCGCCGGATGATGCTCGCTTACCGTGACGGCGCGAAGGTCTTCGCCGGGACTTTCCTGACCGACGACAGCCTGCTCGGTGACAATCCGCTGCAGGGGCGGGTCGACGCGGGGCTCGAACCGTACCTGGCCGGACGAGCGTTGTTCACCGTCTACACCTATGTCATCGGTTTCACCATCGAAGAACAGGCCGTTTATCCGGTTCCGGGCGAACGGGACCCGCGTTACGACGTGACGCCCACCGCGTGGGTCTTCGACGAGGACGTCGAAGGCAGGTTCGGCGACGGGCTGACCATGGTGCTCAACGGCGCCTTCGCTTGGCTGGATGACAAAGTCGCGCCATAAAGGCAGGTCAAAGGCCTTTTGAGAAGTTAAGGGCACCCCCGTGAAACCCGGTCCGGGCCCCGTGTAATCTATTAACACAACGACGCGGGGTGGAGCAGCTCGGTAGCTCGCTGGGCTCATAACCCAGAGGTCGCAGGTTCAAATCCTGTCCCCGCTACTGTGAAAACGAAGCGCGGATCTGCGGAAATCGCAGATCCGCGCTTCTTCGTTTTCCGGTTCCGTCGTCCGTGTGCCCTCCGGGGCGATCACTCCCCGTTGTTGGTCGGGGCGGGGGACGCGTACCGCTGTCCGTGGCGAAGGCCGGTTGCGTAGCGTGTTCGGTCCATTGTGGACAGGCGTAGTGCGTTGGGCCGAATGAGCGCATATCACTAGCCACAATGGACAGATGTGTTGACCACAGTGGACACAGGTTCCGAAAAGTGGGACCGTAGAGGACGTGTCCGAATTGAATGCAACAGCCGCCGCACTGCTCGGTCTTCTCCACGACGGTCCCGCCACGGGCGGGCAACTGGTCGCGGGGGCGGGTGAGCGTTTCGGCGCCTTCTTCAGCGTGACTCGCAGCCAGGTGTACCGGGAGCTCCCCGCCTTGTCGAAGGAGGGCCTCGTCCGCCTCGGCAAGCAGGGCCCGCGGTCGAGCCAGCAGTACCTCATCACCGCGGCGGGCAAGAAGGCGTTCAAGACGTGGCTGTCCTCCGAAGCCGGTCCTGACCACCTCCGCAGCCCGCTGATCCTCCGTCTCGTGCACGCCGGTTCGTTGACGGTGAAGCAGCGCGCGACCCTGCTCGAATCGGCCCGCGCGAGCTACACGCAGCAGCTCGACGAGGCCAAGGCCGCCACCAAGGCCGCCGACGGCCCGTACGCCAAAGCGGTCGCCGAGTTCGCTCAGGCGCAGGCCAAAGCCGCACTGAAACTGCTGGATTCCATCCCCCAGTCCTGACCCGGACAGGTGCCCACGGCCGGTTCCCCGCAACCGGTCGTGGGTTTTGCCGTAACCTTGGCCGACGTGAGTGATGAGTTCGATGCGGCACTGAAGGACCTGGCCGGCAAGCTGACGCAGATCGAGTCGGTGATGGACCTGGATGCGCTGCGTGCCCAGGTGGCCGAGCTGGAGGAACAGGCATCCAGCCCGAACCTCTGGGACGACCCCGAAGCGGCGCAGAAGGTCACCAGCCAGTTGTCCCACCGGCAGAGTGAGCTGCGACGCATTTCCGAGCTGCGGCAGCGGCTCGACGACCTGGGCGTCCTCTATGAACTGGCCGAGGCCGAGGGCGACTCCGCCAGTGTGGCCGAGTCCGAGTCCGAGCTCACGGCGCTCACCAAGGACATCGACGGGCTCGAGGTCCGCACCCTGCTGTCGGGTGAATACGACCCGCGGAACGCCGTGGTCACCATCCGGTCCGAAGCGGGCGGTGTCGACGCCGCCGACTGGGCCGAGATGCTGCTCCGGATGTACCTGCGGTGGGCGGAGCGCCACAACTACCCGACGGACGTCTACGACATCTCCTACGCCGAAGAAGCGGGCATCAAGTCCGCCACCTTCAAGGTGAGCGCCCCGTACGTCTACGGCACGCTCTCGGTCGAGCAGGGCACGCACCGGCTGGTGCGCATCTCGCCGTTCGACAACCAGAGCCGTCGCCAGACCTCCTTCGCGCACGTCGAGGTGATGCCCGAGGTCGAGGAGGTCGACCACGTCGACATCCCCGAGAAGGACATCCGCGTCGACGTGTACCGGTCGTCCGGCCCGGGCGGGCAGAGCGTGAACACGACGGACTCGGCGGTGCGGATCACGCACATCCCGACCGGCGTGGTCGTTTCGTGTCAGAACGAAAAGTCGCAGCTGCAGAACAAGGCGGCCGCGATGAAGGTGCTCCAGGCGCGGCTGCTGCAGCGTAAGAAGGAGGAGGAGCGCGCCGAGATGGACGCGCTCAAGGACGGCGGCTCCAGCTGGGGCAACCAGATGCGCTCCTACGTGCTGCACCCGTACCAGATGGTCAAGGACCTGCGGACCGAGTTCGAGGTCGGCAACCCGTCGTCCGTGCTCGACGGCGAGATCGACGGCTTCCTGGAGGCCGGCATCCGCTGGCGCAAGCAGTCCGGAGCCGCGTAACAACCCTGCGTGAGAGAGCAAGGGACCTTTGCTACCACTTTCCGAAAGAGAGTGATAGCAAAGGTCCCTTGCTCGCTCGGCCGCCGGGACCGGGCTACCCGGGCTTAACGGCGGGCATGGGTAGTATGCCGAACCGTGATCCGGCTCGAAGAGGTTTCCAAGGTCTACAAGACCTCGACCCGTCCCGCCCTTGAGCGGGTGTCGGTCGAGATCGACAAAGGCGAGTTCGTCTTCCTGATCGGTCCTTCGGGATCCGGGAAGTCGACCTTCCTGCGTCTCCTGCTGCGCGAAGAGGTGCCGAGCAAGGGTCGCGTCATGGTCTCCAACTTCGACGTCGCCAAGCTCGCCCGTCGCCGGGTGCCGCGGCTGCGGCAGACCATCGGCTGCGTCTTCCAGGACTTCCGTCTGCTGTCGAACAAGACCGTCGCCGAGAACGTCGCCTTCGCGCTCGAAGTCATCGGCAAGCCGCGCCCCACGATCCGCAAGGTCGTGCCCGAGGTGCTCGAACTCGTCGGCCTCGACGGCAAGGCCGACCGGCTCCCCAACGAACTCTCCGGTGGTGAGCAGCAGCGCGTCGCGATCGCCCGCGCGTTCGTGAACCGCCCGCTCGTGCTGCTCGCCGACGAGCCGACCGGGAACCTGGACCCCGACACCAGCCAGGACATCATGTTGCTGCTGGAGCGGATCAACCGCACCGGCACGACGGTGCTGATGGCCACCCACGACCATTCGATCGTGGACTCGATGCGGCGAAGGGTCGTCGAGCTCCAGCTCGGCAAGGTCATCCGTGACGACGCCCGAGGCGTCTACGGCATCGGCCGCTGACCGGCCCCGCCCTCCTCCGTAACCCACGACTTCCAAGGGACATCAACCCCGATGCGCGCCAGTTTCGTCTTCAGCGAGGTAGTCACCGGCTTGCGCCGGAACGTCACGATGACCATCGCGATGATCCTCACCACCGCGGTCTCCCTCGCCATGCTCGGCTTCGGTCTCCTGGCCGTCGGCACGATCGACAAGATGAAGGCCAACTTCCTCGCCGACGTCGAGGTTTCGGTCTATCTGGTCAACGACATCAGCGCGGGTGACCCGAACTGCTCGCAGTCCGCCTGCCAGACGCTGCGTCAGGAGCTGCAGGGCAACGAAGGCGTCGAGTCGGTCGTCTTCGAGAACCGCGAGCAGTCCTACGAGCGGTTCAAGAAGATGTTCGAGAGCCAGCCGGAACTGCTCGCGCTCACCGGGCCGGAGGCGCTGCCCGCGTCGCTCCACGTCAAGCTGAAGAACCCCGAGCGCAGCCAGGCGATCATCCAGGAGTACACCGGCAAGCCCGGCGTCTCCAAGGTCGACGACCAGCAGAAGGCGCTGGACCGCGTGTTCAACGCGCTCAACGGTGTGCGGAACCTGGCCTTCGGCGCCGCGCTGATCATGGCCATCGCCGCGCTGCTGCTGATCGCCAACACGATCCAGGTGTCGGCGTTCACCCGGCGCACCGAGGTCGGCATCATGCGGCTGGTCGGTGCGACCCGCTGGTACACGCAGCTGCCGTTCCTCCTGGAGGCGGTGGTCGCCGGCCTGGTCGGTGCCATCATCGGTATCGTCTTCCTGGTGCTCACCAAGGTGCTGTTGCTCGACTTGGTGCTCACGGGTGACGTGTTCCCCGCGGTCGGCATGCTCGAATTGCTGTTCCCGGTGGCGCCGATCCTGCTCGCCGTTTCGATCGTCATTTCGGCGATCACCGGCTACGTGACGCTGCGCCTGTACGTGCGCCACTAGCCGCCCCGATAACCACCTGCCCGAACACAGAAACTCACGTAGAGTCGCCGCTATGCCCAAGGAACGTGGACACAAGGTGATCGTGTCGAACCGCAAGGCTCGCCACGATTACTCCATCCTCGACACCTACGAAGCCGGTCTCGTGCTCGTCGGTACCGAGGTGAAGAGCCTGCGTGAAGGACGGGCATCGCTGGCCGACGCGTTCGCCACGGTGGACGACGGCGAGGTCTGGCTCCGCAACGTGCACATCCCGGAGTACGTGCAGGGCACGTGGACGAACCACACGCCGCGGCGCACCCGGAAACTGTTGCTGCACCGCCAGGAGATCGAGAAGCTCATCGGCAAGACCAAGGAGAGCGGTCTTTCGCTGGTCCCGCTGTCGATGTACTTCAAGGACGGCAAGGTCAAGGTCGAGATCGCGTTGGCGAAGGGCAAGAAGTCCTACGACAAGCGGCAGGACATCGCCAAGCGGGACGCGGAGCGCACCATCAGCCGGGCCATGGGCCGGGCGCTCAAGGGCCGGTACAACGATTGATCCACGGGCCCGCGTCGGACGCCGAGATCCCCGGCTGGATCTCGGCGCTGGGCATCGACGGGCTCGTGGACCTTCACCTGCATTTCCTGCCGAAGCCCGTCATGGACAAGGTGTGGGCCTATTTCGACCAGGCCGAGGAGCACTACGGCATGGCCTGGCCGGTGCTTTACCGCACGTCGGAGGAAGAACGCGTCGAAACCCTGCGCTCGTTCGGCGTGCGCAGGTTCGCGCCGCTGGTCTATCCGCACAAGCCGGGTATGGCCGCATGGCTGACGTCGTGGGCGCTGGAGTTCGCGGAACGCGTCCCGGAGGCGGTGCCGACCGGCACGTTCTACCCCGAGCCCGGCGCGCTGTCCGTTGTGGACGGTGCGCTGCGCGCGGGCGCCCGGTGTTTCAAGGCGCACGTCCAGATCGGCGCCTACGACCCGCGTGACGAGCTCCTCGACGACGTCTGGGGCGCGCTGGCGGACGCGGGCGTCCCGGTGGTCGTCCACTGTGGACACGGTCCGTTGAGGGGCGCCTACACCGGGCTACGGCTGTTCGAAGAGATCCTGGTGCGGCATCCCAGTCTGACGCTGGTGCTCGCGCACGCCGGCATGCCGGAGATCGATTTCGCCTTCGAGCTGGCCGGGAAGTATCCGCGCGTGTACCTCGACACCACGATGGTCGGGGTGGAGTTCACTTCGCACGGCAACCCGCTCCCGCCGGACTGGCAGGACCTCCTGGCGGAATTCCCCGACCGCGTCGTGTTCGGCACCGACTTCCCCAACATCCCGTACTCGTACGCCACACAGCTGCAGGCGATCGCCGGCTGGGCAGCCGACGATCGCCTGGGTGAGCCGTTCTTGCGGGCGGTGCTGCACGACACCCCCGCGAAACTGCTCAGCGTTTGAGCTGTGCCACCTCGGTGACCGACACGGCGCGGCCGAGTAGCCGCGTCCCCAGCTCCGAGACCGGGATCTGCTTGCCCGCCAGCAGGAATCCGCCCGTCGCCAGCGCCACCCACGGCGCCGGGCCCTGCGCCAGACCATCGCTCAGCGGGGCGAAACCGTGCGCTGCGAGGCCGAGCAGCCCGCCGGCGATCGCCAGTCCGGCCACCACGAGCTGAGGCGTGTGCGCGGTCGACGCGGGGCCGGAACCCTGCGTTTCGAAGCGGGCGAACATCCGCAGCAGGCCGAGGAGCACGAGCCCGCAGGCGCCGAGCCAGGCCGGGAGCATCGTCAGCCACAGCACGGAACCCGGTTCGGGGGTTTCGTAACCGAGGCCGTAGACCGCGACACCGGAGACGACGATCAGCGCCGGCATGTGCCACAGGTAGACGCTCATGAACCGCGGGCCGATCCACTTCAGGGCGGCGTCGAGGTTCGGCCGGGCGGCCAAGGCGTTCAGCTGGGGCTTGAAGGCCAGCAGGAGCCCGATCTGGCCGATCGCGAGGAAGGCCAGCAGCGCGGTCGGCGGGCTCATGTTCGACACCGGGGCGCCCGGCATGCCGATCATGCTCGCCGGGTACGGGCCGAAGGCGACCATCAGCGCGGTGATGCCGAATCCGGCGGCGGACATGCCCAGCGCGGCGTTGCGGCTCAACGATCCGAGACGTCCTTGCGTGTAGTGGAAACCGAGCTGGTGCACGGCCATCCAGACGAAGACGGCGTTCGCGAAACCGATCAGGCCGAGGTCGTTGAAGCGGGCGACGTCCACGAGTACGGCGGCGGCGAGCATCACGAGCGGGACCTTCAGGCCCCAGCGGCGATGTGCCGCGGCCAGCATCGGGGTGAGCAGCACGGTGAGCACGTACACGGCGAGGAACCACAGCAACTGGGCGGCGATCGCGCCGCCGACCTGCAACGGCTGCTCCGGAACGCCCATGCCGCGCAGGATGTCCGGGACGAACAGCCAGACGGCCACCAGCGGCAGCACCGGGATCATCAGCCGCTTGAGACGGGCCGCGAGCCAGGAGCGAGAGCTTTCCGCGCGGCTCAACGAGATCAGGTTCGCCGCGCCGCCGGCGAAGAAGACGAGCGGCATGACCTGGCTGAGCCAGGTGATGATCCACCAGCCGGGCGTCGCGAGGGCGTTCCCGGTGGCGAGACGGCCGTCGGCGTAGGAGAGCACCGGCATACCCCAGTGCTGGACGACGACCGCGAGGATCGCGACCGCTCGGACGATGTCCAGGAACCTGTCCCGGCCCTGTTTCCCGCTTGTGTGCATGGAAAAGAGCCTGGTGCTTCGGGGCCGCGAAAACAGTGGTGCGGGCCGCCGTATCGATCTTCGGGGTTTTCGCCCCCGGAAGGTGGAGTTTTCCCTACCCCACGCCGTCGGTCTCGGGCTCCGGGAGCGGGGCGGCGCACAGCCGGAACTCCCAGCAGTCGTCTTCGGCGCGGCCGAGTTCGTACCGGGTTTCGATTTTGGGCCCGTCGTGGAGATGGACGTGTTTGAGGACGGTGCCCACGATCGGTTCCGTGTCACCGAGTTCCTGGACACGGCCGTCGAGCGGCCCGCCGAAGAAGCGGACGCTGCGGGAGGTCCGGTCGGTCATGGGGCCTCCTCGGCTCGGCTCGTTCCCTCACCAACAGTCTGCCCATGTTAGGTGAGTGACGGCTTCGCCACCAAGAGCTACTTCAGCGTCCTAAGTAAGTGAGCACCGCGCGGACCCGGCGGTGCTCCACCGAGCTCGCTTCGAGACCGAGCTTCGAGAAGATGTTGCCGATGTGCTTCTCGACCGCGCCGTGCGAGACGACGAGCGAGTTCGCGATCGCGGTGTTCGACAGGCCCTGCGCCATCAGCCCCAGCACCTCGGACTCGCGGGCGGTGAGCGCGTCGAGCGGGTTCTTGCGGCCCCGCGCCATGAGCTGCGCGATGACGTCCGGATCGATGGCCGTGCCGCCGCCGGCGACGCGCTTGACCGCGTCGAGGAAGTCCCCGACGTCGGCGACGCGTTCCTTGAGCAGGTAACCGACTCCGCCCGCGCCACCGGACAGCAGCTCGACGGCGTAGCTCTCTTCGACGTACTGGGAAAGCACGAGAACCGGAAGACCGGGAACGGCCTCACGGGCGCCCAGCGCCGCACGCAAGCCCTCGTCGGTGAAGGTGGGTGGCATGCGGACGTCGACGATCGCGAGGTCCGGCCGGTGCTCCTTGACCGCGACCAGCAGGTCGTCGCCGTTGTCCACGGCGGCGACCGTCTCGATGTCCTCGTCGGCGAGCAGTCGGATCACCCCCGCGCGCAACAGAACCGCGTCTTCGGCGATGACAACCCGCATGCTGCCCCCAGCGTCGTGAGTGAATGGCAGAGCCTATTCACTCACGAGCGGGTCACCATTGGCACGGCAGGTCCGCGCGAATCACCGTCGGGCCACCGGGCGGGCTGACGACGGTGATCACGCCGTCGATCGTGGCCGCGCGGTCGGCGAGCCCGGCGAGGCCGCCACCTGGCCGGACTTCGGCGCCGCCGTGCCCGTTGTCGGTGATCTCGACGATGACCATCGACTCGGTGCGCCACACCTTCACGCCCGCTTCGGTCGCGCCCGAATGCTTCGCGATGTTGGTCAGCGTCTCGCCGACGATGAAGTAGGCCGTCGTCTCGACCGCGGCCGGCGGTCGCGGCTCGACGTCCACCTCGACGTCGACGTGGATCGGCGATTTCGCGGCCTGCGCGGACAAGGCGGCGTCGAGACCGCGGTCGCCGAGGACGGCCGGGTAGATCCCGCGGGCGAGATCGCGCAGTTCCGACACCGCGAGCTTGGCGTCGAGGTGCGCCTCGTCGATCAGTTCGCGCACGGCGTTCGGGTCCTGGTCGAACTTCGACTTCGCGCGGCCGAGGCTCATCGCGACGGCGACCAGCCGCTGCTGGGCGCCGTCGTGCAGGTCACGCTCGATGCGGCGGCGTTCGGCCTCGGCGGCGTCGACACCGCGAGCCCGCGACGCCTGCAGACGCTCGGCCTTCTGTTCCAGTTTCGCGGCGCGGTTCGGGCCGAGCAGCGAGTACGCCAGGTTGCCGTGCAGCCACCCGACCCACGGGGTCACCCAGATCGCCATCGGCAGCAGCACGATCGACGCGATCGCGATCGGCAGCTCCAGGCAGGCCAGCGGGAACGCCGCCATGAGGTAGGCGAGGTCACGCCAGGTCGTCGCGTCGGTCAGGCGGGTCAGCCAGCGCTTGACCAGCGAAAGTCCTTCGAGGGGGAGCCGCTCGACCGGCTCCAGTGGGGTTTCGAGCATCGTCCGCGCCCAGCCCCGCTCCCGGTCGGCGGACCAGCGGATGAAGCTGGTCGTGGCCATCAGGATCGGGAAGCCGATCCACACCACCGCGGTCGCGATGCCGACCGCCAGCCCGACGACGATGAGGATGAACTGGAGCAGCCGGAAGAAGAAGCTGACGAACATGTAGGCGATCGTTCGCATCGGCCGCGGCCGCGGGATCCCCACCTGCTGTACCTGCTGGTCGATCGTCATCCGTGAACCTCGCCCCAAGAATTTTCCAGACGGCGGCGCTGGGCGTAGGTCGGCCCGAGCAACGCCGCCGCGAGCCGGGCATGCATCCCGGCCAGCGCCTTCGTCAACGCTACCGAGAGAGCGATGCAGAGCACTCCGAGCGCCGCCCAAGGCAGCGCGGAGACCGTCGAATCGACGGTGAACCACGCGTTGTCCCAGGCCGGGAAGCGGTACTCGCCGCCGGGCAGGAAGCGGTAGTAGATCGGCAGCCCGGCGAGGCCGAGACTGGTCGCCCAGAACGCGGTGACCAGGACGAACTCGACGATCCCGAGCGGGAACAGCAGGAAGAAGTAGCCGAGGTCGCGCCAGGTCGAGCCGTCCTTCAGGCGTGCCTTCCAGCGCACGGACTGGCCGGCGACGGGCAGCGGGAGGTACGGCAGGTCGATGTAGCGGTCGAGCAGTGCGTACACCCTGGCGCGCTCCATCCGGGCCGCGCCGCGGACCGTCAGGATCACCAGCGCGAGGATGGGCAACCCGATCCAGACGACCGCGGTGCCGATGCCCGCCGAGATGAAGGACATCAAGAGCGCGAAGGCCAGGACGCCCATCGGCAGGTTCATCAGCAGGTAGACCAGCGAGCCGCCGAACGACGGATCGGACCTGCTCAGCTCCCGCTCGGCCGCCAGCGAACTCATGGTCGTGCTCCTCTCCTGTTCGAGGAGTCAAGCATCGCGCGCGGGGACGTCCGCTGACATGGTGCTCGCGGGCATCTCCCAGGTAGGGCTAGCCCCACCTGCGGGATTAACCCGGTTGCCGCCCGCGTTATGATGTACAGGTTGTGTCCCACCAAGGGGGTGAACGGTTTCGACTTTGGACGTTGAATCAGGAGAAGCGTGCCGGTGCAGGCGAGAGACCACCGTAAGCGTCATCGCAAACCAATAAGCGCCGAGCCTAAGAGCCAGCGCGAGTTCGCTCTTGCTGCCTAAGCAGTAGAGCAACTCTGTCGGTCCGGGGTCGCCTCCGACCCGGTCACCGGCATCAGCTAGGAGGCTTACCGTCACACTCGGCTACGGAGTGTGGTTGGGAATCAAACAGTGGCTGGGCTCGTCACTTCAGCTTGTTCGCGTGACTGAAGGGGCCAAGTAGAGACATAGCGGACTGCGCACGGAGAAGCCCTGATGATTCGCCAGAGGACCCGGGTTCAATTCCCGGCACCTCCACCGTTTCGACGAAGCGGCCCTACCCCTCAGGGGTGGGGCCGCTTCCTTGTACGCGGCAGGTGTGCACTTAGGGACATAGGCTGGCCCGCTTCCGGGTAATAGCCTCGTGACCATGCGCCTTCATGTGCATCAGTGGGGATCCGGACCGCGTGTCGTTCTCGTGCACGGCGTCCTGCTCGGCGGCCGCGAGGCGTGGCGGGCTCAGCGCCCGCTGACCGAGCGGTGGACCTTGCTCGCGCCGGACCGAGTCGGTCACGGGAAATCACCGGACGGCGTACAGGATTTCGAGGTCGACTCCGAGTTGATCGCGGAGCAGGTGCTCGACGAGCCCGCGCATCTGGTCGGGCTGTCCTACGGCGCGATCGTCGCGATGCTGTCGGCCGCGCGGCGGCCGGAGATGGTCCGGACGCTCACCGTGGTCGAACCGCCCGCAGCGGGGATCGTCCGCGGTGACGAGGTCGTCGACGCGTGGGACGCCGAATTGCGGCGATTTCTCGACGGGCCGCTCGACGATCCTCGCGAGGTGTTCAAGGCGTTCTTCCCGCTCGCGGGTGTGCCGCTGCCCATCCCGGACCCTGTGCCGGAGACGCTGCGGCGCGGTGCCCGTGCGCTGGTCGGGATGCGGCCGCCGGGTGACGCGGACTTACCGCTCGCTGCGCTGGCCGAAGCGGGTTTCCCGACGCTCGTGGTCACCGGCGGCCACCGGCCGGAGTACGAGATCGTCGCCGACGCGATCGCGGACGGGGTCGGCGCCCGCCGGGAAATCGTGCGGGGGATGGGGCATTTGGTGCCCGACACGGGTGCGCCGTTCAATGAGCTTTTGGAAGGATTTCTGAATCACGGAGAGTAGCTGTAGCAAGGTCGATTTCATCTCGATTCACCCGCAATGGCGATCTTGTTCCGTGAAGTGTCATGCTGTGTGTCCGACCATGGCTCTCTTTCGAAACGACCCCGTGTCGCCGGAGGGCCGGAAGAAGGTGGCAGATGACCTGGGCCAGGCATTCCAGTCGTCCCGACCCCGCTGAAGACCAGAGCCGGATGGCCGGTGTGCGCGCGGAGGAAGAAGTCCGCCTCACCCTGCAGAACGGCAGAGCCGCTCGAACCGTCGCAGGGCACGCCTCGGACGCCATCGACTGCGCGGAACTGCTGGCGATGCTCGGACTCGAGGGAGTCCAGAAGAAGCACGCTCAGCGCACCTGACCCCCGATCCGGGTGGTCAATTCGGCCGCGGTCGGACGGACCTCGTCGGCGAGATCGGGCCAAGTCTCCTCACACCCCTCGGCCCCTGGGCAGAGGTGGCGGAGGGTCACGCTGATCGCGGCCATCGGCCGGCCGCCGTGGTCGAAGACCGGGCAGGCCACCGAGGCGAATCCTTCGGTGACGTGACCGTCTTCGACCGCCCACCCGAGCCTGCCCTCCGCGTTCAGCGTGCGGCGCAGTTCGGCGAGGGTGCGCGGGCCGCGACCGGTGCGCAGGACGAACGCCGACGCGGCCGGGAAGAGCGCGCGCACATGCGGTGAGGGCAGATGCCGCAGGATCGCCCTGCCCGACGCCGTGAGCTGGCCCGGGAGCCGGACGCCGACCTCGGTCACCAAGGTTTCCGGGCGTGTGGGGCGCTCTTTGACCAGGTAGAGCGACTCGTTGCCGTGCAGCACGCCCAGATGTGCGGTGTGGCCGACGCGGTCGGCGAGTTTGCGCAGCAGCGGGACCGCGAGTCGTTCCAGCGGGTCGTGCCGCAGGTAGGCCGACCCGAGTTCGAACGCGGCGATGCCGAGGCCGTAGCGGCGCTCGGCGGGCAGGTGCGTCACGAAACCGGCGGCTTCCAGTTCGGCGAGCAGGTGATATGTCGTCGACCGCGGGAGACCGAGTTCGCGCGCGATCGCGGCCGCCGACACCGGGCCGGGCCGCGCGGCGAGGGCGCGGAGGATGCCGAGGCCGCGTCGGAGGGCTGGTACTTCGCTGCTCTCGCCCATGGTCGGCCTCCTTCGTTTTCGTGCGGCTGTTCGTGCGGCTGTTCGTGCGGCGGGGGAGCAAGGGGCCTTTGCTACCACTTCTCTCAATGTCGAGACGAGTGGTAGCAAAGGTCCCTTGCTCCCTTTTCGCAGGTGGGAGCGGTGACCGTGTGGATTTCGGGTCATCCAACGCACCAAAATCCACACAGTCGGTAGTCGTCGCTACGCGGGGTAGGGGGTGTGTGGATATAGGGACACTCAACGTCCCTATATCCACACACCCCCATCCCGGCGGCGACCCGTGGTAGCAAAGGTCCCTTGCTCCCACCGTGCGTGTCTTGGATACCAGACACAACCACCGGTTGGCGCCGCCCACCAGCAGGCATGGCGTTGTCCAATGGGGCTATGCCGGAAACCGTACTTCTGGGGTCCGAACCGCTTCGGCCCGAACAGGTCGTCGCGGTCGCCCGTGACCACTCGCCCGTCGCGGTCAGCGAAGCGGCCGAGAAGAACCTTGCCGCGACGCGTAAGCACATCGACGACCTCGCGCACGCCGAGACGCCGACGTACGGCGTTTCGACGGGCTTCGGGGCGCTCGCTACCAGGCACATCCCGCTCGAGAGCCGCACCGCGCTCCAGCGGTCGCTGATCCGGTCGCACGCGGCCGGCGCGGGCCCGGTCGTGGAGACCGAGGTCGTCCGCGCGCTGATGTTGCTGCGCCTCCGCACCCTCGCCAGCGGGTACACCGGCATCCGTCCCCAGACCGCGCAAGCGCTTGCGGCCATGCTCAACGCCGGGATCACCCCGCTCGTCCACGAGTACGGCAGCCTCGGCTGCTCCGGCGACCTCGCGCCCCTCGCTGCTGTCGCGCTCGCGCTGATGGGGGAGGGCGAAGTCGAGTACAACGGCGAAGTCGTCCAGGCCGACGTAGCGCTGAAGCACGCTGGGATCGAGCCGATCGTTCTCGCGGAGAAGGAGGGCCTCGCCCTCACCAACGGGACCGACGGCATGCTCGGCATGCTCCTGCTCGCGGCCGCCGACCTGCGCAAGTTGCTCGACACCGCCGACATCACCGCGGCGATGAGCGTCGAAGCGCTCCTCGGCACCGATCGCGCCTTCGCGGCCGACCTCCAGGCCTTGCGTCCGCACCCGGGCCAGGCGCTGAGCGCCCAGCGCATGTGGACGGCGCTGCAGGACTCGAAGATCGTCGAGAGCCACCGCGGTCCCGACTGCAACCGCGTCCAGGACGCGTACTCCCTCCGCTGCGCGCCCCAGGTGCACGGCGGCGCGCGGGACAGCCTCACGCACGCCGAACTCGTCGCCGAGCGTGAGCTTCATTCCGCGGTCGACAACCCGGTCGTGTTGTCCGACGGCCGTGTCGAGTCCAACGGCAACTTCCACGGCGCCCCGGTCGCGTACGTGCTCGACTTCCTCGCCATCCCGCTCGCGGACGTCGCGAGCATCGCCGAGCGCCGCACGGACCGCATGCTCGACAAGGCTCGTTCGCACGGCCTGCCGCCGTTCCTCGCGTTCGACCCCGGCGTCGATTCCGGCCACATGATCGCCCAGTACACGCAGGCGGCCGTGGTCAGCGAGCTCAAGCGGCTCGCGGTGCCGGCGTCGGTCGACTCGATCCCGAGCAGCGCCATGCAGGAGGACCACGTCTCCATGGGCTGGTCCGCCGCGCGCAAGCTGCGCAAGGCCGTCGAGGGCCTCAACACCGTGCTCGCCATCGAACTGCTCACCGCCGCGCGCGCCCTCGACATGCGTGCGCCCCTGGTCCCGTCGCCGGTCACCGGCCGGGTCCGGGATCTCGTCCGCACCAAGGTCGAAGGCCCCGGCCCCGACCGTCATCTGGCGCCGGAGATCGCCGCCGCCGAAGAACTCGTCGCGTCGGGTGCCGTCCTCGCCGCGGCCCAACTGGAGGTCTGAGCCCATGACCCGCACGGTCCGTGCCGCCCGAGGCACCACGCTCACCGCGAAGAACTGGCAGACCGAAGCCGCGTTGCGGATGTTCCACAACAACCTCGACCCCGACGTCGCCGAGCGTCCCGAGGACCTGGTGGTCTACGGCGGCACCGGCAAGGCCGCCCGCAACTGGGCCAGCTTCGACGCGATCACCCGCGAACTGACCACTTTGGACGCCGACGAGACACTGCTCGTCCAGTCCGGCAAGCCGGTCGGCGTGTTCCGCACGCACGAATGGGCGCCGCGCGTGCTCATCGCGAACTCCAACCTCGTCGGCGACTGGGCGACGTGGCCGGAGTTCCGCCGGCTGGAGGCCCAAGGCCTGACCATGTACGGCCAGATGACCGCGGGGTCCTGGATCTACATCGGCACGCAGGGAATCCTGCAGGGCACGTACGAGACCTTCGCCGCCGTCGCCAAGAAGCGGTTCGGCGGCAGCCTCAAGGGCACGCTCACCGTCACCGCCGGTCTCGGCGGCATGGGTGGCGCGCAGCCGCTCGCGGTCACGATGAACGACGGGGTCGCGCTCGTCATCGAATGCGACCCGCAGCGCGCGCACCGCCGCGTCGAGACCCGCTACCTCGACGAGGTCGCCGACGACCTCGACGACGCGATCCGCCGGGTGGAGGCCGCGAAGAAGGAGAAGCGCGCGCTGTCCGTCGGCGTGGTCGGCAACGCCGCCGAGGTGCTGCCCGAACTGCTGCGCCGCGGCGTCGAGGTCGACATCGTCACCGACCAGACCTCCGCGCACGACCCGCTTTCCTATCTGCCCAAGGGAATCGGCATCGACGAGTGGCAGGACTACGCGGACAAGAAGCCCGACGAGTTCACCGAACGCGCCCGCGAGTCGATGGCGGAGCACGTCGAGGCGATGCTCGGCTTCCTCGACAAGGGCGCCGAGGTCTTCGACTACGGCAACTCCCTGCGCGGCGAGGCGAAACTCGGCGGCTGCGAGCGCGCGTTCGACTTCCCGGGATTCGTGCCGGCCTACATCCGCCCGCTGTTCTGCGAGGGCAACGGCCCGTTCCGCTGGGCGGCGCTGTCCGGCGACCCCGAGGACATCGCGGCGACCGACCACGCGATGCTGGAACTGTTCCCGGAGAACGAATCCCTCGCGCGCTGGATCCGGCTCGCCGGGGAACGGGTGGCCTTCCAAGGCCTTCCGTCGCGGATCTGCTGGCTCGGCTACGGCGAGCGGCACCTCGCGGGGCTGCGGTTCAACGAGATGGTCGCCAGCGGTGAACTGAAGGCGCCGGTCGTCATCGGCCGCGACCACCTCGACTCGGGCAGTGTGGCTTCGCCGTACCGCGAGACCGAGGGCATGGCCGACGGTTCCGACGCGATCGCCGACTGGCCGCTGCTGAACGCGCTGGTCAACACCTCGTCGGGCGCCAGCTGGGTGTCGATCCACCACGGCGGCGGCGTCGGCATGGGTCGCTCCATCCACGCGGGCCAGGTCAGCGTGGCCGACGGAACCCTGCTGGCGGCACAGAAACTCGAGCGCGTGCTCACCAACGACCCGGGTATGGGCGTCATCCGGCACGTCGACGCGGGCTACGACCGCGCCGCCGACGTCGCCGACGAGCGCGGCGTGCGCGTGCCGATGCGGGACGCCGAGTGACCGCGTCCTCGCTGCTGGAGGAGATCTCGGACGTCGGCCGCGACCCGAAGCGCGGAGGCTATTCCCGCCACGCCTTCGACGCGGCCGAAACCGAGCTGCGCGCGTGGTTCGTCGAGCGCGCCGGACGTCTGGGACTGGGCGTCGAGACCGACCGCAACGGCAACATCTGGGCCTGGTGGGGAACACCCGGCCCGGACGCGGTCGTCACCGGGAGCCATCTCGACTCGGTGCCCGGCGGCGGTGCCTTCGACGGTCCGCTCGGTGTCGCGAGCGCGCTCGACGCGGTGGAGATCTTGCAGGCCAAGGGATTCCGTCCGGCCAAGCCGTTCGCCGTCGTGGTCTTCGCGGAAGAGGAGGGCGGCCGATTCGGTGTGCCGTGCCTCGGATCGCGTCTGCTGACCGGGACCATCGACGCGGACAAGGCACGCGGCCTGCGCGACCCGGACGGCGTCACGTTCGCCGAAGCGGCGGCGAAATCCGGCCTCGATCCGGATCGGGTCGGCCGTGACTCCGAGCGGCTCGGGCTGATCGGGCGGTTCCTGGAGCTGCACGTGGAGCAGGGGCGCGGGCTGATCGACCTCGGCTCGCCGGTCGCCGTCGGCAACACCGTGATCGCGCACGGACGATGGCGATTCTCCTTCCAGGGGCAGGGAAACCACGCCGGTGCGACGCTGATCGGCGATCGTCGTGACCCGATGATCCCGGCGGCGGAGACCGTTCTCGCCGTGCGGAAACTGGCGAAGGCGACCGCTGACGCGAGGGCCACCGTCGGCAGGCTCGTGCCGACGCCCGGCGGGACGAACGTCATCGCGTCCACTGTGGACCTGTGGCTGGACGCGCGAGTGCCGGGTACGGATACGCCCGCACTGGTCGCGGAAATCGCGAAGCTGGCGGAAGAGGCGGCCGGACAGGAAGGGTGCCGCGTCGAGGTCACCAGGGAGTCGTACTCCGACGACGTGATCTTCGACGACGTGCTGCGCCGTGACCTGAGCACGTGGCTGGGCGGGCCGCCGGAACTGCCGACCGGCGCCGGGCACGACGCGGCGATCCTCGCCGGGTTCGTCCCGTCCGGAATGCTCTATGTGCGTAACCCCACCGGGATCAGCCATTCCCCGGAGGAGTTCTCCGAAGCGGAGGACGTCGACCACGGTGCCCGCGCGCTCGCGGACGTCCTGGAGAAACTGTCGACATGACGACATATTGGTGTGAACGCGCCTGGCTGCCGGACGGGATCGCCGACGCCGTCCGGATCGAGGTCGACGGCGGCAAGATCACGTCCGTGACGGCGAACGCGCCTCGCGAAGGGACTGTCCTGAGTGGACTGACCTTGCCGGGTTTCGCGAACGGGCACTCGCACGCGTTCCACCGTGCGCTGCGCGGGCGGACGCACCACGACCGCGGCACCTTCTGGACGTGGCGCGAGCGGATGTATTCGCTCGCGTCTCGGCTGGATCCGGATTCGTATTACCGGTGGGCGCGCGGGGTTTATGCCGAGATGGTGCTTGCCGGGTACACGAGCGTCGGCGAGTTCCACTACCTGCACCACGCGCCGGGCGGAAAGCCTTACGCTGAGCCGAATGCGATGGGCGAGGCCTTGCGGCAGGCCGCCAGGGACGCCGGGATCCGGCTGACGTTGCTCGACACGTGCTACCTCGCGGGCGGGATCGGCGTCGAGCCCGACGAGGTGCAGCGGCGGTTCTCCGACGGGACGGCCACCAAGTGGGCGCAACGAGTCGGCGAATTGCGTGAGGACGAGACGTTCCGGGTGGGCGGCGCGATCCATTCGGTGCGTGCCGTTCCCGAGGACGAATTGTCCGAAGTGGACAACGGGACGCCCGAGGATCGTCCGCTGCACATCCATCTTTCCGAGCAGCGGGCCGAGAACGAGCAGTGCATGGCGGCTTATCACTGGACTCCGACGGGGCTGCTCTGGGACAACGGTGTGCTCACTGAGCGGCTCACCGCGGTGCACGCGACGCACCTGACACCGGGAGACATCAAGTGGCTCGGCGAGGCGGGGAGCCGCGCCTGTTTCTGCCCGACGACCGAACGGGATCTCGGCGACGGCATCGGTCCCGCGCGGACGCTGCTGGACGCGGGGGTGCGGCTGTCGATCGGCAGCGACAGCAACGCGGTCGTCGACGCGTTCGAGGAGACCAGGGCACTGGAATTGAACGAGCGGCTCGCCAGCGAGAAACGCGGTCGGTTCACCGCCGAGGAACTGCTCGCGGCCGCGACGGATCACGGTGCAGTCGGCTGGGACGAGGTCGGCACGCTGGCTCCGGGCGCGG
Source organism: Amycolatopsis sp. CB00013 (assembly GCF_001905755.1). Classification (NCBI taxonomy): domain Bacteria; kingdom Bacillati; phylum Actinomycetota; class Actinomycetes; order Pseudonocardiales; family Pseudonocardiaceae; genus Amycolatopsis; species Amycolatopsis sp. CB00013. Next base: position 685,187 of record NZ_LIWC01000005.1, on the reverse strand, counting down.
GCGCGGACCTGGTGACGGTCGGCCTCGGGTCGGTGCGGACCGCGGGGATCGAGCCGTCCGGGGTGGTCTTCGCCGCTTCGGGGGCGGACGTACGGGACGTCGTCGTCGCCGGGCGTGAGATCGTCCGCGATGGCGTGCATCAGCTGATCGACCGGCCGGAAACGGTCTTGGCCAAGGAGATCGAGGCATTGTGGCAGTCCTGATCACGGGAATCGGCGAGCTCACCACGAACGACGCCGAACTGGGCAAGCTCCGGGACGCGGCGGTCGTCATCGAGGGCGAAGCGATCGCGTGGGTCGGCTCGGCGGTGGACGCGCCCGACGCGGACGAGCGGGTCGACGTCGAAGGGCGTGCGGTGCTGCCCGGTTGGGTGGACAGTCACACGCACCTCGTTTTCGCCGGGGACCGCACCGCCGAGTTCGAGGCGCGGATGGCCGGGAAGGCGTACAGCGCCGGGGGCATCGCGGTCACGGTCGATGCGACGCGGTCTGCTTCCGATGAGCAGCTGGCGGCGAACCTGCGGCGTCACGTGGACGAAGCGGCGAGGCAGGGCACGACCTGCCTGGAGACGAAGACCGGATACGGGCTCAACGTCGAAGACGAGGCTCGTTCGGCGCGGATCGCGGCCGATGTGGCCGACGAGGTCACGTTCCTCGGTGCGCATCTGGTGCCGCCGGGCGCGGACGCGGAGTCCTATGTGGACCTCGTGTGCGGTGACATGCTCGACGCCGTGGCCCCGCTCGTGCGGTGGGCCGACGTGTTCTGCGAGACCGGCGCGTTCGACGAGGCGCAGTCCGGACGGGTGCTCAAGGCGGCGCGGGAGCGTGGGCTCGGGCTGCGGGTGCACGGGAACCAGTTGGGGGAGGGGCCGGGAGTGCGGCTCGCCGTCGAGCTGGGGGCGGCGAGTGTCGACCACTGCACCTACCTGAGCGAAGCGGACGTCGAGGCTCTCGCTGCTTCGGACACTGTCGCGACCTTGCTGCCGGCGTGCGACCTGTCGACGCGGCAGCCGCTGGCGTCGGCGCGGCGGCTTCTCGACGCGGGGGCGACGGTCGCGCTGGCGAGCAACGCGAATCCGGGCAGCTCGTACACGACGTCGATGGCGTTCTGCGTGACGACCGCGGTGCTGCAGATGCGGATGACGATCGACGAGGCGGTGTGGTCGGCGACGGCGGGCGGTGCCCGGGCTCTGCGGCGTGACGACGTGGGCTTCGTGCGGCCGGGGGCGCGTGCCGACCTTCACGTGCTGGAGGCGCCTTCGACGACGCATCTCGCGTACCGGCCCGGGGTGCCGCTGACGGCTGAGGTGTGGCGGCGCGGAAGGCGTCTGACCAGCGGTTTCGCCTCAAAGTGGTAGCAAAGGTCCCTTGCTCCCCCGCGCGGATCAGGAGGCTTGGCCGAGGGTCTCCTGGACGCGTTCGCGCAAGGCGGGCGGGAGCTCGTCGAGCAGGTGGGACCACTGCTCGACCCGCTTCTCGCTCAGGTGCGTGAGCAGGTCGAGCACCGGCGCCCACAGGTCCTCGTCGGCGGCCGCGACCCCCAGGAGACCGCGGAACCGGGCTTCGGGAAGCAGCCCGAGGACGTGATCGATCCGGCTCTTGTCGTCGAGGACGAATGCGATCCGGATCAGCGCCTCGTCACCGATGACGGCCAGCGCCCGGCGCACCGTCGGATCGGGCAGGTGCCCGACGAACCGGCCGACGGTGATCCAGTCCTCGCGGCGCACCAGCTCACCTGCCACCTCGACGACGGTGTCGAGCGGGATCCGCGCGATGATCGCGCTCGCCCGGCGCGGGTCCAGTTCGGCCGCGACGTCGGCCAGGAACGGCGGCTTCAGCCGCTTCGCGACGTCGACGCCCCGAGAGACGTCGACCAGCCCGGCGATCCGCGCGCACAGAAGCGGGCCGAAGACCTTCTCGGCGATCTTCGCGAGAATCGGGCTCGGGACGAGCTTGCTCGCCATCGCCATCCGCTCCAGGGCGGCGAGATTGGCGTCGAACAGCGTGTCCGTGACCTGCTCGCGGAACGCCTGGAGCTCGGCTGCGTCCACGTTCTCCAGGTACGAGAGCCGTTCCGGGGTGGTGCCGAGGACGCGGGCGAGTTTGAGGATCTCCGCCTGCGAAGCGAAGTTTTCGGTGGTCACAGGCCCACCACCTTCCGAACGGCGCCGCGCAGAAGCGCGGGTACGTACTTCAGGCCCTCTTCGCCCGCTTCGGCCAACGCCTTGGCCTGGCGGTGGCGCGCGTCCCGCAACGCGTCGGAGAGGTCCTGTTTCTCGTGGTCGGCCAGCGCTTCGATGCCTGCCGGGACAGGACCGCCTAGCTGACCGGTGAGTGTGCGCTCGGCCATGGTCGATCATCATGCCTCATCGGGGCGGGGAAGCAGGGGACCTTTACTTTCGTCCATGGCGGACCGCTCGTCGCGGCTTGTAGCGTCCTGTCGTGTGAAGGACGCGGAGGAGCCCGTGCGGCGTGGGCGGCGGCTGGTCATGGACGTCGCCTTGTGGCTCGGGCTCTGCGGCTGGGTGGTCATCGACGCCGGATCCAGCACGAGGCACTGGGAACTGCTCGCCGGCCTCACCGCGACCACCACGGCGATCGCGGCGGCGCGCCGGTATCCGCTCGTCTCGCTCGCCATCGCGATGGTCGCCAGTTTCGTGGTGATGGGGAGCTTCGGCGGCCGGGTGCCGATCTGGGAAGGCTTCGTCCTCGTCGCGGTCGGTTACCTCGCCGGCTATCGGCAACCGGTCGCGAAACCGATGCTGCGCCTCTTCGCCGCTGTTTCGGTGCTGGCGGTCCCTGTCGCGCTGTTGTGGAGCAAGGACGGCTTCGCGTCCTGGGGTGCGTTGCTCGGCGTCCTCGTTTTCGCGGGGGTGACGCCCTGGCTGCTGGGCAGGTACGTCCGGCAGCGCGAGGACATGGCGCGCGACGGCTGGCGTCGCGCCGAGGAGATGGAGAGCCGCCAGCGGCTCGTCGCCGACCGCGCGCGGTTGCGTGAGCGCACCCGGATCGCCAGCGACATGCACGATTCGCTGGGCCACGAGCTGAGCCTGATCGCGGTGCGCGCGGCGGCGCTGGAGGTCGCGGGCGGACTCGACGAACCACAGCGACGGGCCGCGGGCGAGCTGCGGCAGAGCGCCGCGACGGCGACCGAACGGCTGCGCGAGATCATCGGCGTCCTGCGAGAGGACGACGCGCCGACCGAGCCGGTGCACGAGAGCATCGACGAACTGCTCGACCGGACCAGGGCTTCGGGCGTGCTGATCGAGTCCTCAGTGGACGAACCGCTCCACGGTGAGCCGCCGATGGTCGACCGCGCCGCGTACCGCGTGGTCCAGGAATCGGTCACGAACGTGGTGAAACACGCGCCGGGTGCCGCGGTGACGGTCCGGGTCGTACGGGCCGAAGGGCAGACGGACGTCGTGGTCACCAACTCCGCGCCGCCCGCGGGACCGCTGCCGGGCAGGGCATCGGGCAAACGCGGGCTGATCGGCCTGCGCGAACGGGTCCGTCTCGTCGGCGGGACTCTGCGCGCAGGCCCCCGTGACGGCGGATTCGAGGTCAGCGCGACCTTGCCGCACGACGCGGCGCCGTCGGAGGAATCGCCCGAGAGCCAGGCGGCGATGGACGCCGAGGTGGGACAGTCGACGTCGGCGAGGGAACTGGAACGCGCCCGCCGGGACGTCCGGCGCAGCCTGATCCAGGCGATCGTCGTGCCGATGGGGCTCTTCGGCGTGGTGGTCGGGATCAGCGGGGCCGTGTTCCTGGTGCAGTGGTACGGCTCCGAACTCCCCGGTGGGGACTACGCCCGCATCCACGTCGGACAGACCCGCGCGGAGATCGCCTCCCTCCTGCCCAGCGGTCAGCGGATCGCGCGACCGCGCACGGTGGAGTCTCCCGTGCCGCCGGGGGCGACATGCGAGTACTACGGCACCGAGCGCAGCGTGTTCAACTTGAACTACGAGGCCTACAGGCTGTGCTTCGCCGAGGGGAAACTCGTGGCGAAGGATTTGATCAGCGAAGACGAGCAAAAGGGGGACCCGGATGATCCGGGTGGTGCTGGCCGATGACGAGGCGATGATCCGTGCCGGGGTGTCGGCGATCCTGGCCGCGGATGCCGGGATCGAGGTGGTCGCGGAGGCCGAGGACGGGCGCGCCGCCGTCGAGCAGACCCGCGCGACCAGGCCGGACGTGGTGCTCCTCGACATCCGGATGCCGGTCATGGACGGGCTCAAGGCGGCCGAGGAGATCCGGCGGCTGCTGCCCGAGGTCGGCGTGATCATGCTGACGACGTTCGGCGAGGACGCCTACATCGAACGCGCGCTCGGCCTGGGCGCGAGCGGTTTCCTGCTGAAGTCCGGTGATCCCCGCGAACTGCTCGGCGGTATCCACGCGGTCGCGGGTGGGGCGGCGTTCCTATCGCCGAAGGTCGCGCAGCGGGTCATCGCCCGCTTTTCCGGCAATCAGGTGTCCCGCGCCGAAGAGGCGAAGGCGCTGATCGAGAAACTGACCCCGCGCGAGCAGGAAGTGCTGGCGCTGCTGGGTTCCGGACTGTCCAATGCGGACATCGCCGCGAAACTGTTCGTGGTCGAAGGCACGGTGAAGGCCTACGTGAGCACCATCCTCAACCGGCTCGGCGCGCGGAACCGGGTGCAGGCCGCGATCACCGCGTACGAGGCGGGGCTGGTCGGCGGGGGACGGGAGGAGTCCAGCCGCTGACACCGGCGCCGATGCGTGCGGTGAGCGCGCCGGGGAGCAGCCGGAACACGCCGTTGCGGACGGCCACGGCGAGCGGATTGCGCAGTTGCGGCCCGACTTTTCCCGCCTGGACCGAGGCTTTCACGACGCCTTGGCTGCGCGGGCGGCGCTGCTCGTCGTAACTCTTCAATGCCGCGTCGACGTCTTCGATGGTGCTGAGCGCGGCGGCGAGGACGACGGCGTCTTCGATCGCCTGGCAGCCGCCTTGGCCGAGGAACGGCGGCATCGCGTGGGCCGCGTCGCCGAGCAGTGCGACGCGGCCTTTCACGTACGAGGGCAGGGGAGTGCCGAGCAGATCGAGATCGTGGTGGAGCAGTGTCTCGGGCGCGGTCGCTTCGATGAGTTCGGGAATGGGGTCGTGCCAGCCGCCGAAGCGGTCTCGCAGATACGCCTTCGGATCCTCGTGGCGGACGCCCGCTTCGGCGACGTAACTCGCCCACCAGTAGACGCTGTCGTCGTGCAACGGGATGACGCCGATCTCGGCGCCGTCGTCCCAGCTCGTGCTGAGCTCGATCTTCCGGTCGACGGTGGTCACCGCGCGGAACGCCGTGCTTCCGCTGTAGACCGGTTCGGGGTGTCGTGGCCACAGCTGCTTGCGGGCCATGCTGTGGATCCCGTCCGCGGCGACGATGACGTCGGCGTCGAGGTCGTCGAGTCGGGTGACCTCGACGCCGGTGCGGACGCAACCCTCGGGAAGGGCGTCGTGGAGCGCGCCGATGAGATCCGCGCGGTGGATGGCGGCGAGCGGGCGACCGTGATGACGGCGGAAGGCCTCGGCATCCCATCGGGTGATGCGGCGGCCGTCGCGGTCGTGGAGACCTCCGGATGATTGCTCCCGCAGCTTGCCGAGCCGGACGCCCAGCGTCTCGAGTGACCGCAACGCGTTCGGCCACAGGGAGATGCCCGCCCCGGCGGCGGTGAGCGCCGGTGCCTGTTCGAGGACGGTGACCTCCCAGCCGATGCCGTGCAGCCCGATGGCGGCGCTCAGTCCGCCGATTCCCCCGCCGATCACGATCGCTTCGCGCATGTCGACCTCCTCTACACCTGTAGAGTACTACTACACTTGTAGAGTGCGAAAGGCGACGATCGGGGACGCGGCCATCGAGGTCATCGCGGCCGAGGGGATGCGGGGACTGACGCATCGCGCGGTCGACCGGTTCGCCGGGCTGCCGCCGGGTTCGACCTCGTATTACGCGCGGACGCGGGCGGCGCTGCTGGAGCTGGCGATCTCGCGGATGGTCGAACTCGACGAAGTCACCCTCGACCCGCCGCCCGGGCAGCTGGCCGAATACGTGGCGGGGTTCGCGCACGCGGCGATCACGAAGGGGCGGACGCGGATGCTCGCGCGGTACGAGTTCGCGCTGGAGGCGACGCGGCGGCCCGAGCTGCGGGAGGCTTACGACCGGGGTGGGCTGGTGATCCGGCGGCGGTGCGCGGAGGTGCTCACGGCGTGCGGATCGGCGGAGCCCGAACGGCACTCGCGGGTGCTCGTCGCGTGGCTGGAGGGGACGGTCTTCGACGCGCTGGCCGGGACGGGGTCGCTGCGGCCGCCGGGGCTGGACGAGTTGACGCGGGGGGCGCGGGAGGTTTTGGCGGGGCTCGGGGTGACGGGGTAGCAAGGGACCTTTGCTACCAACCAGGGCGCTGACCTGCGAAAAGAGAGCAAGGGACCTTTGCTACCACTGGGGGCGTCGGTCCTGGAGCGAGAAGTCGCGAAAGCCACTTTCGGGACATCTGACGTCCTGAAAGTGGCTTTCGCGACGTGCGGCCGGCGCGGGTGGTAGCAAAGGTCCCTTGCTCCCCGTCAGGCGTCGCGCCGCCGCAGGACGGTGGAACCGGTCGCAAGCCCGGCCGCGGCCCAAGCCGCACAGAGCGCGACGCCGACCCAAGGCGCGTAGGGCGCGATGCCGCCGAAGATCGGATTGGGCTGCCCAGGCGTGACCATCGCGTTGACGCCCGCGAAGCCGGGGAAGTAGTTCACGAGGTCTTCCGCGCCCAGCGAACCGGCGAACATCGGGATCATCACCAGCAGCACGAACACCGCCACGATCGTCCCCGCCGTCGAGCGCAGCGCCGTCCCCAGCCCGAGGCAGAGCAGGCCCAGCAGCGCGAAGTAGGCACCCATGCCGGCCGCGGTTCCGAGCACTTCGCCCACCGAGGAGTCGGGCGAGGGGATCTGCGGCGCCGAAACCGCCACACCGGCGAGCGTGTTCAGCACGCCGTAGCCGAACAGCACCGGCAGCAGGACCGCCGACTTCGCCATCAGGACCCGGTTCCGCACCGGGACCCACTGCAGCGTCGAGCGGATGCTGCCGCTGGCGTATTCGCTCGTGATGAACAGCGTCGCCAGCGCGACGACGGCGAACTGCGTCAGGTAGAACGCCGCCCCGGCCACCACCGAGTGCGCCGCCATCGGACGGCTGCTGCCGTCGCTCAGCGAGAAACCCATCCCGGCGGAGTAGGCGAGCATCAGGAAGACCCCGCCGATCAGGCACCACCAGGTCGACCGGACCGACCAGAACTTGGTCCATTCCGAAGAGATCGTGTTCATCGTGCGCTCCACTGCTTGAAGAAGCCGGTCAGCTCGGTACGGAAGAACTCCAGCGCCTTCCGCGAGTCGATCGAGCCGTACTGGTTTTCGATCTCGGTCGGCGGGAGCTGCGGTCGCAGTCCCAGCTGGTCGATCAGGATCGCCGCGTCGGTCACCGACGAATGGCCGCTGTTCTCGACGAGGTCCTGCCTCTTCGGGCCGGTGAGCCGCGGCCAGGTCTCGTCCCAGGACGCGCGGAAGTACTTCTCGCCGGTCGGGCTGGTCAGCAGCAGGAACGGCCGGTCGATCGAGACGTCGCCGTAGAACGGGCCGTCGACGTTCACGCCCGCCTTGATCCGCCGGTCGGCGGTCATCGCGGCGGCGGTCGCCGAACCTCCGGCGGAGTGACCGGCCATCCCGATCTTCGTCGCGTCGATCGACCAGCGCCGGTCCTTCAGCAGCGTGTCGACGACGAACGTCGTGTCCACGGCGCGGTTGGCGATCGCGGAGGGCCACGGCTCGCCGGAGAGTCCACAAGCGACACACTGGCGCAGCCCGTCGGGGAACTCCGTCGCCCAGGCTTCGTAGGCGTGATCCACTCCGGCGACCACGAAACCTTGCGCGGCAAGGTGTTCGGCCACCGAGGTCAGCGTGATCCGGTTGTTGCCCGCGCCCGGCGAAAGCACCACCAGCGGACGACGTCCCGGCAGGGAGGGCGCGTTCTCCCGCGAGTGGACCCGCACCTTGCTCAGCGCGTCCGGCGGCAGGTCGAGCTTCCGCCCGGCGACCGCGGCCGCCGACTCGGCCTTGGTCATGTACAGCGGCGCGCGGCCGATCGGCACGGCCGGGTACCAGACGTTGACCATCAGTTCGCGGCGCTTTTCGGGCACCCAGGGGTCGGCTCTCCGCTGATCGGTGAGATGCAGCGTGCGCAGCCCGATCGGGAACGGGCCGTCCGGCGCGGGCAGCGACAGCGCCGGAGCCGGTGCCGCCGACGCGGCCGCCGGCACCCCCAGCAGGCCGGCGATCACCGCCACCATGACCATGAGTGACTTCATGCCGCGACTCCCGTTCCGTATTCGACCGACGACGCGGTCAGTTCCATGTACGCCTGTTCGAGCGAGGCGGTCCGTTCGGTCAGCCCGTGCACGCGGATCCCGAGTTCGTGCACCGCGTCGCCGACGAGATGAATGGGCAGGTCGTGCACGACCAGTTCGCCCTGATCGGCTTCCGTGATCGCGCCGAGCGCGTGCAGGCGCTGTTCGAGGACATGCAGATCGGCGGGAGCGGGCACCCGCACCGCGACCGACGTCCGCGAATTGCCCGCGATGAATTCGTCGACCGGCGCGTCGGCGAGCAGTTTTCCCTTGCCGATGACGACGAGCCGGTCCGCGGTCAGCTGCATCTCGCTCATCAGGTGGCTCGACACGAACACCGTGCGGCCCTCCTCCGCGAGCGACCGCATCAGGTGCCGCACCCAGCGGACGCCGTCGGGGTCGAGCCCGTTCACCGGCTCGTCGAACATCAGCACGCCGGGATCACCCAGCAGGGCGCCGGCGATCCCGAGCCGTTGCCCCATGCCGAGGGAGAACGTTCCGGCGCGTTTGCCCGCGACGTCGCTGAGGCCGACCGTCGCGAGCACCTCGTCGACCCGGCTCGCCGGAATCCCGTTGCTGCGCGCCATCGCCAGAAGATGTTTGCCCGCGCTCCGGCCGGGGTGCAGCGCCTTCGCCTCCAGCAGCGCGCCGACCTCGCGCAGCGGGAAGCGCAGGTCCTCGTACCTCTTGCCGTCGATGCGGACTTCGCCGTCGTTCGGCGCGTCGAGGCCGAGCGTCATCCGCATGGTCGTCGACTTGCCCGCGCCGTTGGGACCGAGGAAACCGGTCACCTTGCCCGGCTCGACGGCGAAGGTCAGCCCATCGACCACCGTCTTCTCGCCATAGCGCTTCGTGAGTCCTCGAAGCGTGATCATCCGCGTCCTCCTTCGTGTCCCTGAATCCTCCGATGCGGGGACACCCGAGGACATTGCCCCGAAGTCATCGGCCACCCCTTACTTTCGGCAGGTGCCGCTCGGCGCGAGTCGGCGCGGAAAGGCACAATCGGCGCCATGACCACCCGCGAACAACGGCGCGTGAATCCGCTCGACCTGGTGATGCTCGTCCTCGCCGTGTTCTCGGTCGGGCTGCTCGCCTACGTGACGTTCTTCCCGCATTCGGCGGAGACGGCGCACCGCGTCTTCGTCATCGACACGACGGTGTGCGGGATCTTCGCGCTGGAATTCCTCTGGCGGTGGCGGCGTAACGGCTGGGAGAAGCGGTTTCCGCTGCGCAACTGGTACGAGATCCTCGGCATGATCCCCATCGCGCATCCGGCGCTGCGCGGCTTCCGGCTGTTGCGGATCATCGTGGTGCTGGTCCGGCTCGCCCGTACGGCGGACAGGGCGTTCGGGGAGCGGTTCACGCAGCGGCTGGTCGAACGGCTTTCGCGGCCGATCGTGCTGGCGATCAAGAAGCCGATCACGATCGCGGTGCTCGACGAGGTCGTGAAGGTGCTGGAAACCGGGAACTATCCGCAGAACCTCGCGCGTTCGCTCGGTGAGAACCAGACGCTGCTGCGCGGGATCATCGCGGAGAAGCTCAAGAACGATCCGCAGGCCGGGCGGCTTTCGAAACTGCCGTTCCACGACGAAGTGGTGCGTTCGGTGATCGACACCGCGATGCGCGTGATCCTCGAAGTGCTGACCGATCCGCGGATCGACGAGTTCTTCGCGCATGTGGTGCGGGAGAACCGGGAGCAGATCCGCAGCGCCGTGCAGCTGGGATTGAACGAGCGTGAGGACGACGAGGAGCTGGCGGCGCAGTTGCCGACCAAGCCGCAACATCAGCTGATGGACTGACCTCTTGAGGTACGCCGGGTGGGCGCGGCGGTCAGCGGATCCTCCGGCCACGGGTGTTTCGGGTAGCGGCCGCGAAGATCGGCGCGCACGGCCGCGTACCCGTTGCGCCAGAACGATTCCAGATCGGCGGTGACGGCGGCCGGCCGCCCGGCGGGGGAGAGCAGGTGCAGCACCACCGGGACACCCGCCAGCTTCGGCGTCGCGAGCCAGCCGAAGGTCTCCTGCAGTTTCACGGCCAGCACCGGCTGCTCGCTCGAATAGTCGACCCTGATCCGCGAACCCGACGGCACCTCCAGCCGATCCGGCGCCAGTTCGTCCAAACGCGACGCTTCGGGCCAGGGCAGCAATCCACGCAGCGCGGCACCCGCGTCCAGCGATGCCAGGTCCGATCGGCGGCGAGCCGAGCCGAGGTCCAGCCAGCTGTCCACAGTAGACAGCAGGTCCGCATCGCCGACCGCGGGCCAAGGCGAGCCCAGTACTCGATGCAGGAAAGACAGCCGCTCGCGCAGTCGCTTCCCGTCTTCCGACCAGCGAAGCAGGCTGAGTCCTTCGGTGCGCAAACCGTCCAGCAGCGCGGCGCGGATCGCGTCCGGCGCGGGTGAGCGCAACGGTTCCTCCGCGAGCACGATCGCCCCGAGCCGTCGCACCGATCGCGCGACGACGTCACCCGAAGACCAGCGCACTTCGTCCTCTGAGGACACCAGATTCGGCGCCGCGCGCACGGCGAGGTCCTCGTCGGCGGGGGCGGCCAGCCGGATGATGCCCTGTGCGCGGCCGGGATCGCGGGTCGCTTCGGCCACGGCCAGCCATTCGACGTCGGCGAGTCCGCTGCCGCGCGGGAGTTCGGCCGCAGTTCCGCCTGCCATCAGATACACCGGCGTCCCCGCGGCACGCCGTCGCGCGAGCCGCTCGGGATGCGCGAGCGCCACCACCAGTGCCGGATCGGACGCGTTGCCGCCGTCGGGCACCAGTCGGGAAAGCCTTCGCACGTCACGCTTCCAGCGCTCGTCACCGCGCACACGGCGCAACTCGGCTTCGAGATCGGTCAGGGTGCCGCCGCTGTCCAGCAGCGCGACGACTTCGGCGGCCGAGCGTGCGTTGGTCCGCGCCGCGCCGTCCAGCAACGCCCTCGCCAGCCGTGGATGCAGGCCCAGCCCGGCCATCTTCCGGCCGCGTTCGGTGACCGTGCCGTCCTCCGCGGTCGCCCCGAGCGTGGTCAGCAACGCTCGCCCGGCGGCCAGCGCGCCTTCGCCGGGCGGGTCCCACCAGGCGAGGCCGGAACCGTCCGGAGTGGACCAGCAGGCGAGTTCGAGGGCGAACCGCGCCAGTTCCGCCGTCCGGATCTCGGGTTCGGGATAGGCGGGCAGCGAACCCTGCTCGTGCGCGGCCCAGCAGCGGTACGCGCGGCCCGGCGCCTCACGTCCGGCGCGACCGGCGCGCTGTTCCGCGACCGCGGCCGAAACGCGGACCGTCGCCAATCCGGGCAGGCCGCGCCGGTGATCGACGCGGGGAACGCGCGAAAGTCCGCAGTCCACCACCGCGCGTACCCCCGGCACGGTCAGGCTGGATTCGGCGACCGATGTCGAGAGCACCACCCTGCGACGATCACGCGGGCGGAGCGCGTCGTCCTGGCTCGCCGCCGAAAGCCTTCCGTGCAAGGGCAGCACGTCGGCGTCGAGACCGTTGAGAAGTCCGCTCACCCTGGCGATCTCACCGGCGCCGGGCAGGAAGGCGAGGAGGTCACCGTCCCCTTCGGACAGTGCTTTGTGGATCACGCGGGCCACGGTCGCCTCGATCCGTTCGCCGCGCGCGGGCGGAGAGTACGAGACGTCGACCGGGTACGTCCTCGCGTGCGCGGTGATCACCGGCGCGTCGCCGAGCAGGGCCGCCAGGCGTCCGGAGGCCACCGTGGCGGACGTCGCGAGCAGCCGTAGGTCGTCCCGCAGCCCGGCGCGCACGTCCAGTAGCAGCGCGAGCAGGAGGTCGGCGTCGAGATGGCGTTCGTGGCATTCGTCGAGCAGGACGGTCGACACCCCGGCCAGTTCGGGATCGCCCTGCACCCGGCGGACCAGCAAGCCCGAGGTGACCACTTCGATCCGCGTCGAAGAAGACACCTTCCGATCGCCGCGGACCGAATAGCCGACCGTCTCACCGACCCGTTCGCCGAGCAGGGACGCCATCCTCGCCGCCGCGGCCCGTGCGGCGAGCCGCCGCGGTTCGGCGACGATCACCCGGCCTTCGCCGTTGTCCAGCGCGAGCGGCACCAAAGTGGTCTTTCCGGTGCCAGGGGGCGCGACGAGGACCGCGGTGCCGTGGGCGTCGAGTGCGGCTTCGAGTTCGGGCAGGACGGCGCGAACCGGCAGATCGGGAAGGGTCACCGCTCGGTGACCTGTGGTGGAGGTGGGATCCGGTAGCCGGACGGGCCGATGTTGCGGTTCAGCGAATCGAGCCATTCCCCGGACGAGATCATCTTCTGGATCGCCTTGGCCACCGCCGCGCGGCCCTCGATGTCGTCCTTGCGCAGGCCGACGCCGTACTTCTCCTTCGAGAAGGGCTTGCCGACGACCCTCAGCAGTTCCGGGTTCTGCGCCACGTAACCGGCGAGGATGACGTCGTCGGTGGTCACCGCGTCCACCTGTCCGGCGAGCAGCGCCGTAACGCAGTCCTGGTAGCGCGGGTACTCGACGAGCTGCACGGCCTGGGCGAACTTGTCGCGCACCTGCTCCGCCGAGGTGGTGCCGCCCACGGCGCACAGCTTGCGGCCGTTGAGGTTCTCGGGACCGGTGATGTCGGTCGACCGGAGGCGGACGAGGAGATCCTGGCCGGTGTCGAAATAGGGTCCGGCGAAGGCGACCACCTGTTTGCGTTTTTCGGTGATCGAATAGGTCGCCACCATCAGATCCGTGATCCCCGAGGTGATGTCCGTCTCGCGGGACGACGGCCTGCTGTCGTGCCAGGTGATGTGATCCTCGTCGACGCCCAATTCGCTCGCCACGTACTTCGCCACGTCGACGTCGAAGCCGACGTACCGGCCGTCGACCGTCCGTTTGGAAAGCCCCGGCTGGTCGAAGCGGATGCCGATGGTGAGCTTGTTGGACGCGACGGCGCGCGCGACGAGGGAATCCGACGGACCGGCCTCTTCGCCGCAGGCCGCCGCTGTGACCAGCATCAAGCAGGCCACCAGCAGGGCGCGTCCCCTCATCGGGTGCCTCCGTCCGCCGCCTCACGTTGTTCTCAGGGTCGGCGGTTAGCCTAGGCCCGTGCGTAGACCGCCCCAAGTCGTACTCGACGCCGTGGGCACACTCGCCCGGCTCGGACTGGCCGCCGTCTGGTTGGTTTCCGGAGCGCTGAAGATCAGCGCCCCGGGGCAGACCTACATCGCGGTCCAGGCGTTCGATGTCCTGCCGGACGGGCTCGTCCGCCCGGTCGCGATCGGGATGCCGCTCGTCGAACTGGCGCTCGGCCTGTTCCTGCTCGCCGGGTTCGTGACCCGGTGGGTGTCGGTGCTGTCGGTGCTGCTGCTCGCGGTGCTCATCGCCGCGATCGCCCAATCCTGGGCGCGCGGGCTGAGCATCGATTGCGGCTGTTTCGGCGGTGGCGGTCAGATCGCCGCGGATCAGACGCAGTATCCGCAGGAGATCGCCAGAGACCTCGGATTCGCGCTCCTGGGTGTCTGGCTGATCGTGCGGCCGCGGACCTGGCTTTCCGTGGACGGCTGGCTCGGGAACTCTCGCGCCTCCGCCGACGACGACTATGTGGGTATCGCTGAAGGGAACGAATAATCGTGGGTGGAGCTGAGCGCAACGCTCGGAAACGCAAGCAGCAGCAGACGGCGGCGCGTTCGGTGGCACAGGCCAGGGGCGTCGCGGGCGGCGACAAGAAGAAGGTCGTCGCGATCACCGTCGCGGTGGTCGTCCTCGCCGCGCTGGTGATCGGTGGTGTCATCTGGACGACCTCCAGCAAGGACAGCACCGAGGGCAAGGTGATCGGCGCGCAGACGGGCACATCGGCGCCCGGCGTCGTCGAGAAGCGCGACGGGGCCGTCGTGACCGTTGGCAAGCCCGAGGCGAAGAAGACCATCGACGTCTACGCCGACTTCCTGTGCCCGGTCTGCAAGCAGTTCGAAGAGACCTTCAAGGGGCAGATCGAGGAGCAGGTGAACAACGGGACGCTGCAGGTCCGCTACCACATGCTGCCGATGCTGAACCAGCGTTCCGACCCGCCCGGCTACTCGCTGGACTCCGCCAACGCCTCCCTCGCGGCGGCCGACGCGGGCAAGTTCCTCGCCTTCCACGACGCGCTGTTCAAGGACCAGCCGGAGGAAGGCGGCCGCGGGTTCGACAAGGCGCAGCTGATCAAGCTCGGCCAGGACGTCGGCATCACCGACCCGACCTTCGTGCTCAAGGTCAACAGCGGCGCGTACGAGCAGGAGATCCAGGACGCGTACAAGAAGATCTCCACGGACCCGTCGCTGCAGCAGGACTTCGGCAACGGCCCCGGTTTCGGCACGCCGACCGTCACCTCGAACGGGCAGGTCGTGAAGCTCGAGCAGGACTGGGTGCAGAAGGTCGTCAGCTAGTTTTCCCGTGATGGCCCCCTTCCCTCGGATCAGCCGAGGGGGTGGATTCCAGGGATGGTTGCAACACGGGTGATCAACTGGCTTCGGTGAGGAGTTTGGTCAAGCGCTCGGCTGGGGTGTCCCAGCCGAGCGTTTTGCGTGGGCGGCGGTTGAGCTGGGCGGCGACGGCGGTGAGGTGGTCGGGGGTGTGGACGCTCAGGTCTGTGCCTTTGGGGAAGTATTCGCGGAGCAGGCCGTTGGTGTTTTCGTTGGAGCCGCGTTGCCAGGGTGCGTGGGGGTCGCAGAAGTAGACGGGCATGTTGGTGGCGATGCTGAATTCGTGGTGTCGTGCCATTTCCGCGCCTTGGTCCCAGGTGAGGGAGCGGCGTAAGTGTTCGGGCAGGGTTGTGATGGTGGTGACGAGGGCGTCGCGGACGTGTTCGGCGGTGCGGGATTGTCCGAGTGGACGAGCATGACGTAGCGGGTGGAGCGTTCGACCAGGGTGCCGATCGCGGATGCTCCGTTCTCGCCGATGATGAGGTCGCCTTCCCAGTGGCCGGGGACGGCGCGGTCGTCTGCCTCGGCCGGGCGGTCGCTGATCATCACCATCGGCGTGGTGAACCGGGGCTGGCGTTGCTCGCCGTTGCCGCGGGGTTTGCGCTGAGTGCGGCCGGTGCGTAGCGCGGCTTTGAGTTCGCGGCGCAGCTCGCCGCGGCCTTGGACATACAGGGCTTGATAGATCGTTTCGTGGGCCACGTGCAGCTCCGGCTGGTCGGGGTGATCACGGCGCAGCCGGTTACTGGCTTGTTCGGGGCTGCACCGGTCGTCCAGCATGTCTTGGATCCGGTCCCGCAGCTCGGGGTTGGCCGCGATCTTGCCAGGTTTGGGCCGGGGCCGGCGAGCGTCGGCCCGGGCCTGCGCGGAATAGGGAAGATACTCATCGCTGGCGGGATCGGCGTTGCGGCCCAGTTCCCGGCTGACCGTCGAGGCCGGGCGGCCGATCCGGCGGCCGATCTCCCGGGGGCCGTGCCCGGCCCGCGCCAGATCCGCGATCAGAAGCCGCTCGTCCTGAGACAGAAACCAGGTGGACGGAACCCGTGCTCCGCCCGCAGGCAGGCGGTCCGAGGAAGGCGACTCCGGCACGGACGGGCACGACGGCGGGGCGGAAGGCCTACCGGCCTTCCGCCCCGCCTGACTCGCGCGTCCTTGCCGCCACCGATGCCCGGTCCGGCGGTTGATCCCCACGATCCGGCACGCCTCAGCAGTGCCCATCCCTTGCGCCACAAGATCAAGATATGCCCGGCGCTCGGCAAGCAGCTTCTTCGGCCCCTGAGGCGACCGATCCATACGGATCTCGAACAACACAACCCCTGAACAACTCAGGTGTTGCAACCACCACTAGAACCCAAGAGGAAGGGGGCCTTCACGCTGTTCGGGGCCGGTGGGGGCGGCCGGGTGGTAGCAAAGGTCCCTTGCTCTCCGCGCCGCGGTGACCGTGTGGATTTCTGGTCATCCAACGCACCAAAATCCACACAGTCAGTCAACACCGCTACGCGTCGTACAGGGTGTGTGGAAATAGGGACACTCAACGTCCCTATTTCCACACACCCCTGCCCGCCGGGGACGTGGTAGCAAAGGTCCCTTGCTCCCTTTCGCAGGTCAGGGGTGCGAGGCGACGGCGGCGAAGGCCTGTACGCGCGCTGTCTCCGCGGAGCGCGGCCAGACGAGGCCCCACTCGACGTCGGGTGATCCGGCGAAGGGCACGAAGCGGATCCGCGGGTGGCTGAAGTACTCCCGCGCGTGCGCGGCGAGCGGGCAGATACCGGCACCGGTGGCGATCGCGGCGAGCAGCTCTTGAAAGGTCGCGAAGGGAGCGCCCCGGGTCACGGGGTGCCCGGCCGGCGTCAGCCACTGTCGCGGTTCTTCGACCCAGTACGGCTCCGGCGGATGCGCCGCGCGAAGGACGGTGTCGCGGGCGAGGTCGTCGAGCGTGACTGACTTCCGTCGCGCGAAAGGGTGTTTCGACGACACCGCGAGCACCATCGGTTCGGTGTACACGGCCGGTCCGGTCGCGAGATCGGGTTCGTCGACCGGAAGCAGGGTCACCAGCACGTCGATCTCACCCGATCGCAGCATCGCGAACGGGTCGGCGAAATCAGCCTCGCGAATGAGCGGTTCGGTGTCCGGGTAGCGCTGCCGGAAACGGTCGAGCAGCTCTTCGGTCAGGTCGGCGACGCCGGGTGCTTCGAAACCCAGCCGCAGCACGCCGCCGATCCCGCGGCCGGCCGCGATCGCGCGGTCGATGCCCTCGTGCAGTGTGCGGTAGGCAGGGCCGAGGTCGTCCCGCAGCCGTTCGCCGATCGGGGTGAGCCGGACCCGTCGGCTGGTGCGGGCGAACAGCGGTACACCGATCCGGCGCTCCACCTGCTTGATCGACTGGCTCACCCGCGCCTGCGAGACGTGCAGGCGCTCCGCGGTACGGCCGAAATGTAGCTCGTCGGCCAGCGCCAGGAAGATCTCGATATCCCGCAGTTCCATAATCTCCAGGTTATCGATGCGGCTCCGTGCCGGTCACCGGGAACCGTATTTCGCGCAGGTCTAGACCATCGATGCTGTGTCATGTGTTAATTCAAGCAATGAATTTACGCGTTCTCGGCATGGGTGGTGAGGTATGACGAAATTCGTGGTCCGGCTCGCTCTGCTGTTCGTTTCGTGTCTCGCACTGGCGTCGGCGCCGGTGGCGGCGCAGGCGGCACCCGCGTTCAAGGTGCTCGCGTTCTACAACGGCACTTACGACGCGGCGCACATCAGCTTCGTCAAGGAAGCCAACCAGTGGTTCCCGAAAACCGCTTCGCAGAACAACTTCAGCTACACCGCGACCAACGACTGGAACCGGCTGAGCTCGCTGCAGCCGTCGCAGTATCAGGTCGTGCTGTTCCTGGACGACCTGCCGCAGACCTCCTCGCAACGCTCGGGCTTCGAGCGCTACATGAACGCGGGCGGCGCGTACTTCGGCTTCCACGTGGCCGCGTTCACCACCAATCCGTCCACATGGGACTGGTACCACAACAGATTCCTCGGCACGGGTGCGTTCAAGTCCAACACCTGGGGCCCGACGACGGCGACGCTGAAGGTGGAGAACCGGCCGCATCCCTCGACCACGCGGCTGCCCGCGACCTTCACCTCGTCGGTGAGCGAGTGGTACGCCTGGAACAGCGACCTGCGCAAGAACCCGGACATCCGGATCCTCGCGTCGGTGGACCCGGTGAGCTTCCCGCTCGGGACCGATCCGAACCAGTCCTGGTACAGCGGGTACTACCCGATCCTCTGGACCAACGCCAAGTACAAGATGCTCTACGCCAACTTCGGGCACAACAAGATGAACTACGAGACGAACCAGCCGCTTTCGTCGACCTTCGGCAGCGAGGTGCAGAACCGCTTCGTCGTCGACGGTCTGCTGTGGCTCGGTGGAAGGCAAACCGCACGAGGATGAGCCGGGCCCCTGCTCCCTTTCCGCAGGTCAGGGGCCCCGGTGGTAGCAAAGGTCCCTTGCTCTCCCGCGGTGCCGTGAAGGCCTCCTTGCCTACCCTGAAGGTAGTGAAGGAGGCCTTCACAGACGGCCTGCGTGGTGTCCGGGGCCGGGTGGTAGCAAAGGTCCCTTGCTACTCCTCGATGGCACCCCCGACCGCCCGCAGATGCTGCCGGAACGTCAGCGAAGGCGACTTCGCCCGCTCCGCGAGGAAGTCGGCGAAGCGGACCTGCTCGCGAAGAGACTCTCCGCCGCGGATCCGGTCGGCCTGGCGCCGCTCGGTGTCGCGGATGCCTTCGGCGCGGTCCAGGACCTCGTCCGCCCGGTCGGCGGGGACGAACAGGACGCCGTCCTCGTCGCCGAACACGAGGTCTTCCCTCGTCACCGTCCATTCCCCGACGGCGGCCGATTCGAGTGCGCCGTCCGGGCGGGCGGAGACCGAGAGCGGGCCGGTCGGGATCGACCCGAGGCTGAACACCGGCAGCCCGATCTTCTTGATGTCGGCCGTGTCGCGGTGCAGCCCCCAGATCACCACGCCGCTCAGCCCGGCCGCCTCCGCTTCGAGGACCGCGAGGTCCCCGACGCAGCTTTCGTCGAGCCTGCCGCCGTTGTCGACGACGAGGACGTCGCCGGGGTTCGCGATTTCGTACGCCTCCAGGAAGACGTCGACGCTGCCGACGTGCCGGGCGGGGGTGACCCGCCCGGCCACGCGGGCGCCGGGCACGACCGAGCGCGTGCCCGCGGGCGCGCACCGGACCTGAACGCCGGCGCGCACGCAGCCGTCGGTCAGATGTGCGGTGGTCAGCAGGGAGAACCGCTGCCGAAGCTCTTCGGGATCCATGCCCCGACTTTAGCCACGGCGCCACACCACGGGTTTGTGGTTCGGGCTGCTGTCATCCCGCACGGAGCCCATGACCTCGCCGTTCGCACCCACGAGAGCACCGCAGCCGGGGGATGGCGCGGGAAGCGTCTCGACCGCGCCGCCCGGCGACCACACCGCGGGAACCGTGGAGAAGTCCGGGGTCCTCAGGCAACCTGTGACAACTCCCGACCGGTTGAGCGAGACCGCCGTCATGGAGTCCGGCACCGGGATGGAGGTGTCAGGGGCCGTCCAAAGCCGTTGGCCCCCTTGGAGATCGGCCAGCACCTTGCCGTCCCGGATCGCGAGGGCGCGTGCTTCGCGGACGCCCTCGGGAAGGACCAGTTGCCGTGCCACGCCGTCCTTCCAGAGCCAGGCGCCGCCGCCCTGCTCTTGCATCAGGATCGTGCCGTCGTGATCGATGTCCACCGGGCCGAGCAGTGGCGGGCTGTCCAGCAGTACCGGATGCGCGCGGTCGTCGGCGGGCCAGATCGCCGCCCAGGAACCGAATCGCGGATCGTTGTGCACGAAGCCGACGACGTCTCCGCGGTCGTTCATGCCGGTGACCCGCGTCTGGGCGTAGTTCGGCACCTTCCCCAGAGGCTGGAAGCCGCCGTTCTCGAAGACGAACGAGCGATAGGTCCGGGTCGGAATCGCGTAATTGTTCGTCAGAATCGACCCTGACACGTTTTCGTCCACGGTCACGACCGAGTCGTAGTCTGCCGGGATGCCGTGGTTTCGAACGGTCCCTCCCGACCAGGTGAGCAGACCGTAGTCGGAGTGGCCCGCGTAGCTTCCGGCCCCGTCGGTGGCCACCACCTGGACAATGCCGAACGGCACCGGCAGGTAGCTCATCGTCCAACCGCTCGCCGACGCCGTGCCCGCCGACAACAGTCCGGCGGCGACGGTGGCCGCCAAGACCATGCTCGTCCGTTTCATCGTTACCCCCTGTGAGTCGTGTTCTCCCTGTTTAACGGGGGTGCGGCTCGCCCGTCTGCGTCACCTGACACGCAACGTGCCGGAAGTAACATCCGTTCAGACCTGTATGTAAGGGTTGATAAATACAAACCTGTCTGTATCTTCAGTGGCAGCAGCGACCCGGCAACGACAAGGAGCGTCGTGGTGGCCAACAAGGTGTACGTCGTCGGCGTGGGCATGACGAAGTTCGAGAAACCCGGACGCCGCGAGGGCTGGGACTACCCGCAGATGGCCAAGGAATCCGGGACCAAGGCGCTCGCCGACGCCGGGATCTCCTTCGACGAGGTGCGGCAGGCCTACGTCGGTTACGTCTACGGCGAGTCGACCTCGGGGCAGCGCGCGGTCTACGAACTGGGCATGACCGGGATCCCGGTCGTCAACGTCAACAACAACTGCTCGACCGGGTCGACCGCGCTGTACCTGGCCGCGGAGGCGATCCGGGGCGGCCGTGCGGACTGCGCGCTCGCGCTCGGCTTCGAGAAGATGCAGCCCGGATCGCTCGGCTCGACCTACGACGACCGCGAGCAGCCGATGGGCAAGCATCTCCAGGCGCTCGCGGAGATCTCCGAGGTGCTCTTCCCGCCCGCGCCGTGGATGTTCGGCGCGGCCGGCCGCGAGCATATGAAGACCTACGGCACCACCGCCGAGCACTTCGCCAAGATCGGCGAGAAGAACCACCGGCATTCGGTGAACAATCCGTACGCGCAGTTCCAGGAAAGCTATTCACTGCAGGACATCCGCGACTCGCGGATGATCTACGACCCGCTCACGAAGCTCCAGTGCTCACCGACCTCGGACGGTTCCGGCGCGGCGATCCTCGCCAGCGAGTCCTTTGTGGACTCGCATGGGCTGGCCGGGCAGGCCGTCGAGATCGTCGGGCAGGCGATGACCACCGACTTCGCCAGCACCTTCGACGGGACCGCGAAGAACATCATCGGCTACGACATGAACGTCCAGGCCGCGCGCCAGGTGTACGACCAGGCCGGCCTCGGCGCGGAGGACTTCCAGGTCATCGAGCTGCACGATTGCTTCTCCGCCAACGAACTCCTGCTCTACGAAGCGCTCGGACTCTGCGCCGAAGGGGAGGCCGGGAAGCTCGTCGATTCCGGAGACACCACCTACGGCGGGAAATGGGTCGTCAACCCGTCCGGCGGGCTGATCTCCAAGGGGCATCCGCTCGGCGCCACCGGCCTCGCGCAATGCGCCGAGCTGACCTGGCAGCTGCGCGGGACCGCCGACAAACGCCAGGTCGACGGCGTCCAGGCCGCGCTGCAGCACAACATCGGACTCGGCGGCGCCGCCGTCGTCACCGCCTACCAGCGCGCCGAGCGCTGATCCCGAAAGGAAGAACCATGGGCAAGATCAGTGCCTCCGTCGAACTCCCGGCCGCTCCCGACAAGGTGTGGGCGGAGTTCTCCAACCCCAACAACTTCGAGAAGTGGCTGACCATCCACACCAAGTGGAAGGGTGAGGTCCCGGCCGAATTCTCCAAGGGAGCACAGGCTTCCGAGGTCGTCACGATGCTCGGCATGCCGAACACGATCACCTGGACCGTCGACGAGTTCGAGGCGCCGTCGAAGCTGGCGATCTCCGGTACCGGGATGGCCGGGGTGAAGGTCAAGTTCGAGCTGTCGGTGGAGGCGTCCGGAGACGGTTCGCTCGCCAGCATCGACGCGGAGTTCGCCGGTCAGATGATCGTCGGCGCGCTCGGCAAGGCCGTCGAGAAGGACGGCAAGAAGAACCTCGACGCCTCCCTCGAGAACTTCAAGGCGTTGGTCTCGTGACCGAGCGGTTCGACCCCGGCGGGCTCGGCGAATGGACCGACGAGTCGCGGTTCGAGGTCACGCGCGAGCGGCTGATCGAGTACGCGAAGGCCACCAACGACCCGATCCCGGCGCACCTCGCCGGTGACGTCGCGAGCCCCGTGTTCGCGATCGTGCCGGTGTTCGAGTCGCTGATGGAACCCGCGCTCGAAGTCGTCCCGGTCGGCTTGTTCGGCCGGATCGTGCACGGAGAGCAGGAGTTCCGGTTCCACCGGCCGATCCGTCCTGGCGACAAGCTCGTGTCGCGGGCGCGGATGACCGGTTACGAGGGCCTGCCGAACGGCACCCGCGGCACCATCCACCTCGAATGCCGGACCGACGACGGAGACCTGGTCAACGAGCAGTACGTGACGCTGTTCGTGCGCGGGTTCGACACCGGGGAGACCCGCGGCGAACTCGGGCCGGACCACAAGTTCGACGAAAACCTCCGTTCGCAGGCGCCGGTGGCGAAGGTGAACCAGCACGTCGACGACGACCAGACGTATCGGTACGCGCCTGCCGCCGGCGACCCGATGCCGATCCATCTCGACGAAGAGGTCGCGAAGGATTCGGGACTGCCGGGGATCATCGCGCACGGCCTGTGCACCATGGCGTTCACTTCGTGGGCGCTGCTGACCGAGGTCGCCGGGTCCGATGTGGACAGACTGAAGCGGTTCGCCGTCCGGTTCGCCAAGCCGGTGCTGCCCGGCCAGGACCTGACGACGCGGATCTGGCGCGCGGGCGCCGGGAGCTACGCGTTCGAAACCACCGTCGGCGAAACCGTCGTGATCAAGGACGGTCTCGCGGAATTCGCGGAGTAGGAGCAAAGTCATGGGAGCACTCGACGGACGCGTCGCCGTCATCACCGGCGCCGGACGCGGGATCGGCCGCGAGCACGCGCTGCTGTTCGCGCGGGAGGGCGCGAGCGTCGTGGTCAACGACCTCGGCGGGGCGAACGACGGCAGCGGCAGCGATGCCGGGCCCGCGCAGGAGGTCGTCGACGAGATCCGCGCGGCGGGCGGGAAGGCGGTGGCGAACCCGGCCAACGTCGCCGAGTGGGCGGGCGCCGCCGAACTGGTGACGCAGGCGGTGGACGAGTTCGGCAGGCTCGACGTCGTCGTGAACAACGCCGGCATCCTGCGCGACGCGTTCATCGCCGGACTTGAGGAGTCCCAATGGGATTCCGTGATCGCCGTGCATTTGAAGGGGCACGCGGCGGTGCTGCGGCACGCGGCCGCGTACTGGAAGACCGCGAGCAAGGCAGGCGAGCCGGTGGCGGGCTCGGTGATCAACACCGCCTCCGCGTCCGGGACCACGCTGCCGAACGCGGGGCAGGCGAACTACGGCGCGGCGAAGGCGGGCATCGCCGCGCTGACGCTGGTCGCCGCCGAGGAACTGGAGCGCTACGGCGTGCGGGTGAACGCGATCGCGCCGATCGCGCGCACGCGGCTCACTCTGGCGACGCCGGGGATGGGCGCGATCTTCGCCCAGGAGGTGGAAGAGGGGGAGTTCGACGCGTTCTCCCCGGCGAACATCTCGCCGCTGGTCGCCTACCTCGCGACCGAGAAGTGCCCGCTCACCGGCAAGGTGTTCGCGGTGCAGGGCGGCGCGATCTCCGAACTCGCGGGCTGGCACGACGTCAAGGTGATCGAAACCGAGGCCGCCTGGGAGATCGACGACATCGCCGCGAGGCTCCCGTGATCGAGTGGTCCGAGACCGAACTGCTGATCAGGGACGCGATCCGGGAGTTCGTCGACAAGGAGATCCGGCCGCACCTCGACGCGCTGGAAAGCGGGACGCTGCCGCCGTACGACATCATCCGGAAGATGTTCGCGTCCTTCGGCATCGACGCGCTCGCCCGGGAATCGGTGTCGAAACTGCTGTCGAAGTCCCCTGGATCCGGTTCGGGCGGCGGCCTGGCGTTCGGTGGGCAGGAGGCGATGGCGCTCATCGCGGTGAGCGAACTGGCCGGGGTCAGTCTCGGCATCGTCGCTTCGCTCGGCGTGAGCATCGGGCTGACCGCGCAGACGATCCTGACGAAGGGCACGCAAGCGCAGAAGGAACGCTGGCTGCCCGGGCTGGCGACGTTCGAGAAGGTCGGGGCGTGGGCGATCACCGAACCCGACTCCGGCTCGGACGCTTTCGGTGGCATGAAGACGTCGGTCCGGCGCGACGGTGACGAGTACGTCCTCAATGGACAGAAGACGTTCATCACCAACGGGCCTTACGCCGACACGATCATCGTGTACGCGAAGCTCGACGACGGCTCGGCGGTCCGGGACCGCAAGGTGCTGACATTCGTGCTGGACAAGGGGATGCCCGGGCTCACGCAGGGCAAGCCGTTCAAGAAGATGGGCATGATGTCGTCGCCGACCGGCGAGCTGTTCTTCAGCGACGTCCGGCTCGGGCGGGACAGGCTGCTCGGCGAGTCCGAGACCGGCCGCGACGGGGACAGCAAGGCCGAGGTGAAGTCCGGGTTCGCCGTCGAGCGGATCGGGGTCGCGGCGCTGGCGCTCGGGATCATCAACGAATGTCATCGGCTTTGCGTGGACTACGCGAAGAACCGGAAGCTGTGGGGCCAGGAGATCGGGCGGTTCCAGCTGATCCAGCTCAAGCTGGCGAAGATGGAGGTCGCGCGGATCAACGTGCAGAACATGGTCTTCCAGCTGATCGAGACCCTGCGCGCGGGCAAGATGCCGACGCTGGCCGAGGCTTCGGCGATGAAGCTGTACTCGTCGGAGGCGGCCACCGAGGTCGCGATGGAGGCCGTGCAGCTGTTCGGCGGCAACGGGTACATGGCGGAGTACCGGGTGGAGCAGCTGGCGCGGGACGCGAAGTCGCTGATGATCTACGCGGGGAGCAACGAGATCCAGGTGACACACATCGCGAAGGGCCTGCTCGGTCGCTGAGGGAGCAAGGGACCTTTGCTACCACGCGGGGTCCGGGTCGCCGACGGACGACACCCGTGACCAGCCGGACGACACGCGTGATCAGCCGGACGACACGCGTGATTGGAGGCGGAACTCGCGTGACTGGAGGCGGAACTCGCGTGCTTGGGGCCGGAACGGCTCCAAGCACGCGAGTTCCGCGCTCAATCACGCGAGTGCGGGGTCAGTCGCGTTCGATGAGGTGACCGACGACCTCCGGGCCGGGGTGCGCGTGGCCGGAGCCGTCGCGGCGGAGGTCGACTTCGGGGAGTTCCACCGGGTCGCCGTTGCGGGCGGCACCGGCCGGACGCGGGCCGATCCAGCCGACGATCAGCCGCGTTTCGCCCTTGAGGAACCGCTGCGCCCGGACACCACCGGTCGCGCGGCCCTTGGCCGGGTACTCGCTGAACGGGGTCACCTTCACACTCGCGCCGGTCGCGGTGACGACCATCGGCTCGCCGTGTTCGGCGTCGTCGGTGCGGATCGCGCCGAAGAAGACCACTTCCGCCTCGCCGCGCACGACGATGCCTGCCATGCCGCCGCCCTTGAGACCCTGCGGCCGCACCAGCGAAGCGGCGTAGCGCAGCAGTGACGCTTCGGACGACAGGAACGCCAGCGTCTCGTTGCCGTCGGTGAGCCAGGTGGCGCCGACGACCTCATCGCCGTCCTTCAGGCTGATCACGTCGAACTCGTCGGAGCGGACCGGCCATTCCGGCGCGCACACCTTCACGACGCCGTGTTTCGTGCCGAGCGCGAGGCCGGGGGAGCCGGCGGCCTGTTCGCCGAGCGGGGCCAGGCCGATGACGCGCTCGCCCTTCTCCAGCGGCACCAGTTCCTTCGCGGCCATCCCGCCGCGAAGCGACACGGTGCCCGCCTGCTCGGGCAGCACCGGCAGCGGCAGCACGTCGGTCTTGAACGCGCGGCCACGGTTGGTCACCAGCAGCACCTGCCCGCGTGCGGTCGAATGGACCACCGCGGCCACCGAGTCGTGTTTGACGCGGCCGTTGCGGCGCCGCACCTCCGACGCCTCCTCCGATTCCGCGGCCGTCCGCGCGACCAGCCCGGTGGCCGACAGGATCACCTGGCACGGATCGTCGGCGACCTCCAGCGGACCCGACGGCTTCGACGCGGCGAGGACCTCCTTGAGGTCGCCGTCGATCAGCGCGGTGCGGCGTTCGGCGGGGGAGTCCTTGGCGACCTTGGCCAGCTCGGCCGAGACGACCTTCTTCAGCACCGACTCGTCGTCGAGGATCTTCGACAGCTCGGCGATCTCCTCGCGCAGCTTGTCCTGCTCGGACTCGAGCTCGATCCGGTCGTACTTCGTGAGCCGCCGCAGCGGGGTGTCCAGGATGTAGGTCGCCTGGATCTCCGAGAGCTTGAACCGCTTCATCAGGCCGTCCTTCGCGGCCGCGGCGTTCTCGCTCTCGCGGATCAGCTTGATCACCTTGTCGATGTTGAGCAGGGCGATCAGCAGACCGTCGACCAGGTGCAGCCGCTCTTCGCGCTTGCGGCGCCGGTACCGCGTGCGGCGGGTGACGACTTCGTAGCGGTGGCTGAGGAAGACCTCCAGCAGCGCCTTGAGCCCCAGCGTCTGCGGCTGCCCGTCCACCAGCACCAGGTTGTTGATGCCGAACGACTGCTCCAGCGGCGTGAGCCGGTACAGATCCGCCAGCAGCGCCTGCGGGTTCACGCCGACCTTGCATTCGATGACCAGCCGCGTGCCGTTCTCGCGGTCGGTGAGGTCCTTGACGTCGGCGATACCGGTGAGCCGCTTGGACTTGTTGACCTCGTCGGTGATCTTCTCGATCACCTTCTCGGGGCCGACGCCGTACGGCAGTTCGGTGATGGTGATCGCCTGACGCCCGCGGCTGCCCTCCAGTGGCCCGGTCTCGGCGCTGGCGCGCATGCGCACCACCCCACGGCCGGTCTCGTACGCGCGGCGGACCTCGTCCAGCCCCAGCAGCGAGCCGCCGGTCGGCAGGTCGGGACCCGGGACGAACTCCATCAGCTTGTCCAGCGTGGCGTTCGGGTGGTTGATCAGCCACCGCGCCGCGCCGATGACCTCGGTCAGGTTGTGCGGGATCATGTTGGTCGCCATCCCGACCGCGATCCCGGAAGTGCCGTTGACCAGCAGGTTCGGGAACGCCGCGGGCAGCACGGACGGCTCTTCGAGCGAGCCGTCGTAGTTCGGCCGGAAGTCGACGGTGTCCTCGCCGAGCTCACCGACCAGCAACATCGCCTCGGGGGAAAGCCGCGCCTCGGTGTATCGGGAGGCGGCCGGGCCGTCGTCGGGGGAGCCGAAGTTGCCGTGCCCGTCGACCAGCGGGACGTTGAGCGAGAAGTCCTGCGCGAGCCGGACCATGGCGTCGTAGATCGCCGTGTCGCCGTGCGGGTGGTACTTGCCCATCACGTCGCCGACCACGCGGGAAGACTTCACGTACGCGTGCGTCGGCCGGTAGCCGTTCTCGTTCATCGAGTACATGATCCGGCGGTGCACCGGCTTCAGCCCGTCCCGCGCGTCCGGGAGCGCCCGCGAGTGGATGACCGAATACGCGTACTCCAGGTACGAATCCTCGATCTCCGTCTTCAGCGAGTTGTCGAAGACGTTCGCGCCTGGCTTGTCGAACGCTGACGGGTCGACCTTGGTCGTGGTGCCCTTACGGCGTGCCATTGCTCAAAGCTCCTTGAATAGCAACGAAATCAGGCGTCGATGGCTTCGCGGTCGACCCGGTCGGAGGATTCGACCAGCCAGTTGCGGCGCGGCTCGACCTTCTCGCCCATCAACAGTTCGAGCGCGTTCTCCGCGGCTTCGACGTCGTCGAGGGTGATGCGGCGGACCGAGCGGGTGGCCGGGTTCATCGTGGTGTCCCACAGTTCGTCGGCGTCCATCTCGCCGAGACCCTTGAACCGCGGCACCGGCGTGACGATCTGCTTGCCGGCGCGTTCCAGCTCCGCGAACTTGGTCTCCATCTCCTTCTGGGTGAAGGTGAAGTGGGTTTCCGGGTTGCGGCCCTTGGTGACCAGTTTGTGCAGGGGCGGCATCGCGGCGTAGAGCCTGCCGTCCTCGATGACCGGCCGCATGTACTTCGCGAACAGCGTGATCAGCAGCGTGCGGATATGCGAACCGTCGACGTCCGCGTCGGCCATCAGGATCACCCGGCCGTACCGCATGGTCGACAGGTCGAACGTGCGCCCGCTGCCCGCGCCGAGCACCTGCACGATGGAGGCGATCTCGGCGTTCTTCAAGGTGTCGCCGAGCGACGCCTTCTGGACGTTGAGGATCTTGCCGCGTAAGGGAAGCAGCGCCTGGTACTCCGACACGCGCGCCATCCGCGCCGAACCGAGGGCGCTGTCACCCTCGACGAGGAACAGCTCGCTGCGGGAGACGCCGGTGGTGCGGCAGTCGACCAGCTTCGGCGGCATCGCCGCGCCTTCGAGCGCGGTCTTGCGCCGGGCCGCGTCCTTCTGCTGCTTCTGGGTGAGCCGGACGCGTGCCGCGTCGACCACCTTCTGCAGCACGATCTTCGCCTCTGACTTGGTCTTGCGCTCTTCGGTCCAGGAGCGGATGTGCTTGTCGACGACGCCCTGGATGACGCGGGTGATGCCGGCAGTGGACAGCTCGTCCTTGGTCTGCGAGGTGAACTGCGGCTCCGGCAGCCGGACGTGGACGACCGCCGTCATACCTTCGAGCACGTCCTCGACGGTCGGCATGTCCTCCTTGGGCTTGAGCAGCCCGCGGGTTTTGGAAATGGCGTCCTGCAAGGCTTTCAGCACCGCGCGGTCGAAACCGCGGCGATGGGTGCCGCCGTGCACGTTGCGGATGGTGTTGGTGAAGCATTCCACCGTGCGCTCGTAGCCGGTGCCCCAGCGCAGCGCGACCTCGATCTCCGCGTGACGCACCACATTGGACTGCATGACACCGCTGGCGTCGGCCGCGTTCTCCTTGTACGTGCCCTCGCCGTTGATGATCAGCGTGCCGCAGACGGGCTTCTCGCTGTCCGGGGCGAGGAAGTCGACCATGTCGGCGAGGCCGTTGGGGAAGTGGAAGGTCTCTTCGCTGATCGAGTCGTCGACGGCGGTGCGCAGCACGTACGTGACGCCGGGGACCAGGAACGCGGTGTTGCGCATCTTCGCGCGGACACCCTCGACGTCGAGCGCGGCGCCGCTCTCGAAGTAGCGCGAGTCGTACCAGTACCGGATCGACGTGCCGGAGCGCTCGCCGCGCTTCATCTTGCCGGTGACGTTCAGCCCGGACTTGCGGGTGAACTTGGCCTTCGGGCCCGGCCCGTCGAACACGCCGGGGACGCCGTGCGCGAACGACATCTGGTGGACCTTGCCGCTCTGCTTCACCGTGACGTCGAAGCGGTGCGACAGCGCGTTCACCGCCGAGGCGCCGACACCGTGCAGACCGCCGGAGGTCTTGTAGCCCGAGCCGCCGAACTTGCCGCCCGCGTGCAGCCTGGTCAGCACCAGCTCGACACCGGACAAACCGGATTTGGCGTGCGTTCCGGTGGGGATGCCGCGGCCGTCGTCGTCGACCTGGACGCTGCCGTCGGCGTGCAGGGTGACCACGATCTTCGTGGCGTGACCCGCCACGCCCTCGTCGGTCGAGTTGTCCACGACCTCGGAGAACAGGTGGTTGATGCCGCGGCTGTCGGTGGAGCCGATGTACATCCCGGGGCGCTTGCGGACCGCTTCCAGACCCTCGAGATGCGTCAGGTCGTCGGCCCCGTACAGGGTCTCAGCAGTCACTGGGTACTTCTCCTGGAGTCGTGGCTCGCGAACTAGCTCGTGGAGGTGGTGTTCAACGCGACACCGTACTGGAGGATATCCGTCCCCTCCGACAGCTTCGTTCTCCCGAGCCCCGCGTGTGGCGCATCACCCTGTCCCGATGGGCGGGTCACGGCTGGGGAAAGCGGCTTCCTCAAGGCTCGGATGAGGCGTTATCGTTTCCGGTGTCACAGGGTGACGGGGGGAACAAGGTGGCCGTCGGAACCGGTCCCACACGCGTCTCGACCGCACAACGCGTCGTGAGTCTCTGGTATTTCGTGGTGGTCATCGGGTCGTTCGGGATGCTCGCGCCGATACCGGTCGCGCACGCCGCGATCCGGCTTCGGCGAGGGATCCTCTGGCTGTTCGTGCTGGGTTACGGCGGCATCGCCGTCGCGATGATCTTCCTGCTGGAGCGGGCGGCGGCGGAGGGCGAGTCGGAGGCGATGTTGTCGTTCGCATGGCTCTTCGGCACGATCCTGTTCGTCACCGCGACCTGTGTCCACCTCGCGCGGTTGCGGACGAAGATCCTCTACCCGCCGCCGGCGGCGTGGGTCGAGTCCGGCATGCATTGCGGGCTGTTCTCGATCGACATCTCCGGATTCGGGCAGGTCGGCCGCAGCAGCGAGGTCTTCGTCCAGGTCCGGCGGATGCTCTTCGGCGTTCTCTCCACCGCCTTCGAGGCCAGCGGGATCGCCTGGGAGGCCTGCCTGAAGCGCGACACCGGGGACGGCATGATCGTCGTGGTCCCGCCGCATTTCCCGAAGTTCCGGCTGGTGTACCCGCTGCTTTCGCGGCTGACCGCGGAACTGGCCCGGTACAACGTCGTCACCGAGCCGGCACTGCGGATCCGGGTGCGGGTGGCGATCCACGCCGGCGAGATCGCGCTCGACGAGTACGGCGTGACGGGACGGCCGAAGGTGCTGCTCGCCCGGCTGCTGGACTCGCGCGTGCTGCGGGACGCGCTCGCCGAAGCGCCGGACGAGGCGCCCGTGGTGGTGCTCGTGTCGGACCGGTTCCACGAGGACGTCCAGGACCAGGGCGGCCCCGGTCTCGACACGATGAGCTACCGGCAGGTGCTCGTGCACGAGAAGGAGACCGAGGTCCGCGCCTGGCTGCACGTCCCGGATCCGGTGTTCAGAGAGCTGCCGTGAGGACCTCCAGCGCGCTGTGCTGACGGGCGGCGTCGATCTTGTCGACCGGTCCCGCCCAGCGCAGGCCGTGCTGATCGAGCGACGTGCGGTTGTTCGCGATCGTCGAGTTCGCTTGGCGCGTCAGGTAAGCGCGGTACGGTCTGCCCGCCAGCGCCCGGTCGAGCTCGCCGAGGCCCCTGGCGTACGCGCCCTTGAACGACGGCCCGTCGGCCCCGCAGTCGCCGGATTCGCACGGGTCGCGCAGGATCCCGTCCGAGTGCAGGAGTGACGTCGTGGTGGATGCGTCCGCGAGCCGCCGGGCCGTGGTGAGCAGGGTGGCGTCACCGGTCGCGCGCCGCAGTTCGACGAGCGCGCCGAGGACGATGCCCTGGTTGTAACTCCAGACGGCCTGGCCGTTGTTGGCGCAGGAGGCGTTCAGGCCGTCGTTGATCAGGGCGCTCCCGTTGATCATGCCGCTCGCGCGGAACCAGTCCCAGACCTCGCGTGCCCGCGCGAGCTGACGCGTGTCGCCGGGGATCCGGTTGTGCAGGGACGCGGCCACCTTGACGTACAGCTCGTTGGTGACGGCGTTCTTGTACGTCTTCGCCGTCGACCACCAGAGCCCGCCGCCGCAGGTCCCGTCACGGTAGGAGTACATGTAGTCCGCCGCGATGACGGCGGTGTCGAGGTAGCGGCGGTCCTTCGTGAGGTCGTAGGCGCGGATCCAGGCGAGCGCCCACCAGCCGGTGTCGTCGATGTATTCGTTCGTGAAGTTGTCGCCACGGTTGCGGTCGAAGGTGTTTCCGATGGCGTAGCGGTAGTTCTGCGAACCGGTTCGCGTGCTGTAGTCGAGGATCGCGGTGAGCGCGTTCGCCGAGTTCCACCAGCCCGTGGTCTGCCAGAGTCCCGTGCCGTTGTCGTAGAACTGCATGAGCGCGGTCGCCGCGGCTTCGGTGCGGTCCTTGGCGGCGACCGTGGTGCGGAACCACGGCGTGCAGGCGATTTCCGGCCGGTTGCCGGCCTTTCCGCAGGCGCGCAGGGCGCCGAAGCGGTGGGTGGCGGGGTCGTCGACGTTGAACATCAGGGTGCGCCAGCCGCGTTGGCCGTCGGGGATCTTCGTGTCGCCGATCCGGCTGTCGCCGGCCCAGGTGCGGCCGCCGTCGAAGGAGCGGTCGAGCCAGACTTCGTCGCCGGGGTCTCCGTTGGCGATGCTGCCCCAGCCCATGTCGTCGCCGTCGGAGAGGTGCAGCGTGATGCCGCGACCCCAGACGGACGCCGTGCCGGGTCTTCTTTCGCCGACGGCCAAAGCGGGGTCGCGGCTGTCGCAGTACTTGGCGCAGATCGTCGCCGCGACGGTGGGTTCGGGAGTGGTGGTGGCCGGAGTGAGAGCGAATGTCAACGTTGTCACAAGCAGGGAGGTGAGCCACATGGATTCGAGTGTGGGGGCGGTCACTTTCCGGGCCGATCAAGTCACCCTTTCAGCCCGCGTCGATGGTCTGGAATACTTCTTGCGTGCGTGAAGTTGAACGCTCAAGCAATGTAACCCCGGCCTAGGGAGCAGGTCATGCAGTTCGGAATCTTCACGGTGGGCGATGTGACGACCGACCCGACCACCGGGGAGGCGCCCAGCGAGTACGAGCGGATCAAGGCGATGGTGCGGATCGCGCTCAAGGCCGAAGAGGTCGGTCTCGACGTCTTCGCGACCGGCGAGCACCACAACCCGCCCTTCGTGCCTTCGTCGCCGACGACGATGCTCGGCTACATCGCCGCGCAGACGTCGAAGATCATCCTTTCCACGTCGACCACGCTGATCACCACGAACGACCCGGTGAAGATCGCCGAAGATTTCGCGATGCTGCAGCACCTCGCCGACGGCCGCGTCGACCTGATGATGGGACGCGGCAACACCGGCCCGGTGTACCCGTGGTTCGGGCAGGACATCCGGCAGGGGATCCCGCTGGCCATCGAGAACTACCACCTCCTGCACCGGTTGTGGCGCGAGGACGTGGTCAGCTGGTCCGGCAAGTTCCGGACGCCGCTGCAGGAGTTCACCTCGACGCCGCGGCCGCTCGACGGTGTCCCGCCGTTCGTCTGGCACGGCTCGATCCGCAGCCCGGAGATCGCGGAACAGGCCGCCTACTACGGCGACGGGTTCTTCGCGAACCACATCTTCTGGCCGAAGGAGCACTTCCAGGCACTGATCGACCTCTACCGCGAGCGGTACGAGCACTACGGGCACGGCAAGGCGGACCAGGCCATCGTCGGACTGGGCGGACAGGTGTTCCTGCGGCCCAAGTCGCAGGACGCGGTGCGGGAGTTCCGGCCGTACTTCGACAACGCGCCGGTGTACGGGCACGGGCCGTCGCTGGAGGAGTTCACCGAGCAGACGCCGCTGACCGTCGGCAGCCCGCAAGAGGTGATCGACAAGACGCTGAGCTTCCGCGAGCACTTCGGCGACTACCAGCGTCAGCTGTTCCTGATGGACCACGCCGGCTTGCCGCTGAAGACCGTGCTGGAACAGCTCGACCTGCTGGGCGAGCACGTGATCCCGGTGCTGCGCAAGGAACTCGACTCGCTTCGTCGTTCTCACGTTCCGGAAGCCCCTACGCACGCTTCTCGTTTGGAGGTCTTGGCATGACCACGATCGCTGTCGTCACCGCGGGATTGAGTCAGCCGTCCTCGACGCGGCTGCTCGCCGACAAACTCGCCGCGGCGGTTTCCGTCGCGCTGCCGGACGTGAAGATCGAGGTGATCGAACTCCGCGATCTGGCCGTCGACGTCACGAAGAACATGCTGACCGGGTTCCCCTCCCCGGCCCTGCGGGCGGCCATCGACACGGTGACCACCGCGGACGGCCTGATCGCCGTGACACCGGTGTTCACCGCGTCGTACAGCGGGCTGTTCAAGTCGTTCTTCGACGTGCTGGACCAGAAGGCGCTCGACGGGAAGCCGGTCCTGATCGGTGCCACCGGCGGGACCGAACGGCACTCGCTGGTGCTCGACTTCGCGCTGCGTCCGCTCTTCGCCTACCTTCGCGCGGAGCCTGTCGCGACGGCGGTGTACGCGGCTTCATCGGACTGGGCGTCTCCGGGCGACCTCGACAAGCGGGCGTCGCGGGCCGGGCGGGAACTCGCTTCGCGGCTGTCTTCGGATTCGCCGGCCGGAGCGCCGGAGAGCGGGTTCGTGCCGTTCGAGCAGCTGCTGGCCGGTGGGTGAGCAAGGGACCTTTGCTCTCTTGTGTTCTCGTGAGCACTCACGAGGCGCGTTCAGAGACCCCTCCGCGACCGGTCCTGTCACGACGGGGTGTGTGGATATGGGGACCTTGAATGTCCCTATATCCACACACCCTTCACTTGCGGTGACATTGGACGCTCGCCGCGGCACGGTCGAGTGGGGAGGATTTGGGACGTTGGACGTCCCAAATCCTCCCCACTCACCGATATCGGCTCCACCGCGGCGGCGGGACGAGGCCAAGCCGCGCAGGTAAGCAAACACCAGTCCTTGCCACTGACTCGCGCATTCAGGGGGTCGGCCAGACCGGCCGGATCTCGATGGTCGCGAACTTCGCCACCGGATGCTTCGCCACGACCTCGATCGCCTCGTCGAGATCGGCGCACTCGATCAGGTCGTAGCCGAGGATCTGTTCCTTCGTCTCCGCGAACGGCCCGTCCGAGACGAGCAGTTCGCCGTCGCGGTGGCGCACGGTGGTCGCGGTGGCCGCCGACCGGAGCCTGCTGCCGGACAACCGCACTCCGCGAGCGGTCATCTCGTCGACCCATTCCTGGGTCCGTTCGTCCAGCGGGTCTTCGCAGTCGTCCGCGCCGGGGAACGGCGTCCCGCAGATCAGCAACATGTAGCGCATCGGTCCTCCTTGGTCGAACAGTTCATCACCCCGACGAACGGTCTCCTCCGAAACAGACCGTCAGGACCAGCGCTTTCCCGTCCCGACCGGCACAATCGACGGAAAGGGACGACGGCGAGGAGACGACGGTGGGCATCGGAAAACCCGTGAAGCAGGCCCTGATCCTGATCGCGGGCATCATCCTGCTGGCGGTCGGTATCGCGCTGCTCGTGCTGCCCGGGCCCGGGTTGCTGCTGGTGCTCGCGGGTCTGCTCGTGCTGGCCTCGGAGTTCCCCGCGGTGGAAAAGTACGTCGATCCGATCCGCGACAGGGCGATGAAGGCGGCCGAGGACAGCGTTTCATCCCCGCTGCGCATCGCCGGTTCGGTGCTGGCGGGGCTGGGGCTGCTGGCCGCCGGGATCGTCTGGGGTCTGGTGCCGGGATTGCCCCTCGCGGGCTGGAGCACCGGATCGAGCTTGATCCTTTCCGGGCTCATCCTGTTCGCGTTGCTGATCTGGAGCTACAAGCGGGTGCAGGCGCGGAGGTCCGCGAACGCCGAATAACAGCCGGGTGGTCTGGTACCGTGCGCCGCGTGGCACCCGACTTCCAGCGCGCACGGCGGCCGGAACAGGTCGAGGCCCGGCGTGCGGCGATCCTCGGCGTGGCGCGCGAACTCCTGGCCGAGCGGCCCGTCTCCCGGATCAGCCTGCGGGAACTGAGCGATCGGGTGGGCCTGGCGAAGTCGAACGTGCTGCGGTACTTCGACAGCCGTGAGGCGATTTTCCTGGAGGTCTTGGACTCGGTCTGGGTCTCGTGGCTCGACGAGCTCGAAGGCGAGCTGAGCGCCCTCGACGGTCCCGGCTACGAGCGAGTCGCCACCGTCATCGCGACGTCGATCTCGCGGCAGCGCCTGCTCTGTGAGCTGATCAGCACGATGGCCGCCGTGCTGGAACGCAACATCTCCGTCGAGACCGCGCGGACGTTCAAGACGCGGGCCGGCGAACGGACCGAACGGCTCGCCGCCATCGTCCGCACTCAAGTCGCGTTGGACGCCGAAGCGGCAGGCTATTTCGCGAAGGCCGTCTTCATCCTCGTCGCGGGACTGTGGCCCTATGCGAACCCAGGAGAGGCCGTGGCGACGGTCCTGGCCGAACGCGGAGCGCCCACCGGCCACGCGATGTTCGTCGACGGGTTGACCGAGGGGCTGGCGAACCAGCTGGTCGGCCTGGCCGTTCGCGCAGGTCAGAGCCCCGAGTGGTAGCAAAGGTCCCTTGCTCCCTTCCCGCACGCGCCGGTCGGCGAGAACCTGCCTAAGGTGAGCGGAACCCACTCGTACAAGGAGCGATCATGAGCCCAGGCGGCACCCACACCCTCGGCGATCTCACCGTGAGCCGGATGGGCTACGGCGCCATGCGGCTGTCCGGCCCCGGCATCTGGGGTCCGCCGAGCGACCGCGACGCCGCGATCGCGGTCCTCCGCGAGGCGGTCGAGCTGGGCGTGACCCACATCGACACGAGCGACTTCTACGGTCCGCACACGACCAACGAGCTGATCCGCGAGGCCCTGCATCCGTATCCGGACGAGCTGCACATCGTCACGAAGGTCGGCGCGAAGCGGTCCCCGGACAAGGGCTGGCCGTCGGCTCTGTCGCGTGAGGAGCTGACGTCCGCTGTCCACGACAACCTGCGCAACCTCGGCCTCGACGTGCTCGACGTGGTCAACCTCCGGCTCGCGGGGGAGCACGGCGTCTTCCCGATCCCGGTCTCGATCACGGAGCCGTTCGACGTGCTCGCCGAGCTTCAGCAGCAGGGCCTGATCCGGCACCTCGGCCTGAGCCACGTGTCGGCGGAGCAGGTCAAGGAAGCGCGCGCCATCGCGCCGGTCGTCTGCGTGCAGAACGAGTACAACGTCGCGAACCGCGCCAACGACGGGCTCCTCGACGCCCTCGCGGCCATCAACATCCCGTTCGTGCCGTACTTCCCGCTCGGCGGGTTCACGCCGCTGCAGTCCGGCGTGCTCGACGACTGTGCCCGCCGGGTCGACGCGACGCCGATGCAGGTCGCGCTCGCGTGGCTGCTCCAGCGGTCGCCGAACATCCTGCTGATCCCGGGCACGTCCTCGCCCGCGCACCTGCGGGAGAACGTCGCCGCCGCGGACCTGGAGCTGCCGGCGGACGTCCTGGCGGATCTCGACGCCCTCGCCTAGCCGTCCGTGAAGGCCTCCTTCACTACCTTGAGGGTAGGGAAGGAGGCCTTCACGGACTTTCAGAGGACATCCCGGCGCCGCAGCAGCCAGCCGCCGAGACCGGCGAAGACCACCAGGTAGCCGGCCACCACCAACGTCGCCTGAGAGGCGCTGACGAGTTCCCCGACGCCCGGCGTCGCGCCCGAAGCGCCGAGCGACGCCGCCAGCGAACCGGCGTTGGCTCCCGGCAGCGCCAGCTGAAGCGTGCCGACCCAGTCCACCAGCGGGGCCGCGACCCCGAACAGCAGGTTCTGCACCACCAGCAGCCACACCAGGCCGAGCCCGATCGGTAGCGCGACCCCACGCATCGCGATGGCGAGCGCCGCGCCGAGTGCCGCCCACGTCATCGCGATCAGCCAACCGGCACCGATCCCCGTCAGCAGCGATCCGAAGGACGGCCAGTTCATCGGCTCGCCCTCCGAAGAGGCGATGAGCGTGCTGGTGATCGCGCCGGTCGCGAAGCTCGTCACGACGACGGTCAGCGACGCGACGGCCAGCGCGAACAACTTTCCACTGTAGACGGTCAGTCGCGAAGGTCCTTGCGTCAGAACGGTCTTCCAAGTGCTCCAGCCGTATTCGGTGCCGACGGCCAGCACCCCGAGCACGAGCAGGATCGCCCCGAGGAACACCGGCAGTCCGCCGATCGCGTTGCCGACCAGGTTGGACGGCAGGGTCGCGGCCAGCCCGCGATCGGTACCGGGAGCCCCGCTCGACGAACCCGCCGCGCCCGCGAGCGGCAGCAGGTAGGTGAACGTCAGGCCGAGCACGACCGCGATCCCCAGCATGAACCAGTTCGCCGGACGCCGGACGAGTTTCGCCAGCTCGGCGGTGCAGCTACCCCACATGACCTGCCACCTCTCCGGTGAGCTCGAAGAAGACCTGTTCCAGATCCCGTTCGCGGACGTGCAGTTCACGGACCGCGATCCCTTCCGTGACGAGTTCGCGGTTGAGCCACGCCGCGCGTTCCGGGTCGACGGTCAGATCGAGCCCGGTCCCGCTCTCGCGCACGTTCTCCGCGCCGATCCGGCGCCGCACCAGATCGGCGGCACGCACGATCTCGTCGGACTCGATGTGCAGCACCGTGCCGCCGCGGAGTTCGGCGACGGTGTTCTCCGCGACCAGCCGGCCGCGGGAGACGACGCCGACGCGGTCGCAGATCTGCTGGACCTCGCCCAGCAGATGGCTCGACAGCAGCACGGTGCAGCCCTCCGCGCCGAGCCGCCGGATCAGCACCCGCATGTCGGCCATCCCGGCCGGGTCGAGCCCGTTGGTCGGCTCGTCGAGGATCAGCAGCCGCGGGTCCTTCAGCAGTGCCGCCGCGACACCGAGCCGCTGTTTCATGCCGAGCGAATAGGTGGAGTACCGGTCCTTACCGCGATCGGCGAGGTCGACCATCGCGAGCACTTCGCCGACGCGGAGCGGATCCGTTCCGCTGTAGCGGGCCAATACCTTGAGATTGTCCGAGCCGGAGAGGTAGGGGTAGAACCCCGGCGATTCGATCAGCGCGCCGACCCCATCGAGGTCACCGGGCGGCCTGCCGAACAGCCGGACGCTGCCGGAGGTGGGCCGGACGAGGCCCAGCAGCATCCGCAACGTCGTCGTCTTGCCTGCGCCGTTCGGGCCGAGGAATCCGTAGATCTCGCCGGGCAGCACGGTCAGTTTCATCCGGTCGACGGCGAGTTGTTCGCCGTACCGTTTCGTGAGTTCGTCTGTGTCCACGGGAAGGTTCATGGTGACGAATGGTGTCGCGGGGGAGGACTTCGCCACATCCGTTCACGAGCGGCACTTCGCGTACGTCGCCGGACGTAGCCGGATGGCCGGAATCCTGCGACATCTGTCGAAAACACCGGTACCGGACACCTCGGCGATGATCATAGGCTCGGTGGCGTGTCGAAAATCCTCTTGATCCTCCACGTGCTCGCCGCCGTCATCGCGGTCGGCCCGGTCACCGTCGCGGCGAGCATGTTCCCCGCCGCGGCGCGAAAAGCCTTCGCCGAACCGGGTTCCGGGCTGTCCGTACTGCGCGCGCTCAACCGGATCTGCCGCGTCTACGCGATTTTCGGTATCGCGGTGCCGTTC
The DNA here is from genome assembly GCF_001905755.1 of Amycolatopsis sp. CB00013. Lineage (NCBI taxonomy): Bacteria > Bacillati > Actinomycetota > Actinomycetes > Pseudonocardiales > Pseudonocardiaceae > Amycolatopsis > Amycolatopsis sp. CB00013. The sequence continues at coordinate 646,284 of NZ_LIWC01000005.1, read as the reverse complement.
TTCGGGCTGGCGACGGCGGGAAGCATGCGGGTCTTCGGCGACGCGTGGGTGATCGTGTCGATCGTGCTGACCGCCGCGGCCGCCGGTGTGCTGGCGTTGCTGGTGCTGCCCGGGCAGAACGCGATCCTCGCCGCGCTGGACGCGGAGCCGCCGTCGGCGCCGGTCACCGCGGGGCGGGTGGCGATGTACACCGGGATGTTCAACCTGCTGTGGGCAGTGGTGACGGTGCTGATGATCGTTCGGCCCGGGTCGACCACGGGGGCCTGAAAGAGCCTCGTGAGTGGATTCCCACTCACGAGGCTCTTGGTCAGGCGCTCAGCAACTGATTGAAGAACGACCGGTAGCGGCGAAGCGCGATCCGGAGGTCTTCGGTGGCCGGTTCGCCCTGGCTCCACGCGGATTCCAGTTCCTTCTTGTGGTCTGCGAAGGTCGTGGCCAGATTTTGGATCACCACCGCGACGAGTTCGTCGGCCTCCTTGACCGCTCGTCGCGGATCGTCCACAAAGGCCGTCTGGATGCCTTGCCAGCTGTCGCGGAACCTCTCGACGTCGACGTTTTCGAACAACGTCTGCGCGTCGTCTTCGGTGGTGCGCCGGGAATCGGTGGCCACCAGGTCCTCGGTGCCCAGGGGACGGCCGGCGTCGCCGTCAGCGGTCCGATCCTCGTCGGGCCGTTCCGTCGTCCCCGCGACGCGTTCCGTTCCCTCGGTTTCCAGTGGCCTGCTTTCCATGGCTTTCCGCTCCTTCGCCGGCATCGGTCAACAGATCTTCGAACACTTCGCGGTAGTGCTTCATCGCTTCCCGCATGTCCTCTGTGGACATTTCGGATTCCCGGTGGCGCACCAGCGTGTCGTGCCCGGCGCGGTAGTGCCGCAACGCGTTCGCGTGCCGGACGGACAGATCCGCGAGCTGCTGGTCGTACCCTTCGGTCGGGTAGCCGCGCTCGGCCATCAACGAGACCAGCACCCGATCCGCCTCGACGACGGCGCCGGACGGGCGGTCGACGAACTGTTCCTGGATCAGCGCCCATTCCTGCGCGTACCGGTCCTTTGTGGTCTCCGGCAACGGCCGGATGTCGAGATCCGAATGTCGTTTCACCCGCGACGAAAGCTCACGTTCGGCTTCTCGCGGGCTTTCGTGCTCCTTGACGGCCCGGTCGTATTCGGGCCCGAACGTCTCTCGCAATCGCCGCCTGCGTTGTCCTTCGATGACGAACCAAGCGGCCGCTCCCACCACCAGGATCGCGGCGATGACGATGATGATGACCAACCACGTGGGCATCGTTATCTCTCCTCCGGATATTCGCCGGTCATCCCCCGACAGGCGGTGAGTTCCCCGCCTTCTCGGCCGGAAACCCTTGTGCCGCAAGAAGTTTTGGATCTTAGGCCGGATGGCCCAGCGAAATGATCTCTCTTGGGCCACTTCGCGGACGTCTGTGCGGCCATGCGGAGGAGGTCGTGAGGCTCGCTAATCAAGCGTCCCCCTATTGGGTGCCGCCGATGACTCAGTGTAGGTAAAAACTCCCGATCACTGCTCCGTTGTGGCACTATTGCCCCGTTCGCAGGAAGAGGGCCTGCGAACGGAGGGGGCCGCCGTAATGGGGCTGCCTGGTACGACAGAAAAGATCATCAGGGGAGGAGATCGTCAAATGTCGACGCCTACGGACGTCAAGGACCCCATCGGCGAGGAGGAGCCGGTCGACCCGGCTCAGCCCAAGCCCGACCAGGGAGAACACCGGCACAGTCCCGATTGTGAGCACCAGAACGAACGGGTCCGCGACTGCCCTGGCGGCTGCGCCCAGACGCCGCCGCCCACTCCCTGAGCGATGCTCCTGGCTGAAGATGTTCGCCCGTCACCCGGTTTAGAACCGGTGGCGGGCGACTCTCGGCTACGGAGTGTGCTGTCATAGATCAGTGGCGGTAACACAGCTCGATCAAATCGAGGTCATTCGCAAGGCGCGCGAACTCCAGCGCGCCGGTATCGATGCCGCGTGTTCGGCCCGTCAACGCGAAGGAATCCTCCTGCTCCGCCGGGGCATGGCGTTGCTCGATTCCATTCATCCGGTCGCCGAGCGGATGAGGCACGATTGGCTCGCCACCCGGATCCGGCTGGCTTCCAGTATCGCGACCGTGGGGTCGGAGACCAGTGGGGGCGTCGCTTCCGGGCTCGCCGGTCTGGACGACGTACGACTGTTGCTGAAAGCGGTGGACGACCCCCGTCTCTACGCGGAATTACGCGGACAGCTCGACCACAATTACGGACTCCTGCTCATGGCGGTGGGCCGGAACGAGGAAAGCACGGCGTATTTCGATTCGTCCCTGGCGCACAAAGAGGCCTTGCTCGCCATGGCGAAGGATCCTTCGACGTCGCTCGACCCCTACCTGGGCACGTTGACCACTCGCGGGCTCGCGTACACCAGACTCGGCGACGTACGGCGGGCGAGGCGAGACCTCGTCAGCGCCGTGGAACTCGCGGAACGGAACGGTCTGCGGGCGCAAGCCGCGGACGTCCGCCGCCCGCTGGGCACGCTCGAACTCCGCGTCGGGAACGTACCCGCCGCGCTGCGACTCTACGAGGAAAGCGAGCGGATCTACCGCTCGCTCGACCTGGACATCCCGCCGCTGCTGAGGTGGGAGCGGGCCGAAGCGCTGTTGACCGCGGGCCTTGCCGAAGAGGCCGGAGCCCATCTCGACGAGATCCTGCCGGTGATGCTGGAACAGCGGAGTATCACCAGAGACCTGGGCGGAGTGGAGTTGTTCCGCGCTTCCGCGGCGCTGATGACCGATGATTTGGAGCTCGCGCGGACCTACGCCACCTCGGCCCGTCGTCGTACGCTCCGCTGGGGCTGTCAGACCTGTGTCGCCAACGCGACCATCGTCGGCCTCCGCGCCGACGTGCAGGAAGCCTTGCGCACCAACGAAATCCCGCCCACCCTGACCTCGCGCGCGTTGCGGGCGGCGAACGGGATGCCGATGCCGCGGCTCGCCGATCAGGCCGCGCTGGCGCGGATGCTGGCGGTTCGGGTCGAGCTGCGGAAGGGGAAACGCAAACGCGCCGCCGAGCTGCTCGCGCGGATTCCGCAGCCGGGGCGGTTGACTTCCGTCGATTACCGGATGCTGCGCAGGCTTTGCCGTGCGGAACTCGCGGTGGCCGAGGGGGACAAGACCAAGGCGCTGGCGGAGATCCGGGCCGGGCTCACCGAACTCGACCGCGTCCGCGACCGGATGGGCGGTATCGAGCTGGTGTCCGGTACGGCCCTGCACGGCAGGGAGCTGGCGGATCTGGCCGTCAAGATCGTGCTGGAGCGGGCCGACGCGGCCCGGTTGTTCGGCTGGACGGAGCGGACCCGGGCGCAAAGTTACCGGTATGAACCTGTTGTCGCGACCGATCCGGAGCTCGCCGAGCGGGTCGGCGAGGTCCGGGGGCTCGATCAGGCGATCCATCAGGCGCAGCACGAGGGGCATCCGACGGCGGCCTTGCGGACGAAGCACGCCGAGCGGTTGCGCGAGGCGCATCGGCTCGGCTGGCATACGGGTCGCTGGGGGAGGCCCCGGCCGGTCGCGCGGCTCGCGGAGGTCGCCGAGGAGCTGGGCGAACGCGCGTTGGTGAGTTTCGCGTCGTCGGGGGACGACCTGGTGGCGATGGTCGTCGTCGACGGGCGGTGCGAGCTGATGCGGCTCGGTTCGGCCGAGCGGGCGGCGGAGTCGGCGCGGATGCTGAACGTCGACCTCGACGCCCTCGCGCCGGATCGCCTGCCGGCGCCGTTGGTCCAGTCGGTGCTCGGGTCGGCGCGGAAACAGGCCGACCGGCTGGACACCCAGCTGATCCGGCCGCTCGAAGCGCTGCTCGGGGATCGCGGCCTGATCGTCGTGCCGACCGGCCCGTTGTTCGCCGTCCCGTGGGGAGTGCTGCCGGCGTTGCGGTCGCGGCCGATCGTCGTCGCGCCGTCGGCGACGGCCTGGCTGGGGGCGGCGCGGTCGACCGTCTCCCGTGCGCGGAAGGTCGTTCTCGTCCGGGGCCCCGGACTTGTCGGGACGCGTGGTGAGCTGGACAAACTCGCCGTGCATTACCGGACCGCGCGGACGCTGGCCGGCGCCGAGGCGACCGTGTCCTCTGTTTTGCACGCGCTGGACGGGGCGAAGCTCGCGCACATCGCCGCACACGGTGCGCACGAGCCCGAGAACGCCTTGTTCTCCCGGCTGGAATTGGCCGACGGCGCGCTCTTCGCGCACGAGATGGCCGGGTTGGCGCAGCCACCGACACAGGTCGTCTTCGCGGCGTGCGAATTGGCGCTGAACCGGATCCGGCCCGGCGACGAGGTCCTCGGTTTCGCCAGCGCGTTGCTCGCGAGCGGTTCGCGGACGGTGATCGCGCCGTTGAGCCGAGTCGGTGACGAGGCCGCGGCGGCCGCGATGGACGATTACCACCGCGGTCTCGCGGGAGGGGCCGGACCGGCGACCGCGCTGGCGGACACCATCGCCGTTGATCCGTTCCGGCGACCGTTCGTCTGTTTGGGTGCGGGCTGATCCTCCGGCTTGACAACCCCTGTTCGATCTTCACGACTCCAAGTGCCCGGTTGGTTACTCTTGACCGAGTCGTCTGAACCAATTATGGTCTAGACCACATTCGCCGGCTCGGCGCTTCGGCGGATGTGTCCCCACCTTCATTGGTATTTCGCTCGCTGTGACCCAGGAATCTCGAGTCCGCGGTGGGTGTAGAGATTGGGAAAGGGGTAGGCATGAGCTTCAAACGACGGCTTTTGACCCTGGCGGCCGGTGCGGCGATGGTGCCGGCGGCCCTGGTCGCGATCCCGGCGGGCACCGCCAGCGCGCACGGCTACGTTTCCTCGCCCGCGAGCAGGCAGGCGCAATGCGCCCAGAACACCGTTTCCTGTGGCTCCATCAAATGGGAGCCGCAAAGTGTCGAAGGCCCCAAGGGTCTCATGAGCTGCAACGGCGGTGTCGGCCGTTTCGCGGACCTCAACGATGACAGCAAGGGCTGGAAGGTGCATTCCCTCGGCCGTACCACCACGTTCCGGTGGACGCTGACGGCTCGCCACCGCACCAGCACTTGGGAGTACTTCGTCGACGGCGCCAAGGTCGCCAGCTTCAACGACGGTGGCGCGCAGCCGGGTGCCACGGTCACCCACAGCGTGAACCTGCAGCAGAGCGGGCGGCACAAGATCCTCGCCCGCTGGAACGTGTACGACACGGCGAACGCGTTCTACGCCTGCATCGACGCCAACATCAGCTAAGTAGTGGCGCTCGTGAGCGGTAATGACGGTTCCCACCGTCATTACCGCTCACGAGGCTTTTGTGTCAGGCTCGTCCCATGTGCGAACGGGACGGCGTCAAGCTGACCAATCTCGACCAGCCCTTGTTCGAGGGCGCGACCAAACGCGACCTGGTGGATTATCTGGACGCCGTCGCGGACCGCCTCGTCCCGGTGCTGGCGAACAGGCCGCTTTCGGTGATCCGGATCCTGCGCGGCCAGGACCCGTTCATGCAGAAGAATCTGCCCAAGTACACGCCCGACTGGGTGAAGCGGTACGGGATGTGGGCGGAGACGTCGAAGCGGCAGGTGTCGTACGCGCTCTGCGACGACCGCCGCACGCTGCTGTGGTTCGCGAACCAGCGCGCCGTCGAATATCACCCGACGTTGATGACCGCGGACGTCGACGCGGGGCCCACTCATCTCGTGCTGGATCTGGACCCGCCCGCCGGTGACGATTTCGCGCATGTCGTGAAGGCCGCCGTGCTGGTGCGCCAGGCGCTCGCCGAATCCGGCCTCGTCGGGACGGTGAAGACCAGCGGTTCCAAGGGAGTGCACATCTTCGTCCCGCTGGTGCCGGGACAAGGCGGCGAAGACGTCTTCGCCGCGACCCGCGCGCTCGCCGCCCGCGCGGAGCGGCTCGATCCGTCGGTCGCGACGACCGCGTACATCGTGGAAGACCGCGAGGGCAAGGTGTACCTCGATTCGACGCGGGCGGGCGGCAACACGGTCGCGGCGGCGTACAGCCCGCGCCTGCGGCCGGGGCTGCCGGTGTCGTTCCCGGTGGCCTGGGACGACCTCGAAAACGTGGTCCCCGCCGATTTCACCGTGCACACGGCGCCCGATCTCCTTGGCGGCAAGGATCCGTGGGCCGAGTCGATGCCGGAACCGCAGACACTGCCCGCCGACCTTGTCGAACAGGGGCACACGATCCCGATCGCGCGGGTCGTGGCGATGCACGAGGGGAAACGCCGGGCGAGGGCGCGCGAGCGGAAGGACTGAACGCCCACGGCGTCACGGTGTTTTGTGTACCTTGGACCGCGCTGGGGGCGGGCGAAGGTACTGGGGGCTTTCGTGGGAAAGATCGATGCCGACGTGGTGATCGTGGGGGCCGGTCCGGCCGGGCTCACGCTGGGGAACCTGCTGCGGGCGGCCGGGATCGACTGCTTGATCCTCGAGCGGCAAAGCCGTGAGCACGTCGAAAACCGGGCGAGGGCGGGATTTCTCGCCGCGAACAGTGTCCGCGTGCTCACCGAGAACGGGCTCGCCGCCGGGCTGATCGAGAAGGGCGCGAGGCACGACACCTGCGCGTTCCGCAATGATCAGGCCGAATTCGAGCTGAAGTACGGCGAACTGGGGAACGGCGAGGTGCACACCGTTTACCCGCAACAGTTCCTGGTCACCGACCTGATCGCCGAGTTCCTCGCTCGCGGCGGGGAGATCAGGTTCGGCACCGAGGTCTCGTCGGTGTCGGGCATGGACGCGACGGTCATCGCCGATGATCTTCTGTTGCGCGCCAAGTACATCGCCGGCTGCGACGGCAGGCGCGGTGTTTCGCTGAAATCCGTCCCCGCGCGGGTCTTCCGGCGGGACCACGACATCTCGTGGCTCGCGATCCTCGCCGAGGCGCCGCCGAGCATGTCCGCGATCGGGTACGCGATCCACGAACGGGGCTTCGCCGGGCATATGGCGAGGACGCCGACGGTGACGCGCTATTACCTCGAAGTCCCGCGCGGCGAGGATCCGGAAGAGTGGGGAGACGACCGGATCTGGGACGAACTGCACGTGCGGATGCGCTCCGATCGCTACGGCGAGCTCAAACGCGGCGCCATCATCGAGCGCCGGATCGTGGACATGGCCTCGCGCGTGATGGACACGATCCAGCGGGGGAACCTTTTCCTCGCGGGGGACGCGGCGAGCCTCATCAGTCCCGCCGCCGCGAAGGGCGCGAATCTCGCGCTGATGGAGGCCGAGATCCTCGCGCACGCGTTGATCGAAGCCCATACCGAGAGCGACACGACGGCGCTCGATCGCTATTCCGCCGACTGCCTGCCGCGGATCTGGCGTGCACAGGAGTTCTCGCTCTGGATGATCAATCTGCTGCACGGCCCGGCTGGATACGACGACGAGGCCGTCTTCCAGCGGGCACTGCGGGACGCGCGGTTGGAGAGCCTGCGGGTTTCCCGTGCGCACCAAGACTTCTTCGCCGAAAACTACGTGGGTATCTGAACCGGACGTCCGTCGCGTCCGTATTCCGGGGAAAGAGGATTTCGCGGAGTGAAAGGACGAACGACGATGCCGGTACGCATCCGCTGGACGCCGCCGAACCCGCACCCGAATTGTCCCGGCCCCGCGGACGAACCCGAGCCGGAACCGCTAGCCCGCGCGGACTGTGTGTGCGGCAGGGCGCTCGACGCGGAGGAGCCGGACGTCGCCTGAGCGGTGTCTCCCCGGCTCCTCCTCGGTGACGAAGCGCAGCGCGCCGGTGACCTCGCGGGTCACCATCCGCGCGCTGTGCCAGCCCGCCGGGACCCAGCCTTCACGCAGGGCGCGGCGGACCTTCTCGGCCCTTTTGACGTGGCGGGCGAACGAATGCCGCCGGATGACCCGCCCGCGCGCGACTTGGCCCGCGCGGGCGTCTTCCGGGGCCACGTCGAGCCACAGCAACCGGACCGGACGTCGGCTCAGGAGGCCGAGCAGGGCCAGCAGGCCGCGGGTCGTGGCCCTGGTCGACGGTTCGTGCACGACGAGCGGGCCGCCGTCCGCCAGCGCGGAGCGGACGACCCGCGCGCGATGCCAGACGTGGACCAGCGGCCGGTAGATCCGGTACGGCAGCGCGGGCGGCAGCCGTTCACGCAGCCGCGCGCGGACCTGGTCGGAATCGAGTACCGGTAGCGCGCCGGTCGCCGCCCGGGACAGCAGGGTGGTCTTGCCCGCCCCGGGAATCCCCGCCACCACCAGCAGGTCGCGACGGCCGAGCCGGAGTGCGATGCGATCGGTCATACGGCCTCAACGACCCGGCCGAGGATAAAGGTTCCTTTACCTTGATCGGCACAGGTCAGGCCGTCACGCGCGTTCCCGGCAGCGCGGTCTTGTCCGGCAGCAGCGTCCCGCCCTTGGTGAGCCACGCGACACCGAACGCGAGGATCGCCACCGACTCCAGCCACAGCGCCGGGTAGAGGTCCTTCGTCAGGTCGTCGAACACCAGCCCACAGAGCACGATCAACGCCAGGCACACCAGCATGATCACGCCCGACGCGACGTACAGCCGGTTCCGTTCGGGTTTGCGGGCGCCGGGGATCTCCTTGTCCGACTTGGTGAACAGCACGATGCAGAAGAACGCCAAGGTGAGGAAGAAGACCGCGGCGAAGCCGAGGTGCAGCAGCCCGATGATCTCGTCCGAGCGGTCGCCGTTCGCCGGTGTCGTGGGGAAGAGCGCCACCCCGACGGCGGCCACCGCCGCGATGTTCCCGGCGATGTCGTCGACCCGGCCGTAACCCCGGTAGGACAACAGGAAGACGCCGATGGCGCACATGACGCCGACCCAGACGTCACGCATTCCCGAGTAGTAGTAGCCGCTGATCGAATTGAGCAGGCCGCCACCGTCGACGACCAGCTTCCCGAAGACCAGCACGAAGGGCAGCCCGATCCCGAGGAAACCTATGGCGCGCCGCAAGAACAGGTAGTTGTGGACGAGATTGTCGGATGCCGTTCGCGGGCTCATGGTCGCCTCCGTGCTCAGAGCTTGTCGCTAGATAATGACAGCTCGTGACGACGTTGAGACCGTGTGTTATCGAATTGCTCGTTAGGGGGTTTCCAGTACGACAGCCGCGACGTACCCGCCCATCCCGATCGACGTCTTGACGGTGAGCCCGCTTTCCGGGCGGGACGGTCCGTCCAACAGCTGCGGATGCCCGTCCGCCACCGGTTTCGGTGCCGGCACCAGATCCCGCTCGGCCGCGAGGCAGATCGCCGCGATCTCGGTCAGCGCGCTGCCCGACTGGCTGTGCCCGGTCAGCGGTTTGATCGAGTAGATCCCGGTCTCGTGGGGGAAGACCGCTTCGAGGATCTGGGATTCCGTGCGGTGGCAGAGTTTCGTGCCGGTGCCGTGCGCGTTCAGGTAGCGGACGTCCGACGGTGCGGCGGCCGCGTTCTCCAGCGCGCCGGTCACCGCCTCGATCGCGCTCGTCGAATCAGGGTCGAGCGCCATCGCGTTGTGCGCTTCGTGCGTCATCGCGCCGCCTCGCAGCGTCGCGTACGAATCGGTCTTCCGCTGGGTCAGCACGACCGCGACCGCGGCCTCGGAGAAGGTGAAACCCTTTGTGCCCTCTTGGAAAGGGCGGCAGGCCTCGAGCGGGGGCACGTCGGTGATCGCCACCCCGCAGTGCACGAAGTTGCGCACCATCGGCCTGGTCGCGGACAGATCGGTGGTGACCACGACGACGTCGTCGGCCATGTCCGCGTCCAGCCACATCTTCGCGGTGAGCACGGCGGCACTGCCGGTCGCGCACATCGCGGACGTGGCCATGGAGGGGCCGTGGAAGCCGAACTCCGACATCAGCGTGGCGATCGGGGTCGAGGGCATCATGCCGATGAACTCGCGCCGGTACATGAGCTGCTCGCCGAGTTCGGTGAGCCTGTCCCAGGTGCGCAGGTCCTCACGGACGCCGCCGGAGATCACCCCGACCCGGCGTCCCGGCGTCCAGCCTCGCGAGCCGGCGTCTTCGATCGCCTCGCGTGCCGCGGCGAGCAGGGCGCGCGCGTGCAGGCTGCCGTCCCTCGCCTTGCCGCCCTCGGCGATATGCGCGACCCAACCGGGCAGATCCGGGGTCTCCCCGAAGCCGTCGGTGAATTGGGCGCAGGGGACGCCGCTCGCCAGGCCCTCCCAGAGTGATTCGCGCCCCCAGCCGTAGGCGGTTACGGCGCCGATGCCGCAGATGTCTGTTTTGCTCCGCACGTGTTTCCCTTCAACTACATTCAGTCAACGCTGGGGTGGAATAGCCGCACCGATCAGCTGTCCGGGGAGGACGGCTACGTCGATTTAGTGATCTAATCGGAAGCTACATCAGTCGAGTAGGGGGTTTGGATCAGATGGATCCTGACGATCTCGACGGTGGGACTCCCGACACCCACCGGCCCTCGGATCAGGATTCCTCGCCAGCGAACGGCACCGCGACCCGCACGGTGGGAAAAACCGACCGGCACGCGTCGCTCGTCCGTCTGCTGACCGAGTTGTCCGCCGAGAGGGATCGGCGCGGCGAACCCGCGCTCGCTTTTCTCGGCCAGGGGTACCGCCTTTTGGAGCAAAATTCCGACAGCGGGACTTTGGGGACGCAATATCTCACGATGGTGGAGGCGAGCCCGTACGGGATCTGTGTCCATCAGCGGGGCAAAGTCGTGTTCGTGAACTCGGCCACCATGCGCTTCGTCGGCGCGAAGGTGTCGACCGAGATCATCGGGATGCACATCACGGATCTGGTCGACGCGGGTTCGCAGGACGCGCTGCTGGCGCGGATCGGGTCGCTGGCCTCGCCCGGCTCGTTCAGCGAACCGACGGAGATGACCTTGCGGACCCTTCAGGGCCGCAGCGTCGCCGTCGAATCCCAGGCGGTGCTCACCACCTGGGAGGGCAAGCCCGCGTACCAGGTGATCATGCGCGATCTGACGACGCAGAAGGCGGCCGAGTCGGGCCTGCGGTTCCAGGCGGCGCTGGTCGGCCACGCGAGCGACGCGATCATCGCGACGTCGCCCGACGGGCTGGTCACGAGCTGGAACCCGGCGGCCGAGGCCGTCTACGGGCACGACCTCGACCAGGTCATCGGGGTGCCGGTGGCCGAGGTCGTCGGCGCGCCGATGAGCCCGCGGGAGGTCGTCGCGGCGGGTGGTGTCGTGCAGGCGACGCATTACAGCGCCGACGGCACGGCGCTGGCGGTGCGTGTCTCCGCGGCCGAGATGTTCGACGGCTACGTGCTGCTGTGCGCCGACGAGACCGCGCAGCGCCGGGCCGAGGCCGAATTCGCCACCGTCGTCGAGACGCTCGACGAGGGAGTGCTGCTGGTCGGCCCCGGCGGGCGGATCGAGCTGGCGAACTCCGCGGCGCACCGGATCGCCGGCGTGCCGTCGGGATCCCTGGTCGGCCTGGAGAGCCGGACGCTGCGACTGCACGACGAACAGGGCGTCCCGGTGCCCGTCGACGATCTGCCGTCCGCGCGGGTGCGCCGGTCCGGGAAGGTCGAGACCGGGCGGGTCGTGCAGGTGCGGCGGCGCGACGGCGCGCACCGATGGCTTTCGCTGACCTCCGGCCCGCTGATGGCGCCCGGTCAGAGCGTGCCCTCGGTGCTGACCTCCTTCGCCGACATCACCGAACGGCGGGCGATCAGCGAACGGCTGGCCTACGAGGCCACCCACGACCCGCTGACCAGGCTCGCGAACCGCACGTACGCGCTGAACCACCTGCGCCGGACGATCGCCGACCCGGCGGCCACGACCACCGTGATGTTCATCGACCTCGACAAGTTCAAGATCATCAACGATTCGCTCGGTCATACCGTCGGCGACCAGGTGCTGCGCATCATCGGCGACCGGCTGCGGGCCGCCGCCGGGCCTTCGGACCTGGTCGGACGGCTCGGCGGGGACGAGTTCCTGGTCATCACCACCGGTTATACCGAAGCCGCCGAGGTGCGGGCGCTCGCCGATCATCTCCAGCGGCGCCTCGCCGAATCGCTCACCGTGCACGGCCGAGAACTGCATATCAATACGAGCATTGGAATAGTGATCGCCGAACCGGGCGATCGGCGCACCGCCGACGAATTGCTGGAAGACGCCGATTTGGCGATGTATCAGGCGAAAACATTCGGCCCCGGTCGTTACGCGTTCTATGCGCCGATCATGCGGAAACGAGTGCGGGACCGTTTCGCGCTGGAACAGGATCTGCGGAACGCCGTCGCGGAAGGGCTGGTCGAGACCGTTTATCAGCCCGTCGTCGATTTGCGGACCGGTGAGATGGTCGCGGTGAAGGCGAAGTCCTGTTGGGACCATCCCGTTCGCGGGCCGATCGATCCGGCGGAATTGGCCGAGCTCGCCGACGACGGCGATCTTTTGACGGTCATCGGGGCGGAGGTTCTCGCCAAGGCCGCCTGCGAGATCTCTCGATGGCGTGCCGATCATGGTGTGCACTGTAATGTGAATGTGAGCCTTTCGGTCCGCCAACTGGGCGATCCCACGTTGCTGCAAGTGGTTCAGACAACACTGGAGAGCGCCGGTCTCGGGCCGCAGGATCTGAGTCTCGACGTCGACGAGACGGCGCTGAAGGACGCGGCCGACGCCGTCGACGCGCTGCGGAAGACCGGGGTGCGGGTGACCGCGGAACGGTTCGGCGCCGGGTACTCCTCGCTCGCGCAGCTGTGCAGGCTCGATCTGAGCGTGATCGAGATCGACCGGTCGTTCGTGGCCGACCTCGGACGATCGAGCGACGCCGAACCGATCGTCGCCGGGATCATGGCGATGGCGCACGCCGTCGACCTCATGGTCGTCGCGGAAGGGGTCGAGACGGCGCGGCAACTCGAAGTGCTGCACGAGCTCGGTTGCGACTGGGCGAAGGGGCCGCTGGTGGCTCCGCCGGGCCGGGTCGAAGACCTGAAGCCCGCGTACGAACACGTTGTGCGGTGAACCGGACGCTCGCCGCGTACGTGGTCCTTTGATGCGGGACCAAAGCCTCCTGTCGTGACGGCTCTTCCCGGCGCAGGCTTACCGGTGAAGGAGGTCCGTCGTGTCGCTTGTGTACCTGTGGCGCCGGATCCACCTCGGCCGCGGCTGGGACCGGGTCGAGGCGGCGATCTTGATCGCCTGCGTCCTGATCGCGCTGCTCGGTGTGCCGCTGGCCGCGGCGGCGGGCTCGGAGGCCTACGCGACCATGATGGCGCGCTCGGCTCTTGAGACGGCTTCGCGTCACTCGACGACCGCGTTCCTGCTCGAAGACGCTCCGCCGGCGCGCGTCGGTGTCGATGGGACGCCCTCCGTGGAGACGGCTCCGGTGACGGCGCGGTGGGCGTTGCCGGATGGTCGGTTTCAGGAGGCGCGTGTCACTTCGGACCTCGGCGCTTCGGCGGGGGACCCGGTGATCGTGTGGCTCGACGATTCCGGTGCCGTCGTCGAGCCGCCGGTGACGCCGCTGGACGCGGCCAGCACGGGGATCGGTGTCGGGGTGGGGGTGTGGCTGGGCGCAGTGACGCTGCTGGCGGCGGGGTATCTGCTCGCGCGGCACCTGCTGAACCGGGCGCGGTGGGCGGCTTGGGACCGGGAGTGGGAGCGGTTCGGGCAGGACTCGCGTTCTTGAGGCTTTGGCGCGTTTAGTCCTCTTAATGCCTGCGGTCCGTGAAGGCCTCCTTGAGGGACCCTGGGTCCCTCAAGGAGGCCTTCACGTACTTGGGGAAGGTGTGAAGGTCGAGTTTCCTCGGCTGAGCCGAGGGAAGGGGGCCTTCACGCGCGCTGGCTGTGAGGCCTGAGGGTTCTGTGGCGTATGTGGTGATTTGGCGGTCCGTGAAGGCCTCCTTCCCTACTTTGAGGGTAGTGAAGGAGGCCTTCACGGACCGGTGGCCATCGCGGAGCGCGTGAGCCTGCGCGTTTAGTCCTCTAAATGCGGAAAGTGGGCGCTGACCTGCGGGGAAGCGTCAAAGTGGTAGCAAAGGTCCCTTGCTCCCACACGCGTGGCTTGTCTCTGTACCTACTAGTATGTACGGTCAGGACGTGGACAAGAGGGAACGGCTCATCGAGAGCACTCGCGAGCTTCTGTGGGAGCGCGGGTACGTCGGCACCAGCCCGAAGGCGATCCAGGAGCGCTCCGGCGCCGGCCAGGGCAGCATGTACCACCACTTCCAGGGCAAGTCCGAACTCGCGCTCGCCGCGATCGGCCGCAGCGCCGACGATCTGCGCGCCAAGGCGGAGGCCGAGTTCTCCGGGCCCGGTTCGGTCGTCGAGCGCATCACCGTCTACCTGCGCCGCGAGCGCACCGTGCTCAAGGGTTGCCCGGTCGGCAGGCTCGCCCAGGATCCCGACGTGATGGCCGACGCGGAGCTGCGAAGGCCGGTCGAGGAGTACTTCGGCTGGCTCACCGGGCGTCTCGCCGAGTTGCTCGAAGAGGGGCGCGCGGCCGGTGAGCTCGATCAGGCACTCGACCCGCTCACCACGGCGACCGCGCTGGTCGCGGTGCTGCAGGGCGGCTACATCCTCGCCCGCGCCGCCGACTCCCCGGACGTGTTCGCGAAAGCCGTCGACGGCGCCCTCGGCCTGCTGACCACCAAGGAGAACTGACATGCCCTTCGTCCGCATCGACACCATCGGGACCGAGAAGCTCGAAGCCCTCGGCTACGCCGTCCACGACGCGATGGTCGAGACGCTCGGCATCCCGGACGACGACCGCTTCCAGGTCCTCAATGGCCAGAGCACCCTGAAATACGACGACTACCTGGGGATCCGCCGCGACGAGGGGGTCGTGTACGTCACGATCACCATGCGGCAGGGCCGCACCGACGTGCAGAAGAAGTCCCTGTACCGGCGGATCGCGGAGCTCGCCGAGGAGTACGCGGGGACCGAGCCGCGGAATGTGCTCGTCACGATCACCGAGAACAATCCCGTCGACTGGTCGATCGGGAACGGCGAAGCGCAGTACGCGTGATCACGCGGGCGCGGCGGTGAAGGCGTGCTGCTCCAGCAGCCACCACGTGTCGCGTCCGAACGACCAGGTCAGCAGTGCCAGCGCGCCCAGTGTCACCACGAAACCGGCCCAGAGCGGCAGGACCGTCGAGGCCACCACGACCAGCACGATGCCCTGGACCGCCGCGACGGTCTTGCGCGCCATGCTCGGCGGAAGCGGCGTGTTCAGCCACGGCCACAGCCTGCCCGCCACGACGAAGACGTAGCGCATCGCGCCGATCGTGAGCACCCACGGGCCCAGCGACTGCGCGACGACCACGCTCAGGATCAGGATCAGATACGCGTCGACCTCCATGTCGAACCGCGCGCCCAGCGGCGACGCCGTCCCGGTGCGGCGCGCGACCTGGCCGTCGACGGCGTCCAGGGCGAGCGCGACCGACGCGATGACGACCATCGCGACGATCTCCCGGCCCGCGGTGTCGACGACGAGCGCGGTCACGCAGCCGACCAGCCCGGAGCGAGCGAGCGTCACGGCGTCGGCGGGGCCCAGGGAGCGCGCGGTGCTCCGGTTCAGGCCGTAGGTCAGGAATCCGCCCACGGCGAGGCCGTAGGCCGCTCCGGCGAGCCAGCCCAGCGGGCCCAGCCCGGTGACGGCGTCCAGCGTCCCCAGCAGCGCCAGCTGGACGAGGACCCCCAGGAAAATACCGGGGTTGATCACGAGGCCTCCTCGTTATGGTGGCGGTGACCCCGCTTCCAGGGTCCGACATGAGAGGACACGATGGAACGCGCCTTCTGGTTCAGTGGTTCCGGCGACGGTGAGCTCAGGCCCGTCACGCTCCCTCCGGTCGGCGATGACGACGTGCTGGTCCGCACCCTGTACACGGGCGTGAGCCGCGGCACCGAGACGCTCGTCTTCCGCGGCGAGGTCCCACCGAGTCAACGTGCGGCCATGCGCGCGCCGTTCCAGGAAGGCGATTTCCCCGGTCCCGTCAAGTACGGATACCTCAATGTCGGCGTGGTCGAACGCGGTCCGGACGACCTCGTCGGGCAGGTCGTCTTCTGCCTCTATCCACATCAGACGCGCTTTGTCGTCCCGGCGTCGGCCGTCACGCCGGTGCCGAGCGAGGTCCCGCCGGAACGCGCGATCCTCGCGGGCACGATCGAGACCGCGGTCAACGCCGTCTGGGACGCGTCGCCGAAAATCGGCGACCGGATCGCCGTGGTCGGCGCCGGGATGGTCGGCGGCGGCGTCGCGAAACTGCTGGCCGGTTTCCCCGGGGCCAGGGTGCAGCTGATCGACGTCGACCCGGAGCGCGCGAAGATCGCCGAAGCGCTCGGTGTCGACTTCTCGACACCCGAGGACGCGCTGGGCGAATGCGACCTCGTCGTGCACGCCAGCGCGAGCGAAGCGGGGCTCGCCCGGTCTCTGGAGCTGCTCGCGCCGGAAGGCGAGGTCATCGAGCTGAGCTGGTACGGCGACCGGCGGATCAGCGTCCCGCTCGGCGAGAACTTCCACTCCCGACGGCTGGCTGTCCGCAGCAGCCAGGTCGGCATGGTCTCGCCGTCCCGCCGCCTGAACCGGACCTACGCCGACCGCTTGGCGCTCGCTTTGCGTCTTCTCGCCGATCCAGGATTCGAAGTGCTGGTCAGCGGGGAATGTCAGTTCCGTGAACTGCCGGACGTCTTGCCGCGTCTGGCCGCGAATGAACCAGGAACGCTCTGCCTCCGTGTCACCTATCAGATGGAGGACACGCGTTAAGGGTTCGACCCGGGAGGTCCGTTGTTCAGTATCACCGTCCGCGACCACGTCATGGTTGCCCACAGCTTCCGCGGCGAGGTCTTCGGCCCAGCACAGCGACTGCACGGCGCGACCTTCCTGGTGGACGCGACGTTCCGCCGCTCCGAACTGGACGCCGACAACATCGTCGTCGACATCGGCAAGGCGACCGAAGAGCTCAAAGCGGTGCTCGCCGATCTGAACTACCGCAACCTCGACGACGTGCCCGAGTTCGCCGGGATCAACACCTCGACCGAGTTCCTCGCCAAGGTCATCGCGGACCGGCTGGCCGGCCGCGTCCACGCGGGAGCGCTCGGTGAGGGCGCGCGCGGCCTCGAAGGACTCACCGTTTCGCTGCACGAATCCCACGTCGCGTGGGCGAGCTACGAGCGTGCGCTGTGAACCGTCTCCACGTGGTCCTGCCCAACGACATCGACGACGTGAGCGCGCCCAGCGGCGGCAACGTCTACGACCGGCGGCTGTGCGACGGCCTCGCCGGCGAGGCGGTGGAGGTCCACGAGATCCCGGTGCGCGGGAACTGGCCGCGGCCCGACACCGAAGCGCGCAAAGTCCTGGCGCGCAAGCTGGCCGAACTTCCCGACGGAGCCGCGGTGCTGCTCGACGGACTGGTTGCCTGCGGGGTGCCCGAGGTGATCGCCCCGGCGGCGCGGCGGCTGTCGATCGCGGTGCTGGTGCATCTGCCGCTGGCCGACGAGACGGGACTTTCGCCTTCGCTCGCCACCGAACTGGACCGGCTGGAACGCGAGACGCTGGGCGCGGTCGACGCCGTGGTCGTGACCAGCGACTGGGCGGCTCGACGGCTGATCGGGCACCACGACCTCGCCGCGCATCGCGTGCACGTGGTGCCGCCCGGCGTCGACAAGGCCGAAGTCGCCTCCGGGAGCCTGGACGGGACGCGGTTGGTCTGCGTCGCCAACGTCACCCCGCGCAAGGGACAGGGCACGCTCGCGGACGCGTTGAAGTCGCTCAAAGATCTACCGTGGATTTGTGAGTGCGTTGGTGCCATTCCCCGAGAGACCCGCTACGTCGAACGCCTGCGGCGGCACGCGCTCGGCGGACGGTTCACACTCACCGGCCCGCGATCCGGCGAGGAGCTCGAAGCGACGTACGCGGCCGCAGACCTTCTCGTGCTGCCTTCGCGCGCGGAGACCTACGGCATGGTCGTCACCGAGGCTCTCGCGCACGGCGTCCCCGTGCTGACGACCGCCGTCGACGCTCTGCCGGACACGCTCGGCCGGGCGCCCGACGGCAGTGTGCCCGGGCTGCTCGTCCCCGGTGAGGACGTCAACGCGCTGGCCGCGGCCCTGCGCCGCTGGCTCACCGAACCCGACCTGCGTGACCGCCTTCGCGCCTCCGCACGCCTGCGCCGCGAGACGTTGACCGGCTGGGACGAGACGGCCCGCGGCGTCGCCGCCGTGCTGCTGAGCGAACGGACGGCGGCATGACCAAATACGCCCCCAGCTGGCTCCAGCTGCGTGAAGACGCCGACGCCGCCGCTCGGGCGGCCGAGCTGATCGAGCCGGTGCGGTCCTTCTTGACCGAACAGGACGAGGTCGTCATCCGGGATCTCGGCTGCGGCACCGGTTCGCTCGGCCGCTGGCTGGCCAGGCGGCTGCCCGGCCGCCAGCGCTGGATCCTGCACGACCGCGATCCGGACCTGCTCACCCACGCGCAGGCCCGCACCAGCCGTCCGGATCACGCTTTGGACGGAAGCGAAGTCACCGTCGTCACCGAACAGCGTGACATCACCGAGTTACGCGCGGAGGACCTCGCCGGGACCTCGCTCGTGGCGGCGTCGGCGCTGCTCGACCTGCTCACCGCCGAGGAGATGTCCCGGCTGGCGGAAGCGTGCGTCGAGGCGCGCTGCGCGGTCCTGTTCACGCTGAGCGTTTCGGGCCGGGTCGTGCTGTCGCCCAAGGACCGGTTCGACGTCGAGATCTCCGACGCCTTCAACGCGCATCAGCGCCGGGTGACCGGCGGCCGGTGGCTGCTCGGGCCGGACGCGGTGGACGTCGCCTTCGGGGTTTTCGAACGCCTCGGCGCCACCGCGCGGCGAGCCCCGAGCCCCTGGCGGCTCGGGGCGGATCAGGCCGCGCTGACCGCGGAATGGCTCACCGGCTGGGTCGGCGCCGCTTGCGAACAGCGGCCGGAACTCGCGGCGGACGGCGACTCCTACCTGCGATGGCGGCTCGCGCAGTGCGCGGCCGGCGAGCTGAACGCGGTGATCCAGCATGAAGATCTCCTGGTGGTGCCCGCGTGAAACGGCTCTGGCCCTGGCTTCGGATCGTCGGCGCGCTCGCCATCCTCGGCGCGCTCGTCTGGCAGCTGGGCACCGGCGTGTTCCTCGAAGGTCTGCGCGAGGTCGACGCGGGCGGGATCGCCGCCGCGCTCGGGATCGGTTTCGCCACCACGGTTTTCAGTGCCTGGCGCTGGCGCCTGGTCGCTCGGCGGCTCAGTCTCGAGCTCTCGTTCGGAAGTGCCGTCGGCGAGTACTACCGCGCGTTGTTCCTCAACGGCGTGCTGCCGGCGGGCGTCCTCGGCGATGTGAACCGCGCCGTGCAGCACGGGCGCGAAGCCGGTGACGTGCCGCGCGGCGTCCGCGCGGTGGTGCTGGAGCGCACGGCCGGGCAGATCGTGGTGATCGGCGCTTCGGTCGTCGTCGTGCTCAGCGTGCCTTCCGTGGTGCCGCCGCCGATCGACCGCGTGGTGACGGCCGCCGGGATCGTCGTGGTCGTGCTGGCGCTCGCGGCCGTCGTCACCGGGATGACGGCCGGGCGGCGATGGATCCACAGTGGATCGAAATGGCGCCGCGGGTTCGCCGTGTCCCTCGCCGACGTCCGGCTCGGCCTGCTGACCAAGGAAACCTGGCCAGGGGTGGGCCTGCTCTCGGTCGCCACTCTCGCCGGGCACCTCGCCCTGTTCGTCGTCGCCGCGCGCGCGGCGGGCGTCACCGCGCCGGTCGGCGACCTGCTGCCGTTGATGATCCTCGCCCTGCTCGCGATGGGGCTGCCGCTGAACATCGGCGGATGGGGCCCTCGCGAAGGCGTTTGCGCGCTGCTGTTCGGCGCCGCCGGCCTCGGTTCGGCGCAGGGCGTCACCGTGGCCGTCGTCTACGGCGTGCTCGCGCTCGTCTCCAGCCTTCCCGGTGCGGGCGTCCTGCTCGCGCGTTCTGTCAGGAGTCACCGAACAGACAGGAGAAGCCCGATGACCGTCGAGAGGGTCGTTGAGACCAGACTGCCCACCCGGTACGGCGTTTTCCGCGCGTATGGGTACTTGGACGCCGACGGCACCGAACAGATGGCGCTGGTGCACGGCGACGTCGCGACCTCCCGCACGCTGGCGCGGGTCCATTCGGAATGCCTCACCGGCGACGTGTTCAGCTCGATGCACTGCGAATGCGGCGACCAGCTGGACGCCGCGCTGCGGGCGATCGTCGACGAGGGCGCCGGAATCCTCGTGTACGCCCAGGGCCACGAAGGACGCGGCATCGGCCTGCTCGCGAAGCTGAAAGCGATGCGGCTGCAGGACGAAGGGCTCGACACCGTCGAGGCGAACATCGCGCTCGGGCTGCCCGTGGACGCCCGCGACTACCGCGCCGCGGCGGAGATCCTGAACGATCTCGGCGTGCGGTCGGTGCGGCTGCTGTCCAACAACCCGGCGAAGGTCGACCAGCTGGAACGGCACGGCGTGCGGATCAGCGAGCGGGTGCCGCTGCTGGTCACGCCGAACGACGAGAACCTGCGGTACCTGCGGACCAAACAGGAACGGATGCACCATTTCCTGCCGCATCTGGACGCTGTCGAGCCGGTGGGTGCGGCGGGGAGCTGAAGGGGACTTTCCCCACGCCTCACGCGGTGAAGGGCGCTTTCGCCGCATCTTGGTCAAGTCAAGAACTGGGGTTGATCGGTTTTAGCGCTGTCATGCGTGGGCTGAAGGCTCCCTTCACCGCGTCTGACGCGGCGAAAGGAGCTTTCAGCCCACGCCGGATAGACCACCGGCAGCATGACATGCGGGAAAGTCCGAGTCAGCCGAGCGCGGCCAAGGTGTCCCCGAAGCTCTCCACCAGTGACGCCAGCACCAGCCGTCCTTTCTCCGCAGTCGCCAGCGAAGGCCGCCCGACCACACCGGATTCCGCATACGGGCGCAGGCCCACCGTCAGCAGGTGCCGCCTGTCGTCGGCGAGGTGATCCGCCTCGGTGAAACCGGGCCGGACCAGCGAAGGGTGCGCGTGCAGCAACAGGGAGGTCTCCAGCTCGCCGGCGTGCATGTCGCTGTCCAGCGACGTCTCCAGCCCGGCCGCGTCGTGCGCCGCCTGCCAGCCTTCGACACCGGGGAAGAGCGCCATCGGCGACGTCGACTCCTGGACCACGTTGGACAGGACGTAGTTGCCGCCGTGCGCGTTCACCAGCACCAGTTTCGGGACACCGGACCGGCGCAGAGACGCGGCGACGTCGTTCACCACGGCGTAGAGCGTCGCGGCGGAGATGCTGACCGTGCCCGCCCACTCCGCGTGTTCGTGGGAGCAGCCGATCGTGATCGGCGGGAGCCGCAGCACCGGATACGCCGCGGCGATGGCGTCGGCGATCGTCGTCGCGATCACCGCGTCGGTGGCGAGCGGGAGGTGCGCGCCGTGCTGTTCGAAACTGCCGACGGGCAGCACCGCGACCTCGGCGCCGCGGGCGCTTTCGTCGGCCGTCGTGGCCGTCGGGAACAGGTTCACGCGGGCTACGGTACCCATATGACCGACCACGCCGCATTGTTGTCCGTGGCCCGCGAGGCCGTCGCCAAGGCGACCGGGATAATCCGCTCGATGACGTCGTTTTCCGTTGCCGCCAAAGGTGATCGCGACATGGTGACCGACGTCGACCTCGCCGTCGAGGACGCCGTCCGCGAGTTCCTGGCACGCGAGACGCCGGAGATCGGCATCCTCGGCGAGGAGCGCGGGCATGAGGGGAACGAGGACCTGTGGTGGGCGCTCGACCCCGTCGACGGTACGGCGAACTTCGCGCGCGGGATTCCGCTGTGCGGTGTTTCGCTCGGTCTCGTCGACGGTCTGAACAGCACGGTCGCGGCGATCTCCCTGCCGTTCCTCGACGTCACCTACACCGCTGTGGCGGGCCAGGGCGCGTACGCGGGCGAAGAGCGTCTCACGGCGTCGAAAGCGACGAAGCTGTCCGACGCGATCGTGAGTATCGGCGACTTCGCGGTCGGCGAGGGCGCGGAGGTCAAGAACCGCGTCCGGATGGCGTTGCTGGCCGAACTCGGCGGCCGCGTGCAGCGGGTCCGGTTCCTCGGTTCCGCGGCGATCGACCTGGCGTGGGTCGCGGACGGCAAACTCGACGCGAGCGTCATCCTCGCCAACAAACCGTGGGACACGATGGCGGGTGTCCTTTTGGTGCGCGAGGCCGGGGGAGCGGTCGTCGACCTCGACGGCGGCGAGCACACGGTGCGTTCGGCGGCCACGATCGCGGTCGGCGCCGGACTGCGTGACGAGATCGTCGCGTCGATCGCGCGCGTGGCGGGCTGAACTTTGTCACCCGGGAAATGAACCGGACGGGCGCCGCGTCCGTGTCTCCTGATAAGGCGCCCGCATCTGGAGGTAACCGTGTTCACCTCGAATGTCCGCGTGACCGAACCGGTCGTCTTCGTCCTGCCGGGCGAAACCGAGGACGTCAGCGGTGAATACGACCGCCGGATGTGCCAGAACCTCCCGGCCACCGGCCTCCCGCTGCTGGAACTGCCGATCGCCGGGGAATGGCCGATGCCGGGGCCGCTGTCGCGGTCGAGACTGGCCCGTTCGCTCGCCGCGCTGCCCGACGACACCGTCGTCCTGATCGACGGCACGGTCGCCTGCGGGGTCCCGGAGATCGTGGTCCCGCACGCGCGGCGGCTCCGGCTGGCCGTCCTGGTCCACCGGCCGCTCGCCGACGATCCCGCGCTCGATCCGGCGCAGGCCGCCGAACTCGACGCCTGCGAACGGGAGACCCTGCGGCTGACGGGGATGATCGTCGCCACCGGGCCGTGGCTCGCGCGGCAGCTGATCGACCGGCACGACCTCGATCCGACCCGCGTCTACGTGGCGACACCGGGTACGGACGCGGCGCCGCTCGCCGCCGGGGCCGACGGCGTCTCGCGGCTGTTGTGTCTCGCGCCCATGACCGCGCGCCACGGCCAGGACGTGCTCATCCGGGCGCTGTCCCTGGTCGACGAACTGGCGTTCAAATGCGTGTTCGCCGGCGCGACACACCACGATCCCGCGTACGTCGACGAACTGCGCTGGACGGTCGAACGGCTCGGGCTCGGCTCCCGGATCAGCCTCATCCAGCCGCCGGACGACCTCGACCTGGTCTACGACGGCGCGGATCTGCTCGTCCTGCCCGCCCGCGGCGGCACGTCCGGACTGGTCGTGGCCGAGGCGCTGGCGCGCGGGATCCCCGTGGTGGCCACGGAAACCGCGGGGGCGCACGACGCGCTCGGCACCGCGCCCGGCGGCGGCGTGCCCGGCATGCTGGTGCCGCCGAACAACCCGTCGGCACTCGCGGCGGCGTTGCTGCGCTGGTCGCTCGACGCCGAACTCCGCCATTCCCTGCGGACGTCGGCGCTCGCGCGCAGCAGCGTCCTCGAGGAATGGGACGTCGCCGCCGGCAGGCTCACCGACGTGCTCTCCCGGTTGCAGGCGGCGCCGCGCCAGCCGGTTTGATCATCGCCCGGAAGCAGCTATCGGGGGAGATCACCGGCTCGGTTGACTGGGCGGCATGCGAATCGTCGATCTTGCGTCCCGTCCCGATCTCCTCGATGCCGCGCTGAATCTCGGCGACGTCGGCGGTGAGTTCATCTACGCCGGGTTCAGCGGCAAGATGATCACCCCGGACCGATTCCTGCGTCACTGGTCCCGGTATTTCCTGATCGCGCTGGACGACGACGGCGAGCCGATCGCGCGGGCGCTGTCGGTCCCGCTGACCTATCCGGCCGAAGACCGCCACGAGCTGCCGTCGCACGGCTGGGACGAGGCGATCCAGTGGGCCGCGCAGGATCTCATGGACGGCCGCGCGCCGGACACCCTGTGTGCGCTCGAAGTCGTTGTGGCGCCGCGAATGCGGGGGACCGGCCTGTCCACGCCGATGCTCAAAGCGCTGAAGGCGCGTGCGGCCGAGACGGGGCTGAAGCGGCTGATCGTCTCCGTGCGCCCGATCGGCAAGGAGGACGAACCCGACGTCCTCATGGAGGACTACGCCCTCCGGCGGCGCGAGGACGGGCTGTTCGCCGACCGCTGGCTGCGCACCCACGAACGGCTCGGCGCGCGGATGATCAAGGTGTGCCCGTTCGCGGTGACCATTTCGGGCTCGATCGCGGACTGGAAGGAGTGGAGCGGCGTCGACCTCGTCGACGGCGACAACGTGATCCCCGGCGGGATCGCGCCGGTGCACGCGAACGTCGAGCGGGACTGCGGGGTGTACGTGGAGGCGAACGTGTGGATGGAGCACCCGTTCTGATCGGCTCAGTCTTCACGGCGGCGGAAGCGCTCGCCGTCGAAGACCATTTCGAGCGGTGGGAGCCGGGTGTCGGGCCGCCAGCCGGCGCGGAAGGCGTCGCGAATGGCGCGGCGGACCTGCGTCTGTGTCGGCAGGAAGGCGTGGTGGTAGGGGTCCAGGACGAGAATCTGGCCGTCGGTGCCGTCTTCCTTGACGCGGATCGCGCGCGTCTTGCGTTCCCAGTCGGCGTCGAGATGCCAGAGGAACGACTGGCCGTTGCGCAGTGAGACCCGACGGGTGTCCTTCTCCGGCCAGGCCATCGTGCTCACTCCTCGTCATCGTGTCGCGGGGCGTTCCTCGCGATTTCCGCCGCAATCGTCGCATCGGGCCCGGTGCCGTTCTCCGGTACCGCAGAGTGGAGCCCATGGACCTCGAACGAGTCGGTTTCGCCGGGCTGGGCAGTATGGGCGAGCCGATGGCACGGAACCTGGTGCGGGCCGGGATCCCGGTGCTCCGCTGGAACCGCACGCCGGGCAAGGCCGACGAGGTGACCGACGTCGCCGAACTCTTCGCGCGGTGCGACGTCGTGATCCTGATGCTCAAGGACGCGGCCGCCGTCGACGCCGTACTCGGCCGCGGCGGGCCCGAGTTCGCCGGGCGGGTGGCGGGCCGCACGATCGTCCACATGGGAACGACGGCACCGGGGCATTCCCGCGCGCTGGAGGCGGACCTCGTCGCGGCGGGGGCGAAGTACGTGGAGGCGCCGGTTTCGGGTTCGCGTGTCCCGGCGGAGGCGGGGGAACTGGTCGCGATGCTCGCGGGCGACCCCGGCGCGGTCGAGGAGGTCCGGGAGCTGTTCGGGCCGATGTGCCGGGAAACCGTGTACTGCGGGCCGGTTCCCAACGGGCTCCTGATGAAGCTGGCGGTCAACGTGCACCTGACGTCGGTCGTGACGTCGCTGGCCGAGACGGTGCATTTCGCCCGGGCGCACGGGCTTGATCTCGGCCGGCTCGCCGACGTGCTCGGCGCGGGGCAACTCGCCAGCCCGATCCTGCGGGTCAAGGCGCCGAAGCTGGTCGAAGAGGATTTCGCGCCGCAGGCCTCGATCGCGAACGTCCTGGCGAACGTCGAGCTGATCGCGGCGGCGGCCGGGGACGCGGGCTTGAAGCTGCCGCTGATCGAGGCGTCCCGTGCCCTCTACGCCGAGACCGCGCGGCTCGGTCTCGGCGAGGAGGACATGGTCGCCGTCGTCAAGGCGCTCGACACCCACCCGCGTCCAGAGGACTGAATGCGGTCGTTGCGTGTGCAAGGACCGCATTCAGTCCTCTAAATGCGGTGCTTTGGGGCAGGGACCCGGCGTGGTCGGTCGCTTGGGCGTTGTGAAGGGGACTTTCGCCGCATCAGATGTGGGGAAAGTCCCCTTCACCTCGGGCGCTGCCGCCCCAAGGCACCGCATTTAGAGGACGAAATGCGGTGCCTTGGGGCAGGGACCCGGCGTGGTCGGGTAGCGATGTCCTGAAGGCCACCCTTGAGACATCTAACGTCCCCAAGGAGGCCTTCACGACGACGCCGACGGTGCCCTTGGTCGCTCGGATGTGGGGAAGGGAGCTTTCGCCGCATCGGATGCGGCGAAAGTCCTCTTCACCTCAGGCGCTGCCGTCCCCTGACCGCATTTAGAGGACGAAATGCGGAAGGGGGGTCAGCCGCGCAGGGCCGCGGCGATCCGGCCCGCCGCGGCGAAGGACTCCTCCTCCGGCTCACCGAGCAGCGGCAGCAGGATGACGGACTCGGTCCCGGCCGCGTACAGCGCGCGGATCTGCTCGACGCATCGGTCGAGCGGGCCGCTGATGCTCAGCCTGTCGATCCATTCGGGCCGCAACCGCCGGGCCAGGTCTTTACGGTCGGTGGCTGCCTTGACCTCGGCAAGCAGTTCGGCGCCGAAGTCCAGCGGCTCCAGCGCCGGACCGGAGTTCGGCCCGATCGCCGACGCGACGTCCGACCGGGCGCGTTCGCGGGCCCGCTCGGGATCGGCGTCGAGGGCCAGCCAGTTGTAGGTGGCGATCGAATGGCCTTCGACGCCGATCAGGTCCCGCGTCGCGCGGACGTACTCCGGGGTCGCCGGTTCGGCCAGGAGCGTCCCGTCGGCGACCCGGCCCGCCGCCGCGAGCGATTTCGGGCCGCGGACGCCGGCGACGAGCTTCGGCGGCAGCGCGGGCGGGAACTCCAGTTCGACCTCGTCGAGCCGGACATGCTTGCCCTCGAAGGAAACGCGCTCACCCGCCAGGAGCCGCCGGATGACCGACAGCGTCTCCTCGAACGCGGCGAGCGCCGACTTCGGCCACGCGTCGATCTGCCGCATCCAGCTCGGCACCCCGTGCCCGAACCCGGCGATCAGCCGTCCCGGGTACAGCTCCGCCAGTGCCGCGATCTCCATCGCCGCGATGGCCGGGTTCCTCGCCACGGCGGGCATGATGCCGATGCCGAGCGTGATCTTCTCGGTCGCCGCCAGCACCGCCGACGCCGTCGCGATCCCGCCCGCGTAGAAGCAGTCCTCGACGATCCAGACCTCGTCCAAACCCTCCCGTTCCGCGCGCCGGGCGAGGCCGGTCAGCCGGGCGGCGGGCAGCTCGCGCGGGATCCTGACCCCGAGCCGTGAAACCATGACGTTCTCCGTTCACTCAGACGCGCCGCAGCACGCGTAGCAGGTATTCCTTGCGTTCCAACGGGTTGTGATCGGTCCTCGATCGTGACGGCACCGGTCCCCGGACGGGCCGGTAGCTGTGGAAGGACGTCTCCATCGCGCCTTCTCCGCGGGTCGCCGAGGGCAGGAGCTGGTGCACCTCATGGGTTTTCGCCGCCGGGATCTCGCCTTCCAGCTCGGCCGTCCCGTCCTTCGTGAGCGTCGTCCGCGGCACGGCGCGCGCTCGCGCCAGCAGCGCGGTCACCGGGCCGAGCGTGTCGGCCGGCGTCTGGAGGGTGAACCGGTGCAGGGGTTCGTGCACGGTCGTCCCGGCTTCGCGCAGCGCCTCCATCAGCACCAACGGCGTCAGATCGCGGAAATCGCCCGCGGTGCTGGACATGCTCTTGTCGAACGTGCCGTGGGCGTGGCTTTGCCTGGCGTAGTAGCCGGAATGCGTCAGCGTCACCGCGCAGTCGCGCACCTCCCAGCCGTGGATGCCTTCGCGCAGCGTCTCCTTCACCGTGTCCTCCACGGCTTTGACGAAGGAGTACGGCATCGAGCCGAGTTCGACCTCCAGCCGGAACGAAATCCCGCTTCCGGGTTCGACGCGCAGTCCGACCGTGGCCAGAAAGGGATTCGACGCCGTGCCGATGAGTTCGACGGCCGATCCGGTGCCGTCGACGCGTTCGACGCAGATCGTGGTCGTCTCGCTGAACGTGACGTCGATGCCGTACTCGTCCGCGAGCGTCGCCTGTATGACCTCCTTCTGCACTTCTCC
Organism: Amycolatopsis sp. CB00013; assembly: GCF_001905755.1. NCBI lineage: Bacteria > Bacillati > Actinomycetota > Actinomycetes > Pseudonocardiales > Pseudonocardiaceae > Amycolatopsis > Amycolatopsis sp. CB00013. Next base: position 618,635 of record NZ_LIWC01000005.1, on the reverse strand, counting down.
GTACAGCGAAACGGAAGTCTCTTGGCGGACCTCGTCGTGCCGCAGGCCGATCAGCGGATCCTGTTCGGTCAGCCGGGTGAGCGCCTGGTGCAGCGGCCCGCGATCGGCCGGGCGCACCGGCGAGACGACGGTTTCCAGCGTCGGCGGCGAGAACCGCGCTTCCCGCGTGCGCGGACAGGCCCCGAGCACGTCTCCGATCCGGACGTCGAGCCCCGAGATCTTCGCGATCCGCCCGGCTTCGGCCGACGCCGACGGCACGGCCGAGCCGTTGTCGAAAACGCTGATCGCGGTGACCTTGCCTTCGCCATCGCCGAGCGGGACCTTGTCGCGCACGGCGACGCTGCCGGAGAACAGCCGCACGTACGCGATCTTCTCGCCGCCCGGCGCGCGCTCGACCTTGAACACCGTGCCGGACAGCGGCGCGAGGACGTCGGCTTCCTTGGCGGGCAACAGGTTCTCGATGCCGTCGCGGAGCGCGTCGATCCCGGCGCCGGTGATCGCGGACCCGAAGTAGACCGGATGAGCGCGACCTTCGGCGACTTTCGCGGTGAGTTCGGCGCGGAGCCGCGACGGCGTGAACGCGTCCGGCTCGGTGAGGTATCCGGTGAGGAAGTCCTCGTCGAGCGTCGCCAGCAGATCGATCACCCGATCGGGAGCCATCGTGACGGCCGTTGGCGTGAGTTTCCCGGTGATCTCCCGGAACACGCGCTCCGGATCGGCGCCGCGGCGGTCCAGTTTGTTCACGAACAGCAGCGCCGGGATGCCCAGCCGCCGCAAGGTCCGCATGAGGACACGGGTCTGGGCTTGGACGCCTTCGACCGCCGACAGCACCAGGACGGCGCCGTCGAGCACGCCGAGCGCGCGTTCGACCTCGGCGATGAAATCGGGGTGGCCGGGGGTGTCGATCAGGTTGACGGTGACGTCGCCGAGGGCGAACGACACCACGGCCGCCTTGATGGTGATACCGCGGGCGCGTTCGAGCGCCAGCGTGTCGGTCTGCGTGCTGCCGTCGTCGACACTGCCCAGCTCGCCGATGATCCCGGCGGTGTGCAACAGGCGCTCGGTCAGGCTCGTCTTCCCGGCGTCAACATGCGCCAGAATCCCCAGATTGAGGGTCTTCACGAGTGATCTCGTCCTCGAGGTAGGCGGGAATTACCTGATGGAAGGACGTGGACACTCGCAAGACGATCATCTCCTAGGTCGGGAACCGATCTTCCCGACTACAACACCCCGGCTCCGGCCCCGCAACCGAATAACGCAATTCGTCCTCTGAATGCGGTAGTTGCGTGTGCAAGTACCGCATCCAGAGGACGAAATGCGAGAGGGGTGGGTCAGGCCAGGTACTCCGCGGCGGCACGGAGGCTGACGTAGGACCCGCTGAACGTGTCGATCCGCGGCCCCTCGGTCTCCGGGCCGGGAACGCCGGTCTCGACCCGGATGTAGTCCACAGTGGACTCGCGCAGCCAGCTGAGGAACTCGCGGACCTCGGGGTGCCGGTGCGCCTCGCGCGTCACCACCACGAGGTCGCGCGCGCCGTGGACGGCCTCGATCGCGGTCGCGATCCCGTCCGCGCCGACCTTGAGCGCCCGGGTGCCGGGCACGAGTTCGGTCAGATGCGAGCCGAGCCCCCACGGCATCGGGCCCGCCGCGATGATGGGCTCGGTCTCGATGTCGATCACCAGCGGCGGGCCGCCCAGCTTCGGCGAACCCTGGATCCGCAACGCCTTCCGCGCCGCCTCCAGGCCGAGGCGGTGATCCACCGGAGAGATCGGCGTCGAAACCGGGGGAGTGCCGAGCGCGGCGACCCGCTCCGACGCCTCCGCCAGCCGCTCCATCGGCAGCTCACCGGACTCGACGGCGGCCGCGATGACCGCCGCGATCCGGTTCAGCTCGTCCTCTTCGAACGACACCCCGCCGAGGCAGAGCGCGTCCGCGCCGGCGATCAGCGCCCGCACCGATGCCCGTCCGACGCCCTCGGTCTTGCCGAGTTCGCCCGCGACGGCGCCCATGTCCAGCGCGTCGGTGATGACCGCGCCGGTGAAGCCGAGCTCGCCGCGCAGCACGTCGGTGAGCGCCTTCGGGTTGAGCGTCGCGGGTAGTTCACCCCACGCGGGCACGACGAGGTGCCCGGTCATCACCGCGCGCACCCCGGCCGCGATCGCCGCCTTGAACGGGACCAGTTCGATCTCGTGCAGTTCAGCCTCGGTCCGGGGCAGCACCGGCAGCGCGTGGTGCGAGTCGTCCGTCGCCGCCCCGTGCCCGGGGAAATGCTTGGCCGACGCGGCCACGCCGTACTTCTGCAGCCCGGTGATGAACGCCGCCACATGCGGCGACGCCTTCACCGGATCCGAACCGAACGCCCGGACCCCGATCGAGGGATCCTCCGCCGCCATCGTGAGATCCGCGCACGGGGCGAAACTGATCGTCACCCCGCACGCGGCCAGCCGCTCGCCGAGCGCCGCCGCGACCGAGGTCGTCAGCTCGACGTCGTCCGCGGCGCCGAGTGCGAGTGGTCCCGGCACGAACGAGCCGGTGGCGACGTCGAGCCGGGTGACGTCACCGCCCTCCTCGTCGATGCCGACGAGCACGTCGGGCCGTTCCGCCCGCAGCTGTGCGCTCAGCGCGGCCACCTGCTCGTCGTCGACCACGTTGCGGCCGAACAGGATCGCGCCGCCGAGGCCGTCCGCCACCTTGCGGCGCAGCCAATCCGGCGCGGTGGTGCCGTCGAAGCCCGATACGAGAACGGATGCGGCGAGCTTTTCCGGTGAAGACAAGGATTACCCCTTCACTGCGCCTGCGGTCAGGTTGGACACGAGCTTGCGCTGGACGATGATGAAGAACACCAGCGCGGGCACGGCGTAGATGACCGACGCCGCCATGATGCCGCCCCAGTCCACGGAGAACGCCGTCCGGAACGACGACAGCCACACCGGCAGCGTCTGCTTGTTCTGGTCGCGCATGAACACGAACGCGAACAGGAACTCGTTCCACGCGGTGATGAAGCTGAACACCGAGGTGGTCACCAGTCCCGGCGCGAGCAGCGGCAGCGTCACCCGGCGGAAGGCACCCGCCCGGCTGCAGCCGTCGATCATCGCGGCCTCTTCGAGGTCGTACGGGATGCCGTTGACGAAGCCGTAGAGCATCCAGCACGTGAAGGGCAGCGTCGCCGCGAAGTACACCAGCAGCAGCGAAGGCAGCTGGTTGAGCAGCCCGGCGTCGCGCATCAGCAGGTACATCGGGATCAGCAGCGCTTCGAACGGCGCCAGCTGGGCGACGAGCACCAGCAGCAGGAAACCCTTACGCCCGCGGAAACGCATACGGGACAAGGGAACTGCGGCCAGCACACCCGCGACGAGCGAACACAGCACCGCGCCGAGCGTGACGATCAGGCTGTTGGCGAGGTACGTGGTGAAACCGGGTTTCGTCAGCGCCGAGACGAAGTTGTCGAACGTCACCGAAAGCGGGACGAGGTCGTAGTCCGGGGACAGGACCTGGCCCGGTGTCTTCAGCGAGGAGGTGAACATCCAGTACGTCGGGAAGACGAACAGCAGCGCCACCACCACGCCGAGCGTGCCGAGGCCGATCCGCTGGGTCAGGGACTTCCTCATGACAGGTCGGCCTCCTTCGTGCGCACCAGCAGCTGGACGTACCGGGCGGTGAGCAGGATCAGCACGAGCATCATCAGCAGGGCGGCGGTGGCCGCCAGGCCGAAGTGGTTGCCCGCGAGGCCCTTGAGGTACATGTAGACCGGCAGCGTCGTGCTGGCGCCGTCCGGCCCACCTTGACGGATCGCCCACACCTGGGCGAACAACTTGAAGTCCCACAGCACCGACAGGAACGTGACCATGGTCAGGATCGGCCGGATGGCCGGCCAGCTGACCGCCCAGAACGCCTGCCAGGCGTTGGCGCCGTCGATGCCCGCGGCCTCGTACTGCTCCTTCGGGACGCCGAGGAGCCCCGCGTAGAGCGTGAACGCCACGAACGGCACCGCCTGCCAGACCACCAGGATCCCGATGACGGTGAGCGTGCTCGGGCCGGTGGAGAACCACGAATGCCCGATGAAGCTCTCGAAACCGAGCTTCGCGAGCGTCTTGTTCAAGATGCCGTACTGCTGGTCGAAGATCCACTGGAACACCGTGGTCGTCGCGACCACCGGCGTCGCCCACGCGAGGATCAGCGCGACCTGCACGATCACCCGGACCACCGGGTTGAGATGCCGCATCAGCACCGCCATGAGCAGCGCGAGCAGCAGGGTGAGGATCACGACCGACGCGGTGAACACCAGCGTCCGGACGGTGATCTCCCAGAATTCCGAGTCGGACAGGATCTCGGAGAAGTTCTCGAATCCGACCCAGACCATCTCCCCGGAGACCAGCTCACGGAGGTCGAGCTTGCGGAGACTGATCCCGATCAGCTGCAGCGTCGGCCAGCCCAGCAGGACCAGGATCGCGACCAGAGCGGGAAGGATCAGCAGGTACGGCGCCGTCCGCTCGCCGAGGCGGAGGCGCCGGTTGGATTTCGGGGGTTTGATGCGCGGCGATGCCGGCGGGGTGGCCCCCGCCGGCATCGTCACATCTTTCGTCGTGGTCATCCGCCGATGAGCTTGTCGAGCGCTGCGTTGGCGTCGGCGGTCGCCTGGTCGAGCGTCTTCGTTCCGGTCAGGTAGGCGGTCAGCATGTCCTTGATCGGGTTCTGACCGGACTCGACGTCACCCCACTTGGGGCTGGTCGGCACGGCACGGCCGTTCTTGGAAGCCTCGGCCATCACCTTGGTGAGCGGGTTCGCGTCGAGCGCGGACACGTCGGTCGAGGTACCGGGGACGTAACCGGCCTTGGCCAGCTCGGTCTGGTACTTCGGGGTGGAGAACAGCTTGACGTAGTCCTTCGCCGCGGCCGCGTTCTTGCTGTTGGCCGGGATGACCAGGTTCGAGCCGCCCAGGAAGACCGGGGCCGACTTGTCGGCGGTCTTGCCCGGGATCGCGAAGGCGCCCGACTTCTCCTTGATCTTCGGGTCGGTCTTCGCCGCGGTGTCGACCTCACCCGGGACACCGATCATCATCGCGACCTTGCCGGCGCCGTAGATGCCCGCCTGCTGCGGCGTGGCCTCGTCGGCGTCCTTCGGGGCCTTGGTGCCCGAAGCGTCGGTGAGCTGCTTGTAGAACTCCAGCCCGGCCTTCGCCTGCGCGGAGTCCAGGGTCGACTTGAAGGACTTGCCGTTGGCCTGGGCGATGTCGCCGCCCTCGTCCCAGATGTAGGACAGCAGCTCGTACCAGTTCTGGCCGGGGTGGTAGAGGGCCTGGAACTCGGGGTCGCTGCCGAACTTGGCCTTGAGCTTGGTGATCGCGTCGAGCCACTCCGTGCGCGTCTTCGGCGTCGCGGTGATGCCCGCCTGCTCGAACATGTCCTTGCGGTAGATGACCTCGCGGTTGGCCGCGTAGAACGGGACGCCGTAGGTCTTGCCGTCGAACTCGCCCGAGGCCTTGAGGCCCTGCAGCCACTGCGCGCCGTTGAAGTCGTTCACGCTGGAGGTGAGGTCGGCGAGCACGCCCTGGTTCGCGAACGCGGGCGTCTGGGTGTTGCCCAGCTCGATCACGTCCGGCGGGTTGTCACTGGCCAGCGCGGTGGTCAGCTTCTGCTGGATGCCGTTCCACTGCTGGATCTCGTACTTGACCTTGACGCCGGGGTGCGCGTCTTCGAATTCCTTGTGGAGCGAGTTCGTCAATGCTTCGGGGGCGGTCCCCGTCATGAGCCAGACCGTGAGCGAGCCGTTCGAGGCCGCAGCGCTCGAATTCGTGCTGTCGCCACTGCCGGAACCGGCGCAGCCCGCCGTCGCGAGGGTGATGGCGGCGGCGCCCGCAGCCATCTTGAGCCAGCGCTTCACTCGTGCCGTCCTTTCGATGCCCGGCCACCATGCCGAGCTCCCACAAAATGGTGTAGACCAATGCGGGCAGCGTGGTACGTACCACTCCGACTGTCAAGCGGGTGGCCGGTTCGTTGTAAACGAGCCGCAATCTTTCACCTTGAGTGAGCGTTCGATCACGCTGATGATCAGTTTTCGGCGTGCTCGTCAGCGCCTCGCGAGGCGGGCTGACATGCGGTTTTTCTTTGGCCGTCCCGGTGATCGGGGCATTCGGCGGGTGATCTTTGCGCCGTTCGGTGTAAGGGTGGCGCGCGTTCGCCTAGAGGTCGTCCTCGTCGTCTTCGGGAGGCTCGATCCCGAGCAGTGCGCGCGTCTGATCCTGGAGGAACCACGCCAGCGTCGCGCAGACGATCAGCAGGATCAGCGGGAGGACCGGGCCGCCGTTGACGAGGATGAACAGTTCCGTGACGCTCGCGCCCACCATGACGCCCGCCAGCAGCAGCGCCGACGGGCCGCCGAAGCGGGGGATCAGCAGGCCGATCGCGCCGGCGACCTCGAGTACGCCGGTGACGTACCGCAGCCACTGCCCGAGCCCGATCTCGGCGAAGACCTGTTCGGTGTGGCCGCCGGAGAACAGCAGGTAGCCGCTGTAGAGGAACTCGGCGGCGAGCGCCACGCGCACGACCCACAGCACGATCGAGCCGATGGGCAGGCTTCGGGTACCGCTGGCTCCTCCGGTCATGCCGGGGATCCTTCTCCTGGTGAGCGGGGCTGGCAAGGCGGCGGCGAGGTACATGGGCTGAAGGCTCCCTTCGCCGCGTCTGATGCGGTGAAGGGAGCCTTCAGCCCGGCCGAAACAGGACACACGTCACTTCTGGTCGCCGAGGAGTATCTGTTCGAGCAGCAGGTCGACGTCACGGGCGGACTCGGCTTCGCCTATCCGGTGGAACGTTTCGGCGGCACGGAGCGCGCGGCGGGCCGCCTCGCGGACGCGGCCGGCGGCGCTGAGCACGTGGGCGGCGACGTGGTCGAGCTGCGCGACGAGATGTTCCCTGGCGGGCACGGTTTCGGTTTCCACCGCGTGCACGGCGGTTTCCGCGGCGTCGAGCGCGCTCAGCGCCGCGTCGACGTCGCCGGACCGCAGCCGGGAAAGCGTCGCCGCGTTACGGCAAGTGGCGGCCACGTAGCCGCCGCCGATCGCCAAGGCCGCGTCGGCGGCCCGCGCGTAGAAATCCGCGGCGTTCGCGCCGTAGCCGAGCAGATCGAGCTGTTCGGCGGCGGCCATGCTCACCGAGATGTAGGAATGCCCGGTGTCGCCCGAATCGTGGAGGATTTCGGCGAGGACGGCGTATTCGTTGAAGGCGCGCGAAGATTCGCCGAGCGCGCGGTAGCTGTCGGCGTACATCCACCGGCAGCGGTGGCCCCAGTCCGGTGACGTGGCGAGCAGGGCGATGGTGCGGGGCGCGACGTCGAGCACCTCGTCGTAGCGGCCGGCGCCGTGCAGCGCGGTGACGAGGACGTACCAATGTTCCGCGGTGTCCTTGCCTTTCGACGCGGAGACACCGAGCGACGCGTAGGCGTCGTCGACGGCCTCGGCGAACCTGCCGGTGCCGATCAGCGACAGCGCCCGAAGATGGCGGAGATGCCCGCGTAATCGTTCCGGACCGCCTACGGGCAGCGTCGCCAGCAGGTGTTCCACGAAGACGTCCAATTCGTCGAGCGATCCCGTGCGCTCGTAAGCGATCCGGACCTGTTCGACCGCTTCGACGGCCTTCTCGCCGACGTTCCCGACGATGAAGGCGTCCGTCGCCGACCGCGCGAGTTCCAGTGTGGTCACCGGATCCTCGCCGTCGCCGTTCCGCAACGACGCTTCGAGACACAGAAGTGTCCCGAGGAGCAAGGGATCGCCCGCCTCACCGGCCCGCTCGGCACCCCGTCGCAAGGCTTCGTACGCCTCGGAAGTGCGTCCCTGCCCGGAAAGCACGTGCGCCAGCCAGTATTCGCCCCAGCAGGCGGCGCGTTCGTCCGTCCCGGCGCGCAAGCGGGCCGCGGCCACCGTCGTCAGCGCGACCCCGGTCTCGACCTGATCGTCGAAGACGAGCCACAGGCCGAGCCAGCATTGGTTGAGCAGGAAGCGGATTTCGTTGCCCTGGCCCCGGAATCCGGCGGCCGCGTGGCGCAGCCGCTCCTCGGTGTCCTCGCCCTGGAAGAAGATCGCGCGCAGTTCGCTCAGCCGCGGCGCGATTTCATCCGGGACATCGCCGATCGCTTCGAGGCAGGCGCGCGCCTCCTCCGGTTCGCACCGGTGATTGTGGATCTCCGCCCGGATGACGAGTTCCTCCGCGGACAACCCCGGCGGCGGCAGGATCGGGACCCGGGGGAGCGCCGACGGCAGGAGCGGGACGAATTCCGCGACCGGTTTCGCGGCCATCTTCCGTTCGGCGTAGACGGTGAAGTATCCGGAGTGCTCGCGTCCGTCGAGTTCCTCGGCTTCGACGAGGGCCGCCGCCCGCATCCGCTCGTGCAGCCTGCTCAGGGAGACGCCGTCGTACGGGCCGTTGAGAACGAACGGGATCTCGCCGTATCCGGTTTCCGTCAACCGGCGGGTGAGCAGCGCGGCCGAGGCGAAGAACTCGAGCCTGCCGACGGCGTCCGAATGGTCGCCGACACCGTCCAAAAGCGACAGAAGATCGAGACCGGTGTGCTCGTTGCCGGTGAGGGCGCAGAATTCCAGCCGCGACGCGTGATCGCCGTACCGGATCGGGTCGCCGGACGAAGCCCTGCTCACCCAGCGATAGGTCGACGCGGCCTCGGCGTACTTGCCGGCGGCGGCCAGTGGCACCAGGGTCCGGCAGAGCCGGGTGATCTCGGCGCCGGCGGAATCGTTCTCGCCCGCGCGGCGTGGTTCCGCTTCCATGGTCCTGCCCCCAGAACAATGACGTCGACGCCGGATCTTAACTCCCGGCGCCGCGTCATGAACCCGCTTTCGGGTGGTTCAGGGGAGACGTACGGCGGCGATCTGGGTCGCCTGCCCGATCAGCCGGTTCTTTTCGTCCCAAAGCTCCGCGACCTCGTCCATCCGGTCGCCGCCGAGTTCGCCCGCGCGCATCCGCACCCGCACCGGACCCGGAGCCGGGAGCCCGCGCAGGTACGCGGTGAACTGGACGGTCGGCGCCCAACCCGCGATGCCCAGGTCGTAGGAGATCGGCGGCACCGGATCGAGCGCGACGAGCAGGCTCACCGGATCCCAGTCGCTGCCGTCGGCGAGCCGCAGCCAGGACGAGATGACGCCTTTCCGGGACGGCTGTCCCACCGCGAAACCGGCCGCGGCCGGGTCGAGACGCTGCTCGACGACGTCCATCAGGCCGATGCGGAATCCGCCACCGCCGTCGGCGGGCACGGGCAGGCAGTCCTGCTCCGGCGGGATCTCGACCGGGTCCACTCCGGACCACCACGCGTCGCCGTCGGTCAGGACGCCTTGGGTGATCAGCGCCTCGGTGCAGGGCGCGCCGCCCTGGCTCAGCCGCGCGCGCAGCTGGGTGAGGCCGCGGCCCTCGCGCAGCACCTCGACCTCGACGACCGCGGGGCCGGGCTCGGGCGCCACCGAGAACGAGCCGCTGATCGCGGTCAGATGCGGATGGGAGGAGACCTCGGCGGCCGCCTTGGCGAGCACGGCGAGAAGGTAGCCGCCGTGCAGCTTCGTCCCGATCGTCCACTGTGGATCGAGCTCGGTGTCGAAGACCTGGCCGTCGCCTCGGCGGCGGAGGGCGGTCGCGGTCCGGAAGTGCGCCATGCCTCAAGCTGACATCGTCAAGTTGACGGTGTCAAGTCAATGCTGGCAGCATCACGGCATGGGCGCGAAGCGGACGAAGGCGCGGCCGGGCGAAGGGGACAAGCTGCGCGGTGAGATCTTGTCGGCCGCCGACGCCCTGCTCGGCGAGGCGGGTACCGACGAGGCGCTGACGCTGCGAGCCGTCGCGCGCCGCACGGGCGTCTCCACGCCGTCGGTCTACGCGCATTTCCCCAGCCGGGACGCGTTGCTGGAGGCGGTCTGCCTGCGGGTGTGGGACGAACTCGCGCGCCGTATGCACGAGCATGCCGTCGAGGTCGCCGATCCGATGCGTGCCCTCAGCCGCCGCGCACGGGTGTACGCCCGGTTCGCACTCGACCATCCGGTGCAGTACCGCGTGCTCCTGATGCGTCCCTCCGGCGGTTCGTCGCCCGGCGCGGTCGCCTGTTTCCGGTACCTCGCCGACGCGACCGCCGCCTGCGTGCGGGCCGGGATCCTGCGCGGCGAACCGGAGGTCCTCGCGATGGGCCTCTGGTCGGCGATGCACGGCTGCGTGAGCCTGCTGATCGCCCAGCCGGGGTTCGACTGGCCGGAAGAGCCGGAGGCGCTGATCGACACCGTCATCCGGATGGCCGGGCTCGGCACGGCGCTCGCCTGCCGCGTCCCGAGGGACGCCATTCCGCCGAGTGCAGCATTGGCGGACGACCTCGACGAACTGGCGGCGGGCTGGGAGGTGGCCGCCGATCGGACTGGTTAGGCTCAGCGCATGCCCGAGACCCCGACAGCCGACGATCGGCTCCAGGTGCTCGAAGCCATCACCGACACTGCCTTGGGGAAACTCGGCCAGGACAAGGTGATGGCCACGATCCTGGCGCGCGTGCGCGAAGTCCTCGGGGTCGACACGGCGACGGTGCTCCGGCTCGACCCGTCGGCCCAGCAGCTGCAGGCCATCGCCGCCTCCGGTATCGAAGAAGAGGTCTACCAAGACGTCCGGATCCCCGTGGGAGCCGGTTTCGCGGGACGCGTCGCCGCGCAGCGGCGACCGGTGATCATCGACCACGTGGACGAGACCACGGTGGTGAACGCGCTCCTGTGGGAACGGGGGCTGCGCACGTTGCTCGGCGTGCCGATGCTGGCCGAGGACGAGCTCGTCGGTGTCCTGCATGTCGGGTCTGTGACGTCGCGGGCGTTCCCCGAGAGCGATGTCGAACTGCTGCGGCTGGTGGCCGCGCGGCTCGCGCTGGAAGTGCAGATCGAGATCGCCGCCAGCGATCGGGCGGCCGCGGCGGCGCTCCAGCGAAGCCTGCTGCCGGGGCGGCTGCCCGCCGTTCCGGGCATCCGGTTCTCCGCGCGGTACGTGCCGGGTACCGAACCCGGGGTCGGCGGCGACTGGTACGACCTGTTCTCACTGCCGGGCGACCGGCTCGGCATCGTGATGGGCGACGTCGCCGGGCACGGCCTCAACGCCGCCGTGATCATGGGACGGCTGCGCAGCGCGCTGCGCGCCTACGCGCTCGAATCGGACGATCCGGCGGAAGTACTGTCCAAACTGGACCGGAAGGTGCAGCATTTCGAGCCGGGCTCGCTGGCCACCGTCGTGTACGGATTGCTGACGGCTTCGCGCGACAGCATGGCGATCTCGCTGGCCGGGCATCTGCCGCCGGTGCTCGCGCCGCCCGGTGGTCCGTCGGTGTTCGTCGACGCGCCGGTCGATCCGCCCATCGGGGTCACCGGGCCGCGGCGCCGAAGAACCGTTGTCGAACTGCCGCCCGGTGCCGTGCTCGCCTTCTACACCGACGGTCTCGTCGAGCGCCGGGATCAGCTGATCGACGTCGGCCTGCAGCGGCTCGCGGGGGTGGTCTCCGCGGAGCAGCCCGGAGTGGTCTGCGCACGCGTGATGGCCGCGCTCGTCGGCAACACCCCGGCACAGGACGACATCGCCCTCCTCGTCGCCCGGTGCGAACCGAACTGAGTCACCGGACCGGGTGATTCGCGCGGACGTTCACGGCCGCGAGCTCGACGGTCCTGGTAATCCGCCGTTCCCGGGTCTCCGGCTTCTTCGCTGTCAGGATCCATTCCAGGATCAGCCTTTTCGACGACGGCGGGAACTTCTCGAAATGAGTGCGGGCGGCCTCGTGGGCGTCGAGCCGGGCACGCAGGTCCTCCGGGACACCGTCGCCGTCCGGCACGACCTGCCAGCGGCCCTTCGCCTTGGCCAGGTCGATCATCGCCTGACCGCGTTCGGTCATCTGTCCTTCGGCGATCAGGCGGGTGGCCCGCTCGCGGTTGACCCGGCTCCACGTGCTCCGGGGGTTGCGCGGGGTGAACCGCAGCCGCGAGCTGGTGGCGTCGTTCTTGCGGTGAAGCCCGTCGATCCAGCCGAAGCACAGGGCCTGCTCCATCGCCTCTTCGATCCGGACGCCGGCGACGCCGCTGTCCTTGTGCGGGATGACCAGCCAGACCTCCTTTTCGGTCCCGGAGTTCTCGGCCAGCCAGGCGCGCCACTCGGCGGGGGAGGCGGCGCTGAAGATGGTCTCGTCCATGGCCGGGTTCCTTTCGTCGTAACGTCTATGACCATCATCGGAAGCAAAGTGCTCATCGAGTGAGCACTTTTCGAAGGGAGGTGGACCCGGATGGAGATCTGGGTGAACCCGGCGTGTTCCAAATGCCGGTCCGCGGTGTCGATGCTGGACGAGGCGGGGGCCGAGTACACCGTGCGGAAGTACCTCGAGGAGCCGCCGACGGCGAAGGAACTGAAGGCCGTCCTCAAGCGGCTCGGGCTCGAGCCGTGGGACATCACCCGCACCGCCGAGCCGATCGCGAAGGAACTCGAACTCAAGACCTGGGGGCGCACCCCCGCCGACCGCGACCGCTGGATCGAGGCGCTGGCCACGCATCCGAAGCTGATCCAGCGGCCGATCATCACCGCCGACGACGGCACGACCGTGGTCGGGCGGACCCCGGAGGCCGTTCAGTCGGTACTTCCGGACTGACCGCCTCGTGCGTGGCGAGGACGGTTAGTACCTGGCGGGTGGCACGAAGACGTGATTCGCGTGATCGGAAACGTGACTCGCGTGCTTGGACGCCGCACTCGAGTGTTCGGCCTCCGATCACGCGAGATCCGCCTCCAAGCACGCGAGTGCGGTGTCGCATCACCGGTCCAGCCCGAATACGCCAACTTTGCCCTACCCCTCCATGGCCGTCCTTGCCACTCAAGAGGGGTGCGCGATGGCTTCCCGCAACAGGCGGGCCGCGGTGCTCACGGAGCCGTCCGCGAGGTTGCCGTAACCGAGGACCAGCCCGGGTTCGCCGGGTGCCACGCGGTAGTCGCCGAGATCGGCCACGCGCAGGCCTTTGGCCGCCGCCCGTTCCACCACCGTGGCGGCGGATTCGCCGGGCAGCTCCAGTACGAGATGCAGGCCGGCGGCGACGCCGGACAGACGCGCCGGGCCGAGCGCGTCGACCAGCGCGTCGCGCCGGGCGCGGTAGCGGCGCCGGGCCGCGCGCAGATGCCGGTCGTACGAGCCGCGTTCGAGGAAGGCCGCGAACGCCAGCTGGTCCAGGGCCGGCGGAGCGGGGGAAGGCTCCACTCTGTCCGTCCACTGTGGAGGGACGGTGTACCAGCCGAGGCCGAGCGCGGGACTGAGGGTCTTGCTGACCGAGCCGAGCAGCGCGACCCTCGCCGGATCCATGCCCTGCACCGTCCCGACCGGACGCCGGTCGTAGCGGAACTCGGCGTCGTAATCGTCCTCGATGATCAGGCCGTCGGCTTCGCGCGCCCAGGCCAGCAGCCCGGCGCGGCGGGCGGGTGACAAGACGGTGCCGGTGGGGAACTGGTGCGCCGGGGTCACGAGGACGGCCCGGACGCCGGGAGGGATCTCGTCGACGCGGAGCCCGTCTTCGTCGACCGGGACGCCGACGACGTCGAGCCCGGCGCGTGTCGCGACGCGGCGCAGGGTGTGCCAGCCGGGATCTTCGGCCGCGACGCGGGTGATCCCGGCCGCGAGCAGCGCCCGGCACAGGCGGCCGAACGCGTCGGTGACGCCGGACGCGATCCGCACGTCGTCGACGACCGCACCCCGGCAGCGGCGGAGGTGGTCGGCGAGCACGGCGCGGAGCCGCGGATGCCCGCCGGGGACGGGGTAGCCGAACTCGCCGTGGGGCGCGTTCACGAGTACTTCGCGGACCGCCTCCGCCCAGCGCGTCCGAGGGAAGTGCCGCAGATCGGGCAGGCCGGGCGCGAGGTCGATCTCGGGCGGCGAAACCTTGCGTACGGCGGGTTTCGCGGGCTCGGCGCTCGACGCGGACCAGCGCACGACGGTGCCCGATCCGGTGCGCGCGGCGAGGTAGCCCTCCGCGATCAGTTGCTCGTACGCCTGCGTGATCACCCAGCGGGAGCACCCCAGATCCGCGGCGAGGGTGCGGCTGGGCGGCAACGCGGCGCCGGAGCCGAGCGTGCCTTCGCGGATCACGGTGCGCAGCGCCCTGGTGAGCCGCTCGTGCCTGGGGCCCGGCCCGGAGAGGTCGAGAAGCACGTCCCAAGCCAGATTGGTCCGGGATCCGGTCATGGGAACGGACTGTAGTACCGGACCGATCGCGCATAAGGTCCAGACCATGGAAAAGGTGGAACTCGGCCGGACCGGCCGGAAGGTCAGCCAGGTCTCGCTCGGGTGCATGACGATGGGCACCGCCACCGACGAGCGGACCTCGGCGCGGATCCTGGACGCGTACCTCGACGACGGCGGCGACTTCCTCGACACCGCGAACTGCTACTCGTGGTGGGTGCCCGGCGCGTCGGGCGGAGAGAGCGAGGAACTGCTCGGGAAACTGCTGAAAGGCAGGCGGGACAAGGTCTTCCTGGCGACGAAGGTGTCGGCCGCGGTCGCCGACGCCGACAGCGCGCGCAAGGGGTATCACGACGACGGCACCGCGGACTGGGATTACATCGGACGCCATTTCGAGGGCGCGGGCGGCGACGTGATCCGGCGCGGCGTCGACGAAAGCCTGCGGCGGCTCGGCACCGACCACATCGACCTGTACTACGTCCACGTCGACGACCGGGCGACCCCGCTGGAGGAGACGCTGGCCGCGCTCGACGAGATCGTCCGCGCGGGGAAGGTGCGGCAGATCGGCTGGAGCAACGTCCGGACCTGGCGGCTGGAACGGATCCGCGCGCTCGCGGAGCGGCACGGCTGGGCCTCGCCGGTGGCCGTCCAGTTGCAGCATTCGTACCTGCGGCCGGTGGCCGATTCGGCGTCGCTTGCCACCGGGGACATGCTCGACTTCCTGCGGGACAACGAAGACATCGCGCTCGCCGCGTACTCGTCGATTCTGCGCGGGATCTACGACGACTCCGCGCGGCGGCTGGCGCATCCCGTCTGGCAGACCTACGCCGGCGCGGACGGCGAGGCGCGGATGGCCGCCGTCGAAACGGTGGCACGGGAGGTGGGGGCGACCGGGAACCAGGTCGCGCTGGCATGGCTGCTGCGCCAGACGTCGCCGCGGGTGCTGCCGCTGATCGGCCCGCGGACCTGGGAACACTACGAGGCGATCCGGCCGGCCTTCACGCTGGAGCTGGGCGCGGAGGCCATGGCGCTGCTGGACGGCGCCGGTAGCTGAAGGGGGCTTTCACCGCATGACATGCGGTGAAAGCCCCCTTCAGCCCCCGTCAGGAAAGCTTGCGGAAGAACGCCCGGAGGTCCCCCACCAAAAGGTCCGGCGCGTCCTGCGTCGCCCAGTGGCTGCCGCGGTCGAATTCCTGCCACGAAACGATGTTCGCGTGGTCCCGCTCGGCGAAGCGCCGCAGCGGCCGGAAGTCGTAGGCGAAGCTGGCCAGCCCGGTCGGCGCGGTCGTCGGCTCGGCCGGGTGCTCGCTGTGCTTGTCCTCGTAATAGAACCGCGCCGCCGAAGCCGCGGTGTTGGTGAGCCAGTACAGCGTGGCGTTGGTGAGCACGTGGTCGTCGCTCGTGGCCGACAGCAGCTGCGCGCTCCAAGCCAGCTGCCCGGTCGGCGAGTCGGCCAACGCGTGCGCGAGGTTCTGCGGCGCGCTTTCCTGGAGTTTCGCGTAGCCGGACATGTCGTCGTTGAAGGACTGAAGGAACTGCATGTACTCCAGTTCCTTCTCGGTCATGTCCTCGAACTCCGCCGGGTCGCCGCTGGGGAACGAGAACAGCTGCGTCACGTGCACACCGAGCACGTGCTCGGCGTCGATCCGGCCGACCTCGGGGGCGACGAACGAACCGGCGTCGTTCCCGTGCGTGCCGTAGCGCTCGTAGCCGAGGCGGCGCATCAGCTCGGCCCACGCCTGAGCCGTGCGGTACCGGTTCCAGCCCTTCTCGCGCGTCGGGCCGGAGAAGCCGAACCCGGGCAGCGAAGGGATGACCACGTGGAACGCGTCCGCCGCCTCGCCCCCGTGAGAACGCGGGTCCGTCAGCTGGTCGATCAGGTCGAGGTATTCGAAGACCGAGTTCGGCCAGCCGTGCGTGAGGATCAGCGGCGTCGCGTCCGGCTCCGGCGAGCGGACGTGCAGGAAGTGGATGTTCTGCCCGTCGATCTCCGTGGTGAACTGCGGGTACTCGTTGAGCTTCGCCTCCCACTTCCGCCAGTCGTAGCCCTCGCGCCAGTACGAGACCAGCCGTCGCACGTACTCCAGCGGCACGCCGTACTCCCAGCCCGGCGTGACCGGTCCGCGCTGCACCCCGTCGGTCACCTGGTCGGTGGGCAGTTCGTTCGCCCAGCGGACGCGGGCCAGGCGGTCGGCGAGGTCGTCCAGCTCGGCCTGCGGGATCTCGACGCGGAAGGGCTTGATCTCGGTGTTTTCGCTCATGAGACCAAGGTAGAGTGCCATTAGGAACATCCCGTTCCTAATGGAGGAGCAGCCTGAAGAAATGTTGGAAACCTCGGCAAGATTGCTCCGTTTGCTCTCCCTGCTGCAGACTCCCCGTGACTGGACCGGCACCGAACTGGCGGAACGCCTGGAGGTCAGCGCCCGCACGATCCGCAACGACGTCGAGCGCCTCCGCGCGCTCGGGTACCCGGTGAACGCGACCCGCGGTTCCGTCGGCGGCTATCGGCTCGGCGCGGGCGCCGATCTGCCGCCGCTGCTGCTGGACGACGAGGAGGCCGTCGCGGTCGCGATCGGCCTGCGCACCGCGGCCGGCGGCACCATCGCGGGTGTGGAGGAGACGTCGTTGCGCGCGCTCGCCAAGCTGGAGCAGGTACTGCCGTCCCGGTTGCGCCGCCGCGTGAACGCCTTGCAGGCGTACACGGTCCCGGTGCCGAGGGACGAGCCCGGCCCGCGCGTCACCGCCGAGACGCTCACCGTGCTGACGGCCTGCTGCCGGGATCGCGAGGTGCTGCGGTTCGGCTACCGGACGCACGACGGTTCGGAAAGCGCCCGCAAGGTCGAGCCGTATCGCCTGGTGAACTGGGGGCGTCGCTGGTACCTCGTCGCCTGGGACCTC
This sequence comes from Amycolatopsis sp. CB00013, assembly GCF_001905755.1. Lineage (NCBI taxonomy): Bacteria > Bacillati > Actinomycetota > Actinomycetes > Pseudonocardiales > Pseudonocardiaceae > Amycolatopsis > Amycolatopsis sp. CB00013. The sequence continues at coordinate 601,523 of NZ_LIWC01000005.1, read as the reverse complement.
GACCGCGGCGACTGGCGCACCTTCCGCGTCGACAGGCTGACCCCGCGTATCCCCACCGGCCCGCGGTTCACCGCGCGCGAGCTGCCCGAGGACGTCACGGATCGCGTGCGGCGTGGGGTGTCGTCCGCCGCTTGGCGCTACCGGGCGGACGTCACCGTGCACGCGTCCGCCGAAGAGGTGACCGCGCGGATCAACCCGGCCGTCGGGACGGTGGAGGCCGTCGACGCGAACACCTGCGTCCTGCACACCGGCGCGGACAGCATCGAGACGATGGCCGTCCACTTAGGACTCCTCAACGCCCCCTTCCACGTCACCGAACCCCCGCAGTTAGTCGACTACTTGCGCGAGCTGGCCGATCGATATCGCGACGCCACCCGCATTTAGTCCTCTGAATGCGGGTTTTCAGCGGGCGAAGGTGGTCAGGAACCGGTCCCGGAACGTGTCCATTCGCCACACCGGCGCGTTCCGGTCCGGGTGCAGGCCGTCCTGCCAGTCCCACGCCGCGACCTTGTCGAGTACCGCCTTGTCCCGCGTGACCACGGTGATCGGGACGTCGTGATCCGCGCCCGCGCCGGCGACGATCGGGTTCGGCTGGTGGTCGCCCAGGAACACGAGCACGAGATCGTCGTCGCCGTACGTCTCCACGTACGAGATGAGCGAGTTCAGCGAATACGCGATCGAGTCGCCGTACGCGCCCCGCACCTTGGCGGGGTCGGTGAACACCTCTTCGGGTGTTTTCCCTTGCGAGGGCATGGGATCGTAGATCGATCCGTCGCCGACGGCGGCCCAGTCGACCATGCGGGGCAGCGGTGTCCACGGCCAGTGACTGGTGACGAGGTCGATCTCCGCCATCATCGGCGGGCGGTCCGGCTTCCCGCGTTCGGCCCGCTGGAACGCCGAAAGCGTGAACTGGTCCGGCATCGTGGCGTAGGAGAACTGCGGGCCGTGATACCCGATGCTTCGCGAGTCGTAGTAGCGGTCGTAGCCGTAGACCTTGCCCTCCGGCCAGTCTTCGGTATGCGCCGGGACGACGCCGACGGTCTCCCAGCCCGCGCGTTTGAACGCGCCGCCGAGGGTGAACCGGTCGGTCCTCACGAAGTCGTCGTAGCGGTGCTGGCTGTCGACCCACACCCCGGACTGGAACGTCGAGTGCGCCAGCCAGCTGCCCGCGCTCGTCGTCGGCGACGTCAGGAACGCGCTGCGCGAGCCGTAGCCCGCGTTCTTCAGCCGCGCGGTCCCTGCGTCGAGGACCGCGTCGACCTTGGGTGCGATGTCCGAGTCCTGGACGGCCACCCGGCCGTAGCTTTCGATGAAAGTGAACAGGACGTCCTTGCCGCGCAACGCGTTCAGCAGCCCGGAAGACGGCGTGTCACGGAAGGCGTCGACGGCGACTTCTTCGGCGAAGGCCTGCCTGTCCCGGATTCCGGCCCGGACCTGGCGGAGGTCGTCGTAGGCGAAAGCGACCGCGCTGCGCGAAGCGAAGGGCTGTCCCGGAGCGAGCTGAGCGCCGGAGACCGCGCACACCATCCAGATTACGCTGAGCACGGCCGTCACCCTGGTCGCCGCCGTGCGCCTTCCGGCGACCACCCGGCTCAGCCGCAGCACGGCCAGCGCCATCAGCACGATCACCATTACCGCGAGCAGCGTCAGCCCCATGAACGACGCGATCGCGCCCGTCCTGCCGATCGACGTACCGAGCAGGTCGACGCCGTTGCCGAGCACACCCCAGTCGAAAACCGGGTTGAACCGCCGGTTCAGTGCGAGCCCGAAACCGATGTCGATGGCCTTGAACACGGTCAGCAGCCCGAGGATCGCGCTGGCGGACACCGCGACGATCCGCCGGGCGCCGTCGCGCAGCATGAGCACCACCGCCACCCCGAGCAGCGCCTCCACCGGCAACCGCACGAACGCCTCGGGCGTCAGCGCGTCGAGGTCGTTCGGCGCGAGCAGCGCGAACAGCACGAGAACGGCGGACAGGGTGGTCACCGCGCTGGACGCGATCTCACGGGCGGCCGTCCGGTCGCCGGGCAGGCCCACGAGGGCGGGGCGCGTGAAAACCGACAAGGCGGGTTCCTTCCGGGTGGAGAAGCCTTCACCGGGTTACACGGACGACGGGCCCCGGCGGTTCAGCCCGATCGCCAGGTGCGCAGCGCCCACCACCAGCCGACGGTGTGCCGCACATGCGTACCGCCGTCGTCTTCCGGCGGATCGAGCGACGCCCCGGTGATCTCGCCGAGCCGGGCGAGCCGGTACCGCACGGTGTTCGCGTGGACGTGCAACGCCGCGGCGGTCTGGTCGAGCCGCCGCCCGTGGTCGAGGTAGGCCAGCGCGGTCGAGACGAGTTGCTCGTGGAAGTCGTCGCCCGGCGTCAGCGCGCTCAGCAGGGTGTCGCCGAGGAGCGCGGCGAGCCCCGGCTGGGCGGCGAGCGCGGTCTCGACGGCCAGATCGGCCACCGCGTGCAGACCGCGGGACCGCGCGGCCGTCGGCAAGGCCATCACGCACAACGCGTGCATCCCGCGGACCTCCGCGAGCGGGACGGCGGGGGAGACCACCATGAGGACGTCGTCCCCGAGCGCAGACGAGGTGGGAAGCCGCGGCGCCAGCCCGGTCAGCCGCCCGTCGACCAGGCCGAAGACGCCACCCGTCGCGCCGAGCCGTCGCTCGACGACCCGCGCCTGGTACGGATCGCCGACGTCGGAGAGCAGGCAGTGATAGCGCCCGCCCGGGTTCAGCCCGACGTTCGCGACCTCCTCGGCCGAGGGCGCGGCCGTGTCGCCGCCCAGCAACCGCCGCAGCAACCGGGCCCGGCTGTCGTGCACCGTGCGGGAGAGTTCGAGTTCGGCCTCGTGATATCCGGCGATGACCTGCCGTTCGAGCGCGCGTGTGTTCCGGTCGAAGTCGACCAGTGCCGCCAGCATGACGTCGTCCGGCACCCCGGCCGCCTTGCCGCGTTCGACGGCGATCTCGACCGCGCGGCTGCGGCCGGCCTGCACCCCGCGCAGCAGCGCGGCGAGCGGGACCCCCTGCGTGGCCCGGTCCGCGCCGAGGACGGCGGCCGCGGCGTAGTCCTGCTCCCCGGCCCCGCCCGGCCGGTCGAACGAGGCGAGCCCGGCGGCGAGCACGATCGCGACGTGCCGCCGGTTCTCGCCCACCGGCAGGATCGCGACCTCCGGCGACTCCGTGCGGGCGGCACGGACCACTTCGTCGACGACATCGGCGTCGGCGGCCATCGCGGCCAGCACCTCGTGGAGCGACCGGTGCGCCATCGCCACCGCCTTCCCGCGCGGATTGTGCCCGGTGCACAACGAAGCCGGCGGTCCTTGGCGGCCGTCCCCTACCGAGGGTGTCCGGCCGGTTGGTTTCCTGTGAGCTACCGAAAGGTAACAGGCCCTCGCCGAAAGGTGCGCGTGATGCGGAAACGCCGGTTGCTGAACACCGTCCTCGTGACCTGCCTCGCCGCGGCACTGGGCTCGGCGCCCGCCGCCGCGGCGGAAGACGGCCTGCGGCAGGTGCTGTTCGTGGGCAACAACTGGGAGGGGACCGCGGACGTCATCGCGCCTTCCGGCGACTACGCCAAGATCGCGCGCGTGAACATGGTGCCGGACAAGGACGAACGGCTCACCGAGATCTACCTGAACCCGATCAAACTCGCCTTCTTCCTCGGCATCCGCAACGGTGTCGGCGAGGGACACGACCAGCTCGTCGACGATCTCTACACCACCCCGGACGGCCGCGCGGTGGTCGCTTCCCGCCCGAGTTTCGCCGACGTCGTGTCGATCGACCTCGCCACCGGCCGGGTCAACTGGCGGTTCCCGGTGTCGGGTTTCCGCTCCGACCACATGGCCGTGTCGCCGGACGGCCGCAGCATCGCGGTGTCGGCCTCGACGTCGAACACCGTCCACGTGCTCGACATCGAGACCGGACGGCAGCTCGGCTCGTTCAAGACCGGCGACAAACCGCATGAGAACACCTACACCGACGGCGGCCGGTACCTCTGGAACAGCTCGATCGGCGAGGTCAACACCGCGCTCGACGCGCCGTGGCAGGACTTCACCAAGGGCGACCGGCGGCTCACCGTCGTCGACGCGACCACCTTCAAGCAGGTGAAGGTGATCGACATGCGCGAGCGCTTGGACGCCTTCGGGCGTGGCGATCTCTCCGACGCCGTCCGGCCGGTGGCCTTCACCCCCGACGAGTCGAAGCTGTACTTCCAGGTGTCGTTCTTCAACGGCCTTCTCGAATACGACGTCGCCACCGACCGGATCACGCGGTCGAAGACGCTGCCGAAGAACCCGAACACCAGCGAGGACCGCACCACCTGGGTCAACGACTCCCGGCACCACGGGCTTTCGATGAGCCCGGCGGGCGACAAGCTCTGCGTCGCCGGGACGATGGACGACTACGCGACCATTGTGGACCGCGCGAGCCTGCGGGAGGCTCAGCTCGTGACGGCGGCGAAGCCGTACTGGGCGACCGTGAGCGGTGACGGAAGGCATTGCGTCATCTCGGAAAGCGGATCGGACCAGGTGACCGCGATCGACTTCGCGACCGGCGCGAAGGTGAAGTCCATTCCGGTCGGCGACCACCCGCAGCGGATCCGGATCGGCCACGTTCCCGAGGGCTGGGCGGGGCCCGCCGGCCGGTGACCCGCGCCGCTCAGCGCACGATCTTGGCTCCGCTGTGGCACCGTTTCAGGAATGAGTCTGCGCCTGGGGCCCTTGCTGCGGCATGTCGACGAGACGTCGGCGACGGTGTGGGTCGAGACCGGCACCGCCGGTGAGGTCGAAGTGCTCGGCACCACCGCGAGGACGTTCGAGATCAAGGGACATCACTACGCCCTGCTGGTGCTGACCGGTCTCGAACCCGGCTCGTGCGTCGAGTACGAAGTGCGCGTCGACGGCGAAAAGGTGTGGCCTCCGGCCGGTTCCGAGTTCCCGCCGAGCCGGATCCGGACGTTGCCCGAGGAGGAGTCGAGGGTCCGGCTCGTCTTCGGCTCGTGCCGCAAACCGCACGACGGCGACGCCTTCGGCCCGGACGCGCTGGCCGCGTACGCCCGCCGGATGGCCGCGGGCGAGGAAACCGAGTGGCCGCAGGCGTTGCTGATGCTGGGCGATCAGGTCTACGCGGACGAGACCACCGACGAGACGCAGGAATGGTTGAAACGCCGCCGGGACACCTCCCGGCCGCCGGGTACCGAGGTGATGGACTTCGAGGAATACACCCACTTGTACTTCGAGGCCTGGGGCGAACCGGCGATCCGCTGGCTGCTGTCCACCGTGCCGACGTCGATGATCTTCGACGACCACGACGTCCGCGACGATTGGAACACCTCCCTCGCCTGGCAGCGGCAGATGCGCGCGCAGCCGTGGTGGCGGGAACGGCTGCGCGGCGCGATCATGTCGTATTGGGTCTACCAGCACCTGGGGAACCTCGGCCCCGCGGAGCTCGCCGAAGACGGCACCTTCCAGAAGGCGATCTGTTCCGGCGGTGACAACGCCGAGCTGCTCTCCGCGTTCGCCGATGAAGCCGACAACGAACGCGACGGCACCAAAGGCGCGCGGTGGAGCTATCGCCGGGACTTCGGCGGCGTGCGGTTGCTGGTCATCGACAGCCGGGCGGGGCGGATCCTGGCGGGCGGCGCGCGGTCCATGGTCGACGACGACGAATTCGACTGGATCGAGGAGAACGCCGCCGCGCCGTGCGACCACCTGCTGATCGGCTCGTCGCTGCCCTGGCTGCTGCCGCCGGTCATCTCCCACCTGCAGTCGCTGAACGAACGTGCCTGCGACCGTCCCGGATGGCGCGGCAGGCTCGCGGAGAAGATCCGCCAGGCCGCCGACCTCGAACACTGGGCCGCGTTCCGGGCGTCGTTCGAGCGGTTGTCCGCGATGATCGCCCGCGAGGGACGGCGGGACGATCCGCCCGCCACCATCGCGGTGCTTTCGGGCGACGTCCACCACGCCTACATCGCCGAGGCGCACTACCCCGAGCCGGTGACTTCGACCGTCTTCCAGCTCACCTGCTCCCCGGTCCACAACGCCATGCCGCGTTTCCTCCGATGGGCTTTCGCCGGCACGTGGTCGGCCGCGGTGGCGTCCCTCGCGCGCCGCTGGGCCGGCCGGGGCGGCGTCGCGCCCGACCCGCTGACCTGGACCAAGGTGTCCGGACCGCATTTCGGCAACGTCATCGCCACGGTCGAGACCGAGGGCCGGGCGTGCGTCACGACGATCGAGCAGGCGACCGGCGACGGACTGGTCGAAGTGGCCCGACAGAGGCTTACCCGGGCCGAATAGGCGCTGGGTAATATCGGCCCGTGACAACCTCTGCCGAAACACTCGAGTTCCAGTCGGAGGCACGTCAGCTGCTTCAGCTGATGATCCACTCGATCTACTCGAACAAGGACACCTTCCTGCGGGAACTGGTGTCCAACGCCTCCGACGCACTGGACAAACTCCGCCTCGAAGCGTTCCGCGACAAGGAACTCCAGGCGGACACCGACGATCTCCACATCGAGATCGTGACCGACCCCGAAAACCGCACCCTCACCGTGCGGGACAACGGAATCGGGATGAGCCGGGACGACGTCGTGGCGCTGATCGGCACGATCGCGAAATCCGGCACCGCCGAATTCCTGAAGAAACTGAAGGAGACCAAGGATTCCGCGGCCTCGCAGGATCTGATCGGCCAATTCGGCATCGGCTTCTACGCCAGCTTCATGGTGGCCGACAAGGTCACGCTGCTGACCCGCCGCGCCGGATCGGACGAGGGCGTCCGCTGGGAATCCGAGGGCGAAGGCACGTACACCATCGAGACGGTCCCGGACCTGCCGCAGGGCACGTCGGTCGTCCTGCACCTCAAGCCCGAGGACGCCGAAGACCAGCTCTTCGACTACACCTCGGCCACGAAGATCAAGCAGATCGTCAAGAAGTACTCGGACTTCATCACCTGGCCCATCCGGATGACCGAAGGCGAAGAGGTCGTCACGGTCAACTCGATGAAGGCGCTGTGGGCCCGTCCGTCGTCCGACGTCACCGAGGACGAGTACAACGAGTTCTACAAGCACGTCGCGCACGACTGGAACGACCCGCTGGAGACGATCCGGCTCCAGGCCGAAGGCACCTTCGAGTACCAGGCGCTGCTGTTCCTGCCCGGCCACGCGCCGCTCGATCTGTTCATGCGGGAGCGCAAACGCGGTGTCCAGCTGTACGTGAAGCGCGTCTTCATCATGGACGACTGCGAAGCGCTGATGCCGGAATACCTGCGCTTCGTGAAGGGCGTCGTCGACGCGCAGGACCTCTCGCTCAACGTCTCGCGCGAGATCCTGCAGCAGGACCGGCAGATCCAGCTGATCCGCCGTCGCCTGGTCAAGAAGGTGCTGTCGACGGTCAAGACCCTGATGGCCGACGAGAACCGCTACAAGTACGACACCTTCTGGAAGGAGTTCGGCCGGGCCGTCAAGGAAGGCCTGCTGGACGACCACGAGAACCGCACCGCGATCCTCGACATCTGCTCGTTCGCCTCGACGAACGACCCGGAGAAGCTCACGTCGCTGCGTGAGTACGTCGAGCGGATGAAGGACGGCCAGGAGCACATCTACTACCTGACCGGCGAATCGCGGCAGAGCATCGAGAACTCCCCGCATCTGGAAGCCTTCCAGGCCAAGGGTTACGAGGTGCTCGTGCTCACCGACCCGATCGACGAGATGTGGGTCGACGCCGTCTCGGGCTACGAGGAGAAGCAGTTCCAGTCGGTCGCGAAGGGCGAGGTCGAACTCGACTCCGACACCACCGACGAGCAGAAGGAAGAGTTCTCCGGGCTGCTGACCTGGCTGACGACGACGCTGTCGGAGCAGGTCAAGGAGGTGCGGCTCTCGTCGCGGCTGACGACGTCGCCCGCCTGCATCGTCGGCGACACGAACGACGTCACCCCGACGCTGGAGAAGATGTACCGCGCGATGGGCCAGGAACTGCCGCAGATCAAGCGGATCCTGGAACTGAACCCGGGGCACCCGCTGGTGTCCGGGCTGCGGTCCTCGTTCACCGAGAAGGGCGAGTCCGAAGGGCTCGCGGAGACCGCGGAACTGTTGTACGGCATGGCTTTGCTCGCCGAAGGCGGCGAACTGGCCGACCCGGCGCGCTTTACCAAGCTGCTCGCCACGCACCTGCAGAAGACCCTGTAGTTCCGTGGTCTGAAGGGGCCCTTCACCGCATCGCATGCGGTGAAGGGCCCCTTCAGACCAGGCGACCCGAGGGCCGATCGTGGCCTGAACCGTCCACAAGGGACGCCGAGACTGACTCGATGCCCGATTTGAGCGCTTTGCGCAGAGGTCGTGAGTGATAAAGAGGGTTAGAACGACAATTGCCACTCACGACCCCCGGGCAATACTGCGCAAAGTGCCTGAATCGGGCGCTTTGATCTCGAAAAGTGACCTTTTTGGACAGTCCGGGGGCGGTAGGCCTCGGTGGTGCGCCCGCTTGCACCGCCGACTCAAGTTCGACAGCCCGTCCGGAACACGCACCTTCGCCGTCCCGGCATCCTGACGGCTCGCTACGGCCGGGTCTTCCAGAGCACCAGCACGAAGTACGGCGTCCCGACCATCGCGATGACCAGGCCCGCCGGGATCTGGGCGGGCGCGATGACCGTCCGCCCCAGGGTGTCCGCGACGCTCACCAGCAGCGCCCCGAGCGCCGCGGCCACCGGGACGATCCGGCCGTGCCGTCCACCCACCAGCGAGCGCGCCAGATGCGGTGCGACCAGGCCGACGAAGACGACCACACCGATGGCGGACACCGCGGTGGCCGCCAGGATCCCGGACGCCGCCAGCACCACCAGCCGTGACCGTTCGATGCGCATCCCGAGCACGCGCGGGGTGTCCTCGTCGAGGGCGTGCAGGTCGAGTTCCCGGTGCTTGATCCACAGCAACGGCGTCAGCGCGACGAGCGCGAGCGCCACCGGCACGACCTGGTCCAGCGTGCGGCCGTAGGTCGACCCGGAAAGCCAGGTCAGCGCCTTGGCCGAGTTCCACGGGTCGGAGACCACGATCAGCAGCGTGATCAGCGCCATCCCGGCCGACCAGACCGCGATGCCGATGATCACCAGCCGGTCCGAATCCAGCCCCGACCGCCACGCCAGCCCGTAGACCAGCAGGAACACCACGGTCGCGCCGGCGCCGGCCGCGCCGGCGATCGACCAGGCGCCGACCGCGGGGACGATGGTGATCAGCGTGATCGCGCCGAGCCCGGCGCCCGCGGTGATGCCGAGCAACCCGGGTTCGGCGAGCGGGTTGCGGCTGACCGACTGGATCCCGCAGCCGGACACGGCCAGCGCGGCACCGGCGAGCAGCGCGGCCAGCACCCGCGGAAGTCGTTGGTCCAGCACGAAGGTGAGCGCGGTCCCGGTGTTGCCGGTGACCCAGTTCGCGAGATCGCCGAGCAGCACTATGCGGTCGCCCAGCATCAGGCCTGCTACCGGGACGACGGCGAGGAGCGCCACCAGGACGACGGAAATGAGCACGAGCCGCCGGGTCGATCCGGCGACCCCGACCCGCCCGGCCGGGGCCGGACGGCGCGAGCCGCTTCCCCGGCCGCGCCGCGCCAGCCACACCATCACGACGGCGCCGACGATCGTGGTCACCACCCCGGTCGGCACCCGCACGGCGGCGGCCGAGCCCATGATCGCCCGCAGGACGACGTCGGCGCCGAGCACCGTGACGACGCCGACCAGCCCGGAAACCGGCAGCAGGGCACGATGTTTGGCGATCGGCAGCAGCAGCCGCGTGATCACCGGCGCGCTCAGCCCGACGAACCCGACCGGCCCGGCGACGGTCACCGCCGCCGCGGTCAGCGCGACGGTCAGCACGATCGCGGTGACCCGGGTCCGGCGGACGCGCAGGCCGAGCACGGTCGCGTTGTCGTCGCCGAGGGCGAGGATGTCGAGTTTGCCGCTCATCGCGACGAGCGCCACCACGGCGATCACCACGATCGGCGTCATCTGGGCGGTCGCGCGCAGATCGGCCACCGTCAGCGAACCGCTGCCCCAGGCGAACAGGCCGCTCGTCTCCTCCTCGAACAGGAGCAGCAGCAGGACGGTCACCGACTGGAGCGCCAGCAGCATCGCCGAACCGACGAGGACCAGCCGCGGGCTCGCGGCACCGCCGCCCGCGAGACCGAGTACGACGACGGCCGCGGCGAGCCCGCCCACGAACGCCGCCCCGCCCACCGGCACGAGCGGTAGCGAGAGACCGAACGCGGAAATGGCGACCACGGCGAAATGCGCGCCCGCGTTGACCGCGAGCGTGTCCGGCGAGGCGAGCGGATTCCTTGCCACGGACTGCATTCCCGCGCCCGCGACGCCGAGCGCGATCCCGAGCAGCAACGCGGCGAGCAGCCGGGGGACGCGCGCGCCCTCCAGTACCGCGAGGGTCTGCGCGTCGCCCTGGCCGAAGATCGCCTTCACCACGTCCAGCGGACCGGACGTCGAAGTGCCCTGCGTCAGGTGGATGCCGGCGAGGACGGCGATGAGCACCACCAGCCCCGCCGACACCGCGATGGTGCGGGCACGCATCAGGCCGTGACTGCCTTCACGATCTGGTCGGCGGTCATGATGATCGACTTCGGTCCGCCGAAGGTCCACGTGCCCGACTCGAGTTTGTGGATCTTCTTCGACACGACGAACGGCAGCCGCTGGTAGACGGCGTTCTGCGCGAGCCCGGTGGTGAAGACGTCCTCTTCGGACGCGCTGTAGAACAGCACGGTCTTCGGGTCGGTGATCGCGGTCAGGCCCTCGACGTCGGTCTGGCCGAGACCCCACTGCGGGTCGACCTTGCCGGTCCAGGCGTTCTTCAGGCCGACGGCCTCGGCGGTGTCGGAGACCAGCGAACCCTTGCCGAACGGGCGGATGCTGACGGTGCTGCCTTCGAGGTAGCCGTCGGCCATCAGGAACGGGGTGCCCGCGGCGCCCTTGGCCTCGACGGCCTTCTTGCCCTCCGCGAGTTTGGCGTCCATTTCGGACAGTTGCTTGTCCGCGTCGGCCTCCTTGCCGACCGTCTTCGCGATCAGCTTGAAGTCCTCGCGCAGGCGGTCGAAGTTCCGGCTCGCGTCGCTGGACTTGGTCACCACGACCGGCACGTACTTCTCGATCTGCGGGACCAGGGTCGAGTCACGCTCGTCGGCGATGATGACGACGTCGGGGTTCAGCCCGACGATCGCGTCGACGCTGGGCTCGTTGCGCTTGCCGACGTCCTTGACCTCGGCGGACAGCGGAGCGGCCTTGTCCCAGACGTTGTAGCCCGCGACGTCCGCGGCGCCGACCGGCATGACACCGAGCGACGCGACCATCTCGGCCTCGCCCCACTCCAGCGCGACGACGCGCTTCGCCGGGGCCTTGAGGGTGACGGCCTTGCCGCGCGCGTCGGTCACGGTGACCGGTCCGCTCGCGGCGGCGGATCCGCTCGGCGCGGCCGCGGTGTTCTCCGTGGTGCCGCAGGCGGAAAGCAGCAGGGCGGTCGCCGCGACGAGGGCGGCGGGGATCGGCAAACGCATGGTTCTTCCTGGATTTCTCAGGCGGGCCTGGGCGAATACCGCCCGAGTGGCCTGCAGTGGATCGCGCCCGTCACCGGGTCGTTCGCGACGTGGACGGTGACGCCGTAGGCCTTGGAGAGGTGTTCGGAGGTGAGCACCTGCCCGATGTCACCCGTGGCCACGATGGTTCCCTCGCTCAGCAGGACGACCTCGTCGGCGATGATCGCCGCGTGGTCGAGGTCGTGCAGCACCACGCCGACCGCGACGCCTTCTCCTGCCAGATCGCGGACGACGTCGAGGATCTCGACCTGATAGCGCAGGTCGAGATGGTTGGTGGGCTCGTCGAGCAGCAGCACGGAGGTCTGCTGGGCGAGACAGGAGGCGAGCCAGACGCGCTGGAGTTCGCCGCCGGAGAGCTCGTCGACCCCGCGTTCGGCCATCGCCGTCACGCCGGTGAGCTCCATCGCGCGGCGGACCGCGGCGGCGCCGTCGATGTCGACCCCGCGCCAGCCGGAGCGGTACGGATACCGGCCGTAGGAGACGACGTCGCGCACGGAGACCCCGCTCGGGGTGGGCCGGTGCTGGGTCAGCAGCGTGACCTGGCGGGCGAATTCCTTGCCGGACAACGCGTTGCCGCCCCAGACGGCGCGCTCTCCGAGCCGGACGCCGCCCTCGCGCGGCTTGTGCAGCCGCGCCAGCGAACGCAGGAGCGTCGACTTGCCGGAGCCGTTCGGCCCGACCAGCGCGGTCACCGTACCGGCGCGCAGGGACAGGGACACCCCGTCCACCACGGCCCGCTCTTGGTGCGCGAGCACCAGGTCATGGCCGGTGAGCAGCGCGTCTTCCGTAGACATGAGGGGAGCCTAACCTAAGGCGAGGCTCGGACCCATGTCACGAGAGACACAGAGCGCGGGGTGATTGTCCGGTTACGCTGCCCGTGCCGTTTCCCGCCGCCGCTTGGCCAGCCGCTTCCCGACGATCCCGTGCCGCGGCCCGAACAGGTACACCAGCGTGAACCCGGCGCCCTGCACCAGCACGATCATCCCGCCGGACGCGGTGTCGAGGTGGTAGCTCAGGTACAGCCCGGCCACCGCCGCGAGCACCGAGAACGACGGCGCGATCACGAGCATGCGGCCGAACCGGTCGGTCAGCAGGTACGCCGTCGCGCCGGGGATGATCAGCATCGCCACCACCAGGATCACGCCGACCACCTGCAGCGCCACCACCGCGGTCAGCGCGAGCAGGCCGAGCAGCGCGGCGCCGAGCACCCGCGGGTTGAGCCCGATCGCGTGCGCGTGCGTGGGATCGAAGGCGTACAAGGTGAAATCGCGGCGTTTGAGCACGAGCAGGGTGAGCGTGATCGCGCCGAGGACGCCGATCTGGATCAGATCCGAGGTGTCGACGCCGAGCAGGTTGCCGAAGATGATGTGGTTCAGGTCGGTCTGGCTCGGCGTCACCGAGATCAGCACGAGGCCGAGCGCGAACAACGTGGTGAACACGATGCCGATCGCGGCGTCCTCCTTGACCCGGCTGGTGTCCCGGACGACGCCGATCAACGCCACGGCGAGGAAGCCGAACACGACGGCGCCCAGCGCGAAGGGCGCGCCGAGGACGTAGGCGAGCACGACACCGGGCAGCACCGCGTGCGAGACCGCGTCGCCCATCAGCGACCAGCCGATCAGCACCAGCCAGCAGGAGAGCACCGCGCAGACCGCGGACGCGATCACCGTGGACGCCAGCGCCCGCACCATGAAGTCGTAGCTGAGCGGTTCGAGGAACAGGTCGTAGAGGCTCACGCGGGTTCTTCTTCCCGTTGCAGGACATCGAGTCCGAAGGCGAGCGCGAGATTCTCGGGCCGGAGCACCTCGCCGGGGGAGCCGTGCGCGAGCACCTTGCGCATCAGCAGGATCGCCTCGTCGGCCAGGCCGGGCAGCGCGTGCAGATCGTGGGTGGAGATCAGGACCGCGGCGCCGTCGGCCGCGAGTTCCTTGAGCAGCCGGGTGATCGTGGCCTCGGAGCGCTTGTCCACCCCGGCGAACGGCTCGTCCAGCAGCAGGACGCGGGCGCCCTGGGCGATCCCGCGCGCGACGAACGCACGTTTGCGCTGCCCGCCGGACAACTGACCGATCTGGCGTCCGGCGAGTTCGGTCAGCTCGACCCGTTCCAGCGCGTGGTCGACGGCTTCGTGGTCGGCGCGGCGCGGGCGGCGCGTGAAGCCGAGCCGCCCGTAGCGGCCGGTCATCACGACGTCCCGCACGGACAGCGGGAACGACCAGTCGACGTCCTCGCTCTGCGGTACATAGCCGATCACGCCGGTCTTGCGGGCGCGGGCGGGGGTGCCGCCGTCGATCGACACCGTGCCGGTGTCCGGCCGGACCATGCCCATGATCGTCTTGAACAGCGTCGACTTGCCGGAGCCGTTCATCCCGACCAGTCCGCACACGCGACCGTGATCGAGCGTGACGTCGACACCGTCGAGCGCGAGGACGTCGCCATAGTGGACGGTGACGCCTTCGACGCGGATCGCGGCCGTCACGGCTTCGCCCCGGTGAGCGCGGCGACGATCGTCTTCGAGTCGTGGCGGATGAGGTCGAGGTACGTCGGCACGGGACCTTCCGGCCCGGACAGCGAATCGACGAAGAGCACGCCGCCGAACGCGGCACCGGTCGCCGAGACGACCTGCCGCATCGGGGCGTCGGAGACGGTCGACTCGCAGAACACCGCGGGGACCTTGTTCTCCTTGACGAACCCGATCGCGCGGGTGATCTGCTGCGGGGTCGCCTGCTGTTCGGCGTTGACCGCCCAGATGTACCGCTCGGTGAGCCCGGTGTCGCGCGCCAGATAGGAAAAGGCGCCTTCGCAGGTGACCAGCGCGCGCTCGTTCTTCGGCAGGGCGCTCAGCGCGTTCGTCATCTCGTCCTGCACCCCTTGCAATTTCGCCTTGTAGGCGTCGCCGTTGGCCTTGAACACGGCGGCGTCGCCGGAGGAGAGCTCGCTGAACGCCTTCACCATGTTGTCCACGTAGATACCCACATTTTTCGGGGACATCCACGCGTGCGGGTTCGGCTTGCCCTGATAGGCGTCCTCGCCGATGGCGATGGGCTGGACACCTTCGCTGACCACCTTGTGCGGCGCGTCGCTCTCCTTGACGAACCGGGCGAACCACGCCTCCAGGTTCAGTCCGTTGTCGAGGATCAAGTCGGCCTTCGCGGCCTTCTTGATGTCGTCCGGCGTGGGCTCGTAGCCGTGGATCTCCGCGCCGGGTTTGGTGATCGACTCGACGCGGAGCTTGTCGCCCGCGACGTTCGAGGCGATGTCCGCCAGGACCGTGAACGTCGTCAGCACCACGGGCCGCTTGTCGTCCGTGCCGCCGGCGGGTCCGCCGCATGCGGACAGGACGAGTGCGGACGCCGCCAGCGCGCACACGGTCTTGCGCAGATTCGCCATCCCGTGAGTCTAGAGTTCGGTATGCCGAACTTCCAACTCACGTGTGCCTTAAATCTCGGTGGCGGTCCGGTCCCGTTCCCGTACGGACTCCAGCAGTAGCTGGGAAACGTCGCGCACAGTGACGTTCTCGCCACGCTTTTCGCTCTGCCGCTGCACGAGACCGTCGTTCAGCATCACGCGGCAGAACGGGCAGCCGGTGACAATCGTTTCGGCGTCGGTGCCGAGCGCTTCGTCGACGCGTTCGAGGTTGATGCGCTTGCCGATCTGCTCCTCCATCCACATCCGCGCGCCCCCGGCGCCGCAGCACAGCGAGCGGTCCGCGTGCCGGGGCATCTCGCTGAGCGTCGCGCCGGTCGCGCCGACGAGTTCGCGCGGCGGCTCGTAGACCTTGTTGTGGCGGCCGAGGTAGCACGGGTCGTGGTAGGTCACCGGGCCGGCGTCGACCGGTTTGACCGGCGTCAGCTTGCCCGCGCGGACGAGCCGGTTCAGTAGTTGCGTGTGGTGCAGAACCTCGTAGTGCCCGTCCAGTTGCGGGTACTCGCGGCCGAGGGTGTTGAGACAGTGCGGGCAGGTGGTGACGATCTTGCGCGTCCCCGGTTCGCGGCCCTCGAACACCGCGTTCAGCGTCTCGACGGTCTGCTGCGCGAGCATCTGGAAGAGGAATTCGTTGCCGGAGCGGCGCGCCGGGTCGCCGGTGCACGATTCGTCGGTGCCGAGGATCGTGTACTTCACCCCGGCGAGATGCAGGAGTTCCGCCGTGGCGCGGACGGTCTTGCGGGCGTTGTCGTCGAACGCGCCCGCGCACCCGACCCAGTAGACGTACTCGACGTCGTCGGCGAGCTCACCGTCGAAGATCGGCACCTCGAAGCCGAGGTCCTTCGTCCAGGCGAGCCGGTCGGAGTTGTTCTGGCCCCAGGGATTCCCCTTGGTCTCGAGGTTCTTGAACAGCACGCCGAGCTCGCTCGGGAAGGCCGACTCGATCATCACCTGGTAGCGGCGCATGTCCACGACGTGGTCCACGTGCTCGATGTCGACCGGGCACTGCTCGACACAGGCGCCGCAGGTGGTGCACGACCAGAGGACGTCCGGGTCGATGACGCCGAAGTCCTCCTTGGTGCCGACCAGCGGACGCTCTTCGGGAGCTTCCTTCCCGTCCAGGATGTACGGCGCCTTCTCGAAGAGATGGTCCCGCAGGTCCATGATCAACAGCTTGGGGGACAACGGTTTGCCGGTGTTCCACGCCGGGCACTGCGACTGGCAGCGGCCGCATTCGGTGCACGTGGCGAAATCGAGCATGCCCTTCCAGGTGAAGTCCTCGATCTTGCCGCGGCCGAACGTGTCGTCCTCGCCCGGATCCTCGAAGTCGATCGGCTTGCCGCCGGATTCCATCGGCAGCAGCGGGCCGAGCGCGTCCGGGAGCCGTTTCGCGGTGACGTTGACCGGCGCCAGGAAGATGTGCAGGTGCTTGGAGTAGAGCACGATCGACAGGAACGCCAGCATCACGCCGATGTGCAGCAGCAGCCCGACGGTCTCCAGTGGTTCGGTGACCGACGTCCCCAGCGGCTCCAGGAGTTCGCCGACGCCGAGGGAGACCCACGCGCCCGACTCGTACGGGAAGACGCCGACCGCCGCCGAAGCGCCGCGGAAGAGGAACATCGTCCAGATCACGTTGAAGATCATGAACAGGATCAGCCAGGCGCCGCCGGTGTGCGAGCCGAAGAACCGCGACGCGCGCTCCTTTCGTTCGGGTGCTTGGCGGATCCGGATGACCGCGAAGACCGCGAGCGAGACGAGTACCGCGACCGCGATGAAATCCTGCAGGAAACCCAGGACCGCCCAGTGCCCGATGAGCGGGATGTGGAAGTCGTGGTCGAACAGGGCGCCGTACGCCTCGACGTAGACCGAACCGAGGATCACGAAACCCCAGAACGTGAACAGATGCGCGAGCCCGGGGACGGACCATTTGAGCAGTTTGCGCTGTCCGAAGACCTCGGCCAGATGCGTTTTCGCGCGGACGGCCATGACGTCGGAGCGTTTCTCGTCCGGCTGGCCGGAACGGATCAGTTTGGCGAGCCAGGCGGCGCGACGGGCGGCGAAGGCGAGGCCGGCGACGGTGATGAGCAGACCGAGGATGAGACGAACGAGCACGAGTCCTCCGGGGGAGAATCGGCTCAGTGAGAGCCGGTGTAGTACCGGCACGCCTTGCAGGCGTACCGCATTTTGGCCACTCGCCACCGTTTTCGGTAGGCCTCCAGATGGCCCGGTCGTGGCGGATGCACGCCGAGCCTGCGGTGACGGCGGATCCGCCGTCCCGTTTCGAAGAGTTCGGTCGCCAGGCCGAGATAGGCACGCCTGAGCGCGATCCCCGGCTCCGCGGCGAGGTTGTCCCGGCAGAATCGGTGCAGCAGTGCGAGATCGGGGAGACCGGGGGAGGTCACGCCGGGGAGGTGTTCGACGACGCCGAGGCCGGGATGTCCGGCGGACACGGAGAATCTCGCGGGGAGTCCACAGTGGACGCAGGTGAGCGTGCAACTCAGGCACCGGGTGACGTGGCGGATCCGCCGTTCGCGCTGATCCTCGTCGATCGTCTCGCGAACGTGCCAACCCAATGGAGCCTCCCAAGACCGTGGTGTGTCCTGTGTCACTCTCAATACTGGAGAGTAGGGCTCGTCCCGATGGTGCGACAGGGCCAACCGGATGGCTTCCGGGCGGCCGGTCGGCGTAACGCTCCGCTCCCAGGCCAGATCGCATTCAGAGGACTAAATGCGGGGAGGGATCGCGCACGCTTCCGCACACCGTGACCCAGTCGTAGCCGAAAACGGCCCGCCCGGCGTCACGCGCTGGTTATAGTCCTGACCCGGGGTAATGGGGGAGGGAACGACGGCGATGGGCGGGTTCGTCACCGCGGCTCTGGGGTTCCCGGCCGTGCTCTTCAGCTTCCTGCTGATCGTGGTGATCGGCTACTGGCTGCTGGCACTGCTCGGCGCGGTCGATGTCGACGACTTCGACGGCGGCGACGGGCTCTTGGCGGGCTTCGGCGGCGTCCCACTGTCCATTTCGCTCTCTTTGCTGATCGCATTCACCTGGTTCGCCAGCCTGGCAGGGACGGTTCTTCTCGATGACCTTGAGCTTTCGACACCATCGAGGATCGGGTTCGGGGTCGGCGTGCTCGCCGTCGCGCTCGTCCTCGGCACACTCGGGACGAGGGTGATCGTGGTGCCACTACGCCGGGTGTTCGGTCCCGCGAGGGAACCGAGCAGGAAGGACTTCGTCGGCAGGGCGGCGGTCATTCGCACCTCGTCGGTCACGCACGACTTCGGTCAGGCCGAAGTCGCCGCCGCCGACGGGTCGACGGCCATTGTGGACGTTCGGCAGGCGGGTCAAGGCAACCTGACGGCGGGCAGCCGCGTAGTTCTCTATGACTACGACTCCGAACGCGAGTTCTTCTGGGTCGAGTCTTTGGACATCTGAAGCAGAAAAGGAACACTATGGGTGCCATCAGCGTGGGGGCCGGCGTTCTGATCGCCGTGGTAGTTGTCATCCTCCTGGTCTTGCTCTTCACGATCACCAGGTTGTTCAAGAAGGTGCCGCAGGGTAAGGCACTGATCATCTCGAAGGTCCGCCGCGTCGACGTGACGTTCACCGGCGCGATCGTCCTGCCTGTACTGCACAAGGCCGAGATCATGGACACCTCGGTCAAGGCCATGGAGATCACCCGGACCGGCCGTGAGGGCCTGATCTGCCGGGACAACATCCGCGCCGACATCCGGATCTCGTTCTTCGTGCGGGTCAACAAGACCGTCGAGGACGTGATCAAGGTCGCGCAGGCCATCGGCACCGAACGCGCGAGCCACGAGGCGACCCTGCAGGAGCTGTTCAACGCCAAGTTCTCCGAGGCGTTGAAAACCGTCGGCAAGCAGCTGGACTTCGTGGATCTCTACACCAAACGCCACGAATTCCGCGATCAGATCATCCGCGTCATCGGCACCGACCTCAACGGGTACAGCCTGGAGGACGCGGCCATCGACTACCTCGAGCAGACGCCGATGGCGCAGCTCGACTCCGCGAACATCCTCGACGCGCAGGGTATCCGCAAGATCACCGAGCTGACCGCGATCGAGCACGTGCGCACCAACGAGTTCCGCCGCAGCGAGGAGAAAGAGATCACCCGCCAGAACGTGGACGCCAAGGAGGCGATCCTCGAACTGGAGCGGCGGCAGGCCGACGCGGAGATCAAGCAGCGCCGCGAGGTCGAGACCATGCGCGCCCGCGAAGAGGCCGAGATCGCCAAGGTGCAGGCGGAGGAGCGGCTCAAGTCGCAGGCCGCCGGACTGCGCACGGACGAGCAGCTCGGCATCCAGCACCAGAACCAGCAGCGTGAGATCGAGGTCGCGGGCAAGAACCGCGAACGCGTGATCGCCATCGAGAGCGAGCGCATCGAGAAGGACAGGCTGCTCGAGGTCATCGGCCGCGAACGCGAGACCGAGCTGTCCCGGATCGCCAAGGACAAGGAAGTCGAGACCGAGAAGCGGTCCATCGCCGAGGTGATCCGCGAGCGCATCGCGGTCGAGAAGACCGTGGCGGAGCAGGAAGAGAACATCAAGAAGCTCCGCGTCGTCGAAGAGGCGCAGCGTCAGCGCGAGGCCATCATCATCCGGGCCGAGGCGGAGGCGCAGGAGAACCTCGTCAAGGACATCAAGGCCGCGGAAGCCGCCGAGGCCGCGTCGAAGCACAAGGCCCGCGAGGAGCTGACGCTGGCTGAGGCGCGTCAGCAGGCCGCCGAGCTGGAGACCAGGGCGAAGATCCGCCTGGCCGAAGGCATCCAGGCCGAGGAGGCCGCCGTCGGCCTGGCCGCGGCGCAGGTCAAGGAACGCGACGCCGACGCGCTGGAGAAGGTCGGCCGCGCCGAGGCCATCGTCGAACGCGAGAAGGCGATCGTGCTCGCCGACGCGATGCGCGACAAGCTCAAGGGCGAGGCCGAAGGTCTCACCGAGAAGGCCGCCGCGATGGCCGCGCTCGACTCCGCCAGCCGCCAGCACGAGGAGTACCGCCTGCGCCTGGAGGCCGAGAAGGAGATCCGGCTCGCCGCGCTCAACGTGCAGCGCGAGGTCGCCGAGGCGCAGGCCACGGTGCTGGGCATCGGGCTGGAGAAGGCCGACATCGACATCGTCGGCGGGGAGACCATGTTCTTCGAGAAGGTGATCGGCTCGATCGGCCTCGGCAAGAGCGTGGACGGTTTCGTCGAGCACTCGGACGTCGTCCAGACGCTCGGGAAGTCGTGGCTCGACGGGACGGGCAGCTTCACCGACGACCTGACCAAACTGGTCGGCTCGGTGAGCACGGAGGACGTGAAGAACCTGACGCTGTCGGCCTTCCTGGCCAAGCAGCTGCAGGCGGGCGGCCCGGACAGCGGCAAGGTGCAGGAACTGCTGGCCATGGCGCAGCGGCTCGGCCTCGCTGACAAGTCCGTCGCCGCTCTCGCCCCCGCGAAGCAGTGACGGCGACCGAACCGGCGGCAGGAACGGAGCAGCTGGACGCGGGCACCTACGAGGTGCTCCGCGCCCGGCTCGCCGCACAGGCCGCCGAACTGGCGAAACGCGCGGACGAGCTCAACACCGCGCGGCTCGGCGTCTTCGGCAGCGCGCAGCTCGCGCTGATCGGCACGGAGCGGATCCGCACCGCGAACAACTGCGTACCGCGCGACGTCGTGTCGGTCGGCGGGCGGATGTTGTTCGGCTACAACGTCTTCATCGGCCTCAAGCCGGAGACGACGGTCGACGACGTCTTCTCGCTGCACGGTTTCAGCCATGACGACGAGGCGTTCCGCTTCGACGACGTGCCTGCCGAGGAGCTGCCGGAGCTGTTGCGCGACGAGCAGTTCGTCCGCGATTTCGCCGAGCTGTACCGGTACTACCGGCAGGCGAAACTGCTGCAGCTGCGGCGGGTCGAGGGCAAACTGCTCGCGGTGTTCCAGATCGGCCCGCGGACCGAGGACATCCGCGTGCTGCGCTGGGGCGTGGCCGCCGACGGCAAGGTGTCCTATGTGGACAGCCGAGGCGAACGCGACCACGTCTTCCCGCCGTCGCACGACTTCGAATGGGTCGAGACCGGCCGCGAGCAGCACGTCCTCGGGCGGCATCCGCATATCTCGATCGAGGGCGAGGTGTTCGTCGAGACCGTCGGCGGCAACCTGACGATCAAGGTCGAGAACAACACCGAGACCGGTGAAGGCGTCTACTCCGAACCGGTCGACGAGCCACTGCAGAGCCTGGCCGACGCCGAGGTCTCCTACGCCAGGATCGGCCCGCTGATCCTGCTGCGGATGCTGCCGTACAAGGAGACCGAGCACCGGTACCTGGTGTTCAACACCCGCACCCGGAACGTGGTGCGCCTCGACGGGATCGGGCAGGCGTGCCAGCGGCTGCCCGAGGACCACGGGATCATCTTCCCCGGCGGCTACTACCTCGACACGGGTGTCAGCAAGACGTTCGACACCACTGTGGACGGTCTCGAATTCGAGCGCGTGATCCGTTCGCCCAACGGGGAGGACGTGCTCTACGTCTTCCACGCGCGGGCCGACGGGCGCTCGCTGCTCCTGCCGTACAACGTGATCCGCAAAGAGGTCTCGAACCCGATCCCGTGCCACGGGTATTCGCTGTTCGACGACGGCACGATGGTGCTGTTCCGCGCGCTGTCCGACGAGCCGAGCCGCGTGCACCCGATGCAGGTGTGGCGGACGCCGTTCCAATCGGATACGTACGCCGCGTCGCAGCCGGCCGGGACGGGGCCGCTGGAGCGGGTCGGCAACGCCGATCTGGTCCGCGGGATCTCCGACTGTCTCTCGATCGGCCGGATGGTCGGCGAGATGGCGCCGTCGGCGGCGGTGTTCGAGGCGCTGATCGCCGCGTGCGCGCGGGTCTTCGACCACTATCACTGGCTCGGTGAGGCCGAACTCGGCGATCTGCGGTCCCCGCTGTCCGACGTCCGGGTCACCGCCGAGCAGGTGCTCGACGAATTCGAGACGGTCACCTCGCTCACCGCGCAGGCGGCCGAAGCCGTCGAAGAAGCGGCCGCCGAGACCGCGTCGCTGGTGCGCAAGGTCCGCGGCGAGGCGCTGAACGCGGCCGACGCGTGGGTGCGCAGGCTCGCGGAGATGCACCGTGCGCGCGGGCATCTCGTCACCGTGCGGGAGCTGCGGTACGTCGACACCGACCGGGTCGACAAGCTGATCGCCGATCTCGACTCGGAATTCGGCGAGGCCGCGCAGCGGGCCGTCCGGTTCCTGCAGGGCGAGGACGCGTTCACGAGCTATCACGCCGAGGTCGACGGCCTCATCGAGGCGGCGGGCGCGATCTCGACCGTCGCCGAAGCGGTCCCGGTCGCCGAACAGCTGGACGAGCAGTCCGGCGGGCTCGAAGTCCTCACCGACGTCGTCGGCGGGCTGGAGATCGCGGACGCCGTGGTGCGGACGAAGATCCTCGAACGCGTCGGGGAGGTCATCGGCGCGGTCAACCGGGCTCGCGCAACCCTCGACGCGCGCCGCAAGGAACTGCTGGAGACCGAGGGCCGGGCCGAGTTCGCCGCCGAGTTCGCGCTGCTCGCGCAGGCCATCACCGGCGGTCTCGCGGTCGCGGACACGCCGGACCGCTGCGACGAGCAGCTCGGCAGATTGCTGCTGCAGCTGGAAAACCTCGAATCGCGGTTCGGGGAGTTCGACGACTTCCTGGCGTCGCTCGGCGAGAAGCGCACCGATGTCTACGAGGCGTTCTCCTCGCGCAAGCAGGCACTGCTCGACGAGCGGGCGCGCAGGGCGGACCGGCTGGTCGATTCGGCCGAGCGGATCCTCACGAGCGTGACCCGGCGGGTCGGAACGCTCGGTTCGGTCGACGAGATCAACACCTACTTCGCCTCCGACCCGATGGTCGCAAAACTGCGCAGCGTCGTCACCGAACTGCGTGAACTCGGCGATCAGGTGCGCGCCGAAGAGCTCGAAGGCCGCGTCAAGGCCGCGCGCCAGGAAGCCGGGCGCGCGCTGCGTGACAGGCTGGACCTCTACGGCGAGGGCGGCGAAACGATCCGCCTGGGCCGCAACACCTTCGCGGTCAACACCCAGGACATCGACCTCACCCTGGTGCCGCACGACGGCGGGATGAAGTTCGCGATCACCGGCACCGATTACCGTTCGCCGGTGCGGGATTCCGCGTTCGAGGAGACGCGGCCGTACTGGGACCAGCTGCTGGTCTCGGAGTCGGCCGAGGTCTACCGCGCCGAGTACCTGGCGACGTCGATCCTGGCCGAGCAGCCGGACTTGCAGGACGGCGATCTGCTGGAGGTCGTCCGGCGTGCGGCGGGGGATCGGTACGACGAGGGTTACGCGCGTGGCGTGCACGACCACGATGCCGCCGCCATCCTGGCGGTGCTGGTGCGCCTGCGGTCCGCTGCCGGGTTGCTGCGGTATCCGCCCGCCGCCCGGGCCGCCGCCCAGCTGTTCTGGGCTTTCGGCGCCGAAGAGGCGGCGAAGTCCGCCTGGACCACGCGTGCCGCGTCGCTCTCGCGAGTGCGGGAGGCGTTCGGGCACACCACGGCGATCGACGCACTGGCACGGGAACTCGCCGACGCGATGGCCGCGTTCGCGACGTCCTCGGGGCTGACGCTGGATCTGGAACTGGCCGGCGAGTACCTGTTCGAGGAACTGGCCGACGCGTCGCCGGGGTTCGTCACCAGCGGTGGCGCGCGGACGCTGCTCGACAAGTTCCGGCTGGACCGCCGGAGCTTCGCCGAAGATCTGCGTGCGCTCGAAAGTCTCGCGGATCGTCATCAGCTCGCCGAGGCATGGTTGCGGTCCTTTGTGGACTCTGCTGGCCTTTCTCGTGACGAACTCGCGGAGGCCGTCGCGATCGAGCTGGCCGACCTGCCGCGATACGACTCTTCGGCCGAACTTTCGGCCACTGTGGACGGTCTGCTCGGCTCGCATCCGCGGATCGTCAACCGGTCGCTGACCCTGCGGCTCGATGAGACACTCGCCAGGACTCGGCGATTCCGGCGCGATCGCGTCCCCGGTTTCCGTGCGTACCAACGGTTGCGCAACGACCTGGTGGCGGCCGAACGCGACAGGCTGCGGCTGGCCGAGTACAAGCCGAAGGTGATGAGCGCCTTCGTGCGCAACAGGCTCCTCGACGAGGTCTATTTGCCGCTGATCGGCGACAACCTCGCGAAACAGCTCGGCGCGACGGGCGACGCGCGGCGGACCGACCAGTCCGGTCTGCTGCTGCTCATCTCGCCGCCCGGCTACGGCAAGACGACACTCATGGAGTACGTCGCGAGCCGTCTCGGGCTGGTTTTCGTGAAGGTGAACGGGCCGGCGCTCGGGCACGAGGTCACGTCGGTGGATCCGGCGGACGCGCCCAACGCGACGGCGCGGCAAGAGGTCGAGAAGATCTCGTTCGCGCTGGAGCAGGGCAACAACGTGCTGCTGTATCTGGACGACATCCAGCACACTTCGCCGGAACTGTTGCAGAAGTTCATCTCGCTGTGCGACGCGCAGCGGCGGATGGAAGGTGTGTGGGAGGGCCGGACGCGGACGTATGACCTGCGGGGCAAGCGGTTCGCCGTCTGCATGGCCGGTAACCCGTACACCGAGCAGGGCAAGCGGTTCCGGATCCCGGACATGCTCGCCAACCGCGCGGACGTGTGGAACCTCGGCGATGTGTTGTCGGGCAAGGAAGACCTGTTCGCGCTGAGCTACATCGAAAACTCGCTCACTGCCAACACCGTGCTGGCCCCGCTGGTCTCGCGGGAACGGTCCGATGTGGACGTTCTGGTCCGCCTGGCCCGCGGCGACGGCTCGGTGCGGGCGGATCAGCTGAAACACGCGTACTCGGCGACCGAACTGGAGCAGATCCTCGCCGTGCTGCGAAAACTGATCAAGGTGCAGCGGATCGTCCTGACGAACAACCAGGCCTACATCGCCTCCGCGGCGCAAGCGGACGCGTCCCGGGTCGAACCGCCGTTCCAGCTCCAAGGCTCGTATCGCAACATGAACAAACTCGCCGGCCGGATCGTGCCCGCGATGAACGACGCGGAGCTGGAAGCGCTGATCGACGACCACTACGCCGGCGAAGCGCAGACGCTCACTTCGGGCGCCGAAGCCAACCTGTTGAAGCTGGCCGAACTCCGCGGCCGTCTGAGCGACTCGCAGGCGCAGCGATGGGCGGATGTGAAGGCGGCTTACCTGCGTGCGCAAGCGCTGGGCGGGGACGATGAGGACCCGATGAGCCGCGCTGTCGGCGCTGTGGGGCTGCTGGCCGATCGGGTGGGTGCGGTGGAGGCGGCTATTGAGCGGGCTTCGGAGCGGATGGTTGTGCGGGATGTGATGTAGGGCTTTCTTGGGTTTTGACTGAGGCGGCCCATTGCCGGGAGACGGTGATGGGCCGCCGGTTTTGTTGCCATGGTGGACAGTCCTCGCGCTGAGGAGGCTCGTTGCCGAAAAACGGCGACGGCGTCTACGCGTCTTTCTCCATTGCTGGAATTTGTTTCATATTACTTGCTGGTGATACTGATGTCGTGTGCGTTGCCGAAAATCGGCAATGCCTCTGTCGTTCGCGGGGCCGGGAATTGTCGGTGGTGGGTCGTAGGTTCGTGGGGTGGATACTCATTCCGCGCCTGTGGCGCTCTTGGAAAGCCTCACCGATCCCGAGGTGCTGGCTGCGGTGAGCGATGCCGCAAATGTGTTGGACGACAAGGATTCCGTCGCGTTGGCGCAGGCCGCGTCGGCCGGGATCGCACGCTTGGAAGCGGTGCGGTTCCGGGCGTTGGCGCAGCTGAACCGGCATCGTGACGGCGCACGGAGTGTGACGCAGGAGGTCGCGTTCGCGTTGTCTGTCACGGACAATCACGCGGGCGCCATGGTCGCCGCCGCTGACGCGCTGACCACCCGGCTGCCCCGCACGTTGAATCTGATGGACGAGGGGAAACTCGCCGGGTTCAGCGCGATGAAGGTCGCCACGGCCACCGCCTGGCTCTCCGACGAGGATGCTCTTGCGGTGGACGCCTTGTTGGAGGATCGGATCGGTGACAAGAATCCGGATCAGGTCCGGAAAGCGGCCAATCACGCGGCGAACACGATCGATCCCGAGGGTGCCGGCAAGCGGGCTGAGCAGCATCGTGAGGGTCGTCGTCTGACGGTGCGGCAGGGCGAAACGGGGGTGGCGTCGATCGAGGTCGAGGATGGGCCGGTCGAGAAGGTCGCCGCTGCTTATCAGCGGATCGACCGCGAAGCGCGAGCCCTCAAGACCAAGGAGGAACCCCGCACTCTCGACCAGCTCCGCGCCGACGTCGCGCTCGATCTGCTGCTCGGCGGCCATGGCGGGGCGAGCGAACGTAGCGAAGTGTTCCTGTACATGGATTTGTTCACCTATCTCGGCCTGAACGAGGATCCGGCGGAACTGGCCGGGCATGGCACGATCCCCGCCGCGTTGGCCAGGGAGATCGCCGAGGGTGGGAACAGTGTGTTGCGGCGGATCATCACCGATCCGCTGTCCGGCCAGATCCTCGATCTCGGCCGCGACCGCTACCGGCCGACAGCTGGTCTGGCCGAGTTCGTGCGAGTGCGGGACCGTGAATGCCGAAGACCCGGCTGCCACCGCCCGGCGCAGGCGTGCGACATCGATCATGCGGTGCCGTGGCAGCACGGCGGGCACACCGCCGACACCGACCTCATCGATCTCTGCCGCCGAGATCACCGGTTGAAGGACGAACCCGGCTGGACCTACCACCTCGCCTCCGATGGCACTCTGACGGTCACCACACCCACTGGGCAGCGCTACGACAGCACACCACCGCCGCTGCACGAACCCCGCCCGGGAAGCGACGAGCCACCGCCGTTCTGAGTCCGTCGCCGGAAAACGGCAACGGGGTTGGGACTTCAGCGTTCCGGCCCGTCGCCAGAAAACGGCAACAAGCGGGTCATGCGCAGAGGATTGGACGTTCGCCTGAAGCTGTCAACTCACACCGTCCGAAGCGTCGCCGGAAAGCGGCGACGGGGCAATCGCCAACAGCTCAACACCCCAACCCTCAACCCCCCAAAGCCGCCAACTGCCCCACCGTAAGCCGTTCCACCAAAGGAACCGCCCGATACTCCCCCTCACGACAATCCACCCGCACCGGCCCGGCGATATGCGGATGTTCCTCCACCACAAGCAAAGCCGCCGCAACCCGATCAGGCGACCATCCCAGCGCGTCTGCGAGGGCCGAAACGGAAAGCGCGCGGCCGGCATGCAGAAGGGCGGCGAGTACGGTCAAGGCGTCACCGGCGAACACCGCGACCCGGTCGTCGAGCATGATTTCGTTGATACGCGCGTGAAACCGGGAGAGGTCGTCCATGCGGGCGCCCGCGGGGGTCGAGGTGCCGAGGACTTCGGCGCCCCGGCGTGAGACCCGCACCCATTCCTGATTCGACCGGACGCTTTCGTTCCACACCCGTTGCGGCATTTCCTCGTCGATGACGTAGCGCTCGCGCCGTCCGTCCCGTTCCCGCCGGAGCATCGCCTGGGATTCGAGGTAGGCGACGGCGTTCGAGATCGACGCCGGGCTGACCTGGAGGCGCTGGGCGAGTTCGGCGGCGCTGAGTACGCCGTTGTCGCTGACGGACAGGCACGCGAGCAGTCGCGCGGTCATGCGGGGGAGGCCGGTCGCGACGATCATTTCGGCGAACTCGGTTTCGAAGGCGCGGACGGCTTCGGGGTCGCGGCCGTAGCCGTTTTCGACGACGGGGACAGCACGCGGCTGGGGTTTGCCGCGCCGCGCGCGTTCTCCGGTCACCCTGGTCGCTTCTTCGGCGCGGTAGCCGGCTTGGCCGCTGTTGCGCGCGACCTCACGGCTGATCGTCGACGTCGGACGCCCGAGCCGCCGGCCGATCTCGGCGTAACCGAGGCCGTCCTTGAGCCAGGTCGCGATCAGCCGACGGTCCTCCTGGGTCAGTCTGCCGCCCGGCATGGGCACCTCCTGTGCGTTCACCCGCAGATCATTGCAACGTGCCGTTGCATTCACCGACAAGATCGTTGCAACGATTTACGGAAATCTACCAGCAAGAACAGCAAAAATGCCAGTCTGTAGCTTTGAAGCAAACCTGAATGCAACGTAGCCTTTGGGCATCGGTAAAAACTGGGAGGAACAGAAATGACCACGTCGGTCCCACATCTCACCGAGCTTCCCCTGGAACGCCCGAAGGGCTGCCCGTTCGACCCGCCCGCCGAGCTCGGGACGCTGCGTGAAGAGCATCCGCTGGTCCGGCTGACGTTCCCCGACGGGCACGAAGGCTGGCTCGCGACCGGCCACACGATCGCGCGGGCCGTCCTCGCGGATCCCCGGTTCAGTGCTCGGCAGGAGCTGATGCACTCGCCGCTGCCGGGAGCGGCCGCGATGATGGAGATGCCGCCCGCGGCGCCGGGGATGTTCATCAAAATGGACGATCCCGAACACGGCCGCTACCGCAAGCTGCTCACCGGCAAGTTCACCGTCCGCCGGATGCGGCTGCTCAGCGAGCGGGTCGAGCAGGTGACCACCGAGTACCTCGACGCGATGGAGCGCCAGGGAACGACGGCCGATCTGGTGCCCGCCTTCGCGCAGCCCATTCCGGCGCTGATGATCTGCGAGCTGCTCGGCGTTCCCTACGAGGACCACGAGTTCTTCCGCCGCAACGTCATGCCGCTGAACCTGCCGGACGCTTCGGCCGAGGAGCAGGGAGCCGCCATCGACGCGTTGGGGCAGTACCTCTACAAGCTCATCGTGGCGAAGCGGGCCGAGCCGACCGATGACATCCTCGGCGAGCTGACGACCACGGAGCTCACGGACGAGGAGCTGACCAGCATCGCGTTCCTCTTGCTGGGAGCCGGACTCGACACCACGGCCAACATGCTCGCGCTGGGCACCTTCGCCCTTCTCCAGCACCCTGACCAGCTCGCGGCCTTGCGCGAGGACCCGGAACTCATCGACGGCGCGATCGAGGAACTGCTGCGCTACCTGACCATCGCGCACACCGGGGCACGCACCGCGCTCGAAGACGTCGAGATCGGGGGCCAGCTCGTCAAAGCCGGGGAAGCGGTCGCGCTTTCGGCCCAGGCCGCCAACCGCGATCCGCTGAAGTTCCCGGAACCCGACCGGCTCGACGTCCGGCGGAACGCAGCCGGGCACGCCTCTTTCGGGCACGGGGTGCACCAGTGCCTCGGCCAGCAGCTCGCGCGTGTGCAGATGAAGGTCGCTTTCACCGGGCTGCTCGCCCGGTTCCCGAAGCTGCGCCTGGCCGTTCCGGCCGACGAGATCCCGATGCGGACGGACTCCGACATCTACGGGGTGTACGCGCTCCCGGTGGCCTGGAGCTGATCGCGATGAGGCTCGAAGTGGACCGGGAACGCTGTGTGGGCGCCGGAATGTGCGTGCTGACCGCGCCGGAGGTGTTCGCGCAGGACGAGGAGGACGGCCGGGTCCGGTTGCTGGACCGCGATCCGGCGGAGATCGGCGACGCCGTTCAGTTGTGCCCGGCCGCGGCGATCACGGCGAACGCCTGAAGAACACCCAAGCCAGGGGGTGCCGGGCGGGCACCCCCTGGCGCGGGGATCAGCCGATTTCCGCGAGAACCTTGCCCGCGTCGGCGCTCTGGACGGCGGTGCCGGCGTAGAGCTGCTGGACCCTGGCCTTCTCCTGGGCGTTGGGGTTCACGTTGGCGCAGCTGACACCGCCGGTCGAGCCGGACATCAGCGACGAGCACGGCCCGGGCTTCACGTCGGGCAGGCCGAGGCTGTGGCCCAGTTCGTGCGACGCGATGCGGGTCTTGTTGTAGCCCTGCTGGACGGCCTGCCTGCCGTACCACACGGTGACCGTGCCGCTCGGGCGAACGGGGCCGAGGGTGGCGCGCGGCCAGCCGTTGTCGGCGATGATCCGGATGTTGACCCGCTGGCCCGGCGTCGCCTTCACGAGACGGACGTTGGTGACGTTGGTGTTCCAGACGTTGACGCCGGCGGCCACCGCGTCCTTGAACTCCGCGGCCTGGCTGTCGTCGTAGGTCAGGGTGGTCGCCATGATCTCGGCGGCACCCGCGGAGGGTGCCGTGAGCACCGAGATGGAGAGCGCGGCGCCGGTGAGCACCGCGGCGAAGGTACGTCGAAGCACGTTTGAACTCCTCGCGTCTAAGGCGTGCTGGAATTTCGGAGCAGTGTCGACACTGAACCTGTCGAAGCGCTCGGGGTACCCGCCGATAGTCGTCTGTCGTTAACCATGATCTTGACGCGACCGGAAGACTGTGCCGTTATGACGACGGCACGTTTCACCGGACACGAAGAACCGATCCTCGCGGTCGCGGTGAAGGGAAACCGGCTGGTCACCGGGGGCGCGGACCGGACGGTCCGGGTCTGGGACCTGGAGACGGGGAAGCAGCGATTCACGCTGAGCGGCCATGATCGGCCGGTCCTGGCGGTGGGTATCTCGGGTCAGTACGTGGTCGGTTGCGATGGGGCGACGGTGCGGCGCTGGCGGATCACCGGCGCCGAGGCGCATCCCCCGGAGGTCCAGACCACGAAGCGGGCCGTGGCGGTCGCGGTGGGCAAGGATGCCGTGGTGTCCGGCGCGGGGAGCGCCGTCGAGGTCCGGCGGCTGGACGGCGGGACGGTGCGCGGTCTGCGCACCGGCGGCCCGGAGATCGAATCGGTCGCGGTGACCCCGGACGGCGGGTTCGTCGTCGCCGGGGACGATGCCGGCGGCGTGCGGCTGTGGAACGGGAAAGTCGTTTCCCACTACCGGTTCGGCGGGGTGGGCGCGATCCACGTGATCGCGATCTCGCCCGACGGCGAGCAGGTGCTGTCCGCCGACGGGGAGACGGTCCGGTTGTGGCGGCGCAAGGGCGATTCCGCCCTCGTCTTCCCCGCGCACACCGGGGTGGTGCGAGCACTGGCCTTCGGCGTGGACGGCAAACTCGTGCTCTCGGGCGGTTCCGACGGCGAGGTCCGCGTCCGCGAGATCGACGACCCGCGGGAGTACACGCTCCTCGAGGGACATCAAGGGAACGTCTGGGCGATCGCCTGCACCGCGGGGAACGAGAAGGTCGTCACGGTCGGGGACGACCGCACGATCCGGGTGTGGGACCGCTTCGGCAACCAGATCGACGGCACCGGTTTCGTCGAGCCCAAACCGGGCCGGGCGCGGCCGCGGATCACGCCCGACGTCGAAAGCCCGGTCGACCTGATCGGCTTCCACGACGACGTGCGCACCCTCGCCGCGGTCATCGCCGACCGCGAGACCAGCCCGCCCCTGTGCGTCGCGCTGCTGGGGCCCTGGGGCTCCGGCAAATCGAGTTTCGTCCGGCAGGTGACGGACCGGGTGGCCGAGCTGGCCACCCGGTCCCGCGGCGACGCCGCCAACAGCGTGTTCGCCGGTGAGATCCGGCAGATCCGGTTCAACGCCTGGCAGTATCACGACGACCATCTGTGGGTCGGCCTGGTGGACCATCTGTTCCGCAACCTCGGCGCTCCCGAGGCGCATGCGGACGCCGGTGAGGTCCACGCCGAACGCGAAGCGTTGCGGACCCGGCTCGCGGGGCTGAAAGCCGTCAAGGCGGACTCTCCGCTCACGTGGCGTTGGCGGCTCTTGGTGTCCGGGGTGGACCGCGCCGAACGACGGCGGCGACGGCTCGTGGTGGCGGGCTACGCGCTGGCCGGAGTGCTCGGCATCGCCATGGCGATCACCGGCTGGGCGTTGTGGCACAACGCGATCCTCGCCGCCGCGGGTGCCGTCGTCACGCTCGGTGCCGTGCTGACCCCGGCGCTCACCACCGCCAGGGCCGCGCTCGCGCCGGTGAAGTCCACATTGGACAAGCTGCGGCACGATGTCGACAAGCGCGCGGAACGGTTCGAGACCGAGGTGCGGGAGACCGAGGAACGGCTTCGGCGGCTGGACGCGGCCGGCAGGCTCGGCGATCTGATCGAAGAGGCGAGGTCCGGCCGATATGGGGACTACCAAGGGGTTTTCGCCCGGGTCCGGGAGGATCTCGCGGACCTGAGCGCCGATCTGGCCGACGCGCGGGAACAATGGCTGCGGGCGGGCGGGAGGGGCAAGCCGCCGCTGGAACGGATCGTGCTCTACATCGACGACCTCGACCGCTGCCCGCCGTCGAAGGTGATCGAGGTGCTGGCCGCGGTCCATCTGCTGCTGGCCCTGCCCGCGTTCGTCGTGGTGGTGGCCGTCGACCCGCGATGGTTGCGGCGCTGCCTCGACCAGCACCACGAAGAGCTGTTCGGCGCGGGGGAGTCGAGCCGGACCGAGTATCTCGACAAGATCTTCCAGATCGTGTTCGCCTTGCGCCCCATGGGAAGCGCGGCGGACGAACTCATCGACGCCCTGATGCCGATCGAGGAACGGGAACCGCGGGCATCCGCGCACGAAGAATGGCCGGAGGACGAGAGCGCCCCCGAACGCGGTGAACAGGTGGAGGTCGTGGTCCAGGACACGGCCCCGCCGACGTTCTACAACATGCGGCCGGATCGGTTGCGGCTCACCGAGGTCGAACGCGATTTCGTCCACGTGCTGCGGAAGAAACTGCACACGCCGCGCGAGATCCGGAAGCTGGTCAACCTCTACCGGCTCGTCCGCATCGGCATCCCGGACGCGGAGCTGGAGGCGTTCGTCGCCGGCCCCTATCGCGCCGTGCTCGTCCTGCTGGCCCTGCTGGTGGCCGATCCGGAGGCGGCGCGTACGACGTTCATCGCGCTTTCCGGCGAAGAATCGTCGCGCGACGCCTTTCCACCTGAATGGCGGCTAGACGTCGAATCCTTCGATGATCTAAAGGTTTATCGGAATTGGGTGGGCACGCTCGCGCGCTTCAGTTTCGAAACCTACGATCTGGTGACCGAGGAGACGGAACCGGGATTCACGTTGTAGCTACACTTGCCCGCTACGACGGCTAGGGGGCGGCGCATGCGGAGATCAGGCTGGCTTTCGCTCGTCTTCGGCGCGCTCGTCGGGACGCTCGTGATCGTCCTGCTCGCGACCACGGTCACCGCGCCGTCGAACGCGTCCAGGTCCGACTGCGTCCGGCTGGTCACGAGTTCCTCGACGGAGAAGGGCGATCTGATCGCCGAACTGGCCGCGCGGTACAACGAGACCGGCCGGACGTTCGACGGCGGCAAGTGCGCGAAGGTCGACCCGCACAAGAAGACCTCGGGCGCCACGCTCGACCTCATCGCCGACGGCTGGAACGACATCGACGAGCACCAGCCCGAACCCCAGGTCTGGATGCCGAGTTCCTCGCTCTGGCTCGATCTGCTGCGGCAGCGAGGGAAGGGCGAGCGGATCAAGGCCGGGCCGAAGACGTCGCTCGCGACCAGTCCGATGGTGATCGCGATGCCGGAACCGATGGCCAAGGCGATGGGCTGGCCGGAAAAGACCCTCGGCTGGAATGACGTCCTGCAGGTGAACCGGGACGGTGGCTGGGCCTCGAAGGGCGCGGAGTACGCGAAGTGGGGCAACTTCACGCTCGGCAAGGACAATCCGCGGCGGTCGACGTCCGGGCTCGCGGCGACCATCGCGACCTACTTCGCCGCGACCGGCGGCGACTACGGCAAGATCGGGACCGCGGAGACCGTCCAATTCGTCCGCGGGATCGAGGCGTCGGTCGCCTACTACAGCGACGATTCGGTGGCCTTCCTCAAGACGCTGTACGACGAGGACCGCAAGAAGCCCACGCCCTACATCAGCGCGATGGCGATGCAGGAGCAGATGGTCTACCTCTACAACCGCGGCGTGCCGACCGGGGATCCGGCGCAGCTGAACGCGAATCCCGTCGCCCCGCTGCGCCCGCTGGTCGCCGTGCACCCCAAGGAAGGGACGATGCTGATCGACCACCCCTTCCTGACCACCGCGAGCGCGTCGCCGGAGCAGCAGGCCGCGGCCGAGGACTTCTACGCCTTCCTGCGGGAAGAGGGGCAGCAGAAGCGGTTCCGCGATCTCGGGTTCCGCGATCCCGATGGCAGGCCAGGGCCGGATCTGGCCGGGATCGTGGGCACCCAGGGGACCCAGGAACCCCCGAAGATCGGCGTCCCCACCGGCGAGCAGATCCAGAAGATGCTGGACGGCTGGGAGTACACGCAGCGGCGCGGCCGGATCCTGCTGGTGCTGGATCTGTCCGGTTCGATGAACGAGCCGTTCGACAAGAACCGCAAGGACAAACCGTATTCCGAGAGCCGCATCGCCCTGCTGAAACCCGCGATCCGGAAACAACTCGAGTACCTGCATCCCGAGGACGAGGTCGGGCTGTGGACCTTTTCGGACGGGTACGAGGAGAAGATGCCGATCGGCAAGGTCAAGAACGTCCGCGGCCCGATGCTCCAGCTGGTCGAGAACCTGACCCCGAGAGGGGACACGGCGCTGTACCAGACGGTGATGGCGGCCAACGACAAGATGCGGCGGGAGTTCGATCCGAACCTGATCAACGCCGTCGTCTTCCTGACCGACGGCGAGAACACCGAAGCCGGGACGAAGGAGCAGGTGCTGCAGAACGTCGACGCCGATCGGCTGGACAACTCCGTCCGGATCTTCACCATGGCCTACGGCGCGCAGGCCGACAGCCGCGTCCTCGACGAGATCGCGCAGAAGTCCAAGGCCCGCAGCTATCAGGCCGTCGACCCGTACGGCATCGACAAGATGTTCGTCAACGTCTTCAGCAACTTCTGACATGGCCGAGTACGACAACCGGCCGTTCCACGTCGTCGCGGTGGTGCTGGGCCTGATCGCCGGGATGATCGGCCGCGCCGTGACCTACCCGCATCCGCAGGCCTGGCTCTTCGGCGCGGCCGCCGCGCTGGCCGTGCTGGTCCCGGCCGAAACCGCGTTCTTCGTGCTGAACGGCCGACGACGGAAGCCGGTGCGGGAGGCGCGGGAAAAGAAGCGTGCGCCGCAGCCCGTCCGGCACGATCACTTCAGCCTGCTCGGCCGGGCGCTGACGGCCATCGAAACGCTGCGGCCGGGCGAAACGGAGCTTTCCGGAGCCTTCCGGCGGGCGGCGGCGCGACTCGAAGAGCACAAGAACCGGAACACTCCGGAAGTCGACGAGCTGAGGGACGAGACGAGCCAGATCACCGACAGGCTGGAGCGGCACGTGCGGGACGGGACCCCGGTCGGGGTGGTACTCGTCCAGCGGATGAGGCTGTACCAGGAAAGGCTCGAAGTCGCTCTCGCGGCGGTCGAACCGGGGTGAGTGTTCGGTGCCGAACAGACTACGGCCGTGCGCCATGCTGATCTGACAGCATGCCGTTGATCGGGCGCCGGGTTGTCGAGGGCGTGGAACATGTGGTCGTGCCGGTGGAGCACCGGTTCAGCCTGGAGGAGGCCGTGCTGGCGGTGATGGCCGCCAAAAGCACCGTGCGGCCCGCTCCAGGGATCAAGGTCGCTCCGCTGAAGGTGTCGGAGGTACGGTCAGCGCTGCTTTATGCGGCGAAGCACGCCGATAGGCGACACCAGATCGTGGACAGCTATTTCGTCGAGGCCGAAGACGGGCCGTTGCACCGGTTGGCCGAGTGGATCAGATCGGAACTGGTCCGGCTGGGCATCTTCACCACCCACGACGGTTCCGCCGCCGGATCGGGTGGCCGACTCGGTTACTCTCCGCGATAGGTGTTCACGACTGCCTGGGAGGGTGTTTCGTGGGTTTGGGCCAAGAGGCCGCCGAAGAGAGAGAACGTCCGTTCCTGGAGCGACTGGACGAACCCGTCCGCGCCCGGTTGCTGGAGATGGGGACCCCGCAGACCTACGAGGCCAGACAGGCGCTGATGCGGGCGGGCGAGCCCGGCGACTTCGTCATGTTGCTGCGGTACGGCTACGTGAAGGTGACCAGCGCGGATCGGATGGGCGCGACGGTCATCCTCGACGTCGGCGTGCCCGGCGATCTGCACGGCGAGATCGCGGTGATCGCGGGCGGTATCCGGATGGCCGACGTGGTCGCCATCGAGGAGGTGCACGTCCGGCGCATCGCGGCGAGCGAGTTCAACCGGTTCCTGCTGGATCATCCGGCGGCGATGCGCGAAGTGCTCGTCAGCGTCGCCCGGCGGTTCGTGCTCGCCCAGCGTCAGCGGACCCAGTCGTGGAAACCGCAGGCGGTGGCGAGGGTCGCGACCCGGCTGGACTACCTGGTCGACGTCTGTGGCATCCGGACACCCGCCGGCTGGCGCATCGGGATCCCGTTGAGCCAGGACGAACTCGCGCAGTTCATCCCGATGGGCCGGACCATGGTCGCGCAGGCGCTGGACAAACTGCGGAAGGCGGGAGTTGTGGCCAGTTCGCGCCGTGCGATCACCGTCATCGACCGCGAGGCATTGCGGGTGATCACGGAAAAAGGTGTGACTTAGCTCACTGGCGTTGACCATCGCGAGGTCACGTTTTGTTCGGTTCCGAACAGAACTTCCGGTGAGGAGTGGGAACACTGCTTCCTGCCGCCAGTTTTCACCGATCAGGGGAGGGGTCGCAGAGATGCAGGTGCTGACCTCAGGCCGATACAACGCGCACACCCACGCCGTGCTTTCCGTCGACATCGTCGGTTCGTCCAAGGCCAGCGACGACCTGCTGGACCCGATGAAGACCGAGATGGAAACGCTGGTTTCCCGCTCGTTCAACGCGGTGGGGCTCGCCCCGGGGGAAGCGCGTCACTTCCGGGAGACCGGGGACGGGCTGATGGTCGCGTATCCGGACCACGCCGTCGGGCAGCTCTGCGAGGTCGCGTTCCACCTGGACCATCTGCTCCGGACCCGTAACCGCTACGCCAGGGTGCCGATGCGGGCACGGGTGGCGGTCCACATGGGACCGATGGCGGACAACCACCGCTACCACCGCACGTACATCACGCTGACCCGGCTGCTGTGCGCCTCGACCTTCAACGACGCCGTGGGCTACTGGTGCCGTTCGGATCCGACGGGCGACAAGTTCGGCGCCGGGATGATCGTCTCGCAATCCGTGTGGCGCAACGTGGTCGAGCCGTTCGGGGTCGCGCTGGTCCCGCCCGCCCGCTGCGCCCGGATCAGCGTCACCACCCCGGACTTCGCCGACAGCGCGTGGATCCACTTGCCCGGCTTGGACGCGGAAGCGGTCCTCGCCGAACTGAACCCCGCCGTCGCGGTGCCGCTCGTGTTCGACCGGGTGAGCCGGTTGTCCACGACGGCCTGACCCAGACCGGGCGGTCCGGTTTCCAGGGAGGGAAAACCGTATCGCTCGCCGGTTCCCGGCCCGGTACCCCTACGCCGGGCCGGGAACCGGACCCCCGGCGCGGGGGGTGGGGGCGCGGGTCATCCCCGCCGCGCCCTCTCGCATGGAAATGTCATGAAAGGGTCGTTCAAGACGTTTTCTGTCCTGAACGACCCTTTCATGACGTCCGGGGCGCGCCTACTGCCTGCACCTCTTGCCGCTGTTGATGCACCTCACCAGCTGGTTCATCAGCCGCTGCGACATGACGTTCGCGAAGTCGTCGTGGTCGGAGCGAGGGTTGTGCTTCTCCTGCGCGAAGGCGTCGACCGCGTATTGCCCGGCGGCCTGGATGTTCGACGGGATGTTGTACACCAGCGTGATCCGCAGCTGCGGCACGTTCTTGAAGCCACGCGGGCATTTCCCGTTGCGGTCGGAGAACACGATATGCGTGCGGTGGTTCGCGCTGTCGGTGTTCTTCCCGTCCCAGCAGTTCGGGAACGAGTGGACGCGGGTGACCTTGCTGCCCCGCGGGCAGATCGGGTACAGCTCGGTGAGCCGGTCTTCGAAGCCGGTGCAGGTCCAGCTCGGCCGGGCGTTGGCCGGGCCGTTGGTGCTCTGCTTGGCGTCGCCGTAGAGCACGCGCAGGAACTTCGGCATCGCGACGACACGGCGGGCGCCGCCGCTGGTGAAGGTCAGGTCGACCTTCTCGGCGCGCTGGATCTCGCCTTCGTTGTTGCCGATCTCGTTGTTGTCGTTGACGCCGGGCAGATCGGCCGCCTTGCCGTCGGACTTCTTCTTCTCGGCGTCACCGGCGGCGTTGACGTTGCTGTTGTCACCGCCGTTGTCGAGACCGCCCTTGCCGTTCTGCTTCACGGCACAGCCGGCGAGCTGGTCTTCGTTCTTCGCGACCGGCTGGCCGGCCTGCCGCATGGTGTCGCCGATCTGCTTGATCGACGGCTTCCGCTTGTTCTTCAGCTCGTCGAGCACCTGACCGGCTTGTTTTCCTTGCGCCAGCTGGTTGTTCGCGTTCTCGGACTCCCGGTCGAGTTTGTCGAGGTTCTCGTCGATCGCGGGCATGGCCTGGTCGGGGACTTCGCTGAGTTCACTGAGTTCGCTGGCGACGTCGGGGCAGTCGACCTGGGCGGCGGCCTCGTCCTTGGCGGCGTCGACGCGATCGGCGGCGAGTTTCTCCTCGTTCGCGGCCTCGTTCTCTTCCTCTTCCTCGGTGTTGATCCGGATCACCGGCCAGAAGTAGGCCGACTTGTCCCCGTTCTTGCAGGTGGTGCCCGCGCGCAGCAGGCTCTTGTTGTTCGAATCCGCGTTGGTCGAAAGGTTCCCGACGTAGTCGTGCAGATGCTCGGCTCCATTGCGGACGCCGGGCTGCGCGATGAAGTTGTCGCCGTTGAAGTGGCCGTTCTCGTTGCGGCCGCAGTCCACGGTGAACGTCCCTCGTGCGCCTCGTTTCGCGAGGTCGAGGTTGACGTTGTTGCCGCGGGGGACCTTCGTGATGTCGATGAAGAACGACTTGTCCGCGCCGTCGGCCCTGGCGGCGTCGGGGGTTCCGGTCGTGGTGACCACGACGATCCCGCCGACGGCGATGGCGAAGGCGGTGGCGCCCGTGGCGACCTTGGTGCGGCGCGCCATGCGATGGCGGCCGGCGGATCTTTGGTTACGGGGCATGAACTTGTTCACCTCGTTCGGTGTCGTTGCCCGGAGCCCGGGGGATGCGTCGCCGGGAGTGCCGGCGTCACTGACTCCGTGTTGGCTGAAACGGCCCCGAACGAGAGGCGGTTCAAAAAGCGATCTCACCGTTATGCTTTCGTTACCTTTCGGGGGTGGTGGTAGGCGAGCCCCAGAACGATGGTGATCGGTCCCCACAGGGCGAGTGGCGCGGTGCAGATCGCGGCCAGCGTTTCCCAGCCCGCGTTGACGTAGGACGATGAAGGATCTGCATGAGGCCGATCCTGTCGCCGTGAGGCGCCGGAAAGATCACTCGCGCGGACAAGTTCCCTCCTTCCGGAGAGGGAGAAAGGCCCGGCCTCGGGGCAGTCGAGGCCGGGCCGGGTTCCCGCTGGTCAGGCGTCGACCTTGTCCTTGGGCTCCGCCTCGGGAGCGGTGGGACGGGCAGGAAGGAAACGCTTGATCACCGGGAAGAACAGGATCACCAGGATGATCACGTAGACCACGATCGCGAACGGCGTGTTGACCAGCCCGGTCAGCGAGCCGTCACTGAGCTGCAGCGCGCGCCGCATCTGCTGTTCGGCGGCCGGGCCGAGGATCACGCCGATGATCGCCGGCAGCACCGGCAATCCGTAGCGGCGCATCGCGAACCCGATCAGGCCGATCACGAACATCACCAGCAGGTCGAAGATGTCCGCGTTGACCGCGTACGCGCCGACACTGGCGAAGAACAGGATGCCCGCGTAGAGGTACGGCCGCGGGATGCGCAGCAGCTTCGCCCACAGCGGCGCCAGCGGCAGGTTCAGCACCAGCAGCAGCGTCAGGCCGACGAACAGCGAGGCGATCAGGCCCCACACCAGTTTCGACTCGCGTTCGAACAGCAGCGGACCCGGCTGGATGCCGTACTGCTGGAACGCCGCCAGCATCACGGCCGCGACCGCGGTGGTCGGCAGGCCCAGCGTCAGCATCGAGACCAGCGTGCCCGCCGCCGAGGACGACGCGGCCGCTTCCGGACCCGCGACCCCTTCGATGGCGCCCTTGCCGAATTCGTCCTTGTGCTTCGACAGCCGCTTTTCGGTCAGGTACGAGAGGAACGTCGGGATCTCCGCGCCACCGGCCGGGATGGCGCCGAACGGGAACCCGATCACCGGACCGCGCAGCCACGGCTTCCAGGTCCGCTTCAGATCGGCGCGCGAGAGCCACGGCCTGCCGACCGGGATCGGCTTGAAGGTGTTGCGCCGCAGATGCGCGGCCACCCACAGCGACTCGCCGACGGCGAACAGCGCGACCGCCACGATCACCACGTCGATCCCGTCCGCCAGATGCAGCGAACCGAAGGTCAGGCGCGACTGACCGGTCATCTCGTCCAGGCCGACGAGCCCGATGGTGAGGCCGATCAGCAGCGACGCGACACCGCGGATCCGCGAGTTGCCGAGCACCGAGGTGACCCCGATGAACGCCAGCACCATGATCGCGAACAGGTCGGGTGCGCCGATGTCGACCGCGTACTTCGCGATGATCGGCGCCAGCAGTACCAGCGCCATCGTGCCGAGGATGCCGCCGACGAAATGCCCGATCGCGGCCGCCGCCAGCGCCTGGGAGCCGCGGCCCTTGCGTGCCATGGGGTTTCCGTCGATCGCGGCGACCACGGAGAAGCTCTCACCCGGGGTGTTCAGCAGGATCGACGTCGTCGAGCCGCCGAACATGCCGCCGTAGTAGATACCGGCGAACATGATGAACGCCGCCGTCGGCTCCATGCCGTAGGTCACCGGCAGCAACAGGGCCACCGCCATCGCGGGGCCGATCCCCGGCAGCACCCCGATCGCGGTGCCCAGCAGCACACCGAGCGCGGCGAGCGCGAGGTGCGTCGGGGTCAGCGCGGTGCCGAACCCGTCGATGAGTTGCTGCAGCATCAGAACACCTCCATCAACGGGCCACCGGGCAGCGGGACACCGAGCAGGTTGTTGAAGATCAGGAAGGTCACGACCGACATGCCCGCCGCGATCAGTGGATCACGCACCAGGTTGCGGCTGCCGAGGGCGAACGCCGCGCCCCAGAACAGGATCGCGCCCGAGATCGGGAACCCGACGAGGCCGATCAGCGCCGCGTTGGCGAGGAAGGCACCGCACAGCAACAGAACCGTGCGCATGTCGGCGGGCGCGGTGAGGTCGATGTCCTCGCCGCCCTCGGCCTCGCCCTTGCCGCCGCGCAGGACGTCGCGCGCCAGCAGTACCGCGACGATCAGCAGCAGCGAGCCGACCAGGACCGGGACCGCCTTCGGTCCGACGGGACCGCGCTGGGCGAAGTCGGTGGGAATGCT
Source organism: Amycolatopsis sp. CB00013 (assembly GCF_001905755.1). Lineage (NCBI taxonomy): Bacteria > Bacillati > Actinomycetota > Actinomycetes > Pseudonocardiales > Pseudonocardiaceae > Amycolatopsis > Amycolatopsis sp. CB00013. Next base: position 560,342 of record NZ_LIWC01000005.1, on the reverse strand, counting down.
CAGCGCGTCGGTCAGCACCAGCACGCCGAGCACCACGAGCACCACGCTCACTCCGAGTTCGGAGCGCCCTTTCAGCCACGTGGTCATGCCAGACCCAGCTCTTTCAGCACCGTTGCCACTCGAGTGTTCTCCTCTTTGAGAAACGAACCGAACTGCTCACCTGGCGCGAACGCGCCGGTCCATCCGTTGCGCTGCAAGGCTTCCTGCCACTGCGGCGTCTTCTGCAACCGCTCGAACAGGCTCACCAGCTTCGCCCGGTCCGACTCGGTGATACCCGGCGGCGCGACGATGCCGCGCCAGTTCGTGAACTTCACGTCCACACCGGACTCCGTCAGCGTCGGCGCGTCGATCCCGGGGAGCCGCTTCTCGCTCGTCACCGCCAGGACCCGGAGCGTGCCCGCCGCGATCTGGTCGCGGTACTCGCCGACACCGGAGACGCCGAACGCGACCTTGCCGCCGAGCACCGAGGCGAGCAGTTCGCCGCCGCCGTCGTACTGGACGTAGTTGACCGTCTTCGGCGCGAGCCCGATCGCCTTCGCCATCAGCATCGGCGCCAGGTGGTCCGGCCCGCCGGGGGACGAGCCGCCGCCGACCTGGACCGCGCCCGGGTCCCGCTTCCAGGCGTCGAGCAGCTGGCCGATGTTCTGGTACGGCGAATCCTTGCCGACCACGACGATGTCCGACTCTTCGATCAGCTTCGCCACCGGTGTGGTGTCGAGCAGCGAAGACGGCGACTTGTTCGTGAACACGCTGCCGACGACACCGAGCCCCATCGACATGACGAGTTTGCCGTTGCCGCGTTCGGCCACCGTGCGGCCGAGGCCGACCGTGCCGCCGGCGCCGGGGAGGTTGAACACCTCCGCGTTGCCGAGCAGGTCGGCGTCCTCCATGGCCTTGGTCGCGGTCCGCGCCGTGATGTCGTAACCGCCGCCGGGCGCGTTGGGCACGAGTACCCGCAACGACCGGATCTGCGAGCCCTCGTCGGCCTCGCTGCCCGGGGTGAGCAACGGTGGCACCAGCAAAACGGCGACGAGCGCCGCCGCGATGGCCAACCAGCTACTGGGCTTCACTGTGATCCCCGCCTCTCTGCCGCGTGGTTGGACATGTTGCACTCGTGTAAACAGAGATGTCTCGCTTAGACGCCTAAGGGTTCTTTTGTTCTTTGTGGTCACGAGGAGGTGGCGATGGGTGCTCGGGGTTCCTTGGCCCGCCAGCTCCTCGTGTGGCAACTGGTAGTCGTCAGCTGCCTACTCTGCGCGGTGGGCGTGCTGGCCGTCGTCCAGGCGGGGAACAACTTCCGCACGACCGAGGGACGCCGGGCGCTGTCGGTCGCGGAGAGTGTCGCCGCGCAGGGCATCGTGGGCGACCTCGACAACGGCCCGTGGGAGCTGAACGCGCCCGCGGAGACCGCGCGAAGCCTCTCCGGGGTCGATTTCGTCGTGATCGCGGGAGCGGACCGTTATGTGCTCGCGTCACCTGATCCGGGGCAGGTGCGCACGCTGCTCGACCTCGGCGACAGCACCGTCCTCTCTGGACGGTCGTGGGTCGGCGAACTCGACGGCTCGATCGTGGCGCACGTCCCGGTGCTCGACGAGAAGGGCGGCAAGGTGGTCCGCATGGTCGCGGCGGGCTCGAAGTCGCCCGGGTTCTTCGCCGGAGTGCTCGAGTCGCCGGACAACGCCCTGCGCGTGCTGGGGGTCGCGCTGGTGATCGGGGTGAGCGGTTCGCTGCTGCTGGCGCGGCGGGTGAAGAACCAGACGCTCGGCCTGGAACCGCACGAGATCACCGCGCTGGTCGAGAACCGGGAGGCCCTCCTGCACGGCATCAAGGAGGGCGTCGTCGGCCTGGATCCGCAGCACCGGATCACCCTCGTGAACGACCAGGCGCGCGAACTGCTGGCGCTGCCGGACGACGCGGTCGGCCGGTCGGTCGAGGACCTCGACCTCAACGAACGCATCCGCGACCTGCTCACCGGCCGCGCGACCGGCGCCGACCAGATCGTGCTGCGGCAGGGGAAGGTGCTCACGCTGAACCGGATGCCGATCGACGTGCGGGGAGCCGTGGTCACCCTGCGGGACCGCACCGATCTGATGACCCTGCGGGACGAACTCGACGCCAGCAGGCACGCCACCGACACGTTGCGGGCGCAGGCGCACGAGTTCAGCAACCGGCTGCACACCATCTCCGGGCTGCTGGAACTCGGGGAATACGAAGAGGTTCGCGGTTACGTCAGCCGGATCAGCTCGGCGCAGGGGGAGTGGCGCGCGGAGGTCGGCTCGCGCGTCGGCGACCCGGCGGTGGCGGCGCTGTTGATCGCGAAGGCGTCGCTCGCGGCGGAACGCGGGGTCGGGTTGCGGATGGCGCCGGACAGCGAACTGGATCGCGTCGAAGACGCCCTTTCCACGGATTTGGTGACAGTGCTGGGAAATCTCGTCGACAACGCCTTGGACGCGCTGGGTGGGGAACAGGGCTGGATCGAGGTCGGCGTGTGGCAGGAGGAGGACGAAGTGCGGGTGGAGGTCCGTGATTCCGGGCCGGGAGTCGCCCCGGAGATCGCGGAGGAAGTGTTCGAGCACGGCTTCACGACGAAGGCCGCCGCGCACGGCCAGCGCGGTCTCGGGCTCGCGCTGATCCGGCAGGCGTGCGTGCGGCGAGGCGGTTCGGTCGAGGTGCACAACTCCGGCGGCGCGGTGTTCACGGCGAGGTTGCCGCGATGATCAAGGTGCTCGTCGTCGACGACGATTTCATGGTCGCGAAGGTCCACAGTGGATACGTCACGCGCACGGAGGGGTTCGCCGTGGTCGGGGTCGCGCACACCGGCGCCGACGCGATCCGCCTGGCGCGGGAACTGAAACCGGATCTGGTGCTGCTGGACGTCTATCTTCCCGATGTCGACGGGCTTTCGGTGCTGCGGGAACTGCGCGCGACCGAGGACGTCGACGTCATCCTGATCACCGCCGCGACCGACGTGGAAACCGTGCGGCAGGCGATGCGGGGCGGTGTCCTGCACTATCTGATCAAACCGTTCGAGTACGCGTCGCTGCGCGATCAGCTGACTCATTTCGCGTCGTTGCACCGGCGGCTGGACCGGCTCGCCGAGGCCGGGCAGGCCGACGTCGACCAGGTCTTCGGCGCGCGGCCGAGCGCGAAACCCGTGCTGCCCAAGGGACTCACCGCCGAGACCGCGCGACTGGTGGAGAACGCGTTGCGGGGCGCGGCCGGCGGGATGTCGGCGAGCGAATGCGCCGAGGCGACCGGTGTCGCACGGGTGAGCGCGCGCCGGTACCTGGAGCATTTCGTGGCGACGGGCAAGGCCGAGGTGACGCTCAAGTACGGCGGGACGGGACGGCCCGAACGCCGCTATCTCTGGTCGTGACCCCTCCCCGCATTTCGTCCTCTGAATGCGCGACGTCGGCGCGGAGCCCGGCGATGAGGCGGGCGAGGCCGTACTCGAACGAGGCGGCCGGATCCTCGTCGTGGTCGCTCTCGACGTGCTGCTGTTCGTCGATCGCGCAGCCGAGGGTGTAGCGGCTGATCGCGAGGATCGCGTGCGTCGCGTCCTCCTCGGCGAAACCGGCCCGCAGCAACGGTTTGATCAGCGGTGTCATCGCCGACCGGCCGGTCGGACGGGAGCCGGCGTGCAGGCGGGCGCCGTCCCGGTAGGACAGCAGCGTGGCGCGGATGGTGCGAGCGCGCCTGGCCAGCCAATCGGCCCAGTCGTCCATCGCCGCGGGATCGTCGAGCGGGGCGAGCCGGTCGTCCAGCATCGTTTCGGCCATCTGGTCGAGCAACGCCTGCTTGCTCTTGAAATGCGTGTAGAGCGCGGGACCGCGCACGCCGAGCTTCTCCCCGAGCTTGCGCAGGCTCAGTCCGTCCAGCCCGACCTCGTCGAGGAGTTCCAGCGCGGCTCGAACGTAGCCATCCCGTCTCACGACCATGCGCACACCTTCGCCGGTCCGTATCGAAGTTGACAACTCGGCAGTATCTTATCACTGTTAAGAACTTAACAGTGATAAGAAGGGCAGGTAGGATGATCGGAAGTCCCGATGAGGACCGGTTGACCCCGGCGTTGTGGGGGACGGCCGCGATCCTGACCGTCGGCGGATTCCTGTCGATGTTCACGTCGACCGTCGTCACCGTCGCACTCGGCACGATCGCGGCCGGATTCCGTGCATCGCTCGGTACCGCCCAGTGGATCGCGACCGGTTATCTGCTCGCGCTCGCCGCGATGGTGCCGGTGAGCGGCTGGGCGTGTCGTCGCTTCGGGACGACGCGGGTGTGGCTGGTGTGCGTCGGTCTGTTCGCGCTCTTTTCCGCACTCTGCGCGGCGGCGCCCTCGGTCGAGGCGCTGATCGCCTTCCGTGTTCTGCAAGGCGCCGCGGGCGGGCTGCTGGTCCCGGCGGGACAGATCCTGTTCGCGACGATGGTGGGGCCGAAACGGCTCGGCCGGATGATGGCCGTGCTGAGCATCCCGATCTACCTCGCTCCCGTGCTCGGCACCCTGGCCGGCAGTGTGCTCGCCGAGCGGTTCGGCGTGCCGTGGCTGTTCCTCGTGAACGTGCCGCTCGCGCTGCTCTGCCTGCTGCTGGGCCGGAAACGGCTGCCGAGGGAAGGGCCCGTCGACACCCGTCCGCTGGATTGGCGTGGCTTGGCGCTCACCGTGACCGGATTGCCGTTGCTCGTCTACGGCTTCGCCGAAGCAGCCCCGATCGCGTCAGGTGCCGGTGCGATCCTGCTCGCCGTCTTCGTGGTCACCGCGCTGAGGTCGCCCGCGCCGCTGCTCGACCTGCGGCTGTTCCGCGACCGGATGTTCTCCTCGGCCGCCGCCGTCATCTTCGGGATGGGGATCGCCCTGTTCGGTGCGATGATCGTCCTGCCGCTGTACTACCTCGACGTCCGGCACGAAAGCCTCGTCGCCACCGGGTTCCTGACGGCGCCGCTGGCACTCGGCACGGTGCTGGCCCTTCCGCTCGCGGGCAGGCTGACCGACCGGATAGGCGGGGCGCGGGTGATCTTCGCCGGGCTGATCGTCACGATCATCGGGACGGTGCCGCTCGCGCTGCTCACCGGATCCGACGATTACCGGTGGCTCTCGGCCGTCCAGGTGGTCCGCGGCTGCGGTATCGGTCTGACCACGACGCCGGCGCTCGCCACCGGCCTGGTGTCGGTGCCCAAAGAGCGAATTTCCCACGCGATGCCGCTCTTCGCCATGCTGCAACGGATCGGCGGATCCTTCGGCACGTCGGTCCTGACCGCGGTCGTCGCCGCGCGGCTCGCCGCCGCTCCCGGGTCCGCGGCGGCCGTCGCGGGCGCGCACGGGTGGATCGCCGGGATCACGGCGATCGTGCTGATCCCGTCGTGGCTCCTCGTCCGCGCCGAAATGTCCACAAAGGACTGACGAGGGCCGGTGGGTTTGTTCCCGTCCGGAGGGCGTGAAGGTTTCCAGTGTCATCCGGGACAGCGGGTGGACAACGCCGTAGGCTCAGGTGAATGAGCACGGCACCCACGTCGGAGCATCCGACGGTCGAAACCCGGCACCAGACCCAGTTGCTCACCCTGTTGCGCGATGAGGGACCGATGTCCCGGGTCGAACTGGGGGAGCGGCTGGAGCTGCCGCGTGCCCGGGTGGGGGCCGAGGTCGCGCGGCTGGCCGAGGTCGGCCTCGTCGAGACCGCGGGTCCGTCGGCGAGCCGCGGTGGCAGGCGGTCCACCCTCGTGCGGCTCGCGGGAGACCTGCGGGTGCTGTCGGTCGACGTCGGCGCGACGTCGGTCGGGGTCGCGCTCACCGACGCTTCGTGCGAGGTGCTGGTGCACACCGTCGAGGACTGCGACGTCCGGCAGGGGCCGCACGCCGTGCTCAAACGGGTCGTCGCGCTGGCGGAGAAGATCCGCGAAGAGGCGCCGGGCAAGCTGATCGCGGCCGGGATCGGCTTGCCGGGGCCGGTGAGTTTCGCCGAGGGTATGGCGGTCGCGCCGCCGATAATGCCCGGCTGGGACCGGTTCTCCGTGCGCGACCATCTCGGCGGGTTGCTGCGCTGCCCGGTCACGGTCGACAACGACGTGAACTCGATGGCGCTCGGGGAGCGGCACGCCGGCGTCGCGCGCTCCATCGACGACCTGGTGTTCGTCAAGATCGGTACCGGTATCGGCTGCGGGATCGTGCTGGGCGGCAAGGTGTACCGCGGCGTCGCCGGCACCGCGGGCGACATCGGGCACATCCGCCTCGACGACTACGGGCCGACCTGTGCCTGCGGGGAGACCGGCTGCCTCGAGGCGTACTTCGGCGGCGCCGCGTTGGCCCGCGACGGGCTGACGCTCGCGCGCAGCGGCCGGTCGACGTACCTCGCCGACGTCGTCGCGGCCCGCGGCGCGATCACCGCGCAGGACGTCGGCCGCGCGGCGGCGTCGGGCGACTTCGGCGCGGTTAACCTGATCCGCGACGGCGGTCGGCGGCTCGGCCAGGTGGTCGCGTCACTGGTGAGTTTCGTGAACCCCGGCATGGTCGTGATCGGCGGCGGCGTCGCGCAGCTCGGGCATCAGCTGCTCGCCGAGATCCGCAGTTCGGTGTACCGGCGGTCGCTGCCGCTCGCGACCGGGAACCTGCCGATCGTGCTGTCCGAACTGGGGGACACCGCGGGGGTCATCGGGGCCGCCTGGTCCGCCACGGACCGGGCCTTCACGCTGAGTAGCTGACCGCGGCTCGTGAGTGTTTGGGTCGTTAGGGCCAATCGTGCCCTCCGTACCTCCTGGTCCGAAGTCTGTGAAGGCCTCCTTGAGGGACTCTAGGTCCCTCAAGGAGGCCTTCACAGACTTGGGCACGCAGGGGTGGCGTGAGCGGAGGCGTGACTCGTGTGATCGGGGACGTGACTCGCGTGATTGGAGGCGGCACTCGGGGTGTTCCGCCTCTGATCACGCGAGTTCCGGCTTCGATCACGTGAGTGCGGTGCCACGTCCTCGTGAGTGGTAAGGGCGGTTAGAACGACCCAAAACACTCACGACACCCAAGCGCCTGCCGCACGTTGGGCACTCACCTGATTCCGATTAGTAACGTCAAGATCGTACAGGCTTTCGCTCGAAAAGTACAAAAGTCTGTGTCGTTTGAGACGGCTAATCGGGTGACGGAGGGCTTTAGTCGACATTTCTGTCCTGTTGTCACCTTGACGGGTGACGGGCACCACCCTACTTTCGCTGGCTAAGTAACAAAGTTTGTTACGGCCGATTCGTAAGTGGGGACTGTGTGGCGGTGACGGAATCCGGGCGGCTCGACCCAGTCAGCCCCCGTACGGCGAACCTCGCCGCGCTCCTGCGGGCGTTGCGCGAGGGGCCGCTCTCGCGCACCCAGCTCGCGGCACGCTGCGGGCTCACCAAGGCGGCCGTCTCCGGGTTGATCACCGAGCTGTCCGAACGCGGTCTCGTCCGCTCCGCCGGACTCCAGGGCGGCGGCAACGGCAGGCCCAGCCAGCTGGTCGAGCTGAACGGCGCCAGCGCGTGCGGGCTCGCGCTCAGCGTCGAGGCCGACCGTTTCGCCGCCGTCGTCACGAATCTCGACGGCCGCGTGGTCTCCGAGCGCACCGAGACCGCCGACGTCGCCGCGCTCGGGCTGCACCGGAGCATGGACGAACTCGCCTTCCTCGCCCGGACCGTGCTGCTCGACGGCCGGCCGGTCGGGGTCACCGTTTCGGTTCCCGGCCTGGTCGATTCGGCCGCCGCCGTCCTCCGGTTCGCGCCGACCCTGCGCTGGCGCGACGCCGAGATCGCCGATCTCCTCGCCGCCCGGCTCGGCCTGCCGGTCGAGGCCATCACGGTCGACAACGAGGCCAACCTCGGCGCGGTCGGCGAGGCCGTCGCCGGGGTCGGAAAAGGCGTGCGGGAGCTCTTCTACCTCAGCGGCGGCACGGGTGTCGGCGGCGGGCTCGTGTCCGGTGGCGCGATTTTGCGCGGTGCCAGGGGTTTCGCGGGCGAGGTCGGGCACATCACGGTCGATCCGTCGGGCGAGCAGTGCCCCTGCGGCCGGGTCGGCTGCCTGGAGACCAAGGCCGGGCTCAACGCCGTCCTGCGCGGCGCCGCCTCGCCGGGCGACCCGCTGCACGATCCCGCGCTCGGCGTCGACGGCCGGGTCGGGCTGCTCAAGCACCGCGTCCAGCGTGGTGACCAGCGCGCGGTCGCGGCGGTCTCGGAACTCGGGGTCGCGCTCGGCATCGCGGTGTCCACCGTGGTCGACGTACTCGACCCGGACCTCGTCGTCCTCGGCGGCTACTTCGCCGAACTGGGCGAGTGGCTGGTCGAGCCGGTGCGCCGCGAACTGTCCGCGCGTCCGCTCGGGCACGAGCCCGCCTGCCGCGTCGAGCCGTCGCCGCTGGGCACCACCGCCCCGCTGCGCGGCGCCGCGCATCTCGCCACCGAACGGCTTTTCGCCGATCCGACGCTAGTTCCCACCACGGCCGAGGAGGCTCCGGCATGACCTTGCTATCCGTCCGGGGGATCGTGAAGACGTTCCCCGGGGTGCGTGCGCTGGACGGGGTCGACTTCGACGTCGAACCCGGCGAGGTGCACTGCCTGCTCGGCCAGAACGGCGCGGGCAAGTCCACGCTGATCAAGACGCTCGCCGGAGCCCACCGGCCCGACGGCGGCGAGATCTTCTGGCAGGGCGAGCCGGTCACGCTGCCCTCACCGGTCGCCGCGCTGAAGATCGGCATCGCGACCATGTACCAGGAACTCGACCTGGTGCCCGGGCTTTCCGTGGCGGACAACATCTTCCTCGGCCGCGAGCGCGCGACGTTCGGGTTCACACGGATCAGCGAGTCCCGGAACAAGGCCGCGAAACTGATGGCGCGGCTCGGGCATCCCGAGATCGCGCCGTCGACCGAGGTCGGCAAGTTGTCCGCCGCCGGTCAGCAGCTGGTCTCGATGGCGCGGGCGCTCGCGTACGACGCGAAGCTGCTGGTGATGGACGAGCCCACCGCGGCGCTGGCGGGCGAAGAGGTCGACAACCTGTTCCGCATCGTCGGTGAGCTGACCGCCGAAGGCGTCGCGATCGTCTACATCTCCCACCGGCTCGAAGAACTGCGCCGGATCGGCCATCGCGTCACCGTGCTGAAGGACGGCAAGACGGTCTCCACCGGACTCGACGCCAAGGAGACGCCCACCTCCGACCTCGTCGCGCTGATGGCGGGCCGCAAGGTCGAAACCGTGTTCGGCCCGCGCCACCAGGAACACGTCGACCCGGACAACGAGGTCCTGAAGGTGGAGAACCTGACCACCGTCGGCGAGTTCGAGAACGTGAACTTCACCGTGCACGCCGGGGAGGTCGTCGGGATCGCGGGCCTCGTCGGTTCGGGCCGCAGCGAGCTGCTGGAGACGATCTTCGGCGCGCGCAAACAGGACACGGGTTCGGTGTCGGTCGACGGCGAACCCGTCCGGCCGGGCAGCGTGTCCGCGGCGGTCAAGGCCGGGATCGGGCTGGCGCCCGAGGAACGCAAGAGCCAGGGACTCCTGCTGGACCTGCCCGTCGTGCACAACGTGACCCTGGCGAGCCTGAGCAAGTACGCGACGTTCGGGTTCACCGAGCGGGGCAGGGAACTCGACGACGCCGGGGAAAGCCTGCGGCGTCTCGATCTCCGGCCCGCCGACCCGCACCGGATCATCCGCACGCTGTCCGGCGGCAACCAGCAGAAGGCGGTGCTGGCGCGCTGGCTGGTCCGCGGCTGCCGGGTCCTGCTGCTGGACGAGCCGACGCGCGGGGTCGACGTCGGCGCGCGGGCGGAGCTGTACCGGCTGATCGAGGAACTGGCCGCGACCGGCGTCGCGATCGTGCTCGTCAGCAGCGAGATCCCCGAGGTACTCGGCCTGTCCGACCGGGTGCTGGTGCTGCGTGAAGGACGTGTCCTGGCTGAAAAGCCGTCCGCGGAGCTGACAGAGGCGGAAGTGCTCGACGTGATTCTCGAAGGGAGTGCGGCGTGACCGACCAAGCCGAATCGGTGCGTACGGAGAGCGCCGTGGAACCTTTGCCCCCCAAGAAGACAGGGTTCAAGTTCACCGCCGATCCCCGGCTGCTCGGGCTGACCGGGGTGCTGGTGATCCTCTGCATCGTCGGCCAGGTGACCAGGCCCGACCAGTTCTTCACCGACGGCAACATCTCCACGATCCTGCGGCTCGCCGCGGCCATCGGGGTGGTCAGCGTCGGGATGACGTTCGTGATCATCGCCGGTGGTATCGACCTCTCGGTCGGGTCGATCGTGGCGCTGTCCAGTGTCTGGCTGACCACTTTGGCCACCCAGTCCTACGGCCCGTTCGTGATGATCCTTTGTGGACTCCTGGTCGGCCTCGGCTGCGGGTTGATCAACGGGATCCTGGTCTCCTACGGGAAGATCGTGCCGTTCATCGCCACACTGGCGATGTACGTCTCCGCCCGCGGCCTCGCGGAACGCATCAGCGGCCGCCGCACGCAGGTGGTGTCCGAAGCGGGCTTCCTGGACTTCTTCCGCGGTGACCTGCTCGGCATCCCGGTGCTGATCTGGATGTTCGCGCTGGTGTTCGCGATCGGCTGGGTGGTGCTGAACCGCACCACGTTCGGCCGCCGCACCTTCGCCGTCGGCGGCAACGCCGAGGCTTCGCGGCTGGCGGGCATCAACGTCAAACGGCACACCGCGCTCGTCTACGGCGTCGCCGGGCTGTGCTGCGGTATCGCCGCGCTGATGGTCGTCGCCCGCACCACCGCGGGTGCCTCGACCAACGGCATGCTCTACGAGCTCGACGCCATCGCGGCGGTCGTCATCGGCGGCACCCTGCTCACCGGTGGTCGCGGTTCGCTCATCGGCACGCTGATCGGCGTGCTGATCTTCACCGTGCTGTCCAACATCTTCACGCTCAACAACCTGGACACCGACATCCAGAACATCGCCAAGGGCGTGATCATCGTCCTGGCCGCGCTGCTGCAGTTCCGCTCCGTCAAGAAAACCAAGACGAGTACTTGATCACCGTGGATGGAGAGTCGTCATGACCGAACAATCCCTGCATCGCCGCCGTTTCCTGCTGGGAGGCGCGGCCGTCGGAGCGGGTGCGCTGCTGACCGCGTGCACCTCGAACGAGGCACCGGCGCAGAACAACGCGGCCAACGTGGCCAACGCCGGGGCGAACTCGCAGCCCGGAACCCCTGTCACCATCGGGTTTTCGGCGCCCGCCGCGGACCACGGCTGGATGGCGGCCATCACCAAGAACGCCCGCGCGCAGGCGCAGAAGTTCAGTGAGGTCACGCTCAACGCGACCGAGGGCACCAACGACGTCAACCAGCAGATCTCCCAGGTGGAGACCTTGATCAACGCCAAGGTCAACGTCCTGGTGATCCTGCCGTTCGACGGCAAGGCGCTGACCGCGGTCGGCCAGCAGGCGATGGACGCCGGTATCCAGGTGATCAACCTGGACCGCGTCTTCGACACCCCGCTGGCGTACCGCACCTGGATCGGCGGCGACAACTACCGCATGGGTGTCAACGCCGGCAACTACATCGCCCAGCAGATGAAGGCGAAGAACATCGCCAGCCCGGTGATCGGCGAGGTCGCGGGGATCGACTCGCTGCCGCTGACCCAGGAACGCAGCAAGGGTTTCAAGGACGCCTTGACCCGTCAGGGTTTCACGGTCGGACCGCGCGTCGCCGCGGAGTTCACGCCGGAGTCCGGTGAGAAGCAGACGTCGAACCTGCTGCAGTCGGCGTCCAAATTGGACGCTCTGTGGAACCACGACGACGACCAGGGTGTCGGCGTCATCGCGGCGATCAACAACGCCAACCGCAAGAACTTCCTGATGGTCGGCGGCGCGGGGTCGAAGAACGCGATGAACCTGATCAAGTCCGACGCCGAACCGCTGAAGGCCACGGTGCTCTACAGCCCGTCGATGGCGTCCTCGGCGATCTCGCTCGCGCGACTGCTCGGCCAGGGCAAGGGCGCCGGCGACTTCGCCGAGCACGAGATCCCCGCCGAGATCACCACGTACTCCGCGGTGGTCACCAAGGAGAACGTCGACAAGTACATGGACGTCGGCTTCGACTCGTAAGACCCGCGTACCCGACACGCAAGCGGAGACATAGGAGGGGTATTGAGCACGGCAACGGAAACGATCGGGATCGGCATGGTGGGCCACGCGTTCATGGGTGCGGTGCATTCGCACGCGTGGCGCAGCGTGCACCGGTTCTTCACGCCACCGCTGATCCCGCGACTCGCCGTGCTCGGCGGCCGTGACGAGGTGCGGGCGAAGGCCGCGGCGGAACGGTTCGGCTGGGAAGACGTCGAGACGGATTGGCGCGCGCTGATCGCCCGCGACGACGTCGACCTGGTCGACATCTGCACCCCGGGTGACAGCCATGCCGAGATCGCGATCGCCGCGCTCGAAGCGGGCAAGCACGTGCTGTGCGAGAAGCCGCTGGCCAACACCCTCGCCGAGGCCGAAGCGATGGCCGAGGCGGCGGCGAAGGCACGGGCCAACGGCGTCCGGTCGATGGTGGCGTTCAACTACCGCCGGGTGCCCGCGCTCGCGCACGCCAGGAAACTGGTCGCGAGCGGGGCGCTCGGCGAGATCCGCCACGTGCGGTCGGTCTACCTGCAGGACTGGCTGTCCGACGCCCAGGCGCCGATGACCTGGCGGCTGCACAAGGACAAGGCGGGCTCCGGCGCGCTGGGCGACCTCGGCGCGCACATCGTCGACGCCGCCCAGTTCGTCACCGGCGACACGATCACCGGGGTTTCCGCGTTGACGAACACCTTCGTCAAGGAGCGGCCGGACGGCGACGGCGGCACCGGGCAGGTCACGGTCGACGACACCGCGCTGTTCCTCGGCCGGTTCGCCGGCGGCGCGGTGGCGAGTTTCGAGGCGACCCGGTTCGCGCTGGGCCGCAAGAACGCGATGCGGCTGGAGATCAACGGGTCGAAGGCGAGCCTCGCGTTCGACTTCGAGTCGATGAACGAACTGTCCTTCTTCGACGGTGGCCAGCCGCCCACCGAGGCCGGGTTCCGCCGGATCCTGGTCACCGAACCCGAGCACCCGTACGTCGGGGTGTGGTGGCCGCCGGGTCACCTGCTCGGCTACGAGCACACCTTCACCAACGAGGTCGCCGATCTGCTCACCGCGATCGGCGAAGGCAAGGATCCCGAACCGTCCTTCGAGGACGGATTGCGGGTTCAGCAGGTCTTGGACGCGGTCGAGCGCAGCGCGTCCGACGAGGCGCGATGGACCACTGTGCCCGGCGTCACCGTGAAGGGGAGTAACTGAGGAGTAGATCCAGCCGAAAGTCGCATGACGGCTATCACTGCGACTTGGTTCGATCCGAAACATCCGACCATCGGAGGTTGGGGTTCTCGGGTTCTGGAAAGGTGGAGAAATGCCTGCTCACGAGCGTACGGGCATCTGGTTGATCGGGGCGAGGGGGTCTGTCGCCACTACCGCCGCGGTAGGGCTCCTCGCGCTGCGCGCGGGGGTCGCCGGCGGTGGCGGCTGTGTCACCGAGCTGCCCGCGTTCGCCGGGGTTCCGTTGCCGGGCTGGGACGATCTGGTCCTCGGCGGGCACGACATCGTGCACACCCCGCTGGAGAAGCGCGCCGAACAGCTGGCGCACGCCGGTGTCTTCGGGCACTCGGTGTTCTCCGCGGTCCGGTCCGGGCTGGCCGAGGTGGACGCCGAGATCCGCGACGGCTACCACCCGGCGACGCACACCGGTGCCCAGGCCGACGCGGCCGCCCGGCTCACGGCGGACATCCGGTCTTTCGCCGACCGGCACGACCTCGCGCGGGTCGTGGTGGTCAACGTGTCCTCCACCGAGGCCCCGTGCCCCCACCTGCCCGAACACGACGACCTCGACGCGCTCGAGGCGGCGCTCGCCGACCCGGCACGGGCGGTGCTCCCGTCGAGCTCCCTGTCGGCCTACGCGGCCTTGAAGGCGGGGAGCCCGTACGTCGAGTTCACGCCGTCCGCGGGGATCACCCTGCCCGCGCTGCGTGAGCTCGCCGAGCGGGAAGGCCTGCCGTACGCGGGCTGCGACGGCAAGACCGGCGAGACGCTGCTGCGCACCGTCCTCGCGCCGATGTTCAGCGCGCGGGCGCTGAAGGTCCGCTCCTGGGCGGGCACCAACCTGCTGGGCGGCGGCGACGGCGAGACCCTCGCCGACCCGGTGACCGCGAACAGCAAGCTGGAATCCAAGGCACGCGGGCTCGCTGCGTTGCTCGGCGAGGACGTCACCGCGCCGCTGCACATCGACAACGTGCCCGACCTCGGCGAGATCAAGACCGCGTGGGACCACGTGTCGTTCGAGGGTTTCCTCGGCGCGCGCATGAGCCTGCAGTTCACCTGGACCGGCTACGACTCCGCGCTCGCGGCGCCGCTGATCCTGGACCTGGCCCGGTTCGTCACCGCCGCGCACGCCGGCGGCCAGAGCGGCGCGCTGACCGAACTCGGCTTCTTCTTCAAGGATCCGCTGGGCAGCGACGAACACCGCTTCGCCGAGCAGACCGCCCGCCTGATCAGCTGGGCGGGAACCCTGTGAAGGCCTATGTGGAACTCGTCCGGGCGCCCGCGGCGCTGACGGTGCTCGGCGACACGGTCGCCGGATCCGCCGCGGCGGGGCTCAAGATGACCGGACGGCGGCTGCTGCTGCCGCTGTCCTCGGTCGCCTTCTACTGGGCCGGGATGGCCCTCAACGACTGGGCGGACCGGAAGCTCGACGCCGTGGAGCGGCCCGAGCGCCCGATCCCGTCCGGGCGGGTGAGCGCGGGCGCGGCGCTCACCACCGGTGCCGCGCTGACCGCCGCCGGACTCGGCCTGGCAGCGCTCGGCGGCGGCCGTCGGGCGATGCGCGTCGCGGTCCCGCTCGCGGCGTCGGTGTGGGCCTACGACACCGTGCTCAAACCGACCCCGGCCGGACCGGTGGCCATGGCGGCGTGCCGCACCCTCGATGTGCTGCTGGGTGCCGGTGATTCGCCGAAGAAGGCGGCGACCGCCGCGGCGGCGGTCGGCGTCCACACGCTCGGTGTCACCGCGCTCTCCACCGGGGAGGTCCACGGGGCGAACCCGGCGACCGCCCGGGCGGCCTTGGCCACCAGCTGCGCGGCGACAACGTTGGCATTGACCGGACCGGCCCGTGGGGGCTGGCATCGCGCCGCCTCGATGGCCGCCGGTTCGGGCTACGCGGGCCTGGTCGGCCGGGCGCAGGCGGACGCCGTCCGCGACCCGTCGGCGAAATCCGTGCGGTCGGCGACCAAGAACGGCATCCACGGCATGGTCCCGCTGCAGGCGGCGGTCACGGCGAAGGGCTCGGTACTGGGGGCGGCGCTGGTCGCGGCCGCGCTGCCGATCGCCCGCAAGCTGTCGAGGAAGGTGAGCCCCACATGACGTTCTCACTCGGATACGGCACCAACGGCTTCTCCAACCACCGCCTCGACGACGCGCTCGCGGTGATCGCCGACCTCGGCTACACCGGGGTGGCGCTGACCCTGGACCACGATCACCTCGACCCGTTCGCCGACGATCTGGCGCGGCAGGTCGACCATGTGGCCTCCCGGCTTTCGGCGCTCGGCCTGAACCGGGTCGTCATCGAGACCGGCGCGCGGTACCTGCTCGACCCGTGGCGCAAGCACTCGCCGACGCTGCTTTCGGACGACCCCGCGTTGCGGATCGACTTCCTGGCGCGAGCTTTGCAAATCGCCGGGGACCTCGGTGCGGACTGCGTGTCGTTCTGGTCCGGCGTGTCCACTGTGGACAACGATCTGGCCTGGTCGCGGTTGCGTGAAGGGGTCGCGGCGGTCCTGGAGCACGCCGCGCGGCTGAACGTGCGACTGGCGATGGAACCCGAGCCCGGCCACCTCGTGCAGCATCTGGGCCAGGTCCTGGACCTCCGCAAGGAACTCGGCGAACCGGATCTCTTCGGGGTCACGCTCGACGTCGGGCACTGTGTCGCGGTCGAGCCGGTGAACGCGGCCGAATGCGTCCGCCTCGCCGGTCCGCTGCTGTGGAACGTGCAGCTGGACGACATGCTGCCGAGGGTCCACGAGCATCTGGAGTTCGGCGACGGGCATCTGGATCTGCCGGGGACGCTCGCCGCGCTGGCGGAGATCGGCTACACCGGCCTGGCCGCGGTCGAACTGCCCCGGCACAGCCATGCCGCGCCGGACACCGCGCGCCGGGCCTTCGAGGCGCTCACCGCGGCGATGCCGCAGACGTGGCAGGCCAAGGCGGAACGCCGGATCCGGGAGAAGCCGTCGGTGATCGGCTCGATCTTCCCGGCCGTCGGCCGCGAGGTCGGTCGTGAGGCGCTGCGCCCGGACACCGATCCGCAGGGTCTGGTCCACGGCACGGTCGACGACCGGGCACGGGTCCGGCTCGTGTCGGTGCTGGCCGACGTCCTCGACGACGCGGCGCTGGCCGCGGAACTACGCGATCTCTACCGCTACGGCGACGACGCCGAGCGGCGCGGGGTCCTGCGGGCGCTCTCCGCGCTGAAGTCGCCAGGGGCCGAAGTCACCGATGCCGGGATCAAGCTGGTCGAGGACGCCTTGCGCGCCAACGACATCAGGCTGGTCGCCGCCGCGATGGGTGCCTTCGCCCGGTTCCTGGACGACCACACGTGGCGCCACGGCGTCCTCAAATGCGTCTTCGTCGGTGTGCCGCTGGCCGCCGTCGCGGACCTCACTTCCCGCGCGGACGACGAGCTGCGGAGAATGCTCGCCGATTTCGCCGACGAACGCAGGGCGGCCGGACGTGACGTACCCGCCGACGCCCTCGAACTCCTCAAGGAGAACTCAGTGGTCACCATCGGAAGTCCTCCGGGGGTCTCGACGGCCCAGCTTCCCGCTGGACGCACGGCCGCGAGGCCCGAGTACGACCCCGGTACGCGAACCTCGCGGCCGCACGCCCAGCGGAAACCTGGATCCGCCGAATACCCCCGAAGGACTTCCGATGGCAACCACTAAGCCAGTGCGTATCTTCGATCCCCACATCCACATGTCCTCCCGGACCACCGACGACTACGAAGCCATGTACGCGGCCGGTGTCCGCGCGCTGGTCGAACCCGCGTTCTGGCTGGGGCAGCCGCGTACCAGCGTCGGCTCGTACACCGACTACTTCGACGCGCTCATCGGCTGGGAACGGTTCCGCGCCGCGCAGTTCGGCATCCGGCACCACTGCACGATCGCGCTGAACCCCAAGGAGGCCAACGACCCCCGCTGCCGCGAGGTGCTCGACGTGCTCCCGAGGTACCTGGCGAAGGACGGCGTGGTAGCGGTCGGCGAGGTCGGCTACGACTCGATGACCAAGGAAGAGGACGAGGTCTTCGCCCAGCAGCTGGCGATGGCGCTGGAACACGACCTTCCGGTTCTGGTGCACACCCCGCACCGCGACAAGCTGGAAGGCACCAAGCGCACGCTCGACGTCGTGCGCGAGGCCGGCGTCGCGCCGGAGCGCGTGGTCGTCGACCACCTCAACGAGGTCACCGTCAAGCTGGTCAAGGATTCCGGCGCCTGGATGGGTTTCTCCATCTACCCAGACACCAAGATGGACGAACACCGGATGGTCGAGATCCTGCGCCAGTATGGGCTGGACCAAATGATCGTGAACTCGGCCGCCGACTGGGGCCGGTCCGATCCGCTGAAAACCGCCAAGACCGGGCAGGCGATGCTCGACGGCGGGTTCACCGAGGCCGACGTCGACAAGGTGCTGTGGCAGAACCCGGTCGACTTCTACGGGCTCAGCGGCAGGCTCACGCTCGACCCGCTGCCCGGGTTCACCGGCGAGGCCGTGACGTTCGAGGGCAACTCGGTGCTGCGAGGTGCCCGCAAATGATCTCCTACTGCACGAACGTCCACCCCGCTGAAGACGTCGACGGCATCGTCGCGCAGCTGGAGCGGTACGCGCTCCCCGTGCGTGAGCGGCTGGGCGCCGATCGGCTCGGCGTCGGGCTGTGGCTTTCCGCGCCGGTCGCGCGCGGGCTCGCCGAAGACGCCGAGGCGCGCAAGCGTTTCCGTGCCGAACTCGACGCCCGCGGGCTGTCGGTGTACACGCTCAACGCCTTCCCGTACGGCGGTTTCCACGACGACGTCGTCAAGCACGCGGTCTACCGTCCTGAGTGGACACACCCGGACCGGGTCGCCTACACGATCGACTGCGTGAACGTGTTGTCCGACCTCCTCGCCGGGGATGCTTCTTACGGCAGCATATCCACGCTGCCGTTGGCTTGGCGTGAACCGTGGGGCGAACAGGACGACCGGCGAGCGATCGAGTCCTTCGCCGAGGTCGTCCGCGCGATCGGTGACCGGCCGATCAAACTGGCCGTCGAACCCGAACCCGGCTGCGTGCTCGACACGGTGGCCGACGCGCTGGGCTGGCTGTCCGGCCGCGTCGACCCGGAGTATGTCGGGCTGTGCCTGGACACCTGTCACCTCGCGGTGTCGTTCGCCGATCCGACGGAGACGCTCAGGGCGATCGCGGAGTCCGATGTGGACATCGTGAAGGTGCAGGCTTCCGCCGCGTTGCACGTCGAAGATCCCGCCGAAGCCCGTGACGCGTTGGCGGCGTTCGCGGAACCGCGATACCTGCACCAGGTCCGAGAGTTTTCGGGTGGTGTCGTGCGCAAGGCCGACGACCTGCCCGAGGCGTGGACCGACCTGCCGGGGGAGGGGCCGTGGCGCGTGCACTTCCACATGCCGCTGCACCAGGCGCCGGCCGCGCCGCTGTCCACCACGACCGACGTCCTGCGCACGGTCGCCGCCGGGCTGCCCGGCGAACCGCATATCGAAGTCGAGACCTACACCTGGAGCGTGCTCCCGGACGCGGGCGACCTCGTCGGCGGGATCGCCGCGGAACTCGAATGGGCACAGGCGAACCTCGTCAAGGAAGGGGCTTCCGCGTGAAACCCTTGGTCGTCATCGACGTCGTCGGGCTGACCCCGAAGGCGTTGCGGGACATGCCGAAACTGTCCGCCGTCGCCCGCGACGGCTGGCAGGCCGAACTGGGCACGGTGCTGCCAGCGGTCACCTGCAGCGCGCAGTCGACGTTCCTCACCGGGCTCATGCCCGCGCAGCACGGGATCGTCGGCAACGGCTGGTACTTCCGCGAGCTCGGCGAGATCTTCCTGTGGCGCCAGCACAACCGGCTCGTCGGCGGCGAGAAGCTGTGGGAGACCGCGCGAGCGGCGCACCCCGGCTACACGTCGGCGAACGTGTGCTGGTGGTACGCGATGGGGATGAGCACCGACGTCACGGTGACCCCGCGGCCGATCTACCATGCCGACGGCCGCAAGTCGCCGGACGCCTACGTGCGCCCGCCGGAACTGCACGATCAGCTGACCGGTGCGCTGGGGGAGTTCCCGCTCTTCCAGTACTGGGGCCCGACGGCGTCGCTCAAATCGAGCAAGTGGGTGATCGGGGCGTCGCGGCAGATCCTGCGGGAGAAGCGACCGGATCTGCTGCTGACCTACGTCCCGCATCTCGACTACGACCTGCAGCGCTTCGGCCCCGACGCGCCGCAGGCACGGCAGGCCGCGCGGGAACTGGACAACGCGCTGGCGCCGTTGCTCGATGACGCCCGCAACGCCGGGGCGACCGTGGTGGCGCTCAGCGAGTACGGGATCACCAACGTGCACCGGCCGGTCGACATCAACCGGGCACTGCGGCGCGAGGGTCTGCTGGAGGTCTACACCCAGGCGGGCATGGAGTACCTCGACCCGTGGGCATCGCGTGCGTTCGCCGTCGCCGACCACCAGGTCGCGCACGTCTACGTCCGCGATTCCGCTGATCTCGAGCGGGTGCGGTCGATCGTGGGCGAGCTGACCGGTGTCGACGAGGTCCTCGACCGTGAGGCGCAGGCCAAGTACGGGATCGACCACGAACGCGCGGGCGAACTCGTCGCGGTCGCCGATCCGGACTCGTGGTTCACCTACTACTACTGGCTCGACGACGCGCGGAAGCCCGACTTCGCACGCGGCGTCGAGATCCACCGCAAACCGGGTTACGACCCCGCCGAGCTGTTCTTCGACCCGGAGGACAAGTTCGCCAAGGCGCGGGCCGGGCTCAACCTGGCGAAGAAGTTCGCCGGGCTCCGGTACGCGATGGACGTCGTCCCGACCGATCCGCGCTGGGTGCGCGGCTCGCACGGACGGCTGCCCGATTCCACAGAGGACGGTCCGGTGTTGCTGTGCTCGGATCCGGCCTTCGAACCGTCCGGTCGTGTGGGGGCCACTGACGTACATCCGCTTTTGTTGTCGCTGCAGGGACTGAAGTAGAGGCGGTGGCGGGGGTGCTGAGGCCGGTGCGTGTCGCGAAAGCCACTTTCGCGACGTCTGATGTCCCGAAAGTGGCTTTCGGGACATGGTCGCCCGCCCCCGCCGCCACCGACGTTGCGAAAGCCACTTTCGCAACCTTCAACGTTGCGAAAGTGGCTTTCGCAACACCTCGGCTCGGCTCCGGGCCGGCGAGCTGACCCACTCCAGAAAGGAAAGCTCCACCAACGCAAGTCCTTCCTTGATCGCCGCCGCTCATCGAAAGGATCGCCACTGCTATGTCTTTGAAACGACGACTGGGTGTGCTCGTCACATCCATGGTCACGGCTTTGACAGGCGTCGCGCTACCGATGCAGACCGCATCGGCGCACGAAGCGGCCACGGTGCTCGTGTTCTCCAAGACCGCGGGCTTCCGGCACGATTCGATCCCCGACGGGATCAAGGCGATCAAGGATTTGGGGGCACAGAACCACTTCGCGGTGGAGGCCACCGAGGACGCGGCGGCCTTCACCGACGCGAACCTCAAGCGGTTCAACGCGGTGGTCTGGCTTTCCACCACCGGTGACGTGCTGAACGCGGACCAGCAGGCCGCGTTCGAGCGGTACGTGAAGGGAGGCGGCGGGTACGTGGGCGTGCACGCCGCCTCCGACACCGAGTACGACTGGCCCTGGTACGGCGAGCTGGTCGGGGCGTACTTCAAGTCCCATCCGCAGATCCAGCAGGCGAACGTCAAGGTCGAAGACCACGAGCACGTGTCCACTGTGGATCTGCCGGAGACGTGGCCGCGCACCGACGAGTGGTACAACTACCGCGAGAACCCGCGCAGCAACGTCCATGTGCTCGCGAGCCTGGACGAGAAGAGCTACCAGCCCGGTGACGGCGCGATGGGCGATCACCCGATCGCCTGGTGCCACGAGAACTCCGGCGGCCGCTCCTGGTACACCGGCGGCGGGCACACCAAGGCCTCCTACGCCGAGCCGGCCTTTCTCAAGCATCTGGCCGGCGGCATCAAGTACGCCACCAAACTGAGCGAGGCGGGCTGCGCCAAGGAGACCCAGGAAGACCCGGTCGACGCGGACTTCGACCAGATCACCCTGGCCAAGGGCGAGGAGAAGACCGGCGAGCCGATCGCGCTTTCCGTGCTGCCCAACCGCGACGTCCTGCACACTTCGCGCGACGGCCGCGTCTGGTACACCAGCTCGTCGGCGACGACGTCGCTGGCCGGGCAGATCCCCGTCTACAACCACGACGAGGACGGTCTTCAGGGTGTCGCCATCGACCCGGACTTCGCCAAGAACCGCTGGGTCTACCTGTACTACGCGCCCAAGCTGAACACCCCGGCCGGTGACGCGCCGGAGAACGGCACCCCCGCCGACTTCGAGCCGTTCAAGGGTTACAACCAGCTCTCGCGGTTCAAGCTGGGCACCGACAACAAACTCGACCTCACGAGCGAGCAGAAGATCCTCCAGGTCCCGGCCGAACGCGGCATCTGCTGCCACGCCGGTGGCGAGATCGACTTCGACGCCAAGGGCAACCTCTATCTGTCCACAGGGGACGATTCCAACCCGTTCGCCTCCGACGGTTTCACCCCGATCGACGAACGCGCCGACCGCAACCCGGTGTACGACGCGCAGCGCACCTCGGCCAACACCAACGATCTGCGCGGCAAGGTGCTGAGGATCAAGGTCGGCGCGGGAGGCAAGTACACGATCCCCAAGGGCAACCTGTTCCCCAAGGGCACGGCCAAGACCAAGCCCGAGATCTACGCGATGGGCTTCCGCAACCCGTTCCGCTTCGCCGTCGACCGCAAGACCGGCTGGATCCACCTGGCCGACTACGGTCCCGACGCCGGCGCGGCCGACCCGAAGCGCGGTCCCGGCGGCACGGTCGAGTTCAACCTGATCAAGAAGCCCGGCAACTTCGGCTGGCCGTACTGCGTCGGCGACAACCTGCCGTTCATCGACTACGACTTCGCCACCAAGCAGTCCGGCGCGGCCTTCGACTGCGCGAAGCCGAAGAACACCAGTCCGCGCAACACCGGCCTGACCGATCTGCCGCCGGTGGAGAAGGCGTGGATCCCCTACGACGGCGGTTCGCTGCCCGAGTTCGGCACCGGCCCCGAGTCGCCGATGGGTGGCCCCGTCTACCAGTTCGACGCGAAGAACCCGTCGCAGACGAAGTTCCCGGAGTACTTCAACGGCAAGACCTTCGCCTACGAATGGGAACGCGGCTGGATCAAGGAGATCACCGTCGGCGCGAACGGTGAACGCGGCGCCATCAAGCCGTTCTTCGACTCGATGGACCTCGTCCGCCCGATGAACCTCGAGTTCGGCCCGGACGGCGCGCTCTACGTCCTCGACTACGGCACCGGCTACTTCGGCGGTTCCAAGGAATCCGCCGTCTACCGCATCGACTACACCAAGGGCCGCCGCACCCCGGTCGCCCAGGTGGCCGCGGACAAGACGTCCGGCCAAGCCCCGCTGACCGTCAAGTTCGACCCGGCCGGGACGAACGACCCCGACGGCGGCGCGCTCACCTACGCCTGGGACTTCGACGGGAACGGCACGACCGATTCCACCGAGGCCACCCCGGTTTCCCACACCTACGCCGCGAACGGCCAGTACACGGCGAAGCTGTCGGTCACCGACTCCACCGGGCTGACCGGTTCGGCGAGCGTGGTGGTCACCGTCGGCAACACCGCGCCGGTGGTCACGCTGAAGACTCCGGTCAACGGCAGTGTGTTCAGCTTCGGCGACATGGTCCCGTTCAAGGTCGAGGTGACGGACGCCGAGGACGACCCGATCGACTGCTCCAAGGTGACCGTCGAATACATCCTCGGCCACGAGGGCCACGGGCATCCGCTGAGCCGCGCGACCGGTTGTGAAGGCACCATCGCCACGCCCGCCGACGAAGGACACGGCGCGGACGCCAACGTCTTCGGCGTCATCAACGCCAGCTACACCGACAACGGCGGAAACGGCGTGCCCGCGCTCACCGGCGAGGCGGAATCCATCCTGCAGCCCAAGCTGAAGCAGGCCGAGTTCTACACCCAGTCCAGCGGGATCGAGGTCGTCGCGCACGCCGGCGCCAGTGGCGGGAAACGCGTCGGCCACATCGAATCCGGCGACTGGATCAAATTCGACCCGGTGAACCTCGTGGGTGTCAGCGGCATCGGCTACCGGGTCTCGTCCGGCGGCGCGGGCGGCACGATCGAGGTCCACTCGGGCGCGGTGGACGGACCGCTGGTCCAGACGGTCACCGTCGCCAACACCGGCGGCTGGGACACCTACGCCGACATCCCGGCTTCCGCCATCACCGACCCCGGCGGCACCGGCCCGTTGTTCCTCGTGTTCAAGGGCGGTTCCGGCGGCTTGTTCGACGTAGACGCGATCACCTTCGAGGAGAACCGATGAGCCGTCCGATCACCCTGTTCACCGGCCAGTGGGCGGATCTCCCGTTCACCGAGGTGTGCAGGCTGGCCAGTGAATGGGGCTACGACGGCCTCGAAATCGCGTGTTCCGGCGACCACTTCGAGGTCGACCGCGCACTGTCCGAAGAGGACTACGTGCCCGGACGCCTCAAGCTGCTCGCCGAGCACGGCCTCAAGGTGTGGGCGATTTCCAACCACCTCGTCGGCCAGGCCATCTGCGACGACCCGATCGACGAACGCCACCAGGCCATCATCCCCGCCCGGGTGTGGGGCGATGGTGAGCCCGAAGGCGTCCGGCAGCGGGCGGCGAAGGAGATGGCCGACACCGCCCGTGCGGCGGCGAAACTCGGCGTGGACACGGTGATCGGCTTCACCGGCTCGAAGACCTGGAAGTACGTCGCCATGTTCCCGCCGGTCTCGCAGGCGGTCATCGACGACGGCTACCAGGACTTCGCGGACCGGTGGAACCCGATCCTCGACGTCTTCGACGAGGTGGGCGTGCGGTTCGCCCACGAGGTCCACCCGTCGGAGATCGCTTACGACTACTGGACAACGAAACGTGCGCTCGAAGCTGTCGGCGACCGTCCGGCATTCGGGCTGAATTGGGATCCTTCGCATTTCATCTGGCAGGACCTCGACCCGGTCGGCTTCATCCTCGACTTCGCCGACCGGATCTACCACGTGGACTGCAAGGACACCAGGAAGCGGTTCGACGGACGGAACGGACGGCTCGGCTCGCATCTCCCCTGGGGAGATCCCCGACGCGGCTGGGACTTCGTTTCGACCGGGCACGGCGACGTGCCCTGGGAGGACTGTTTCCGCGCACTGAATTCGATCGGCTACGCCGGTCCGATCTCGGTGGAGTGGGAGGACGCCGGCATGGACCGGCTCCGGGGCGCGGCGGAGGCCGTGACCTTTCTGCGGGGGCTCCTGTTCGACAAGCCGTCGGCGGCCTTCGACGCGGCTTTCAGCAACCAGAAGTGAGGGCGGTTTCATGTGCGGTGAAGAAGCTGAGCAGTTCCACTCTCGACGGGCGCTCCTGCGCGGGGCGGCGACGGCGGCGGTCGCGGTCGGCGCGGCGGTAGCCCTGCCGGGCGTGGCCAGTGCGGCCACCGAGGCGGAGACCCAGGGATCCGGCCACCACGGACGGGGCCGGGTCCCGGTGGAGAAGATCAGCATCCAGCTCTACTCCCTGCGCACCGCGCTGCAGGCCGATCTGCCGGGAACCCTGTCCGCGCTGGCGGACATCGGCTACCGGAAGGTCGAACTGGCGGGCACCTACGGCCGCACGGCCGAGGAGTTCCGCGGTCTGCTGGACAAGAACCACATCAAGGCGACGTCCACCCACGTCGGCATCGACGGCGACCTCGACAAGACCATCGCGGACGCGAAGGTCCTCGGGAACACCCGCGCCAACGTGCCGTGGGCGAATTTCGACACCATCGACGGCTGGAAGCAGTTCGCCGGCCGGATGGACGCGGCCGCACGGAAGTTCCGCCAGGCCGGTATCCCGCTCGGCTACCACAACCACGCGCACGAGTTCGCGGCCATCGACGGCGTGCGCCCGTACGACGTGCTGACCAGGAACACGAACCCGCGGTACGTGCACCTGGAGATCGACCTGTTCTGGGCGGTGGAAGGCGGGATGGACCCGGTTTCGCTGTACCGGCAGCACTGTCCGCGCGTGGTGCAGTACCACGTCAAGGACCGGACCGCGGCGGGCGAGATGGTCGACCCCGGCAAGGGCGTCATCGACTTCCCGCGCATCTTCCGCCACACCCGTCCCCATCTCGCCGAGTACATCGTCGAGCACGACAACCCCACGGATCCCCTGAGCACCGCCCAGACCGGATTCACCTATCTCCGTAACGTCCGCTTCTAGCTGGGGAATCCACAATGGACAACAAGAAACGCGGGCTGTCCCGCAGATCGATGCTCGCGGGCACCGCGGCCGGGGTGATCGCCCCGGTCGTGGTGTCGGCCAGCGCCGGTTCGGCACCGGCCGCCGCGGCCGGGATGACCCGCAACATCACCGTCTACGCCGACTACGTTCCCGGCACGACCCGGGTCGGTTACGGGCTCGAGCCCGGCAAACCGACGATCCCCGGGCCCCTCCTGGAGTGCTACGAGGGTGACACGCTGGTGATCGAGCTGGTCAACAACACCGACCAGCGCCTCTCGATCCATCCGCACGGCGTCAACTACGACACCAAATCCGACGGCTCGCCGTTCAACGATTCCTTCAACAAGCCCTACGAGACCAAGACCTACACCTGGAAGACCCGGACGGCGTATCAGGCGGCCAACGGTTTCTGGATGCCCGGCAGCGCGGGGTACTGGCACTACCACGACCACGCGTTCGGCGGCGACCACGGCACCGCGGGCCTGATGAAGGGGCTCTACGGCGGCCTGATCGTGCGCAGGCGCGGGGATCTGCTGCCCAGCAAGCAGTTCACCGTCGTGTTCACCGAAATGTGGATCAACCACCAGGTCGCCCCGAACACGCCGATCTTCGAGGCGAACCTCGGCGAACGCGTCGAGTTCATCTGCATCGGGCACGGCAACCTGATGCACACCTTCCACCTGCACGCGCACCGCTGGGCGGACACCCGCACCGGCATGCTCACCAGCGCGACCGACAACGCCCCCATCCTCGACAACAAGACCCTGGACCCCGGCAACTCCTTCGGGTTCCAGGTGATCGCCGGTGACGGCGTCGGGCCGGGCGCGTGGATGTACCACTGCCACGTCCAGCAGCACTCGGACGACGGCATGTCCGGGGTGTTCCTGGTCCGCAACGCCGACGGCGGGATGCCCGCGGGCGCCCAGGAGGCGATCGACCGCTTCAAGGGGCACCAGCACACCACCACGTCCACGCCGAACGCCACCGGCGCCTCGGCCCACCACCACTAGTCTTGAAAGGAGCGAGAACTTGAGACGAGTATTTTCGCAACGCCGGCTCCGCAGACGGTCACTGGCCGCGCTCGCGGTCGGCGCCGTCGTCACCTCCGGGCTGCCGCTGGCCATCGCGCCGGTGACCGCCGAAGCCGCGACGAACGTCCCGGTGAACGTCCTGGTCTTCCACGGCGCCGCCGCGGACCAGAAGGACCCCGTCCTGCGTGCCACGGACGCGATCGCGAGCCTGGGCCAGGCGAACGGCATCTCCGTTTCGTCCTCTTCGGACCCCGCGGTGTTCACCGCGGCCAACCTCGCGAAGTACCGCGGCGTCGTTTTCCTTTCCGCGCAGGGCATCACGCTCAACCGTGACCAGGAAACCTCGCTGCAGAACTACATGAAGGCGGGCGGCGGGTTCCTCGGCCTGTCCGACGCCGCACGGGCCCAGGACGGTTCGCAGTGGTTCTCGGGGCTGATCGGTGCCCGTCCGGTGGGCGCGCGTCCCACGCCGGAGGCCGTCGCGTCGGTCACCGCGAGCGCGGAGAACCCGCCCAACGAGACCAAGGAAAAGCTCACCGACAACAACGAGAACACGAAATGGCTGGCCTTCCAGCCGACCGGCTGGGTCGCCTACAAGCTGGCCGCCCCGGTGGCCGTGAGCAGCTACGCGCTCGTCTCGGCGAACGACTACGCCGGGCGTGACCCCAAGAACTGGACCCTGCAGGGCTCCAACGACGGGACCACGTGGATCGATCTGGACACTCGCGCAGGCGAGACATTCCCGGACCGGTTCGTGAGCCGGACGTTCACCTTCGCCAACACCACGGCGTACTCGAACTACCGGCTGAACATCACCGCCAACGGCGGCGAGCCGCTCATCCAGCTGGCCGATTTCAAGCTGTTCAAGGACAACTCGACCACCCCGCCGCCGCCGGAGCCCGACCCGGCGCAGGCCACGGTCGACGTCCTCGACAAGGCGAACCCGGCCACCGCCGGCCTGCCGCAGAAGTGGGTGCGCACCGACCGGTGGCTCAACTGGGAGGTCAACCCGGTCGGCACCGTGCACACGGTCGCGCAGGTCGAGGAATCGACCTACAAGCCGGGTGTCGGCGCGAACGGCGCCTTCCACCCGATCTCGTGGTGCCGTGACTACGACGGCGGACGCTCCTTCTACAGCGGCATGGGCCGGACCGAGGCGAGCTACGGCGAAGCCCAGTTCCGCAGCCACATCCTCGGTGCGCTCAAGTGGACCACCGGCATGGTGCGCGGTGACTGCAAGGCGGGTATCGCGGCCAACTACAAGGTCGAACGCCTGACCGCGGTCAACCAGCCGGGCCAGATGGACCAGATCGGCGAGCCGCACGGGCTCACCATCGCGCCGAACGGCCGGGTCTTCTACATCGGCCGCGCCGCCTGCGCCGGCAACGTCGTGCCCGCGCCGAACGACTGGACCAACCCCGAGATCGGCGCCGGCTGCGGCACGATCCACCAGTGGGACCCGGTCACCAAGAAACCTAAGCTGCTCACCACGCTGAAGGTGATGGGCAACCGCGGCAGCGGCGACGAACTGGTCAAGAACGAGGAAGGCCTCCTCGGTCTCGTGCTGGACCCGAAGTTCAGCGAGAACGGCTTCATGTACGCCTACTGGATGCCGCACTCGTCGGTCGACATCGACAAGCGGATCGGCAAGCGCACGGTCTCGCGGTTCACCTACGACCTGAAGAACCAGACGCTGGACCAGGCGACCCGCAAGGACCTGCTGTCGTGGGACGTCCAGGTCCACAGCTGCTGCCACGCCGGCGGTGGCATGGACTTCGACAAGGACGGGAACCTCTACATCGGTTCCGGTGACAGCAACTCGTCGCAGGGCTCCAACGGGTACTCCGGAAACAACTGGACCCAGGACTACAAGGGCGTCTCGTTCCAGGACGCGCGCCGTACCGCCGGCAACACCAACGACCTCAACGGCAAGATCCTGCGGATCCACCCGGAACCGGACGGTACCTACACCAACCCGGCGGGCAACCTGTTCCCCGAGGCCAACGACCCCGGGAACAAGACCAGGCCCGAGATCTACGTGATGGGCGTGCGGAACATCTCGCGTCTGCAAGTCGACAAGAAGACCAACTGGCTGACCGCCGCCTGGGTCGGCCCGGACGCGACCTCGCCGAGCCCGGAACTCGGCCCGGCCAAGTACGAGACCGCCACGGTCATCACCGAGGCCGGTAACCACGGCTGGCCGTACTGCATGGGCAACAAGCAGCCGTACCGCGACCGCAGCAGCACCGACGCCGCGGTCCTCACCGGCTGGTACGACTGCGACAACCCGGTCAACACCTCGCCGCGCAACACCGGTCTGGTGAACCTGCCGCCGATCAAGAAGAACATGATCTGGTACGCGCCGGACGGTGGCGGGCCGGTGTTCCCCAACCGCCCCAACAGCTCCGTCCCGACGTACAACGCGGCCGAGGCCACCTACACGCAGCCCTACCTCAAGGGCGGCGGCCAGGCGGTCATGACCGGACCGACGTACCACCGCGAACTGGTCAACACCAACAGCGGCGTCGCGTGGCCGTCGTACTGGAACGACAAATGGTTCATCGGTGACCAGAGCAACGGGCAGAACCGGATCGCGGTCACCCTCGACCCGAACGGCGTCGCGAAGCAGGATCCGCCGGTGTTCGCCGAGACCGTGCGGCAGATCATCCCGACCGGCGGTGGCGACAACAAGCTCAACCAGTGGATGGACGCCAAGTTCGGGCCGGACGGCGCGCTGTACGTGCTCGACTACGGCGGCGGCTTCTTCACCCTGACCAACAACCAGAAGCTGCTGAAGATCAGCTACACCGGCGGCGAGGCCACGCCGTCCGCGGCGGCGGCGTCGACCATGGTGCAGAACAAGCCGCTCACCGCGGCCTTCACCGGGTCGAAGTCCGGCGGCGTCTCCTACAAGTGGGAGTTCGGCGACGGCACGATCTCGACCCAGCCCGACCCGCGGCACACCTACCCGCGCACGGGTCTGTACACCGCCAAGCTGACCGTGACCTACGCGGACGGCGAGACGGTGACCACGCGGAACTCGGTCAGCGTCGGCTGTCTCGTGGCGGATTCCAGCGCCACGGTGACCATCGGCGACACGGACACCGGGGTGACCAACCGCAACGCCGGTGGCGGCTGCACGGTCGACGACATGATCGACGACGAGAGCACGTGGACCTCCCACGCCGGTTTCGTCAACCACGTCACCCAGGCCGTGGACCGGCTGGGCGACCTCGGCGTGCTGAACGCGGCCGAGTCGGACAAGATCAACGCCGCGGCCGCCGCGTCGCCCATCGGCAACAAGGGCGTCACCGGCTACGACGCGATCTACGACGGCACGGCCGAATCGTTCCGCAACTGGTCGCAGGCACCGTCCGGGCAGTTCGCCATCCAGCCGGACGGGTCACTGCGACCGTCGGGCGGGCTCGGCATGCTGTGGTACTCGGCACGGCAGTTCGGCAACTTCTCGGTGAAGCTGCAGTTCAAGGACATCGCGCCGACCGGCAGCGCCAACAGCGGTGTGTTCGTCCGGTTCCCGGATCCGCGCACTCCGCTGGAGCAACGTCCGCCGGGCAGCTGTGGCACGGTCGGTTCGGCGAGGACGTCGCAGGCCTGGGTCGCGATCTACTGCGGCCACGAAGTGCAGCTGTACGACGGGGCCACCGGTGAGCCGCAGAAGACCGGGTCGATCTACAACTTCGACCCGCGGCCGCTGGACCAGGCGGGAGTGAAGCCGAAGGGGACCTGGAACGAGTACGAGATCAAGGTCGTCGGGCAGAAGTACACGATCATCCGCAACGGCGTGGTGATCAACGAGTTCGAGAACGCGCCGGGGATCTCTTCGTCGCGGGCGGGCGATCCGTCCACCGACTTCCGGCAGTTCGTCAGCGGGTTCATCGGTCTGCAGAACCACGGTGACAACGACCTGATGGAGTTCCGCAACATCCGGGTGCGGCAGCTGTAGCGCGAAAGCCGGCCGGGCGCGCGGGTTCGCGTGCCCGGCCGGTCTCCCTTTGTACGGAAGGTTTCCCTGCGATGTCCCCAAGAACCCTCGTCGTGGCACTGGTGGCCGCGACGCTCGCACTGGCGGGCCTGGTGTTACCGGGCTCGTCCGCCCCCGCCTCCGCCGCACCCGTCCAGACCCTGGAATGGACCGCGGGCGACAGCACCGACCACTACCTCAGCGCGCCGTCGACCGCGGTGGCCGGTGAGACCACGATCGTCTTCAAGAACACCGAAGAGCTCGGCTCGACGATGTCGCACACGCTGACGTTCGACACCTCGACCCCTGGCTACAACCACGACGTCAACCTCAACATCCTCGCCAACCCCTACGACGACAAGAACGGCGTGCACGAGGCCACGGTCACGCTGACCCCTGGCAAGTACCGGTACTACTGCACGATCCAGGGCCACACCAAGATGATGGGCGAGTTCGTCGTCACCGACGGCGGCGGCGCCGACACCACCCCGCCGACCGTGACGGCGAACGTGACCGGCACCAAGGACACGGCCGGGAACTACGTCGGCTCCGCGACGGTGAATCTGTCCGCTTCGGACAGTCAGTCCGGTGTGGACAAGGTCGAGTACCAGCTCGACGGCGGCGCGTGGACCGCGTACACCGCACCCGTGGCGGTCACCGCGGCCGGTGCGCACATGGTCCACTATCGCGCTACCGACAAGGCCGGAAACGTTTCGCCGGAAGGGATGTCGTCCTTCACCGTCGTCACCGGACAGCCCGGTGACACGACACCGCCGACGGTGACGGCCGAGGTGACGGGCACCAAGGACGGCGCGGGCAACTACCTCGACACCGCCACCGTGAAGCTCACCGCCACCGACGCAGGCTCCGGTGTCGACAAAGTCGAGTACAAAGTGGACGAAGGCGCGTGGACCGCGTACACCGCTCCGGTCGCTGTCACCGCGCCGGGGATGCACATGGTCTCCTACCGCGCCTCGGACAAGGCGGGCAACGTCTCGCCGGAAGGCATGGCGCATTTCACGGTCGTCAGCGGTGACACCACCGCGCCGACCGTGACGTCCGAGGTGACCGGGACCAAGGACACCGCCGGGAACTACGTCGGCAAGGCGACCGTGACCCTCACGGCCACCGACGCCGGCTCGGGTGTCGGCAAGGTCGAGTACAACCTGAACGGCGGCCCGTGGCTCACCTACTCGGCGCCGCTCGCGCTGACCGTCGTCGGCGCGCACACGGTGAAGTACCGCGCCACCGACAAGGCGGGCAACGTCTCGGCCGAAGGCACGGCGACGTTCACCATCGTCGAAGGCGACGACAGCACCGCACCGGTCGTCTCGGTGGTGGTGAGCGGTGATCTGGACGGAAGCTGGTCGTACATCGAGGACGCGACCATCAACCTGACCGCGACGGACGCCGGGTCCGGTGTGGACAAGATCGAGTACCAGCTGGACGGCGGGGCCTGGACGGTCTACACCGCGCCGGTGAAGGTGACCGCGCTCGGCACGCACACGCTGACCTACCGCGCGTCGGACAAGGCGGGCAACGTGTCGGCGGAACAGGGCGGCGCGTTCACCATCGTCGCCGCGCCGCCGGGCCCGGACGCCTGTCCGGACTCCGACCTCCGGGACACCGTGATCCTCGGGACGGCGGACAGCCAGGTCGAGAACCGCGACACCGGCGACGGCTGCACGATCAACGACGTGATCGACGACGAGTCGGACTACTCGTCGAACGACCAGTTCGTGACCTACGTGCGGGCCGTGACCCAGGAACTCCTCGACGGCGAGGTCATCTCGTCCGACGAGCGGAACCTGATCGTCACGGCGGCGATCGAGTCCGGTATCGGCGGCTCGGCCACCGAGCCGGAACCGGAGCCCGGCAAGAAGAAGCCGGAGACGAAGAACCCCGGCATGAAGAAGACCGTGAAGACGCCGATCCGGGACGTCTGAGCGGTACTCGGCCCGGCTCCGCAGGGCTTTGCCGGATGTGGTGAAGGGGCCTTTCCTCGCATACGAAGCGGGGAAAGGCCCCTTCGCTTCGGCCTGGGTGACGGGACACCGAACTCGCGTGATCAGGCACGTCACTCGCGTGCTTGGACACGGAACTCGCGTGTTTGAGCACGGAACACCCGAGTGCGGCGTCCAGACACGTGAGTTCCGTCCCCGATCACGTGAGTCACGTCCTCAAGCACACGAGTCACGGAGTCGGTTACCTTTCTCGCGTCGCGCTCGTCATGTCCATGACGGGTTCGGCGCGAGAAAGGTATCGACATGACCGGTGAGGCGCTGGCCAGCGCGTTCGAGGAGCAGCGCGGGCGTCTGGTGGCCGTGGCCCAGCGGATGCTCGGCTCCCGCACGGACGCCGAGGACGCGGTCCAGGAGGCCTGGCTGCGGCTCGCGCGCCAGGACGCCGACATGATCGACAACCTGTCCGGCTGGTTGACCACCGTCGTCGGCCGCGTCTGCATCGACACCCTGCGCTCCCGCAAGACCCGCCCCGAGGACTCCTACGACGAGCCGCCCGAGCTGCTGGTGCTCGACGATTCGCCGGAAGAGGACGCGCTGCTCGCCGAATCGGTCGGGGTGGCGCTGGTCGTGGTGCTCGACACCCTCGGCCCGGCCGAGCGGCTGGCGTTCGTGCTGCACGATCTGTTCGCCGTCTCGTTCGCCGAGATCGGCGAGATCCTCGGCAAATCCGCGGACGCGGCGAAGATGCTCGCCAGCCGGGCCCGCCGGAAGGTGCGGGGACAGCGTCCGGCCGACGAGCCGCGGCAACGCGCCGTCGTCGACGCGTTCCTCGCGGCCGCGCGCGAAGGGGACTTCGACGGACTGCTGGAGATGCTCGATCCCGACGTGACGTGGCGCTCGCAGAGCCGTCACGGCGAGGTCGTGCGGCTCGGTGCGGCCGAGGTGGCCACCCGGGTCCAGCGCGGAGCACGCGCCGCCGGCATGACCCGTCCCGCGCTGGTCAACGGCAAACCGGGGATCGTGTCGTGGAGCCGGACGGGCAAGCTGCTGGGCGTCATGTCCTGCACCATCGTCGACGGCCGCATCGTCGGAATCGACTCCGTCAGTGATCCACGTCGCCTCGCGGCCATGGGTGTTACCTCTCGGGAGTCCTCCTCGTCGAAGTAAGTGAAAGACCGACGAGAAGGAGAAATCCCATGCAGGCAAGGCTCGAATTCCTCAAGACCGCTCTCGCGCCGAAGCTGGTGAAGCACTTCGTCTCGGCCGCGAAGGTGCTCGACGGCAGCGAACTTCCTTTGGCGACAAGGGAACTGGTGAACATCCGCGCCAGCCAGATCAACGGCTGCTCGGGCTGCCTCGACATGCACACCAAGGACGCGGCACACGCGGGGGAGACCACGACGCGGCTGAACCTGGTCGCCTGCTGGCGCGAGGCCACGGTCTTCACCGAGGCCGAACGCGCCGCGCTGGAACTCACCGAGCAGGGCTGCCGTCTCGCCGACGGCAGCGGTGTCACCGACGAGGCGTGGGAGGCCGCCGCCAAGCACTACGACGAGGACCAGCTCGTGGCGCTGGTGGCCCAGATCGCGCTCATCAACGCCTTCAACCGGTTGAACGTCATCACCCGGCAGCAGCCCGCCGGGGACTACACGCCCGGCCAGTTCGCGGCGCACTGATGGAGACCGCGCTGTGGATCGTCGCCGGTCTGCTGGCCGTGATGTATCTCGTGTCCGGGGTCGGGAAACTGTTCCTGCGCAGGGAAACGATCGCCGGAGTGGCGTCGGGCGCGGGATGGGTGCTGGATTTCGGCCCCGGCACGGTGAAGTTCATCGGGGTGGTCGAGATCCTGGGCGCGGTGGGCCTGGTCGTTCCCGCGCTGCTCGACATCGCGCCGGCGCTGGTGCCGCTGGCGGCCCTCGGACTGGCGCTGGTCATGACGGGCGCGCTGGTCGTGCGGTGGCGTCGCCGCGAGCCCCTGATCGCCCTGCTGGACCTGGGGTACCTCGCGTTGTGCGTCTTCGTCGCCATCGGACGCGCCTGAAGTACGTGAAGGCCCCCTTCACTGCGCTAGACGCAATGAAGGGGGCCTTCACGTACTTTCACCGACTCAGGTGCGCTGCTTCGACCGTCCGAGGAGGCGACGGCGGGCGTGGCCGTTCGTACGTTCCTCGTGCAGTTCCTTCAGCGACAACATCATCGCGTCTTCCTGCTTCATCAGCGGGTCGTTGCGGAGGTCCTTCCAGACCGACACGCACAACCCGACCATCACGAACACGAACGGCACCGCGATCAGGATGGTGAGGTTCTGCAACCCGGTCAGCGCCTTGTCCCCGCCGACCAGCAGCATCACCGCCGCGACGGCGCCCATCAGGACGCCCCAGAAGATGACGACACCCTTCTTCGGGTGCACGCTCCCGCGCTGGGACAAGGTGCCCATCACCACCGAAGCCGCGTCCGCGCCGGAGACGAAGAAGATGGACACCAGGATCATCACCAGGATCGCGATCGGGACGAACCACGGCAGCGTTTCGAGCAGTTCGAACGTCGCCGACTGGGCACTGCCCGCGCCCGCGATGTCCGTACCCGCCCGCTGCCTGCTGATCGCCGCGCCGCCGAAGATCGCGAACCAGATCAGGCTCACGATGCTCGGGATCGCGATGACACCGAAGATGAACTGCCGGATGGTGCGGCCGCGCGAGATCCGCGCGATGAACATGCCGACGAAGGGCGTCCACGAGATCCACCACGCCCAGTAGAAGACCGTCCAGCCGCCGAGCCAGGTCTGCATCTCCTCGCCACCGGTCATCCCGGTACGGCCGGACATCTCCGCCAGTTCGCGGAAGTAGTCGCCGATCGCGCCGGGCACGATGTTGAGGATCAGCACGGTCGGCCCGACCACCAGCACGAACACCGCGAGCACCGCGGCGAGCACCATGTTGATGTTGGACAGCCACTGGATTCCCTTGGCCACCCCGGACACCGCCGAAGCGATGAACGCGATGGTGAGGATCGCGATGATCGCGACCAGGAGTCCCTTGCCGGGATCGTCGATCCAGCCGACGGCGCCCATACCGCCACCCACCTGGAGCGCGCCGAGACCGAGCGAAGCGGCCGAACCGAACAGGGTCGCGAAGATCGCCATGATGTCGATCGCCTTGCCCAGCGGGCCTTCGGTGCGCCGCTTGCCGATCAGCGGCGCGAACACCGAACTGATCAGCTGGCTGCGGCCCTTCCGGAAGGTGCTGTACGCGATCGCGAGGCCGACGACGGCGTAGATCGCCCACGGGTGCACGGTCCAGTGGAACAACGTCGTCGCCATCGCGGTGTGGACGGCTTCGTCGGAGTTCGGGGCCGCGGTGCCCGGGGGCGGGCTCGCGAGGTGGGAGACCGGTTCGTACACACCGAAGAACATCAGGCCGATGCCCATGCCGGCGCTGAACATCATCGCGATCCACGACGACGTCCGGAATTCGGGGAGTTCCTTGTCCCCGCCCAGCGGGATCCGGCCGTAGCGGCTTATGGCCAGACAGACCGCGAAGAGCACGAAACCGCTCGCTGTCAGCACAAAGGCCCAGCCGCCGTAAGGGATCACGGCGTCGTTGAGGAGGGTCGACGCGACACTCGCGAGGCTCTCGGGGGACAGGACACCCCAGATGATGATGGCGAGCGCGAGGGCCGCCGCCACACCGAAAACGGTCCGGTCGGTTTCGGCGGGTCGTTCGGCGGCGAGGTCGAGCGGGACGTGCTCATCGGGCGGGTGCCCCGGACCTGTCGTGTCCGGCGCGTGGGCGAGGTCCGACGCGGTCTCCGCGACGACCTCTTCTTCCGCTTGTTTACCGTCCTGCGAACTCATGTTCAGACACGCGCCGATGACGGCGCGATCTCCTTCCGCCCGAGTTAACCCGTTTGCACCACTGCACCCTAACCAGAAAACTGGTAACCGGCAGAAAATGCGGGCGAAGAGGTTTAAACCGGTGATTGTGGGCCTGACCTCGGCGGATGCGAGCGTCGCCGACGATCTCGGCGGGGAACGTGTCGCTCGTGACACCGGGTGGTCAGGAGATCGGGCCGAGTTTTTCGCAGAGAGCCCTGCTGAACTGGGGTTCCTTGGCGAGGATTTCCTCGCATCCCTCGGTTTTGACGCTCGTCACCGCCTGCCATCGATCGGGTACCCAGCGGTAGAGCACGCGCAGCGACGGGCTTTGGGGGAAGTTCGTGCGGTCTACGACGAGCCACTTCTGGTCGCAGGCGCGCGTGTGGATGTCGATGGCTTCGCCGCGGGTCTGTTCGACCCGGACGTCGGCGCAGTGATCGGCGGGAGGGTCGCAGCCCAGCTCGCCGCAGTGACCCCAGGTCTCGTCCGGCAGTTTGTTCCAGGGAGCGTCCCCCGAGTTGAGCACCAGCGTCCGGTTCGCGATCGGGGCCGCGGTGGTGAGCTTGATCTCCGATGGCACCGTCGCCCGGCAATCGGCGGCCCCGGGGGTGATGACGACGTTCGCGTAGATGATGTCGTTCTCTTCTGTCAGGCCTTCGATCCGGGGTTCACGGCCGCAGTCCGGGAGCCGCACCTGGAGTAGGAGGCTGCGGTCGTCCGGCCCCGGGCGGACGCCCGTGGTCACGACGGTCAATGTGGCCTCAGGCGGCACCGTCTCGACGGAGGGAGGCGGTGCCTGGAGCTTCGGCGCGGAAGTCGTCGGCGCCGGAGCGGTGTCCGCGTAAGGAATGTCGGCCGCCAACACGGCGGCGAAGAGTGCTCCGCCGCCGAGCAGTACGGCCGCGCTCCATCGGAACGTACGAACGAAACGCTGCCCATCGGCCATCAAACCCCCCACGGTTCGAAGGGATTTTAAGCCGTGGCGCCTCCTTTCCAGAAGGGCCGGCCGAGCGGGTCGCCGCCGGCGGTGTCCGGACGGCCCTGCCGCGAGTGGTTGCGCTCCAGCAGGTAGGTGACGAGGGCGATCAGGGCGAGGGTGACGATGATTGCGGTCATGGCAGTAAGTTTGCGCCACTGCACATCCTGCCAAAAGTGGCAGTTCTGTCGTTGTGCGACAAAATCCTGCCAGCTATGCTTCGGGCATGCTGAAGAGCGTCGCCGTGGTGCTGCTGGACGACTTCGCCGCGTTCGAGTTCGGTGTCGTCTGCGAGGTGTTCGGTTACGACCGCACCGATGACGGACTGCCGCTGCTCGACTTCCGCGTGTGCGGGGAGCGGGCCGGAGAGCCGCTGAGCCTCGGTCACGGCGTCAAGGTCACCCCGGAACACGGTCTCGAAGCGACGGAAGACGCGGACCTGGTAGTCGTCCCCGCCTGCGACGTGCGCGACGAATACCCGCCCGCGGTGCTCGAAGCGCTCCGTGCGGTTTCGGCGCGAGGCGCCACACTGCTTTCGGTGTGCACCGGCGCGTTCGTGCTGGGTGCCGCGGGGCTGCTCGACGGGCGGCGGTGCACGAACCACTGGCGGCACAGCGAGCGGTTCCGGAAGCGTTTTCCCGAGGCGCGGCTGGACCCGGACGTCCTCTTCGTCGACGACGGCGACATCATCACCAGCGCCGGAACGGCCGCCGGCATCGACGCGTGCCTGCATCTGGTCCGGCGCGAACTCGGCTCCGCCGCGGCCACCGTGATCGCCCGGCGCATGGTGGTGCCGCCGCAACGGGAAGGCGGGCAACGCCAGTTCGTCGAGTTGCCGATCCCGGAGTGCACCGGGGACAGTCTTCAGCCGGTGCTCACCTGGATGCTCGACACCATCGACCACGAACATCCCGTCGCCGATCTGGCCCGCCGGGCCCGGATGTCCGAACGCACCTTCGCCCGCAAGTTCGTCGCGGAGACGGGCACCACACCGCACCGATGGCTTTCGACACAACGGGTTCTGCACGCGAGGTCGCTGCTCGAGGAGACGACGATGAGCATCGACGAGGTCGCGCGCCGCTGCGGCTTCGGCTCAGGAGCCTTGCTGCGTCACCATTTCCACAAGGTCGTCGGCGTTTCCCCGCAGGACTACCGACGAACCTTCGCACCGCAGCGCGTTTGACGCCCGGCCTCAGTCCTTCGATGGCTTGTTGAACAGGCCGAGGGATTGCGCGACCGCCGCGCCACCGGCCAGGAAGGCGAGCGGCAGCGTCTTGGCCCAGAACGCGCCGACGTCGAGCGAGATGAGCAAGGCGAGCAGCCCGGCCGCCAAGGCGGCCAAGACGAGCATTCCCAGGGCGAGGCGGGGTTTCGAGACCATGTGTCCTCCAGGAAACGGGTTCGGAAGAGCAAGCTTCGCGACGGTTCCGAGGGAGGAAGAGGTCATTTTTGCCCCGTGCGGGAGTTTCAGAGTGAACCCCAGGCGCGGGCGCGTTCCAGCAGCCGGTCGCGAATGAGGGTCACGACCGGCCGCACCGTCCCGGAGCGGTGCGCGAGATAGATGGTGTTCAGCGGCGGCACTTCCGGGGTGTGCACGATCGAGACCGAGCCCGCTTCGAGCGCGGCCGCGGCGATGTAGCGCGGCAGCACACTCGCCCCGGCTCCCGTGACGACGACGGCGAGGATCGCGCGGAGATCGGGCACGACCATCGCGACGCGGTTCGGCGGCCGCCGCCCGAATTCGCTGCGCCAGTAGCGGCGGATGATCGGCAGATCGCCGGCGTAGGCGATCAGCGGCAGGTGGGCCAGCGCCGGCACCGGGTCGGCGGCGAGCAGCGCGGGGTCGACGCTCCGGGCGAGCGCGGGGGCGGCGACGAGCACGAACTCCTCGTCGATCAACGGAATCGCGGTGATGCCGCGTTGCCGTGGCCGGACCGGCGATAGGACGAGGTCCAGGCGCGCGGCTTCGAGGGCGGACAGGAGTTCGTCGGCGAGCCCGAGGGTGACGGTGAGCCGCAGCCCGCGTTCGGTCAGCGGGGCGAGCGCGGGCAGGAACCGCGTCGCCATGCCGTCGCTCGCGCCGCCGATCGCCACTTGTTCGCGGTACTGGACCTCGTCGTCGCCCGCCGTCAGCGCGCCCCGCAGTTCGTCGATCCGGGTGCCGATCCTGGCGGCGAGTTCGGCCGCGCGGGCGGTCGGCGCCGCACCGAGCCGTGACCGGACGAAGAGCTGCTCGCCGAGTTCCTCCTCGAGCTTGAGCAGCTGCCCGGTGACGGCGGGCTGGGTCAGGCCGAGCTCCGCGGCGGCTGCGGAGAGCGAGCCGAGGCGGTAGATCGACAGGAAGGTCGCCAGCCGGTCCAAGTTGGGCATGCAAGCCGCCTTCCATAAGAAATCTTATGGATGCTAGCCGCCGTCTCGGAGTACTCGCAGCACGGACCCCGTTGAAGCGGGCAGTGGGCACAACGCCCCCGGACAACGAAAGGAACAGTCATGGCGCGGATCCTCATGATCGTCTCGGCCGCGGACCACGTGCGGCTCACGGACGGCGTCGACCACCCGACCGGCTTCTGGGCCGAAGAGGTCGCCGAGTCACACCGGGTGCTCGCCGCGGCGGGCCACCGGGTGGAGATCGCGACGCCGTCCGGGCTCCGGCCGACCGTCGACCCGATCAGCCTCGACGAACGGGGCGGCGTCGACGCGGCCACGGGCGCGAAATTCGCCGAGTACCTCGAGAAGCTCGACCTTTCGGCGCCGCTCAAGCTCTCCGACGTCTCGGCCGGCACCTACGACGCCTTCTACCTGCCCGGCGGACACGGCCCGATGACCGACCTGGTGGACGACGCCGACCTCGGTGCCCTGCTGAACGACGCCGACGCGCAGGGCAAGACCATCGCCGCGCTCTGCCACGGACTCGCCGCCTTGCTCAGCGCACGTCGCGAGGACGGCTCGTTCACCTTCGCGGGCCGCTCGATGACGTCGTTCAGCGACGAGGAGGAACGGCAGGGTGGACTGGGCGAGAAGACTCCCTTCTTCGTCGAGGCGCGGCTCCGGGAACAGGGCGCGATCGTCACTCCGGCGGCCGCCTGGTCGAGCGAGGTCGTCGTGGACGGAAACCTTGTCACCGGCCAGAATCCGCAGTCCAGTGTCGCGACCGCGGAACACGTGGTGGCGCGGCTGAAGACGGCGTGAGCTTGCACCGCGGACGGATCCGGACATACGATCAGGGCAGTCGTACAGGACGAACGCCCTAGGAGATGACGGTGG
The DNA here is from genome assembly GCF_001905755.1 of Amycolatopsis sp. CB00013. Lineage (NCBI taxonomy): Bacteria > Bacillati > Actinomycetota > Actinomycetes > Pseudonocardiales > Pseudonocardiaceae > Amycolatopsis > Amycolatopsis sp. CB00013. The sequence goes on along the minus strand of NZ_LIWC01000005.1, from coordinate 519,667 downwards.
CAGGATCCCCGGCCGCGGCGCGTGGCAAGCTCGTTCGGCAACGGTTGCTCGAAGCGGCCGTCGCGCTCGTGCCCGAACTCGGCTGGTCCGCGGTCAGCACCCGGATCCTGGCCGAACGCGCGGGTGTCACGCCGAGCGTCGTGCACTACCACTTCCCGTCGCTGCAGGCCTTGATGATCGAGGGCGTGCTCGGCGCGATGCGCGAGGTCGCGGTCGCTTTCGAGCCGGCGCTGGAATCCGTCGAGACACCGGCCGATGCGGTGGACGCGCTGCTGGCGTCGGTCGGCGAATACTCCGGCACCGACCCGATGTCGTTGCTGTTCGCCGAGGCCTATCTCGCCGCGACCCGCGATGACACCTTGCGTCAAGGCATCCGCGAGCTGCTCGCCGGCCTGCGCACCAGGTTCGGCGGGTGGCTGGCGGAGCGGGGAGTGGCCGACGCCGACGACACGGCGGCGGCACTCCTCGCCGCGGTCGACGGGCTTCTGCTGCATCGGGCGCTCGGACCGGAGTCCGGCCGGATCGTCTCTCCGGCCGTCCTGCGCAGGCTGGTCGGCTGAACGAAAGGGAGGGACCCCATGAAGGTGGCGATCTGCGGGGCCGGGATCACCGGTCTGGCGCTGGCGCACCGGCTCGCGGCGCTCGACGTCGAAGTCGTGGTGCTGGAACGGGCGGCGGGGCCGCGGCAACAGGGTTACATGATCGACTTCTTCGGCCCCGGCTTCGACGCCGTCGAGGAAATGGGGCTGCTGCCCCAGGTCGAGGAAGCGGCGTATCGGGTGGACGAGGCGAGCCTGCTGGACGAGCACGGTCGCCGCCGGGCGGCGATCGACTACGTCCAGTTCGCCAAATCGGTGCGGGGACGGCTCTGCAGCATCATGCGGCCGGATCTGGAACGAGTACTGCGTACCGGTCTTCCGTCCACAGTGGACGTCAGGTTCGGTGCCGGGGTCACCGGCGTCGAGGACCTCGGCGACCGCGTGCGGGTCACCCTGGTGGACGGCGAGACCCTCGAAGCCGATCTGCTGGTCGGGGCCGACGGGATCCATTCGACCGTGCGGAGGCTGGTCTTCGGTGAAGAGAGCCGGTTCTTGCGTCATCTCGGTTTTCATACGGCGGCCTTCGTTTTCGAGGACGAGGAGATTCGCGCACAGGTGGGCGAGCGCTTCTGTCTGACCGACACAGTCGGGATGCAGATGGGTTTCTACGGTCTCCGCGACGGCAAACTCGCTGCGTTCGCCGTGCACCGCACGACGGATCCGGCCCTGCCGGACGACACGCGGGCGGCGCTGCGCGCGACCTACGGTTCGCTCGGCTGGGCGGTGCCGAAAGCGCTCGACCTGTGCCCGCCTCCGGGCGAGGTGTACTACGACCAGGTCGCGCAGATCGAGATGTCTTCCTGGAGCCGCGGGCGGGTCGTGCTCGTCGGCGATTCCTGTTATGCCGTCTCCCTTCTCGCCGGGCAGGGCGCTTCACTGGGGATTGCGGGCGCGTTCGTTCTGGCCGAGCAACTCACCCGGGCGCCCTCGATCGAGACCGCGCTCGCGGAGTACGAGCGTCTGGTCCGCCCGGTGGTGACCGAGAAGCAACAGGTCGCCCGCCGGGGCGCGCGATGGTTCCTGCCCGCCAACCGGTTCCTGCTCCTGGCGCGCCGGGCGTTCCTTCACGTGGCCCGGCTCCCGGGACTCGAACGACCGCTCGCGGCCGCCGTCACGGGAAAGTCGACGGCGCTCGTGACGAATCTGAAGCGTGGGGCCGAGATCCGGAGCCGGTGACTTTCGGAGGCTGAGGTCGGTTGCGGAAGCTGGGCTGAAGGGGGCCTTCGCTGCGTCTGATGCGGTGATGGGCCCCTTCGCGTCTTGCTGGTGGCCGCGATCACCAAGTGGGACGCGCGGACACACCTCCGTCCACCGTCAGGTTGTGCCCGGTGATCCACGACGCGAGCGGCGAAGCGAGAAAAAGGCACGCGTTCGCGACGTCGCCAGGAGTGCCGAGCCTGCCCAAGGGTGCGGCCTGTCGCCAGCGGTGGACGCCCTCCGGCCAGGCGTCGTCGAGGCCGGGGCGGTCGATGAGGCCGGGGGAGACGGCGTTGACGCGCAGCCCTCGCGGACCGTATTCGAGCGCGGCGGCGCGGGCGTGCATCACCAGGGCGGCCTTCGCGCTGCTGTAGTGCGCGTGTCCCGGCGCGGGCTGGGCCGCTTCGATCGAGGCGATGTGGATCACGCTGCCGCCGTTCATCACTTCGGCCGCGGCTTGGGTGCACGAGAACGCGCTGGTGACGTTCGCGTCGAGGACGGCGCGCCAGCTCTCCGCCGACATCTCCGGCAGAGGTTCGATCGGCTGCACGCCGGCGTTGTTGACCAGGGTGTCCAGCCGCCCGGTCCAGGCCGCGGCGGCGGACACCAGCCGCCGGCATTCGCCGTCGTCGGTGACGTCGGCGGCGAACGTCTTCGCGGTGCCGCCCGCCTCCTGGATCCGTTCGACGACGGCGAGCGCCGAGGACTCGTCACGGTGATAGTGCACGGCGACGGCGCTGCCCGCCTCGGCGAAACGCAGCGCGATGCCGCGACCGATCCCGCCGCTGGCCCCGGTGACGAGCGTGGTGGTACCGGTCAGGTCGAGCATCGAGGTCCTTTCAGGCGAGACGGCGGCGGATCCACCAGAAACAGAATCCCGCGAGACCGAGGGCGAGCGCCAGGTACAGCGCGCTCTCGATCCATTGGAACGGCCAGAATCGCGTGGGCGGGTGGTAGATCACGTGCTGTCGATAGCCGAGCCGGTTGATTTCGGCCAGGCACAGATCCATCGGGTCCGCTCCGGTACCGCGGTCGCCGGGTGGCGCCGAGGGCGAACACGGGCCGCCCGACGTCGGCATGGTGACGTTCTCGACAGGTTTGCCGGAAGCGTCGACGGTTTCGCCCGCCAGCAGCCAGCCGCCGGGATCCGGTGCCTTGGCTTCGAAATGCAGCACCCCGGTGTTCGGATTCCGGCCGATTCCATCCACGGTGGACGGAGAGAGTTCGAGCGTCGCGTCGATCGAGGGCAGCAGATGGGGCCGGACGACGATCGGCACGGCGACCTGGATCACCGCGAACGCGGCCAGCGTGACGGCCATCGCGGGCAGGCTGCGGCGCACCAGCATGCCGATGGTGACGCCGAGCGCGAAGGCGAACGCGGAGTACGCGATGGGGACGACACCGCGCGCGTCGAACACCATCGCCGAAAGCCGTGGGAAATCCTTCACAGCGGCCGTTTCGAAGGTGGTCGCCCACCAGGTCACCGCCAGGCTGCCCACGCCGCCGGCGAGCATCGCGGCCACACCGGTGATCCCGAATTTCACCGCCAGCCACCGTGTCCTGGTGACGCTCTGGTTCCAGATCAACCGATGCGTCCCGGCTTCGAGTTCACGGGTGAACAGCGGCGCGCCCCAGAAGAGTCCGATGAGCGCGGGCAGCAGGAGCACGAGCGCGGTGACGGCCAGGAAGGTGTTCTGGTGGTCGTTGAGGAAGCGCTCGACGAAGTCGTCGCAGGCGGCGGTGTCGCCCGCGCAGGTCGCGATCCCGGTGGCGTATTCGCCGGAGATTGCGGGCCCGGTGACGGCCAGGACGAGCGCGAGTACCGCCAGCGCCCCGAACACGGCCGCGGCCGGGAGCCGGAATTGACGCCAGGTCAGCCAGATCATCTCCGGACCTCCAGGATCCGCCGGTGGTTCGCGGTGGTTTTGGTCAGGTAGGCCAGTACGAGGTCTTCGAGGCTCAGCTTGCTCACCGTCCACACCGGATCGTGGATCGGTTCCTCGGTGCGGACGACGAAGGTGCTTTGGACGTCCGTATGGCTTTCCGAGACGACGTGCTGGCTCGACGGGAGCCTGGCGGCGTCGCGGCGCGGGCCGGTGAGGCGGTGGTGGGTGGCGAGCAGGGTCTCGACCTCGCCGGACACCTGCACACGGGAGTCGATGAGCACGATCAGGAAGTCGCAGGCGCGTTCCAGATCCGAGACCAGATGGGACGACAGCACCACGTTCAGTTCCTGCTCGACGGTGGCTTCGAGCAGCCCCTGCAGGAATTCGCGGCGCGCCAAGGGATCGAGCGCGGCGACGGGTTCGTCGAGGAGCAACAGTTCCGGCCGTTTCGCCACGCCGAGGGTGAGGGCGAGCTGGGCGCGTTGACCGCCGGAGAGTTTTCCGGCCTTGCGCGCGGGATCGAGACCGAGCCGGGCGATGCGGTCCCTGGCCAGCGCGTCGTCCCAGCCGGGGTTCAGCCGCGCACCGAGCCGCAGGTGGTCCGCGACGGAAAGCCCGGCGTAGGTCGGGGTGTCCTGCGCGACGAAGCCGACCTTGGCGAGCTGGGCCGGGCTGGCGCCGGGACGCCCGCCCAGCACGGTGATCCGGCCGGTGGTCGGTGGCAGCTGACCGGCGGCCATGTTCAGCAGCGTGGTCTTGCCCGCCCCGTTGGGACCGACCAGTCCGACCACGTGCCCGGCCGGGATGTCCAGCGTGCACTCGGAAAGCGCCCAGTTCTTGCCGTATCTCTTGCCGAGACCCTCGGTTCGCAGGACGGCGGTCATGCTATTTCCTCTCCGGCGACGGTCCGAAAGGTCGTCATGAACAGCGCCTCGATGCTCTCGTCGTCGAGCCCGGCCTTGCGGGCCTTCGCCAGCCATCGCTGCAGATCCATCCGCAGGGGGCCGTGCGCGGCGAGGGATCCGTCGGTGAGCGTCGCGGTCACGAAGGTGCCGACGCCCGGCCTCGCGGCGACGAGGCCTTCGTGTTCGAGCTCGCGATACGCCTTGAGCACGGTGTTGGGATTGATCGCCAGCCGGGCCACCACTTCCTTGACCGTCGGCAGCTGGTCGCCCTCGGCGAGCAGGCCCAGCCGCAGCGCCTGCCGCACCTGGCGGACGAGCTGCAGATACGGCGACAGGCCGGAGTGGTCCTCGAGGTGGAACTCGATCATGGTTACTCCATTTATCTAGTTACCTAGTACTATAGAGACATGAAGGAGCGCGGTGTCAAGATGGAAGGATCGCTAGACGCGCTTCCGTAGCGCGAGCACGCCGGCGACGGTGAGGAAGATCAGGCCCGCGAGGACGTAGCAGTTCCCCAGCCACTGCTGGGTGGTCGTCCATGTCTGGCCCGGCCGGTCGAAGGCAGGGAAGTACCGGAACGGGGCCGCGACGAAGATCGTGGCGATCACGCCGGTGACGGCTAGCCAGGCTGCCGCCCTGCGGCGATCCTGACGCCTGAGCACGGCGAAGGCGATGGTGGTGAACAGCGCCGGGGCGATCCACACCCAGTGATGCGACCACGACGTCGGCGAGATGAGCAGGGCGAACGTCGCGTTCAGCAGCAGCGCCTGCACCGGTGCCGAGCGGTACATGGTCACCGTCACCAGCACCAGCAGCACACCGGTGAGGACGATCCAGAGCGGCTTCGCGGCGGACTCGACGCCGAAGCGCGCCAGCACCGCTTGCAGGGTCTGGTTGGTGTGGAACGAAGTGCCGCTGATGCCGGACGCCCCGGCGAGCCCGCCGAACCAGTAGCGCGCGGACGCCTCCGGTGCGACCGCGAACGCGACGGCCGAGGCGGCCACGAACGTGCCCACCGCGGTCAGCGCGCCACGGAAGTCCTTGCGTACCAGGAAGAACAGCAGGAACGCCATCGGCGTCAGCTTGACGGCCGCGGCGAGACCGACCCCGATGCCGCGGTAACGACCCCGTGCCAGCAGGCAGTCGGCCGCGACGAGACCCATCAGCAACAGGTTGATCTGGCCGAAACCGAGTGTCTGGCGGACCGGTTCGAGGAAGAGCGCCGGGGTGATCGCCAGCGACGCGACGAGCAACGCCTTCCGTCGGTCCCGGGACGGCCACAGCGTGCGGACGATCCCGTAGAAGGTGATGCCCAGCGCGGCCAGGCTGAGCGCGAACAGCAAGAGCACCGCGCCCGTCCACGGGACCAGCGCCAGCGGGGTGAGCACCAACGCGGCGAACGGCGGGTAGATGAACAGCAGGGGGATGCCGGCGTCGGAAAGCGGCAACGCGCCGTAGAGATCGCCGCCGCTCCACAGCGTGTCGACGCCGAAACGGTAGATCTCGAGGTCGCTGTGCGAAGTGCCCGCCGTCGCCATGGCGACGACGCACGCCAGCGCCAAAGCGGCGAACGCGCCGAGCGACCACCGGGCCCGACCGCGCGACTTGGTGGGAGACATCGCGTGGTGACCCTTCGGACGTGCGTCGATGATCCGACTGTACCCGGCGGGGGAGAAGCGACTTCCGTCGGCAGTCACGGCGCGAACATTGGTCTAGACTTTTCATTCCCCAGTGTGGTGAAAGGGACCGATCCATGCGCGGAACGACGGTGTTGCCGAGGACGCCTTGCCTGAAACCGAAGGCGGGGGAATTGCCATTGCATCGGCTGGAGGTCCGTGCGCCAGACGCCCTGCCGTTCACGGTCGGCACCTTCGACACGATCGGGCCGATGTCGCGGGCGGCGTTCCCGCATCGGCACACCTTCTACGAAATCGTCCATGTCACCGGCGGCACCGGCGACCACGTCATCGATTTCACCCGCTGGGAATTGGGGCCGCCGCAACTCGCGGTCATAACACCGGGGCAGGTGCATCATTGGGATGCCCGTGATCTCACCGGATTCGTCGTGTTGTTCACCGACGATTTCCTGCTCGAACATCCGTCGGATCGCGAAACCCTGCGAAGGCTCAGCCAGCAGCCGTGGCGGCTCGACGAACGCGCGGCCGAGGAGACGGCGCGGCTGGTCGCCGAACTCGATGAGGAATTCCGTTGTGGCGGGCAGGGTACCGATTCGGTGCTGCGGGCGCTGATGCACGTGCTGATCGTGCGGGCGGGACGGCTTCCCGGCCTGGCGGATCCGCGTCCGCCCGCCAGAGCGCAGGCGGTGGGCACGGAATTCGCGCGGTTGCTCGGCAGACCCGACCTCGGGCTCTGGTCGGTCGGCGCGCTCGCGGAACGTATCGGGGTCACGCCGGGATATCTCACCGACGCGGTGAAAACGGCGACCGGCCGGACGGCGGCACAACTGATGCGCGAGGCGCGGACACGGGAGGCGAAACGGTTCCTGCTCGGCACGGATCTCACCGTGCGGCAGGTCGCCAGCCGGGTCGGTTTCGCGGATCCCGCGTATTTCTGCCGGTTCTTCCGGCGGGAAACGGGGTTGAGCCCCGGTGATTACCGCCGGACCGGAGACGCGCCCCCGGAGATTCACCACGACTGACCACCCCAGTCCATCGTCCGCAGCTGATCTTCTCCATACCGTCGAGGGTGATTCCCGAAGCCCCCACGAGGAGCAGGTATGGACGAAGAGAACAAGCTCAGCCGGAAGACCGTGCTGAAGGCCGCGATCGCCGCGGGTGTGGCGGCTCCGGTCGCGTTGATCGGCGGCCCCGCTCTCGCGCGCACCACCGTCGCGAGCGGCCAGGCACCCGAGCTGACCCCGTACTGCGACGACGGGGACGACCCGACCATCCCGCAGACCGAAGGTCCTTATTTCAAGCCGAATTCCCCGCAGCGCACCTCGCTCGTCACGGCGGGCACGCCGGGAACGCGGCTCACCGTGTCCGGCTACGTGTTCGGGCTCGGCTGCCTGCCGATCGCGCGGGCGCTGCTGGACTTCTGGCAGGCGGACGTCAACGGCGCCTACGACAACGTGGGGTACACCTTCCGCGGTCACCAGTTCACGAACGACCAGGGCGCGTTCTCGCTGAGCACCATCGTGCCCGGCCTGTACCCCGGTCGTACGCGGCACATCCACGTCAAGGTCCAGGCCCCCGGCAGGCCGGTGCTGACCACGCAGCTCTACTTCCCCAACGAGCCGCGCAACAACACCGACACGATCTTCGATCCGCGGCTGCTGATGACCGTCCGGGACGCGGGCACGGCCAAGGAGGCGGCGTTCGACTTCGTGTTGAACGTGCCGCAGACGCCGACGTCGACCTCGCGGCCGACCAGTACGACGCCGACGACGTCGACTTCGACCTCCAACCCGCCCGGCGGGACGACCTGGGCGGCGGGAACCGGCTATTCCGCGGGCGCCCGGGTCACCTACAGCGGTCGCGGTTATGTGTGCTTGCAGGCGCACACCGCCCAGCCCGGCTGGGAGCCGCCGTCCACACCCGCGTTGTGGCGCGCGGAGTGACGGACAGCCGCTGCGGAGGGAGATAAACGCGGGTGGATTCCCGCCGCCGGGTCCCACACCCCGGCGGCGGGGTCCACCCGCTTCCCTTGGGGTGAGGAAAACCCCACCCCAAGTAGGAGCTTTGCTTCAATGCGCCCCCACCGTTCCGTCGACGATGATCGATTTCGACAGCGGAACGAAGGGGTGAACGGTATGACGAACGGCCGGAAACGGTGGGCTAGACGGGGAGTGGTGGCCGCCGCCGTGGTGGTGACGGGGGCGATGCTCGCTCCCCTGGCGAGTCCGGCTCTCGCGGCGGAGACGACCACGACCTGGCGGGATCCGGTGCGGTCGCTGGACCGGGCGGCGTATCCGCTGCGCTCGACCGAACCGGGCCGTAACACTGCCGATCTCCGGGCGCTGGGCGGGATGATCGCCGACGCGAAGGTGGTCGGCCTCGGCGAGGCGACCCATGGCTCCCACGAGTTCTTCACCATGAAGGAGCGGGTGTTCCGCTACCTCGTGGAGGAAAAGGGGTTCCGGGCCTTCGCGCTGGAGCTCAGCTGGTCCGCCGGCCTGGAGATCGACGAGTACGTCCAGACCGGGCGCGGCGACGCCCGTGAGATCGCGAAGCGCACGCTGGCCGGATCCCCGTGGGATCGCGAGGAGTTCGTCAGCCTGATCCGGTGGATGCGCGATCACAACCGCGCGCATCCCGATCGCACGGTGCACTTCGTCGGTGACGACCTCGGCGCGCCTTCGGTGAACGACGCGTTCTTCGCGCGGATCACCGACTACATCGGCAGGCATCATCCGGAGGCGCTGCCCCGGCTCAACGAGCTGTACACGGGACTGCGCCCGATCGACGACGCGTTCGCCTACGTGCGCAAACCCGTCGACGAGCGACGACGGCTCGCCACGCAGGCGGAGCAGGCCTTCGAGCTGGTCAAGGGTCTGACCGGCGCGGACGCCTACGGCTGGACCGAGCAGCATGCCCGGTTCGTCGCGCAGACCGCCCGCTTCCTCGCCGTGGACCTCGCGGATCCGAAGGGGCTGCCCGCGGCCCAGATCCTGCGTGACCAGGCGATGGCGCAGAACGTGGCCTGGTGGCAGCGGCGGACCGGCCACAAGATCCTGCTTTCCGCGCACAACGCCCACGTCGCGTACATCCCCGACATGCCGTCGATCTACCCGAAGACCCAAGGCGCCTTCCTGCGCGAGACGCTGGGCCGCGGCTATCTGCCGATCGGGTTCAGCTTCGACCGGGGTTCCTTCCTGTCCAAGGACACCGCGGTAGGCGGCGAGTGGAAGCCGTTCTCCGTCCCGGCCGCGCCGTCCGGGACGAACGAGGACACCCTCGACCGGGTCCGGTTCGACGACTTCTACCTGGACCTGCGCACCGCGCCGCCCGCCGCCCGCGCCTGGCTGGACACCGCCCGGCCCACCCGCACCATCGGCACGCTGTTCCCCGTCGACCCGGCGGACATCTCGCTCGGGCGCTCCTACGACGTCGTCATCCACCTGCACGACGTCCGTCAGGCCGATCTGAGAAGGTAGTGACGTCGCGCCCGTTTAGGGGTTTTTAACCCGGTTTGCCTGGCGTGCCGCGACGGATCTCGGTAGTAGTCGAAGTGTTCCGGTACCCCCTGTTCCGGTACCCCCTGTTCCAGTACCCAGCGGAGGAAATCCCTGATGTTCAAACGGATGCTCAGCGCCTTCGGGGTCGGCGGCCCGTCCGTCGACACCGTGCTCGACTCGCCGCACGCCGTTCCCGGCGAGGTGATCACCGGCCAGGTCCGCATCCAGGGCGGTTCGAGCGACGCCCAGATCGAGGAGATCCTGCTTTCGCTGGTCACCAGGGTCGAGGTCGAGCACGGCGACCACGAGCGGGCCGGGACCGCGGAGTTCCTGCGGGTCAGCGCGGGCCGCAAGGTACGGGTGACGGCGGGGCAGCTGACGACCGTCCCGTTCCAGATCGCCTTGCCGTGGGAGACGCCGATCAGCGCGGTGGGCGGGCGTGAGCTGCCGGGCATGGTCGTCGGCGTGCGCACCGAACTCGTCATCGCCGGTGCGCCGGACAAGGGCGACCTCGACCCGGTGCTCGTCGGGCCGCTGGAATCGCAGGACCGGGTGCTGGAGGCGTTCGGCGAGCTGGGCTTCTCCTTCCGCAGCGCCGACGTGGAGGCCGGGCGTTTGCACGGTGTCCGGCAGGAGCTCGGGTTCTTCCAGGAGATCGAGTTCTTCCCGCCGTCGCGCTACGCCGGCCGGGTCAGCCAGGTGGAGCTGACCTTCGTCGCGAGCCCGGACGACCTCGTGGTGGTGCTGGAGGCGGACAAGCGCGGCGGCATGTTCCGCTCCGGCGGCGACTCCTTCGGCCGCTTCCACGTCTCGCACGAGGAGGCGCTGCGCACCGACTGGGCCGCCGCCATCGACGGCTGGCTGGCCAAGGTCGCCGAATCCGGCGGCGGGCACGCCATGTTCGGCGGGCACCAGGAGCACTACGGCCACGACTACGACCACCACGGTCATCACGGTCACCACGGCAGGCGTGGTCCGGGGATGGGCGGTGTGGTCGCCGGTGCCGCGGCCGGTGTGGTCGGCGGCATGATCCTCGGCGAGGTCATGGAGGACGTCTTCGACGGCGGCGACGAGGGTTTCGAGGAGTGATCCGGCTTTCTGGGCACACCGGCTCCGGTGTGCCCAGAAGTCACTTCGCCAGGACTCAGGTGTACCAGGTGGGCTCAGGAAGTTCGTTCAGCAAGGCGTAAGCACCGACTTCACGGCGTTTGTACGCCACCGGATCGTGCAGGGAGTGCGTCCGCAGATTCCGCCAGAACCGGTCCAGACCGTATTTCGTGGCGCTCGCGCGGGCGCCGGTCAGCTCGAAGATCTTCGTGCCGATTTCGAGGCCGGTATCGATCACGCGCTGTTTGGCGGCGGCGATGAGGACCGCGACCTCGCCGCGTGCCTCGGGGGTCAGTTCCTCGCGCGGAGCGTGCAGTACGGCGGAGATCGCGGTCCCGGCCTTGTCCACCAGCGCCTCGGCCGCCCACAGCTTCGACTGGAGATCCCCGTAGCCGTCGAGGATGTACCACTCCTCGCCGGCGGATGGCTTGTTGTCGCCGCCGTACGGCCACGCCCGGGTGTGCTCGCGCGTGTACGCCAGCGCGGTTTCGAGCGCGCCTTGCGCGATGCCGAGATAGAAGTTGGCGAACACCAGCTGGATCGCCGGGACGTTGAGCGTGTTGTAGGTCAGCGGGTGGAACTTCTTGTCGACGTAACCCGCCGCGCTCGCCCACGGGACGCGCACGTCGGTGATGGTCACGCTGCCCGATTCGGTGAGCCGCTGGCCGATGTTGTCCCAGTCGTCGTGGAAGACGATTCCGTCCTGTCCGGACGGGACGATTGCGAAGATGTGGTCTTCGGTGCCTTCGAGAACGCCCTCCAGCACGGTCAGATCCGAGACCTTGCTTCCGGTGGAGAACGACTTGTGTCCGTGGTAGACGATTTCGTCGCCGTCCTCGGTGATCTTCAGATCGGAATCGCGGGGGTTGACCGCGCCGCCGAAGAAGAAATCGTTTCGCGTATACAGTTCTTCGACGGCGGCGATCTGGTCGTCGGTCGCCACGAGGCGCGCGGCCCAGGACCAGAGATAGTGGTAGCCGAGCAGTTGGCCGATCGAGCCGTCACCGCGGGCGACCTCGCGGATGACGCGATAGGCGGTCTCCCAGCTCTGGCCGCCTCCGCCGTGCTCGACCGGGCCGAGCAGCGTCACCAGGCCGGATTCCTTGAGCAGCAGGACTTCCGCGTAGGGCGTTTCGTTCTTCCGGTCGCGCTCGGCCGCGTTCACCGCGAGTTCCGCGGCGACCTCCTTCGCGGCCGACAGCCATTCATGGGCGGATCGGATCCGGGGCTCGGTCGTGGTCATGGGGTGAATTCCGTTCTGTGCGAGGGCGAACGGGAATTCCGGGCAGGGCGGAGCGCCCGGAATTCCCGGGTGTTTCTCGAGGATGAGCGACACTTGTTCAGGCCGTACAGAGCATGCGTCCGAGTAGAGCAGTGGCACTTTGGGGTGTCAACGAACGTCCGCGCTCTGAGACCGCGCCCCTCTCGCGATCAGAACCAGTGCAGGCAATGCGGCGGACGCTCGGTGCGGAACAGAGCGTCGGCCGCCGCCGCGGCCCCCGAGTGATGGGCGCGGATATGGCCCGCCCGCACGAGTGTGCTCGGAGTGGTGCCGCCGAGATAGATCGAGCCCAGATCGCTCACGTCGAGGGACAGATCGGGTTCCCGCTCCGTCGGGACACAGGCCGCCTCGCCGTCCCGGACGGTGAGCAGATGGCGGCCGTGCTCGCCGAGCGCCGGGTCGCCGACGTCGAGGACGAGCTCGCCGTCGGCCGACCAGCCGCGGGCGGTGAGCGCGCGGGGGACGTCGAGCAGCCGCACCCACAGCCAATCCGTGTCGCCGCCGAGCTCGCCGGCGCGGAAGTCTTCGAGCTGCCAGCGCAGCGGATCGTCGAGCGGGCGGTGCTTGAACACGACTTCGCTGACGAGGTCGTGCCCGAGCAGGAACCTGGCCAGCGCCGTCGACACCGCGTCGTCGGTGGCGATGGTCTCGTCGACGGTCAGGGTGTCGGGTTCGGTGAGCGAGTAGGAGGCGTAACCGTCCGGGACGCCGTCGGCGTCGCGATGCACGGCGACGTACCGCGATGCCCGGGAGATCGGGGGTTGCCCGGCCCCCGCCTCCCACCAGCCGTGCGGGCGCGACAGCGCGCCGGGCCTGGCGCGGCGATACCGGTCGTAGACCGCTTCCAGGATCTCGCCGCAGTCGGCCCGGCGCAGCAGTTCGATCGAGCCGGTGGCCACCTCGGCCGCCCGAGGGACGGCGAGGGCGGCCCGGTGGCGCCGCACCGTCAGGCGCCGGGTGTAGGTCGCCGGCCCGTAGCCGAACCGGCGGTAGATCAGGGCCTCCGACGCCAGCAGGACGGAGAGGAACTCGCCCCTGGCCCGGAAATCGGCGAGCTGATGCCGCATCATCGCGCTGAGCACGCCCTGACGACGGTGCGAGGGCAGGACGCCGACGGCGGTCACCCCGGCGGCCGGCACGACGACCTCACCGGGCAGCGTCAGCTCGAAGGAGTAGGCGGCGGCCGTGCCGACCGGCCGCCCGTCCTCGGAAACCGCGAGCAGGCCGCGGTCCATTTCGAGCGCGGACCAGGTCTCGCCCGCGGTGTCCGGGAACCGGGCGAACGCGGTGAACATGGTGTCGACGAAGACGGCGCGGTCGTCGGCGGTCGTGGAACGGATCTTCATGGGCACAGTGCATTGCCGTTCCCCGGCGGCGTCAAGCGATTTGCGGTTCGAGGAACCCGGCGTACCGGCCGCCGAGCCGGGCCAGTTCGCCGTGGCTCCCTTCCTCCGCGATCCGGCCGCCGTCCAGGAAGACCACGTGGTCCGCACGCTCGACGGTCCGCAGCCGGTGCGCCACCATCACCACGGTCCGGCCCGCCATGAGTCGCTCGATCCCCTCGTGGACGGCCGTTTCGTTGACCGGATCGAGTGCGGAGGTCACCTCGTCGAGCAGCACGATGGGCGCGTCCTTCAGCAGGGCGCGCGCGATCGACACGCGCTGGCGTTCACCGCCGGACAGCAGCGCGCCGCCCTCGCCGACGTTCGCGGACCAGCCGCCGGGCAGCCGTTCGATCACCTCGTCGAGGCGGGCCGCCGTCGCCGCTGCCCGCACCTCGGCGTCGTCGGCGTCCGGACGGCCCAGCCGGACGTTCTCCTCGATAGTGCCATCGAACAGGTAGACGTCCTGGAACACGATCGCGATGCGGGACATCAGGTCGTCGGTGCTCATCATGCGGACGTCCACCCCGCCGACGCGCACCGCGCCCGAATCCACGTCGTGGAACCGGGCGAGTAGCTGCAGCACAGTGCTCTTCCCGGCGCCCGAAGGTCCGACGAGGGCGAGCTTCTGTCCTTCGTGGACGGTCAGCGACAGGCCGTCGAGCACCGCGCGGCCGCCGCGGGTGAAGGCGGCCGACTCGAACTCCAGATCGTGCCGCTCCGGCCGGACCGGTTCCGGCGGTTCCGGCAGCGGTTCGGTGCGCAGCAGCGCGTCGAGCCGTACCAGCACCGAACGCGCGCCGCGGAGTTTGCCGCCGATGTCGGTCAGCGAGAGCAGCGGATCGGCGCAGCGCGCGGCCAGGACGAGGATCGCCACGACCTCGGCGGCCCCGATCTCCCCGCCGAGCGCGAGGAACGCGCCCAGTGTCAGCAGGACGGTGAACAGCGCCTGCACCGTGAACGTCAGCCCCACGACACCGGGCAGCGCGGACAGGGTGGACCGGCGGTTCGCCCGCTGAAGGTCCCGCAGCGAGTCGTCGAGCAGCCGGAATCGTTCCTCGGCCCGCCCTCCGGCGCGCAACACCGGCTGGGCCTGCAGATACTCGATCACCCGGCCGGTCGCCTCGGTGCCGCGCCGGGCGGCCTCCTCGTCGGTCGCGGCCGACGAACGGCCCGTCCGCACTTGGATCACCGCCACGACCGGGACGGCGATCAGCGCGGCCAGCCCCAGCCGCCAGTCGAAGGCGAGGATCACGAACACGATCGTCAGCGGGGTGACGCAGGCGGCCACGAACGGGGCCAGCAGATGCGCGATCACGCCCATCGCCTGCAGGACACCGGGTCCGGCGAGCGCCGACACCTCGCCGACCCGGTTCCCGCCGTACCAGCCCATCGGCAGGCGGGCGAGATGGTCGCCGAGCCGGTGGTACATCCCGCGCAGCAACGTCGTCCCGGCGCGGAAGCCGGAGAGATCGGAGCGGTAGCGCAGGATCGCGAACACCGAGAAGGCCGCGCCGAACGCGATCAGCCACGGGACGGCGTCGCCGGGAGTGCTCCCGAGCAGCGCCCGCAGCAAGGGGACCAGCAACGCGTAGGACAGCCCTTCGACGATCCCGGTCACCGTCATCAGCGCCACGGTCCGCCGCACCGGTGGGGCGTGGTCGGGGCCGAGGATGCTCAGCAACATCCGGATCATCGAGGTTCCCCCTGTGGTTCGGCGGCGTGCTGGGAACGCCAGAATGCGGCGAATTTCCCGTTCCGGGTCAGCAGTTCCGCGGGCTTCCCGCGTTCGGCGATGACGCCGTTCTCCAGTAGTACGACGGTGTCGGCGTCGACGACCGTTTCCAGCCGGTGCGCGATGACCAGGATCGTCCGGTCGGCCCGTGCCGTCGCGAGAGCCCGGCGCACGGCCAGTTCGGTCTGCGGGTCGGCGAACGCGGTGGCCTCGTCGAGCACCAGGACGGGCGTATCGGCGAGCAGCGCGCGGGCCAGCGAGATCCGCTGGGCTTCCCCGCCCGACAAGCCGGTTTCCTCGTGCAGCACCGTTTCGTAGCCGCGCGGCAGTTCGAGGATCCGGTCGTGGATGTTCGCCAGCCGGGCGGCGCGCACGACGTCGTCGAGATCGGCGTGCGGCACGGCCAGCGCGATGTTCTCCGCGACCGACGCGCGCAGCAGGCGGACGTCCTGGAAAACGAAGGAGACCTTGCGATACAGCTCCTCGCCGCTGATCTCGCGCAGATCGACGCCGCCCAGCAGAATCGTTCCTTCCGTGGGGTCGAAGAACCTCGGCAGCAGAGTGACCAAAGTGGACTTACCGCCGCCGGACGGGCCGACGAGGGCGGTGACGGTGCCCGGTTCGAGTACCAGGTCGATGCCGTGCAGGACCTCGCGGTCGGCGTCGTAGCCGAACCGGACGTCACGCAGCTCGACTCGATGCCCTTTCGGCACAAGGGGATTCTCCGGCTCCGGCAGGGGTTGCACACCGAGCACGTCGCGGATCCGGCCGGTCGCGCGCCGGGCGGCCTGCAGTTCGTCGAAGCCGTGGCCGAGTGCGGCCACAGGGGCGGTCAAGCCCAGGCCCAGCACCAGGAACGGCAGGAGATCGACCGGGGCGAGGCCGCCGCCGGTGATCAGCAGCGTGCCGCCGATCAGGACCACCAGCAGGACGAACGGCGGCGACAACGCCAGCTGCATCCCCGCCGCCGGCCCGGCCATCCCTCGTACCCATCGGGTGAAGGTGGCGACGAAATCGTCCGCGGCGGTGCGGAACCTGCGGTGGGCGCGGCCCGCTCCGCCGAACGCCTTGACCACGGCGATGCCCTGGACGAATTCGACGACCGAATCGGAGATCCCCGCCATCCCGCGATCGAACTCCTCCTGCTCGCGAAGCCGGGAGGGCGTCATCATCAACGGGACCAGCGCCACCGCGAGGACGACCGGGATCAGCGTGATCAGGGTGAGCCGCCAGTCGATGGTGAGCAGGTAGCCCAGTGACACCAGCGGGACGACGAAGGCGGAGACGAGTTCGCCGGGGGTGTGGGCGATGAACGGGTGCACGGCGCCGACGTCCTCGCCGACGACCTTGGCCAGCTCACCGGTGCGACGCCCGGAGAACCAGCCGATCGGCACGCGGCCGAGGCGTTCGGCGAGCAGACGGCGGAAGGTGAGCTGGACCCGGCCGTCGAGCAGATGCCCGATCCCGGACGACGCGGCCGTGAGCACCAGCCGGACGAACAATCCGGCCGCGCCCACGATCACCGCGGTCCAGACCCGGCCCTCGTCGACCGGGCCGGGCGCCAGCAGCGCCCGGCCCAGTTCGACGACCGCGAGCAGCGGCGCCAACCCCGAGATGGCGCCGATGATCTGCAGGACGACGACGGCGGCGAAACTCCCGGCGAACGGACGCAGCAGCCGGGCTGTCGTAGGCGCCGTCATGATTCGGCCAGCGCGCGGCGCAGGACGCCGCCCAGTTCGTCGATCTGGCGGCGGGACACCTCGGCGGACAGGATCGCCTGTGACCCGTGGAAGGTGCCCGGCCAGTGGTGCAGCTCGACCGAAACCCCCGACTGAAGCAGACGGAGGGCGTACTCGATGTTCTCGTCGCGGTTGGGGCAGAGCTCGGCGGAGGCCACGTACGCGGGCGGCAGCCCGGAGAGATCGGTGGCCCGCGAAGGGGCGGCATACGGCGACGGTGCGGGCTTTCCGGCCAAGTAGTGCCCCCACGCGGCGGTGATCTTCGCGCGGTTCATCCACGGCGTGTCGGTGAAGTTCCGCGCCGACCACGACTCCTGACGGTCGTCGAGTCCGGGCTGGTTGAGCAGCTGGAAACAGATCCGCGGGCCGTCTTCGTCGCGGGCACGCAAGGCCGTCGCCGCCGCGAGCCCGCCACCCGCGCTGTGCCCGCCGATCGCGATCCGGTCGGGGGAGACGCCGAGTTCGGCCGCGTGGTCCGCGGCCCAGTTCAGCACGGTGTAGACGTCGTCGAACGCGGCCGGGAACGGGTTCTCCGGCGCCAGCCGGTACTCGACCGAGATCACGGTCGCGTCGGAGGCCTCGGCGAGCCGCGCCGCCCAAGGGTGCTCGGTCTCCAGGTTGCCCATGACCCAGCCGCCGCCGTGCAGCCAGATGATGGCGCCCCGCGCCTCCCGAGGGCGGTAGATCCGGATCGGGACGCCGGGGTCGCCGGGTACGGTCCGGTCTTCGACCTCCATGGCCGAGGTGTCGGGCCGCGGCACCGACATGGCCAGCTTCGCGAGCTTCTCGCGGTCCGCGATCGGGTCGTCGAGGTTCGCCGCGGGGAACAGGGCGATGAAGGCTTCGAGTTCGGGGTCCATGACGACGATCTTTCCGGCTTCGGGGCCGGAAGGCGGCCGCCATCCGTCGCGTGTGATCGCCCCTTCGTGCGACGATCGCCGCGTAGGCTCGCCGACATGGAGGCATTGGCCGCGCGGTTGTCGCATCTGGATCCCGACGTCGAGGGCGCGATCCGGGTCGTGATGTTCTACGACACCCTGATGCGGCGCCGGGTCGACCTCCCCGCGCTCGCCCGCGCCACCGCGGGCCTGGCGGAATGCGCGGCGGGTATCCGGCTGCACAGCACGGGACGCACCATCCGCATGGCCCCCGACGGACGCGAAGCCGCTCCGGCCTCCGTGCCCGCGTCCATCACGATGGCCGTCACCCTCGACGACGAAGAGATCGGCACGGTCTGGCTGGAACGCGAGGGGGAGGCCGCCGCCCTCGACGAAGCGGTGCTGGACCGCCTCGCGATCGCCGTTGCGACGGTCGTCGAACGCTACGGACCGGCCCGCACCACCATGGCCGATCCGGCGCTGGTGGAACTCGTGATCAGCTCCGCCAGCGACGCCGCCGCCAGGAACCGGGCCTTGCGGCTGCTGGGCTTCCCCGGCGACGCGCCGATCCGCGTGATCGCCGTCCGGTCCGGGCTCCCGCT
The DNA here is from genome assembly GCF_001905755.1 of Amycolatopsis sp. CB00013. Classification (NCBI taxonomy): domain Bacteria; kingdom Bacillati; phylum Actinomycetota; class Actinomycetes; order Pseudonocardiales; family Pseudonocardiaceae; genus Amycolatopsis; species Amycolatopsis sp. CB00013. Next base: position 501,218 of record NZ_LIWC01000005.1, on the reverse strand, counting down.
CGAGAAGATCGGGGGCCTGATCTGCCACGGGCGCCCGGTCAAGGCCGCGTCACTCGGCGACGTCGGCATCATCCTGGCCGCCGCGGTGGATCCGGCCCGGTTCCCCGAAGACGTCCGCGCGGGGATCGGCGACGCCGAATGCCCGCACCGGTCCTGGCTGGACGCGACGACCGCGCTGCGGTTCACGACCGCGCGCCGTCCGGTGATCCACTATCGCGACCTCGGCGCCCTCGCGCTGCTCGCGCGGATCCCGGAAGAGGACACGCGGGCCAACGCCGACGTCGTCGCGATCACGAAGCTGGCCGCGGATCCGGAGGACCTGCGGACGCTGGACGCCTACTGCGCCACGGGTTCCGTGCGCCAGGCCGCCGATTCCCTGCACCTGCACCACAGCAGTGTGGCGCGGCGGCTCACCCAGATCGGCAAAAGCCTGTCCGTCGACCTGACCGACCCGCTCGGCCTGACGCGGGTGAGGCTCGCCCTCACCGCTTGGCGCCTGCTAGGCGAGTGACTACCTAATGATCTTCGCCCGGGCCCTCGAAATAAATAGGTAGCCCACGCGAACTTTCGTCGGTTTCCGGCTTCCCTTGGCACGACACAGAATCAGCGCGTTCGTCCCCACTGAAGCGGCCGGATCCCCGCCGCAGAAATGAGTCGGAACATGCGACTGCGCTCTCTTGTCCTGCTCGCCGGCACCGCCTTCATGGCGCTGCTCGGCTCGACCGCCCCCGCCGCGACCGCCGCCGAACCCTCGGGCGTGCAGCCGATGATCATCGGTGGTCAGTACGCGCAGAACGCTCCCTGGGCGGCCCGGCTGTTCGTGAACGGCCAGCAGAACTGCACCGCCACGATCATCGCGCCGCAGTACATCCTCACCGCCAAGCACTGCGTCGCGAGCAGCGGCAGCTACACGTTCCGCATCGGCAGCCTCGACCAGCAGAGCGGCGGCACCATGGCCACCGCGGCGAGCATCACCCGCCACTCGGGCGCGGACCTCGCCATCGTGCGGCTGACCAGTTCGGTCAACGCCACCTACTCGCCGCTCGGCACCACGAGCAATGTCGCCGTCGGGCAGAACGTCCAGGTCTACGGCTGGGGCGCGACCAGTCAGTGCGGTTCGGAGATCAACTGCCAGTCCCGCTACCTGAAGGTCGCCACCGTCCGGGTCAACTCGGTCAGCTGCAGCGACTACAACGGCGGGGTCGCGGTCTGCGCGAACCGCGTCGACGGCATCACCGCCGGCGGTGACTCGGGCGGTCCGATGTTCTCCGGTGGCCGCCAGGTCGGCGTCGCCTCGACCAGCGACCGGTCGAACAACACCGCGTACACCAACATCACCCGCTACCGCAGCTGGATCCAGCAGGTCGCCGGCGTCTGACCCTCCTCGTGAGTGGTGAGGATGGTTTCCACCCCGAAATGCCACTCACGACCACCGGGGTTGGGCACCTGAGGTACATGAAGGCCCCCTTCCTTGCGCCAGGCGCAAGGAAGGGGGCCTTCATGTACTGGGGGCCTTCAACGCGCCGCCGTGGTGATTGCCGTGGTTGCTGGTGCAGGTGAGCTGCAGCTGGCGATCTCTGAGGGTAGTGAAGGCCTCCTTCACTACCCTCAGAGTAGGCAAGGAGGCCTTCACCGCCCCGACCCGTTATCGGCCACAGCCAGATCCAGTAGGTACTTAAGGCACCCTTCGCTCCCACCGTCCTCACCACGCACGAGCGTTAACACCGAACCGCAGCCTCCTATTTGTCAATTGACACTCAACCCCGGGCCGATCGGCGCGATAATGTGGCGGTCGGCGCCGTGGGTCGGCGCCGTGGACCTTGGGAGGGGGCCAGTGGCGCGACCGACGCGGGCTCTCGACCGCACGATCGTCGTGGTGGACGTCGTGGGGTTCACCGCGCCGGACCGCAACCGTCTCGACCGGCTCGCCGTGCACCAGGGCATGTACGAGGTCTTGAAGATCGCGTTCGCCGAAAGCGGTATCGACTTCGATTCGTGCGCGCACGAGGACCGCGGTGACGGCGTCTTGATCCTGCTTCCGCCGGGAACGACCAAAAGCCTGGTCGCGGACCTGCTGCCGGACCGGCTCGGCGTCGCCCTCCGCCGGTACAACCACACGCGGACACCGCAGGCGCAGATGCGGCTGAGGGTGAGCCTCAACGCCGGCGAAGTGATCGGTGACGACAACGGCTGGGTCGGGGACGCGGTCGATATCGCTTTCCGCATTCTCGACGCACAACCGGTGAAGGAGGCCTTCGCCGAATCCGATCGGATGATCGCCTTCATCTCATCGGAGCGTTTCTTCGCGGACGTCATCGAGAAGGACCCGGGCTTGTTGCCCGAGTTGTACCGTCCGCTACCTGTTTCAGTGAAGACGTTCACCGGAATGGCTTATTTACGGCTGCACGGGGAAGCCATCGTGGATTCGGTGGTGGTGCGCGCCGAAGAACTCTTTCCGGCCGACCTGGCCGGTCCCGTTCTGGAGTTGGTCCCCCGCAAGGATCTGGTGGGCCTGCGTCGCCATCTGACCGGAATGAGAATCCCGAATCTGGCGATCATGGTGAGCCGTGCGCTCGGCCCCGCGGTCCGGCCGCCGCGGCTGGACGGCATCGCCGACGCGTGGGAAGCCTTTCAGCTGCTCACGGACTTCAACGCGGGACCGGACGGGATCCCGCCCGCGCTCACCTTTCTCGGGCTGCTGGCCGAAAACGCGGGAGGCGAACCGGACGCGATGATCGAGGGCTGGCTGGCGAATCAGGCCCGGTCCCTGCGGCTCGCCCCGGCGCTCGGGCATCAGCGGCTGACCAGGTCACCGATTCCGGACCGACCCCATCTGCATTTGATGATCATGCTCGAACCGGTTTCCGCTGATCCGACGCGGTGCACACTCGCGTTTTGGAGACAGGACGACCCGGAGGTCTGGCCGCCGTCGCTCGGCGGCGTGCGTGAAATCGGAATCGAAGAAGTCGAGCTCAGGGTCGATGACGTCATCCTGGAGACCGAGGGCGTCTGGTCCGGCCAGAGCATGTCCGCGTCGGTGGAATTCCTCCTGCCGAGGACGTTGATCAATTTGCCGGTGCAGCGGTGGGCGAAGGAGCATGAGACCGGTCAACCACAGCCGTTGCGCTACGGGTACCGTCTCGGAATACGCTCTTTGGAGAGGATGCGGGCGAGGCATTGGCATCGCGCATGGCATGTTCGCTGGGATTCGATGGTGAAGGACCCGGCCGCCGACCGGCTGCACTATTCCGGTCGCCCCGAGGTCGGGGATCACCCGATCGACGCCATACTGAGCGACGAGCACTGGGTCGGCCTGGTATTGGCGAAACCCCCGTCGCCCCAAGCGAAACCGGACGGCTCGCCGGACGAACTGACGAGCGCGCTCCGCAGTGGCCTCCCGGTCGTGCTCTGGCATCCGGACGCCGAGCCGGAGACCCTGCGCGAGTTGCTCGACTGGGTATTGGCCGCGGAGAGCGGATTCAACGAACTTCCGGATCGTCGCAAGCTGGCGAATTCCGGTATGGCGGTACCGTTCAAGAATTCTCTGGCTCACGATCTGGTGGTAATGTGGGACGACCCCAAACGCGTGATCGTTCTGGACCAGCCGTTGATCCCGACTCGACTGTAAGGGGATACCGCGGATGAGCGGGAACGATCAGGACGCGGCCGTGGACGGCCGGACCCCTCGGCTCGACGCACCCGATTGGTGGATCTACCGGGGCACCGGTATGCCCATTCACGACATCGATCTCGCGCAGTTGCTGCCCGCGCCGCCGCCGTGGCGTTCCTATCGCGGTGATCCCCCGCCGGAGAACGACGTACCGCCGCCGGACGACGGCGAGGCGGAGCGCCGTCTCGGTACCGCGTTCACGCTTTCGGAGCAGGACGCCGACGCCGCCGAACTGAACATGGTCAACGCGGCCCTGTACCTGCGGCGCCCGTTGCTGGTCACGGGAAACCCGGGAACCGGGAAGTCCAGCCTCGCGTACCGGATCGCCAGGGAACTGGGGCTGGGCAGGGTGCTGCGCTGGGCGATCACCAGTCATACCGCGCTGACTTCCGGGTTGTACGGCTACGACGCGATCGGCCGGGTCCAGGCGGCCGCGACCAGTCAGGCCCAGCGCGGAGACGAGGTGGAGGAACCCCCGATCGGCGATTTCGTCCGGCTCGGCCCGCTCGGCACCGCGTTCCTCCCCAGCAGGTTGCCGCGGGTCCTGTTGATCGACGAACTCGACAAATCCGAGGCGGATCTGCCCAACGATCTGCTTTCGATCTTCGAGGACGGCGAATTCTCCATCGAGGAATTGACCCGGGTGCGCAACCGGCATCCCGAAGTCACCGTGCACACCGCCGACCCGCAGCGCACCGCCGTGGTCCGCGACGGCCGGATCGCCTGTCACGCCTTCCCGATCGTCGTCATGACCAGCAATGGGGAGCGGGAGTTCCCGCCCGCGTTCCTGCGCCGGTGCCTGCAGTTGCGGATCGAGAATCCGGACGAGGAGCAGCTCGCCGCGATCGTGGCCGGTCATCTGGTCGGCGAGAACGGCGAACACCGCGACCGGCTCATCCGGGAATTCGCCGAACGGAGCAAGGCGGAAGGCGGGCTCCCCACCGACCGGCTGCTCGACGCCGTCTATCTCGCGACGTCGGGCGCGTACCAGCCGGATCAGGAGGCATGGCCGCGGCTGGTGGACGCCCTGTGGCAACGACTGACGGTGCGGTGACATGGAAGGGCCGGGCGGTGTGTCCGACTCGCGTTCCGCCCCGGTGGCGGACCGGCGGGACACCGGTTTTCCGCATGCGGGCAAGCGGTTCGGATTCGAGGAACTGAACTGGACCGACGTCGCCGACATCGTGTGGCTGGCCGCGGCCATTTCGCCGCGGCAGGCCGAGGGAGAGTCCGCGCCTGCCGAGGAGCCGCCCGAGGAAGTACGGATCCGCAACGCACCCGCCGACCGCGGGGAAATCCCGGAACTTCCCGAGCCGGGGCCGTCCCGCCTCGTGGACGTCCCGCCGGAGGCGGAAGACGAGGATCAGGTCGTCGCGATCGAAACCGTACCCGGTGAGCTGCCGGAACCCGCGGTGGACGGCGCCGGGCCCGGGGGAGCGGTACTCCTCGAATCACTGGAGTACTTCCGAGCGCTGAGAACCCTGAAACGAGAGATGGCCTCGCGGCGACACAACAATGTGGTCCTGGACGAAGTGGCGACCGCCGTCCGGGTCGCGGAGACCGGCCGGTGGTGGCCGGTCACCCGATCGAGAAAAGAGCGCTGGCTGGACCTGACGCTCGTCCTCGACAACGGTCCGTCGATGGCCTTGTGGCGCCCCAGGGTGTCGGCTTTCGTCGAATTACTCCGGCAAGTGGGTGCTTTCCGTACCATCCAGGTCCGCCTGTTGGAAACCGCTAAGGACGCCGAAGAGAATCTCGTTCTTCGTGGTGGCACGCCCGGCGCGCCCGCCCGCGATCCGGACGAAATCCTGGATTCGTCGGGACGGCGCGTGGTGTTGCTGGTGACCGATGGAGTGGGTGACGCCTGGCAGAAGAAGGACGCGCTCTACCCGATGTTGGCCCGGTGGGGCAGGAAGATGCCGGTGAGCATCGTGCACCTGCTCCCGCACTGGCTGTGGGGCCGGTGTGGGATGAGCCCGCACAAGGCGCGGTTGCGCGTGCCGAACGCGGTGGCGCCCAACGGCAGATGGAAATGCGACCTCGCGGACGCCTGGCTCGAACCGGGCTCGAAAGTGCCCGCTCATCTCGTCCCGGTGCCGGTCCTCGAACTGCGGCCGAGGTCGCTGGGCTGGTGGGCCGGACTGATGACCGGCGAAAACGACGGCACCGTGGAAGGAACCGTCGTACTCGCCACGGAACGGATTCCCCAGTCCGATTTCGATGACCCGCCGGTAACTTTGTCACCCGCCGAAAGAGTGCAACGATTTCGCAGTGTTGCGTCGCCGCCGGCGCTACGCTTGGCGCAGTTACTCGCGGCGGTACCGGTCCGTCTCGACGTGGCGAAGCTGGTGGGACAGGAATTCGTTCCGGAAGCGGGCCCGGAACACCTCCTCGAACTTTTGCTTTCGGGGATGATGTACGCTCCCGCACTCAGGGAGGGCAAGTCCACTTGGGACACAGACGGGGTCTTCGCTTTTCCCGAGGCAGTCCGGGAACTGCTGCTCAGCGGCGCGCGGCGGTCGGAGACGGCCAAGGTCGTCCGAGTGGCCGCCACCCATTTCGGTGACCGGATCCGGTTGATCTCCCACCTCCGAGACGCCATCGCCGACCCGAACAACACACCGGACCCAGACCTCACCCACGAGTCCCCGGCCGATGTGGAGCTGGAAACCGCGCTCATGCGAGCCCTTTCCGGGCCGTACCTGTCCCGAGCGGATCGGCTGCGCAACGCCGCGGCAAGCCAAGTCCTCCCCATACACGTATCTGAATCAAAGACTGAGAGCTCAATGATGCCTGAGACGGCCGAACGTCCACCTGCCTCGACACCTGTGACACAGGGACGCTCGTCTTATCTCAGTGAGCCCGAAGCGAACGAGCCGACGACCCGGATCGTGCACCCTTCGGCGGCGGAAACCTCCCGGAACTTCCCCGACCGTCAGGCCGACGACCCGCCACTGGTCTTCGGCAACGTTCCTCCACGGAACCCCAACTTCACCGGCCGCGACGAATTGCTCGACCAGCTCACCAAGAGATTGAGCAGTGGTACCACCGCTGTGCTTCCTTCGGCGCTGCACGGTCTCGGCGGTATCGGCAAGACCCAGATGGCCGCCGAATACATCTACCGGCATCTCCAGGATTACGACCTCGTCTGGTGGATCGACGCCGCGCACACCACTCAGATCCGCGCCGGTCTCACCGAACTCGCCGGAATCCTCGGCCTGCACGGCGCGTCCGAAGCCAGTGTCGCGGTGCCCGCGGTCATCGAGGCCCTCCGGACCGGACGTCCCTTCCGCCGCTGGCTCCTGGTCTTCGACGCCGCGGAAAGCCCGGATACCGTGCTGCCGTTCTTCCCGCGCAACGGTCCTGGCGAAATCCTGATCACCTCGCGCAACTCCGACTGGGCGGGGATCGCGCGCCCGCTGGAACTCGCGGTGTTCAAAAGAGAGGAAAGCGTCGAGCTGCTCGGCCGTCGCGGCCCGGAGATCGACCCGGCCGACGCCGAAGAACTCGCTGAGAAGCTCGGCGACCTGCCCTTGGCCGTGGAGCAGGCTGCTGCCTGGCGCGCGGTGACCGGGATGCCGGTACAGGAGTATCTGCGTCTGTTCGACGAGTCGGTCGAGGAAATCCTCGACACCGCTTCGGCGCCCGACAACGAGGTATCCGTCGCCGCAGCGTGGAACGTTTCGTTCGAGGAATTGAAGACCCGCAACCCGGCGGCGCATCAGATCCTGCACATCTGCGCCTTCTTCTCCCCGGAACCGATCTCGCGTGACCTGCTCACCGGCGTCAACCGGGTGTCGATCTCGCCCGAGCTGGACGCCGCGCTCCGTGACCCGATCAAACTGGCGCGCGCCATCCGTGACATCAACCGTTACGGCCTCGCCAAGATCGACCACGGGAACAACACGCTTCAGCTGCACCGGCTGGTGCAATTGGTGCTGCGCAACCGGGTGATGGCCCGGCAGGTGCACGCGCGCATGCAGCACGGCGCCCACCAGTTGCTCGCGGCCCTGGACCCCAACGATCCCGAGTCCAGCAGGCACTGGTCACGCTACCGCGAACTGCTGCCGCACGCCTACGCGGCGAACGTCCTGGACTGCGACAACGACTGGCCGCGTCAGCTCTACATCAACCTGATGCGTTACCTGTTCGAGTACGGCGATCACGAAGAAGCGGCGAGGCTCGGTCTCGAAGCGCGCAAGCGGTTCACCGACGCCCTCGGCCCCACTCATCCGCAGACCCTCGAAGTCTCGTCGAGGCTCGGGCTCTATCTGTGGGCGATCGGCCGGTACTCCGAAGCCGCGGAGCTCAACCAGCGCACCCTCGCGCTGCGTTTGCAGATCTCCAGTGAAGAGAACGAGGAGACCTTCGCGCTTCAGCGGAACATCACGATCGATCTCCGGGCTCAGGGCGATTTCGCGGGAGCGACCAAGCTGAGCGAAGAGATCTATCACAAGGCCAAGCGGATGTTCGGTGAGGACGACCCGGAGACGCTCTACGCCGCGTATCAGCACGCGATCAGCCTGCGGCTGGCCGGCGCCTACCGGGAGGCCTTGGAACTGGATCAGGACACCCTCCGGCGACGGATCGAGGTCCTCGGCCGCGATCACGTCCGCACCTTCAGCGTCAACAGTTCGGTGATCGTCGACCTGCGCGAAGCCGGCGAATACGGCCAGGCCCGGATTCAGCAGGAGAGGCTGACGGAGAATTTCACCGCCCGCTTCGGCGGAGAGCAGCTGGACGCGACCGTCAACTCGTTCCTGCTTTCGGTGACCAGGCGGAAGGACGGCGACCACCCCGGGGCGCTCAGCTTGTCCACGGAGGCCCTCAAGAGGTTCCGGCTCGCTTATGGCGACGACCATGGCACGACGATGGCCACGGCTCTCGCACATTCGATCGATCTTCGTCACTCGGGTGATCTGGCCGCGGCGAAGAAGCTGGGTGAGAACACCTTTGAGCGGTTCCGCGGCGGTCTCGGCGAGCATCATCCGCACACTCTCGCGGCCAATGTCGACCTGGCGGTGACGTTGCGGCTGATGGGCGACCCCGCGGCCGCCCGCGTCCTCGACGAACGCGCCCTCGAGCAGTTCCGTGCCACCATCGGCCCGGACCATCCCTACGCCATCATCGCCGCGATCAATCTGGCGAGTGACCTGGCAGCGGTGGGCGAGCTCGACCGCGTGGTCGAGCTGGGGCGAGACGCGATCGAACGTGGCACGCAGGTACTCGGCGAGGATCACCCCACGGTTCTGGCAGCGTCGTTCAACCTCGGACTGGATCTGGCTGCACTCGGCCGGACGGAGGAGGCCGCGCCGTTGCGCGATCCGATCCTGGCGCGGTACCGCCGGATCCTGGGCGAGGCTCACCCCGGAACTCAGGCGGCCGGTCGCGGCACCCGTGCCAACTGCGACATCGACCCGATCCTGATGTGACTCAACCCGGCACGAGTTGCCCGATCCAGGAGGCGATCTCCTCCACGGTCGGCGGCCGGGGGCCGGATCGCAAGGGTCGATGCACCGCGCGGACCAGCTCGGGACAGTGCAGCAGGGCACGAGCGGCAGGGTGGAGGCCTCGGGCGGAGAGTGCGAGGCCCAGCCCGGCCAAGGAGTTCGGCCGGTCCGGATCCGCGGCGAGTTCCCTCCGGTAGCCCTCGACGGCTTCGAGGTGATCGCCCGCGGTGTACGCGATATCAGCCGCGGTGGCGCCGGGGACCGTCGGCGGTCGCCCGTCCGGTGACCGCGTCGCGCCGAGGGTGAGCCGGATGAGGTCCGTTCTGGCCGGAGACCAGCCTCCGTCCGGTACCGGTGTCGGGGGGAGACTCGTGGCGTCGAGACTCGCGGGAGGCTTCGGTCGTCCGCTGAGCCACGCCGCCGCGAGTTCGGCGACTACCGACGGGTCTGGACGCAGGTGCCGGGCCCGCCATCCCGCCAGGTGATCGTGACGGGCCGCTGTGGCAAGCTCGCTCGCCTCCGCCGATACGGGCTCGGCCTGCCATGGCCCGAGGCGTTCGGCGATGGCGTCGAGAAAGCGTCGGCCGGCATCGGTCAGCGTCGAGTCGGCTCGCAGCACTTGCAGGGTGTGCCACGTCTGCTCACGCCAGTAGGCGAATTCGAAGGCGGAGCGACGGGGACTCGTCCCTGCCCTGGCCAGTGCGCGCCAGAAGGCGGTGACACCGAAGAAAGCGTAGACACCTTGGAAGGCGCCGCTCAGGGGGCGTGGATCGTCTCGCCAGGCCACATAGATCCGCTCTCGGGGGTCCGGCTCGTACAACTCGACGAGGTGCAGCAGACCCCCGAGCACTATGTGCTGGAACTCGTGGATCAGCGTTTCGGCGAGCGACGCGCCGTCGGTGGGCAGTCCGACGACCGCGCTGCCGAAAGCTTCTCCGGTCGACGCGCTCGGATTCCGGAAGAGCACCTGGGGTTTCGGAACCAAGGACGCCAATCCCACCGGCATGATGCGGGCCAGACCGGGGAGATGGGTGGCGACCAGGCGGCAGGCCTCGTCGATCAGCCGTTGCCAATCCGCCAGGTCTTTGCCCGGTATCCGTTCCGGCGGGAGCGGCTCGTAGAGACCTCGATAGGGATCGAGGTCGTCGAGCCACAACGAGAACCGGTGCGCGCCGACCTGGCTTCGCACCCGCCGGATTCCCCACCAACCCGGGGCGTCGGAGTCCGGCGCGTCCGGCAGCTGAATCGTCGTATCGGCGTTCGACACGGAGTACCGGCCGTTCGCGCCTCGCACGAGGGCCGAAGAAAACGTTTCGGTGACCGGAAAGCGGGCCATGCCGAGTGAAGGGAGCATGGCGTCGCCGTGCCATGCCGGGATGACGGTCTCGAAGTCCAGCTCCGCCCGGATCGCCGCGGCCGCCGCGATCGCGTGCGCGTGCCCCAGGTGCATCCACAAAGGACCGACGCCGTCGATCCCGTTGCGGAGCAGTCGAGTCGTATAGCCTGCCCAGCTTCCGGTATACGGATTGGTGAGCATCCTGTTCACCGAACGGGGTACTCGTGCTTCGGCACGGGCGAGGAGTTCCCAAGCGGAGTCCAGCGGCGGTAACGGGCCCGAATGATCCGGTGTCTTGGCGGCTTCGGTCAGCAAGGCGTGGATCAACAGTTTGCGACGGCTTCGCTCGGCCCGTCGCAGTCGCCGTGCCATGTCCTCATCGCCGTCGAGACGCGCCAGCGCGTCGAAGTCCCGCCATGACAAACGGTGGAACGCGGGGCGAGAACCGGCTGATGGTGACATCAGTCGATACGCTCACCGGCCGAGCTGGCAGTGCTTCTGTAGCGTGCGCGGACGAGGGTGGTCCGTTCGACGACATGGTGCGCCGATCGGCGGAGGGCCTCACTGTCCAGCTCTCGTAACGCGGTGAAGGAGACCGCGTCGAGATCCATCAACGCCGATTCGATGTCCGGTTCTGCGTCTGCCGAGAAAGAACTCATCGTGCCGATTCCCTCCACCCCGTGAAACGGTTGCGAGAGTTGAACCTCGACAAGGATAGCCGAGATTTCGTGCCGGATCAGGCCTCGGCGGCCGGTGGTGGCCGCCCGGCCGCCAATTCCCGTAGTGCGCGAGGGCTGGTGATGGTGACGCGCTGACGCGCGGTGCGCACCACGCCCAGGCGCCGGAGTTCGTCGAGGCCCCGGATCAGGGTGCTGCGCGAGACCCGCGCGAAGCCCGCCAATTCCCCTTGGTTGAAGCGGAGATCGACCTGTTTCCCGGCCGTCCAGTCGACGGCGTGCTGCAGCGCGAGTTCCAGGAGAACGGCGGCGAGGCGTTGCGGGAAATCCGGGCCGCCGGATTCGAGACGCAGCCGGTCGGATTGTTGCAGCCGGATCGCCGCGGTCCGGAAGATCTCCTCGGCGATACGCGGTTGCTCGCGTAATACGCCGAGGAATTTGTCCCTCGGTACGACGAGCGTGTGCACCTCGTCGATCGCCGACATCGTCGCGGAACGGGGGAGTCCGCTGATCGGGGCCAGTTCGCCGACGATTTCCGCGGGACCGCGGGCGGCGAGCGGGGCGTCCTCGCCGCGATAGTTGGTGGCGCTGATCTTCACCCAACCGTGCAGGACGACGAACATGCTGGTGGGCGGACTGCCCTGGAGGGCGAGGATCTGGCCGGGTCGCCACACTTTCAGGTGGCCGGCGCGCCGGAGGGCGGACTGCTCCGCCGGTGTCAGCCGCCGCCAGGTGCCCAGACTCCCGTTTTCAGCCGCGGAGGAACCGGTCATCCTGGCCCTCCGGTTCCCCGGGAACCGGATCGGTGCTGTGTTCCATTTGACGCATCAGCCACTCCCCCGACTCGTCAGCATGGTCAGTGGGCAGAACGACCCGGAAGTTTCGAACCGCGACCGGTAATTGTGCCAGGCACGGGGTGACTTCACCAGGCCTCGGGCCGGCGACGGGGGAGGGTGTCATGCACAGTGCGGAAAGTGTCATGGGACGGCCGAAGGATCACCGCCATCTGCCGGTGGGGCAGAACCCGCGGACGCCCAAGGCGTTCGGCCGAAGACCGGCGTTCTTCGCGCCGCATCCGCCGCTGATGTCCGGCGGGTGGTACCAGGGTGACGACCACGAGGTCGTCGGGCCGGGGCGGTATCCGGTGCCCCGGCCGCCCGCCAAATCGGCGAAGGCAGCGTTGCTGTGGGCGCTCTTCTTGGGGCCGTTGGGCCTTTGTTACGTGTCACCCGTCGGTGGGCTGATCGCGACGGCGGTCTCGGTCACGGCGATCACCTTCGGCGGCGCCGCGTTGGTGGCCGTGATCTGGCCGGTCGTCATGGTGCTCTCCTTGGCGGCCTTGTCCGGGCGGCCTGACGACGACAGGAGATGACGTCCGGCCGGTTCCCGGCCGGATGAACCGCGGTGGGGGACGCTCAAGGGGGGCGGCCCCCACCGCGGTTCCCCTCGCGAGAGGCGTTTCGGTTTCTAACGAGCGGTAAGGCAAGGTGTCGTGGTCGGCGCTCGGGTCGGTGGTGGGGTGAAGGCTCCCTTCGTCGGGTCTAACGCGGTGAAGGGTGCCTTCACCGCGGTCACTCATTCGCGCCGACCACTTCGCCAGGCGGAAGAGCGCGGTGACCCTCGCCGTTCACGACCAACGTGAGACCGCACTCGCGTGATTGAAGCCGGAACTCGCGTGATCAGCGGCGGAACACCCCGAGTGCGGCCTCCAATCACGCGAGTCACGTCTCTGATCACGCGAGTTACGCCTTCACTCACGCCGCGCCTGTGTTCCCAAGTCCGTGAAGGCCTCCTTGAGGGACCCAGAGTCCCTCAAGGAGGCCTTCACGGACTTCGGGCAAGGAGGTACAGAACACTCACGAGGTCGTGACCATCCGAAAGTCGCGTCATCTTGCTCCGATCATGCAGCCCCGGGGCCGAACCCTTGAACCGATCAGGCACCTATGTTTCTATCTGCTCGATAGCCGCGTCAAAGGTGCAGTTTCGAACACGATCGAACGGGTTCAACGCAATTCCTGGAGGGCTTCGTGCGCCGTCGTACCCTGCTGAAGGCCGCTGGTGCGGCTTCCGCCTTCACCTTGCTCCCGGCGAGCGTCCGGCAGGCACTCGCCGCCGAAGCGCCGACGGGCGGGCTCGACGTCATCGAGCACGTCGTGGTGTTCATGCAGGAGAACCGGTCGTTCGATCATTATCTCGGGACGTTGCGCGGCGTCCGGGGTTTCAACGATCCGGCCGCGATCAAACTACCGTCGGGAGCGTCGGTCTTCCAGCAACCCGACGGCACGGGCACCCTGCTCCCGTACGCGATCGACGATCAATTCATGGCCGACGTCGACCACAGCTGGTCCGGCGGGCACCGGGCGTGGAACAAGGGCCGTCACGACGCGTGGCGCGCGGCCAAGGGGGTCCGGTCGCTGACCTATCACACCCGCTCGGCGCTGCGGTTCTACCACGAACTGGCCGACGCGTTCACCGTCTGCGACGCCTACCACTGCTCGGAAATGGGGCCGACGAACCCGAACCGGATGTACCTGTTCACCGGCAAACTCGGCTACGAGCCGGACGGGACGACCCGGGCGATCGGCAACGCCGCCTGGCAGAACCCCGGGCACACCGGCTACACCTGGAAGACCTACGCCGAGCGCCTCCAGACCGCCGGCCGTAGCTGGCGCGTCTATCAGGAATGGGACAATTACGGCGACAACTCGCTGGACTATTTCAGCAGTTTCCTCGCCGTCGGCACCAAGGCGCTGTCGAAGGTGAAGGACTCCGCGGGCAAAGCCTTCCCGAAGCTGGAGTACTTCTACTACGCCCTCGATTCGGCTTCGGCCGCCGAGCGCACCCGGCTGCTCGACGGATTGGCGGCCGGTGTGGCGACCCTGACCGCGGCCGAACGCGCGATGTACGACCGCGGGCTGGCGCGGGTCGCGCCGAAGCAATTGTTGAGTGCCTTCAAGGGCGATGTCGACGCGGGCAGGTTGCCGTCGGTGTCGTGGATCGTCGCGCCGGAATCCCAGACCGAACATCCCGCGTGGGGCCCGAACACCGGGGCCGATCTGGTGAAGTCGATCCTCGACACGATCGCGTCCAAACCCGAGGTGTGGAACAAGACGTTGTTCCTGCTGACCTACGACGAGGACGGCGGTTTCTTCGACCACATGCCGCCGCCCGCGCCGCCGGTTTCCGACGACGAGGGCAAGAGTTCCGTCGCCACGACCGACGAATTCGTCTCCGGTGAGCCGATCGGGCTGGGCATACGGGTGCCCATGTTCGTGATCTCGCCGTGGAGCCGGGGCGGGAAGGTGTGTTCGGAGGTCTTCGACCACACTTCCGTGTTGCGCTTCCTCGAACAGTGGAGCGGCGTCGCCGAGCCGAACATCTCGCCGTGGCGGCGCACCGTCTGCGGTGACCTGACTTCGGCGCTGGACACGACGTCGCCGAGCGCGACCTATCCGGCGCTGACCAAACCCGTGCCGACCAGTGGACCGTGGAACACCCAGCCGCAGCCGCCGTCCGTGCAGAAGCTTCCCGTCGCGGAGACCGGAGTGCGGGCCGCGCGCCCCTTGCCGTATCAGCTGACGGCTTCAGGACGGGTGACCGCCGAACGATTCTGGATCGACTTCGCCAACACCGGAACGGCGGGCGCGCACTTTTACGTGTACGCCAACGCGTACCGGACCGACGGGCCGTGGCGCTACACCGTAGGCGGGAGCGCGACGCTTTCCGACTATTGGCAGGCCGGTTCCCCGGACGGCGCGTACGACCTCACCGCGCACGGCCCCAACGGTTTCCTGCGCCGGTTCGCGGGCAACCGGATCACCGCGACCACCGGCGGCAAGCCGAATCCGGAAGTCGTGCTGCGGCCCGGTTCCGGCGTCGTGTACCTGAAGATGACCAACGCCGGCGCCGCTTGCGAACTGACCGTGCGGACCGGCAACCGGGGCGGTGGACCGTGGACGTACACGGTCGCCCAGGGCGCGACGGTCGAGGACTGGTTCAGCACCGAAGGCGGCATGGGTGGCTGGTACGACCTGACCGTTCAGGGACCGGACGGCTTCCTTCGCCGCTTCGCGGGGCACGTCGAGACGGGCGTCGAAACCATCAGCGACCCCGTGATGGGCTCCGGGCCGCTCACGGCCACGGTCCGTTCGGCCGACAGCCAGGAGACGGTGGGGGAGAACGGCGCCGCCGCGAACGCCGTCGACGGGAATCCCGCCACCCATTGGCACACCAAATGGTCCGGCGGGGAAGACCCGCTGCCGCACGAACTGCAGCTCGATCTGGGCGCCGCCCGCACGGTCACGGGCTTGGCCTACTTGCCGCGTCAGGACGGCTCCGACCACGGGCGCGTCGGTGGCTACGAAGTCCATCTGAGCACGGACGGCTCGACCTGGGGAAGTCCCGTCGCCGCGGGTACTTTCGCGGACGACGCCGCCCGTAAGACCCTGCGGTTCTGGCCCACCCGGGCGCGTTATATGCGGTTCCGTGCCCTCACCGAGGCGGGCGGACGCGGGCCTTGGACGTCGGCGGCCGAGGTCACCCCGCTCGGCTGGATTTGACCCGAACGGGCAGAACTCCTTGTCCTCAAGGGAAAGATGCGTGACGGACGCTGAGGTTGCTTTTGTGAGAGCAGTGTCATCGTGACGCATCTTTCCCGCCCTGCCGGGCATCTTGCCCGGTGAGTGATCCACCGCAGGGACGACCGGGGAGAAGATGATGAGCCACCGCAAGCTCCGACCGAACATCGCACGGCTCGCGAAGGGAATCGCCGCCTGCGCCGGTGTGCTCGCCGTCGTCGCCTGCAGCAACCCAGGGGCTCCCGCCGCCGCCCCGCGAACCTCCGCGCCCGTCGGTGGTGGCGGTGTCGAGACCTCCGCCGCGCCGACCGCCACCTCCGTGCCCACCACCACGGCCAAGCCGCCCGTCACCACCGGGAAACAGGCCGGCTCGGGCGGAAATCCCCGTTGTGCCACCACGGATCTTTCGCTCGCGCTCGGTTCTCCCAAGCCGAGCCCGAATTCGTCGGGGCAGCTCGACGTTCCGTTGACCTACAAGAACACTTCGTCGCGGACGTGCGCGCTGTACGGCGTTCCCGGCGTCGACCTGAACGGTCCCGAGGACCCGAACGGCCCGGTCTACCACCTGCCCCGGATCGACAACGGCGTGAAGTACAACGACGTTCCGGCGGGATCCACCGCGACCGCGACCATCACGATCCTGAAGCCCGCCGACGACTCGGCCACGTGGACGCCGACGCGGGTGACGACCATCCCGCCGGGGCAGACCCAGCCGCTCACCGCGAACTGGCCGTCGGATCTTCCTGTGCTGCGCCAGGATGCCGCGACGCGTCCGGGGACCTACGTGAACGGGATCCTGTCCGATCCCGCCTGAGCCTCGCCGCGATCACTCCAGTGACGTGTCGCCGAAGTGTTCGAGCAGCAGCCGCAGGCCGCCGATCAGTTCGGCCCACTGCGCCGGTTTCAGGTCGGGCAGGAGGTCGGCTTCGTTCTCCAGGTGGAGGACGAAGACCTCGTCCACGACCTGACGTCCCTTGCCGGTCAGCCGGATCTTGACCGAGCGCCGGTCGTCGCTGTCGCGCACCCGCTCGACCAGGCCCTTGGTCTCCATGCGGTCGATGCGGTTCGTGATCGCCCCGGACGTGACCATCGCGGCCTTGAGCAGCGCGCCGGGCGTCAGGCCGTCGGCTTCCCCGGAGCGGCGGAGCGTGGTGAGCACGTCGAACTCCCACGACTCCAGGTCGTGCTTGGCGTTGAACTCCTTGAGCTTCCGGTCGAGGATCCGCGAAAGCCGCTGAACGCGCCCGATCACCTCGGCGGGCCAGAGCTTGTCTTCGAGGTCCGGCCGCTCGTGTCGCCAAAGCGCGATCACCGCGTCCACCGCGTCGGCCATGACGTCCTCCAATCGTCTCAACATTAAGAGACTTGACATTGACAGAAGTCGCTGGTGTTATCTCAACGTTGAGATTATCAGTGAGGAGACATCATGGCGATCATCGCCGAGCGGCCCGTCGTCCCGGCGGAACCGGCGGCCGCGAAACCGACGCTGCGTGACGCCGGGCTCGCCGCGCTGGCCCCGGCCAGCTGGGGCACCGTCTACGTCGTCACCGCGACCCTGTTGCCCCCGGACCGGCCGCTTTTGGCCGCCGCGCTGCGGGCGCTCCCGGCCGGGCTGCTCCTGCTGGCACTGACCCGGCGGCTCCCGCACGGGTCGTGGTGGTGGAAGACGACGGTGCTCGGGATGCTCAACTTCGGCGCCTTCCTGCCGTTGATCTTCTTCGCCGCGTACCGCCTCCCCGGCGGGGTCGCCGCGACCCTCGGCGCCCTGCAACCCCTGCTGGTGGCGCTGCTCGCGCTCCCGATGCTCCGCGTCCGGACCCCGGCTCCGATCCTGCTCGCCGCGATCGCCGGCGCCGGTGGGGTCGCGCTGCTGACCCTTTCGTCGGAAGCCCGGCTCGACCCGCTCGGGCTCGCCGCCATGCTCGCCGCCGTCGGACTCATGGCCGTTTCCCTGATCCTGACCAAGAAATGGGGCCGCCCTGAGCATCCGCTGGCGATGACCGGCTGGCAGCTGACCCTCGGCGGCATCGTCCTCGCCCCGGCGACGCTCCTGTTCGAAGGGCTCCCGAGCTCGCTGACGACGGCGAACCTGATCGGCTACGGCTACATCGGCATCGTCACCACCGCGCTGGCCTATCCGCTGTGGTTCCGCGGCATCGACCGGCTCGCCCCGGCGTCGGTCTCCCTGCTGACGCTGACCAACCCTCTCGTCGCCACCGCCGCGGGATTCCTGGTGCTGGGCCAGACCCTCACCGGCTGGCAGCTCACCGGATTCGCCGTCGCGCTCACCGCGTTGACGCTCAGCCAGACCCTCGCCCGGCCCGGTCGCGCAGGTGCCCGGTGAGTTCCGTGACGGTCGGATGGTCGAACAGGACGCGGGCGGGGAGTTCGACGCCGGTCAGCTCCCGGAGCCGCGTACGCAGGTCGATGACGGCCAGGGAATCGAGCCCGAGTTCGGTGAACGGCTTGTCCACGGGGATCGTTCCCGGATCGTGGTGGCCGAGGACCTCGGCGAGTTCCACCCGCAGCAGCTCGCGCAGTTCTTGCTCCGTGGGCTGATCCGGCCAGCGCCGGTCGGGTGACGGCGGCGCGGGTCTCGCGGCGGGGCGGCCGAGACCGTCGGCGATCGGGGGCAGACCGGCGGCGGTGGGGTCGAGCCGGGCGGCGATCAGGACCGGTTCGGCGTGTCCGAGCGCGGCGTCGAACAGCGCCATTCCCTGCTCCAGGGTCAGCGCGGCCACCCCGGAGGTCTGGATGCGATGCCGCGCCGCTTCGGGGATCTTCGAGCCGAGGCCGATCTCCAGATCCCAGAGACCCCAAGCGACCGACGTCGCGGGAAGCCCTTCCGCCCGCCGTCGTACGGCCAACGCGTCGAGGTAGCGGTTCGCCGCCGCGTAGTTCGCTTGTCCCGCGTTGCCGAAAGTGCCGGCCAGCGAGGAAAAGAGCACGAAAGCCGACAGGGGGAGATGTCGGGTGGCCTCGTGCAGGATCGCCGCGGCGTCGGCCTTCGGGCGGAAGACGGTGTCGATCCCGGCGGTCGTCTGCGCGGTGAACGCGGCGTCGGCGACGACGGCGGCGGAGTGCACCACGGCGGTCAGCGGCGGGTCGCAGGAGTCGACCAGCTGCCGGACGAAGGCCGGATCGGCGATGTCGCCGTCGACGATCCGCACGTCGGCGGGCAGTCCGCGGAGCTCGTCCGCACCGGGCGCGGCCGGGCCGCGGCGGCTGACCAGCAGCAGATGCCGAACCCCGTGCGCGGCCACGAGATGCCGGGCCAGCGCCCCACCGAGCGCGCCGGTGCCGCCGGTGATCAGCACGGTCCCGGCCGGGTCGATCGGACGGCCGGACGCGGGCGCGGTGCGGGCGATCCGCAGCGCGTGCGGTACGCCGTCCCGGATCGACAGCTGGGGTTCGGGGTTGCCGCCGACGAGTTCGCGCACCTTCTCCACCGGGAGCGCGGTGTCGACCACGGTGACCAGGCCGCGGTACTCGCTCGACGCGGCGGCCCCGAGCCCGAAGAGGGCGGCCGACGCCGGACCGGCCGCGTCTCGGGTGACGACGACGGTGCGTTCCCCGCGCGGGAGGGTGTCCTGCAGCGCGGTGAGCGCGATCCGGACGTCTTCGGTCTCGACGATCCGGACGTCGTCGGCGCGCGAGGCCGGGACGGGGATCCAGCGCGGCGCGTAGAGCATCGTGTTCCCGGCGGGCAGCGGCCGGGTGAGCAGGGATTCCACCACCGCGACGGGTGTTCCGGCCGGGTCGAAGAGTTCGACGCGGACTTCGCCGGGGCCGGACCGTACACAGTGGACTCGCGCCCGGCGCGCGGCGGGGGCGAACACGTGGACGCCGCTCCAGAAGAACGGCACGCGTGCTTCGTCGCCGGGCGCTCCGGCCAGCGCGAGGGTGTGCACCGCCGCGTCGAGCAGCACGGGATGCAGGGCGAATCGGCCGTCGACGTCTTCGGCGAGCGCGATGTCGGCGAACAGTTCGTCGCCGTCCTGCCACAGTCCGGTCACCGCGCGGAAGGCGGGACCGTAGTCGAGGGCCGCGTAAGCCCGGTCCAGGTCGACCGGTTCGGTGGCGGGAGGCGGCCACTCGCCCTTCCAGGGCTGCGCGAAGACCTCGGAGGTCCCCAGACGGCCGGTGGCGTGCCGCGTCCAGGCGTCGGAATCCTTGGCGTAGATGTCGATCCGGGGCCCGTCGACGACCACTTGGAGCGCGACGTCCTCTGACCGGCCGAGCCGCAGCGGCGCCTCGATCGTCAGCTCGGCCACGTTCGTTCCGCCCGCGTGCACGGCGAGTTCGACGAAGGCACTGGCAGGGAACAGTGTCGCGCCACCGACGACGTGGTCGGCGAGCCACCCGTGCGTGCGGACGCCCGCCGAACCGCCGTGCACGACCCTGGGCGAGTCGGGGGCGACTAGCGCCGGGCCGAGCATCGCATGGCCGTCGTGGCTCCGGCGCGGTTGCGGATCGAGCCAGAACCGCTCGCGCTGGAAGGGATACGTCGGCAGCGTGACCCGGCGGGCGCCGCTGCCGTCGAAAACCGATCGCCACGACACGGACACGCCGGCGGTGTGCAGCTCGCCCGCCGCCTCCAGGACGCTCCGGCTCGTGTCCATAGTGGACACAGTGGGCAGTACCGATCCGGCGGCCCTGCTCAGCACCGCAGACGGGCCGATCTCCAGGCAGATGGCCGTTTCCGTCGCGGCGATGGTGTCCAGCGCGTCGGCGAACCGGACCGGTTCCCTGGCGTGCCGCACCCAGTACTCCGGGCCGACGCCGGTGATCGCGCGGCCGGTCAGGCCGGAGATCAGGGTCCTCTCCGGTGCGCGGTAGGTCAGCCCGGTGGCGACCTCGTGGAATTCGGCGAGCATCGGGTCGATCAGCGGCGAATGGAACGCGTGGCTGACGCGCAGGCGTGCGGAACCCGGCCACTCGGCCGCGATCGCCTCGGTCACGCTCGCGGCTCCGGACAGCACAAGGGATCGAGGGCCGTTGACGGCGGCGATCGCCACCTGGTCGGCGAATTCCCCGACCAGCGGGGCGACTTCGGCCTCGGCCGCCCGGACGGCGATCATGACGCCACCCGGCGGCAAAGCGGCCATCAGACGGCCGCGCGCGGCCACCAGGACACCGGCGTCCTCGAGGGAGAGGACACCGGCGACATGTGCGGCGGCGATCTCGCCGATCGAGTGCCCGGCGACCGCGCCGGGCCGGAGACCCCACGATTCCAGCAGCCGGTACAGGGCGACTTCGTGGGCGAACAAGGCGGCTTGTGCGTGATCCGTCCGGTCGAGCAACTCCCCGCCCTCGAACGCGACTTCACGGACTCCGCCGCCGAGCGCCTCACACGCCGCGTCGAACGCCTTGCGGAACAACGGGAACCGCTCCGACAGTTCCTTTCCCATTCCCGCGCGCTGCGCGCCCTGTCCGCTGAACAGGAACGCCGCGGCCGCCGGTCCGCGCACGGTCCGGCCCCGGCGTTCGCCCGTGGCGAGGGCGCGCAACGCGGCGAGATCGCCGGACGGGACCAGCGCGCGATGCTCCAGCGCGGAGCGGGTGGCGAGGGTGAACGCGACGTCGTCCTCGTCCCGGCCGCCCACGGTCGCCAGCAACCGGGAGGCGGCGGCTCGCAGGGCGCCGTCTCCGGCGGCGCTCAACAGCCACGGCGCTCCGAGAGACGCAGGAGCTCCATTTTCCGGCGAGGGCGGCGCTTCCGAGACGAGAACGTGCGCGTTGGTGCCGCCAATCCCGAACGCGGAGACCCCGGCGTGCCGGGTTCTCGGTCCGGCACGCCATTCCCGGCCTTCGGCGAGCAGGCGCACATCGCCCGCGGACCAGTCGACGCGGGGGCTCGGCTCGTCGGCGTACAGCGACGGCGGCAAATGCCCGTGCCGCAAGGCTTCCACCATCTTGATCACCCCGGCGACGCCCGCCGCGGCCTGGGTGTGCCCGATGTTGGCCTTCACCGAGCCGAGCCACAGCGGCCGGTCACGTCCGCCACCGTAGGCGGCGATGAGGGCCTCCGCCTCGATCGGATCGCCGATCGGGGTGGCCGTTCCGTGCCCCTCCACCGCGTCGACGTCGGCCGGGGACAGACCGGCGTCGGCCAGCGCGGACGCGACGACCGCGCGCTGGGCCAGCCCGCTCGGCGCGGTCAGCCCGTTCGACGCCCCGTCGGAGTTGACGGCCGAACCGCTGAGCAGCGCCAGCACCGGATGCCCGTTCCGGCGGGCGTCCGACAGCCGCTCTAGGAGGACGACGCCCGCACCCTCGGACCACGCCGTGCCGTCGGCGCCCGCCGCGTAGGAGCGGCATCGGCCGTCCGGGGAAAGACCGCGCTGGCGGCTGAATTCGAGGAATGTGCGCGGGGACGACATCACCGTCGCTCCACCGGCCACGGCGAGCGAACACTCGCCGGCACGCAGCGCGCGCACGGCCCAATGCAGTGCCACCAGCGACGAGGAGCAGGCGGTGTCGACCGTGACCGCCGGGCCGTGCAGCCCGAAGGTGTAGGAGATCCGGCCGGACGCGAGCGCGTGCGAGGACCCGATGCCCAGCCGTCCCTCCATCCGATGCCCTTCGAACCGGCTGGCGTAGTCCTCGTTCATCACGCCGACGAACACCCCGGTGTCGCTTCCGCGCAGCGTGGCGGTGTCGAGGCCGGCACGTTCGAACAGCTCCCACGACGTCTCCAGCAGCAACCGCTGCTGAGGGTCGGTCGACAGGGCCTCGCGCGGCGACATCCCGAACAGGGCGGGGTCGAAATCCATGGCGTCGTCCACGAATCCGCCGCGGCGGGTGGTGGATCCGCCGAGCCTGCCGGGGTCCGGGTCGTATCGGACGGAGTGCTCCCAGCCCCGGTCGGTGGGGAAGTCGCCGGTCGCGTCGACGCCACCGGCCACCAGGTTCCACAGGTCCTCGGGCGACGTCACGCCGCCGGGGAACCGGCACGCGGTCGCGACGACGGCGATCGGTTCGTCGTCGCGAACGGGAACGGTTCTTCTCGTGGCGGGTCTGCTTTCCCCGGACAGGAGCCGTTCGAGCTCGGCGATGACCGCGGCCGGGGTCGGGAAGTCGTAGACGAGTGCTTGGGGGAGGGCCAATCCGGTCGCCTCGGCCAGCCGGTGCCGCAACTGCACGCCGCCCACCGACGTCAGGCCCAGTTCGGCGAACGGCCGGTCGCGCCACCGCTCGCCGACGTCGCACAGTTCGGCGATCGCCTCGCGCACCAGCGTTTCCGCCACGGGCGGCGGAACGCGCAAATCCTTCCGCAGCGCTTTCCCCGACGGCGTCCGGGGAAGGCTTTCGACGACGTGGAAGGCGACCGGAACCTTGTACGCGGAGAGCCGGTGGCGGCACAGACGGCGTACCGCGTCGAGATCCGGCTCGTCGGAGACGAGGAACGCCACCGGGACCGCGCCGAGGACCTCATCGGGTCTTCCCGTCACCAGAACGTCTTTGACGCCAGGGACTTCGGCGATGACCGCCTCGATCTCCGTCGGGTGCACGTTCTGGCCGCCGCAGACGATGACGTCGTCGGCGCGGCCTTCGAGGACGAGCCGTCCCTCGGCGAGACCGCCCACGTCACCGGTCCGGTACCAGCCGTCCGGCCCCGCGGCGCTCGGCGCCACTCCGGGACCGCGCACCTCGATCTGCTCGTCGACGACGCGGACCTCCATCCCCGGCACCGGTGTCAGATGATCGTCGCCGGGGAGCTGGACGGCGATCTTGCCACCGGTTTCCGTGCTGCCGTAACCGTCGAGGACTTCGATGCCGAACAGGTCCCGGACGGCGGCGCGGGTCGGCGCGGTGCACGGCGAGCCCCCGGAGAGGCACAGTCGTGGCGCGGGGAGAACGCCGCGGACCTCCTGACGCAGATTCAGAAACGTCGCCGGGACACCGGCGAGGACACCGCCGGGGAACGCCGTGAGCGCCCCGCGCAGATCGCGATCGATGATCCTCGTGTGCGTGCCCAACGCGATCGTCCCGGCGAAGGCCAGCGACAACGCGTACGCGTGGTGCAACGGAAGCGGCCACAGAACGGTGTCTTCGCCGGAGATCCCGTACATCGGGCCGTAGCAGGCGGCCGACGACCAGAGCATCGCGCGCTGGGTCGTCAGCACGCCTTTGGGGTGGCCGGTCGTGCCGGAGGTGTAGAGCAGCCAAGCGGGTTCGTCGAGGCCGAGATCGTCGCGCGGTTCACCCCGCGGGGGCGACGGCTCGTCCTCGACGAACACCACTCGTAACCGGAGCCTTCGCGCGAGCTCCGCGTGCCTGGCTTCGGTGATCAGCAGAACGGCGCCGGAATCATCGGCGACACGGGCGAGTTCGGCCGCCGTCGACCGCGCGCTCACCGAAACACCGACCCCGCCCGCCCGCAGCACCGCCAGGCTGTACTCGGCGAATTCGACCCGCCCGCCGACGTGGATGAGCACCCGTTCGCCGCGGGCGATCCCGAGCCCTGCCGCCAGTCGGCCGCTCGACTCCAGCAGTTCCCCGAAGGTCAGGGTCCGGTGCTCGTCGGTGAACGCCGGCCGGGCGGGCTGCCGTTCGCGTAACAAGGTCACCAGCGGGCGGATCTCGGTCATCCTTCGAAGGTATAGGCGCGCGGGTCGGCGCGGCGACGTGCTCAGCTTCCCGAACGGGCACTTTTCGCCGACGGATCGCGCATCAGGCGGCCTTTTCGTTCCGCTCGGTCGCGGACCAGCCGTCGTCGTCCTGGTCGAGGCCGGAAACGGTGCCATAGAAGACACTTTCGGCGTTCTGGTCACCGGAGAGGTGGAACCGCAGCCACGCGGTGATGGCGCCGATGGCCCGGTCGCGGGTCTCGCCCTGGAGGAAGTGCGTGGCGCCCTTCAGCTGGCCGTACACGGCGGGAACCTGGTCGCAGGCAAGGAATCGGCTGCGCACGTAGAAGGCAGGCACGATGACGTCGGCCTGCCCGGACACGAAGAAGGCGGGTCCGTGCAGCTTGTTCACGTTGCCCTGCGGGCCGGGCATGATCGGCAGCGTGGTCTTGACGAGCGGGTCCGCCCCGGCCGCGATCGCGCCGCCCCCGCCTTGCGAATGCCCGGCGGCGGCGATCTTCCCGGTGGCGATGCGACCCTGGAAGACGCTGCCCGCACGGGAGTTCTCCGCGATCAGATACCGGGCGCCCGCCAGCATCTCCTGGCCGGATCCCGACTGGCCGGTGTTCGCGGCCGCGACGACGTAACCCCAGCTCGCGAGGTGGGTGAAAAGCTGCTCGTACTGGTCGACGGTGGCGTTCGTGCCGTTGCCCCAGATCAGCACCGGATGCTCGGTGCCGTCAGAGGCGATGTCGGCCGGGTAGTAGAGAGTGTGCGCCGGACCGCCTGTCGCCTTGACCGCCTTGTGCGGCCCGGCTTTCTCGTACACGCGCGGACTGGTCGGGGCGGCCGCCGACGCGGCGACGGCGGTCTGCGGGACCGCCGTCGCCGACACGGCCAGCGCCAGCACGGTCAGCAATGCCCTGCGGCTCAAGGAACGCATGGTGTCTCCGAACGGTTTCGAGGAGTGATCTCGTGATCATTCCAAGCGGAGCGCTTGTTGTTTCCTGGAAGTTCCCCAGAATCGCGGCGGGGCGGATTGTGAACGGTGACAATCGGCGGAACGGAATGAATACGGGTACTTATTCAACCGCGGTTGATCGCAAGTACATGAAGGCCCCCTTCCTTGCGTCTAGCGCAAGGAAGGGGGCCTTCATGTACTGCAAGGGCGAGCGAGTCACTCATGAGGCCTATGCGGTCCAGGTGACCGGAAGCTCGTGCACGCCGTAGATGTTCATGTCGGTCTTGAGCTTGACCTCCTCGGCGGGCACGGCGAGCGCGAGCGTCGGGAAACGGCGCAGCAGTCCCTCGAAACCCGCGCGCATCTCGATCCGCGCCAGCTGCTGCCCGAGGCACTGGTGGATGCCGTGCCCGAACGACAGCAGACCGCGGGCATTGCGGTGCAGGTCCAAGGCGTCGGGGTTTTCGAACCGCCGCGGATCACGGTTGGCGGCCAGCAGCGAGATGATCACCGTCGACCCCGCGGGGATCGTTTCGCCGCCGAGCTCCAGATCCTCCGTGGCGTAGCGGAAGAAGATGTCGGCGACGGACAGGTAGCGAAGCAGTTCTTCGACGGCGCCGGGGAGCAGCTCCGCGTCGGCCCGCAGTTCGGCGAGCTGCTCAGGGTGCTCCAGGAGCGCGAAGGTGCCCAGCGCCAGCATGTTCGCGGTGGTCTCGTGTCCCGCGAGCAGCAGCAGGAACGCGGCGCCCGCCAGTTCCTCGATGGTGAGGTCTTCGTGGCGGCCGAGGTCGGACAGGATGTCGTCGCCGGGCGTCTCGCGTTTGCGGGTGACCAGTTCGGTGAGGAACGTGTTCATCCCGATGAACGCGGCCATCTTCTCCTCCAGCGTCTGGTCCCTGACCATGAGCTGCGCGGAGTTGGCCTGGAAGCTCTCACGGTCCTCGTAGGGGACGCCGAGCAGCTCGCAGATCACCAGCGACGGCACCGGCAGCGCGAACTCCTTGACCAGGTCGATCGGCGGAGTCAGGTTCGCCATCGCGTCCAGCCGCCGTTCGGTGATCTCGACGATGTGCTCTTCGAGCTGCTTCATCCGCTTCACGGTGAAGGCGCCGGTCAGCCGCTTCCGCAGCCGGCCGTGGTCCGGCGGGTCCATCGCGACGAACATGCCCGGCATCGGCGGCGACGGTTCGGTCGGAGCGGGCATCCCCGGCGTCTCGTACGGCATGTGCAGGATGCCGATGTCCTGGCGTGAGCTGAAGCGGGTGTCGGCCATCATCTGCCGGACCTCGTCGTAGCCGGTGACGAGCCAGCCCTCGTGACCGTCGGGGAAGACCATGGGACTCACCGGGCGGGCCTCGCGCAGCCGGGTGATCTCGCGGGGCGGGTCGAAGGGCCCCGCGTCGCGCTCCATCGGGAGGCCCTGCGGGACGGGAACCGTCTGAGTCATCGCTTCGCCTTTCGTGGTGGTTGTGACGGCCACTCTCCCCGCGAGGCCTGACATCCGGCTGACACGGCGCTGACACCACCCGTGTCAGCGCCGTGGCGGGGCCGTGTCAGCGCGGCCTTTCAAAGTGGTGCCCATGAACGACACAGCGATCGCGGTCTCCGGACTGCGCAAGACCTTCGGCGACAAGGTCGTGCTCGACGGCATAGACCTCGAAGTCCGGGCGGGCACCATCTTCTCCCTGCTCGGCCCGAACGGGGCGGGGAAGACCACGACGGTGAACCTGCTGACCACCCTGATGAAGGCCGACGGCGGCACCGCGAAGGTCGCGGGCCACGACCTGGTGACCGAGGCCAAGGCGGTGCGGGCCGCGATCGGCGTCACCGGCCAGTTCGCGGCGGTCGACGAACTGCTGACCGGTCAGGAGAACCTCCAGCTGATGGTGGACCTGAGCCGCGGGAAAGCGGGCAAGAACGTCGTGTCCGAGCTGCTGGAACGCTTCGACCTGGTGGAATCGGCGCGCAAGCCGGCGTCGACCTACTCGGGCGGTATGCGCCGGAAGCTGGATCTGGCGATGACGCTCGTCGGCGATCCGCGGATCATCTTCCTCGACGAGCCCACCACGGGCCTGGACCCGCGCAGCCGTCGCACGATGTGGTCGATCATCCGCGAGCTGGTGGCGGGCGGCGTGACCGTCTTCCTCACCACCCAGTACCTCGAAGAAGCTGACCAGCTCGCCGACCGGATCGCGGTCCTCGACCAGGGCCGCCTGGTCGCACAGGGCACGCCCGCCGAGCTCAAGCGCCGGATGCCCGGCACGCACGTCCGGCTCCACTTCACCACCGTCGCCGAACTCGACGCGGCGGCCCGGATCTTCCCCGGAGCCACTCGCGACGACGAGGAACTCGACCTGCGGATCCCCAGCGACACCGGGACAAAATCTCTGCGCTCGCTGCTCGACCGGCTCGACGAGTACTCGATCGCCGCCGAAGAGTTCTCCGTCCACACCCCTGATCTCGATGACGTTTTCCTCGCCCTGACCGGCCACGACACGGAGGCAGCCCGATGAACTCCCCCTCGACGGTGATGTTGCGCCGTAACTTCAAGCACCTCGTCCGCAACCCGACCTCGGTGTTCAACGCGATCCTGATGCCGGTGGTGATGATGCTGATGTTCGTCTACGTCTTCGGGGACGCGTTCAGCGTCGGCGTCGACTACATCGACTACGCGACACCGGGTTTGATGCTGCTGGCCGTCTGCTACGGCCTCGGCGCCACCGCGACCGCGGTGAACTCCGACATGACCAAGGGCATCATCAACCGGTTCAAGGTCATGGACGTCTCCCGCGGCGCCGTGCTGACCGGGCACGTCATCGCCAGCGTGCTGACCAACCTGGTCGCCATCGCGGCGCTCACCGGGGTGGCCTTCCTGCTCGGCTTCTCGCCGGCGGCCGGTTTCCTCGACTGGCTCGGCGTGGTCGGCATCGTCGTCCTGCTCGGTTTCGCGGCGGCCTGGCTCACGGTCGCGCTGGGACTGGCGGCGAAATCCCCGGAAACAGCGGGGATGGCCTCGGTGCCGCTGGTCATGCTGCCGTTCTTCAGCAGCGCGATCGTGCCCGCCGAGAAGATGGGGCCGGGGCTCCGGGAGTTCGCCCAGTACCAGCCCTTCACGCCGATCATCGAGACCCTGCGCGGGCTGCTCAACGGGGCACCGGCCGCGGGCGACGTGCTCCCGGCCCTCGGCTGGTGCGCCGGGATCGCGCTCGCCGGATACCTGTGGGCGTCCTCGACGTTCAAGAAGCGAGCGTGACCTCGGCCAGCTGTTTCCAGTCCGCCGCAGCGCCTTCTCGCGCCGCCTCCGCGAACTTCGCTTCGCCGAGGCGGCGCAGCGCTGTCTCCTCGATGCGGGTCACGTCCGGCCGGGACCGGTCCGGCAGCCCGCGCAGTTCGTCGGCCGCCCCGAGCAGCCTGCCTGCCTGTTCGGGATCGTCCTGGCGCAGGGCCAGATCCGCGATCCCGACGAGCACGTGGGCGATCAAGGGCTGGTACTGCACTTCACGTGCCGCCTGATAGGCCGATTCCCGGTGTTGACGGGACCGGCCGAGATCGTCGGTGAAGTAGCCGCGAAGGTCGTGGGTGATGGCGCGGACGTGTCCCAATCCCGCTTCGTCGCCCATCACGGTCGTCGCGAAGTCGAGCTGCTTCGCCGCTTCCTCGGTTTCGCCACGCCAGTGGAGGAGTTCCGCCTGCGAGAGGGCGAACATGCCCAGGGCACCCGGCCAGGTGACCCGCTCGGCGCGCCGTTCCGCATCGGCCGCGGCGGCGGCGCTGGCCTCCTCGTCGCCCATCAGCCAGAACAGCTGTGCCTGTCGCGACCGCAGCCGGATCAGGTCCTCGACGGAACCGACCTCGGTCACCACCGTGACCGCCTGTTCGTAGTACTCGCACGCGGTGGCGAACTCGCCGCGCGTGGCGAGCCGGTCCGCCAGTTCGGTCAGGGCGAACGAGATCCCGAACCGTTCCCCGATGGCCCGGAACTCGCTGAGCGCCCCCTCGAGATATTCGTCCGCCTCCCGGCCGGGATGGCCGAGCGAGACGCGCATCTTGCCGAGGTGCAGCCTGCCCAGCGCGCGGACCCAGGGGTTTTCGTCCGTCAGCACCGGTTCCCACGCGGACAGCGCCTCGTCTCCGGCCAGCATGCGTTCCAGCGGGACGACGAGGCCCAGCAGCGGATGCTTCTTTTCGGTGCGAGTGCCCAGCCGGTACGACTCGTGGATCCACTTCGCCGCGGTGTGCTCGTCGGCGAAACCGGAACTCACGAAGAGCGAGACGAGCCCGTACACGACGGCCGCGATCTCTTCCGGCACCTCGCCCGGCGTTTTGACGGCCGCGCTGACCAGCTCCATGCCTTCCGTGCGGTGCCCGCTGAGCCACCAGTACCAGCCACAGGCCGCCGCGAGCCGCATCGCTTCCGGCGCTTCGCCCGCCGTGAGGGCGCCGCGCATCGCGGCGGTGATGTTGTCGTGCTCGGCGTTGAGCTTGGCGAGCCATTCCAGCTGCTCGGCCTGGCGGAGCATCGGCTCGGCGGCCTCGGCGAGGCCGGTGAAATACGCGAGATGCGCGTGGCGTGCCAGCAGCGTTCCGTCCGCCTCGGCGAGCCGTTGCGCGGCGTACTCCTTGATCGTGCCGAGCATCCGGTAGCGCGGAGCCTCGTCGCCCGCGGAGACCAGCAGCGATTTCTCGGTCAGCGCGGTGAGCAGTTCGAGGACCTCGTACTCCTCGACGGCCTCGCTGACGCAGACCCGCTCGGCCGCCTCCAGGCTCGCCCCGCCCGAGAACACCGAGAGACGGCACAGGACCGTCCGTTCGGCGTCGGACAGCAGCTCCCAGCTCCAGTCGACCATGGCGCGCAACGTCCGGTGCCGGGGCAGCGCGGTCCGGCTGCCGCCGGTGAGCAGGCGGAACCGGTCGTCGAGCCGGTTCGCGAGCTGCTCGACGGACATCGTGCGCAGCCTGGCCGCGGCCAGCTCGATCGCCAGCGGCATCCCGTCCAGGATCCGGCACACGCGCGCCATCGTGTCGAGAGTGGTCTTGTCGGCCACGAAATCCTTGCGCACCGCGCTCGCCCGGTCCCGCAGCAACCGGACAGCGGGGGAGGCTTCGATCTCGCCGGGTGCGGCGTGCCGGTCCGGGACGGCCAGCGGCACGACATGCCACAACGTCTCGCCGGTGATGCCGAGCGGCTCCCGGCTCGTCGCCAAAATCCGGAGACGACGGCATTCCCCGAGCACCCGATGGGCGAAGGCCGCGGCCGCCTCGATCACGTGCTCGCAGTTGTCCAGGATCAGCAGGACTTCCCGGTCGCGGATCGCGGCGACGACCCGCTCGGCGGGTTCGGCGTTCGACGAGTCGCCGAGCAGAGCATCCCTCAGGCCGAGCGCGGCGAGCGTCGCTTGAGCTACGTCATCATCCGGGCCGATGGCCGCGAGCTCCACCAGCCACGCGCCGTCCGGGAGGTCGCCGAGCACGGTGCGCGCGGTTTCCGTGGCCAGCCTGGTCTTCCCCGAACCGCCGGGCCCGATCAGGGTGGTGAGCCGGTGCTCGGCGACGAGCTCGCGGACCTTGGCGACGTCGTCGTCCTTGCCGACGAAGCTGGTCAGCTCGGCGCGCACGTTGGTCTTGCGGTTCTCCTCGCGCCGTCCCAGCTCGCCTCGCAGCAGTTGGACGTGCACCGCGGACAGCTCCGGCGACGGATCGACGCCGAGCGCGTCGGCCAGTGCTTCCCGCGTGCGCTGGTAGACGAGCAGCGCTTCGGTGTCACGCCCGGTCGCCGCGAGGGCCCGCAGCAACGCGGCGACGAGCCGCTCGCGTAGCGGGTGCGCGGCCACCAGATCGGTCAGCTCGGTGACCAGGTTCGCGCCGTGCCCGAGGTCGAGTTCCGCGTCGAACCGGTCCTCCAACGCCGTCAGGCGAAGCCCTTCGAGCCGGGTGACCGCGGCGTCGAACGCGCCGCTGTCCTGCAGGCCGACGTCCTGCATGGCCGCCCCGCGCCACAGCCCGAGCGCCTCGCGCAGCCGCCTCGGCTCCTCGTCGCCGCGAGCCTGCTCGATGAGCCGCTCGAAACGCACGGCGTCGACGTCTTCGGGCGCCACCTTCAGCCGGTAGCCGTCGGTCTGTCCCTCGACGACGCCGTCCGGGAGCACCTTCCGCAGCCGGGAAACCAAGCGCTGCAAGGCGTTCGTCGCGTCGGCCGGGGGCTGCTCGCCCCAGATCCAGTCGACGAGCGTCGCTTTCGGGACCACACGGCCCGGCTCGAGCGCGAGGGCGATCAACAGCCCGCGCAGCCGCGCGCCCGGCACGTCGGCGAGCCCGCCGTCGTCCGTGTGCACCTCGAAGGGCCCCAGCATCCCGATCCGCATTGGGCCGATTTTGCCACGGGTGACCAGGGGACTTACGACTCGCCGGTGAGCCTCGCCGAACCGATCGAGGCCGCGGTGATCGCCCTGGCGGCGGCCTGGGTCGACGAACCGGAGTTCAGGCCGGTGAGCGACGCCCGGTCGAGGGCGTGCACGACGAATTCGTAGGTGTTCACGGTCGAGGGCGAGCACGGGCCCTGGTAGCCGTAGAGACTGGCGCTGCCGCGGTAGTAGACCTGCCTGGAGCCGGCGGGGACCGGCGGCCGGTAGACGTGCTGGACGTTCTGGGGGAGCGAGGCCGTGGACGCCGGGATGTCGTAGATGACCCAGTGGATGAGGTTGGCGTTGTCGAGGTCGCGCATGACGATCGCGTAGCTCTTCGCCGCGGCGGGAGCGCCCGACCAGGCCAGCGGTGGCGACTCGTTCTTCTTGGCCGGATCGTTCCCGCCGCCGCTGGTGCACTCGTGCACCTTGGGTATGAGGCCGCCGTTGGCGAAAGCGGTGCTGGACAGGGTGAACGCGGTTTGCGCCGCCGACGCCGCGGGGGAAAGGCAGGCGGCGCCGAGGGCGAACAGGGCGCAGAACACGATTCTCGTTGCTCTCACTGGAGTCTCCCGAGGCCGTTTGTGGTTCTCGTGCGCGGAATTCAGCGTAGGGAGCCCGGAAAGCGGCGGCTAGCGCACTTTTCCGGCCGAACGAGGTGTTTTCCCCGGGCTCAGGCGCGTCTCACGCGTGATCAGAGGCGGAACTCACGTGATTGAACGGCGAACTCGCGTGATTGGGAGGCGAACACACCGGGAACCAGATCCGCCGCGTGATCGCCGTCCGGACACGCGAGTTCCGCCTTCAATCACGCGAGTTCCGCTTTCAATCACGTGAAAACGGCTCAGGCGCGCACGAGCACCGAGAAGTAGATCGGCCTGCTGGCCGGGAACAGTTCCCGGTTCTCCTCGTCGACCATCTTCCAGAAGACCTTGCAGTCGGCGGGCGCGGTCGGCGGGGCGCTCACGGTGACCGTCACCTGCACGTTCCCCTGCGGGGCGGTGTCGTTGACCGGGATCCGGTCCGGGGTGCGGCAGGCGCCGGGCGCGACCGGGAGGTCGGTGCGGCGCAGATACCGCTTCCGCCATTCGACGGTGCCGGTGTTCTTGAGCTCCCACACCTTCACGAACTGGCTGCCCGGTTTGACCACGGTGTCGTCGGGGATGGTGACGTCGGCGACGAACTTGCTCGCGTCACCGGGATGGGGCGGCACGGACGGGTCCTGCGCGTCCGGCAGCAGGACGACCACGACGGCGGCGATCGCGGCGACGGCGACGAGGGCGAGCGTCACCAGGAGGAGTTTGGACCGCGACCGCGGCGCGGGATCCGGTTCGCGGTCGGCGGCGAGCACGAGCTGGACACCCTGCCATCGGGCGTGCCATTCCTCTTCGTCACCGTCGCAGGCGCGGACGAACTCCCGGACCGTCTCCCACGGCTGCAACCGCTTGCCGGTGACGGTGAGATGCAGGGTCGCGTGGGACACCGCGCCGGACTTCGCGGCCATCTTCCGGAAGGACGGCTCCCCGGCTCGCGTCCGGAGCTTCCGCAGCTCCTCCATGAACGCTTCGAGCTCCGGCGCCCGTTCTCCTGTTCGCGGTTCCGGCACGCTCCCCCTCGCGATCGTGTCCAACGTGACAACGTTTTTCGTCACTCTTCGCGGCTTGGTGACTATATCGCGAAGAGTGTCCGGATCGCCGCGCCGACCAGCGGGATCGGTCCGCCGCGCACGCTGTCAAACGCTGTCAACCTGCGGTTTTTGACGTCAGACGTTGCGTACAGGCGGTTCCGGGTGACACCGCTTCCGGGCCAGTGTCGGTCACGAGCTGCTCACAGGGAGCAGCCATCGAGTGAAGGAGCAGTCATGCGCAAGGTGGCAACCGCCGCGATGTTCGCCGCTCTGTCCGGGGCCACGCTGGGGATGACGGCGGCACAGCCCGCGGTGGCCGCACCCTCGGTCAACATGGAGGCCGTGGTCAAGGCGGCCATGTGGGATCCGTACAAGGCCGACCAATCGATCACGCCGGGTTCCGGGGAGAGCGTCAAGGTGGTCGAGCAGGCGCTGGCCGCGAAGAACCTGCTCGACAAGAAGCAGGTCGACGGGCACTTCGGCACCTCGACGGTGACCGCCTACCAGAAGTACCAGAAGTCGCTGGGCCACAGCGGCCTCGCCGCGAGCGGTCTGCCGGGCAAGGGCTCGCTGACCGAACTGGGCAAGGGCCGCTACACGGTGACCGCGCCGATCGGCGTCGGCTCGAAGACCAGCCTGGACGGCAAGACGGTCAACAAGCGCACGGCCGACATGATCGCGGCCGCGGAGAAGAAGGCCGGGGTCAAGTTCACCATCACGCAGGGCTCGTACAACGCCGGCGGGGTGGGCGCTTCGGGTGGTACGCACGACGGCGGCGGCGCGGTCGACATCTCGGTGAACAACATCTCGAACAAGACCGCCGCGGTGAAGGCACTGCGCGAGGTCGGGTTCGCCGCGTGGCACCGCACGCCGAGCCAGGGCGACTGGGTGGAGCACATCCACGGCATCGCGATCAGCGACACCGACATGTCGCCGCAGGCGCAGGCCCAGGCCGGCGACTACTTCAAGGGCCTCAACGGGCTGGCGAGCCACGCCAAGGACGACGGCCCCAAGGTGAAGAAGGTGACCTGGGAGGAATTCAAGCGTGGGTGACGCCACGGCGTTCCGGACGGGGCGGGCGGCTTCGGTCGCCCGCCCCGTCAGCGCGGGCCGGTCCGGCGCCAGTGTTCGGCCGCTTCGCTCATGTCCTCGCGCAGATGCCGGAAGAACCGGCTGGTGGTGTCCAGCCGGGCGCCCGCCGGGCCGTCGAGCAGGGCGGCACCTCGCCGGGTGACTTCAGCCCATTGGGTCATCGCTTCGAGACTTGTCTGCCAGGCGCGGTAGCCGAAGTCGTCGTCGATGACGTATCGCTGCCGCCTGCCCTCACGCTCACGAGTGATCAGGCCGCGTTGTTCGAGCCAGCCGACGGCCTTGGACACCGACGCGGGGCTGACCTCCAGCCTGGCCACCAGTTCGGTGGCGGTACCGCCACCGGTGTCCGCGGTGAACAGGCACGCCAGGACCCTGGCCATCATCGCCGGGACACCGGTCGCGGCCATCGTTTCGGCGAATTCGGTTTCGAAGTCGCGCAGCGTTTCCGAGGGTTGCTCGGTTTCCGGCGGCGGGCCGGGTTTGCGGCGTCGCGCCCGCCATCGCGTCGCCTGCTGCGCCTGATCCGCCCGGTAACCGTGGGCGCCGCCGTTGCGCGCCACCTCACGGATCACGGTCGATTTGGGGCGTTCCATCCGGCGGGCGATTTCGGCGTAGGCGAGCCCCGCCGACAGTCCCGACGCGATCTGTCCACGTTCGTCGTGGGTCAAACGGTTTCCCGGCACCCGTCCTCCGGTGCATTCAGTGGCATGGTCATTGCATCGATTCTAGGTTCTGTGTTGCAGGAATAGGAAAAACGAGCCTACGGTTTCTTCGTAAGCGAAGAAATCGGGAGGTGCATCCGGGATGACGGCCAAGGTATGCCTGGTCACCGGAGCGTCGTCGGGGATCGGCCACGCCACCGCGCTGGAACTCCTGCGCGCCGGGCACATCGTCTACGGCGCCGCGAGGCGTGTGGAGAAGATGGACGACCTCCGCGTGGCGGGCGGCCAGGTGCTCAAGATGGACGCTCGGAACGAGGACGATCTCCGCCGAGCGGTCGGCACCGTTCTCGACGAGCGGCAACGAATCGACGTCCTGGTCAACAACGCGGGGACGGTGCTGCACGGCGCCGTCGAGGACGTGCCGCTCGACAGCGCGCGCGACCAGCTCGAAGTCAATCTCCTCGCGCCCGCCAGGCTCGTTCAACTCGTCCTGCCTGCCATGCGGGGCAGGCGATCTGGCACGATCGTCAACGTCTCGTCGATCGGCGGCGAGATCGCCTTGCCGTTCGGCGCTTGGTACTACGCGTCGAAGCACGCGCTCGAAGCGTTCTCCGACACGCTCCGGATGGAGGTCGAGCCGTTCGGCATCGACGTCGTCATCATCCAGCCGGGCATCATCAAAACCGAGTTCGAGGACCAGACTTCCGCGCAGTTGCGGGAGAACTCCGGACACGGGGCTTATCGCGAGATGGCGGAAGCCATGGCGCGGCACGGGGAAACCGGGCTCAGCGACGGCTCCGACCCTTCCGTCGTCGTGGACGCCATCCGCAGCGCCATCGAAGCCGAGAAGCCGGAGACGCGGTACGCCGTCGGTCACCTCGCCGAGCAGCTCCTGGAGCTCAACAGGACGCTGCCGGATCGCGAATTCGACCAGCTGGCCATGCGCGCGACGAAGTAGCTCAACCGCTCGGCTGTTTCTCGACGACCCTCCGGTGGCGAGTGCGCGCGACACCGATCCACAGCAGGACGGTGACGACGGCGCCCGGTGCCGCGGTCAGGTACACCGGCCACGCGCGGAAGCCGGACACCCACAGCATCGTGACCAGGCCGAAGGTGATCAATGTCCAGATCAGCGCGAGTGCGCCGCCTCGCCGCCGCCACCGGGCGGTGAGGCCGCGCACGCTGTCCCCAAGTCGGCTCACACCGGTGAATACCCGCTCATCGCCTGGTCAACCCCCGGAAATCAGGCGCGGAGGTAACCGGTGATCATCGCCACGAGCTCGTTCTCGAGCCGCGTGACGTCGATGGAGCCCGGCGAGGCGATGAGCTGGTGCACGGTGAGCTCCACGGTCGACGCGACGAGCCGGGCCGCGGTGTCCTTGTCCCGCACGCGGACTTCGGGATGGTCGTGGAGCAGTTCCCGCAGGTCGCCGATCATCTCCCATTCCAGCCGGGTGATCCGTTCCAGCAGTTCGCCGGAACGGGGCGCCTGCTCGATCATGACCTGCAGCAGCCGCGGATCGTCGAGATGGTTCTCGATCACCGTGCGCACGAAATCCCGGATGACGGTTTCGAGCGGTTCCGGTGATTCCTTGTACCGGCGCAGCGTCTCGGTGGCCCGGTCGCCGTCGAGGTGGCGGGTCAGCAACTCGGCCAGGATCGCGTCCTTGTTCGGGTAGTACTGATACAGCGAACCGATCGAGATCCGGGCCCGTTCGGCGATCCGGTTCGTCGTCCCCGCGGCGTACCCGAACTCGGCGAAAACGTGAGCAGCCGCCGTGAGGATGCGCTGCCTCGTGAGCTCGGCCCGGACCTGGCGAGGCTGTTTACGTGGCTGAATCCGTCGTTGCTCCGACGTCATGACACTCCCGGTGAAGCGGCGCGAAAGCGAGTAGCGAGCGGGCTGAACAATTGCTCATAATTGTGCCATGACCAGCACTGATACGCGTCCGCGCAGGCTGTCGCCCGAAGAGGTCCGTGCCCGGCTGGGGGAGCCGGAGGCCATGATCAGGGCCAAGGTCCACGACCGGATCGACCGGCACGGCCACCGGTTCATCGCCCATGCCCCGTTCGTGGCGATGGCGACGTCGGACGCGACGGGCCTGCCCGACTGCTCGCCGCGCGGCGACTACCCCGGTTTCGTGAAGGTGCTCGACGAGCGCACCCTGGCGATCCCCGACCGGCCGGGCAACAAACTCGCCGACTCGTTCCGCAATCTCGCGGAGAACGACGGGATCGGCCTGATGTTCGTGGTCCCCGGCATGCGGGAGGTCTTCCGGGTCAACGGTCGCGCCTATCCCACCGACGAGCCGGACGTGCTCGCCAGGATGCGCACCGAAGGCAAACCGGCGGTCTTGGCGATCATCGTCGACGTGGTGGAGACCTTCTTCCACTGCGGCCGCGCGCTGATCCGGTCCCGGCTCTGGGATCCCGCGAGTCAGGCGCTGGCGGACGAATTGCCGTCCGTCGGCGAGGTCGCCGCCGAGCAGATGGGTCCCGGCGTCGATCCCGAGGTACTCCAGACCATGCTCGAAACCGGCTACCGGCAGTTGTACTGAGGTGATCCCGTTGACGCAGAAGACCGTTCTCGACCGCGTGGAACCGGTGGCCGATGGTGTCGTCTCGCTGGTGTTGCGCGGCGCCGAGGGACCGTTGGCGCCCTGGGAGCCGGGCGCGCATGTCGATCTGTCCCTGCCGAACTGGCTGACCCGGCAGTATTCCCTGTGCGGAGACCCGGCGGATCGCGGCAGCTACCGGGTCGCCGTCCGCCACGACCGGCTGAGCCGGGGCGGTTCGGAATACGTCCACCTGTTCCTGCGCGCGGGCCGCACCCTCGATGTTTCGTTGCCGCGCAACAACTTCCCGTTGCTGCCCGCCCCGGAGTATTTGTTCATCGCGGGCGGGATCGGCATCACGCCCATCGTGCCGATGCTCGCGGCGGCGGGTGACTCGGCCAGGTTGGTGTACGTCGGCAGGTCCGAAGCGACCATGCCGTTCGCCGCCGAACTCAAGGCGGCGTACGGCGACAGGGTGCGCCTGCACACGGACGGCAGACCCGATTTCGCCGCGTTGGCGGCCGGACTCGGCCCGGACGCGCTGGTCTACTGCTGCGGCCCCGCGTCGATGCTCGACGCCGCCGAGGCGGCGTTCCCCGCGCATCGCCTGCACCTCGAACGTTTCCGGCCGGCGGCCAAGGAATTCGCGCCGGACGTGCCGTTCGAAGTGCGTTGTGTCCGCTCGGACCGGACGGTGCCGGTCGCCGCGGAGGAATCGTTGCTGGACGCCCTGAATCACGCTGGGTTCCGGATCCCGTCCGGGTGCCGCGAAGGCGTTTGCGGGAGTTGCGAGATCCGCGTCGTCGGTGGGGAACCGGAGCACCGCGACGACATCGGCGCGCCGGACGGGCGGATGTACTGCTGTGTTTCGCGTGCGTCTTCGCGGTTGGACGTCGACCTCTGACCCGGCGTAGGCGCTACGCCGTGTCGCTCACGATGCGCAGGGTTCCGTCGGCGAGGACGTGTCCGGCCTTGAACGCGTCCGTGACGTTCGGGGCGTCGAGCCAGTCCGCGTCCAGGTCTTCGTCCCAGCCGAAGATCTGCTCGGCGATCGTCAGGGCCCGCGTGTCTTCGCCACGCAAAAGCGCTTCGGCGATTCGCAGATACTCCCCGGGACGGTGGCCGGCGTAGCGCGTCGCCATCGCGGCCACGTCCTCGACCATCCACCGTCCTTGATCGGGATAGAGGGCGGCAAGGCAGGCGAGTACGTATCGGGTCGCGAGTGGTTCGGCCTCCCACCGGGTCAGGAGCGCGGGAAGTTGCTCGCCGACGGCGATGTGCACGTCCGGTGTCCACGGAGCCGCGTCGGGGGCCCGTCCCCGTGCGGACGCGGGTTCGGCGTCGGCGAGGACGCCGGCCGGAAGGCAATCCGCCGCTGTGACCAGCCATGTGTAGAGGTCGAGCCGCCGGGAGGCACGGAGGCCGCCTGTGGTGATCAACCGGCCGACGAACGGCAGCGCGGGGGCCGTCGCGGAATAGCAGCTCCCCTGGTGAAGCAGGTTGTCGCCGAAGAGTTCGTCGAGGAGTTCATCCCAGTTGTCGTCGTCTCGCGCGAGCGCCCGGATCAGCTCGGGAATGTCCTCCGCCGGACCGTGGGCATGGTCGAGCTCGCTCCATTCGACCTCGTCCAGCCCGCTCGGATCGGCGTGTGCGTCGGAGACGGGATCAGGAGTCAGTTCCAGGGCGTACGACGGAGGCGCGGGCGCGATCACGACGGTGGGGACAGGCGGCCGCGCACCGGGGTTGGTGCGCACGATCGGCGCGTTCCGGAAATGCGTGAGCATGCCGGGGTCGCATCGGCTGCCACCTTGCCGGTATCCGCCGAAGCCACGCGCCAGGCGGGCAGCGGCCTTGCCGACGGCGTCGATGGTCCGATGTCCCTGGACGTCGACCGGATACGGGCCCTCGTCCAACGCGCACACGATCCAGCCCTCGGCCTGCGCCGGGCGTGCCACGACCATCGCGAAGCCGTACTCGGCCAGAGCTTCGGTCAACGCTTCGGCGCTCACCCTGTCGGGGACCGCGTAGTTGTGCGTGCCCGCTATCGCCGACCAACCGGCCATGGCCGCCCCCTTATGTCACCGCAAGACTGCCAGAGCCGACGTATACGGATCGTCGGCGCCCGCTGGCTAGGCTCACGCGGATGGTGGAACCCGCATACGATCCCGAACTCGCAGCCGTCCTGCCCGCGTTGAAGGGGAACGTGCCGGTCGGTATGACGGCGGATCAGCTGGAGCGGTACCGGGCGTTGCCGTTCCCGACGATCGAAGAACAGATCGGCGATCGCCCGGTCACCTGGACCGATCACACGATCCCCGGATACGGCGGCGCGGAGATCACCGTTTCGGTCATCGCGCGCCGGGATCATCGCGGCGGCGGGCCGGGGATCTACCACGTGCACGGCGGCGGAATGGTGATGGGCGACCGGTTCGCGTCGGTGGGGCCGCTCGTCGAATGGGCGATGAAGCACGACGCCGTCGCGGTCACCGTCGAATTCCGCCGCGCGCCCGAACATCCGGATCCGGTGCCGGTGGAGGACTGCTACGCCGGCCTGGAGTGGATGGCCGCGCACGCGGACGAGCTGGGCTTCGACCCGGGCAAGCTGGTCATCTTCGGCGGCAGCGGCGGAGGTGGCCTCGCCGCCGGGGTCACGCTGCTGGCACGCGATCGCGGCGGGCCGGCGCTGTGCGGCCAGCTGCTCCAGTGCCCGATGATCGACGACCGGAACGACACCGGGTCCGCGCGCCGGTACGACGGCGTCGGCGTCTGGGACCGGACCAGCAACCTGACGGCGTGGACGATGGTCCTCGGCGATCGGCGAGGCGGCCCCGACGTCTCGCCGTATGCCGCCCCGGCCCGCGCGACGGATCTCGGCGGGCTGCCCCCGACGTTCATCGACGTCGCCGCCGCCGAAGTGTTCCGCGACGAGGCCGTGGCCTACGCGAGCGCGATCTGGGCGGCCGGGGGAGAGGCGGAATTGCACGTCTGGGGCGGCGCGTTCCACGGCTTTTACGATCTCGCCCCGGAAACCGCCGTCGCCCGATCGTGTCTCGCCGCCCGCGATTCCTGGCTGGACCGGCTGCTCGCCGGACGTGAATGAATTTCCCCGAATTGCCGCCGCACCGGGCCGGTGTAACCCTGGTCATACCGAACGACACCACCACCACGAAGTACAGGAGTCGTTATGACCACCACCGAAATGCCCGCCGTCCACGAATGCACGGTCAGCGGATGTTCGTACAACCACGACGGCTGTCACGCTTTCGCCATCACAGTGGGCGGCGGCAATGGTTCGGCCGATTGCGGAACGTTCGTCCCGCTCAATACCAAGGGCGGACTCGATCGAGTGACCGCTCAGGTGGGCGCCTGCTCCCGGTCCGACTGCCGCCACAATTCCGCTCTGGAATGCACCGCTTCGAGTGTCCGGGTGGGACCGGGCGAGGGTGACCATGCCGCCAACTGCCTGACGTACGCTCCTTAGTCGCTTAGGGGCGGAGTTCATGTCGCGAAAGCCACTTTCGGGACATCAGACGTCCCGAAAGTGGCTTTCGCGACATGCTCGGCGGCATCGACTCAACCCGGAACTCGCGTGATTGAAGACGTAACTCGCGTGATGGAAAGCGGAACTCGTGAGTTCCGGCTTCGATCACGTGAGTTCGGCTCCCGATCACGCGAGTTCCGTGTCGGAGCACGGGCCGTCAGGCGCCGGGCTGGTCGCAGCTCGCGGCGTCGGTGCCCAGCACCGGGTCGGTCACCGGACGGCTCGTGATCGGGATGGTCTTCTGCGTGGTCAGCGCGCCGTCGCGAAGGGTGTAGACGGTGCGCGTGCCCGAGTAGGTGAGCGGGTCTGCGCCGACGTCGTCGGCCTCGGCCGCGACGGTTTCGAAGGTGCGGCCGCCGCCATCGAGCGGGGTGCACTGGTAACCCAGGTGGGCGGCGATGCCACCGCCTTCGGCGACCGACAGCGGCTTGTCGTCGTCGCCGACGACCTGGGCGAGGTTGCGGCCGTCGTAGTGCAGCGCGGTGAAGAACGTGGTGTTGGCGCCGACGGACTGGGTGACGATCAGTTCCGCGCGGCCGTCGCCGTTGAGGTCGGTGACGCGCGGGGCCTCGAGCGGGACGGAGCTGTCGGCGCCCAGGTGGATCGACGTGAAGGTGCCGTGCACGGTGGCCGAGATGACCTGGTCGTCGGGGCCGGTGAGCTGCGCGGTGACGGTCTCGATCTCCCCGTCGCCGTCGAGGTCGGCCACGGTGGTGACCGGGTCGGCGGAAGCCGGGCTCGCCAGCGCCGGCACGATGGCGGCCAGGCTCAGCGCCGCGACGACGCCGGTGATGGTGGTGGTGCGGATGATGCCGGTGTGCTTCATGGTGTTCTCCCTCCAACGCCTCCGGTGAACTTTTCACCGGAAGTGCTCTCATGAAGGGAGACGGTTGCGGATCATGGACGTGCAGTGAGAGTGTGATGTGCCACACAAACGCAACCCGGTGGCCCGCCCCCGGAGGAGCGGGCCACGCAGGGGTCAGCCGATGGTCCACGCTTGCAGCGCGGAGCCCGTGTCGGCCCGTTGTGTCACGGCCGCACCGTCCGAAGTGGACGCCGTGGTCAGCAGCAGACCCGAGCGGACACTGGCGATCTTGTAGGTGCCGTTGGGCTGTTTCGTCGCGTTCCAGCGCTGGTTGGCCCCACCGGTGCACGTCCATTGGATGACGCGCGCGCCCGCGGTGGTGGCCCCGCCTTCGACGTCGGCGCAGAGTTTCGAATGCGCGTTGGTCAGTGTGTAGGAGCCGTCGGACTGCCTGGTGAACAGCCACTTCTGGTTGGCGCCCTGGTTCGGTGTCCAGGTGACCAGCGGGGTTCCGGCGGCCGTCGACGAGTCCGGGTCGTCGAGGTTCTTGCCGGACGCGGCCAGGGTGTGGACGCCGTCGAGGGTGCCCGCGCCGGCGTCGGTGAACTTCAGTGTCTGTTCGGCCGCGGTCCGGCCGCCGCCGACGGCGTTCCCGGTGGTGTCGGTCCAAGACCGCAGCGGGGTGGTCTCCGCCAGGCGTGACGTCTTGCCGGACAGGC
The DNA here is from genome assembly GCF_001905755.1 of Amycolatopsis sp. CB00013. Lineage (NCBI taxonomy): Bacteria > Bacillati > Actinomycetota > Actinomycetes > Pseudonocardiales > Pseudonocardiaceae > Amycolatopsis > Amycolatopsis sp. CB00013. The sequence goes on along the minus strand of NZ_LIWC01000005.1, from coordinate 458,572 downwards.
CGAGCACGAGGCCGCTGTACCGGTTCACCAGGCGGAAGGTTCCCTTGTCCACAGTGGACGGGATGACGAACCACTGCTGCCCGACCGTCGAAGCCGACGTGACGGTCGGTTTCGCGCCCCATGCCCGGCCCGCCTGCGCGGCGTCGACGCCGAGGAGCTGGCCCGTGGCGGCGTTGGCGATGCGGTACGAGCCGTCGCCGTCGGAGGAGAACTGCCATGCTTCGCGGTCGGATCCGGTCGTGGCCGCGACCGACGTCGTCGCGGTTCCGGTGCCCTGCGCGAGAACCCGGCCGTCACCGAGACCGATCCGGTACTTGCGGGAAGTGTCCACAGGGGACGGTGCGGGCGCCGACGAAGTGATGGTCTGCGTGGTGTACTCGCCGCCCGCGTTGTTCGAGCAGGCCACCGCGCAGTACGACCGGAACTGCTTGCCGATGATGGTCGAGTTCGTCTTGTTCGCCGCGTCGACGAACCAGCGGTACCACGACTGGTTGGTGTAGCTCCCGGTGTCGCCGATGAGACGCCATTTCTGCGTCGTCAGGTCGTCGGTCACGTAATAGCGCTGGGGGACGACGCTGTCCACGGCCTCCGGGGCGCCGATGTAGAGCCCGAGATGCGCGTTGTAGGCGATGTTCATGATGAACAGGTCGGACTTCTTCGGCAGCTGTCCCGCGGCGATCTGCTGGGTGACGTTGCCGGTGTTGGCCGGGTCGTAGTCGTCCGCGACGGGCGTGTAGCCGGTGTCGCCCGCGGCGGACACGGGGACCATGTTGCTCTCGCGGCCGCCGACGCCGGGCTGGCTCCAGCCGCCGTCGAACCACTTCTGCCACGAGCCGGACGCCATCTTGGCCGAGATCGGCGAACGGGCGACGTGCGCCAGCCCGGTCATCGGGCCGCCCGCGCCGGCCTTGGGCACGATGCGCGAGCCGTAGTAGACGTAGAAATAGCCGGAAGCGGTGTCGACGAACAGGCGCGGGTCGCCGTCGCCGTAGTCGAACGTCTGATGCGGGAACGCCGCCGTGTCACCGCGTTTCGTGCTGTACGGCGAAGTGATCGCGTGATCCTTGATGGTCCAGGTCTTGCCCTGGTCCTTCGAGACGGCCATGTCGATCGCGTCGTAATGGGAGAACGAGTACGCGCCGAACGGCTCGGGGGTGAACTCGTTGTGGATCAGGCCGTACCAGTCGCCGGTGTCCGGATCGACCCACGTGCCGACGAGGTCGCAGAAATTGCGCTGCGAATAACCCGACCCGGCGGGCGGATCGGTGGATTCCTTGCCGGTGGGGCTGTTGTTGCAGCGCCAGGTGGTGTCGTCGTTGCGGTCGGCGGGATTCGCCGGGTTCACCGCCGAACTGATCGGGTTCTTGGTGAAGCCGTCGAAATCGCGTCCGCTGTAGAAGTCCCACTCCCGCGGCTGGTCCGCGCCGTAGAGCGCGGCCGCCTGCTGGAAGTAGAACGTGCCGTCCTTGTCGACATAGGTACTCGCCGGGGTGTCGGTGGTCGGGCTGAACGACTTCTTGGCGTCGACCGTGATGGTGTACGTCGCGTCCGGCGGCGCGGCGTCGGACGACACCGGTACCACCGTGGTCGCCGCCACGGCCAAGGCCGCGGCGCCGAGAAGAGGCAGGGTCCGCATGACTCTCTCCCAAGGGTGACCCGCACCACAGTTGGCGGGGCGGTCGCCGATGTTATGAACGTTATTGCGCGTAAGTCAACGCTTTCAGTCAACTTCAAGCGTTGGTCATGCACTTATTGCGCGGAAAGTCCAAGCGGTCCGGTGCGGAAGTCCAAGGCGGTCAGTCGGGTACCAACGGCGGGTCGTCGGCCGGGGGAACGCGCGAACTCCAGCCGCCGGGGACGGCCTGGACGCGCGACTCACGGAAGCGCGCGGGGGAGACGCCGGCCCGGCGGGTGAAGAGCCTGCTGAAGTAGGCGGCGTCTTCGTAACCGATCGCTTGCGCCACTTCCTGCACCGGCATCCGTGTGGTGGCGAGGAGTTCCTTGGCGCGGTTGAGGCGGAGGGTCAGCAGGTGATCCTTCAGCCCGGTCTCGGTGCTCCGGCGCACGGCGGTGCGGAGTTCGGGCAGGGTCATGCCGCGGCGGGCCGCGATCTCGGCGACGCTGAGCGGCAGCAGGGCGTCCTGCGCCAGCGCCTCCAGCAGAGGGCCGTCGTCGGGAGTGCTGTCGGCGGCCCGCCGCAACGCCACCAGCAGATGATGCACGGCCGCCGAAGCGTCGACCTGGGCGAGCGGGCTGCCGCCGCGCGCGCAGCGCACGATCCGGCTCACGATGTCGCGCACGGCCTCGACGTCGCCCAGCGGCACCACCGGCGTCCCGGGCGTGACGTAGCCGAGTTCGACATAGGCGTCCACGGCGCTGCCGTCGAAGTCGACGAAGCATTCTTCCCAGCCATGCGCGGGGTCGGGCGCGTAGTGGTGCCCGACCCCGGGGACGAGCCACAGCAGCGCGGGCGCGACGACTTCCTGCCGTTCCCCGCCCGTCACGGCGAACCACCCGCGCCCCTTGGACACCACCACGGCCACGTAATGGTCGAGCACACGCGGCCCGACGGCGGGCAGGACGCCGTGCTGCAGCCCGACCCCGAGGCACACCAGGCCCAGCCGTCGGTGCACGGCGGACGGTGTGAAGTACCGCATCCAGGTCCGGTAACCCATCCCCGCATCTTCGCGCAATCAGCCCAAAGCGGCGTCGAGGGTGACCGCCGCGTCGATCAGCGCGAGATGGGTGAAGGCCTGCGGGAAGTTGCCGAGCTGTTCGCCGCTGGGCGCGATCTCCTCGGCGTAGAGGCCGACGTGGTTGGCGTAGGTCAGCATCTTCTCGAACGCCGCCCGCGCCTCGTCCAGCCTGCTCGCCCGGGTCAGCGCGTCGACGTAAGCGAAGCTGCACAAGGAGAAAGTGCCTTCCGTGCCCGCGAGGCCGTCCGGCGACGCGGCCGGGTCGTACCGGTGCACCAGGCTGTCGACGACCAGGTCCTTCCCGATCGCGTCGAGCGTCGAGAGCCAGAGCGGATCCCGCGAAGGGAGGAAACCGGTGCGGGGCATCCGCAGCAGCGACGCGTCCAGTTCGTCGCCGGTGTAGTGCTGGACGAACGCCTGTCTCGTCCGGTGCCACCCCTGGTTCAGGATCTGGTCGTAGATGCTGTCGCGCTGCCACGTCCAGTCCTCGACCGGGGCGGGGCGGCCGTGGGTGCTCGCCATCCGGAGGCCGCGGTCGAAGGCGACCCAGCTCATCAACCGGCCGTAGGTGAAGGACCGGCGGCCGCCCCTGGTCTCCCAGATGCCCTCTTCCGGCTGGTCCCAGTGTTCGCCGAGCCAGTCGAGCGCCGCGCGGACCGCGGTCCACCCGCGATGGGGCAGTTCGAAACCCGCCCGGTCGGCGGCGTAGACGCTGTCCATCGCCTCGCCGTAGATGTCCAGTTGCAGCTGCCCGGCCGCGTCGTTGCCGATCCGGACCGGGCTCGACCCGCGATAGCCGGACCAGTGCGGGAGGTCTTCCTCGCGGAGATCCGTCGCGCCGTCGACGCGGTAGAGCACGGCCAACGGCCCGCCGTCCCCGGTACCGCCTTCGCGGATCCGGTCGCCCAGCCAGCCGCCGAAGCGGGCGGCCTCTTCGATGAAACCGAGCGCCAGCAGCGCGGAGACCGAGAACGACGCGTCCCGCACCCAGGTGTAGCGGTAGTCCCAGTTCCGTTCCCCGCCGAGTTCCTCCGGCAGCCCGAGGGTCGGCGCGGCGACCAGCCCGCCGGTCGGCCGGTAGGTGAGCAGCTTCAGGGTGATCGCCGAGCGGGTCACGATCTCGCGCCAGCGGCCGCGATAGGTGGAGCGGGCCAGCCACGAACGCCACCAGCCCACCGTGCCGTCGAACAGGGCGGTGAACTCGCGGAGCCGGATCTCCCGCGGCGGTTCCGCGGTGTCGGTCTCGAGGACGACGCCCCGGACCTGTCCCGCCGTGAGACTCAGCCGCAGATGCGCGTCGCCGCCTTCGAGCCGCGTCTCGGCGAGGTGCTCGTCGCCGGGTTCGCGGACCGGGTGCAACGTCAGCGACAGTTCGCTCGACACGAAGACGACGCCGTGCCCGAACGGGATCGCCTCGTGCTGACGACGGCCGTAGTCGAATCGCGGCGCGACCACCATGTCGAAGGTGATGCTGCCCCGGACACAGCGCACGAGACGGGCGATCCGATGCCGCGCGGTCGCGGCGCCGTCACACGGGGGCATGAAGTCGACCACCTCGCCGATCCCGTCCGCGCCGGAGAACCGGGTGATCAGGACCGCGGTGTCCGGGTGGTACATCTGCCTGCTCGTATGCGGCCCGCTCGGCCGGATCCGGAACCGGCCGCCGCGTTCGTCGTCGAGCAGTGCGCCGAAGACCGACGGCGCGTCGAAACGCGGACTGCAGAACCAGTCGATCGACCCGTCGGTGGTGACCAGCGCGGCGGTCTGCAGATCGCCGATCAGGCCGTGGTCGGCGATCGCGGTTTCGGGCATGGCGCCTCCTCGGGCATCGGGTGCGGTCGGTGATCACCGTCGTCCGGACGGGTGGGCGCCGCCTCATCCGCCCGGGGTGAGGTGGCCCGGTGGTGGCCACGACACCGTGTGCGGCAACCCCGACCGGAAGGCCACGCCGATGCTCGTGCCGCCCTTGGCCCTCGCCCAGTTCGTCGCCAGTTACGCGGCGACGACGATGACCGTGGCCGTGAGCGTGCTCGCCGCCGACCTCGGCACCACGGTGCTCGGCGTCCAGACGGCGATCACGTTGTTCACCCTCACCATGGCGACGCTGATGGTGCCCGGCGGCAAACTGACCGACGTCCTGGGGCGCAAGCGGTGTTTCGTCGCCGGCCTCGCCGTCTACGGCGCGGGCGCGCTGCTCGCCTCGGCCGCGCACGGGCCGGTGGCGCTGGTGCTGGGGTATTCCCTGCTGCAGGGCATCGGGTCGGCGCTGATGATCCCGCCGATCTACATCCTGGTGACCGTCGCCAGTCCCGACGTCGAGACCAGGGCGCGCCGGTTCGGCGTGGTCTCCGGCGCGGGCGCGCTCGGTGCCGCCGCCGGTCCGCTCCTCGGCGGGCTGATCACGACGTGGCTGGGCTGGCGGTCCTCGTTCCTCCTCCAGGTGCTGATCGTCGGTGTGATCGTCCTGCTGGCGCTGCGGATCGCGGAGCCACCGGAAACCCCCGCCCGCACTCCGTTCGACGTCGGCGGTGCGGTGCTTTCGGCGGCGGGCCTGTTCTTCGTCGTGGCCGGTGTGCTGCGTCCGGCTTGGCTCCTCATCGGACTCGGCGCCGCGATCCTTGTCGCCTTCCACTTCCACATCCGCGCGCGGGAACGGGGCGGCCGCGAACCGCTGGTGTCCCCCGCGCTCTTCCGCGACCGCGTCACCCGGCTCGGCCTGATCACCCAGCACGTGCAATGGCTGATGCTGCAGGGCTCGTTCTTCGTGATCGCCGTTTTCCTGCAGCAGGCCCGCGGATACGACGCCGTCGAAACCGGGCTGACGCTGACACCCGCCACGATCGGCATCCTCGCCGCTTCGGCGGCCGCGGGACGGATGGCCCGGCGGCACGCGCAACGCCGTCTGATCCGCGGTGGTTTCGTGCTCGCCATCGCCGGGCTGCTGCTCGTACTCCTGCTGGTGCGGGCGGATTCAGGGGTGGCGAGTGCCGTTCCCGGGCTGTTCCTGCTCGGTGCCGGGGTCGGGATCATGCTGACGGCGTCGGTGAACCTGGTCCAGTCGCGCAGCCCGGACGCGGCCCAGGGCGACATCTCGGGGGTCTCGCGCGGTGTGTCCAACCTGGGTTCTTCGGTGGGGACGGCGCTCGCGGGTTCCGTGCTGGCCGGGGCGGCAGGCCACGGCTTCGCCTTGGCACTCGCGACGATGACCGCGACCGGGGTGATCGGTCTGATCGCCGCGGTGCTGCTGCCCGCGCGATAGGTCCACTGTGGACGAACGCCGGTGCCGCACGGCGGTCACGATCACCCGCAGGGCGATGCTCAGCACGAGCAGGTTCGCCACCATCTGGATCATCACGAGGATCCGCGCCGTCGCCGAAACCGGCGCGATGTCCCCGAAACCGACCGTCGTGAACATGGTGACCGTGAAGTACAGGGCGTCGGTTCGCGTCAGCTCCGTGCCGAACGAGCCGGGCCGGTCCTGCCCGAGCACGTAGTAGACGTCGGCGAACAGGAGCAGGAACAGCGGCACGACCAAGGCCAGCGCCTGGATCCCCTGCAGGGCGGGGAACGGCGAGCGCAGGATCATCCGCACCTCGCCGACGACGACCAGCACCACGATCGCGAGGCCGCAGGCGAAGGCGGCCACGGTCCAGGGACGCAGCTCTTGGTCGACGGGGAGCAGGTAGTACAGGCACAGCAACGCGGTGACGGTGAGCAGCGGCCGCAGCACCGCGAGATGGACGAACCGCCAAACCGCCCGCGTGGTGTCGGTCGTACGCGCCAAGGCCGTGGTCTCCTCACGCCGGGTTCGAATTCCGTTCAGGGGTAAGGCGGAACGGTGTTGCGAAAGCCACTTTCGCAACCTTCAGCGTTGCGAAAGTGGCTTTCGCGACACGGGATCGCGAGTGGCCGTCAGCGCGGGAGATCGATGCCCTCGGTGTCCAGCAGGCCGCGCCGGAGCGCGATCGCCACGGCGTCACGTCTGCTGCGGACGTCGAGTTTCGCGTAGATGCCGCGGACGTGGGTTTTGACCGTGTTCGGCGAAACCGTCAGATCCTGGGCGATCTCGTCGATCGAGCGCTGGGTCGGCAGCAGGCGCAGGACATTGCGTTCCCGTTCGGTCAGCGGCGCCGGCATCGGCGGAGTGCGCGATTCGCGGCGCCGGGCGAGCACCTGGCAGGCGAACCGCTCACCGGCGCCGAGTTTGCCCAGCCGCGCGGTCAGGAACGCGACGACGTCGGAAGGGGCGAACACGAACGGGAACCGGACGTCGCCGGGTTCGGCGGCGCGCAGGGCGTCGTCCAGCGACCGCACGGCGCGTTCCGGCGCACCGGCCGCGAGCGCCGCCCGCACGCCGATCAGCGACGCCTCGATCCCCGACCACGGCAACAGCATCGGCGCGCCGTCCTCCGAGAGCGAGCGCAGCACGGCACTCGCCGCGCCCTGCCTGCCGAGCCGCAGCTGGGTGCGGGCCCGCATCAGCAGCAGTTCGCCGGAACCGGTGATGATCGGCTGGGCCCAGTGGAAGGTCTCCCGTGCCTGATCGGCCGCGCCGAGCCGCAGCGCCGCCCGGTGTTCCAGTACCGCGCACCATGCCGCGTGTTCGGCGGAGAAGCTCCGCCCGGTGCCGAGCCGGGTGCGGGCGCGGCGCATCCTCCGCAGTCCCGAATGCCAGCCGCCGAGCTCGAATTCCGCCGCGCCACGCAGGGTTTCGGCGATCAGGCCCAGATTCGCGGCCGCGCGGGCAGGCGCGTCCCCGAGCATCCGGCCGATCTGTTTCGCGTGTTCGACGCATTCGGCGGCCTCGCCGCGCAGCAAGGAGCCGTAAGCGAGTTGCGCGGACACCTGGGCGCCTTCGAGCGAGCGATGCGGGTCGTGTGCCGCGTGCCGGGCCTGCACCCGCCGGGCGAGCGCCTCCATTTCGCGGTAATCGCCGTCCGATCCGGCCAGTCCGCTCAGCGTGACAAGGCATTGCGTGGCCAGGAAATGGTGATGCGCGTCCCCGGCGGACTCGGCGACGCGGGCCAGTGCCGCCCGTGCGGAGGCACGATCGCGGCGTGCGGTCAGTACACCCACCCGGTGCAGGGTCGCCAGCCCGCTGAGCCCGGTGTCCGCCGCGAGATGCTCGTCGACCTGTTCCGCCGCGCGGACGGCCTGCGCAGGGCCGCGATCGACCTGGGCCAGCCGGGATCGCACCAGTTGCCGCAACACGGTCAGCTCCGCCTCCGGTTCGGCGGGCCAGGCCGCGTCCGCGCAGCTCAGCTGCGACTCGGCCGACGTCGGTTCACCCCGTTCCAGATACAGCGCGGCCGAGACCAGCGCGAGCAGGGGAGAGGCCACGGCCCGCCGTTCACCGAGGACGGCGAGCGCGAGCCGCAGGACGTTGTGCTCACCACCGAGGAACAGCGGCACCGCGTGGCGGCGCGAAAGTTCGCCGACGCGGGTGGTGTTCCCCGAGCGGACGCTGTGCAACAGCGCGGCGGCGGCCTGGTCGTGTTCGGCGAACCAGCGCGCCGCGGCCGCGTGCAGGGATCTCGTCCGGTCCGGATCCCGGCGCAGCAACTCGGCCCGAAGGTAGGTGCGCAGCAGGGGCGGGACCCGGTGGCGCGGCGGGGTTCCGCCGGAGTGGACCACGCGCGCGGGTTCGCTGAGCTCGCGCAGCAGCGCCTCCGCGTCCGGCCGGTCCGTCAACGCGGCCGCCAGCCCCACCGGGATCTCGTCGCAGATGCTGATCGCGCGCAACAGATCCCGGTGGACGGCGGACAGGGGAGCGAGTACCTCGTCGGTCAGGTAGTCGAGCACCGCCCGGTCCCGTCCGGCGAAGAAGTCGGCGAGATTTCCTTGACGTGCCGCCGAAGCGGCGGCGAGGCGCAGTCCGGCCGGCCAGCCGCCCGTCCTGCTCACGAGCAGCCCCACCTGATGGGGCGGGATGCCCGGCCCGATCGCCGAGATGAGGGCGTCGGCCTCCTCCGGCGAGAAGCGCAACCGGTCCACGCTCACTTCGACGAGTCCTCCCGCCACCCGGGCACGCACCAGCGGCAGCGGTGGCTCCAGACGGCTCGAGACCACCAGTCGCAGCCCCGACGGCTGATGCCGCAGGAGCGCGCGCACCCCGCGCCAGGTGCCGGGGTGGGTGATCTCCTGCGCGTCGTCGAGGACGAGCAGGACGGGTTCGTCCACCGTGTCCAGCGCGTCGGCGATCGTGGCCAGGAAGGCGAGATCCGTGCCGGGGGACTCGGGGACCGCCAGCGAGCGCAGCGGATTCCCCGCCGGGATCCGGGCGCAGCCGCACAGTGCTTCGAGGACCGCCGACCAGAAGAGCCGCTCGTCGTCGTCCTCCGCGTCGGCGGACACCCAGGCCACCGCCCCGCGACGGCGGGCGGCCCATTCGGCGAGCAACACCGTCTTACCGAGACCCGCGGGCGCCCCGACGAACACCAACGCGTGTTCTCCCGCTTCGTCGAGAGCGGCGAGCAAACGCGGCCGGGAAACGAGATCCGGGGGCGGATCGGGGATGGTCACCTTTGTCCTCGGGACCCGTCTTCGCGGCGGAATATGCTGATCCTGCATCATGCGCCAGCCTCCTTCGCGGCCAGTTTCACATCGTCGAAGCGGATCCTGCCAGGCAATTCGCCGGTCTCACCCGTGCTGGGCGAGGAAAAGGGCGAGCGCACCCAGAATCGTGTGCCGCGTGATGGCCCGTGGAGATTGCCGGAGAAAAGGGAATGGCCGGAAACGGCCGACGTCGGTATTCGTCGCGACACAGTTCTTCTGGATCGGTCCCGCCGAGTTCGCGGTACTCGACCTACTGGGGACAGGCCGGGTCGGACCCGAGACGGGGTTCTTCTCGCTCGCCGTCCTGCTCGCGGCTCTGACCTCGGTGACCTCGATCCGGCTCGCCGCGCGGGCCGGTCTCGACCTGTTAGCGCGGCTGCTCTTCCTGCCGTGGCACACCTGGTCTTCGATCATGGCGGCGGTCGACCTGGCGGTACTCGCCGCGGCCTGGTACCTGGCCGGGCGGGGAAAGGGGAACCGATGAGCCCGTTGGCGGGAATGAATTACGTCTTCCGGGGCAGTGGCCGAATCCCCGAACAGGCGAACCGGGCGGTAGACGATTTCCGGGGAATGTGCGTGGTCCCGATCGGCGGCGAGCTGATCGTCTTCGGCACGGTGACCGAGCAAAGAAGCGTTTCGCGCATTCTGTGCGCACTCGAAGCACTCGGGATGCGCGTGGACTCCGTGCACCGGGTCCGGGAACTGCCGTCGCGGGTTTTCCCGATCGCGCGGTGAATCGGGAAAACCCGCGGCCGGGATCAGAGCCGTTCGGGGAGGGCGAACTCGCCGAACGCGGCACGCAACCGCGCCTCTTCCTCGTCGGTGAGATTCGTGGTGACCAAGGCGGCGCCGGTCTCCTTGAACGGCTCGGCCACCCGGTCGAGCACGGCACCGTCCGCCATCACGAACAACGCGGACGTGCCGGGCGTGACCTTGGCCCGGACCGCGGCGATGAAGTCGTCGTCGATGCCGACGCGGGAAAGCGAGCCGGTCAGTGCCCCGATCGCCGCGCCGACGGCCATTCCCAGCAGCGGCACCAGGAAGATCAGGCCGAACAGCAGTCCCCAGAACCCGCCGCCGAGCGCGCCGGCGCCGGTCAGCGAACCGAGGTCCTTGGTCTTCGGCTTCTTCCTGCCCTCGGGCCAGGTGACATAGGCCGCGTCGGCGATCTTGATGAGCTGTTGTTTCTGCAACCGTTCGAGCAGCGCGAGCGCGTTCTCCGCGCCGTCCGCGGTGGGAAAGGCCCATACGGTCAGCGAACTCATGGTGCGTCCTCCTCGGTCGGGATCGGTGCTCGGAGGCCGCACTGTGCTCCGGGCGGCGGCACCCCCGCATCGCCCGGGCCGGATGAGGCGGACCGGCGGGGACACGGCCCTGATCTCACCTGGCGCGGGGGAGGCCGCCGTCACGGTGGACGCACCATGATCGCCCGGGTCCGCAGCCCCCGCTTCCGAAAAGAGGGACCATGAGCGAAAGAGCGCATCACTGGACCACCACGGCGGGCACCGGCCCGCCGTCCTCGCCGGAGCACGCCGCGAGGGCGTCGCGGCGATCGGGCTGGGTCTGGTTCGCCGCGTCGATCACCATCATGGCCGGCCTGTTCACCGCGGTGGAGGGGCTGGTCGCGCTGTTCGAACAGAACTACTACCTGCTCGGCCCGTCGGGGCTGCTCGTCTTCGATCTCGGCGCCTGGGGCTGGATCCACCTGATCGTCGGGGTCCTCGCCGTGTTCGCGGGGAGCGCGTTGTTCACCGGGGCGCCGTGGGCGCGCGTCGTCACCGTCCTGCTCGCCGGGTTCAACGCGTTGGCGCAGCTGGTGTTCCTGTCCGCGTACCCGATCTGGGGCGTGGTCGTCATCGCCCTCGACGTCCTGGTGATCTGGGCCGTGCTCGTGCACGGGGACGAGACCTCGGACGAGCTCTGGTGACCCGCTGACCAGTACAGTCGTGGCCTCGCCGGGGTCGCGATCCTTCGGACGATCGAGAGGTTGACTTGCCCGCTCGAACGACATCGCGGTCCTGGCGGATCCCTTCGGCCAAGGTGACGGTGCCGCGGGTGCCGGGGATCTTCGTCCCGCGCGCCCGGCTCACGGCCCTGTTCGACCGTGCCGGAACCCGGCCGGTGACCGTGCTCCGGGCGCCCGCCGGTTCCGGCAAGACCACCGCATTGGCCTGCTGGGCCCGCGATCGGCGGGACGTGGCCTGGGTGTCGCTGGACGACGACGACAACGACGAGCGCCGTCTGTGGTCGGCCGTCCTCCTCTCGCTGCGCCGGAACCTCGGCCTCCCGGAGTTCCGGCTCGGGCCACCGTCACCCGGACGGCGCACCGAGTTCCTCGCCGATCTCGGTGACGTGTTCACCGGGCTGCGTGAACCGGTGTGGCTCGTCCTGGACGACGTCCAGGAGATCTCCCGTCCGGAGCCGGTGGAAGCGCTCGCCGCGCTGGCCCGGCACCAGCCGCCGATGCTGCGGCTGGTGCTGGCCACCCGCGTCGAGCCGAAACTGCGGCTGGCCCGCCTGGCGGTCGAAGGCGCGCTTTCCCGGCTCGGCGCCGCCGAACTCCGCTTCAGCGTGGAGGAAACGGCACACCTGCTTCGCTCCACCGGGGCCACGGTGGGCGAGGACCGGGTCCGCGAACTGACCGAGCGCACCGCGGGATGGGCCGCCGCGCTCGGCTGGGCCGCGGTCTCGGTGCGCGAGGCCGAGGACGCGGACGGGCTCGTCGCGGCCGTCGGGGGCGACGAGCTCGCCGTGGCCCGGTTCTTCGCCGACGAGGTGCTCTCGCGGTTGCCGTCCGCGACGTCGGATCTGCTGCTGTGCGTCAGTGTCTGCGACAACGTGAGCGCGGCGCTCGCGGCGCGGCTGACCGGTTCGCCGGACGCCGGGGTGACCCTGGACGAACTCGAGCGCGAGACCGGATTGGTCGTGCGCACGCCGGCCGACACCTACCGGCTTCCCGCCCCGCTGCGGGGTTTCCTGCAGGCGGAGCTGGCGCGCCGGTCCCCGGCGCGGGCACGGCGGCTGCAGGGGATCGCCGCCCGCTGGTACGCCGGGGAAGGGCGGTTCGGGGAAGCGCTGACGCACGCCGTCGCGGGCCGGGATCGTCAGGGCGCTTTGCGCCTGGCGCGTGACCACGCGGTGCGCCAGGTGCTGGCAGGCGACGGGAAACTCGTCCGGGGCGCGCTCGCCTATCTGGGTGAGGGGGCGTTGAGCGCGAGCCCCCGGCTCCGGCTGGCGTCCGCGCTGGAACACGTCCAGCGCGGGGAGTTCACCGCCGCCGCCACCGATCTCGGTGACGACGGACTGCGACGGCTGGCCGCGCCCCATCTCGCGCTGGTGACCGGGAACGGGCCGCCCGAAAGCACGGTGACGCGGTCGCCGGAGTCGATCGCGTGGGACAAGGTCGACCTGGTCTGGCGGGCGCTGCACCGGGGCGCCCGGCGGCACGCCGTCGCCCGTGCCGAGGCCGCGCTGCGCCTCGCCCACGGGGAGCGGCTCGAACATCTCGTCCTGCACAGCAGACTCGCGCTCGCCGTCGCGACGGGATTGCTCGGTGACCACACGGCGATGCGGCGCGCGTGCATCGGCGCGCTCGCCGTCGCCCGGCGGCACGGCTGGTGCCGCTCGCCGGGGGTCGCCGAATGCCATCTGATGCTCGCCTACGACGATCTGATGCGCTTCGAACCGGTGGCGGCCGCGGGCGAGCTGACCAGGGCCCCGCGGGCGGAGGTGCCTGTATCCGCACCGGTTCTGGGGCCACTGCGGGGTTTCTTCGAGGGCATGGTCCGCTTCGACGGCGGCGACCGGACGGCGGGCTCGCAGGCCATGCGGGCGGCCCGGCGGCGGCTCGCGGATCTAGAACTGCCCCGCGAGATCATCGGGATGTGCACGGTCGTCGAGCACCACGCGGCGCTCGTGGTGGGCGAGGGCCTGCACGCGGCCGAGGTGTTCGCCTGGGCGCAGGAGAGCTTGTCCGGCACCGCCGAACTGGCCCTGCTCCAGATCCGGGCCCATCTCGCCGTCGAGGAGACCGATCTCGCCGAAAAGGTCCTGCGCGCCACCGAATCCGCTCCCGCGTTGCTGCCGGCCACCCCGGTGGACACCCGCCTGGCCGAGACCGCGCTCGCGTTGCGTTCCCACCGGCGGACCCTGGCGCTGCAGGCGCTCGACCGCGCGCTCACCCTCGCGCGGCCGCAACGGCTGATCCGCCCGTTCGCGCTCGCGGAGCCGCGCGTCAGGAACCTGCTGATCGACCATTCCGGTGGTTTCGGCTCACTGGACCGCTTCGCGCAGACGGTCCGCGGGCGTCTCGTGCCGAACACCCCGCCCAGTGAGCTGACCGATCGCGAGCAGGTGGTGCTGCGGCGGCTGCCGTCCCAGCGTTCGCTCGACGAGATCGCGTCGGATCTGACGGTGTCGGTCAACACGGTGAAGACCCACGTCCGGTCGATCTACGGCAAGCTCGGGGTGAACAACCGCCGGTCGGCCGTGGTGGTCGCACGCCACCACGGCCTGACCTGAGCGGATGGTCAGCCTTTCCGGCGATCCGGCGAGCACAGCAGCGCCTCGGCCCAGCGCGCCCGCGGATCGACGTCGATGAGCAGCGCCTTGGCCAGCAGCGTCGCCGGCACGGCGAGGACGGCGCCGAGCGGCCCGAGCAGCCAGGTCCAGAACACCAGCGCGAGTACGGTGACCAAAGTGGACAGACCGACCGACTCGGCGACGAACCGGGGCTGGATCAGCGACTGCACCACGAAGTTCAGCAGGACGTACACGGCGATGGTCACGAGCATGGCGCGCCAGCCGCCGTCGAGGAGCGCGATGAGCGCGGGCGGGGCCACCCCGATCACGAAACCCACGTTGGGCACGTAGTTGGTGACGAAGGACAGCAGCCCCCACAGCACGGCCGCCGGGATGCCGAGCAGGGCGAGCGCGATCGTGTCGAGTATCGCCACCGCCCCGCCGAACACCGTCGTCACCACCAGGTACCGCCTCGTGCCGAAGGCGAACCGCCGCAACGCCGCGCCCGCCCACGGCCGATCGCGCGAGATCCGGCCGAGCCGTTGCCCGGCCCATGCCGATTCGGTGCTCAGGAAGAGCATCAAGGCGAGCAGGAAGGCCAGGTTCGTGACCAGGCCGCCGACGCCGGCGAGCAGGGATCCGGCGAACCCGATCAGCTTACCCGTGTCCATAGTGGACAGAATTTCGCGCAGTTGTGGTTCGCCGACCCCGAACCGGCCGAGGAACGCCGTTCCGTCACGGAGGAGTTCGTCGGCCTGTCCGGCGTAGCGGGGGAGCAGGGCGGAAAGCTGCGCGAGGGAGACCATGACCACCAGGAAGAGCGCGAGCAACGCGGCGTAGACGGTGACGACCAGGACGGCGACCGTGAGCCAGCGTGGGAAACCCTTGCCGCGCAACCAGGTCCGCACCGGGTCGAGGGTGATCACGATGACGAGGGCGAGGAACACGGGCCCGGCCAGCCAGGCGACGGCGCTCAGGCCGGCCAGCACGACGACCGCGGCGGCGGATCCCAGAAGCACCACCAGTGCGCGGGGAAACGGGGTGCCGGTGGCGGGAGGTGGCGCCGGAATCGGGGGCGGCCGTTTCGTGAGGCCCCGGGTTTTCCGGCGGCGGAACCGGTACGCGGAGAATTCGTCGAACGATATTCGCACCATGCGGCACCTTCCGGGAGGCGGATCGGTGTTCCACGGTGGCAGATCGCCGGTATCCGAAGATCACCCGGCGCGGGCGAAAAGCGCGTCCCGGGCCGCCCTTTCGGGCGCGCTCCGGTGCCTGCACGATCATCGGAAGTTCCGGTATACGTGGAAGGGAGGGCGCCGCCGGGGAGGACGGCATGGCGCTTCAAGCAAGGGGGAATACCGATGTTCGACGCGCGTCTCGTCGCTGATCAAGTCAGCCCGCTCGCCAAGCCGAAGATCAGAATTCTGTTCTACACCGATTTCGTCGGCTTCTCGGGGAACGGCGGCTTCTCCTTGGGAATCATCCGTGATCTCCTTTTGGGGAATCAGCCTTTCTTCGCCGAGTTCGAGATCGATTTGATCAACCGGCACGAAGGCGGGCACGCCGCCAACAAACTCACTTCCGAAGTGCTCGGCCGCTACGAGCAGGTGTGGTTCTTCGGCATCCTGCAGTCCAACATGCCGGGGGAGCCGGAAAACGAACTCGTGGACGCGGAGGTCGCCGCGCTGCGGACGTGGATGGACGCCGGCGGTGGCGTGCTCATCTGCGGCGACCACTCGAATCCGCGTCCGCCGGGAGCGGATCCTTCGCTGCCCGACTACCTGAACCTGGGGCGGGCACTGGGACATCGGGTCCCGCGCGCGGGTGAGCTGCGGGTGTGGAACGACCGGCCCGACGCCAGTATCGAGTTCAGCCACAACACCCACCAGCCGGATCCGTGGGGCAGTGACATCAACAACCCGATTCCGAACGATCTCGACCCGTACCCGCAGGAGCTGATCCTGCGGAAGCGGTTCGGCAGGCCGCACGTGTTGTTCCAGGGACGGCGGGGACCGATCACGATCTTCCCGGACCACATGCACGAGGGGCAGCTGGTCATCCCGGCGCAATTCCCCGCGGATGTCTGGCCGTCCGGCCGTTCGGGGCAGCCGAAGCCCGAAATCGTCGCGCAGGGCACCGACAAGCGCAACGGCCAGGTCTACGGCGTGTCCTGCGTGTACGACGGCGCGGCCGCCGGCGTCGGGCGAATCGTCGCCGACGCCACTTGGCACCACTATTTCGACATCAACCTGTGGGGTTTCGAAAAAGGCGGCGAAGTGCTCGACCGCCTCACCGAGTACTACGTGAACCTCACGCTGTGGTTGGCGCCGAAGCCGGTCAAGCTGGAAGTGAACGCGCAGCTGCTGTACTGGCTTTCGCACAACATGAGCGTCCGCGCGGTGCTGCCGGAGGGTTTCCGGGTGCCGGGGGGCACCGCGGCCGGCCTGGTCCGCGAAGTCGGCGGGCAAAGCGTGCTCGACGACCTCGTCTGGCCGCTGGAAGGGGCGCCGGGGGTCCCCGAAGAACTCCTGCTCGGCGCCGTCGTCAAGGAATCCGTCGCGGCGCTGAGCGGAGGGGACGTCGAGACGTTCGACGCCGTGGACGTCGTCGAGCGGGGCCTGCGGGCCGGGGCCGAGGAGTACGCCGCCGAGCTGCGAGCAGCGCTCGACGACGTCGAAGGCCTGGGGGAACGGCTGGCGCAGGGCATTCGCTGACGCTCGCTGAAGTACGTGAAGGCCTCCTTGAAGGACCCAGAGTCCCTTAAGGAGGCCTTCATTTGTGTACTTACGTCCGACCTGCGTGGGAGCGAGAGTCCGGTTGTCGTCGTGGTGGCCGTCCTGGTCGTGAAGCTTGATCGTGCCGGTCACGCCCAGGGGCGGACGACCGAGTGGGGAAAATCCTGGACGTTGGACGGCCGGAATCTTCCCCGCTCACCCAAGACGACAGCCAGCATTACGCCTCCCTTACCAACGGGGTCGACCGTGGAGGATTCAGGACGCACAACGTCCCGAATCCTCCACACCCGGCCGCGGCCACACCAGCGGGTAAGCAAATACGGGTTCGCCAAGGAGGCCTTCACGGACCGGGCCGAGCGTTGTCGATGAAGGATTTGGGACGTTCAGTGTCCCAAATCCTTCATCAACGAATCCCTGTGTGGAGGAGTCAGGGCGTTCAACGTCCCGAACCCCTCAGGCTCGGCCCCATACGAGTCCCTCAAGGAGGCCTTCACGGACCGCGCGGTCACACGATCGAGGCATGAGGCCCGTCTCCCGGCGTTCCGCGGGTATCCCCCGGGAAACGGAGGAGGCAACGATGCCCGACAACGAACTTCCGGGTTTCCTGATCATCGGCCTGATCTTCGTCGTCGCGGACGGCCAGGTCCTGTACCGCGGCGCCCGCCGCTTCCTGACCGCGCCGGACGCCCGCGAGGGAAGCGGATCGGTGGCCTGGATGGTGGTGACGGTCTTCCATCTGGCGGCGATCGGGATGCTCGCGCTGCTGGCGGTCGTGGCGCCGGACTGGTCCGGTTCGACGGCCGCGTTCGTCGGCAGGCTGGGCGTGTTCCTGCTGCTCATGGCGGTGGCGCACGTGCTCACCCTGTCCGTGCTCGCCCGGCGGCGCGAGGACGACGTGGCGGTCGGCACCCGGCGGCGGAAGAGCGCGGACGACCGCGCCGAACCCGTGCCGGAGCCGACGGTCACTCCGGTGCCGGGGCAGGAGGGCCGGACGCCCCGGGTGAGCCCGGATCTCGGGGACCAGGGGCCGTATCGGGCCTGAGCCCGAGCGCAGACTGGAGCTGACGCGCCCACCAGCGCACCTGCGCGGACGAATCGTCGGCAGCGGTCCCGGTGAGCCCGGCGCTGCGCCGGAAATCGCTTCCGTACAGGGGCTCCGTGGCCATCGCCTGGTGCAGGGCGGCGACAGCGAGCCGCGTGTCGTCGAGTGAACCGCCGGGGGGCCGGAGCCGGTGGAGGGCGTCGACGACCGGGTCGAGCATCCCGCTGCCCGGGTCGCGCCAGCCCGCCGCGTGCAGCGCCACCGCGAGCTCGCCGTAGCCGTCGCGGTACAGCGTGTGCAGGGCCTCGACGAACTCCAGCAGGTCGGCGTCGTGATCCAGCCAGCTGGTGAGCAGGTCCTGAAGCGCGTCCCGGAGGCGGCGGCCACCGTGCCGGAGGAGTTCGGCGAGCAGCTTTTCGCGGTTGCCGAAGTGATGGGCGACGCCGGCGTCGGTCATGCCGACCCGCGCGGCCACGGCGCGCATCTGGACGGCGGCGACGCCGGACTCGCCGAGCAGGGAAGCGGCCGCGTCGAGGATCAGCCGCCGGGCCTCTTCGGGCGCCCGTCGTGCGCGGGAAGTCGTCACGGGCGGATCGTACCTTGATGGGCCAAGGTATCTGCGTTACCTTGACGGTCCAAGGTAAGGGGGATGCCATGCATACCGAAATCAGCCTCGACCTGGGCGAGGTCACCCTGCGGGGCACGGTGACCGGAGCCGGCCCGACGGTCCTGCTGCTCCACGCGGGCGGGGAGCGCCGCGAGGTCTGGACGCCGGTCGCCGCGGTGCTGGCCCGGAACGGCTTCCGGTCGGTGGCCTTCGACCTGCGCGGACACGGCGACAGCTCCGGCCGGGCGACCACGCTCCGGGCCTTGGCCGACGACGTGGCCGGGATGATCGCGAGCCAGCCCGCGCCGGTCGTCCTGGTGGGCGCCTCGGTCGGTGGCCTGGCCGCCATCGCGGCGCTCGCGGATCCCGCCGTCGCGGCGCGCGCGTCCGGGCTCGTGCTCGTCGACGTCGTACCCGACCTGGAACCGGGCAGGGCGCGTTCGTGGCTCGATTTCCATGGGCTCACCGGCCGCTACACCCGCCTGGTGGACGACGTCCTCGGCTCGGGTCCCGCCCTGCTCGCCACGGCCGGGGCCGTGGACCTGCCCATCCTGGTGGTGCACGGCGGTCAGGGATCGCCGCTGCGCGACGCCGATGTCGGCCGTCTGCGCGCGGCAGGCCGTCAGGTCACCGTCGTCCGCGTCCCGTCGGCGGGTCACCTGGTGGCCAGGGACGCACCCGAACACCTCGCGGACCTCGTGTCCGGATGGCTTTGTGGCATCGGTCACGGGGCGGTTCCGGCGTCCGGGGGAGGTGGGCAAGATCTGCGGTAGAGCTGTGCGGCGCAGGTGAGCGACAACGACGTGCACTCGGCGCTACCAGTTGGTAACTTATTGTCGGGGCATCGAAAACCCCATAAGAAGCGGCAACAACGCGCTGCCTACAATGTCGGGCATGACCCACAGCGAACCAGCGCGATCAGCTGCCCCCCGCACCGGATCGCCGGCGTCCGCCTCCTCCTCGGCCGTCTTGGCGAGGGGAATCACGATTTATGGTTGCGGATCGGACGAGGCCGCCTTGTTCCGGGAGATGGCTCCTCGTTTCGGCGTAATTCCGACCATTGTGGACGAGCCGGTATCCGAGGCCAATATCGGGCTGGTCTCCGGAAATCGGTGCATCAGTATCGGTCACAAGACCAAGGTCACGAACTCCATTCTTCTCGAACTCGGCAAAGCGGGTGTCGAATACATCTCCACCCGGAGCATCGGCTTCAACCACATCGATGTGGACTACGCGGCGAGCGTCGGTATCACCGTGGGCAATGTCGCCTACTCGCCCGACAGCGTGGCCGATTTCACGCTGATGCTGATGCTGATGGCGGTGCGCGACGCCAAGTCCATCGTCCGCCGCACCGAGGTCCACGACTACCGGCTGAACGAAGTGCGCGGGAAAGAGCTGCGCGATCTGACCGTCGGTGTGGTCGGAACAGGGCGGATCGGGGTCGCGGTGCTGGACCGGCTGCGTGGTTTCGGCTGCCGGGTGCTGGCCTACGACACACTGCTGACCGCATCGGCCGATTACGTTCCGCTCGACGAATTGCTCCAGCAGAGCGACATCGTGACGCTCCATGTGCCGCTCAATACGGA
This sequence comes from Amycolatopsis sp. CB00013, assembly GCF_001905755.1. NCBI lineage: Bacteria > Bacillati > Actinomycetota > Actinomycetes > Pseudonocardiales > Pseudonocardiaceae > Amycolatopsis > Amycolatopsis sp. CB00013. The sequence goes on along the minus strand of NZ_LIWC01000005.1, from coordinate 438,830 downwards.
CACATATCATCTCCTCGACCGCGAGAACATCGAGCGGATGAAGGACGGCGCGTACATCATCAACACCGGACGTGGCCCGCTCATCGAAACCGAAGCCCTCATTTCGGCACTGGAAGACGGAAAACTGGGCGGAGCGGCATTGGACGTCGTCGAAGGAGAGGAAGGGATCTTCTACGCCGACTGCCGGAACAAGCCGCTCGAGAGTGAAACGTTGCTGCGGCTGGAAAAGCTGCCGAACGTGCTCATCAGTCCGCATACCGCCTATTACACGGACCACGCACTGAGTGACACTGTTGAAAACTCCATCATCAATTGTCTCCAATTCGAAAGCGGGAAGTAGTATGGGTAGGCTGAAAATCGGAATTCTGTTCGGCGGGCTTTCCGAAGAACATCCTATCTCCATCAAATCTGCGCGTGAGGTCCAGAAGAACCTCGACCTCGAGAAGTACGAGCCGTACTACATCGGGATCACCCAGAGCGGCTCCTGGATGCTGTGCGACGGCCCCGCCGAGGACTGGGAGAACGGGAACGTCCGCCCGGCCGTCCTGTCGCCGGACCGCGGGGTGCACGGTCTGCTCGTCCTGGACGAGGGCAAGTACGAGACGATCGCCCTCGACGTGGTGCTGCCGGTGCTGCACGGCAAGTTCGGTGAAGACGGCGCGATGCAGGGCCTGCTGGAGATCTCCGGCGTCCCCTACGTCGGCTGCGACCTCCCGAGCTCGGTCATGTGCATCGACAAGTCCCTCACGTACTCCGTCGTCAACGGTGCCGGTATCGCGACGCCGACGTTCCACATCGTCACGCCGGACAAGGACGTCGACGCGGACGAGCTGAACTACCCGGTCTTCGTGAAGCCCGCCCGCTCCGGCTCGTCGTTCGGCGTCAGCAAGGTCTCCTCGAAGGAGGAGCTGCCCGCCGCGCTGGCGGAGGCGCGCCAGTACGACGCGAAGATCCTGATCGAAGAGGCCGTCATCGGCAGCGAGATCGGCTGCTCGATCCTGGGCGACGGCGAGGACCTGTTCGCGGGCGAGGTCGACCGCGTCGCGCTGACCCACGGCTTCTTCAAGATCCACCAGGAGGAGAGCCCCGAGACCGGTTCCGAGAACTCGAGCTTCATCGTCCCCGCGGACATCCCGGACGAATCGCGCGACCTCGTGCAGCAGACGGCCAAGGTCATCTACCGCGCGCTGGGCTGCAGCGGGCTCGCGCGGGTGGACCTGTTCCTCAAGGAGGACGGCAGTGTCGTGCTCAACGAGGTCAACACCCTGCCCGGCCTGACCTCGTACAGCCGTTACCCGCGGATGATGAACGCCGCCGGCCTCTCGCTCGGCGACGTGATCGACCGCCTGGTGAAGCTGACGCTGGCGGACGTGACGAATGAGGGATGATTTCGTCTTCGTCGACGAGGTCGTCTCCGGAATCCGCTGGGACGCCAAGTACGCCACGTGGGACAACTTCACCGGCAAGCCGGTGGACGGCTACCTGGTGAACCGCGTCGTCGGCACGCGTGCGTTCTGCGCGGCGCTGGAAAAGGCGCGGGACAAGGCCGCGGAGCTCGGCTTCGGTCTGCTCCTTTGGGACGTGTACCGCCCGCAGCGCGCCGTGGACCGGTTCATGCGCTGGGCGGAAGAGCCCGAGGACGGCCGGAAGAAGGCCAGGCACTACCCGAACATCGAGCGACCCCAGATGTTCGAACAGGGCTACGTGGCCACCAAGTCCGGGCACAGCCGGGGCAGCACGGTGGACCTGACGCTCTACCGCCTGGACACCGGTGAGCTCGCCGACATGGGTGGCGACCACGACCTGATGGACGTCGTCTCGCACCACGGTGCCGACGGTGTGCCGGAAGAGGCCGCGAAGAACCGCGCGCACCTCTGCGCGGTCATGGAGGGCTCGGGCTTCAGCTCGTACGAGTGCGAGTGGTGGCACTACACGCTGAAGGACGAGCCTCACCCGGACACCTATTTCGATTTCCCCATCGAGTAGACAGGCGCGCGTGAAGGCCCCCTTCCCTCGGCTCAGCCGAGGCAAGGGGGCCTTCACGTTTTACGGGTGTATCCGTCCAACCGGTCGCGAACACCATTTCATCCCATGAATTGCCGGGGGTGCCACGACGTCGTGGATGGCCTGGGGCTGACCGCTTTACATCATGCCCGCCTTCACTTTGCTCCCGGCGTTCCACGCCGACCAGACCGTGGGAAGCGGACTCGGCCGTTCGTGTGAACAAGTGTCGAAGAACGGAACGTGAACCGGCGGGGGCGGTGATCCTCCGAGTAGAAGGCAAGCCGCGCGAACGGCCTAAGGGAGCCTGCGAACAGCCCAATCCGGAGTGCCCGGACAAGCGTGTACGCGGGTGCTTTACTTATGTTCGCCAATCGAGTCAATACCGCATGCGGAGTTTCGGATATTGATCTTGTGGGCTCCCTTCACTACGAAAATCACACTGTTCGTCAATTGCCGACATGGATTGTTCATGCCATGCTGCACATGTGCGCATCAGCTGGGGCTGACATGGTGTGCGCGCTTTACTGGGGACAGGGGGGACGCGTCGGGTGACTCGCGACCACGAGGCAGACCAAAGACTTCACTCGCCGAACCTCTGAACCGGAACCATAAGATCGGACATGTCCGAGACCTCGCACTGAAGCGGGCAGCCGTTCCGTCAGTGTTCGTCTCGCAGATCGCCGTCGGGGCGATGGGAGGATGCCGTTCAGCTTCGGTAGTTCGTCGGAATACGCGCCGAACGGTCAACTGGGAGACCGTTGTGGCGGGCCGCTCGCACGCGGCTCCGCCCGTCGGCGCTTGAGGGATCCTCACCGTCGAGGGCATCCCGTCCAACGGCCGAGGCCGGCATCGGACGGGTTCATGGTGTCCAACCGCCGAAGCCGAGCAGTTGGACGGTGGGGTTTCGTGGCGTGTCCAAATAGTTGATGAATCAACAGATTCAATGGGGGCTAGGTGGATCCGACGAGAGTTGACTTGTCCGCTCTCCCTGTCGTCGAAATCGAGCTGTCGAGACTGTCTTCTGCCTGTTCGCCGCGGACTTCGGGCGAGGATCCAGAGCACGTCGAGACACTGTTGTCGGCGGAGTGGGAGCTTCCGCCCATTCTCGTTCACCGCCCGACGATGCAGGTGGTCGATGGCCTGCACCGGCTGAAGGCGGCACGAGTCAGGGGCGATACGAAAATTTCCGCGAGGTTCATCGACGGCGCCGAGTCCGACGCCTTCGTCCTCGCGGTGGAAGCGAACATCCGGCACGGGTTGCCGCTTTCGCTCGCGGATCGGAAACGGGCGGCCGTCCAGATCATCGGGACGCATCCGCAGTGGTCCGATCGGCGGGTGGCCTCGGCGACCGGCATTTCCGCCGGCACGGTGGCGGACCTGCGCAAACGTGGCGGCGAAGGCGGAAACGGCGCCAGGATCGGGCGGGACGGGCGGATCCGTCCAGTGGACAGTTCGGAGCGGCGGAAGCTCGCCGCCGACCTGATCCGCAACGATCCCGGCCTGTCGCTCCGCCAGGTCGCCAAGCAGGTCGGCATCTCCCCGGAGACGGTGCGGGACGTGCGCGGCAGGCTGGAGCGTGGTGAGAGCCCGACCCCGGACGGGACCAGGAGACTGCGGACCAAGCCGGATCCGTTGAGCCTCACCGAAACCGACCTCGGTCATTCGCTGGACCGGGAACGGCTCACCGTGCTGGAGCGGCTCAAGGCCGACCCGGCGCTGCGGCTGAGCGAGGTCGGCCGGATCCTGTTGCGCATGCTCGCCATGCACTCCATGGACGGGCAGGAATGGGAACGGATCCTGCACGGTGTCCCGCCGCATCTGTACGGCGTGGTCGCCGGTTTCGCCAGGGATCACGCCCGGGTCTGGGCGGGGTTCGCGGATCATCTGGAGAACCGGGCGACCGATCTGGCCGCACGATGAGCGCGGACGGCATCGGGTAGGCACGGACGGGGCGAAGGGGACTTTTCCGCTTCACGCGGTGAAAGTCCCCTTTTCTCTTGCGCGGTGCCCAGGCCCCGTCGCTCGACATCACCGGGTGGGCGGCCTAAGAAGTAGCTGTGACCATCGAGAAGGCGCTTGTCGTCGGCACCGGCCTGATCGGCACTTCGGCCGCGTTGTCCCTTCGGGAAAAGGGTGTGGCGGTTCATCTCTCCGACATCGACGCGCAAGCCGTCCGGGTGGCGCGGGAGCTCGGCGCCGGGCGCGAATGGACCGGCGAGGAAGTGGACCTGGCGGTGATCGCGGTCCCACCGCAGCTCGTGGGGGAACGGCTGGCCGAACTCCAGAAGCGGGGCGCGGCGCGGGCGTACACCGACGTGGCCAGCGTCAAGGTCGATCCGATCGCCGACGCGGAGCGCCTCGGCTGCGACATGACCTCTTACGTACCAGGGCATCCGCTCGCCGGGCGGGAGCGATCCGGTCCGGCGGCGGCACGGGCGGGATTGTTCGCCGGCCGCCCTTGGGCGCTGTGCCCCGGCCCCGGAACAGGGGCGGAGGCCCTGCGGCTGACCCGCGAACTGGTGGCGCTGTGCGGGGCCGAGGCCGTCACCGTCGGCGCCGCCGAGCACGACTCGGCGGTGGCGCTGGTGTCGCACGCCCCGCACGTCGCCGCCTCGGCGGTGGCGGCGAGCCTGGCGAGCGGCGACGACGTCGCCCTGAGCCTCGCCGGGCAGGGGTTGCGGGACGTCACCCGCATCGCGGCCGGAAATCCTTTGCTGTGGCGGAGGATTCTCTCTGGCAACGCGGTTCCGGTGGCGGCGGTGCTCGACCGCATCGCGGCCGACCTCGCCGCGGCGGCCACCGCGCTGCGGGCCGGTGACCTGGATGATCTGACGGAACTGCTGCGCCGGGGCGTGGACGGCCACGGCCGGATCCCGGCCATCGGGTAGCAAGTCATCGTGATTCAGTACCGCCCATGCGTGTTCGGAGCCGGAACTCGCGTGCTCGGGGGCGGAACACGCGAGTCCTTTGTGGACGAACAGACGGCGGTGTTCCCGGGGCCACTCGTGGACATCGACACGATTCAGCACGATTGAGCTCGCCGACTTCGTGCGTGAGAGGGATGCCCAAATGGAAGTAATGTTGCGCTTCGGGGCGTCGCCCAAGAGCGATGACGACCCCGATCCCTGGTCGAACCGGGTCCGCCCCGGGACGGTGCGCAGAGTCCTCGCGTATTTCCGTCCCCATGTCGGCAAGGTGGCGCTGTTCGTCCTCATCGCCGCGATGGAGGCGTTCGTCGTCATCGCGACCCCGTTGCTGATGAAGGAACTCATCGACGGCGGCATCCTCAAGAACGACTTCGGTGTCGTGATCCTGATGGCGGTCCTGACCGCCGGGCTGGCCGTCGCGGGCGCGTTGTTGTCGCTGATGTCGGCGTACGTCTCCGCGAAGATCGGGGAGGGCGTCACCTACGACCTCCGCGTGCAGGCGCTGGATCACGTCCGGCGGCTGCCGATCGCGTTCTTCACCCGCACCCAGACCGGGGTGCTGGTCGGCAGGCTGCACACCGAGCTCATCATGGCGCAGCAGGCGTTCGGGCATCTGCTGATGGCGGCCACCAGCGTGGTCACCGTCCTGCTGGTGCTGGCCGAACTGTTCTACCTGTCCTGGCTCGTCGCGCTCGTCACGCTGGTGCTGGTGCCGCTGTTCGTCGTGCCCTGGATCTGGGTGGGCCGGATCATCCAGCGGCGCACGGGCACGTTGATGGAGACGAACGCCGGCCTCGGCGGCCTGCTGCACGAGCGGTTCAACGTCCAGGGCGCGATGCTCTCCAAGCTCTTCGGCCGCCCGGACGAGGAGATGGCCGACTACCGCACGCGCGCCGGGAAGATCCGCAAGATCGGCGTGAGCATCTCCATCTGGGCCCGGATGTCCTTCGCCATGATGGCGCTGATGGCCTCGATCGCCACGGCGGTCGTCTACGGCGTCGGCGGCGGGCTCGTGATCGACGGTGCGTTCCAGCTCGGGACGCTCATCGCCATCGCCACCCTGCTCGGGCGCCTGTTCGGGCCGATCACGCAGCTGTCGGGGATGCAGGAGACCGCGCAGACCGTCGTGGTGAGCTTCTCCCGGATCTTCGAGCTGCTCGACCTGAAGCCGCTGATCCAGGAACGCCCGGACGCGAAGGAACTCGAAAAGGACGTCGCCCCGGGTATCGAGTTCGACGACGTGGCGTTCCGCTATCCCACCGCGGACGAGGTCTCGCTGGCGTCGCTCGAGCACCTGCGGACCAAACGGGAACACGGCGACGTCACGGCGGACGTCCTGCGCGGCATCAGCTTCGAGGCCCCCGCCGGAACGCTCACCGCGCTCGTCGGCCCGTCCGGCGCCGGCAAGAGCACCATCACGCATCTGGTGTCGCGGCTGTACGACCCGAATTCGGGAGCGGTCCGCTTCGACGGCCACGATCTGCGCGACCTCACCTTCGACTCGATCCGCGGGACGGTCGGGGTGGTCAGCCAGGACGCCTACCTCTTCCACGACACGATCCGGGAGAACCTGCTCTACGCCCGCCCGACGGCCACCGAGGACGAGCTGATCGAAGCCTGCAAGGGGGCGCAGATCTGGGAGCTGATCCAGTCCCTGCCCCGCGGGTTCGACACCGTCACCGGCGATCGCGGCTACCGCATGTCCGGTGGGGAGAAGCAGCGGCTCGCCATCGCGCGGCTGTTGCTGAAGGCGCCCACGGTCGTCGTGCTCGACGAGGCGACCGCGCATCTGGACTCCGAGTCGGAGGCCGCCGTCCAGCGGGCGCTCAAGACCGCGCTGCGCAGCCGGACGTCGCTGGTGATCGCGCACCGGTTGTCCACGATCCGCGAGGCCGACCAGATCCTCGTGATCGACGGCGGAACGGTCCGTGAACGCGGCACGCACGACGAATTGCTGGCGCGGGGCGGGTTGTACTCGGAGCTCTATCACACGCAGTTCGCCAGGCCGGAGAACAACGCGGCCAAACCGGAGCCCGAGGAAGACGAGTTCGACGAAGAGCCTGAACCGCTGGACACCGTGGTCTACGGAGGATGACGATGAGTTCCGCAGCGCAGGCCGCGTCGACCGTGCCGGCCCTCTTCGCCCGGCAGGTGGACCGGGCACCGGACGCGGTGGCCGTGGCCGACGGGGACCGGGTCCTCACCTACCGGGAGCTCGACGAGCTCGCGGGCAGGCTGGCCGGGAAGCTGATCGCCCGCGGCGTCGGTGTCGGCGGACGGGTCGCGGTCATGCTGGACCGCTCGGCGGATCTGCTGGTGGCGCTGCTCGCCGTCTGGAAGGCGGGCGCGGCCTACGTGCCGGTGGACGCCTCGTACCCCGCGCCGCGGGTGGCGTTCATGGTCGAGGATTCGGGCGCGTCCCTGATGCTGTGCTCCGCCGCGACACGCGACGGTGTCCCGGCGGGGATCGAGTCCCTTCTCGTCACGGACGACACGGGCGAGGCCGCGGCCGTCCCGGCGAGTCCGGAAGACCTGGCGTACGTGATGTACACGTCCGGGTCGACGGGCAAGCCGAAGGGCGTGGCCGTCCCGCACTCCAGCGTCGCGGAACTGGTGGGGGATCCCGGCTGGGCGATGGAACCCGACGACGCGGTCCTCATGCACGCGCCGCATTCCTTCGACGCGTCCCTGTGCGAGATCTGGGTTCCGCTGGTGTCGGGCGCCAGGGTCGTGATCGCCGAGCCGGGGCCGGTGGACGCGCGGCGCCTGCGGGAGGCGGTCGCGGGCGGGGTGACGCGCGCGCATCTCACCGCGGGCAGTTTCCGTGCGGTGGCGGAGGAAGCGCCGGAATCCTTCGCGGGTTTGCGCGAGATCCTGACCGGTGGGGACCTGGTGCCCGCGCACGCGGTGGACCGCGTCCGGCAGGCCGCGCCGGGCGCGCGGATCCGGCATCTGTACGGGCCGACCGAGACGACGCTGTGCGCCACCTGGTTCGTGCTCGAACCCGAGGACGAGCCGGTCTCGGTCCTGCCGATCGGCCGTCCGCTTTCCGGCCGCCGGGCCTGGGTGCTGGACGACTCGCTGCGGCCGGTGGCGCCGGACGTGGTCGGCGAGCTGTACCTGTCCGGCGCCGGTCTCGCCGACGGCTATCTCGCCCGGCCAGGGCTGACGGCCGAGCGGTTCGTGGCGGATCCGTTCGCGCCGGGCGAAAGGATGTACCGGACCGGCGACCTCGCGAAATGGACACCGGACGGCGAGCTGCTCTTCGCGGGCCGCGTCGACGACCAGGTGAAGATCCGCGGTTTCCGCGTCGAACCCGGCGAGGTCGAGGCCGCGATGACCGCCCAGCCGGACGTCCACGAGGCCGTCGTGGTGCCGATCGACGGACGGCTGATCGGGTACGTCGTGGCGGACGTCGATCCCGCTCTCGTCCGCGAGCGGCTCGGCGCGGTACTGCCGGACCACCTGGTCCCCGCCGTGGTGATGACGGTGGACGCGTTGCCGCTCACCGGTAACGGCAAGGTCGACCGGGCGGCGTTGCCCGCTCCCGACTTCACGGCGAAGACCGGCGGACGCGAACCCGTCACCGAGACCGAGCGTGTCCTTTGTGGACTGTTCGCGGAAGTGACCGGTTCGGCCGGTGCGGGCGTCGACGACGGCTTCTTCGCGCTGGGCGGGGATTCGATCCTCGCGGTGCGCGTGGCGGCCCGGGCGGCGAAGGCCGGTCTGCTGGTGACGCCTTCGCAGATCTTCCGGGAGCAGACCCCCGCGCGGCTGGCCGCGGTGGCGGGTGCCGTGGCGGCCGATCAGCAGGTCACCGGTCCGCTGATCGAGCTGACCGCGGAAGACGAGGCGGAACTCGCGGCCGCGGTCCCGGACGCCGTGGAGGTCTGGCCGCTGGCGCCGCTCCAGGCGGGCCTGCTCTTCCAGACGACCCTCGACGACCAGGGTCCCGACATCTACCAGACCCAGTGGATCGTGGAGCTGACCGGCGAGCTGGACGTCGCCAGGCTGCGTTCGGTGTGGGAGGCGGTCTTCGCCAGGCACCCCGAGCTCCGGCTGACCTTCCACCGGCTCTCTTCGGGCAAGGCGGTGCAGGCCGTCGCCGGTCATGTCGACCTGCCGTGGCGCGAGGTCGATCTGTCCGGCGCGGACGTCGAGGAGGCCGTCAAGGCGCTGTCCGCGGCGGAGCAGCGGGACCGGTTCGATCTCGCCAAGGCGCCGCTGTTCCGGCTCGTCCTGATCAAGGTCGGTGAAGACCGGCATCGGCTGCTCGTGGTCAATCACCACATCCTGACCGACGGCTGGTCGGTGGCGGTGATCCTCAACGAGGTGTCGGCGGCCTATACCGCCGGGGGTTTCCCGGAGCGGACGGCCGCCTCGTACCGCGACTATCTGGCGTGGTTGGACAGGCAGGACAAGGAAGCGGCGCGCACGGCGTGGCAGGCGGAGCTGTCCGACATCGACGTGCCCGCGCTGGTCGCCAAATCGGACGCGGCGACGGACTACGACTACCGCGTCACCCATCTCGCGCCGGAGCTCTGCACGCGGCTCACCGATTTCGCCCGCGACCACGGCCTGACGCTGGCGACGGTGGTGCAGGGCGCGTGGGCGCTGGTGCTGGCGCGGCTCGCGCGGCGGACCGACGTGGTGTTCGGCACCACGGTCGCCTGCCGTCCCGCCGAACTTCCCGGTGTGGAGGCGATGCCGGGGCTGATGATGAACACGATCCCGGTGCGGGTCTCACTGGACGGCACACAGTCCATAGTGGACATGCTCACCGGTCTGCAGCGGCGCCAGGTCGCCTTGATGCCGCATCAGCACCTGGGTCTTACGGAGATCCAGAAGACGGCCGGACCCGGCGCGATGTTCGACACGCTGCTGGTGTTCGAGAACTACCCGCGGGATTTCGCCGACCAGTTCTCGTATCTGGGCACGGTCGAGGGGACGCACTACCCGGTGACCGTCGGGGTGATCCCCGGCGACGAGTTCCGGATCCAGCTCGCCTACTGGCGCGGGCAGATCGACCGGGCCGTCGCCGATTCCCTGCTGGACCGGTTCGTCGGCGCGCTCGGCGCCGTCGTCGAGGATCCGGCCGCCCTCGTCGGGCGGACCGGAATGGGCGAGATCCCGTTGCCCCGCTGGGAACCCGCGCTGCTGGACGACGTGCCGCTGCCGGAGCTGATCGGGCGGATGGCGGCCGAGCGGCCGGACGCGGTGGCGGTCACGGACGGGGAAGGCGACCTGACCTACGCGCAGCTGTGGGACCGGGCGACGAGGTTCGCCGCGGTCCTGCGGGCGGGCGGGGTCGACCGCGAACGCCGGGTCGGGCTCGTGGCGGGACGGTCCGCGTGGTGGCTCATCGGGATGCTCGGGGTTTCGCTGGCGGGCGGCGTCTTCGTCCCGGTGGATCCCGCGTATCCGGCCGAGCGGGTGAAGCTGATCTTCGGCAGCGCGGATCCGATGCTGGTGGTGTGTCAGCGAAAGACGCGTGATGCGGTGCCGGAGGACTTCGCCGACCGGATCGTCGTGCTCGACGAACTCGACCTGGCGGCGGCCCCGGAAGCGAGCTTGCCGAAGGTGGGGATGCGCGACGCGGCGTACGTGATCTACACGTCGGGCTCGACGGGGACGCCGAAGGGCGTCATCGTCACGTACTCGGGCCTGGGCAACCTGGCGATGGCGCATATCGAACGGCTCGCCGTGACGCCGTCGTCCCGTGTCCTGCAGTTCGCGGCGCTCGGCTTCGACACCATCGTGTCCGAGGTGATGATGGCGTTGCTTTCCGGGGCGACGCTGGTGATGCCGCCGGACGAGGATCTGCCGCCGCAGGCGTCGTTGAGCGACACGCTGGAGCGCTGGGACGTCACGCATGTGAAGGCACCGCCGTCGGTGCTGGCCACCGTGGACGTCTTCCCGGCCGGGGTGCGGACGGTGACCGCGGCGGGCGAGCTCTGCCCGCCCGGGCTGGTGGACCGGCTTTCCGCCGACCGCCGGATGCTCAACGCCTACGGGCCGACCGAGACCACGATCTGCGCGACGGTGAGCATGCCGCTGTCGCCGCACGGCGAGATCATCCCGTTCGGCGGGCCGATCGCCGGTGTCCGCGGCTATCTGCTGGACGCGTTCCTGCGCCCGTTGCCGCGGGGCGTCGTCGGTGAGCTGTACCTGGCCGGAATCGGGGTGGCGCGGGGATATCTGGGCCGTGCGGCGCTGACGTCCGAGCGGTTCGTCGCCGATCCGTTCGTTCCCGGCGAGCGGATGTACCGGACGGGCGACCTCGCCTATTGGACGGACGAGGACGAGCTGGTGTCCGCCGGCCGGGCCGACGACCAGGTGAAGATCCGCGGATTCCGGGTCGAGCCGCGCGAGATCGAATTCGCGCTGTCCAACAACCCTCGCGTCACTCAAGCGACGGTGACCGTTCGCGAGGGCCGGTTGGTGGCTTACGTGTCGCCGGGCGACGTCGACCCGGAGGCGCTGCGAACCGAACTCGCCGAGCGGATGCCGGCGTACATGGTGCCCGCGGCGGTGATGGCGCTGGACGTCCTGCCGCTGACACCGCACGGGAAGATCGACCGGAAGGCGTTGCCCGAACCGGATTTCTCGTCGAAGACGGTCGGGAGGGAACCGGCGAACGAGGCCGAGAGGATCCTGTGCGAGGTCTTCGCCGAGGTGCTCGGGCTGGCGCGGGCCGGGGTCGAGGACAGCTTCTTCGAGCTGGGCGGGGATTCGATCTCGTCCATGCAGGTCGCGTCCCGCGCGCGTCGTGACGGTATCTCGCTCACGCCGAAGCAGGTGTTCGAGCACCGGACTCCCGAACGGCTCGCGCAGCTCGTGACGCTGGTTCCCCAGCAGAAGTCGGCCGTGGCGGCCGATGGTGTCGGTGAAGTCGCGATGACGCCGGTGATGCGGCTTTTCGGCGACGGCGTCGCGGCGCCGGGCTTCGCGCAGTGGATCGTCCTGGGCGCTCCCGCGGATCTGACGGAAGAGACGCTGACCGCCGGTCTGACGGCGGTGCTGGACACGCACGACATGCTGCGGGCACGGATCGTCGACGGACGGCTGGTGGTCGGTGAACGCGGTGTGGCCGGGACTTTCACGCGGGTGAAGGTCGAAGGCGAGCTGGACGAGACCGCCGCGGCACGAGAGGCCGTCGGACGGCTGGATCCCGCTGCGGGCGTGGTCGTCCAGACCGTGTGGTTGGATGCAGGACCGGAGCGGGTGGGCCGGATCATCGTGGTGGCGCATCACCTCGTGGTCGACGGGGTTTCGTGGCGGGTACTGGCGGCAGATCTGCAGGCCGCGTGCGAGGCCGTCGCCGCCGGACGGAAACCGGAACTGGAGCCGGTGGGCGTGTCCTTCCGGCGATGGGCGGGGCTGCTGGAGGAGTGGGCCGTTTCGGCTGAACGGGTCGCGGAACTCCCCGCGTGGCAGGCGATTGTCGGAACCGGAACCCAGCAGGCCGCGGTCGGCGAGGTGCGCTCGCGGTCGTGGGTGGTGCCTGCGGCGGAGACGTCGGTGCTGGTCGGGCGGGCCCCGGTGGTGTTCCACTGCGGTGTGCACGAGGTCCTGCTGGCCGGGCTCGCGGGAGCCGTGGCGCGGTGGAGCGAGACGGACTCGGTGCTGGTGGACGTCGAGGGCCACGGTCGTCATCCCGCCGAGGGCATGGATCTGTCCAGGACGGTGGGCTGGTTCACCAGCACGCATCCGGTACGCCTCGACGTCTCCGGGATCGACCTGGCCGGGGTGCTCGCCGGGGACGCGGCGGCGGGGACGTTGCTGAAGGTCGTCAAGGAACAGTCGCGTGCGGTGCCCGGCGACGGGCTCGGGTACGGCTTGCTGCGCTACCTCAACGCCGAGACCGCGCTCTCGCTGGCGGAGCAGCCGTCGGCGCGGATCGGGTTCAACTACCTCGGGCGGTTCGCCGCGGGTGGCGGTGGCGACGTGCGGGCTTGGCAGCAGACGGGCGAGATCGGCGGCTCCGTCGACGCGGACATGCGGCTGCCGCACGGGCTGGACGTCAACGCGATCGTCCAGGACCTGCCGGACGGGCCGGAACTGATCCTCATGCTCGAATGGTCGGACGGCGTGTTCGACGAGGCCGGGATCGAACGACTCGTCCAGGAACTGCTGGCCGTGTTGTCCGGGCTGGCCGCCCAAGCGGAAGACCCCGCCGCGGGCGGGCACACCGCATCCGATTTCGGTCTCCTCGAATTGGACCAGGACGAGATCGAGAGCTTCGAAGCATTGGCAGCGGAACTCAGCGAAGGCCGGGCATCGTGAACACTTCGACGAACACTGGATCGGCACTGGCCGAAGTCTGGCCCCTCTCCCCGATGCAGGCGGGCATGCTCTACCACGCCTCGTTGGACGACGAGGCGCCCGACATCCATCTCATCCAGCAGTCGCAGATCATCGACGGACCCCTGGACACGGAACGGTTCCGGAAGTCCTGGGAGATCGTGCTCGGCAGGCATGCCGCGCTGCGGGCGAGTTTCCAGCGGCGGAAGAACGGAGAGACGATCCAGCTCATCCCCCGGGAGGTCAAACTCCCGTGGGCCGAACGGGATCTGTCCGATCTGTCCGAAGAGGACGCGCTGGCCGAGGCGACCGTGATCGCGGAGAAGGAGCGCTCCACGCGGTTCGACCTCACGCGGCCGCCGTTGCTGCGGTTGATGCTGATCCGGCTCGGCCCGGACAAGCACTGTCTGGTGACCACGAGCCATCACCTGCTCATCGACGGCTGGTCGCGGGCGATCATGGAGGCTGACCTCCTGGAGATCTACGCGACGGGTGGCGTCGCGCGTGCCCCGGGCTCCTACGGGAACTACTTGGCCTGGCTGGGAAGGCAGGACAAGGAGGCCGCCAAGGCGGCTTGGCGCACGGAGCTGGACGGTGCCGACGGCTCGGCGCTCGGGCTGCCCGAAAACCCCGGGAAGGCGCACGGGCTGCCGTCGAGCGAGGTGGTCCGTCATTCGCCGGAGTTCACCACCGCGCTGGCTGATTTCGCTCGTGGCAACGGTTTGACGTTCAACACGCTCGTTCAGGGCGCGTGGTCGCTGGTGCTGGCGAGGCTTTCCCGCCGTCAGGACGTGGTGTTCGGCGCGGTGGTCTCCGGACGGCCCGCGGAACTGCCCGGCGCGGAGCAGACCGTGGGGCTGTTCATCAACACCGTGCCGGTGCGGGTGCGGTTGGACGCGGCTCAGCCGGTCTTGCGGATGCTCACGGAGCTGCAGGGGCGGCAGTCGGAGATGATGGCGCACCACCATCTCGGCCTTCCGGAGATCCAAAAGCTGGGCGAGGCGGGTTTCGACACGATCGTCGTGTTCGAGAACTACGCCGACCCGGCGAGCGACTCGCCGTCCGCGCTCAGCCTGACCTTGCGGGACTTCAACCAGGCGACGCCGTACGCGATCACGCTGGGTGTCATGCCGGGCGAAAGCCTCGAAATCGAGCTGCAGTACCACGCGGACGTCGTCGAAGACTCCGTCGCCAAGGCGGCGCTGGACGGGCTCACGCTGGTGCTGGAGCAGATCATCGCGGAGCCGGGGACGCCGGTCGGCAGGCTGGACGTACTGGACGCCGCCGGGCGTGCGCTGGTGGTCGAGCGCTGGAACGAGACGGACGACATCGTCGACGCGGCGTCGGCGGTGGAGATGTTCGGCCGTCAGGTGGACCGGACCCCGCACGCGACGGCGATCGTGGCCGCGGACCGGGAATGGTCGTTCGCGGAACTCGACGAATGGTCCGGGAAACTCGCCACGGTGCTGACCGCCCGGGGCGTGCGGCGCGGCGACCGTGTCGGCGTGGTGGTCGAAAGGTCGGCGGAGCTGCTGGCGGCCTGGCTCGCGGTCTGGAAGGCCGGGGCGGTGTACGTGCCGATCGATCCGGACTATCCGGCCGAGCGGGTCGCGTTCATGCTGGAGGATTCTTCGGCCGCCGCGGTGGTGTGCCGGGCGGAGACCGCGACGCCGTCCGGATATCAGCGGATCCTCGTCGACGATCGGGTTTCCGGTGAGGCTTCGGTGGTGCCGGTCGGGGCGAACGACTTGGCGTACGTGATGTACACGTCCGGGTCGACCGGGACGCCGAAGGGCGTGGCCGTCTCGCACGGCGGCGTCGCGGCGTTGCTGGGGTACAAGGTGTGGGACCTGCACCCCGGCGACGCGGTGCTGATGCACGCGCCGCACACGTTCGACCCGGCGTTGTACGAGGTCTTGGTGCCGTTGGTGGCGGGGGCGCGGGTGATCCTCGCCGGCCCTGGCGTGATCGACGCGGACCGGCTCGCCGCCCACGCGGCGGAAGGCCTCACCTCGGTGAACTTCACCGCCGGGCAGTTCCGCGCGCTGGTGCAGGAGAAGCCGGACTGTTTCGCGGGGCTGCGGTACTTCCAGACCGGCGGGGACGTGGTGCCGCTCGGTGCCGTGGAGCGGGTGCGGCAGGCCTGTCCGGACCTGCGTGTGCTCCACACTTACGGTCCGACGGAAACGACGTTCTGCGCGTCGTGGAAGGTGATCCGGCCCGGTGACGAGCTGGGCACGACGCTGCCGATCGGCAAACCGCATCCGGGACGGCGGTTGTATGTACTGGACGTCTTCCTGCGGCCGCTGCCGCCGGGCGTCGCGGGCGACCTGTACATCGCGGGCGCCGGGGTGGCGCACGGCTACCTGGGCCGGACGGCGCTGACGGCCGAACGGTTCGTCGCCGACCCGTTCGCGTCCGGCGAGCGCATGTACCGGACGGGGGACCTGGCCTACTGGAACGACGAAGGTGAGCTGGTCTTCGCCGGACGGGCGGACACACAGGTCAAGATCCGCGGCTATCGCGTGGAACCGGGCGAGGTCGAGGCGGTATTGGCGGACCAGCCGGGCGTCGACCAGGCGGTGGTGGCGGTCCGTGATGGACGGCTGATCGGGTACGTCGTGTCCGGCGCGGGGGTGGATCCGGTGCGGCTGCGGGAGCGGATCGCCGGGCTGCTGCCGGAGTACATGGTGCCGTCGGTGGTGATGGCGCTGGCCGCGCTGCCGGTGAACGCGAACGGCAAGGTCGACCGGAAGGCGTTGCCGGAGCCCGATTTCAGCGGGCACATCGCCGGCCGGGAACCGGTCACGGAGATCGAACGGCTGCTGTGCGAGCTGTTCGCCGAAATGCTCGGGCTGGCGCGGGTCGGAGCGGACGACAGTTTCTTCGAGCTGGGCGGCGATTCGATCGTCTCGATGCAGCTGGCGGCGCGAGCGCGGCGCGAGGGGATGACCTTCGGCGCGCGGGAGGTGTTCGAGTACCGGACCCCGGCGGGGCTCGCGTCGTTCGTCGAATTGGGGGAGGAGCCGGACGAGGTCCCCGCGGCGCGGAAACCCGCCGCCGACTTCGAACTGGTCGACATGGGCAAGGACGAGATCGAGGAACTGGAGTCGGAGTTCGACACCGTGTGAGGCTCGCTTTTCGCCTTGGGGTCGTGAGTGGCGTTTCGGGTTAGAACCCGAAACGCCACTCACGACCCCGGTGAGGGCCAACGGTGTCTGGACGAAGGGGACTTTCGCCGCATGGGATGCGGCGAAAGTCCCCTTCGGCGCATCCGGCACCTGTGGGCGTGTCGCGAAAGCCACTTTCGGGACATCAGACGTCGCGAAAGTGGCTTTCGCGACTCGGTTTTGGCCACGTGAAGCGTTGCGAAAGCCACTTTCCCAACCTTCAAGGTTGCGAAAGTGGCTTTCGCAACACCGTCGGCTGGACGCCCCCGCGCCGAACCGTGGCCTGGTGACCTTGGGTAAGGGGTGTGTGGAAATAGGGACACTCAACGTCCCTATTCCCACACACCCCGCGCCGCAGTCCCTTTCACCGCAGGAAAAGCGGCCGTTGGACATGTTGTCCGTGCCGACCCTTCGGGCGACGATTCTGCGGGGGGACATGCCGCGTTCGACGTCGGCTCTTCGACTTCGCGCAGGACGGGATTCGCCGAAGGACTCGCTGATCGAGGGAGAAATTGATGGCTCAGTCGCGGATCGAGGACATCTGGCCGCTGTCGCCGTTGCAGGCAGGGCTGGTCTTCCACGCGGTCTACGACGGTGAGGGGCTCGACGTCTACATCGGACATTGGGTCCTGGAGCTGGACGGGCCCGTGGACGCGGCGAGGTTGCGCGCGGCGTGGGAGGCGCTGCTGGCTCGGCACGCTTCACTGCGGGCGTGTTTCCGGCAGCGCAAAACCGGTGAGACCGTGCAGATCATCGCCAGGCAGGTCGAGCTGCCGTGGCGCGAGATCGACCTGTCCCACCTCGAAAACCCCGAAGCCGCCGTGCACGAGCTGGCCGAAGAGGACCGGACGAAGCGGTTCGACCTCGCGACGGCGCCGTTGCTGCGGTTGACCTTGATCCGGCTCGGCGACGACAGCCATCGCCTCGTGGTGACCTGCCATCACGCGATCATGGACGCCTGGTCGCTGCCGATCGTGTTCGACGAGCTGTCGGCGTTGTACGCGGCGGCGGAGCTGCCGGAAGTGACGCCGTATCGCGAATATCTCGCGTGGCTGAGCCGTCAGGACAAGACGAAGGCGCTTTCGGCCTGGACGAAGGAACTGGGCGATCTCGAGTCGCAGACGCTGGTCGCGCCCGCCGATCCGGGACGGGCGCCCGGAATTCCCGAGAGCGTCACGGTCGAACTTCCCTCGGAGCTCACCCGCTCGCTGGAGGAGCTGGCCCGCGGCAACGGGCTCACGCTGAACACGGTGGTGCAGGGCGCGTGGGCGCTGGTGCTCGCCCAGCTGTCCGGCCGCACCGACGTCGTGTTCGGCGCGGTGGTCTCGGCGCGCCCGCCGGATCTGCCCGGCGTGGAAGGAATGGTGGGGCTGTTCCTCAACACCGTCCCGGTGCGCGCGCGGTTGCGTGGTTCGGCGCCGGTCGTCGAGATGCTGGCGGAACTGCAGAAGCGGCAGTCGGCGCTCATCCCCGACCAGTTCGTCGGGCTGGCGGACATCCAGCAGGCGGCCGGTCCCGGCGCGAGCTTCGACACGATGATCGTCTTCGAGAACTTCCCGCGCGAGCTCGGCGGGCCGGAGTCCGCCGCCCCGTTCGGCATTCGCGTGAACCAGGGCCAGGAAGCGGCCCACTATCCGCTGACGCTGGTCGCCGTTCCCGGCGAGTCGATGCTCGTCAAACTCGACTACCTCACGGACCTCTTCGACGAGGCCGCCGCGTTCGCCATCGTCGAACGGTTCACCGGCGTGCTGCGGCAGCTGACGCGTGGTCTCACCGTCGCCGACATCGAGGTCATCAGCGAGGCGGAGCGCGAAACGGTCGGTCAGTGGGGCGTTTCGTCCGAGGCGCCGCCGAATGTCCTGGCGCCGGATCTGTTCTCGCGTCAGGACGAAAGCGCGGTGGCGGTCGTCGCCGGTGACGAGACGCTGTCGTACGGAGAGCTGGCCGAGTGCGCCGAGCGGCTCGCCGGGTACCTGAGTGGCAAGGGAGTCCGGCGCGGAGACCGCGTCGCCGTCGTGATGGACCGGTCGCCCGACCTGATCGCGACCCTGCTCGCCGTGTGGAAGGTGGGTGCCGCGTACATCCCGCTGGACCCCGCGTATCCGGCGGAACGCGTGAAGTTCATGCTGGCGGACGCCGAACCGGCGGCGGTGGTGTGCACGGAAGCCCACCGGAACGCCGTGCTGGACGGCGGGCTCGCCCCGATCGTCCTCGACGAGCCGGAAACCCGGCGAGCGGTCGCGGAGTCCGCGCGGCTGTCGATCGGCGTCACGGCCGACGACGTCGCGTACGTGATGTACACGTCGGGCTCGACGGGCACGCCCAAGGGTGTCGCGGTGTCGCACGGCAACGTCGCGGCACTGGTCGGCGAGCCCGGCTGGGACGTCGGTCCCGAAGACGCCGTGCTGATGCACGCCTCGCACGCCTTCGACATCTCCCTGTTCGAGATGTGGGTGCCGCTGCTGACGGGCGCGCGGCTGGTGCTCGCCGGATCGGGGGTGGTGGACGGCGAGGCGCTGGCCGGTTACGTGGCCTCCGGGGTCACGGCCGCGCACCTGACCGCCGGCAGTTTCCGGGTGCTGGCCGAGGAGGCGCCGGAATCGGTGGCCGGGCTTCGCGAAGTGCTGACCGGCGGCGACGCGGTGCCGCCCGCCGCGGTCGAGCGTGTCCGGCGGACGTGCCCGGACGTACGGGTGCGGCATCTGTACGGGCCCACCGAGGCCACGCTGTGCGCGACGTGGTGGCTGCTCGAACCCGGTGCCGAGATGGGGGCGGTGCTGCCGATCGGCCGTCCGCTCGCGGGACGCCGGGTCTACGTCCTCGACGCGTTCCTGCGGCCTGTTCCGCAAGGCTTGCCTGGCGAGCTGTATGTCGCCGGAGCCGGTGTGGCGCAAGGCTATCTGGGCCGGTCGATGCTGACGGCCGAGCGGTTCGTGGCGGATCCGTTCGTCGCGGGCGGCCGCATGTACCGGACCGGCGACCTGGCGTACTGGACGGAGAAGGGCACGCTGGCGTTCGCCGGCCGTGCCGACGACCAGGTGAAGATCCGCGGTTACCGCGTGGAGCCGGGGGAGATCGAGGTGGCGCTCGCCCGGCTGCCCGGGGTCGCGCAGGCCGTGGTCGTCGCCCGGGGCGAGCACCTGATCGGCTACGCAGTCCCCGAAGCGGGGCAGGCCCTGGACCCGGCGCACCTGAGCGGACAGCTCGCCGAGACGCTGCCCGAGTTCATGATCCCGGCCGCGATGCTGGTGCTGGACGACTTGCCGCTGACCGTCAACGGGAAGGTGGACCGGCAGGCGCTGCCCGAACCGGACTTCTCCGCGAAGGCGGCGGGCCGCGAGCCCGTGACCGAGGACGAACGAGTCCTTTGTGGAGTGTTCGCCGACGTCCTCGGGCTGGAGCGGGTCGGCGTCGAGGACAGCTTCTTCGAGCTGGGCGGCGACTCGATCTCGTCGATGCAGGTGGCCGCTCGCGCCCGGCGCGAGGGCATCTCCCTGACCCCGCGGCTGGTGTTCGAGCACCGGACGCCCGAACGGCTGGCGGCGCTGGCCAAGGAAACCGCGGTACCGTCCACAGTGGAGTCCGGCGTGGGCGAGATCCCGATGACGCCGGTGATGCTCGCCCTCGGCGAGAACGCCGTGCGGCCGGGCTTCGCGCAGGCCAGAGTCCTCGTCACCCCGGAAGGATTCAGGCAGGAAGCGCTGGTCAAGGCGCTGCAGGCCGTGCTGGACACGCACGATCTGCTGCGGGCGCGCGTGGACGCGGGACGGCTGATCGTGCCCGAGCCGGGTGCGGTGGACGCGGCCGGTCTGGTGACGCGCGTCGAGGCCCGAGACCTGGACGAGGCCGCCGGACGCGAGGTCCGGAAGGCGACGGCCACGCTGGATCCGGCGGCCGGGACCATGCTGCGCGCGGTGTGGATCGACGATCCGGGATCCGTGCAGGGCAGGCTCGCGCTCGTGGCGCATCACCTGGCCGTCGACGCGGTCTCGTGGGGAATCCTGCTGCCCGATCTGCGGTCGGCCTACGAAGGCGCGGCGCTCGAACCCGTGACGACGTCGTACCGACACTGGGCGCGGCGGCTGGCCGCGCAGGCGCGCGACGAGCGCACCGTGGCCGAAACCGGCCGCTGGCTCGCCCTTCTCGACGGGGCGGAACCGGCCGTGGACCTGAGCGTGGGCAAGACGCACTCGTGGTCCGCGACGCTGTCCGGCGCCGTGGCGGACGACCTGCTGACCCGGCTGCCGAACGCCTTCCACTGCGGGATTCAGGACGTCCTGCTGGCGGGTCTCGCGGATGCGGTGACACGACTGCGCGGGACCGGCGCGCTGCTGGTGGACGTCGAAGGACACGGGCGCGAGGCCGCCGACGACGAGGACCTGCTGCGTACCGTGGGCTGGTTCACCAGCGTGCACCCGGTCCGCTTCGACGTCTCGTCGGGAAATCTGCTGAAGACCGCCAAGGAACAGATCCGCGCGGTCCCCGGCGACGGACTCGGCTACGGGCTGCTGCGGTACCTCAACCCCGAGACCGGCGCCCGGCTGGCGGAGTCGCCGTCCGCGCAGATCGGTTTCAACTATCTCGGCCGCACCAGCCTTTCCGCCAAGGACCGTGCGTGGCAGCCGGCGGGCGAAGGGCCGCTCGGCGGTGGGCCGGACATGATCCTGGCCCATCCCGTCGAGGTCGGCGCCGAGGTACAGGACACGCCGGAGGGGCCGCGGCTCGGGCTCGCCATCGACGGCCGGGATGTCGATCCCGCCACGGTGGAGCGCCTCGGTGAGGCCTGGCTGGCGACGCTGAACGCGCTCGCCGACGATCGCGCCGCGGGCGGGTACACGCCGTCCGACTTCGCTCTCGTCGAGCTGGCGCAGCAGGACGTTGCGGAGCTGGAGGCCGCGACGCCGGGGCTGACCGACATCTGGCCGCTTTCGCCGCTCCAGGAAGGCATGCTCTTCGAGCGAGCCGTCGCCGACGACGGCGTGGACGTCTATCAGAGCCAGCGGATCCTGGATCTCGACGGACCGCTCGACGCGGACCGGCTGCGGGCCGCGTGGAACCAGGTGGTCGCCCGGCACGATTCGCTCCGGGCGGGCTTCCACCAGCTGGGTTCCGGCGCGACGGTGCAGGTCGTCGCCGCCGAGGCCGAAATCCCTTGGCGCATGGTCGATCTGTCGCACGTCGGGGAGGAGGACGCGGCCGCGGAGATCGAGCGACTGCTCGCCGAGGACCAGGCCGAGCGGTTCGACGTGACCAAGGCGCCGCTGCTCCGGCTGATGCTGATCAAGCTGAGCCCGGTGCGGCACCGGTTCGTGCTGACGTCGCACCATGTTCTCCTTGACGGCTGGTCGACGCCGCTCGTCCTGGGCGAGGTCTCGATCGCGTACGCGGGTGGACGAGGACCGTCGAAGTCACCGTCCTATAAGGACTATCTGAGCTGGCTGAGCCGCCAGGACGAGCAGGCGACCCAGGAGGCCTGGCGCGCCGAACTCGCCGGTTCCGACGAGCCGACCGTGGTGGACGCCGACGCGGACAAGGCGATGGTCGTCCCAGGCGAACACGCCGAATGGCTGCCTGAGGCTGCGACACGGGCGCTCACCGGATTCGCCCGCGGACACGGCCTGACGCTGAGCACGATCGTGCAGGGCGCGTGGGCGCTGGTGCTGTCGCGGCTCGCGGGCCGCACCGACGTCGTGTTCGGGACGGTCGTCTCCGGGCGTCCGGCGGACGTGCCGGACGTGGAGCAGATGGTGGGGATGTTCATCAACACCGTCCCGGTCCGCGTGCGGCTCGACGGTGACCTGCCGGTGCTGGAACTGCTCCAGGACCTGCAGAGCCGTCAGTCCGCGTTGACCGAGCACCAGTACTTGGGGCTGTCGCAGGTGCAGCGCGCGGCGGGGGCGGGCGCGGTCTTCGACACCATCGTGATGATCGAGAACTATCCGCACGACGCCGACGGTCTCGGCGACGACGGCGGGGTGTCGATCAGCTCGGTCGTGACCAGGACCGGCACCGGTTATCCGCTGACGATGAGCGTTTCGCCCGGCAAGACCCTGCAGATCCGGGTGGCCTACCGGCCCGATCGGATCGAGGCGGCGACGGCGGCCGAGGTCGCCAGGCAGGTCGTGCGGGTACTGGAGCGGGTGTCGGCGGAGGCCTCGCTTCCCGTGGGCCGCCTCGGTGTGACGAGCGAACCGGCGCGCGTTTCCGTGGTGGAGCGCTGGAACGCGACGGGCGAGGCGACGTCCGGGACCACGGTGCCGGAGCTTTTCCGGCGGCGGGTCGCGGAGTCGCCGGACGCGGTCGCGGTCGTCGACGGGGAGCGCACGCTGTCCTACGCCGAACTCGACCGGGAATCCGATGGGCTGGCCGGGTATCTGGCCTCGCGAGGGGTGCGGCGCGGTGACCGCGTCGGTGTCGTGATGGAACGCGGCGCGGATCTGCTCGTCGCCCTGCTCGCGATCTGGAAGGCAGGCGCGGCCCAGGTTCCGGTGAATGTCGATTACCCCGCGGAGCGGATCGAGCGGATGCTGGCCGATTCCGGTGCGGCGCTGGCGATCTGCGTGGCGGCGAGCCTCGACGCGGTGCCGCAGGGGATCGAGCCGGTCGTCATGGGCGCGAGGGAGTACGCGGCGCCGCCCGTCCTCGTCGGCGCGCACGACACGGCGTACGTGATGTACACGTCGGGTTCGACCGGCGTGCCCAAGGGGGTCGCGGTGCCGCACGGCAGTGTCGCGGCGCTGGCGGGTGACCCGGGCTGGTCGCAAGGCCCCGGGGATCGTGTGCTGCTGCACGCTTCCCACGCTTTCGACGCGTCACTGGTCGAGATCTGGGTGCCGCTGGTGAGCGGGGCCACCGTCGTGGTCGCGGAACCGGGCGCGGTCGACGCGCAGCGGGTGCGGGAGGCGATCGAGCGCGGCGTCACCACCATCCACCTGACCGCCGGGACTTTCCGTGTGGTGGCCGAGGAAGCGCCGGAGTCGTTCGTCGGGCTGCGGGAGATCCTGACCGGCGGCGACGCGGTGCCTCTCGCGTCCGTGGAGCGGATGCGCCGTGCCTGCCCGGACGTGCGATTCCGTCAGCTGTACGGCCCCACCGAGATCACCTTGTGCGCCACCTGGCTCGTCCTCGAACCGGGTGCGGAAACGGGCGACGTCCTGCCGATCGGCGGACCGCTGGCCGGCCGCCAGGCGTATGTGCTCGACGCGTTCCTGCAGCCGGTTGCGCCGGGGGTGACCGGCGAGCTCTATCTCGCCGGTGCCGGTCTGGCACACGGCTATCTGGGTGCTCCGGACGCGACGGCCCAGCGTTTCGTCGCGAATCCGTTCGCGGCCGGTGAGCGCCTGTACCGCACGGGCGACCTCGCGCGCTGGACCGAGGACGGCGAACTGCTGTTCGGCGGCCGGGCCGACTCCCAGGTGAAGATCCGGGGCTACCGCGTCGAACCGGGCGAGATCGAGGCCGTGCTGACCGCACTTCCCGACGTCGCCCAGGCCGTCGTGGTCGCTCGAGAGGAACGGTCTGGCGAGAAGCGGCTGATCGCCTACGTCACCGCGGAATCGGAACTGGACGCCGAGACGGTCCGCGCGCGGCTCGCCGAACGGCTGCCGGAGTTCATGGTGCCCGCGGTGGTGCTCGTGCTCGACACCTTCCCGTTGACCCTCAACGGAAAGATCGACCGCGCAGCCCTGCCCGCGCCCGAATTCGCCGGGAAACCCGCCGGCCGTGAACCGCGGACCGAGGCCGAACGCGTGCTGACCGATCTGTTCGCCGAGATCCTCGGCGTGGACTGCGTCGGCGCGGACGACAGCTTCTTCGAACTGGGCGGCGACTCGATCCTCTCGATGCGGCTGGCCGCCCGCGCCCGGCGCGAGGACTATGTCTTCGGTGCCAAGCAGGTCTTCGAGCAGAAGACGCCCGCCGGAATCGCGGCGGTCGCCGGACGTGGTGTGCGGCAGGAGGAGGTCGCCGACGGCGTCGGCGAGGTGCCGTGGACGCCGGTCGTGCGGGCGCTGCTCGAACGCGATCCCGGCGCGATGTCCCGGGGCGCGCTGGCGCAATGGGTGATCGCGGGGGTGCCCGGCGACCTGACCGAGACGGCGCTGACGGCCGGTCTGCGTGCGGTGATCGACACCCACGACCTGCTGCGGAGCCGGGTGATCGACTCCGGTCTGGTCGTGGCGGAGCGGGGAACCGTCGACGTCGCCACAGTGCTTCGGCGGGTCGAGGTGGGCGACGGTGACCTCGACGAGATCGCGGAGCGCCACGCGCACGAGGCGGCCGGACGGCTCGATCCCGTCGCGGGTGTGCTGCTCCAGGCCGTTTGGGTGGACGCGGGTGCCAAGGGGCGGCTCGTGCTGGCCGCCCACCACCTCGCGGTCGACGTCGTGTCGTGGCGTGTCCTGCTCGCCGATCTGCAGGCGGCGTGCGAGGAACCGGTGCTCGATCCCCCGCCCGTTTCGTTCCGGCGCTGGGCGCGGACGCTGGCCGACCAGGCCGCGCGGCGGACCGGGGAATTGGAGACCTGGAAGGAAATCCTCGACGGCGCGCGGGCGCGGATCGGCGTACTCGACCCGAAACGCGACACCATCGCGACCTCCGGCCGCCGCTCGTGGACGTTGCCGCGGGACCGCGCGAGCGTCCTCGCGGAGAAGGCGACGTCGGCTTTCCATTGCGGCATCCACGAGGTGCTGCTGGCCACCCTCGCCGGCGCGGTCACCCGATGGCGCGGCGGCACCGCCGTCGTGGTGGACGTCGAAGGCCATGGCCGTGAGCCCCTCGAAGACATGGACCTTTCGCGGACGCTCGGCTGGTTCACCGATGTCCATCCGCTGAGGTTGGACACCGCCGGGGCGGACACGTCTGGCCAGTTGATGAAGCAGGTCAAGGAAAACGTGCGTGCGGTACCCGACGGCGGGCTCGGTTACGGGATGCTGCGGTATCTCGACGACGAAGCCGGGAAGGTGCTGGCGGCACTGCCGTCGCCGGAGATCGGGTTCAACTACCTCGGCCGGTTCTCGCCCCGGCCCGACGGCGACGCGGAACCCTGGCAGCTGGCCGGAACCATCGGCGGCACGGCGGAGGACGACCTGCCTCTGCGGCACGCCGTCGAAATCGACGCGGTGGTGCTCGACGGCGACGCCGGACCCGAGTTCACCCTCACCATCACCTGGGCGGAACGGCTGCTCACCGAAACCGACGCGGAATCGCTCGGCAAGGCGTGGCTGGACATGCTGACCGAGCTCGCGACTCACGCTGAAGCCGGCGCGGGAGGACACACGCCGTCCGACTTCCCGCTCATCGAGCTGACCCAGCGGGAAGTGGCGGACGTCGAGGCGCTCGTCCCGAACCTGCACGACATCTGGCCGCTTTCCCCGCTGCAGGAAGGGTTGCTGTTCCACGCGGTCGACGAGCGCGGCCCGGACGTCTACGCCGGTATCCGCGACATCGTCCTCGACGGGCCGCTCGACGTCGCCCGGTTCCGCGCGTCGTGGCAGACCCTGCTCGACCGGCATCCCGCGCTGCGGGCGGGTTTCCACCGGCTCGGCTCCGGCACGGCCGTCCAGGCGGTCGTCCGCGATGTTCCGGTGCCGTGGCAGGAAACCGACCTGTCCCACCTGCCTGAAGCCGAGGCGCTGGCGGAATTCGAGCGGCTCGCGGCGGAGTCCCATGCCGAGCGGTTCGACCTGGCGAAGGCGCCGCTGCTGCACCTGCACCTGGTGCGGTTCGGCGACCGCAGGCACCGGCTGGTGCTCCGGTCGCACCACATCTCGGCCGACGGCTGGTCGCTTCCGGTCTTCCTCGGCGAGGTGATGGCGGCGTACGAAGGCGAGCGGACGCTGCCCACCCCGACGTCGTATCGGGAGTACCTCGCCTGGCTTTCCCGTCAGGACAAGGCGGCCGCGAAGGAGGCGTGGCGGACCGAACTCGCCGGGCTCGACGAGGCGACCCACGTGGTGCCGCCGGACACGATCGCCGTGCCCATCGAGCCGGACCGCGTCCGCTTCGAACTCGACGCCGAACTCGGCGCCCGTCTGATGGAGTTCACGCGGCGCCACGGCGTCACGACGAACACGCTTTTCCAAGGTGTCTGGGCACTTCTGCTGGCCAGGCTGACCGGACGCGACGACGTCGTCTTCGGGACCACGGTGGCCGGACGGCCGATCGAGATCCCGGGTGTCGAATCCGCGGTCGGCCTGTTCATGAACATGCTGCCGGTCCGTGCCCGGCTCACCGGTGCCCAGCCGTTCCTGGAGATGCTGACGGATCTGCAGGAACGCCAGGTCGCCCTCATGCCGCATCAGCATGTCGGACTGACGGAGATCAACCAGCTCGCCGGCCCGGGCGCGGCCTTCGACACGATCGTGGTGTTCGAGAACTACCCGCCGCCGCCCCCGCCGTCCGACGATCCCGACGTCCTCGCGTTGCGCCCGGCGGGGATCCCGGACGACACCGGGCACTATCCGTTGTCCATCCGCGCTTCCGAAGGCGGCGGCGTCCACGGTGAGGTGATCTACCGGCCGGACGTGTTCGACCGGACGCGGATCGAGGAGATCGTCGCCTCGATCGCCCGGGCGCTCGACCAGGTCGTGACCGAACCGCGGGTGCCGGTCGGGCGGGTCGCCCTGATCGGGCCGGAGCAGCGCCGCCTGGTGATCGACGAATGGAACCGCACCGAGGTGCCGTTCGAGGCCGAAGCCCTGCCGGTGCTTTTCCGCCGTCAGGTGGAGAAGTCTCGTGACGCCGTGGCGATCGAGGACGCGAAGCGGACCCTGACCTTCGGCGGGCTGCTCGGCGAGGTCGAGACGCTGGCGCGGTTGCTCGTCGGGCTGGGTGTCCGGCGGGAGACCCGGGTCGGTGTCCTCGTGGAGCGGTCGGCCGAACTCGTGGTGACGATGATGGGAGTGTCGTTCTCCGGCGGGGCTTTCGTGCCGGTCGACCCGGACTATCCGGCCGAGCGTATCGAGCTGATGCTGACGAGTTCGGCGCCGCAGGTGCTGGTGTGCACGGCGGCCACGCGGGCGGTGGTGCCGTCGACGTTCGACGGCGAAATCCTGATGCTGGAAGAACTTCCGGCCGCGGATCCGGCGGTCGTGCTGCCGCCGGTGAAGCCGACCGACGCGGCGTACGTGATCTACACGTCGGGGTCGACGGGGGTGCCGAAGGGTGTCATGGTCACCCATTCCGGGCTCGGGAACCTGGCGACGGCGCATATCGAACGCCTCGGCGTGACGTCTTCCTCACGGGTTCTGCAGCTGTCCGCGATCGGCTTCGACGCGATCGTCTCCGAGCTGTACATGTCGCTGCTGGCCGGCGCGACCCTGGTGCTGGCCGGCGCGGAGACCATGCCGCCGCGGGTGACGCTCGGCGACGCGTTGCGGCGCTGGGGGATCACCCATCTCACGGTGTCGCCGAGTGTGCTGGCGGTGGAGGAGGATCTGCCGGACACGCTGCGCGGCGTGCTGACCGGCGGCGAGGTGTGCACGCCCGCGCTGGTCGACCGCTGGTCGCCGGGCCGCCGGTTCATCAACGCCTACGGCCCGACCGAGACGACGATCTGCTCGACCATGAGCGCCCCGTTGTCGCCGGGACACGAGGTGGTCCCGCTCGGTGGCCCGATCCGGAACGTGAAGCACTACATCCTCGACGCGTACCTGCAGCCGGTGCCGCCGGGTGTCGCCGGCGAGCTGTACATCGCCGGGGTCGGGCTCGCTCGCGGGTACCTGGGGCGGCCGGGCCTGACGTCGGAACGGTTCGTCGCGGACCCGTTCACCCCTGGCGAGCGCATGTACCGCTCCGGCGACCGGTTCCGGTGGGACCCCGACGGCGAGCTGATCTTCGTCGGCCGGGTCGACGCGCAGGTCAAGGTGCGCGGCTACCGGGTCGAGCCCGCTGAGATCGAGAACGTGCTCGCCGAACATCCGGGCGTCGCGCAGGCGGCGGTCGCCGTGCACCGGGACGGGCCGGGCGACAAACGGCTCGTGGCCTACGTCGTGCCGTCGGACGGCGCCGACGGTTCGCTGACGTCGGTGCTGCGCGAGATGGCGGCGGAACGCCTGCCGGAGTACATGATGCCCGCGGCGTTCGTGGCGCTGGAGAAGATGCCGCTCACCCCGAACGGCAAACTCGACCACCGGGCGCTGCAAGCACCCGACTTCTCCGGCATGTCCTCCGGACGCGACCCGCGCACGGCCATGGAGGCGAGGCTGTGCGGCCTGTTCGCGGAGGTGCTCGGCCTGGAGCAGGTCGGGCCCGACGACAGCTTCTTCGAACTCGGCGGCGACTCGATCATCTCGATGCAGCTGTCGGCCCGCGCCCGCCGCGAAGGGCTCGAACTGAGCCCGTGGCAGGTGTTCGAAGAGAAGACACCGGAACGGCTGGCGACGCTCGTCAAGGAGATCCCGGCCGAAGGCGAAAGCACCCCGGAACCGGAGCCCGCCGGGGGCTCGCTCCTCGCCCTTTCCCCTGACCAGCTGGACCAACTCGAGGCCGGGTTCTCGTGATCGAGTACCGCACTCGCGTGCTTGAGGCCGTAACTCACGTGCTTGGGGCCGTAACTCACGTGCGCGGCCCCGATCACGCGAGTTCCGCCTCTGATCACGCGAGCTCCGCCTCCAAGCACGCGAACGCGAGTTCACCCACCCACCAAGGAGCAGATCGTGACCGTTGACGACACTCGCGCGAAACCGCGTTCCAGCGTGGAGGACGTCTGGCCTCTTTCCCCGCTGCAGGAGGGAATGCTCTACCACACCGCGCTCGACGACGACGGGCCGGACACGTACACCGTGCAGACCGTCTACGGTATCGACGGCCCGCTGGACGCCGCGCTGCTGCGCGCGACGTGGCAGGCACTGGTCGATCGGCACGCCGCGCTGCGGGCCTGTTTCCGGTACGTCAGCGGCGCGCAGATGGTGCAGGTCATCACCCGCGACGCGCAGATCCCTTGGCGTGAAACGGATCTGACCGGGCTGCCCGAGGAGATCCTCGAAAGCGAAGTGGACCGGCTGGCCGCGGACGAGCTGGCCGAGCGGCTCCGCATCGAGGTGGCGCCGCTGATGAAGCTGCACCTGATCCGGCTCGGCCCGGACCGCCACCGGCTCGTGCACACGCTGCACCACGTGCTGACCGACGGCTGGTCGATGCCGATCATCCACCGCGAGCTCGCCGCGATCTACGCCGCGGGCGGGGACGCGTCCGGCCTGCCGCCCACAGTGTCCTATCGGGACTATCTCGCCTGGCTCGGCAAGCAGGACAAGGAAATCGCCCGCGCCGCCTGGCGCGACGAGTTCGCCGGGATCGACACGCCCACCGCGGTCGCGCCCGCCGATCCCGGCCGGGTGCCGGAGATCGACACCGAGATCGTCGAGCTGTCGACGGAACTCACCGAGGGTTTGGCGAATCTGGCGCGCGGCCACGATCTCACGCTGAACACGGTCGTGCAGGGCGCGTGGGCCGTCGTGCTTTCGCAGCTCGCCGGCCGCACCGAGGTCGTGTTCGGCGCGACGGCGTCGGGTCGTCCCGCCGAATTGGCCGGTGTCGAGTCGATGGTCGGCCAGTTGCTCAACACCCTGCCGGTGCGTGTGCGGCTCGACGGCGCCCGGCGCGCGGTCGACCTGTTCGCCGAACTGCAGCGCGACCAGTCGGCGCTCATGGCCCACCAGCATCTCGGCCTGCAGGACGTCCAGGCCGTGGTCGGTCCCGGCGCGGTCTTCGACACGCTGGTCATCTACGAGAACTTCCCCCGCAAGGGGCTCGGCCAGGCCCACGACGGCCTGACCCTGCGTCCGGTCAAACGCGGGCGCAACTCGTCGCACTACCCGTTCACGCTGGTCACCGGTCCGGGTGAGCAGATGCCGCTCATCCTCGACTACGACCGCGGCCTGTTCGACGAGAAGGCCGCCGGATCGGTCGTCGGCGCGCTGGCCCGCGTCCTGGAGCGGCTGGTCGCCGAACCCGACGTCCTCGTCGGCCGGTTGACCCTGCTGAGCGAGGCCGAACGTGCCTTGGTGGTGGACGAATTCAACGCGACCGAAGGCCCGGTCCCCGGGGAATCCGTCGTCGAACTGTTCGCCCGGCGGGTGACCGAGGCGCCCGAGGCGGTGGCGATCACCGACGCCGACGGCGCGGACCTGACCTACGCCGCCCTCGATCAGGCATCGAACCGGCTGGCCGCGCACCTCGCCGCCCGTGGCGTCGGCCGCGGCGACCGCGTGGGTGTCGCCATGGAAAGGTCGCCGGAGCTGCTGATCGCGTTCCTGGCGATCTGGAAGGCGGGTGCCGCGTACGTCCCGGTGGACGTCGAGTACCCGGCCGAGCGGATCGCGTTCATCCTCGAAGACTCCGGGGTCTCGGTCGTCGTGTGCACCCAGGCCACCAGCGGGGTCGCGCCGGCGGACGCGATCGTCCTCGACGCGCCGGAAACACGGGCCGCCATCGACGCTTTCGCGGACACGGCAACGGAATTCCGGCCGAGCGCGGACGACCTGGCGTACGTCATGTACACCTCCGGATCCACCGGTCTGCCCAAGGGCGTCGGCATCCCGCACGGCGGCGTGGCGGGACTGGCGGGCGACCGGGGCTGGCAGATCGGCCCCGGCGACGGCGTGCTGATGCACGCGACGCACGTCTTCGACCCGTCGCTGTACGCGATGTGGGTGCCGCTCTCGACCGGCGCGCGTGTCCTGCTCACCGAGCCGGGCGTCCTCGACGCGGCCGGAGTGCGGCAGGCCGTCGCCCGCGGCGCGAACTACGTCCACCTCACCGCGGGGACCTTCCGCGCCCTGGCGGAGACGTCACCGGAATGCTTCGACGGCCTGGTCGAGATCGGCACGGGCGGCGACATCGTTCCCGCGCAGTCCGTGGAAAACCTGCGGCGGGCCCAGCCGAACCTTCGGGTGCGCAACACCTACGGGCCCACCGAGACCACCTTGTGCGCGACGTGGCTCCCGATCGAACCCGGTGACGTCGTCGATCGGGAACTGCCGATCGGGCACCCCATGACCAACCGCAGGATCTACATCCTCGACGCCTTCCTGCGGCCGGTCGCGCCGGGTGTGGCGGGTGAGCTGTACATCGCGGGAACGGGGCTGGCGCGCGGATATCTCGACAGCCCGGGCCTGACGTCGGAGCGGTTCGTGGCGTGCCCGTTCCTGCCGGGCGAACGTATGTACCGCACCGGCGACCTGGCCCGCTGGACCCGCGGCGGCGAGGTGGTGTTCCTCGAACGCGCCGACGACCAGGTGAAGATCCGCGGTTACCGCGTCGAACTGGGCGAGGTCGAATCCGTGCTGGCCGCGCAGCCGGGCGTGGTCGAGGCCGTCGTCATGGCGCGTGAGGACCAGCCGGGGGAGAAGCGGCTGGTCGGATACTTCGTCTCCGACGGCGGCGACGCCGGTCCGGAGGAGATCAAGCGGCAGATGGGTTTGGTGCTGCCCGCGTACATGGTCCCCATGGCGGTCGTCGCGCTGCCCGGCCTTCCCGTCACGCCCAACGGAAAGGTGGACCGCCGGGCACTGCCCGCCCCGGATCTCGCCGGCCGCGCGTCGGAGAAGGCGCCCGAGAGCGAATCCGAGAAGGTGCTCTGCGAGCTGTTCTCGGAGATCCTCGGCGTCGACAACGTGGGTGTCGACGACGCCTTCCACGACCTCGGCGGCAGTTCGGCGCTGGCGATGCGGCTCATCGCGCGGATCCGCGAGGTGATCGGCGTGGATCTGCCCATCCGGCAGCTGTTCTCCTCGCCGACGCCCGCCGGTGTCGCCAGGGCGCTCGCCGCGAAGTCGCGGCCCGCGCTGGAACCCGCCGAGCGGCCCGAGCGGATTCCGCTCACGGCGCGGCAGCTGCGTGCGTGGCTGCTGGCCAGCCCCGGCGAGGAGACCGCCGGACTGCAGATCTCGGTCGCGCTGCGCCTGCGCGGCAGGCTCGACGTGGCCGCGCTGGGGGCGGCACTCGGCGACATCGCCGCCCGGCACGAGGTGCTGCGCACGACCTTCCCCGGAGACGCGCAGAACGTCCGGCAGCTGGTCCACGAGCCCGCGGCCATCGAGCTGTCCCCGGTGCCCGCCACCGAGGAGGAGCTTCCCGGGCTGCTCGCCGGGCTGCGTGCGTCGGTCTTCGACCTCACCAGTGAGGTTCCTTGGCGCTGCGACCTTTTCGCGCTCGCGGAGAAGGAACACGTGCTGCATCTGCGGCTGCACCGGATCCTCGCCGACAACGACTCGCTCGACGTGTTCTTCCGCGACCTGGCGGCCGCGTACGGCGCACGGCGTTCGGGCCGGGTCCCGGAACGCGCGCCGCTGGCACTGCAGTTCGCCGACTACGCGATCTGGGAGCAGCGGCTGCTCGCGGACGAGGACGAACAGGGCAGCCTGATCAACGAGCAGGTCGTCTTCTGGCGGGACACCCTCACCGGGATCGAAGGCGAGACGGTGCTCCCGTTCGACCGGCCGCGTCCGGCCGTCCCGTCGCGCAAGGCGGGCGCGGTCGAGCTGCGGCTCGGCGCCGAACCGTACGAACGGCTGACCAAGGCGGTGGAACGGCTCGGCGCGGACACCATCCACGTCGTGCACGCCGGTCTCGCGATGCTGCTGAGCAAATTCGGGGCCGGGCAGGATCTGGTGATCGGGACGAAACTGGCGCGGGACGAGGACCTCATCGACCTCGAACCGATGATCGGGCCGTTCGCCCGGCCGCTCGCCCTGCGCACGGATCTCTCCGGTGACCCGACGTTCCTCGAGGTCGTCACGCGGGTGCAGGAGGCCGTCCGGGGCGCGCGTCAGCAGCTGGACGTGCCGTTCGAGCGGATCGTCGACCTGCTGGACCTGCCCGCCTCGCTGTCCCGCCACCCCGTCTTCCAGGTGGGGCTGGAGGTCGACGAGGAGGACATCGGCGCGTGGGACGCGGCGGAACTGCCCGCCCTGCGCACCAGCGTCGAACCGGGCGGAACCGAGGCCACGGAACTGGATCTCGCGTTCAAACTCACCGAGCGGCTCGACGAGGACGGTCTCGAAGGCACTCTTCGCTACGCCGCCGACCTGTTCGACGAGGCGACGGCGGTATCGGTGGCGCGGCGGCTGGTCCACGTCCTGGAGCAGGTGGCGGAGGATCCCCAGCGGCGGATCAGCGAACTGGACCTCTTCCTCGACGAGACCGAACGCGGCCGTCCGGCGATCGCACCCGCCCGGTGGGCGGGCGAGGTACCCGCGGTGGTCGCGGAACTGGGTCCGCTCGGCGCGCTCGTGCTCGACGAGCAGCGCCGTCCGGTCGCCCCGGGCGTCGTCGGTGATCTCTACGTCACCGGTCCGGCGGTCGACGAGGGCAAGTCCGGTGAGCCCTGCCCGTTCGGGGAGCCGGGGCACCGGATGCTGAACACCGGCCTGCTCGCCCGCAAGACCCCGGCCAAAACCCTGATCGTGGTGGGGGAGCGGCGCCGCACGAGTACCGCGGTGAAGACGGGCGACTACGAGATCCTGTTGCCGCTGCAGGCGAACGGCGACCGGCCGCCGCTGTTCTGCGTCCACGCGAGCGGCGGGCTGAGCTGGAACTACGGGCCGCTGCTGCGGCATCTGCCCGCGAACCAGCCGGTCTACGGCGTGCAGGCACGCGGTCTCGCGCGGACCGAACGCCTGCCCGAGAGCGTCGAGGAAATGGCGGCCGACTACCTCGCGCACATCCGTGCCGTGCAGCCGACCGGGCCGTACCACCTGCTCGGCTGGTCGCTCGGCGGCCGGATCGCGCAGGCGATGGCCGCGATGCTCGAAGCCGACGGGGAAGAACTCGGCCTGCTCGCCCTGCTCGACGCGTATCCCGTCTACATGGGACGGAACGCGACCGGCACGGTGACCGAGGAGGCCGCGCGCGACGAAGACGGCCTCCAGAAACGGAAACAGCGGGATCTGGAGCTGGCGGGCGGCATGGTCCAGGGCCCCGGTGCCCGGGAGCGGCTGGAAGCGGTCATGAAGAACCTCTGGAAGGTCGGGCCGCAGCACACGGCCTCGCCGTTCAACGGCGACATCCTGCTCTTCGTCGCCTCGGAGGACCGGCCGGCGCACCTGCCCGTGTCGGAGGCCGTCGCGGGCTGGAAGGACTTCACAAGCGGGGCCATCGAGCATCACGAGATCCCGACCAACCATTACGACATGGTGCAACCCGCGGCGTTGGTCCAGATTGGGTCCATCGTCGCCGAGAAGCTCCGGCCGCGGCCGGGCGCCTGAAAGGAAAACCGATGAGCAATCCCTTTGACAACGAAGACGGTTCCTTTTTCGTGCTGGTGAACGACGAGGGCCAGCACTCCCTCTGGCCGACGTTCGCCGAGGTGCCCGCGGGCTGGACCCGCGTCCACGGCGAGGCCCCGCGCCAGGAATGCCTCGCCTACGTCGAGGAGCACTGGACGGACCTGCGGCCGAAGAGCCTGATCGCCGAAGTCAACGGCTGAGCGGGGGTGTCCAGCCGCTCAATGCGGACGGTTGGACGAGCCTCGGCGAAGGGGACTTTCCCCGCGTGACACGCGGTGAAGGGCGCTTTCCTCGCATCTCATGCGGGGAAAGCGCCCTTCAGCCCCCGCCGCCCCCGATCCGGGCGGTTGGACGAACTCGACGCTCGTCCGGCCGACCGGGAACATCCCTATCCGCGCGCGACGGCCGGTTGAGGCGAAAGGAACTGCCGTGTTCGAGGAGCTCAACGTCGTCAAGGGCTTGGAAATCCACCGGAGGAACCGATTCGACCCGGGGGCCGAACTCCTTTCCCTGATGGCCGAAGGCCCCATCTCCGCCCTGGGCACCGAGGAAGACGGTGAACGGCGGACGGCGTGGCTCGCCACCGGATACGACGAGGTCCGTCAGGTCCTCAGCTCGGACAAGTTCAGCGCGCGGCTGATCTACGGCGGGACCGCGGCCGGGATCGCCTGGCCCGGTTTCCTCACCCACTACGACCCGCCGGACCACACGCGCCTGCGCCGCCTGGTCACCCCGCCGTTCGCCATCCGGCGGATGCAGGGGTTCCGGCCGGAAGTCCGGCAGATCGTCGAAGACACCTTGGACACCATCGAGGACATGGGCGGGCCCACCGACTTCGTCCCGCATTTCGGCTGGGCCGTCGCCACGACGGCGACCTGCGACTTCCTCGGCATCCCGCGCGACGATCAGGCCGATCTGTCGCGCACCCTGCACGCCAGCCGGACCGAGCGGACGGACAAACGGCGCAACGCGGCGGGCAACAAGTACATGCAGTACATGAACAAGGCCGTCGCCCGCGTCCGCCGCGATCCCGGCGACGACCTGTTCGGGGTCGTGGTGCGCGAACACGGTGACGAGATCACCGACGCGGAACTGGCCGGGGTGGCCGCGTTCATCATGGGCGCGGGCGGCGACCAGGTGGCCAGGTTCCTCGCGGCGGGTGCGTTGCTGATGGTCGATTTCCCGGAGCAGTTCGACATCCTGCGGGAACGGCCGGACACCGTCCCGGACTGGCTGGAGGAGCTGAACCGGTACCTCACGACCGACGAGAAGCTTCACCCGCGTATCGCCAAGGAAGACGTCACGATCGGCGGCCGCCTCGTCAAGGCCGGTGACACCGTCACGTGCTCCCTGCTGGGGGCCAACCGCGCGAACTTCCCGGCACCGGAAGACGAATTCGACATCACGCGGGAGAAGTCGCCGCACGTCTCGTTCGGGCACGGGATCCATCATTGTCTCGGCAGGCCGCTGGCGGAGATGGTGTTCCGGGAGGCGATTCCCGCGCTGGCGAGGCGTTTCCCCAAGCTCAGGCTCGCCGAGCCCGAGCGCAAGCTCAAATTCGGCCCGCCCCCGTTCGACGTGGAAGCCCTGCTGCTCGACTGGTAGCGCCGGAAACCTGAGGAGAATCATGGTAGTTCCCTTGCCGCATCAGCGGATCCGGCTCGATCCGGCGCCGGAGCTCTCCGCGTTGCAAAAAGAAGGTCCCCTGCACCGGTACGACACGGAGACGGGGCTGAACGGCCGCAGGCAATGGTTGGTCACCGGATACGACGAGGTGCGCGAGATCCTCGCCGACGCCACCCGGTTCAGCTCGATGCGGCCGGTCGACGACGAGGCGGACCGGGCCCATCTGCCGGGCATCCTGCAGGCCTACGACCCGCCCGACCACACCCGCCTGCGTGGCACGGTGGCCGGGGCGTTCAGCGTCCGCCGGATCGAGCGGTTGCGGCCCCGGGTGGAGGAGATCATCGAAGAGGGCCTGGACGATCTGGAGAGCATGGGCTCGCCGATCGACTTCGTCCGGTACGCGGGCTGGCCCATGCCGGCGCTCATCGCGTGCGAGTTCCTCGGTGTCCCGCGCGACGACCAGGCCGATCTGTCGCGGATGATCCGCGACAGCCGGGAAAGCCGGATCCCCAAGCAGCGGGCCCAGTCGAGCCTCGGTGTCGTCAACTACTGCGAGAAGCTCGCGGCCCGCGAACGCCGTGATCCCGGTGACGAGCTGATCGGGTTCATCGCGCGTGAGCACGGCGACAAGGTCAGCGACGAGGAACTGTCGGGGCTCGCAGAGGCGATCCTGATCGTGGCCGTCGAGCAGATGGCCGCCCAGCTGGCCATGGCGGTGCTCCTGTTCGCGACGAACCCGGCCCAGCTTTCGCTGCTGCGCGAACGGCCGGAGCTCGTGGACAGCGCGACCGAGGAGGTCTTGCGCTTCCCGACGATCGTCGAGGCCCCTTCGCCGCGGACGGCGCTCGTCGACCTGGACATCGCCGGATACGAGATCCACGCCGGTGACGTGCTGACCTGCTCGATGCTGGCGGTCAACCGCACGCTCGGCGACAAGTTCGACATCACGCGGGAGAACAGCCCGGGGCATCTGGCCTTCGGGCACGGCATCCACCACTGTGTCGGCGCCCCGCTGGCCAGGCTCGAACTGCGGGTCGCGCTGCCGATCCTGGCCCGGCGGTTCCCCGGCCTGCGGCTGGCGGTGCCGGAGGAGGAGCTGCGGTTCGTGGCCGGCAAACCCGCGCCGTTCAACATCGAGGAGCTCCCCGTTGAGTGGTGAGGACACGCGTCCGCTGCACATTCGCAGACAGGACCTCGATCCGGCCGACGAACTGCGTGCCGCCGGACCGCTGTCGAAGGTCACGGTGGGCACCGGCGCGGACGCCGAGACCATCTGGATGGCGGCGGGGCACTCCGTCGTGCGCCAGGTTTTGGGCGACCACAAGCGCTTCAGCACCCGGCGCCGGTGGCACGAGCAGGACGAGGTCGGCGGGGAGGGCATCTTCCGGCCGCAGGAGCTGGTCGGCAACCTGATGGACTACGACCCGCCCGAACACACCCGGATGCGGCAGAAGCTGACGCCGGGGTTCACGCTGCGGAAGATGCGGCGCATGGAGCCGTACATCGAGCAGATCGTGTCCGAACGGCTCGATGCCATGGAGGACGAGGGTTCTCCCGCCGATGTGATCGAACTCGTCGCCGACGAGGTGCCGGGAGCCGTGCTGTGCGAACTGATCGGGGTGCCCCGTGACGACCGCGCCATGTTCCTCAAGCTGTGCCACGGACATCTCGACGCCTCGCTGAGCCAGCGGAGACGAGCGGCCGCGGGGGAGGCGTTCTCCCGCTACCTGCTGGCGATGATCGCCAGGAACCGCGAGGAACCCGGCGAGGGGCTGATCGGGGCGGTCGTCGCCGAACACGGTGACGAGGCCACCGACGAGGAGCTGAGAGGCTTCTGCGTGCAGGTGATGCTGGCCGGTGACGACAACATCTCCGGCATGATCGGCCTCGGCGTGCTGGCGTTGCTGCGGCATCCCGATCAGCTCGCCGCGGTGCGGGGCGACGGGCAGGCGGCGGACCGGGCGGTCGACGAGCTGATCCGGTATCTCACCGTGCCGTACGCCCCGACCCCCCGGACGGCGATGGAGGACGTCGCCATCGGGGACGAGGTGATCAAGGAGGGCGAGACCGTGCTGTGTTCGCTCCCCATGGCGAACCGCGATCCCGCGCTGGTGCCGGATCCGGACCGGCTCGATCTGACCCGCGAGCCCGTGCCGCATGTGGCGTTCGGGCACGGGATCCACCACTGTCTCGGCGCTTCGCTGGCGCGGCTCGAACTGCGCACGGTCTTCACGTTGCTGTGGCGGCGTTTTCCCGGCCTGAGGCTCGCGGATCCCGAGAAGGACACCATGTTCCGCCTCACCACACCGGCCTACGGGCTCACGAGCCTGATGGTCGAGTGGTGAGTGAAGGTGTCGCGAAAGCCAC
Source organism: Amycolatopsis sp. CB00013 (assembly GCF_001905755.1). Taxonomy (NCBI): domain Bacteria; kingdom Bacillati; phylum Actinomycetota; class Actinomycetes; order Pseudonocardiales; family Pseudonocardiaceae; genus Amycolatopsis; species Amycolatopsis sp. CB00013. Next base: position 400,205 of record NZ_LIWC01000005.1, on the reverse strand, counting down.
TTTCGCGACGCTGGATGTCCCGAAAGTGGCTTTCGCGACATGGCGGCACGACCCGAGGAAGCCGCTCACCTGTCCGTGAAGGCCTCCTTCCCTACTCTGAAGGTAGGGAAGGAGGCCTTCACTACCTTCGCCGACGAGGCTCGTGAAGAGGCCGTGCCCGACGCTTTTGCTTATCTCTCAGAAGAACCCGAATCACTCACGTACGCACCCAGCGTCCATGGCGGCGCTGGACGTCCCGCCCGATCGCGGATGAAGATTGCGGCGCGGCCCCGGGCCGGACCGCGATTCCTGGTCTATGAAGGAGCTTCCACTCGGTATGGAGCACGCAATCGACGAGGTCGCGCCGGCCGTGGAGCCGACCGCGAACTACATGATGAGGACGCACTGCGACCCTCACGAGGACATGTTCACGTTGCGGGAGAAGGGCCCCTTGGTCCGGATTCTCGGTGACGCGTCCACGCAGCTCGGCAAGGGCTATGTCTGGCAGGCACTCGGGTACGACGTCGTGCGCAAGATCCTCGGCGACCACGAGAACTTCACGACGCGCCCCCGGCTGACCGAGGCCGAAGCCGAACGGACGACCAACGGCGAAGACGTTCCCATGGCACCGCAGTTCGTCGGGCAGATCTCGACCTACGACCCGCCCGAGCACACGCGGCTGCGCCGGATGCTGACGCCGGAATTCACCGTCCGGCGGATCCGGCGGCTGGAACCGGCGATCCAGGAACTCATCGACGAACGTCTTGACGAGGTCGAGGCCGAAGGCCAACCCGCTGACGTACAAGGACTTTTCGCCGATCCGGTGGGCGGCGGTGTCCTTTGTGAACTGCTCGGCATCCCGCGCGACGACCGCAACGAGTTCATCCGCCGCATCCGGCGCAACGTCGACCTCAGCCGCGGATTCAAGGCGAGGGCCGCCGACAGCGCGGCGTTCAACCAGTATCTGCTCGGTCTCATCACCCGCCAGCGCAAGGATCCCGACGACGGTTTCCTCGGCATGCTGGTGCGCGAACACGGGGACAACGTCACCGACGACGAGCTGAAGGGCCTGTGCACGGCGCTGCTGCTCGGCGGTGTCGAGACCGTCGCGGGAATGCTGGGCTTCGGGGTGCTCGCGCTTCTGGATCACCCCGAACAGAAGCAGTTGCTCTTCGAAGGCCGTGAGCAGGCGGACCGGGTCGTCAACGAACTGCTGCGCTATCTCTCGCCGGTGCAGCAGCCGAATCCGCGGATGGCGCTCCGGGACGTCGTCGTCGGCGGACAGCTGATCAAGGCGGGGGATTACGTCCTCTGCTCGATCCTGATGGCCAACCGCGACGAAGCGCTGACGCCGAACCCGAACGTTCTCGACGCGCGGCGCCCGCCGGTTTCCGACGTCGGATTCGGGCACGGCATCCATTACTGCATCGGCGCCGCGATCGCGAGGTCGGTGCTGCGGATGGCGTATCAGTCGCTGTGGCAACGATTCCCCGGGCTGCGCCTGGCGGTGTCCAACGACGAGGTCAAGCTCCGGAACGCGTTCATCGACTGCCCGGATCAGTTGCCGGTCACCTGGTAGAGGGGAAGCGCAATGCGCGTGTTGTTGTGGGCGTGTGGATCACGCGGCGACGTCGAACCGCTGGTCGCGTTGGCGGCGCGGTTGAAGGAATCCGGCGCGGAAGTGCGGGTGTGCGCGCCGCCGGACAGCGCCGAACGGCTGGCCGAGCTCGACGTGCCGCTGGTGCCGGTCGCCCGGCCGGAGCGCGGGATGAACGACGGCGAGGGACGGGACCCCGAGCTCGCGGCCGCCGGGATCGCCGATCAGTTCGACCAGATGCCCGCCGTCGCCGAAGGCTGCGACGTCGTGGTGGCGACCGGCCTGCTGTCCGGCGCCGTCGCGGTGCGGTCGGTGGCCGAGAAGCTCGGAATCCCGTACTACTACGTCGCTTTGTGCCCGATCCACCTCCCGAGCCACCTCGAAGCGCCGCAGCGGGAGATGTACAACCAGGGCGCCGACGGCCTCTTCGGCGACGCGCTCAACGCCAAGCGTGCCGAGATCGGCCTGGCGCCGGTGAAGAACCTCTTCGACTACTGCTCCACCGAAAAGCCCTTGCTGGCGGCGGATCCGATCCTCGCGCCGCTGGCGCCGCGGCACGAAGCCGTGCAGACCGGCGCGTGGATCCTGCCCGACGAGCGGCCGCTTCCCGCGGACCTGGAGGCGTTCCTCGCCGCCGGAGCGCCGCCGGTGTACGTCGGTTTCGGCAGTTCGTCCGGCACCGCCGACGCGGCGAAGGTGGCCATCGAGGCCATCCGCGCGAAGGGCCACCGCGTGATCCTTTCCCGCGGCTGGGCCGGTTTGGACCTGCCCGAGGACGAGGCCGACTGCTTCGCCGTCGACGAGGTGAACCTGCAGGAGCTGTTCCGCCGGGTCGCCGTCTCCATCCACCACGACGGCACCGGCACGACCCATATCGCCACCCGGGCGGGCTCCCCGCAGATCATCGTGCGGTCGATCGTCGGCCAGCAGTACTACTCCGACCGGGTCGCCGAGCTGGGGATCGGGGTCGCCCTGGAGGGGCCGGCGCCGAGCTTCGAAGCCATGTCCGCCGCGCTCACCACGGCACTGGATCCCGAGACCCGGGCCAAGGCGATCGAAGTCGCCGAGACGACCAGCGCCGACGGGACCACGGTGGCCGTGGACCTGCTGCGTGACGCGGTCAGCCGCGAAAAGCCGTCGGTTCCCGCCTGAACCGCGCCGAAACGAAGAGATCGGGGAATTACGTGAAGCGCGTGTTGCTGGCGACGTCCGGAAGCCGCGGAGACGTCGAACCGCTGGTGGCGTTGGCGGTGCGGCTGCGGGAGGCGGGGGCCGAGGTGCGGATGGCCGCGCCGCCGGACTCCTCCGAGCGGCTGGCCGAGGTCGGTGTCCCGCTGGTGCCGGTCGGGCAGTCGACCCGCACGGCGATCAAGGACGCGAAGCCGCCGTCGCCCGAGGACGGGCCGCGGCTTTCGGCCGAGGCGATGGCCGTCCAGTTCGCCGAGGTCCCGGCCGCCGCCGAGGGTTGTGACGTCGTGGTGACGACCGGGATGCTGGCCACCGCGGTCGCCGTCCGGTCGGTGGCCGAGAAGCTGGGCATCCCTTACTACTACGGGTTCTACTGCCCGCGCTTCATCCCGTCGCCGCACTACGCGCCGCCGCCTCCGCTGGGCGAGCCGCCCGCGCCGGCGGGGGCCGACAACCGCGCGTTGTGGGAGCGCAACAGCCGCAGCGCCCTCAGGCGGTTCGGCGAGCCGCTCAACGCCCAGCGGGCCGCGATCGGCCTGCCGCCGGTCGAGGACGTCTTCGGCTACGGCTTCACCGATCACCCGTTGCTCGCGGCCGACGCGTCGCTGGCCCCGCTGCAGCCGACGGATCTCGACGTCGTCCAGACCGGCGCTTGGACACTGCCCGACGTGCGGCCGCTTTCCGCGGAGCTGGAGGAGTTCCTCGCCGCGGGTCCGCCGCCGGTGTACGTCGGTTTCGGCAGCATGCGCGCCCCTGAGGAGGCCGCCAAGGTCGCCGTCGAAGCGGTGCGCGCCCACGGACACCGCGTGATCCTTTCCCGTGGCTGGGCCGATCTGGCGCTGATCGACGACCGGAGCGACTGTTTCGCGGCGGGGGAGGGCAACCAGCAGTTGCTGTTCGGCCGGGTCGCCGCGGCCGTCCATCACGGTGGCGCGGGGACGACGACCACGGCCACCCGGGCGGGTGTTCCGCAGGTCGTGGTCCCGCAGATCGCGGACCAGCCGTACTTCGCGGGCCGGGTGGCCGAGCTGGGCATCGGCGTGGCGCACGACGGCCCGACGCCGACCTTCGAATCCCTGTCCGCCGCGCTCGAGACGGCGCTCGCCCCGGAGGTCCGGGAGCGGGCGGCGGCCGTGGCGGGCACGGTCCGCACCGATGGGGCCGCCGTGGCCGCGAAATTCCTCCTCGACGCGGTCGACCGCGTTTCCGTCTGAAACTCAAGGGATACGAAATGCGTGTGTTGTTGTCGACGACCGGACTCCGCGGCGACGTCGAGCCGGTGGTCGCGCTGGCGGTGCGGTTGCGGGAACTCGGCACCGAGGTGCGGGTATGCGCGCCGCCGGACACCGTGGAGCGGCTGACCGAGTTCGGCATCGAGGTCGTCCCGGTCGGGCAGTCGTTGCGCGCCATGATGGAGGGGATGGCGGAAGGGCCGGAACCCCGGCGTCCCGCCGACGAGCTCGCCGAGCAGTTCGACGCGGTCCCGGCGGCCGCCGAGGGCTGTGACGTGGTGCTGGCGACCGGCGTCCTCTCCGCCGCCATCGCCGTGCGGTCGGTGGCGGAAAGCCTGGGCATCCCGTACTTCTACGCCGCCTACTGCCCGATCTACCTGCCGTCGCCGTACTACCCGCCGCCGCTGTCGCGGGGCGACGGACGGCCGCCGGAGGAGGCGATGGACGACAACCGGGCGCTGTGGGACTTCTACACCGACGTCTTCTCCCAGCGCTATGCGGACGCGCTCAACGGCCGTCGCACAGAGCTCGGCCTGGCGCCCGTGGGGAACCTCGTCGAATACGGCTTCACCGAGCGGCCCTGGATGGCGGCGGATCCGGTCTTGGCCCCGCCTCGGCCGGAACTCGGCGCCGTCCAGACCGGCGCGTGGATCCTGCCCGACGAGCGGCCGCTTCCCACGGACCTGGAGGAGTTCCTCGCCGCGGGTCCGCCGCCGGTGTACGTCGGTTTCGGCAGCACGCCCGAGATCGCGGACACGGTGAAGCTGGCCGTCGAGGCGATCCGGGCGCAGGGACACCGGGTGGTGCTCTCCCGTGGTTGGGCGGACATGGCGCTTCCCGACGACGGAGCCGACTGTTTCGCCGTCGGTGAGGTGAACCTGCAGGCGTTGTTCGGCCGCGTCGCCGCCGTCGTCCACCACGCCGGCGGGGGTACGACGACCGTGGCCGCGCGGGCGGGCGTCCCCCAGGTCGTCCTGCCGCAGATCACCGATCAGCCGTACTTCGCCGAGCAGGTGGCCGCGTTGGGCATCGGTGTGGCGTTCGAGGAGTTCGGCCCGGCCCCGACCTTCGGCTCGCTGTCCGCCGCGCTCGTCACCGCGCTCTCCCCGGAGACCCGGGCCCGGGCGAAGGCCGTCGCGGGCACGCTCCGCGGCGACGGGACGACCGTGGCCGCGGAGCGCCTGCGCGCCGCCGTCGGCCGCGTTTCCGTTTGACCATCAACCGACCAGGGTGAGGAACATGTCCGATCTGGCTGCAGCACCGCACGAGAACCGGCAGATGGCGCAGTGGTTCGGCGCCGACGCCGAACGGTACGACCGCGCCCGGCCCACCTATCCCGAGGCACTGGTCGACCGGATCGTCTCGTTGAGCCCCGGCAAGAGCTTCGTGGACGTCGGCTGCGGGACCGGTCTCTCGTCCCGCCCGTTCCAAGCGGCGGGATGCACGGTGCTCGGTGTCGAACCGGACGCGCGGATGGCGGAGGTCGCCCGCAGGCGCGGGCTCGACGTCGAAGTCGCCAAGTTCGAGGACTGGGACCCGGCGGGTCGCACCTTCGACGCGGTCACTTCGGGGACCGCGTGGCACTGGGTCGACCCGTTCGCGGGCGCGGCCAAGGTGGCGGACGTGCTCGTTCCCCAGGGGCTGATCGCGTTGTTCGACAACGGGTTCGAACTCCCGGAAGCCGTCATGACGGCGCAGGGGGAGGCGTACCGGCACGCGATGCCGGACGTGAAGTTCGAGCCACCGTCCAAAAAGGACGAAGACGTCGAAGAGTACGTCGAGCAGATCTACGCCAAGCAGTACGTGAAGGCGGCCGAAGGCATCCTCCGCACCGGCGCGTTCACTCAGCCGGAGGAACTGCGCTTCGAGTGGTCGCGCGTCTGCACCCGGGACGAATGGCTCGACCAGATCCCGACCCAGGGCGGGCTCAACCACCTCGCGGAAGACGCGCGTGCCCGGTTCCTGGCGTACCTCGGCTCGGCGATCGACGAGATCGGCGGCTCGTTCACCATCAACTACGCCACGGTCGGCATCGCCGCGGTCCGGCGCTGAAGCATCCAGGGGATACGAAATGCGCGTGCTGTTTTGGTCGTACGGAACCCGCGGCGAGATCGAACCGCTGCTGGCACTGGCACTCCGGTTGCGCGAGCAGGGCGACGAGGTACGGATGTGCGCCCCGCCGGACTACACCGCGCGGCTGGCCGAGGCCGGCGTGCCGCACGTCGTCGTCGGCAAGCCGGTGCTCGAAGAGGCGGGCGCGCTGGGCGGACCGCCCGAATCGCCCGAGGCCGCGATCGCGGGGATCGCCGAGCAGTTCGAGAAGATCCCGGCGGCCGCCGAGGGCTGTGACGCGGTGGTGGCGACCGGGCTGCTGTCGGGCGCGATCGGTGTCCGTTCGGTGGCCGAGAAACTGGGCATCCCGTACTTCTACGTCGTGCCTTCGCCGGTGCTCGTGCCGTCGCCCGAACACCGGGGGATGTACAACAACGGCGCCGACGGCATGTTCGGCGGCGCGCTGAACGAACTGCGCGCCACGATCGGCCTCCCGCCGGTGAAGAACCTGTACGACTTCAGCAGCACCGACAAACCCTTCCTGGCGGCGGATCCCCTCCTGGCCCCGGCCGACGGCGGTGTCCGGACCGGTGCTTGGATCCACCCTGACGATCGGCCGCTTTCTGCTCGGCTGGAAGCGTTTCTCGCCGCGGGCGAGGCGCCGGTGTACGTCGGCTTCGGCTGCTCGCCCGCCCCCGCCGGCATCGCCAAGGTGGCCGTCGAGGCGATCCGCGCGCAGGGCCGCCGGGTCGTGCTTTCCACCGGCTGGGCCGGTTTGACGCTGCCCGACGACGGCGCCGACTGTCTGGCCGTCGGTGAGGAGAACCTGCAGGCGCTGTTCGGCAGAGTCGCCGCGGCCGTCCATCACGGCGGCACCGGGACGACGCATGTGGCGGCGCTGGCCGGCGTTCCGCAGATCGTGGTCCCGCAGATCGCGGATCATCCGCATTTCGCCGCCAAGGTGGCCGAACTGGGCATCGGCGTGGCACACGACGGCCCGAACCCGACGGTCGATTCGTTGGCCGCCGCGCTCGTCACCGCGCTGGCGCCGGAAACCCGCGCCCGAGCGAAGGCCGTCGCCGGCACGATCCGCACAGACGGCACGACGGTGGCCGCACAGGCGCTGTCCAGGCTCGTCGGTTGAAGCGCGACAAGGCGGTGACCAAAATCAGCACCATGCCTCCACGCCGGCTGCTGGCGATCTCCCCGCATTTGGACGACGCGGTCCTTTCCTTCGGCGCCGGTCTCGCCCAGGCGGCGCGGGACGGCGCGGAAGTACTCGTCGACACGGTCTTCGCCGGAACGGCGCCACCTCCGTATTCCGCGGCGGCGGAGCGTATGCACGCGGTCTGGGGTCTTTCCCCGGAGGACGACGCGCCCCTCCATCGCCGGAACGAGGACATCGCCGCGCTCGCCCATCTCGGGCTGGCGTACCGGCACGGCCGGTTCCTCGACTCCATCTACCGGAGGCTGCCGGACGGCCGATGGCTCACGGATCACGTGGAGGGCGGGCAGAAGCTCGCTTTGGCCCAGGATTCACCGGGCGATGACGGTCTCGTCGCCGAGATCAAGGACGACATCGAGGCGATCGTCGCCGAATTCGAGCCGACGCTGATCGTCACGTGCGCGGCCGTCGTGGACCATCCCGACAACCTGGCCACCCGTGACGCCGCGTTGTCCGCCGCGCGTGCGATGAACGTTCCGATACGGCTGTGGGAAGACCTCCCGTATTCGATGTTCACTCCGGGAAAGGTCGAATTACCGCCCGGTTTCCACCTCGGGGATTCCGAATTCGTTCCCGCGACCGCGGAGAATTGGAAACGGAAGAACGAAGCCGTGGAGTGTTATTCTTCCCAGCTGACGATGCTCAACGGCCGGAACAAGAATCTCTTCGCGAGGCTGGACGAGCACGCGCGGAAGAACTCACCGCGGGGCGGATTCGGCGAAACCATCTGGCCCGTTCTCGTCGACGAAGACAACGGTTAAGCGAGGTACCGGAGTGTCCGCAACACTCACTCATCTGCCGTCACCATCATTATCGGACGCCCCCGAGGGCGTGCGCGGCCGCTGGGCGTTCTGGCGTTCGCCCGCCGATCAGCCGCCGTGGGCGCGTCCGGCGCTGCTGGGCATCGCGTTCGTGGCGCTGGTCCTCTACGCCTGGAACCTGCCGAGGGTCGACTTCGCGCCGCTGTACTCGGACACGGCCAAGAGCATGTCCGAGAGCTGGAAGGCGTTCTTCTACGGCACCGTCGACCCGGGAGCCACGTACACGCTCGACAAACTCGCCGGATCGTTCGCGCCGCAGGCCATCTCGGCCAAGATCTTCGGCTATCACGAATGGTCGCTGGCGCTGCCGCAGGTGATCGAGGGCGTGATCTCGGTGCTGGTGATGTACCGGGTCGTGCGGCGCTGGGCGGGAGTGGTGCCCGGCCTGCTCGCCGCCGGTGTCTTCACCCTCACGCCGGTCCTCGCGTCGATGTTCGGGCACAGCATGCAGGACGGCCTGCTCACGATGTGCCTGGTCCTCGCCGTCGACGCCTACCAGCGTGCCGTGCTCGAGGCGCGGCTGAAGTGGCTGGTGATGGCCGGCGTCTGGGTCGGGATCGGCTTCCAGGCGAAAATGGTGCAGGCGTGGATGATCCTGCCCGCGCTGGCGATCGGCTATCTGCTCACCGCCCCGGTCGAGCTGCGCCGCCGCGTGACGCATCTGGGCATCGCCGGTGTGGTGACGCTGGCGGTGTCGCTGTCGTGGATCGCGCTCTACACCTTCACCCCGGACAGCGCGCGGCCGCATGTCAGCGGCACCACGAACAACAGCGCGTTCGCCATGGTGTTCGGCTACAACGGTCTCGGCCGCATCGGCGTCCACCTGCCCGGCGCCGAGGACCCCAACGGCCGCGGCGGCCTGCCGTCGCTCGGCCCGGGCGGTCCCGGCGGCGGACCCGGTGACTTCCCCGGCGGCCCTGGCGGCCCTGGTGGTCCCGAGGGCGGTCCTGGTGACGGCCCCGGTGGCGGCCCTGGCGGGCCGGAAGGCGGCCCCGGGGATCCGCAAGGCCCCGGTGGCGGTCAGGGTCTCGACGAGAACGGGAACTTCGGGACCAAGCACCAAGACGAGCAGAACGGGAACCTCGGCCCGAAGGCCGACGGCGACCAGCCGCTCGGTCCTGGCGGCCCGCAGCCTGATCAGTCCAAAGTGGAGACACGGGCGGATCCGATGGGGGCGACCAAACTCCTCGACGGTCACCTCGGTGTCGCGATCGCCTGGCTGTTCCCGCTCGCCCTGCTGTCGCTGCTGTGCGGGCTCTGGTGGTGGCGCCGCGCCGAACGCACCGACCCGGTGCGCGGCGGGCTGGTGATGTGGGGCGTCTGGCTGGTGACCTTCCTCGTCGTCTTCAGCGCGAGCGACGTCGCGCACACCGCGTACGTCGCCTCGCTCGCTCCCGCGATCGCCGCCCTTTCCGGGCTCGGCATCGTGACCTTCTGGCGCGCGTACCGCAACGGCGGCAGGCAGGGCTGGATTCTGCCGATCGCGATCGCCGCGGAACTGGCCTGGGGCGCCTGGCTGTGGTCCCATTACCCGAACTTCCTGCCGTGGGCCAAATGGGGCACGCTCGTGCTCGGCGTCGCCGCCCTCGTCGTGCTGATCCTGGCGCGAATGCGGGAAAGCGCGTCGAAATCCCTGGTCACGGCGGCGCTCGTGCTCGGGGTCGTGGCGATGATCGCCGCGCCCGCCACCTATGCCTTCTCCGTACTCCATCCCGATTACTCCGGCAGCTCTTTCGACGCCAATGCCGGACCGGCGTCCGGCTCCTTCTGAGGCGGGCCGGTGTCGTTCTCAACGTCTGCGGAAGTCTCCGCCGGCCGGAAAGGAAATCTGCCGATGCAGGAATCGCTCGACTCCACCGAGGTCCACCGTCGTTTCCAGCTGATCGCCAACGGCCCCGCGCTGTTCAACGCGGTGGTGTCCGGCATCGAGCTGGACATCTTCGACTTCCTGGAAGAACGCGGCGGTGCCGACGCCGCGGCGCTCGGTGAGTTCACCGGCCTGGAGCCGCACAAGGTCCGCGTGCTGATGCTCGCGCTGACCACCTCGGGCCTGATCGAGAAGCGGGGCGTCGACTATGTGAACCACCCGGTCGCGACCGAACTGCTCGCCACGACCGGGCCGGAGAGCTGGCAGCACATCCTGCTCAGCTGGAAGACCATCTACTACCCGGCGTTCGCGCGGATGACCTCCGCGCTGCGCGCTGGCACCAACGAGGCCCTCGACGCCCTCGAGGGCCCGGGCGACACGCTGTACGCGCGGCTCGGCAACGACCCGGAGAAGGCGCGGATCTTCTACACGGCGATGTCGGCGTTCTCGCTGCAGACGATGCCGGGACTGCTGGAGCACATCGACGTGAACTCGTCGCGGCATCTGCTCGACGTCGGCGGCGGTGACGGCACCACGGCGGCGGCCCTGCTGAAGGCCAACCCCGGCCTCAAGGCCACCCTTCTCGACCTGGCCAGCAGCGTGGCGCTCGCCGAACAGCGGGTGCCCGCCGAGGTCACCGACCGGCTCACCCTGCACCCGGCCGACCTGCTGACGGACCCGTTCCCCGGCGGCACCGACCACGCCTTGTTCAGCCACGTCCTCGACACCTTCACGGCCGAGCAGTGCGTGATGTTGCTGGCGAAGGCGTACGAGGTGCTGCCGTCCGGCGGGAAGATCTCGATCTACGGTTTCGCGGCCGCGGACGACGAGACCGGCGGCCCGCTTTCGGCACGGCTTTCGTTGTACCTCAACATTCTCGCCACCGGGCGGGGGATGGCCTGGCCGGTGGCCGAGGCCGCGGCGTGGCTCAAGTCGGTCGGATGCGTCGACGTGCGCTCGGTCGAGTTGCCGTTCGAGCACGCGCTGGTGACCGGTACGAAGCCCTGACCGACGGCGGTTGGTGTCGCGAAAGCCACTTTCGGGACGTCAGACGTCGCGAAAGTGGCTTTCGCGACATGCCTCGTTTCGCCAGAGGTACATGAAGGCCCCCTTCCTTGCGCTAGACGCAGTGAAGGGGGCCTTCATGTACTTCCCGAGGGGCCGGTCGCGGGTGCGGGAAGGTTGCGAAAGCCACTTTCGCAACCTTCAACGTTGCGAAAGTGGCTTTCGCATCACGGATCTCGGGACCCGACGCAACCCAGACCGGCCGGAATGGGCTGAAGGGGCCCATCGCCGCATCAGACGTGGCGATGGGCCCCTTCACCCCAGCCGCAGCACCCACCAGCACCCGACGCACGAAAAAGCCCCCATCCTCACCAACGGATGGGGGCTTTTCGCAGGAAACGCTCAGGCAAGCCGCGGCTTGATCAACGCCGCGAGCCGCGCGACGCCCTCTTCGATCAGTTCCGGCGTGAGCAGGCTGATCGAAAGCCGGAGCTGGTGGAATCCGCCCTTGCCGCCGTAGAAGTGGTGCATCGGGGTGAACAGCACGCCGTGTTCGCGGGCGGCGGTTTCGAGCAGTTCGTCGTCGACGACGAACGGAACCGTGACGGTGACGAAGAAACCACCCGTCGGCGTGTTCCAGCTGACGCCCTCGCACGAGCCGAGCCCGCGCGCCAGCGCGTCGAGCGTCAGCCGCAGGTTCCGTTGGTAGATGGCGATTTCCCGCGCGTTGGCCTTGGTGAGGCTGAAGTCGTTGAGCAGGAGCTTCCCGGCGATCACGGCTTGGGCGATGGGGGAGGTGTTCACCGTGAGCATGCCCTTGAGCTTCGAAAGCTGGTCGGCGAACAGGCCGCCGTCGGCCATCCGCTGGTCGGCCACCGCGAAACCGACCCGGGCGCCGGGCATCCCGGTCTTGGCGAAGGAACCGAGGTAGACCACGGATCCCGACCGGTCGAGGGATTTCAGCGAGGGCAGCCGCTCGGAGCCGAACAGGCCGTACGCGTTGTCCTCCAGGAGCAGGATGCCGTTCGATTCGGCGACGTCGAGGAGCCGGTGGCGCGAAGGCAGGTCCATGCTGGTGCCGGTGGGATTGGCGAAGTTGGGGGTCACGTAGCAGGCGCGCACCCGCTTGCCCTGCTCGTCGGCGCGCTTCAGCTGGAGGACAAGGTCGTCCGGATCGATGCCGTTCTCGTTCGACCGCACCGGCCACACGGGAGTGTCGGTGAGCAGCGCCGCCCCGGTCAGGCCGACGTAGGTGGGGGCGGGGGCGAGCAGCACGTCGCGCTCGCCCGCCCGCAGCGTGCGCAGGACCAGGAACATCGCCTCCTGCGCGCCCACCGTGATGACGACGGATTCCGGGGCGGCGTCGATGTTCTCGTCTTCGGCGAGGTTCTTGGCGATGAGATCGGCGATGACGCCCTTGGTGGTGCCGTATTGGAAGAGCGTGCGCGTCACCACGGCCTCGTCCATTTTCCGGTCGCGCCGGAGATGGTCGCAATAGGCGTCGAGGTAGGTGTGAATGAGTCGTATGTCGAAGAACTCTTCATACGGCCGGCCTGCCGCCATGGAAATGGCCACAGGGTATTCGTCGATCAGTTCGTTCAGCAGGTTCATCGACGAGATGGCCGGATCGGTGAGCGATCCGTGCAGCGTTTCCACGTTCAAGTGAGTGGACAGACCGTTTGAATCCATGAATACTAGGATTTCCACAGTCCGTCGGAGTGTCAAGAAGAGACGGTGGACGCCCCTTTTCCGGGAATTGTCCATTGCCGATGCTCTTTGACACCGGATCTTTCGAAGGTACGGTCGGATCCGCGCCACGTCTTGGCGCAGCAGCCCTTTTCCCTCAAGGAGCATCATGCTGATGACAACCGAGAACGGGATCCGGTTGTCCTACAACGATTGTGGCGACGGTCCGCCGGTCCTTCTGCTGACCGGCACCGGTGCGCCGAGTTCGGTGTGGGACCTGCATCAGGTGCCCGCGCTCCGCGCCGCCGGTTTCCGGGTGATCACGATGGACAATCGCGGGATCCCGCCGAGCGACGACGGCGCGGACGGATTCACCATCGATGACCTCGTCGCGGATGTGGCCGCCCTGATCGACTATCTGGACGCGGTGCCGTGCCGGATCGTCGGCACGTCGATGGGTTCCTATATCGCGCAAGAGGTCGCGCTCGCCCATCCGGAACTGCTGGAATCGGTCGTGCTGATGGCCGCCTGCGGCAAGAGCAGTCTCGTCCAGCGCGAGCTCGCCGAGGGTGAGGCGAAGCTGATCGAGCAGGGCATCGAGCTGCCGCCGGGTTTCCTCGCCGCGGTCCGCGCCATGCACAACCTGGGGCCCGCGACGCTCGCCGACGACGATCTCACCGGAGACTGGCTCGATCTGTTCGCGGCGGCGGGATCCTGGGGCCCGGGTGTCCGGTCGCAGCTGCTGCTGAGCGCGTTGCCGGATCGCCTCGCTTTCTACCAGGAGATCAAGGTGCCCTGTCACGTCGTCTCGTTCGAGCACGACCTCGTGGCGCCACCGGCGGCCGGTCTGGAGCTGGCTTCCGCGATCCCCGGCGCGACCTACCGCACGATTCCCGAGTGCGGGCATTTCGGCTACCTGGAGAACCCGGAAGCGGTGAACCGCGAGCTGATCCGGTTCCTCCGCACCGAATCGTCCGAGACACTGGGAGAGACCGTATGACCGTCCTTTCGGCGGCCACGACCCCCGCCCTGTTCGAGGCGACCGCAGCCGTGCTGCCGGATCGGCCGGCGGTGGCGATGGACAGCACCACCCTCACCTACGCCGAGCTGAACGGCGAGGCCAACCGGCTCGCCCGGCGGCTTGTCGCGCACGGCGTCGGCCCGGAGCGGCTCGTCGCGCTGGCGATGCCGAGGTCGATCGAGTTCGTCATCGCGATTCTGGCCGTGCACAAGGCGGGCGCGGCGTACGTGCCGGTCGATCCGGACTATCCGGAGGAACGCAAGCGGCAGATGCTGGACGACGCGGCGGCGCACTGCCTCTTGTGCCTGCCGGGGCAGGACGTGACCGGTGCCCCCGTCATCCTGAGCGTGGCGCGGGAGCCTGGCCGGGAAGAGCCGAACCTTAGCGACGAGGACCGGATCGGTCCGTTGCGTCCCGGCCATCCCGCGTACGTCATCTACACCTCGGGCTCGACAGGGCGGCCGAAAGGCGTGCTGGTCACGCATCGCGGGATCCCGAACCTGGCCGACGACTACGTGCGCCGTCAGGAACTGGGGCCCGACAGCAGGTTGCTGGCCTTCGCCTCGCCCAGCTTCGACGCCGCGGTCGCCGAATTCTGGCCGATCTGGCAGGCGGGCGGTTGTCTCGTCCTCGCTTCCGCGCCGGATCTGGTGCCCGGTGAGCCCCTCTCCCGGCTGGTGCGCGACCAGCGGATCACCCATGTCACGTTGCCGCCGTCGGCGCTGGCGCCGCTGGAGGAGGCGGGCGGCCTGCCCGCCGGGCTGACGCTCCTGGTCGCCGGCGAGGCGTGCCCGGCCCCGGTCGCGAAACGCTGGGCCGTGGACCGCGTGATGATCAACGCCTACGGTCCGACCGAGACCACGGTGGCGGTCACCGCGAGCGAGCCCTTGACCGGGGAGGAGACGCCGCCGATCGGCAGGCCGATCACCGGTGTCCGTACCTATGTCCTGGACGACCGGCTGCGCCCCGTGGAGGACGGCGACGTCGGCGAGCTGTACGCGGTGGGGCCCGGTCTCGCCCGCGGCTACCTCCGGAGAGCGGCCGCGACCGCGGAACGGTTCCTGCCGGATCCCTTCGGTGGCCCGGGCGGGCGTATGTACCGCACCGGAGACCGGGTCCGGACGCGTCCGGACGGTCAGTACGTCTTCGTCGGCCGGGTCGACGACCAGTTGAAGGTGCGCGGCCACCGGATCGAACCGGGCGAGGTCGAAGCCGCCCTGCTGGCGGTGGACGGCGTGGCCCAGGCGGTGGTGACCGAGCACGAGAACAGGCTCGTCGCCTATGTGGTCGGTGTCGGCGGCGAACGCGTGCCCACCGAAAAACTCCTGACGCCGCTTCGTGAACAGCTGCCCGGATATCTGGTGCCCGACGTGGTCGTCGGTCTGCCGAGCCTGCCGGTCTCACCCAACGGCAAGATCGACCGGGTCGCCCTGCCCACTCCCGAAGAGGAGCACGCCGGACGCGCGGCCGGGCGGGCGCCGCTCACCCCCACGGAGATCATCCTCGCCGAGCTGTTCGCCGAAGTGCTCGGCGTCAGCACCGTCGGGGTGGAGGACAGCTTCTTCGAGATCGGCGGCCATTCGCTGCTCGCGACTCGCCTCGTGAGCCGGGTCCGCGAACGCTTGAAGATCCGGCTGAGGGTGCAGGCGTTCTTCGACGCCCCGACAGTGGCTCGGCTCGCCAAGGTGCTCGACGGCGCACACACCTGACCTGGAGACCATTCATGCAGACGACGACAGCCGTCGACCTCGGCGATCCCGACCTGTACACGACCTTGGCCCGGCACGACCGGTGGCGCGAGTACGCGGCGGAAGACGCGATGGTGTGG
The DNA here is from genome assembly GCF_001905755.1 of Amycolatopsis sp. CB00013. Taxonomy (NCBI): domain Bacteria; kingdom Bacillati; phylum Actinomycetota; class Actinomycetes; order Pseudonocardiales; family Pseudonocardiaceae; genus Amycolatopsis; species Amycolatopsis sp. CB00013. The sequence continues at coordinate 384,704 of NZ_LIWC01000005.1, read as the reverse complement.
AGCGGCCCGGGCAGCTCGCCCAGCGGTTTCTGGTCCGTGTTCTCGCATCAGGCGTGCGCGGCGGTGCTCGCGCCGTCGGCCCCGTTCACCTCCGAGTACGGGATGATGATCGGCTTCGACCGCGATCACCCCGACAACTCGGGCGGTCAGATGATGGTGGTCTCCGAACAGGACCAGCACCGGAAACTGCGCAAACTGGTGGGGCCGCTGCTTTCGCGGGCGGCGGCGCGGAAACTGTCGGAACGGGTGCGGACCGAGGTGACCGGCGTCCTCGATCGGGTGCTCGACGCCGAGGTGTGCGACGTGGCCGCGGCGATCGGCCCGCGGATCCCCGCCGCCGTCGTCTGCGAAATCCTCGGTGTGCCCGCCGAAGACCAGGACATGCTCATCGACCTGACGAACCACGCGTTCGGCGGCGAGGACGAACTGTTCGACGGGATGACCCCGCGTCAGGCGCACACCGAAATCCTCGTCTACTTCGACGAGCTGATCACCGCTCGCCGGGCGAGCCCCGGCGAGGATCTCGTCAGCACCCTGCTTTCCGACGACGAGCTTTCGATCGACGACGTCCTGCTCAACTGCGACAACGTGTTGATCGGCGGCAACGAGACCACGCGGCACGCGATCACCGGCGCGGTGCACGCTTTCGCCACCGCGCCGGGACTTCTGGCCCAGGTGCGGGACGGGGACGCCGACGTCGACACCGTCGTGGACGAAGTGCTGCGCTGGACTTCGCCCGCGATGCACGTGTTGCGGGTGACGACCGGCGACGTCACGATCAACGGCCGCGACCTCGAAGCCGGCACGCCGGTGGTCGCGTGGCTTCCCGCCGCGAACCGGGATCCCGCCGTGTTCGACGAGCCGGACACGTTCCGGGCGGGGCGGAAACCCAACCGGCACATCGCTTTCGGGCACGGCATGCACCACTGTCTCGGGTCCGCGCTCGCGCGGATCGAGCTGGCGGTGGTGCTGCGGGAGGTGGCCGGGCGGGTGTCGCGGGTGGAGCTGGTGAAGGACCCGTCCTGGCTGCGGGCGGTCGTCGTGCAGGGATACCGGGAGCTCCCGGTGCGGTTCACGGGCCGCTGACCCGACGTCCGTCCGATGTGGACCGAAGTGTCAAGCGGACACCATTGATGCGGAAATGGCTTCGCGCCATCCTGTGATTGAGGATTACATCTATTCCACGGAGGAATGTCTTGTCTTCTCACGAAAGCACGCAGAATTTCGAGATCGACTATGTGGAAATGTATGTGGCCAACCTCGAGGTGGCCGCGTCCGGCTGGCTGGACAAGTACGACTTCTCCGTCACGGCCACCGACCGGTCGGCCGACCACCGGAGCGTGACGCTGCGGCACAGCGCGATCGCGCTGGTGCTGACCGAGCCGCTGTCGGACCGGCACCCCGGGGCGACCTACCTGCAGACCCATGGTGAAGGGGTGGCCGACATCGCGCTGCGCACCTCCGACGTGGCCGCGGCCTTCGAAGCCGCGGTGAAGGCGGGCGCGAAACCCCTCCGCGAGCCGGAGAAGGGCGTGGACTCGGTCCTCACGGCCACCGTCAGCGGTTTCGGCGATGTCGTGCACACCCTGATCCAGAGCGACGTCGCCGAGGAGGCCCCGCGCGGCAAGGGCGGCGTGGAACTGGGCGTGATCGACCACTTCGCGGTGTGCCTGAACGCCGGCGATCTCGGCCACACGGTGGCGTTCTACGAGCGCGCGCTCGGTTTCAAGCAGATCTTCGAAGAGCACATCGTGGTCGGTGCGCAGGCGATGAACTCGACCGTCGTGCAGAGCACGTCGGGCGCGGTCACCCTCACCCTGATCGAGCCGGACAAGACCGCCGACCCCGGCCAGATCGACGACTTCATCAAGGAGCACCACGGGTCCGGCGTCCAGCACATCGCCTTCACCAGCCCGGACGCGGTCCGCGCGGTCAAGGAGCTTTCCGCGCGTGGCGTGGAATTCCTGAAGACCCCGGACGCCTACTACGACCTGCTCGGCGAGCGGATCGAGCTGGAGACGCACTCGCTGGACGATCTGCGCGAGACGAAGCTGCTCGCCGACGAGGACCACGGCGGCCAGCTGTTCCAGATCTTCACCGCCTCCACGCATCCGCGTAAGACGATCTTCTTCGAGATCATCGAGCGGCAGGGCGCCGGAACGTTCGGCAGCTCCAACATCAAGGCCCTGTACGAAGCCGTGGAGCTGGAGCGCACCGGGCAGAGCAAGCTCGGCCCCGCCCGGCGATGACCCACCTCTGCCTGGACGACCTCGAACGTGCCGCACGGGCGGCGCTGCCCGGCGAGATCTGGGACTTCCTCGCCGGGGGCAGCGGCGCCGAGGCGTCACTGGCGGCCAATCGCATCGCGCTGGACCGGATCTTCGTGATCCCCCGGATGCTGCGCGAGCTGACCGGCGGCACCACCGAGGCCGAGGTTCTCGGCCGGCGCGCTTCGCTCCCTGTGGCGGTCGCGCCGGTCGCGTACCAGCGGTTGTTCCATCCCGAAGGCGAACTCGCGGCGGCACGGGCGGCGCGTGACGCCGGGGTGCCGTACACCATCTGCACCCTGAGCAGTGTCCCGTTGGAGGAGATCGCGGCGGTCGGCGGACGGCCGTGGTTCCAGCTGTACTGGCTGCGCGACGAAAAGCGGTCACTGGAGCTCGTGCGCCGGGCGGAGGACGCAGGCTGCGAGGCGATCGTGTTCACCGTCGACGTGCCGTGGATGGGACGAAGGCTGCGGGACATGCGGAACGGGTTCGCGTTGCCGGAATCGGTGACCGCGGCCAACTTCGACGCCGGTGCGGCCGCGCATCGCCGTGCCGAAGGGCTTTCCGCCGTCGCCGACCACACCGCGCGGGAGTTCGCCCCGGCCACTTGGGAATCCGTCGAGGCGGTCCGTGCGCATACGAACCTTCCGGTGGTGCTCAAGGGGATCCTCGCGGTCGAGGACGCGGTGCGCGCCGTCGACGCGGGAGCCACCGGGATCGTGGTGTCCAACCACGGAGGCCGTCAGTTGGACGGCGCCGTACCGGGGATCGCGATGCTGGAGGAGATCGCGGACGCCGTCTCCGGCGGCTGCGAAGTGTTGCTGGACGGCGGGATCCGGACCGGCGGGGACGTGCTCAAGGCGCTCGCCCTCGGCGCGTCGGGGGTACTGATCGGGCGGCCCTTCATGTGGGGGCTGGCCGCGGACGGCCAGGCGGGCGCCCGTCAGGTGCTCGACCTGCTCGCCGTCGAACTCCGGAACGCACTGGGCCTGGCGGGCTGCGACTCGGTGAGCGCGGCCCGCCGGTTGAGCACTCGGTACGAAAGGTGAGGTCCATGCTGCCCCTTCTCGCGCCCGCGACGGTGCGTCCTCGTGCCGATCGCGACCACGCCGACCGCATCGCCCGGTCGGCCGCGACGACCGACGGCGTGCACATGCGGACCGAGGACGTCCGCGCCTGGATCGCCGAACGCCGTGAGGCCAACGTCTTCCACGTCGAACGCATCTCCTTCGCCGATCTCGACCAGTGGTGGTTCGAGGACGTGACGGGGAATCTAGTGCACAGCAGCGGACGGTTCTTCGCCATCGAGGGCTTGCACGTGGTCGAGGCCGACGGCCCCCACGGCGACGGGCCGTACCGCGAATGGCGGCAGCCGGTCATCAAACAGCCCGAGGTGGGCATTCTCGGCATCCTGGCCAAGGAGTTCGACGGTGTCCTGCATTTCCTCATGCAGGCCAAGATGGAGCCGGGGAACCCGAACCTCGTGCAGCTCTCACCGACCGTGCAGGCCACCCGCAGCAACTACACCAAGGCGCACGGCGGCACGAACGTCAAACTGATCGAGTACTTCGCCCCGCCCGATCCGGAGGGGATCATCGTCGACGTCCTGCAGGCCGAGCAGGGCTCGTGGTTCTTCCGCAAGTCCAATCGCAACATGATCGTCGAGACCGTCGACGACGTGCCGATGTGGGACGACTTCTGCTGGCTCACCCTCGGCCAGATCGCGGAGCTGATGCACGAGGACGAGACGATCAACATGAACGCCAGGAGCGTGCTGTCGTGTCTTCCGTACCACGACAGGGCTTCCGGCGCGCTGCTCTCCGACATCCAGCTCCTGTCGTGGTTCACCAACGAGCGTTCGCGCCACGACGTCCGCGCGCGGCGCATCCCGCTCACGGACGTCGACGGCTGGAAACAGGGCGTCGAAGCGATCGAGCACGAGGACGGCCGGTACTTCAAGGTCCTCGCGGTCGCGGTCAAGGGCAGCAACCGCGAGAAGATCAGCTGGACCCAGCCGCTGCTGGAATCCGTCGGCACCGGGGTCGTCGCGTTCCTCGTGCGCGAGATCGACGGCGTGCCGCACGTCCTGGTGCACGCCCGCGCCGACGGCGGTTTCCTGGACACCGTCGAGCTGGCCCCGACCGTCCAGTGCACGCCCCACAACTACGCGCACCTGCCGCCGGAGAGCCGCCCGCCCTTCCTCGACCTCGTCCTCGACGCGCCGCGCTCGCGGATCCGGTACGAGGCGGTACATTCCGAGGAGGGCGGCCGTTTCCTCAACGTCAGGGCCCGCTATCTCGCGATCGACGCGGACGACACGACCGTGGTCCCGCCCGGCTACGCCTGGGTCACGCCCGCCCAGCTCACCGCGCTCACCCGGCACGGGCACTACGTCAACGTCGAAGCCCGCACCCTGCTCGCCTGTATCAACGCCGCGACGGCGCAGCCGCAAGGAAAGGCATGAAATGAAGCTGATCACCGTCCTCGGGGCGTCGGGCTTCGTCGGCTCGGCCGTCACCCGCGCGCTGGCGCGGCAACCGATCCGGTTGCGAGCGGTGGCGCGCAGGCCTATCACGCCGCCGCCCGGCCCGGCCGAAACGACCGTCGTCGCCGCCGATCTCACCGACCGCGCCGCTTTGGCCGAAGCGGTCGCGGGCTCGGACGCGATCGTGTACCTGCTGCTGGCGGACGGCGGCTGGCGGGTGGCCGAGACCGAGGAAGCCGAGCGCGTGAATCTGGGCGTGATGCGCGATCTCGTCGACGTAATCGGCGCTGTCAGCGGGAAACCTCCTCTGGTGATCTACGGCGGGGCCGCGTCGCAGGTCGGTGTGCCGCCCCGGGAACCGATCGACGGCAGCGAGCCCGACGAGCCGGGAACCCCGTACGACAAGCAGAAACTGGCGGCGGAACAGGTCCTCAAGAAGGCCACGGCCGACGGCCTCGTGCGCGGGATTAGCCTGCGGCTGCCCACGGTGTTCGGCGAGAACCCGGCCGAGGGCGCGAAACTCGACCGCGGTGTCGTGTCCGCGATGGCGCGGCGGGCGCTCGACGGCCAGGACCTCACCATCTGGGGCGACGGCACCGTGCGCCGCGACCTCGTCCACGTCGAGGACATCGCGGCGGCGTTCACCGCGGCGCTGGCTGCCCCGGACGCGTTGGTCGGCGGCCACTGGCTGCTCGGTGCCGGCCGGGGAGACCAGCTGGCCGACGTCTTCCGGCTCGTGGCCAAGGAAATGGCCGACCACACCGGCCGCGCCCCGGTGGACGTGACCTGTGTGGAACCCCCGTCGCACGCGCCGGCGACGGATCTGCGCAGCGTCACCATCGATTCCACGCCGTTCCGGGCGATCACCGGCTGGCGTCCGGAGATCTCACTGCCCGAAGGAGTGCGCCGCACCGTCGCCGCGCTGACCACCCCTGTTCACGGAAAGGCTCGCACATGACCACGCGCGTATGGGACTACCTCGCCGAATACGAGACCGAACGTGAAGACCTGCTCGACGCGGTCGAGACGGTCTTCAACTCGGGGCAGCTCGTGCTCGGCGCGAGCCTGCGCGGCTTCGAGACGGAATTCGCCGCGTACCACGGCATCGGGCACTGCGTCGGGCTCGACAACGGCACGAACGCGATCAAGCTCGCCCTGCAGGCGCTGGGTGTCGGGCCGGGCGACGAGGTGATCACGGTGTCGAACACCGCCGCCCCGACCGTGGTCGCGATCGACGGCACCGGCGCCACTCCCGTCTTCGTCGACGTCCGCGAGGACGACTTCCTGATGGACACCGGCCAGGTCGAGGCCGCCATCACCGAGCGCACCAAATGCCTGCTGCCCGTCCACCTGTACGGCCAGTGCGTGGACATGGCCCCGCTCAAGGAACTCGCCGCGAAACACGGACTGTCCCTTTTGGAGGATTGTGCCCAGGCGCACGGCGCCCGGCAGAACGGCACGATCGCGGGCACGACCGGCGACGCGGCCGCGTTCTCCTTCTATCCCACCAAGGTGCTCGGCGCGTATGGCGACGGCGGCGCGGCGATCACGTCGGACGAGAAGGTGGCCGCGAAGCTGCGCCGGTTGCGGTACTACGGCATGGAAGAGCGCTACTACACGGTCGAGACGCCTGCCCACAACAGCCGGTTGGACGAGGTCCAGGCCGAGATCCTGCGGCGCAAGCTCAAGCGCCTCGACGCCTACACCGCCGGCCGCCGCGCCGTCGCCCAGCGCTATGTCGACGCCCTCGGCGACACCGAATTGAAGCTGCCGAAGACCGTCCCTGGCAACGAGCACGTGTACTACGTGTACGTGGTGCGGCACCCGCGTCGTGACGAGATCCTCGAACGCCTCAAGGCCTACGACATCCACCTCAACATCAGCTACCCGTGGCCGGTGCACACCATGACCGGATTCGCCCACCTCGGTTACGAGAAGGGTTCGCTCCCGGTCACCGAGAAGCTGGCAGGCGAGATCTTCTCGCTGCCGATGTACCCCGCGCTCTCACCCGACCTGCAGGACAAGGTCATCCACGCCGTCCGCGAAGTCCTTTCCACCCTCTGACCGAGCACAGGAGCAAGCCGTGCAAGCACGCAAACTCGCCGTCGAAGGCGCGATCGAGTTCACCCCGCGCGTCTTCCCCGACGACCGGGGCCTGTTCGTCTCGCCGTTCCAGGAAGAGGCCTTCGCCGAAGCCCACGGCAGCCCGCTCTTCCCGGTGGCGCAGACGAACCACAGCATGTCCAAACGCGGTGTGGTGCGGGGAATCCACTACACCGTGACGCCGCCGGGCATCGCGAAGTACGTCTACTGCGCCCGCGGCAGGGCGCTGGACATCGTCGTGGACATCCGGGTCGGCTCGCCCACGTTCGGGAAATGGGACGCGGTCCTGATGGACCAGCAGGATTTCCGGACGATGTATTTCCCGGTCGGCGTCGGCCACGCCTTCGTGGCGCTCGAGGACGACACCGTCATGTCGTACATGCTTTCCGCGGGCTACGTGGCGCAGAACGAACTCGCGCTTTCGGCCCTGGACCCCGCGCTGAGCCTGCCGATCGGCACCGAGGTGGAGCCGATCCTGTCCGACCGCGACCAGGTCGCCATCACGCTCGCCGAGGCGGAGCGGCAGGGGCTGCTTCCCGACTACGCCACCAGTGTGGAACTGGAGCGGCAGCTGACCGGAGTTTCGCTCTCCGCCTGAGTTTCTTCACCCGGCCGACGAGGGCCATCACGGACCCGACCCGGCGTCGCCCACCGGCGGCGCCGACCGTGATGGCCCTCGTCGGTGCGGGCGCATAGCCGAGTAATCGATATCCAGGGCGAGCCGGACGCACCGGCCCGCCGGGGGAAGGACGCCGAACTTGACGACCGATGGCCTTCAGCCGTCAGTGGACCCTTCGAACGACAACGCGTTTCTCCGCTGGGTGCGCAGACACCAGCGGTGGTTGTACGCGGGCGTGGTGATCGCCCTGCTCACGCAGATGGCGATCGCGATGATCACGACCGCCGTGGAACAGTCCCCGACCATCGACGAGCCGGTCTACGTCGGCACCGCGGTGGTCTACCTCGAAGAGCACAGCCTGCGGTACAACCCCGAGCATCCGCCGCTGGGCAAGCTGATCATCGCGGCCGGGGTGGCCTTCACCGACCCGAAGATCGCCCCCGGCTTCAGCGGCCACGAGTGGGAACTCGGCAAGCACGTGGTCTATGAGGCCGGCAACGACCCGGACCGGCTGATGCTGTTCGCCCGGCTCCCGGTGATCCTGCTGACGTTGTTGTTCGGGCTGGTCGTCTTCGCGTTCGCCGCCGATCTGGCCGGTCGCGCGGGCGGGGTGCTGGCGCTCACCCTGTTCACGTTCTCGCCCGACGTCATCGCGCACGGCTCGCTGGCCACGCTCGACGTGCCGGTGGCCGGGTTCCTGCTGACGTCGGTCTGGCTGGTGTGGCGCGCCCGGCGCCGCCCTGGGCTCTACCTCCCGCTCGCCGGGCTGGCCCTCGGCGCGGCCACGGCCACGAAGGTGCTTTCCCTCGTGGTGGTTCCGGTCCTGGTCCCGCTGGCCGTGCTGTCCGTCTGGCACGCCCGCCGCGCCCGTGGGCTCGACCTGAAGAGCCCGGCCCTGCTGATCGGACGCGGTGTGCTGGCGGGAGCCGGGATGGCGCTGATCGCGATCGCCGTGGTGTGGGCGTCGTATCTCGTCGTGGATCCGGGCCTGCACTGGGAGACGCCGTCGGGTATGCAGCCCCTGCACGGGATGCGCACGCTCGTCGAGTGGCTGCCGTTCCCGCAGCCGCTGCGCGACGGTATGCGCTTCCAGTTCGAACTCGAAGACCATGTGTGGCACAACTTCCTGTTCGGCAGGCACTACACGGGTTCGCTCTGGTACTACGGGCCCGCCGCGCTGCTGGTGAAGACACCGTTGGGGGCGCTGGCGATCTGGCTGGCGGGCGCCGCCGTGCTGCTGTCGGTCCGGCGCCTCCGCCCGGCGGCGCCGTACGTGCTCGTCCCGACGGCCCTGCTCATGGCCACGGCCATGGTGATCGTCCGTGACAACGGCGTGCGGTACCTGGCCTTCGCGCCGATGTTCCTGGCCGTCGCCGCGGCCGCGGTGCTCGTCGTGCGACGGCGGTGGGTGAAGGTGGCGGCGATCGCCGTGGTGGCCTTCGCCGCGGTCAGTTCGCTGATGACGTTCCCGTACTACCTCCCGTACTCCAACGAGGCGTTCGGCGGCCCGGAGAACACGCACAAGTACCTGCTGGACTCGAACGTCGACTGGGGGCAGGATCTGGGCCGCCTGGCGGATCGCCTGAAACAGGACTACGCGGGCGAGCGGACCTGGCTCGTCTACCAGGGGAGCGGTCTGCCGTCCTACTACGGCATCGATGCCGCCGATCCGCTCACGGTGCCCGAGGATCAAGTGCACGGGGTGCTCGCCGTGTCGGATTCCGCGGTCCTCGGCGCGTTCGCCGATCCCATGGGCGGGGGAGGGGCGCCCGGAAACGGCCACGGCGGCGACCTCGGCTCGCTGATCGCCGGCAGTACGCCGATCGAGCGAGTGGGCCATTCCATGACGATCTACCGCCGCCCGTAACGCACGTTCAGTCCACTTGAGACGGTCGGCCGCCTGATTTCCCTTGCCGTACGGGGCTTGGACGCGTTGACCATCGAGTTCGACGAAGCCTAATTTCGGAAATGTCCACTGAGATCCGCGAAAGGTGAGACCAATGCCCGCTGCGCAGTTCAAGCAGCTGCTTCGTAGCAAGCTCAGAACATGGGGGTGGATGTACCGATGACGGCCATCATCGAACCGGCCGAGGACCTTTCCGTCCTCACCGGACTCACCGAGATCACCCGATTCGCCGGCGTGGGCACCGCGGTGTCCGAGTCGTCGTACTCACAGACCGAACTTCTCGAAATCCTCGACATCGAGGATCCGAAGATCCGTTCGGTCTTCCTGAACAGCGCCATCGACCGGCGCTTCCTCACCCTGCCGCCGGAGGGTCCCGGCGGCGCCCGCGCGACCGAACCGCAGGGCGACCTCCTCGACAAGCACAAGAGGATCGCCGTCGACATGGGTTGCCGCGCCTTGGAAGCCTGCCTGAAGTCGGCGGGCGCGACGCTTTCGGATCTGCGTCATCTGTGCTGTGTCACCTCGACCGGGTTCCTGACGCCCGGCTTGAGCGCGCTCATCATCCGGGAAATGGGCATCGACCCGCATTGCAGCCGCTCGGACATCGTGGGCATGGGCTGCAACGCCGGTCTCAACGCGCTCAACGTGGTCGCGGGCTGGTCCGCGGCGCATCCCGGCGAACTCGGCGTCGTCCTGTGCAGCGAGGCGTGTTCCGCCGCCTACGCGCTGGACGGCACGATGCGGACCGCGGTGGTCAACAGTCTTTTCGGCGACGGATCCGCGGCGCTCGCGCTCGTTTCCGGTGACGGGCGCGTGCCGGGTCCGCGCGTCCTCAAATTCGCCAGCTACATCATCACCGACGCGGTCGACGCGATGCGCTACGACTGGGACCGTGACCAGGACCGGTTCAGTTTCTTCCTCGACCCGCAGATCCCCTACGTGGTCGGCGCGCACGCCGAAATCGTCATCGACCGGCTCTTGTCCGGGACGGGCCTGCGCCGCAGCGACATCGGCCACTGGCTGGTGCATTCGGGCGGGAAGAAGGTGATCGACGCCGTCGTCGTCAACCTCGGCCTGAGCCGGCACGACGTGCGCCACACCACCGGTGTGCTCCGCGACTACGGGAACCTCTCCAGCGGCTCCTTCCTCTTCTCCTACGAGCGGCTCGCCGACGAAGACGTCGCCCGCCCGGGGGACTACGGCGTGCTCATGACCATGGGGCCTGGCTCCACAATCGAAATGGCGCTTATTCAATGGTGACGCGTAACGAAATCAAGGGCGAACTGGTGCTGCGCTTCGACGGATCCCGTCCGCTGTCGGCCGCGGCCGTCGAGGAGATCGGCGCGTTCTGCGATCGAGCCGAGGACCAGCGTGAACCGGGACCGGTGACCATCCACGTCACGGGGGCCCCGCCCGCCGACTGGGCGAAGGGGCTGGCGGTCGGGCTCGTGTCCAAATGGGAACGGGTCGTGCGCCGGTTCGAACGCCTCGGCAGGCTCACGGCCGCTGTGGCGTCGGGCGAATGCGCCGGGATGGCCTTGGACCTCCTCCTCGCCGCCGACATCCGGATCGCCGAACCGGGCACCACGCTGCGGCTCGCGTCGGCGGGCGGTGGCACCTGGCCGGGTATGACCGTCTACCGGCTCACCAAACAGGCCGGAGCGGCGGGCATCCGCCGGGCCGTGCTGCTCGGGGCCTCGATCGGGACGGAGCGCGCGCTCGCCCTCGACCTGATCGACGAGGTCTCCGGCGATCCGGCGAAGACGCTGGCGGAGCTGGACGTCGTCGTGGACGGCGCCGAGACGGCGATCCGGCGGCAGCTGATCTTCGAAGCGGGCTCGACCACCTTCGAAGAGGCGCTCGGTTCCCACCTGGCCGCGGCGGACCGGGCCCTGCGGCGGGAAGCCAAGTCGTGACGGCTCTTTCGCCAGGGCTCGACCTCCGGGCCCTGGCGGGGGAGGCCCACCGCGTCGACGACGAGGTCCGGACGCTGCGCGCGGCCTTCGTCGAGGCGCACGCCGAGGAGCTCTACGCCGAACTCACCGACGGCCGGACGCGGTACCTGCGGATCGACGAACTCGTCCGCGCCGCCGCGCTCGCCTTTCCCGGTCTGGTGCCGTCGGAGGCGCAGATGGCGGCCGAGCGTGCGCGGCCGCAGGCGGAGAAGGAAGGGCGCGAGATCGATCAGGGCATCTTCCTGCGCGGGATCCTGCGCGCGCCGAAGGCGGGCCCGCATCTGCTCGACGCCATGCTCCGGCCCACCGCCAGGGCGCGGCGGCTGCTCCCGGAGTTCCTCGAAACCGGGCTCGTGCAGATGGAGGCCGTCCGGCTGGAGCGCCGGGACGGCGTCGCGCACCTGACCCTGTGCCGGGACGACTGCCTGAACGCCGAGGACGCCCAGCAGGTCGACGACATGGAGACCGCGGTCGACCTGGTGCTGCTCGACCCGTCCGTCCGGGTGGGACTGCTGCGGGGCGGGGTGATGAGCCATCCCCGCTATCTGGGGCGCCGGGTGTTCTGCGCGGGGATCAACCTCAAGAAGCTCAGCTCCGGCGACATCCCGCTGGTGGATTTCCTGCTGCGGCGGGAAACGGGGTACATCCAGAAGATCTTCCGCGGTCTGCTGACGGACGATTCCTGGCATTCCCGGTTCACCGGCAAACCCTGGATGGCGGCCGTCGATTCCTTCGCCATCGGGGGCGGGACCCAGCTGCTGCTGGTCTTCGACCACGTGCTGGCGGCGTCCGACGCGTATCTCAGCCTGCCCGCGGCCAAGGAGGGGATCATCCCCGGCGTGTCCAACTTCCGGCTTTCCCGGATCGCCGGGCCGCGGGTGGCCCGGCAGGTGATCCTCGGCGGCCGCAAGCTCCGGGCGGACGAGCCGGACGCCCGCTCGATCGTCGACGAGGTCGTGCCGCCGGAGGAGATGGACGCGGCCATCGACGGCGCGCTCGCCCGGCTCGACGGGGAGGCCGTCGCCGCCAACCGGCGCATGGTGAACCTTTCCGAGGAACCACCGGAGGAATTCCGCCGGTATATCGCCGAATTCGCGTTGCAGCAGGCTTTGCGCATCTACGGCGCGGATGTGATCGGCAAGGTGGACGGTTTCGCGGTGGGCTCGCGATGAACGGCGTCCGGTACGAGAAGAAGGATCACGTCGCCTACGTGACGATGGACCGGCCCGAGGCGCTGAACGCGATGGACCGGCGGATGCACGCGGAACTCGCCGGGATCTGGGACGACGTCGAAGCCGACGACGACGTCCGGGCCGTGGTCCTGGCCGGGGCGGGGGATCGGGCGTTCTCCGTCGGGCAGGACCTCAAGGAACGGGCGCGGCTGACCGACGAAGGCGTCGAAGCGTCGACGTTCGGCAGCAGCGGTCAGCCGGGGCATCCCCGGCTGACCGACCGGTTCACGCTGTCCAAACCGGTGGTCGCGCGCGTGCACGGCTACGCGCTGGGCGGCGGTTTCGAACTGGTGCTCGCGTGCGACATCGTCGTCGCTTCCGAAGAAGCGGTCTTCGGCTTGCCGGAGGTCCGTCTCGGTCTGATCGCCGGGGCGGGCGGTGTGTTCCGGTTGCCGCGCCAGCTTCCGCAGAAGGTGGCGATGGGATATCTGCTGACCGGCCGCAGAATGGACGCGGCGACGGCGTTGCGGCACGGGCTGGTCAACGAGGTCGTCCCGTTCCCGGAATTGGATCGGTGCGTCGCCGAATGGACGGACGACCTGGTGCGCGCCGCTCCGCTTTCGGTACGGGCGATCAAGGAGGCCGCGCTGCGATCGCTCGACCTCCCGCTCGAAGAGGCGTTCAAAACCTCGTATCCGTGGGAAGAACGGCGACGGACGAGTGCGGACGCGAGCGAGGGTGCCCGTGCCTTCGCCGAGAAACGGGATCCGATCTGGACCGGTCGCTGAATTCGGGTTGGACCATTGTTCCGCGTGGCGGATGATGGAACATTCGGGGTAAGAGAATTCTCGCTCGAGTAAATGCCGGGCCTGCTTCTAATTCACCCGAGACCGCCGTCCGGGCCGGGAAACCCCGGCTTTCCCGCGCCCGGTGCCGGCAGAAACCCTGGATATCTGTGATGACAACCATCGCCACGGTCGAACTCGACAACCAGCGCATCGACCGGATGGTCCCGCTGGTCACACCCGCTCTGCTGCACCACGAACTGCCGCTCAGCGCGACCGCGGCCGACACGGTGCGCCACGGCAGGGAAAACGTCCTCCGCGTCCTCGACGGCACGGACGACAGGCTGCTCGTGATCGCCGGGCCCTGTTCCATCCACGATCCCGCCGCGGCACTCGAATACGCTGACCGGCTGGCCGCCCTCGCCGGCCGGTTCGTCGACGAACTCCTGGTCGTCATGCGCGTGTACTTCGAAAAGCCCCGTACGGTCGGCGGCTGGAAGGGGCTCATCAACGATCCGCACCTCGACGGCACCGGCGACGTCAACCGCGGGCTGCGCGTCGCCAGGGACCTGCTCCTCGAACTCGCCGAGGGGGGTCTGCCCGCCGCTTGCGAATGGCTGGACACCACGATCCCGGCGTACCTGGCCGACACCGTCTCGTGGGGCGCGATCGGCGCGCGCACCGTGGAAAGCCAGAACCACCGCATGCTGGCGAGCGGCCTGTCCATGCCGGTCGGGTTCAAGAACCGCCGCGACGGCGATGTCGGTGTCGCGGTCGACGCGATCCGTGCCGCCGAAGCCCGGCACGTCGTCCCCGGTGTCGACCCCAGCGGCCTGCCCGCGATCCTGCACACCGTCGGCAACCCGGACTGTCACCTCGTGCTGCGCGGCGGCAACAGCGCGCCGAACCACAACCCGGCGTCCGTCCGCGCGGCGCTCACCACGCTGCAGAACGCGGGACTGCCCCGCCGGGTCGTGATCGACGCCAGCCACGACAACAGCCGCAAGGACCACCTCCGGCAGCCCGTCGTCGCGGGCCAGATCGCCGAACAGATCAAGAACGGTCAGCGCGGCATCGTCGGCGTCATGCTCGAATCGAACCTCCAGGCCGGCCGCCAGGACCTCCACCCCGACCGGCCGCTCACCTACGGCCAGTCCATCACGGACGCCTGCATCGACCTCGCCGCCACCCAAGAGGTCCTGCAGACCCTCGCCACGGCCACCGCCGCCCGCCGCTCCGGAGTGCGATGACCCCGTGATCGCCCTCCAATCACGCGAGATCGCCCCCTAATCACGCGTGATCGCCGTTCAATCACGCGAGATCGCTATCCGATCGCGTCGGCGCAGCCCATCGCGACGTTCGGCGCGGCGTCGCCACGGGTGCGTTCGAGATGCGCCTCGCCCCAGACCCGGACTCCCTCGACCACCGGCAGAACCGTGGCGCCGTAAGGAGTGAGCCGGTAGATGACACGCGCCGGGACCGGCCCGGTGACCACGCGTTCGACGAGTCCGTCGGCTTCGAGTTCGCGGAGTTGCTCGGCCAGCACCTTGGGCGTGATGGGGGCGCCCCGGCGGCGGAGGCCGGCGAAATGGGACTCACCGTGGGCGAGCCAGTACAGCAGCGTCAGTTTCCATTTCCCGCCGATCGCGGCGAACGCCGCGGCCATCGGACAGCCCGGCAGCGGGTTGGGACGGGGAAGGTTACCCAGAAGTGCCTTCTTGTCCATGGTCGTCCTCCGCTCGGATAGTTCGGACCATGACCGTGCCATACAAACGAATCCTGACAGTGGGCCTTTCGGCCCTGATGCTGGTCGCGACGGCGGCGTCGGGCGACGCGTCGACCTCGGGCACCGATCCCCAGCGCGCGTTCGACTGGGAGATCGGCACCTGGCGCTCCACGGTGCGGGTGCTCGCCGAGCCGCTTTCGGAGTCCGCTGACCAGTGGCTCCAGTTCGCGGGCACCAGCACCGTCCGCCCGCTCATGGACCGGCGGGCGAACGCCCTCGAATTCGAGGTTTCGGGCCCGGACGGGCGTATCGACGCGCTCAACCTGCGGCTGTACGAACCGCAGGCGCAGCGGTGGAGCCTGACCTTCGTCAACATGCGTGACGGTCTGCTCACCCCATCGGTCTACGGCGGGTTCCATGACGGCGTCGGCGAGTTCCACGGCGACGACCAGCTCGGCGGCCGTCCGATCAAGGTGCGTTTCCTCGTCTTCCGGCAAGGCGCGGACGAGGCGCGATTCGAGCAGGCGTTCTCGGCCGACGGCGGGACGACCTGGGAAACGAACTGGGTCGCCGTGGACCGCCGGGTCCGATAGTGAGCCTTCGGTGCGGCGGGGCCGCACTCACGTGATCGAAGCCGGAACTCGCGTGATCCGCGGCGGAACACCCGAGTGCGGCCTCCAATCACGCGAGTCACGTGCCTGATCACGCGAATCACGCCTCCACGCACGCCGCGCCCTGTGTGCCCAGTCCGTGAAGGCCTCCTTGAGGGACCCAGAGTCCCTCAAGGAGGCCTTCACGGACTTCTGATCGGGTAGGTACATAGGGCACGGTGGCTCTAACCCGAGACGCCACTCACGACCCACGCGAGGCCGGACAGCTCACCCCCGACCCACACCGTCCAGCAAAGCGAGCTCCTCCTCGCTCAACCGCAGGCCGCCCGCCGCGACGTTCTCCGCCAGATGCCCGGGATCGCCGGTCCCGGGGATGGCGAGGACGTGCGCGCCGCGGTGCAGCGTCCAGGCGAGCCGGATCTGCGCCGAAGTCGCGTCGTGCGCCGCGGCGACCTTCGCGACCTCGGCCTCGCCACGAACAGCGCCGGGCGAAGCGGCGCCGGGAATCGAGGTCGTGACGGCGAAGAACGGCACGAACGCGACGCCGAGCTCGCCGCACAGGTCGAGCAGGGCGTCGTCCTCGCGGTCGGCCAGGCCGTAGCGGTTCTGCACGCAGACCACCGGAGCGATCGACAAAGCCTCGGTCAGCTGGTCCGCCACGACGTTGGAGACACCCAGATGGCGGATCAGGCCCGCCTCGCGCAGCTCCGCCAGCGCGCCGAAATGGTCGGCCACCGAGCCGGGTTCCTTGCCCATCGCGGCGCCCCAGCGCAGATTGACGACGTCGAGGTGGTCGAGGCCGAGTTGCCGGATGTTCTCCTCGACCTGGCCGCGCAGCCGATCCGGCCGGGCGAAGGAGAACTCGCCGTCACGGTCGCGGCCCGCGCCGACCTTCGTGGTGATCACGAGGTCTTCGGGATACGGCTGGAGCGCGGTCGCGATCAGCTCGTTCGCCGAACGCGTGGGCGTGAAGTAGAACGAAGCCGTGTCGATGTGGTTGACGCCGAGTTCGATCGCGCGGCGCAGGACGGTGATCGCGTCCTCGCGGCTCTTGGGTCGCTCGTCCCAGGGCATCCCGGTCAGCCGCATCGCGCCGAGCCCGAGGCGGTCGACGGTGAGGTCGCCGAGCCGCCAGGTGTCGTGAAGGTTCGTCATGTCCCTCAGCGTCGTGACGCCCCTGCCCGTAGTCAGAAAATGGCAACAAGCTGCCACGTGGTCGCGCGGCTGGGGCAGTATCGGTGTCATGCGGACGAGTGATGCGGTCACGGTCGTGCGCGGCGAGGAGGAGCTGTTCCGCCGCGTCGGGCACCTGTTCTCGACCGTGACCGACCTGGCGTGCGCCGCCAACGACCTCGCGACCTGGGTCGCCGCCCACGGAGCCGGCGAGCTCGCCGAGCGCCGGGCGGGCCAGGTCCGGATCCGCAAGATCTACCGCGCCGGGCTGCTGCTCGACGAGGGCGCCGCGCAGGAGCTCGCGAGGGTCCGCGACCGGCACGGAGCCCAGGTCCGGATCTCCACCGAGGACCTCAACGAGACGATCGTCCTGGACGGCAGGCTCGTCATCCTCGCCGGTGACCTCAGCGCCGGGCAGCGCGGCTACAGCGTCATCACCCAGCCCGAAACCGTGCAGGGCGTGATGTCGCTGTTCGAGGCGGCCTGGCGATCGGCGACCGAACTCGCCGTCTTCGACGCGCAGGTGTCCGAGATCCGGCGGCTCGCCCCCGCGGTGCTGGACCTGCTTGGCAGCGGCGTCAAGGACGAAGCCGCCGCCCGGACCCTCGGCCTCGGCGTGCGGACCTACCGGCGCCGGGTGGCCGAACTGATGGCCGCCCTCGGCGCCGAGTCCCGCTTCCAGGCCGGAGTCCGGGCGCGCGAACTCGGCTTGGTCTAGACGCCCGCCCAATCCGGCAGCGGTTCGCAGGTGTCCCGCCAGGACGGCGGCAGGCCGTCGGCACCGACACGGGTCGCGACGATGCCGCCGACGATGGCGCAGGTGGTGTCCACGTCGCCACCGGCGGCCGCCGTGGTCCAGAAGGCCTTCTCGTAGTCGTCGAGGTGGCGGGCCGCCACCCACAGGGTGAAGGGCACCGTGTCGTGGGCACCGGTGTGGCTGCCGTTGCCCAGTTCGTGGGCGGCGGTCGCGGCGGAGGGCTCGTCGGCCAGGCGGATGGCGGCTCGGACACCGTCGTGCACGCGGCCCGGCGGCACCCGCCGCAGCACCTGGTCGAGGAAATCCTTCGGTGACGGCGGGTCCGGGGTGGCGGCCAGCGAGGCGGCGACCGCGACCGCGATCGCGCCCGCCACCCCGTCCGGATGGGTGTGGGTCACCTCGGCCGAAAGCGCGGCCTGGCGCGCTGCCTCGTCGGGCTCGCCGCCGAACCAGGCGCCGAGCGGCGCGACGCGCATCGCCGCGCCGTTGCCCCAGGAGCCCTGCCCGTCGAACAGATCCGCGACGAGTTCACGCCACGAGCCGCCCTGGCGGACGAGACGCAGCAAGCGGTTCATGGACGGGCCGTAGCCGCGGTCGAAGTCGTGGTGCGTCGCGAAGCTCGCGGCGAGCAGGTCTTGGTCGATGTGGCCGGCCCGGTCGAGGACGGCGAAAACGGAACACGCCATCTCGGCGTCGTCGGTCCATTGCCACGGGCCGGGCGGCGGCTGCCGCCGTGCCCAGTGGTCGCGATTGGCGGGGACGAAGAACTGGGAACCCAGCGCGTCGCCGAGGGTCAAGCCGTACAGGGAGGTCAAGGCGCGAGTGCGCCGATCGATGGTCATCGTGGCCCATTCTGGCAAACCCCCGACCGGGTGAGCTTCGGCTCCTCCCGGCCGGTGCCGGGAGGGTAGGATCTCCCCTCCGAGGACGCCGTGGAAATCTTCCGGGAACCAACGCGCGGCCGGATGCGTCGGTGTACACGAACGGCGTCATCGCGTTTACGGAAACGGTGCACACGCGTGGGTGGGAACTCATAGGGTGCGCGATAGAGCACTACGGGTCAGGCAAGCACGGGCTGGAGGATCTTCATGACTCGCCGATTCGATCCAGAGCAGATCGCCGCGCTGGCCAAGAAGGTCGGCGGGCTCAAAGAGGGTTACACCGGCACGGGCAAGGACCTGGGCGACGGTGATCCCGGAGCGGCGTTCGGCGACCTGAAGAACGCGGCCAGCACGGGGACCACGATGAAGGGTTTCCACCGCGGTGTGAACGCCGAACTGGCGGCCGCCGCGAAGCTCGTCGACGCCGCGTCGAACGCGCTGGCCAACGCCGCGCAGCGGATGCGCAACGACGAGGCCGCGGGTGTCGACACCCTCCGCGGCCACGCTCGCGAGCGGGACTGATCGGACTGAAGACGGGAACCAGGGGGATTTACCGATGACCACCGCGGAGCGGAATCCGAGCACGCTCGACGACCCGTCGCACGACCGCCCGAAGTCGCTGGACGCCATCGACAAGCACGCCCAGCAGACGCAGAAGCTCAACTCGGGCGCGGTCAATGACCAGGCCAGGAAGGTCGGCGGAGCCGCCACCCGGGCCAACGACCTCGGCGACGACCTCAAGGTCTTCCGTGACGACGTCCTGCGCCACTGGGAGGGCAAGGACGCCGACGCCGTCGCCGACCATCTCGAAAAGCTCGGCAAGGCCAGCTACAAGGTGAGTGACAAGGCCGAGGCGGCCAAGAACATCCTCCAGCGGGTCTCCGAGATCATGGACGAGGTCAAGAAGAAGGTCGCACAACTCGCCCAGGAAGCCAACGACAAGGACGCGGACAACCGCAAGCTGATCGACTCGGCCCGCCGCCGGAAGAACAGCTCCGAAGACGACAACGAGATCGCCGCGGCCGCGTCGGACATCGAGCGGCTCCGGCAGCTCAACGAAAAAGACTCGAACGGCAAGAAGGACGAGATCGAGAAGGCGCTGGACGACGCCGAGAAGCAGATCGACGATCTCCTCAAGCCGCTCGGCCTGGAGATCGAAGGCGGTTTCCTCGAGCTGATCCCCGCCGACGACGGCCAGACCACGGCGTCGAGCGTCCACGCCAAGCCGGTCAACCAGCAGCTGAGCGGCACACCCAGCTACGGCGGTGGAGACGGCGGCGGTGGCGGAGGCGGCGGTGGTGGCGGCGGAGGAGGCGGAGGCGTGCCGGGCGACGGCAGGCCCGCCAAGCCGATCGACGCCCGAGGCGACAACCCGGCGAAGATCGCGGAGAAGTTCCTCGGCCGCAACGCCGGCGACCTCAAGGGCAGCGGTGAGCTTCCCGCCATGCAGTCGTGGGTGCCCAACAACGTCAACTGCGCGAACTTCGTCTCCGGCTGTCTCGAGGCGGCGGGCCTGATCGACAAGGGGCAGGCCAGTGCCTCGGTCGCGGGTCTGACGGCCAACCTCGAAGCGGACGGCTGGCGGTCGGTGCCGCTCTCCGAGGCGAAGCCCGGCGACGTGGTGATCTCGAACAACGGCGGGCACGTCGTGCTGTACGCGGGCGATGGCCAGTTCATCGGCTCGAACAACGTCAACCCCGACGGTTCGCAGAAGATCAGCATGGGCGGCGGTGGCGGCCTCGTGAAGATCCTCACCCCGCCGACCTGATCCGACAGAACGCCGTAGCAGCACCGGGCAGGCGGACGCGATCGCTCGCGTCGCCGCCCGCCAGTGGGAGGTAGCTTGATGTACACCCCGTCCGCACGACCGTTTCCGGTGGCGCTGAATCCCGGCGACCCGGTCCGGGAAGCGGTGCTCCAGGCCGCCACCGCCCGGCTCGACGAGGAGTTCGGCGATCAGGTCCGGGTGGCCGTGGAACAGCTCGACCGGCTCGGTCCCTGGGTCTTCCTGCAGGGCACGATGCGTCCCGCCGAAGCAGGCCGTCCGTACTACGCCGGCACCATCTACGAGAACCGCCGGGCCGACGGCGTCATGTCCGACGTCTACGTCGCCCTGCTCAAGAAGAAGAGCGAAACGGGCGTCGACGACGACCCGCGGTCCTGGCGGGTGGCCAACTGCGCCATCGGCCCGACCGACGTCGCGTGGCTGACCTGGCCGGACGACTACGAAATCCCGCAGGAGCTGTTCGGGTTCTGACCACTCACGAGGCCTGTGTCCATTCCGGCAGGGTGCGGGCGACCTCGTCGGGCGAGGGCATCCGGGCGATCTCCTCGGCGATCGCTCGGGCGGCCTCGCGATGGGCGTTCCGCCCCAGCAGGGTCCGTGTGTGCGCGGCGACGGCTTCCACGCTCACCTCGCCGGGCTGAAGGCTCATCGCGGCCCCCGCGGTGCACAGCGCTTCGGCGTTGGCGAAGTGGTCGGCTCCCTGGGGGAGGACCAGCTGCGGGACACCGGCGGCGAGCGCGCCGAGCGTCGTGCCGCTTCCGCCGTGGTGCACCACCGCGTCGACGTGCGGCATCAAATCCGTTTGCGATAACCAGGCCCGCACCGTGACGTTGTCCGGGACGGCGCAGAGTTCCTCCGGGCGGATCCGTCCCGAGGCGACGACCACATGCGCGCCGAGCGTGGCCAGCCCCCGGATGGCCGTGGTGAGCACTTCCGGCGTGCCGAACGCGGTGCCGAGCGTCAGGTAGATCAACGGTCGCGCGGTCGTTTCGAGCCGCGCCGCCGGTTCGGAGAACGGAACGGGACGCAGTTCGACGCGTTCGGCCGTCGCGAGGAAGTCCTTGTCCTGCAAGGAAGGCGGGCAGATGTCGAGATGCGGCCGGTCGGGTCGCGTCGGCGGCTGAAGCCCGATCCCGTCGGGGAACATGCGGCCGAAACCGTGCCAGAGTCCCGGTATCCCGGCGCGTTCCGCGGCGACGGCCACCCCTG
The DNA here is from genome assembly GCF_001905755.1 of Amycolatopsis sp. CB00013. NCBI lineage: Bacteria > Bacillati > Actinomycetota > Actinomycetes > Pseudonocardiales > Pseudonocardiaceae > Amycolatopsis > Amycolatopsis sp. CB00013. The sequence goes on along the minus strand of NZ_LIWC01000005.1, from coordinate 363,269 downwards.
GTTGTCCCCATTCGTGCACGACGAGGTCGGGCCGTAGCCGCGCCAGCTCCGGTTCGAGATCCTCGGCGTAGATCTCGTAGAACGCGTCCGCCGGCCGAAACGGGCGGAGGCCGTTCCTGAGCAGTGGCGGATGGACGTGCTCGCCGGCGGCGAAGAACACCTCGTGCCCGGCGTCCCTGGCGGCGATCGCGAGCGGGATCAGGGGATAGGTGTGACCGACCGACGCAAGGCTGGCGAAGAGGACGCGCATGGTCGAGATGTTAGCATCAGATGTTGTGAACATTTGAAAGCAGGCGACCGGGTGGCCCGGCCGCCTGCTGGTGGGTTCCCTGGTCAGGGGCGGTAGATCTCCTTGACCGTGGCGATCTGGTCGGCGCCGTTCACGCTCGATGGTGACCGACTCGCCGGGGCACAGGGTGGCCGCGCTGATCTACTCGACAGGCGCCTTCCCCGAGCCCGCGGGCCTGGTCTCCAGCTGCAGGGAGCTGTTCGGCACGCCGCAGACCACCTCGGTCCCGGATTCCGTCAGGCGGGCGCAGGTCCACCTGCCCTGGACGTCGAGCACCCGCTCGCCGGGGCCTTCGGCCTGCGGCAGTTTCTCGTAGTACTCGGTGATCACGTTGTACGCCTCGGTGCAGCCCGGAGTGGTGCCGTCCGTGGCGGCCACCGCGATCAGGTCCATCTTCGGCCGCCCGGGGGCGCCGACCTGGCCGCCGTGCTTGCTGCAGTTGACGTCCCCGTTCGACGACTCTCCGGCAGCCGCCCCTTGGCCACCGCCCGGCTGAGCCTGTTCGACGGCCGCGTTCTTCACCGGAGAACCATTTCCCGCGACATTGTTCCCGGTGCACGCGGAAAGAAGTGCGGTGGCGGCGAGTGCGCCGCCCACAATGGCGGTCTTGACGGTCTTCTTCGCGGTGAATTTCATTTCAGCGCCCCTCTCGCGTCCATTGTCGAAGCTTTGTCTCCGAAGACGCCGGAAGCGGAATGGGGTTGCGTCGAAATGGGGTCGCGGCGCAGGGCTGCCCGAAGGTCCGGACCGTCGTGTCCGCACGGGCACGACCGCGGCCGGCCACGCAACCCTTCCCGGCGCGCCGGCCGGGAAGGGTCGCGGAGCGGGTTACGGGATGACGCGGTTGCGCAGGTTGTTCGGGTACGGGCCTTCGCCGTGGATGTTCAACTCGTTGGCCACTTCGAAGCTGTAGTACGGGTGCGAGCTGAAGTAGCTGTCCAGATTGGTGCCGCCGAAGCAGATCAGATCCGCGCCGCCCGCCGCGTTGGGGCCGTTGCAGAGGCTCAAGGTCGGGTAGCGGAACGAATCGACCGGCCGGAAACCGGCGCCGCCGGGACCGGGAACGGGCAGATGCCCGATCAGCCCGCCGGGATCACCCGGCCAGTTCGACTCGACGGGCTGCCGCCGCCCGTCGGCGAACAGCACGCCCTGGATGTTCCGTCCGGGCGGCTCGGTCTCCAGCACCGTGCCCGCGACGAGCGCGCCGAGGCTGAACCCGACGATGTACACCTTCGTTTCGAGGTCGCAGCCATAGGTGACATAGAGGTTGTAGAGCGCGGTCCGGAGATTGGCGACACCGGCGTCGACGTCGGCGTACAGATTGACGTCCCCCGCGCTGTTCGGATACGGAATGCGCACCGGGTCGGCGCCGCCCGGCGCGAGTCCCCGGTCGAGAAGCTTTTGCGCGCCGCCGTCCTGATATCCCGGGACGACGAACATGACGGGCCCGCACGGACCGTCCGGGCGGGCGGGTGCCGCCTGAGCCGCTCCCGTGCCGGCGATCGCGCCGGCCAGGGTGACGACGGACAGGACGGCGGTCGCGAGCAAACGCGCTCCGGTTCTTTTCATCGGTTTCTCCCCACTGTCGTATTGCCGCGCCGAACGTTAATGAGCGCGGATGAAATACCGATGAAATGCGGAGCTGTACCCACTTTCGGGTGAAGTTGTCGTCTTGGTCTCAAGTTCTGTGCCGTCCGGTGACGGGGAGAGGTGGCTTTTCCGCTATGACGAAAAGCGTGGGATTTCGATGCCGGCACTGGCCGCACGGCGTGGACACCGAGAGTGCGAAGAGTTTCTACGCGGGGACGTTGCCGAATCTCGGCTACGCCGACACACACAACGCGAACGAACAGACCGGCTCGGCGCGCGTCACCATCACGAAATCGGACGGCTGACGGGGGAGCACCCGCGGCGCGACGGGTGTCCTGCCGGATCCGCGGGCTCAGGCCCTGGTGTTGACGCTGACCGGTCGCGAACCGGTCGGCGGGGTCCAGCCTTGCAGGGTGGAGCGGATGCTCACGCGGTTGGCGCAGTTGATCACCTGGTAGTGCAGGTGGTAGTCGGTGGCCGCCCCGGTCTTGCCCGACCAGCCGATGATCCGGCCCTGCGGGACCCAGGTGCCCGCGTTGTAGATGGCCCGGTTCAAGTGGATGTATTGCGTGCAGGTGCCGTTGGAGTGCCGGATGATCACCTCGATGCCGTTCGACGAGTACGGCGACCAGCCCGAGACGAGGATCTGGCCGCCTTGTGCGGCGGACACCTCGTAGTTGGCCGGGAGTGCGATGTCCCAGGCGTACTCGTTGTAGGGGCCGGTGTGGGAGAAGGTGCCTTCCGGTCCCTGCGAGATGGTGTAGGCCTCACCCGCCGGGTACGGCATTTCGTAGTAGTAGTCCACGGCCGAAGCCGTGGCCGAGCCGGTGATCGTGAGGCCTGCCGCCGTCAGTACGGCGGCCGCCATCGTGATCAGCTTGCGCGGTAACGCTTTTCCGCTCATGGTGTCCCTCGCTTTCGTGCGTACGACGCCCTGCCATCGGCCGGGCGTCCCTGACTAAACAGGCAGGCCACGGCTCGGACAATGGTTTGTTCAGGGCTTGCGCTAAGGCGAGGAACGGGTTATCCGGTCAGCGACGGCCCGCGGCCAGGATGACGAGGAACTGGCCGCCGCCCGGCTCGACGGCGGCGGTCACCGGCAATCCCGGCACCAGCCGGGAGAAGCGGTCCACCAGCCAGTCGGCGGCTTCTTGCGCGTCCTGTTTCGTCGGGCACCGGGCCACCATTTCGCGGCCTTCCTTGCGCTCCAGCCGCCCGGCGACGGTGATCAGCGGCGCGGGCTCGACCACGTGCAGCCGATCCGGCCAGGCGATGACCACCTTGACCGCGCCCTTGCGGGTGTTGCAGCCGCGGTGCGCGAGCCGCTCGGCGATCTTGGCCTTCCGGTCCGCGGTCCGGCTGTCGACGCTCGGGCCCCGCGGGTCGTTCACCGACATGTCCGGGTCGACCGGTTCGTCGCACACCCAGCATCGCCAGCCGTCGCGTTCGGCCACGTCGTCGAGGAGACTCACCCGGCCAACCTAGCCTGAACGTCCGTGAAGGCCTCCTTAAGGGACCCAGAGTCCCTCAAGGAGGCCTTCACGGACCGCCTACTTCGTGCAGTGGATCCCGGCTTCACCCCGGTACATCACGAAGCTGATCTTCACCGAGTACAGGTGGATGATCACGCACTGGTCCTGCGTGTACCCGTAGGCGGAAGCGTGGTCGTAGGCCTGCTGCAACGCCGTCCGCTTGGCCGAGGCCGACGTCTTCTCCACCGTGGTCCCGAGGAACGCCCGGGTCTCCTCGGCGCTCGCCGTCGACGGCGCGAGTGTCATGAGTCCCGCGAGGACCACGGCGGCCCCCGTGGCGCGGGCGATCGTTCTGTTCATGTTTTCCCCTCCTGGTTTCAGCGCTGGCAGTAGAGCCAGACGCGCGCGCTGTAGTAGTCGAAGTGCGACCGGATGTCGGAGCCTCGGACGTAACACTGCGAGTCCTGCCAGCCCGTGTTGCGCGCGTACAAGCGCGCGACCTTTTCCGCCGACGCGACGGCGGCCGACGGTCCCGGGCCGATGCCGGTGGCGTAGAAGTCCCCGGTCTCCACGGCGAGCGCGGGCTGCGCCGACATGGTCACCGCGGCCACCGCCAGAGCGGCCGCGGTCAGCATCTTCTTCATGGGAGATCCCCCTTCTGGTTGTCAGCCAGGATCGACCGACTCCCCTTGGTCATTCATCTCAGCTAACGTGGAAACCGTAGAGCGGCGGCCTCCGGGCTGTCAACCCACGTGAACGAAGCGCCACAACTCATTCATTTCAGCTAACGGAGGTGAAGATGACCGAACCACGGGCGACCACGCTCACCGACCGGATCGACCGCCTCTTTCAGGTGGTCCGGCGGCCCAACGGCGAGCAGCACAGCCACGAGGAGGTGGCGCGGGCCTGCCGGGAGAGCACCGGCGAGTCGTTTTCCGCCGCCTACCTGTGGCAACTGCGGACCGGCCGCCGGGACAACCCGACCAAACGGCACCTCGAAGCGCTCGCGGCGTTCTTCCAGGTCCCGCCCGCGTACTTCTTCGACGACGAACAGGGGAGGGCTCTTGCCGAGGAGGTCGAATTGCTGGGAGCGTTGCGCAACAGCGCGGTGCGCGACCTGGCGTTGCGTGCGGTGACGCTGTCCGAGGAGGGGCTCGGCACCGTGACCGACATCGTCGAGGCGATCAAGCGGCGCGAGTCCAAGCGTGACCAGGGGGAGTAGCCATGCTGGGCAGGAAGAGTGCGCTCTGGCGCAGATGCGAGCGCATCGCCGGCGGTGTGCGGCTGCCGGAGCCGTTCGACGTCACCACGTTGTTCGGCGAGGTCGCGGCGATGCGGGGGCGGCCCATCGAACTGGTGCCGCTCGAGGCGCGGCCGGGGGCGCCGTGCGGGGTGCTCGCGGCCACCGATCGGGCGGACTACGTGTTCTACACGCGGGACACGTCCCCGTTGCACCAGCGGCACATCCTGCTGCACGAACTCGGTCACCTGCTCTGCGGGCACGTCGAAGGCGAGGTGCGGCCGGAGGCGATCGCGGAGATCGTCGCGCCCAGCCTGTCGGTGGACCTGGTCCGCCGCGTCCTCGGCCGCACCACCTACGCGCGGGAACAGGAGAAGGAAGCCGAACTCGTCGCTTCGCTGCTCATGCGCCGCGCCGCGCGCACCGGGCCGGAGAACGATCGGCTGCGCCACGCCCTCGGTTCATGATCAGCTATCTGTCCGCCGCGCTGCTGGCGCTGATCGGCCTCACCCGGCTGATGACGGTCCGCACCGGGCCGAGGTATCTGGCCACGTTCTTCCTCAGTATGGCGGTGGCCCTCGCCGTCTCGGCCGAGGGCACGGTCCGGCTGCTCGGCGACGAACTGCTCCCGCGGCTGGTCACCAACGCGCTGCAACTGCTCGCGATGCGCGCGCTGCTGCAACTGGTCCGCAGCACCCGGTCGCCGAAGAAGCCGACGCCGTTCTGGCCGATCGTGGTCTGCTGGACCCTGATGGTGGTGTGCTACCTGGACTTCGCGCCGCATCGGTCCGAGGCCGGCACATCTGAGTTTCAATGGCGCTTCAGCATCGTGGCGTATCAGGTGATCCTCACGACGTACGCGGTCACGTGCCTGGTGCTGTTCATCCGCACGCTCGTCCGCAGCGCCGCGGGCCGTCCACGAGGCGCGTTCCGGACCGGGCTGCGGATCCTGATCTGCGCCGCGGTGGTCACCATCGGCTGGGCGCTGTTCTCCGGGCTTCCCTCGCTGTGGCTGGAGATCACCGATCTCGCGGACCTCGACTTCCTGCCCCGCGCCCGCCTGGTCGGGCTCTGCGCGATGGTGTTGTGGGTCCTCGGCGGGCTGTGCACCACCTGGGACGGCGCGCTCCGGCTGGCGCGCGCGTGGCGAAGGATCCGGGCGGTGACACCGTTGTGGAAGGAACTGGTCGCCGCCCACCCGCAGATCGCGCTGCCCGTGCGGCACGATCTCGAATTCACCTTGTACCGCAGGGTGATCGAGATCCGTGACGGCCTGCTCGCCTTGCGGGCACACGTCCCGCCGCAGCTCGGGGACTGGCTGCGCACCCCGGTGGACGATCCCACGCGCGCCGCCGCCGAACTCGCGGCGGCGCTGGTGATGCGGGAGGCCGGCCGGAGCTGGCCGAACCATCCGGCGGGGCCGCATCCCAGCGCACGGGACGAAAGTGCCTGGCTGAGCGCCGTTTCGTCCGCGTTCACGCGGTCCGGGGTCGTGCGGGAGGTACGCGAGCGCGCGCTGGCGGAGGTCAAGGCCTCTTGAGTTCCAGCGTGGCGTTGTGCAGCGACGAGTACAGCGGGTCGGAAGTGAAGTCCGGCCCGGTTTCTTCGCCGAGGTAGACGTCGATGTGCCGGTCTCCGCCGAGCCCCGGGGTGAACTCGTCCATGATCCGCCAGGAGGCGGACCGCAGCCGGTCGCAGACACCTCGGTCGATCGCCGTGCCGTCCTCCGCGGTGCCGCAGCCGGTGATCCGCAGTTCGCGGCCCGCGGCGAGGACGGCCGGATCCGCGGCGGCGGAGACGAAGGGTTCCAGCGGACGGCCGTGGCTGTCGCGGGGCGCGTCGTCCAGCCAGAAACCGGTGTCGTGCGACCAGTTCAGGTACCGGCCGGCGTGACGGCCGCTGACGATCCGGCCGGTGCCTTCGTCCTCGACGGCCTGCACGAAGTCTTCGGGATAGCTGCCCAGCGGGTCTTCGCCGCGTTCGCAGTCGAGCACCAGGCAGCCGCTGACCGGCACCGGGGCGTCGTGGTGATGCGACTCGACGGCGGTGTAGTACACGGTCACGTACCACCCGGCGGACGACTCCTTCCCGGCACCGTCGCGGTCGATGGTGGAGGCCGCGGCGAGGGCCAGCCCGGCGGCCGCCAGGACGAGAACGATCCTGTTCCGTTTCCGGCGGCGCCGGTGCCGGCCTTCCATCACACCCGCTCCAGTCGTTGGGTCGGTTCGGTTTCGGCCAGCGGATGCGGGACCGGCCGGGTCGGCTCGGCGGCGGCCAGCGCCGCCGCGGGAATCGGCTGGGTGACGCTGGGGTCGACCGTCACCGGCGGCGCGGTGGGCCGCGGCAGCGGGAGCCGCACGGGGGCCGCCATCGGAACCGGCATCGGCGGCATCGGTGGCGTGGCTTGGCCGTCTTCGGCCAGCCGTTCGGTCTTCGCCCAGCCGTTGCGGCCGGACATCAGCCGGAACAGCGCGCGCCACGTCGCGATGATGCCCAGCGCCAGGAACCACGGATAGAGCAACCCGGCGAACAGGCACCGCAGGATGTTCTCGTCGCGGAGCCGGACCCAGTAGACCAAGCCCCAGAGCAGGCTCGGCAGCATGGCCAGCCCGACCAGCATCGCGGCCGACGTCGGCAGAGTGTCCACAGTGGCCACCAGCCCGCCGAGCGTGCTCCCGGTGACCAGCGCGATCGCGGACGCCGCGACCAGGCCGACCAGCAGCAGTGACATGGGCACGGTCAGCCACGGCGAGAGCAGGTAGATCAGGAAGTCGGTCAGGCCGAGGCCGCTGACGAACCGTGACGTGGTCAGCTTGCGCAGGTGCCGGAAACATTGCAGGTTGCCCTGCGCCCACCGGGTTCGCTGACGCAGCAACCGTTTCACGTCGGTCAGGCCCTGCTGGGTGACCCAAGCGGATTTCGTGTAGCGGACGCGGATCCCGGCAAGATGCAGGCGCAGACCGAGTTCCAGGTCTTCGACGAGACAGGCCGACCACGGTCCGGGATGGAACCGGGCGAGGACGGACAGCCGGGTGAACTGGCCGTTGCCGCCCAGACCGACGCTGCCGACCAGATCGCGCAAGGATTGCGCGGAGTCCGCGATGGCGCCGAATTCCAGATCCTGCAAGAGCGCCAACGTCTTGTGCCGGTTGTGGATGCGCACCCGGCACTGCACGGCGCCGACGTTCTTCTCCGCCATCAATTCGGCGATCTCGTCGAGCATCCCCTCACTGCACCGGCCGTCGCCGTCCACGATGCCGACGATCGTCTGCTCGACCGTGCCTTCCCGGCGAGCGATTTCGAGGATGTAGCGGTACGCCGTGTTGAGGCCTTCGCCCTTGCCTTGCCGGGCGATGGGCAGTTCGCGGCGTAGCACGTGCAGCCGCGGATCCCTGATACCGGCGAGGATATGCGGCGTCGCGTCGTCCGAGGCGTCGTCCACGACCACGACGCGGACCGGTGTGTACCTGGTCCCGGTGGCCAGGGCGTTGCGCACCGTGTTCGCGATGACGCGTTCCTCGTTCAGCGCCGGGATGACGATCCAGAACGGCACGGGATCCGGCGTCCGGCGCACACTGCGCGGCCGTTGCGGGGACCGCCAGGCGAACACCGCGAGGACGAGGTTCTGCAACGGCCACCAGATCAGCACGCCGACCATGATGGTGGCGATGACGGACAGGCTGGTTTCCATTTCGCTAATTCCCCCTTTCCGGCGCGGGTGCGATGCGCACGAGAATCGAACGAATCGCGAAAAGCAGCAGAATGAACGCGGCGAGTGACAAGAGCGGCCAGGCGCCCGCCCCCGCGGTGACCCCCAAGGTCGCGGTGGCGCCGACTGCCGGTCCGATTCGGATGACAGACATTTCTCCCCCAAAATGATCGTGCTCAAACCCTTGTGTGTAAAGGATTGTGCGTGATGCGTCGGGCCCCCCGGCCGATCCCGCATCCTCGACTACGACGTGAAGAGTCACCTCGCGGTTCCCTCGATCGGGTGAGGAAATTCGACGGGAACCGGACAGAACCACTCTGCGTCGCATCGGGCACAGCGCACCGCACAAATGATCATGAGAAGTGCGCGGAATCGCGAAAACATCATTCGAACCTTGGGGGAGTCATGGTTTGGAATCAACGCGAAAACGAAGCGACACGGCCGCGCGTGTGGCTCGTGATGGGTACCCGGCCGGAGGCGATCAAACTGGCGCCGGTCGCCGAAGCGATCGCCGAGGCCGGGCGGATGGAGCCCTGCCTGGTCGCCACCGGGCAGCATCCGACGATGGTCGATCAGGCGCTGGAGACGTTCGGCGTCCGCGCGGACGTCACGTTGCCGCTGCACCGCCGCGACGGTGGCCAGCCCGAACTGCTCGGCCAGATGCTGACCGGCCTGGACGCGCTGGCCGAACGTGAACCACCCGCGGCGGTGGTGGTCCAGGGCGACACCACGACCACACTGGCCGGCACGCTCGCCGCGTTCTGGCGGCGGGTTCCGGTGGTGCACCTGGAAGCGGGCCTGCGTTCGTTCGATCTGGCCGCGCCCTTCCCGGAAGAGCTGAACCGGCGGCTGGTCACCCAGGCCGCCTCCTTGCATCTTCCGCCGACCTCGGCCGCGGCGGACAACCTGCTTCGCGAGCAGGTCCCCGCCGAGCAGATCTTGGTCACCGGCAACACATCCGTGGACGCGATCCGCGCGATCGCCGACCGCGGCGCGGTGGACTTCCAGGACGAGCGGGTCGCCGCGGCGGTGGAAGCCGCCGCCCGCGGTGAACGGCTGGTGCTGGTCACCGCGCACCGCCGCGAGTCCTGGGGCGAACCCCTGCGCCAGGTGCTGCGCGCGGTCACCGAACTGGTCGCCCGCCATTCCGACGTGTCCGTGGTGCTGCCCGCGCATCCGAACCCGGCCGTACGCGAGCTGGTCGACGAGGAATTGGGCGGCCTGCCTCGCGTGGTGGTCACCGAGCCGCTGAGGTACGAGGAACTGGCCGGTGTGCTCGCGGCCGCCACGCTGGTGCTGTCCGACTCCGGCGGGATCCAGGAGGAGGCGCCCACGTTCGGGGTTCCGGTGCTGGTGTTGCGCGAGGTCACCGAACGGATGGAAGCGGTCCACGCGGGTTGTGCGCGGCTGGTCGGCACCGATCGCGAGCTGATCGTGCGGGCGGCGTCGGAACTGCTCACCGACCCGCGGGCGAGGGCGGCGATGATGGACGAGGGCAATCCCTTCGGCGACGGAAGGGCCGCGTCGCGCACCGAGCGCGCGCTGGCCAGGCTGCTAGGGCTGAGCGCCGAGCCGGTGGACGAGTTCGCCGCGGTGTCCGGGGGTGTGCTGGTATGACCCGGAAGCGCAAGGTGGACAGGCGACGGCGTACCCCGGCCGGGCTGCGGTTCGCGGTGCTGGCGGTCGTCGTCGCGACCGGTTTGGTGCTGCTGGTCGTGTACACGCGCCCGGCGAGCGCGATCCTCGCTTCGCCCGCGGCGGCACCGGTTTCGCTCGGCGACCGGCTGGCGATGAGCAGCGAAGTCGGCAGTCCCGGCCCCGGCGGGAACCGCGCCCACCGGACGCTGGTGGTCTACGACGCCGGTGAACGGGACGCGCCGAATCCGCCCGCCGACGCGGACGAAGCCGGTATGGCCGAAGCGTTCGCGATGCAGACCGCGAACCTGGTCTCGCGGGCGGGCGGCTGGACGATGCGTGCCGCGGCGGACTACCGGCCGGGCGAGATCGGCGGATACCAGGCGCTGGTCTACGTCGGTTCGATCAGTGACGCCGTGCTGCCCGCCGCACTGCTCGCGGACGTGGTGACCGCGAAGGTGCCGGTGGTCTGGCTGGGGGAGAACGTCGACCGCCTGGTGGCGCACGACCCGGGTGTCACCGCGCGCTGGGGCTGGACACCGGCGGGGCGGACGCCGACTTCGCCCACCGAGGTCCGCTACAAGAACGTGTCGCTCGAACGCAATCCCGAGATCGGCTCGGTTCCTTTGGTGCGGCGGGAAAACCCGGCGGTCAACGAGGTGCTCGCGGACAGCGTCACGGCCGGCGAGCACACGCCGTGGGCGGTGCGCTCGGGGAACTTCACCTACGTCGCGGAGGCGCCGTTCTCCTACGTCAACGAGGGTGACCGGTACCTCGCCGCCGCCGACATCCTGCTCGGCACGCTCGCGCCGAAGACCGCGGAACGGCACCGCGCGCTCGTGCGGATCGAGGACATCGGCCCGCGCACCGACGCGGGCCAGATCCGCCGGATCGCCGATCTCCTTGGCGGGCAAGGGATCCCGTTCTCCCTCGCGGTCTACCCGTATTACGCGGATCCGCACGGTGTGGCCAACGGCGGCAGGCCGACGTTCGCGCGGCTCGTGGACAGCCCGGCCTTGGTGGACGCGCTGCACCACGCGATCCGGCGCGGCGCGACGTTGATCATGCACGGCTACAGCCATCAGTTCGAGGAACTGGCGAACCCCTACGGCGGGGCGAGCGCGGCGGACTACGAGTTCTACACGGCGATCGTCGACAAGAACAACCACGTCGTGGAGACCGGCCCGGTCCCCGGCGATTCCGCGGAATGGTTCCGCGGGCGGATCGCCACCGGGCTCGGCGAGTTCCGCCGGGTCGGGCTGCCCGAGCCGGAAGTGTTCGAGTTCCCGCATTACGGTGGTTCCGCGGTGGACTACAAGGAGGTCAGCTCGCACTTCGCGGCGCGCTACGACCAGGGCAGCTATTTCGCGGGATACTGCCCACGTGGTGCCTGCGGCTCGACCTCGACGGTGTCCTATCAGAACAAGTACGGTCAGTATTTTCCCTACCCAGTAAGGGATGTCTATGGCGCCGTGGTGATCCCCGAGAATCTGGACCACGTCGCTCCGGAGCCGTTCAACCAGCATCCGGCCCGGCTGCCCGCCGACCTGCTCGCTGACGGTGCGAAGTCCAAGGTGGTCCGCGACAACGTGGCCAGCTTCTTCTTCCACCCGTTCCTGCCACTGGAGCACCTGAACACGGTGGTGCTCGGGCTGCGGGCGCAAGGATACGAGTTCACCACGGCGAGCGAGGTCGCTCGCGGCTGATCACTCCTGTCGTGTCCGCAGGCTGCCGCGGACACGACAGGATCCACGTTCCTCGCGGGGGGCTTGTGAGGTCGGGTCTTGCCGGTGGCGATGTGTGCGTTGCCGAAAATCGGCAATGCCTCTGTCGCTCGTGGGGCCTGGAATTGTCGGTAGTGGGTCGTATGTTCGTGGGGTGGATACTCATTCCGCGCCTGTGGCGCTCTTGGAAGGCCTCACTGATCCCGAGGTGCTGGCCGCGGTGAACGATGCCGCGATTGTGTTGGACGACAGGGATTCCGTCGCGTTGGCGCAGGCGGCGTCGGCGGGGATTGCGCGTTTGGAGGCGGTGCGGTTTCGGGCGTTGGCGCAGTTGAACCGGCATCGTGAGGGTGCGCGGAGTGTGGCGCAGGAGGTCGCGCTTGAGTTGTCCCTTGTGGACAATCATGCGGGTGCGCTGGTCGCCGCCGCGGACGCGCTGACCACCCGGTTGCCTCGCACGCTGAGCCTGATGGATGAGGGGAAACTCGCTGGGTTCAGTGCGATGAAGGTCGCGACGGCCACTGCCTGGCTGTCCGATGAGGACGCTCGTGCGGTGGACGCCTTGTTGGAGGATCGGATCGGGGACAAGAATCCGGATCAGGTCCGGAAGGCGGCCAACCATGCGGCGAACACGATCGATCCCGAGGGCGCCGGTAAACGGGCTGAGCGGCATCGGGAGGGTCGTCGTCTCACGTTGCGGCACGGTGAGACCGGAGTCGCATCCATCGAGGTCGAGGATGGGCCGGTCGAGAAGGTCGCTGCCGCCTACCAGCGGATCGACCGCGAAGCGCGGGCTCTCAGAACCGGTGGTGAAACCCGTACTCTCGACCAGTTACGGGCGGATGTCGCCCTCGATCTTTTGCTCGGCGGCCAAGGCGGCACGAGTGAACGCAGCGAAGTGTTTCTCTATATGGATTTGTTCACCTATCTCGGCCTGAACGAGGATCCGGCGGAACTGGCCGGGCACGGCACGATCCCCGCCGCGCTGGCCAGGGAGATCGCCGAGGGTGGGAATAGTGTGTTGCGGCGGATCGTCACTGATCCGCTGTCTGGGCAGGTTCTGGATCTGGGTCGGGACCGGTATCGGCCGACGGTGGGTTTGGCGGAGTTTGTGCGGGTGCGGGATCGTGAGTGTCGAAGACCCGGCTGTCACCGACCCGCTCAAGCCTGCGACATTGACCATTCGGTGCCGTGGCAACACGGCGGCCACACCTCCGATATCGACCTCATCGACCTCTGCCGCCGTGATCACCGGTTGAAAGACGAACCCGGTTGGACCTACCATCTCGCCTCCGATGGCACTCTGACGATCACCACACCCACCGGTCAGCGCTACGACAGCACACCACCGCCGCTTCATGAACCCCGTCCGGCAGTCGACGAGCCGCCACCGTTCTGAGCCGTCGCCGGAAAACGGCAACGGGGGCTTCGGCGTTCCGGCCTGTCGCCGGAATACGGCGGCAGGCGAGTTGTGCGTGACGGAGGCTGGGCCTAGTCGGAGCCGAGAAGTCCTGCTGTTCCGGCCTTCCGAACCCCGCCCGGCAGCCAACGAGCCGCCACTGTTCCGACCTGTCGCCGGAAAACGGCAACGGGCGGCCTTTGCCCAAGGGCCGACCCGTCACCGGAAAGCGGCGAGCTCCAGAACGGCACCTGCCGCCGCTCAAGCACCGGTGACGTAGATCCGGGCGATACTCCCGTCAGCCCAGGTCAAGCCAAGCCGATTCCCGGCGAAGTCGTAGACGACCGTGGCTTCGCCGTTGGCGCGGTTCACCCAGCTGTCGTGCGGAACGGCTCCATGCGCCCGCACGTAAGCATCGACGGACCCACGATGCCCGCCGAGGTCGAGCCCGGAGATCAGCCGGTCCGCGTCCGGGCAGACCCCGACATCGACACTGACCCTCGTCACCAGCCCGTCGAGCGCCTCGATGTAGACGCCGTCGGCGCTCGGCTCGTCGGGGACCAGTTCACTCCGCCGGACGGTCGAGCCGGGGAAGAGCCGCCGCAGTTCCGCGTAGGCCGGGGAGTCTTCGGGCGCGCCCAGTGCGGCGCACATCGTGACGATGACGCCGGTCAGTGGCGGAAGCGGATCGGTCTTCAGCGGTGCCGGACGCGGATCGCGCCCGCCGAACCCGGCCACCCGGTCCCAGATCCAGTCGGCCATCGACTCGGCGACCGGCTCGTCGGGAACTCCGGGACGGCGTTTGACCAGCGCCCCGAACGCGACGGCGACCAGGTACGCGCCGTCGTCGTCGGTCATCACTTGTTCCCAGAGCTCGTTCTCCGGCCACTCCGGATGGCCCGCCTGGTCGGCGTCGATCGCGGCGTCCATGGCGATGATCTCCGCGGCCGACATCAGGCGGAACGGCTCGTCCAAGCCCCACAGCGCACCGGAGCCGGGCCGCTGGCCGTCGTGCCAGCTCACCATGTCCTCCGCGACCATGGAGCCGACCTTGTCGCCCTCGGCCAGGTCGCCGACCGAGATTCCCGGCCGCAGCGCGGCACGCAGGTCGGCGGGCAGCACGGCGTCCAAGGCCGCCAGCGCAGAAGCCAGGTCGATACCGAGTTTCTGGTCGCGGAGCTGCCGCCACGCCAGCTCGATCGTCCCGGTGCCGCGGATGTCGTCCAGTGAAATGTCCTGGGCCTGGGCCTTGTCGACGATCCGCAGCATCTCCCGGGCGGACCCGACCAGGCTCTGCGCCAGGTCATCGGTCGGATCCTCGCGCAGCAGCCGCAGGCCGAGCTGTTCGGCGTCGTCGAACCGGTACTGCACCAGGTAGGACCAGCCGAGCATCATCGCGATCCAGGAGTCCGCCGCGTCGACCCGGATGGCCTCCTCGGCCGCGGCGATGAACCGCTCGGGTGGGGCGAGGCTCTCCATCAGGTACTCCGCACGCCTCCCCAGCGCCTTGGGGAGCGCGCCCGGCGCCGTCCGCGCGCACAGTGCGACCGCCTCGTCGAGCCGGCGCCACCCGTCCTCGTGCTCACCGGCGAGTGCCTGGGCGGAGCCCAGCTTCATCCAGTCGTCCCAGTCCTCCTGGGTCTCGGCGAGCACGGTGTGCGCCCACCGCAGCGCCTCGGCGTGGTCGTGCTCGGCGAACGCCAGACGCCGCAGCGAACGAGCCGCCCAGATGAACTGGCTGTCGCGGCGGGCGGTGATCCCGACGTACAGACGCCGGGCCTCGTCCGGGTCACCGCAGGACTCACGGTGATAGGCGAGCACCATCGACGCACTGCTTCGCTCCGGCTGGGCCGCGAGCACCTGCAGCGCCAGTTCGGGGATCTTGGGATGCGTCGGCTGGGCTTCGAGGAGTTCCCAGGCCAGGTCCAGGGTCCGTTCCACGGAATCGGTGTCGCTCATCGCATGCCTCGCTTGACCCGGTACGCCCGGAGCTGGTCGAAGGTGCCGTCGTCGACGCCGAACTCCAGCACCGGCGCCACCTGGTCGAACCAGGATGTCGTGGACGGGGTGATGCCGCGGACGGCGGCCAGCAGCGCGCCGGTCGTGACCGGTACCAGTTCGCCCTTGCTCATCGATTCGACCATCGCCTGCTGCAGCACGGTGGTCGTCAGGTGGCTGAGATCGGCACCGGAGAACCCTTCGGTCGCCGCCGCGACGGCCACGACGTCGACATCGTCGGCGGGTTTGCCGTCCAGCGCGCCCTGGACGATCGCCGCCCTGGCGACGGCGTCCGGTGGCAGCACCAGCACCGTCTTGTCGATCCGGCCCGGGCGGCGCAGCGCGGAGTCGATGTCCCACGGCCGGTTCGTCGCGGCGAGGAAGTAGACCCCGTCGTTCGCGCCCGCCACGCCGTCGAGCTCCTCCAGGAGCTGGGTGACGAGCATCCGCATCGCCTGCGAACCGCCGCCACCGGAGGTGCGCCGTCCGCCGAGCGCGTCGAACTCGTCGAAGAAGATCACGCACGGTGCCGCCGCGCGGGCGTGGCGGAACACGCTCTGGATCGCTTTCTCGCTCTCACCGATCCATTTGCTGAGCAGGTCCGCGAGGGTCACGTGGATGAAGGACGCGCCGAGATCGCCGGCGATCGCCCTGGCGATGAACGTCTTGCCGCAGCCGGGCGGGCCGTACATCAGCAGTGATCCGCCCGGTTTCTGGCCGAACGCCGCCGCCAATTCGGGATTGCGCAGCGGAGTCAGGAACGCGGTGTTCAGATGCTGCTTGACCTCGGCGAGCCCCACGACGTCGGCCAGCGTCACCGCCGGACGCTCGGTGTCCCACAGCGACTCCGAAGCGGTGGCGCTCACGGCGTGACGGTCCTCATCGGACGGGGCCGCCACGGCCTCGGCGGGCGGTGGGGCCGAGGTCCGCAACCGTGCCGCCATCAGCCGGGCGCGCAGCAGGCGGATCCGCGCCTGATCGCCGCCGTGGGCCTCGAACGCCGTCAGTTCGGTGGCGGCGCGGTCCGGGTCCTTCTCCAGCAGCAGCGTGATGAAGTCCTCACGCAGCGCCAGATTACCGGGGTCGGCCTCCACTTCGCGGGCGATCACCTCGATGAAGCCGTCATCGCTCACCGCGCACCTCCTTCCGCGAATGGTCCAATGTCAGCTCAGAGACAATCATCCCGGCGATCGTGGCGGACAGGCGGTCCGGCGAAGATCCCTGTCAGGGGTGAATCGGGGACGGTCCCTGATGTGCGCCGGCCTCGCGCGATGGACCGTGATGGGGTGACAGCAAGGACAACGGAGTTACCCCAGTCTCTTGATCGTGGAATGTTCTTCGGTGGCAACGTGCCGATGGAAGGCGTGCTGAACGCGCTGGCCATGGAACCGTTCATCACCGGGGCGAAGCCGCATGCACGGGCCGCCGAAATCACCGAGGTCTCACCGGACGCGACACTGCTGCCTCCTGGCGTCACCGCGGATCTGACGTACGAACTGGACGGTCGGCACTCGCATCTCGCCTACGGTCCCGAGTGGACACTCGTCGCGATGCGCCGCCGTGCCGGTGCCGCGACCGTGTGCGTATGCGCCACTTCCGGCGACCTGGCGGAGGAGGTGCTCGCGGCCGCGGTCGGGACCGCGCGGACGGGGGTGCCCGGGGAATCGGCCGTACCGGTCGGTTTCTGGCACGTGCAGGGGTGCGGTGGCGCCGGCGTGCGCGCGCCCAGGACGATGGACTTGCC
This sequence comes from Amycolatopsis sp. CB00013, assembly GCF_001905755.1. Taxonomy (NCBI): domain Bacteria; kingdom Bacillati; phylum Actinomycetota; class Actinomycetes; order Pseudonocardiales; family Pseudonocardiaceae; genus Amycolatopsis; species Amycolatopsis sp. CB00013. The sequence continues at coordinate 346,469 of NZ_LIWC01000005.1, read as the reverse complement.
GCCGTGGCAGGCGATCCGCGGCAACTACCCGCGCTCGGCGGTGACCGCGCTCGACACGCTCATGGCGGCGCGTCCGGAGGACATCACCGGCAGGCTGATCCTTCTCCACGGCCCCGCGGGCACCGGCAAGACGACCGCCGTGCGCGCGCTCGCGCACGAATGGCGGGACTGGTGCCAGGTCGACAACGTCCTCGACCCCGAGGTCCTGTTCGCCGATCCGGGCTACCTGACCTCGGTGGTGCTCGGCGAGGAGCGAGCGGACAAGCGGAAATGGCGTCTGCTGATCCTCGAAGACTGCGACGAACTCGTCGGCGCGGACGCGAAACGCGACTCCGGGCAGGCATTGTCCCGTCTGCTCAACCTGACCGACGGGCTGCTCGGCCAGGGCCTGGACATCCTGGTGTGCCTGACCACGAACGAGAACGTCGCGCGGCTGCATCCGGCGGTGGTCCGGCCAGGCCGCTGCCTCGCGGAGATCGAGGTCTGCCCGCTGCCGCGAGACGAGGCGGCCACGTGGCTGGGCACGGAGAACGGCGCGGACATCGGCTCCGAGGGCGCCACACTGGCCGAGCTGTATCGCCTGCGAGCCGCGGTCTAGCCGAGGGGTGGGTGGGATTCGGTCGTTCGGCCGGATCCCCGGGCGGCGGACTGTTAAGGTCCGCGCCATGCGGGTGTGGCTATGTGGGCTGGTCGTGGGCGTGGTGGCGCTGCTCGGCGCGTGTTCCGGGGGTGGGCAGGGGCGAGGCCAGGTGGTGCCCCCGGCGACGACTTCGCCGACGACCCCGACGACGGCTCCGGCGACGACCGGTCCGGTCACGACGGCCTCGCCGCAGACCCCGGCGACCACCACGACCCGGATCACCCCCGAGACCACACGGACCACCACCACTTACCGCGCACCGACGACCGCGAAGCGCCCGACGACCCCGCGCCGCTCCACTCCCACCCGCAGACGCTGACGACCCCGGGCGCTTTCACGCGGATGAAAGCCGCGTGAAAGCCGCGTTCCTAACCTCTTCGAAGGGGCAGGGACGAGAGGGGATCGCGTGGGGTACGAAGTCGATCCAGCGAAGTTGCTGGACGTGAGTGACGAGCTCGGGACCATCGGTACCGGGCTTCGGTCGGTGAGCGGGCAGGTGGCGCACACCGTGGTGGCGCAGCCGGACTTCGGCGGCGACCGCTACCAGGGACACGGTGCCGCGTACGTCGCCGCGAACGGGGAACTGGCGACTGTCGCCGTCCGGCTGGTCGGCGACATCGACGAGATCGCCAGCTTGCTGCGGGAGTCCGCCGGTGTCTACGGGGACACCGAGTCGGACTTCGCGTCACGGCTCGACGCCCTGCGTGACAGGGGCGAGTGATGGCCTGGTGGGACGAGGCCAAGGCGAGGTACCGGCCGGCAGGGGAGAACGGCCAGGTCAGCCCGACCGACGAGGAGATCAGGGCGATCCTCGACGACCCCGGCGTCTCCGACGAGACGAAGCGGGAGCTCATCGCCGCGTGGAGCTACGACTACGCGACGGGGTACATCTGGGGTGACGTCCTCATCCAGGAACGGACCGGGTACGACCCGGACACCGTGCCGGAAGAGGTCAAGGAGTACATCGAGGAATACGACGCCCAGGAGTACGTGGACAACTACGCCGCGAACGCCATCAACAACGGCGCCTTGAGTCAGGCGGTCAACGACGCCGCGACCATCGCGACGTACGGCGAGGAGCATCCCGGTGGCCCGGGCGCGCTGCCCGGATCCGGCAACCCGAGCGCGGACATGCAGGCCGCGATCGACCAGGCGGAGCACGAGCGCAGGTACGCGGACGACCTGGACGAGCAGCGAGAGAACGCCCATCGGCTCCAGTCCTATGCGGACAACCTGAAGGCGACCGGCGGTTCCGGCGCCGCGAGCTCGAAGGAGATCTTCGACTCCGGCGAGGTCGGCCTGGACTTCTTCAAGCTGTTCTGGGGGAAGTACTGCCGATACCGAAGCGGGGGAGGCGGATCGAGGGCGGCCTCTCGTGGTTCGGGCGATGGCGGCACGTCCTTGACCGGAAACCCGTTCGCGGACAAGTGGATCTTCAAGGCCCGGTACGGCGAGCAGCGTGAAGTGGAGTTCAAACGCATCCGCCTCCAGGCCGACCAGTACGTACAGGCGGCCGGCCGCCTGCAGCACCATGTCGACGAGCTGATCACGGCCCAGGGCGACTTGTTCGCCGAATGGGAGGGGGAGGCCGCGGACACCGCGTCGTCGCGCTACGACGACGCGGTGGACCGGGCCAGGGCCTTGATGAAGGAGCTCGACAACGCAGGCAAGGTGCTGACCGAGGTCCGCGGCGCGCTGGAGCAGCTGTGCGTGACCAAGGCGCAGACCGTGAACGGCCTGTTCTCACCGGCCATCAACGGGATCGTGCCGGACATCGTCGACCGGCTGGTCACGGTCGCCAAGGGAGGGGCGAGCGACGAGGACATCCTTTATGTGGCCTCACAGTTCGGCATTCCGGCCGACCAGGAGTGCCTGAACATCAGCGACGACGTCAAGGCCGAAGTCCGGCAGTCGGCGTCCGAGTGGTGCGACGGCAACCTGGTGCCGGTGGTGGAGACGAAGGTCGAGGCGTTCTGGGACGTCTGCGACGCCACCGACGAGGGGTTCGAGGAGATCCTCGGTGTGATGCGGGAAATGCTCGAACAGGGCGCGCGGGAAAGTGCCGGCGGGCGGCGGGAGGTGATGCCGCGATGACGGGGGAGGAGCGCATCGAGCGGATGCGCGAGCGGTTCGCCGACCGGATCGAGGGCAACCGGCACCGGATCGCGGTCAGGGCCGAGCGGTGCTACGCGGCGGAGAGGGCCGGCGCGGAGCGATCCGCGGCCCTGACACAACGCTGGCACGAGCGCGTCGCCGCGATCCGGCGCAGGGCGGAAGACCGTCGCAACGCCTTCGCGCCACCGAGTTCACGGAGGCCCCGGCAGTTCGATTTCGAGCCGGACTGGGACGACGATCCGGGCCCTCGGCGGTCTGGGATGTCCCGATAGTGGCTTCGCGACCCACGGAACCCGTTCAGCCGTGGCCAAAACGGCTGAGCTTCGCCCGGATTTCGGCGGCCTGAGGGACGTCGAGGTCGCGGTAGAAGTCGAGTACTCGCAGCCAGTGACGGCGGGCCTCGTCGTGCTCGTCCCGTTCAGCGTGGACGTCACCGATACCGGCGTGGGCGTGCGCCAGTTGCTCGCGGTGGCCCGCCTCGGTGGCCACGGCCAGCGCGTCGCCGTAACTGTGGAGGGCTTCGGCATGCCGTCCCGCGGCCGCGTGGGTGGCGCCGAGCGCGTTGAGGGCCTCGGTGATCAGTTCCGTGTCACCGATGGCACGAGCGAGTGTCGTCGCTTCCTCATGGTGGCGCAAGGCCTGTTCGCCGTCGCCCTGGCGCCGGTGCACCACTCCCAGAACCCTCAGGCAGTCGGCTTCCTGAGTGCGAAAACCAGCGGCCCTGGCGAGGGCCAAACCGCGCTGAGCGTGGTCGAAGGCATCGTCGTCGTGTCCGCTGTGGAGATACACCTTGGCCAGGAGGTTGACCGCGTTGCATTCGATGTGCTCATCGTGATTTTCCTGGCACAGGGCGAAAGCCACGTCGAGGTGTTGCTTGGCTTCTTCGGGAAGGCCGAGGCTCAGCAGGTTCTGCGAATGGTTGATCCTGACCGCGCAGTGCAGATACCAGCTTTCGTCCGGGTCGGTCAGCGAGAGTGCTCGCTCGAATCTGCGATGGGCCTCCTCCAGCTCACCCTTCTTCCCGTACACACAGCCGAGAAAGCTCAGCGTCGCGGCCTCGAACCCCTCGTCCCCGGTGCGCTGGAACGCGGCCATCGCCCACTCGAGATGGTCGATCGCTTCGCGGTCCCGGCCCCTGCGGGACATCGTGACACCGAGCGCGCGTCGCGCTTTCGCTTCCGCGCGTTCGTCTTCCAGCTCGCGGGCGGCGTCGACCGTACGAGTGTGCAGGGAATCGGCATCGTCGTAGAAGCCGCCGGTGTCAAGGTAACGCCACACGGTCTCCGACAGGTGGATCACCGACGCCGGTCCGCCGTGCCCGCAGACCTCCAGCAGGTTGGCCCGCTCGGCGTCGAGCCAGCGCCACGCGTGGTCGTAGGTCGAGAACGCCGGTGCTTCCCCGTGGGGTGCGGGCGCTTTCGGCCTCGGGGCGTAATCGTCTCGCGCGATGACGTCCATCGCGGCCGAGGCCGTGAACAGGTAGTGGTCGAGCAGCCTGCTCGACGCCGCTTGGCGTTCGTCCGCGCTGTCGGTGGATTCGGCGAGTTCGGCGGCGTACGCCCGCAGCAGGTCGTGGGAACGGTAGCGGCCGTCGGGGGACTGATCGACGAGATGGGCCCGCCGTAGCACGTCCAACGCGCGGCGCGTCTCCCGCGGCCCGGTACCGGCGAGGGCCGCCGCCGCGTGGTCGTCCGTGTCGTGTCCGGGGTGCAGGCCGAGCAGCCGGAACATCCTGGCCGCCACCGCGTCCAGTTTCCGGTACGACCACGAGAACACGGCGCGCACGGCGGTCTGCGGATCACCGTCGACGTCCAGCAGATCGAGAGCGTCCTGCTGACGGGAAAGCTCGTCGACGAATTCACCGAGGCCGCGCGCGGGCCGTGACCGGATCAGCTCGGCGGCGATCCGCAGGGCCAGGGGCAGCCGGGCGCACCGTTCCACCAGCGCGGCGGCGGCTTCGGGTTCGGCGTCCACCCGGTCGGTGAGCAGTTCGCGGAGCAGGACGCGGGCGTCCTCGCCCGGCAGCCGATCGAGATCGAGCCGGTGGGCGCCCTCGCGCGCGACGAGGCCGGCCAGCGCGTCGCGGCTGGTCGCCACCACGAAACAGGACGGGCTACCGGGCAACAAGGGGCGCACCTGCTCGACCGTGCGGGCGTTGTCCAGCACGATCAACATCCGGCGCCGGGCGACGAGGGTGCGGAACCGCGCGGCGCGCTCGGCGAGGTCCTGCGGAATCGCCGCACCGTCCAAATCCAGCGCGCGCAGGAAGCCCGCCAGCGCGTCTTCCGGCGAGACCGGCTGGTCGGGGCCGTAGCCACGCAGATCGACGTACAGCTGGCCGTCGGGGAACCGGTCCCGCACCCGGTGTGCCCAGCGCACGGCCAGCGCCGTCTTGCCCACTCCGGCGGTTCCGGCGACAGCCGAGACCACCGCGGTCTCCCCGGTGGCGAGGAGGCCGTCGAGCTCCGCGAGTTCGGCGTCCCTGCCCACGAAACCGCGCACATCCACCGGCAGCTGAGCGGGAACGCTCGCGAGCGGGGCCTTCTCGTCCGGCCCCAGCGACTCTCCCGCGAGGATGCGCTGGTGCAGTTCACGTAACTCCGGCCCCGGGTCCACGCCGAGTTCTTCGACGAGCGTGTCCCGTGCCGTGCGATACGCCTGCAACGCTTCGGCCTGCTGCCCGGCGCGGTAGAGGGCGGTCATGAGCAGGCCGTGCAGCCGCTCGCGAACCGGATACCGGCGCACCAGCTCCGTCAGTTCGCCGATGATCGCCGCGTTCAGCCCGCAGGCGAGTTCGGCCTGGTAGAGCGTCTCCAGCGCGACCGACCTGAGCTCGGCGAGCCGCTGCGCCCAGTCGGCGAGCAGCGGGACGTCCACGTCGCGGAACGGGTCGCCCTGCCACAGGCCCAGCGCCCCGCGCAGGACGTCGACCGTCCTTTGCGGATCCTCGTCCGCGACTTCGCGCGCTTCCTCGAACAGCGAGGCGAACCGCTCCGAGTCCAGCTCACCCGGCAGCACCCGCAGCCGATAGCCCGCCTCGCCGAACGACAGCCGCTCCGGCTCCGCGAGCAGCCCCCGGAGCCGATGAACATGCAGTTGCAGCCTCTGCGCGTGCCGAGGGTCTCGCCGGTCGCCCCACAACGCGCCGGTCAGCACGTCCACCGGCACCGGCTGGTTCGCCCGCGCGAGCAGCACCCCGAGCAGGACGCCCTGCAGCCTTCCCGCCGGCGCCTCGTCCCGCCCGTCGCGTCGGACCCGCAGGGGACCCAGCACCTGAAACTCCACCGCACCCTCCCCGCAGGCCGATCACCGTCACCAGTGTGGCGCACGGGGGCGGGCGAGGGCGGACCTACCCGTCGCGCCAGTGCCGCAGGGTTCCCATTTTGTATTCGCGGATACCGTCCCAGGCGAAGAAGATCACCGTTTTGAATCCGACGTATCCTTCGGGCCAATCGAAGTCGCACACCTTGGTGGTTCCACCGCCCGAATGGTTGTAACACGTCCAAAGCCGCGGGGTTCCGTTGACGGTCATCTGCACCCGGGCCATGACCGGATTCCCGTCGGCACAGTGGTCTCGCACCGTGACGCGGTCCCCGTTCAGCGTGACCCACGCGTCACCCACGGATTTGCGTTCATTCCAGCAGTTCATCGAGGTGGCCATGCTGACAGGTCCGACGTCGATGCTGTCGGCGCCCGCCGCCGCGGCACTGGCGTTCGTGGCGAGAACCTGCGACAAAAGAATCAGCGCTGTCGCCGCGACCGGCGTGACAAGGCGCGAAAAACGGGCCATGGTGTTCCCTTCGAATTCGGAAATCGCTTGCCCGACGGTAGATCGCGCCCGGCACTGGGCACAGGGGTCATTCGAACCACCGTTCGTGACCGCGGGATGCGGGCCCGCTACGGTTACCGTGCGGGGCCGACCTTCCAGGGGGACGAATGAGCGAGACGTTGGACGAGACCGTCGCGGGCATCATGGCCGGGGTCAGCACGACGATCGCCGAAGACGACAGCATGTTCGCGGGCAACAACACCGAGCACTACATGAGCGTGTCCAGGGACGCCTTGCGTGCGGTGCTCGCCGCATTGCAGGTCACGGGGCGGCCGGTACCGAAGCGGGTCTTGGACTTCGGGTGTGGTTACGGCCGGGTGATGCGTTCGCTGCGGGCCGCTTTCCCGGCGGCGGAGCTGATCGGGTGCGACATGGACCAGGCGGCGCTGGCCGGTTGCGCGGAGGCGTTCGGCGCGCGGGCGGTGATCGGCGCCCCTGATGTCGACGACATCGAGCAGGTGACCGATGTGGACCTGCTGTGGTGCGGTTCGGTGCTGACTCATCTCGATGCCCCGAACTGGGGTCCGCTGCTGCGCTACTTCTCGCGCGCGCTGGCTCCCGGCGGCGTCGCGGTGGTCACCACGCACGGCCGCCGGGTGGCGATGCGCGCCGAGGCGGGCAAGGACTACGGGCTGGACGCTCGTGCCACCGACCGCGTGCTCGCCGCGTACAAGGCGTGCGGGTTCGGCTACAACGACTACGCGGGCAACGACGGTTACGGCATCTCGCTCAGCTCGCCCGGCTGGGCGGTGCAGCGCGCCCTGGAGGCTCCCGGCCTGCGTCTCGCCGGGTACGACGAGGCGGCGTGGGATCGCCATCAGGACGTGATGGTGCTGGTGAAGGACGCCGACGAGCTCCTGAAGTCCGACCTGTAAACCCCTGCCCCGTATCAGCTGTCCGTGAAGGCCTCCTTGAGGGACGCCCGTTTTGCTTGCCCGCTGGTGTGGGTCGAGCTTGAGGGGTTCGGGACGTCGAACGTCCTGGCTCCTCCACGCTTGGATTCGTTGATGAAGGATTTGGGACAGTGAACGTCCCAATTCCTTCATCGACAACGCTCGCACCGGTCTGGAACGAAGCGATTCCTGCCCGCGCACGGGTCAGACGCAGATCAACGAATCACGGACTTTGCCGCGTCCGCACCCTGTGCGATACCCTACGGGGGTAAAGTAACTCGAACCGAAGGGTGAAGGCGGATGGACACCACCGTGTACACGGTCAAGGGCATGACCTGCTCGGGCTGTATGAACAAGGTGACGACGGCGGTGAACGGTCTGGCCGGGGTCAGCGACGTGGACGCGGACATCGCGACCGGTGAAGTGACCGTCGTGAGCGAGGGGCCGGTCGACGCGCAGCTGGTGCGATCCGCGGTCGAAGAGGCGGGCTACGAGGTGGTCGGCTGAAGGCGATGGCCGACAACGGAGCCGAACCGGCTGTCGCCATAAGGTCGTGGACAACGGGCCGTATCAAGTGAAGAAGTCGTTCTGCGACGGAGCCCATGTCCGGACCGGGTTCACGGCGACCAGGGCGGAATGAGAAGCGGGCGGGTGACGTGAGGTCACCCGCCCGCTCTTTTGTGCCGAAGGGTCAGGAGCGCACCAGGCGCGCGATCGCTTCGGAGGCTTCCCGGATCTTCCTGTCCGCCTCGGGGCCACCCTTCGCGGCGGCTTCGACGACGCAGCCCGCCATGTGCCGCTCGAGGAATTCGAGCGAGAACGATTGCAAGGCGCGGGTTGCCGCGGAGACCTGCGTGAGGACGTCGATGCAGTACTTGTCCTCCTCGACCATCTTCTGCAGCCCCCGGATCTGCCCCTCGACGCGTCGCAGGCGTTTGAGCTGGCGCTCCTTGTCGTCGCCGTGATCGGCCACGCTCACTCCTCGAGTCGGGATTCGCGGACGTCCCAATCATGCCCGCCCGGGGGTGGTGCGTCGAAGGCGGCTGCCGTGCGAGCGGGTGGTGACATACGCCACCGGGGTATGCGTATTGCCCTACCCCCCTAGGGTATGTAGAGTCCTCCTCGGGAGGTCGAGATGCACGGATACACGCAAGGCAAGGACGAATACCTGACCCGGCTACGGCGGATCGAAGGACAGATCCGGGGCCTGCAGCGAATGGTCGAAGAGGACAAGTACTGCATCGACATCCTCACGCAGGTGTCCGCGGCCACGAAGGCGTTGCAGTCGGTGTCGCTCGGGTTGATGGACGAGCACCTCAGGCACTGCGTGTCCGACGCCATCGCCAAGGGCGGCGACGAGGCCGACGAGAAGATCAAAGAGGCGACCGATGTCATCGCCCGCCTCGTGCGTTCCTGAAGCACCGCAACGAATCCGGAGGAGAACAGAAATGAGCGAGACCACCTACACCGTCACCGGCATGACCTGCGACCACTGCGTCCGTTCCGTCACCGAAGAGGTCGGCAAGATCGACGGCGTCACCGGCGTCCGCGTGGATCTGCCCACCGGCGCGGTGACCGTGACCGGCTCCCGGGAGCCCGCTGTCGCGGATGTGCGCGCCGCCGTCGAAGAAGCCGGATACGAGCTGACCGCCTGAGCCGCGGTTCGCTCCCGATCGCGGGCCACGGCCCGCACTAAGGACTTCACGATGAACACAGTTGCGAAGCTCTCCGCCTACGGTGTGGCGCTTGCCCTGGTCGCCGGTGGCGCCTGGGCCGCAGGCACCGCTGTCGGTCCTTTCGCCGGCGCGGCCGGCCTTCCCGGCGGCGAGGACGCCGGGCATGGGGACGCTCACAGCGGCACCGTCGCGGAGGCGGCGCCGACCGACGAGCCCGGCGGGCTCGCGTCGTCCAGGGGCGGCTACACCCTCACGCCCACCACCACGACGCTCACGCCGGGGACGAACCAGCCCTTCTCCTTCAGGATTCTCGGCCCCGACGGCGCACCGGTCACCGCGTACGACGTCGAACACGAAAAGCGGATGCACCTGATCGTCGTCCGTCGCGACACGGCGGGATTCCAGCACGTGCATCCCGAACTCGCGCCCGACGGCGTGTGGAGTGTCCCGCTGGCCCTGCCCGAGGCAGGCAGCTACCGCGTCTTCGCGGACTTCAAGCCGACGGGCGGCTCGGCCTCGACACTCGGTGTCGACGTCGCTGCCGCGGGTGAGTTCAAACCCGTCGAGCACCAGCCCTCACGTGTCGCGAACGTCGATGGCTACCAGGTCCGCCTGGACGGCGAGCTGGCGCCGGGCAAAGCGTCGAAGGTGACCTTGACGGTGACCAAGGACGGCCGTGACGTGACCGACCTGCAGCCGTATCTGGGCGCCTACGGGCATTTGGTGGCGTTGCGCGGTGGCGATCTCGCCTACCTGCACGTCCACCCGGACGGCGAGCCCGGAGACGGCCGCACGAAACCCGGCCCCACGGTGACCTTCTTCGCCGAAGTCCCCTCGGCCGGGACCTACCGGCTGTTCCTGGACTTCCAGCACCAGGGCAAGGTCCGCACCGCCGAATTCACCGTCGCCACCGCGGGCACACCCGCCCCGGCCGCTTCGGCGCCCCAGAACCAGACCCCACCCCCGGCGGCCGGCGACGGCCACGGCGGACACGGCTGAGGCCGAGCCGGAAAGGAGTGACCACGATGACTTCCGATCTGGACCAGGCCACCACGGCCGAGGTCGAACTCGCGATCACCGGGATGACCTGCGCGTCGTGCGCGATGCGCATCGAGAAGAAGCTGAACAAGCTGGACGGCGTCACCGCCACGGTCAACTACGCCACGGAGAAGGCGAAAGTCACCTACAGCGGGGACATCGAACCCCAGCGGCTGATCGAGCAGGTGGAGGCGGCCGGTTACGCGGCCGCCCTGCCCGCTCCGCCGAAGCAGGAGCAGCCGGACGGGCCCGCCGAGGAGGCCGACCCGATCGCGCCGTTGCGGCAGCGGCTGATCGGTTCCGCGGTGCTGTCGGTGCCGGTGATCCTGCTGGCGATGGTGCCGGCGTTCCAGTTCATCTACTGGCAGTGGATCTCGCTGACGCTGGCCGCGCCGGTGCTGGTGTGGGCGGCGTGGCCGTTCCACAAGGCTGCGTGGGCGAATCTGCGCCACGGCGCGGCCACCATGGACACCCTGATCTCGATGGGCACGCTCGCCGCGTTCCTGTGGTCGCTGTACGCGTTGCTGTTCGGCAGCGCGGGGACGCCGGGGATGACGCACGCCTTCGAGCTGACCGTCGAGCGGATGGCCGGGGACGGCAACATCTATCTCGAGGTCGCCGCCGGGGTGATGACGTTCATCCTCGCCGGACGGTACTTCGAGGCGCGGTCCAAGCGCCGGGCCGGTGCCGCGCTGCGCGCGTTGCTGGAGCTGGGCGCGAAGGACGTCGCCGTGCTCCGTGACGGCAAGGAAGAGCGGATCCCGGTCGACCGGCTCGTCGTCGGGGACCGGTTCGTGGTCCGGCCGGGGGAGAAGATCGCCACCGACGGCGTGATCGCCGAAGGCAGCTCCGCCGTCGACGCGAGCATGCTGACCGGTGAGAGCGTCCCCGTCGAGGTCGGGCCCGGCGACGCCGTGGTCGGCGCGACGGTCAACGCGGGCGGGCGGCTCGTCGTCCGTGCGACACGGGTCGGCGCGGACACGCAGCTGGCGCAGATGGCGAAACTGGTGGAGGACGCGCAGACCGGCAAGGCGCAGGTCCAGCGGCTGGCCGACCGGGTTTCGGGTGTGTTCGTGCCGATCGTGATCGCGCTCGCCGTCGGCACGCTGATGTTCTGGCTCGGGGCCGGTGGTTCGGTCGCGGCGGCGTTCACCGCGGCGGTGGCCGTGCTGATCATCGCCTGCCCGTGCGCGCTGGGGCTGGCGACGCCGACGGCGCTGCTGGTGGGCACCGGACGGGGCGCACAGCTCGGGATCCTGATCAAGGGCCCGGAAGTGCTGGAGTCCACACGCTCGGTCGACACGGTCGTGCTCGACAAGACCGGCACCGTGACCACCGGACAGATGTCGCTGGTGGCGGTCCACGTCGCCGAAGGTGTCGACGAGGAGACGACGCTGCGCTTGGCCGGTGCGCTGGAGAACGCTTCGGAGCACCCGATCGCGCAGGCCATCGCCCGTGCGGCGCGGGAGCGGGTGGGCGAGCTGCCCGCCGTCGAGGAGTTCACCAACGTCGAAGGCCTTGGCGTGCAAGGGATCGTCGACGGAAAGGCGGTGCTGGCCGGACGCAGCGCGCTGCTGGAGGAGTGGGCGCACCACCTGCCGCCGGACCTCGCGGAGAAGAAGGCGTCCGAGGAGAAGGACGGCCGCACCGCGATCGCCGTCGGCTGGGACGGGAAGGCTCGCGCCGTCCTCGTCGTCGCCGACACGGTGAAGCCGACCTCCGCCGAAGCCATCACGCAGCTGCGGGCGCTCGGTCTGACCCCGGTCCTGCTCACCGGGGACAACGAGGCCGTGGCCCGTGCGGTGGCCGCGGAGGTCGGGATCACCGAGGTGATCGCGGAGGTCCTGCCCAAGGACAAGGTCGACGTGGTCAAACGGCTGCAGGGCGAGGGCAAGGTGGTCGCGATGGTGGGCGACGGCGTCAACGACGCGGCCGCGCTGGCGCAGGCCGACCTCGGCCTGGCCATGGGCACCGGCACGGACGTCGCCATCGAGGCGTCGGATCTCACCCTCGTCCGCGGTGATCTGCGGGCGGCGGTGGACGCGATCCGGCTCTCGCGGCGGACGCTGCGCACCATCAAGGGCAACCTGTTCTGGGCCTTCGCCTACAACGTCGCGGCGCTGCCACTGGCCGCGGCGGGGCTGCTCAACCCGATGATCGCCGGCGCCGCGATGGCGTTCAGCTCGGTCTTCGTGGTGACGAACAGCCTGCGGCTCAAGGGATTCCGCAGCACGGCGAGCCTCCGCTGACGTTGCGAAAGCCACTTTCGCAACCTTCAACGTTGCGAAAGTGGCTTTCGCAACCGGCTCACCGTCGATCAGAACGTTGTGACGACAAAGGACCGCCCCCGGTGCGGAAGCACCAGGGGCGGCCTTTGTCCATCGTGAATCAGTGGTGGTAAGCGTGCACGACCGCGTGTCCGGCGCCGCGGCCGATGAGCCACTTGTTGACCGGCGTGGTGAGCAAGAAGGCGACGAACAGGGCGAAGGCGAGCGCGCCCCAGAACAGCCCGCTGGCGAGACCGGCCTCCATCGCGCCGGGGACGACGAGCATCACGCCGTTGTCGATGATCTCCATGACGATGATCGAGACGGTGTCGGCGGCGAGCGCGACCTTGAGGGCCTGCTTGAAGCCGACGCCCGCGCGCAGGACGCCGCGCATCGTCAGGGCATAGCCGAAGACGAACGCCAGCGCGACGGCGAGCACGATGGTGGCGAGGTTGCCCCAGCCCAGCGCGGTGCCGATCACCATGCCGAGCACTTCGCCGATGGCGCAGCCGGTGAGGCAGTGCAGGGTGGCCGACGCCGCCATACCCCAGGAGACCTTGCCCGGCCGGTGGTCTTCATGGCCCGCATGTCCACTGTGGTCACCGTGGTGCTGGTGCTCGTGGTGCGAGTGGTCGTGCTCAGCCGACATGATCGTGTTTCTCCTTTGTGGACTGCTCGGCAGGCGCGGGTTCGAGTCCTGCGACGAGATTGAACGAACCGGTGAGCAGGTTGAGGGACACCAGCCCCACCGTGTCGGCGATGTGCCGGTCGCTCCAGCCGTGTCGCCGCAATTCGGCGACGTCCTCGTCGCCGATCGACGACGGTTCGGCGAGGACTCGCACGGCATACGCGATCAGCGCGGCCTCGCGCCGATCGGTGGAGGTGCCCTGGCGGGCCAGCGCGATGTCGTTGTCGCCGAGCCCGGCGGCTCGTGCGGCCTGGGTGTGCGCCTGCAGGCACAGTGCGCAACCGATCCACTCCTGCAGGGCGAGTGAGATCTTCTCGCCGAGCGCCCGGGGAAGCTTGGCCCGCTTCATGGCGCGCGAGAAGTCGAGGTAGCCCTGAAGAAGGGCGGGGGAGTTGGCCATCGCGGAGACCATCGGGCCCACCGAGCCACGCCGTTCGATGATGTCGCCGAGCAATGCGGCGGACTTCGACGGCGCGTCGGCCGGATCGAGCGACTTGAGACGCTGCACGGCTCCTCCTCGTCTGTCGGTCGCCGGAACCTTATACCTGTAAGGGGTAACTGTCGACCTACTTGCTGCCGCGCAACGGTTTGCCACCAAGAAGCGGCTGTGACCACCGCTACATTAATACCCCCTAGGGGTACTTGTGCGACGACGTCGATCGGGTCTACCTTCAACTCCGCAATACCCCCTAGGGGTAACTGGATCCTGAAAGGACGGTCGTCATGGCGGAGACAACCCCGGACTCACGACGGTGGTGGGCGCTGGGACTCATCGCGTTGGCCCAGTTCATGGTCATCATGGACACCTCGATCATCGGCGTCGCCCTCCCGGCGATGCAGCAGGACCTCGGGTTCTCCCCGGGTGACCTGTCGTGGGTGTTCAACGCCTACGTCATCGCGCTCGCCGGGCTGCTTCTGCTCGGCGGACGTCTCTCGGACCTGTTCGGCGCGCGGAGGATGTTCACCGCCGGCTGGGTCGTCACCCTCGGCGGTTCCGTGGTCGCCGCGGTCGCGGGCACCGCCTGGGTCGAACTGCTCGGCCGGGTGCTGCAAGGCGCCGGAGCGGCACTGATCGCGCCGTCCGCGCTGACCCTGCTGATGATGCTGTTCGGCGCGCGTCCTCGCGAACTGACCAAGGCACTCGCGCTCTACGGCGCGGCGGCTCCCGCCGGCGGCACCGCGGGGGTGTTCCTCGGCGGCGTGATCACCGAATGGTTGTCGTGGCCGTGGATCTTCTGGCTCTATGTCCCGATCTCACTGGTCGCGATCGTGGCGACCGGCAAGCTGATGCCGTCCGCCCCGGCCCGGCGTGGCTCGGTCGACATCGCCGGCGCCATCGCGGCGACCGCGGGCCTCGGCCTGACCGTGTTCGGCGTCGTCCGCGCACCGGAAGCGGGCTGGGCCTCGGCGGGCACGTGGGGTGCGCTGGCCGGCGGTATCGCCCTGCTCGCGGTGTTCGTCGCGATCCAGCGGAAGCGCGAAGTCCCGTTGGTGCGGCTGGGGATCTTCCGGACGCCGAACCTCGGCGGCGCGAACCTGGCGCAGTTCCTGCTCGGCGCGGCGTGGATCCCGATGTGGTACTTCCTCAACCTGTACCTGCAGCAGGTACTGGGCTACGGCGCGTTCGCCAGCGGTGCGGCGCTGCTGCCGATGACGGTGCTGATCGTCGTGCTGATGGTCGCGGTCGCGCCGAAGCTGATCGGCCGGTTCGGGCCGAAGAAGATGATCATCGGTGGGCTGTGGGCGCTCGCCGCGGGACTGGTGTGGCTTTCGCTGGTCAGCCCGACGGGGAACTTCGTGGTCGACGTCCTGCCCGCGTCGCTGGTCGCGGCCCTGGGTCAGGCGCTGGCGTTCATCCCGTCACTCGGCACCGCGATCTCCAGCGCGAAACCGGAGGAAGGCGGCCTCGCGTCCGGGATCGTGAACACCTCGTACCAGATCGGGTCGGCGCTCGGCCTGGCCGCGATGACCGCGGTCGCCGTGTCGGCCGGTGCGGGACGGGTCGGCGACCCGGTCGCGCTGACCGGCGGCTACTCGGCCGCGTTCCTCGGCGCCGCCGGGATCGCGATCGCCGGTGGCTTCCTGGCCATGGCGACGCTGCGCGCTCCCAGTGAGGTCGGCGGAGGTGAACCGGCGGTCCGGCGATGACCGGCTGTATCCCCGTGTGGAGGGCGAGACCGATCCCCGGTCCGCCCTCCACACGGCGTTTCAGGCAGGGGGCTCCTCCTGGAGCGCACGGACCTCGACCCGGCTGCGCAACGCACGCGAGGCCTGCTTGGTCCATTCGATCGCGACGTCGTCGTTTTCGGCCTCGATGATCCAAAACCCGCCCAGGTATTCCTTAGCCTCGACGAACGGGCCCGGGGTCAGCACAGGGCTGTCGCCGGAATAGTCCACCGTGGTCGCGGTCGACGGCGGCTGCAGACCACCGGCGGTCACGAACGCGCCCGCCTCCTCGAGGGCGGTGTTGAACGCGCCGACCTCGGCCATGATCTTTTGCAGCTCGGCGGGGTCCATGTCCGCCATCGTCGGCTCTTCGGCGGCGTCGTGGGGGAGGCTCAGGAAGTACTTCGTCATGGTCGTCTCCTCGTCGTCGGTGCTGTGCCGCAAAGCTATGCGGGAGCCCCCGGTCGGCGAATCAGTCATCGTGACCGGTATCCGGCGACCGGACGATGCCTGCCAGCTCGGCACGACCGGTCACACCGAGCTTCGGATACGCCTTGTAGAGGTGGTGGCCGACGGTCCGCGGGCTGAGGAAGAGCTGCGCGGCGATCTCCTTGTTCGTGTGACCGGTGGCGGCCAGCCGGACGACCTGAAGCTCCTGCGGGGTCAACAGGGTGAGCGGGCCGCTGCGCCGGGGCTCGTCGCCTCGCTCGCCGAAAGCGGCCAGCTCGCCGCGAGCGCGCTCGGCCCAGAGCTCGGCGCCGAGGTCCTCGAACGCGGACACCGCCGCCGCGAGATGGGCGCGGGCCTCGGTCCGGCGGCGCTGACGACGCAACCACTCGCCGTAGACCAGCTCGGTGCGGGCGTGCTCGTACGGACCGCCGTGCCGCTCCTGGATCCGCAGCGCCTCGGCGTACAGCGCGTCGGCGTCTTCGGCGAGGAGGGCCTGGCAACGCAACGCGAGTCCGGCGGCGACCGGGCGGTCGACGTGTTCGGCCCAGCGCCGGAAGGCCGCCAACGGTTCGCGGGCGCGATCCGGCTCGCCACTGCGCACGGCGGCCTCCACCAGATCCGGCACCGCGCGCATCAGGAGATCGCGGCTCGCGGGTCCCTGGAACACCTTCTCGAGCCGGTCGGCCGCTTCCTTGAACCGCCGGGCGGAAAGGTCGAGCATGCCGAGACCCCAGTCCGCGATCTCGGCGTTGACCCGATGCCGGGCCCGGGCTCGCGGGAGCACTTCCTCGGCGAGCGCCCGGCAGCGCGGCTCGTCGCCCGAGACGGCGTGCAACCACACCTCGATCGACCGGTGCGCCAGGCGCTCGGTCGTGTTCCCGAGTTCGGCGGCCACGGACGCGCCTTCCGCCACACACGCGCGGGCGTCCGCGAACTCCCCGCGGAACAGCCGCGCGACGGCGAGCACGTTCAGGGTGTACGGGACCCAGCCCAACGCCCCGGTGGCCCGCACCTCGGCCAGCATGTCCTCGGTCCCGGCGACGACGCCGTCGTCGTCCGCGATCATGAGCCCGCCGAACCCGGCCGTGACGCGATGCATCAGGTCGTTCCCGCCGCCACCCGTGGTGGTGTACAGGTCGCGCATCGGACCGACGGCCGCTTCCGGGCGTCCGGCGAAGAGCTCCGCCCAGCCGAAAAGGGCGGTGACGACGGGTGCCCAGTGCTCCGGCGGGGTGAACCCGCGCATCAGCTCCGTCGCACGTCGCAGCAGGTCGTGCGCCGCTCCGTGCCGGGCGGCGTGCACGGCCTCGAAGAAGTTGAGCGCGGCGCGCTCCGGATCGGTGTCGCGCACCAGCTCCGCGGCTCCGATCGCCAGTTCCGCGTCGGCACGCGGGGAGGTGCGTTCGTACTCCACGGCGCCACGCGTGTAGATGGCGTCGGCCCGGATGCCGGGCTCAGTGGTGAGTGAGAGAGCTTCGGCCGCCAGGCGGGCGGCGCGGTCGGCCTTGCCCGCGTCGAACGCGGCCTGGCTGGCGCGGGCGATACGCCGGGCCTTCAGTTCGCGGTCGGCGCTGAGCCGGCCCGCACGGTCGTAGGCGACGGACACCGCCATCGCGCCGCCTCGGTGCCAGGCCCGCTCCGCCGCGCGTTCGAGTTCGGCGGCCACCGTCTCGTCGGGGCTCGTGGTGGCGGCGGCGAGATGCCACGCGCGGCGGTCCGCGTCGGCCTCCAGCGCGTCGGCGTACGCGCGATGTACCTCGATCCGCCGGTGCAGCGGCGCGTCCTGGTAGGCGGCCGCCCGGACCAGCGGGTGGCGGAACGTGATCCGGCTGTCGATCCGGAGCAGCCGGTCGCGTTCGGCGGGCGCCAGGTCGCCGGGGACGCCACCGAGCGCTTCGATCACCCGCAGGATCGTCGCGAGCGGCGCCGCCGTGTCCGCCGCCGCTGCCAACAGCGCGCGTTGGGTGGGTTCGGGAAGCTCGACGATCTGGCGGCGGAACGCCTCCTGAACGCGGCGGGTCACCGGCAACGGGCCGACCTGCTCGGCCGGATCGGGCTCGTCGACGTCGCGTGCGGCGAGCCGCGACGACCCGAGTTCGATGATCGCCAGTGGATTGCCGCCGGACTCCGCGAGGACCCGTGCCCGCACCGGTTCGACGAGGTCCGGCGCGTGGTCGTCCAGCAGCCGGGCGGCATCGGGCGTCGCGAGGCCCGACAGATCCACGACCTCGATGCCGGCCATCTCGAACGGCGCCGACGTCTCGCGCACCGCGAACAGCATCGCGATCCGGTCGGCCACGAAACGCCGGGCCGCGAACAACAGCGCCTCCACGGAACCCTGGTCGAGCCATTGCAGGTCGTCGACCACGCACAGCAGCGGGGCTTCCTCGGCCAGATCGGCGAGCAACGACAGGGTGCCGGCGGAGATCAGGAACCGGTTGGCCTCGTCTCCTTCGGCCAGGCCGAAAGCACACCGCAGTGCCGTGGCTTGAGGAGCGGGCAGGGCGTCCAACCGAGCCAAATGCGGGAACAGGAGTTGGTGCAGACCGCCATACGCCAGCTCGGAATCGGACTCGACCCCCGCCCCGCGGACCACGCGCACGCCCTCGGCTTCGGCGATCGACACCGCGTGGTCGACAAGGACCGATTTCCCGATGCCCGCCGCGCCCCGCAACGCCAGTACACCGCTCCGTCCGTCGCGCGCGTTCGCCAGCAGACCGTGCACCCGCGCCAGCTCGACGTCTCTTCCCACCAGCGACATGCGGTCACCCTAAAGGGGTTCGTCAATCGAGCTCGCCGAAGATGCCCGCCAGCTCGTCCGGACGGCACGCCTCGCCGTAGTGATCACCCACCGCCAGCTCGGCCCCGGCGGCCAGCCAGAATCGGGCCTGGTCGGCGGTGGTCAGACCGTCCACGATCACGTCCGCGCCCGCCCGGTGCGCCAGCTCCGGCAGGTCCCGCAGCAGGCCGGCCACCGGCGAGTCCGGCGCGGTCCCGTCCAGCAGCCCGCAATCCAGCCGCACGCCGTGCACCGGCAGCTCGGCCACCAGGGCCAGCGCGCCGTCGCCCAGCCCGCGGACGCTGATCACCGGCCGCACCCCGAGGTCGGCCAGTGCTCCCAGGTTGTCCCTCGTCTCGCCGAGGTCGGCGGCCAGGGCCAGCATGGGCAGCTCGACCAGCAGCCGCTCGGCCGGGAACCGCGTCGCCTCCAGCACGCCGACCAGCCGGGTGAGCAGGTCGGAGTCGGCGGCCTGGTGCGGGCTCAGACCGACCAGTAACCGCAGGTCGCGGTCCAGCCGCTGCCGCCACCAGCCCACCTGACGGCATCCGGTGCCCAGCAGCCATTCGCCCAGCGGCAGCATCAGCCCGGTGGTCTCGGCCAAGCGGCGGCACTGCTGATCGGACAGCGGGCCCACCCCCGGCGGATCCCAGCTGAGCTGCACTTCCACCCCGTGCACCGCGCCGTCGGCCAGCCGCACCAGCGGCCGGTACCGCGCCTCCACGTCCCCGTGTTCGAAAGCGCCCGGCATGATCGCGGCCAGCGCGTCGGTCTCGCGATCCCGCCGGTTCTGCTCGGGGTGGAACAACTCCCACTGCCCGTGCCCGTTGGCCTTCGCCCGGCGCAATGCCTGATGGGACTCGCGCAGCAGATCGGCGGCCTCGCGGTCCTGGGCGGGCCGGTTGACGACGCCGACACTGACCGAAAGCGCCAGCCCGTGCCCGTCCACGTAAGCAGGTTCGGTCAGTGCTTGACGCAGCTCGTGCACCAAGCGCACCGGGTCCGGCGTGCCCGGCCCGTTCTCCACCAGCACCGCGAACTCCGCGCCGTCGAAGCGGGCGAGGAGGGCTTTTTCCCTGGCCATCACGGACTTCAGCCGTTTCGCCACGGCGATCAGCAGCTGTTCGGCCGCGCGCTCGCCGAGGCCGTTGCGCACCACCGCGAAGGAGTCCAGCTCCAGCAGGAGGAGCGTCACGCCCAGCTCGGGATCGGCCCCGCCCAGCAGGTTCTCCATCCGCGTGCTGAAGCACTGCCGGTTGGGCAGGCCGGTGAGCACGTCGTGCAGTGCCTGCTTGCTGAGTTCGTTCTGCAGCAACGAAAGTTCGGTGCCGTCCTCGACGACGGTGACGAAATGGCTGGGCTCGTCACCGGCTCCGCGCAGCAGCGACGCGGTCAACGACACCGACACCGGCTCGCCGTCGCGGTGCAGCAGCCGTTGCGACTGCTTGATCCGCTCGGCCTCGCCCGTCAGCAGCGAGCGGTAATCCTCCCGCAGGACCAGCCTGTAGTCGGGGTGCACCAGTTCGAACAGGTCGCATCCGGTCAGCTCGTCGGGGGCGTGCCCGAGCATCACGCCCGCCGCGGCGTTCACGGTGACCAGCGTGCCGTCCAAGTCGGTGACCAGGATGCCGCTGGCGGAGGAGGTGGCGACCTCGTCGAACCGCGCCTGCGCGGTCCGCAGCTCGTATTTGGCGTCCCGTACCGCTTTGAGCATGGACAGCTTCAGGCTTTCCTGTTGTGCCAAGGTGGCGTTCTGCGCGGCCACCACCACACTCGCGGCCAGTGCGCCGAGCACACCCACCACGCGTTCGGCGAATTCCTCGGCGCGCTGGAACTCCGGCAGCGCGAGCAGCCCCTTGCCCAGGACGCCCATGGTGACGGTGATCGCCTGCCCGCTCGCGCAGTTCAGCTCGGCCAGCCGCGCGCCCGCGGCCTCCAGCGAACCGGTACTGCCCGGCGAATGCTCTTGCCCGCTCTCGTACACCTCGGCGCACAAGGCGTCCAGCAGCGCGGCCAGCTCGGCCTCGAAACTGGCGTGCACCAGCGGCACGTAACCGATCCCGCCGAGCAGGTAGGCCCACTTGCGCGCGAGAAGAGCGCGCTCGCGGCGCACGTTCTCGGACGGCTCCTGGAACGGCAGACTGCCGGGGTCGGTCATGGGTTCAGGACTTCCGTGCCACGCCCGCGTAGAGCAGCTCGTTCCAAATCGGGTCCTCGGCTATGTCGGTGGGCCCGGCCGGCCGCCAGCTTCCACAGCCCACCAGGCCTGGCTCGACCAGTGCCAGATCCCCGAGCAGGCCGAGGACCTGGTCATGGGAACGGGCCAGCGGTACCTCGCCGCGCCGCTCGGCCATCTGGTTGGTCACCGCGGTGAACAGCTCGTGGTGCACGTCGGACGTGACGTGGGTGAAGGCGAGCAGGCTGCCCGGGGCGAGGGGTTCCTGGTACGCGCGCACCAGCCCGGCCGGGTCGTCCTCGTCCGGGATCCAGTGCAGCAGCAGCATGCACAGCAGGCCGACCGGCTCGGAGAAGTCGATCAGCCGCCGTACCTCCGAGCTGCCCAGCACCCGCCCCACGTCCCGCACATCCGCGTGCAGGACCGCGGTGCGGTCGTCGCCCGCCAGCATCAGCTCGCCGTGCGCGACCGCCACTGCTTCCTTGTCGACGTAGACCACCCGGGCGTCGGGGACCTCCCGCTGGGCGATCTCGTGCACGTTGCCCACGGTGGGGATACCCGCGCCCAGGTCGAGGAATTGCCGGATGCCCTGCGCGACCATGAAACGCACCGCGCGTCCGAGGAAGGCCCGGTTGAGCCGCACCGATTGCCGGACCCACGGCAGGGTCCGCTCGAGATGGTCCGCCGTAGTGCGATCTTTTTCAAAATTGTGGTTTCCGCCGAGCCAATAGTCATAGATCCGGGCGACGTTCGGTGTGGCTGTATCGACTCCGGCCGGGACCCAGTCCCGTGTACCCGCCATCGCGCACCTCAATCGGTTCGGGAGACGGAACAGCATACCCACTCCAGGGAAATCGGCTTAATCCGTCTTTCGTGGCCGGGATACACCCGATCGGGCGCTGCCGTCGCGGCCGAGGGGCCCGTACCGTGGCGGCCTTCCGGATTTTCCGTCAATGCCAAGGAGTTCCCGTGTCCGTCCGGGTGGCACCCGGCCGGTGGCCCTTGCTGGGACACACACTCGCACTGGTCCGCCGTCCCGTCCGATTCACCGCCGGACTGCGGGAACACGGTGACGTGGTCAAGGTGTCGTTGGGGCCATTGCAAACGTATTTCCTCACGAATCCGGAATTAATTCACCGAGTACTGGTGACGAACGGATCGAGCTTCGGCACCGGGATCATGTTCCGCGAATTCCGTCCGTACGTGGGCAACGGCTTGGCCTTGTCCGACGGGCCTTTCCACCGACGGCAACGCAAGCTGATGTTGCCCGCCTTCGACCGGAAGCACCTGCGCCGCTACGCCGAGATCTGGGTCCGGGCGACCATCGCGCTGACCGAGTCCTGGCGGCCGGGCGAGGTACGGCGGATCGACGCGGACATGCAGGCGCTGGCCATGACCAACGTCGGCGAGACGCTGTTCGGCACTGAGCTGGGGGAGGCGGCGATCCGCGAGGCCCGTCGCTCGATCCCGCTGGTCATCCAGCTGGGTATGTACCGGGTGCTTTCCCCTGGCCTCGTGGAGAAACTGCCGCTTCCGTTCAACCGCCGCTTCGACGAGGCCATCACGCGGATGAAGGCCGTGGTGCACGAGCTGATGGCGGGCCGCGACGCCGACACCGATCACGGTGACCTGCTCTCCACGCTGCTGCTGGCCCGGGACGCCGAGACCGGGGAGCGGATGACCCGGGAGCAGGTGCACGACGAAGTGATGACCCTGCTCACCGCGGGCACCGAGACCACCGCGCTGATCCTGGCGTGGGCCTGCCACGAGCTGGGACGTCACCCCGGCGTCGCGGACCGGCTGCGGGCGGAGGTGGATCAGGTACTGGGCGGGCGCCCGGCGACCTTCGACGACCTGCCCGCGCTGGCCTACACCGGGCAGGTGGTCAGCGAGGTGCTGAGGATGTACTCGCTGTGGATCCTGATGCGCCGGACCGAGCAGGAGATCGACCTCGGCCCGGTGCGGCTGCGGCCCGGCGACGAAGTGATGTTCAGCCCGCTCGCCCTGCACACCGATCCCCGGTATTGGGACCACCCCGCCGTCTTCGATCCGGACCGCTGGTCCACCGACCGGGTGCGGTCGTTGCCGCCGGGCGTGTTCATCCCGTTCGGCAACGGGATCCGGCACTGCGTCGGCCGCCTGTTCGCCAGGGCCGAAGTGGTCATCGGCTTGGCCACGATCTTCGCCCGATGGCGCCTCGAACCCACCGGCCCGGTCCGGGTGCGCTACACGACCATCGCCTACCCGCGCGGCATGCCGATGACGGTGCGCCCGCGGGATTAGGCCCTGCAAAGGAGAATTCCGTGCGTTTTCGCTTGCGTCGCCTCGCCGCCGCGGTGGCCCTGCTGTGCGCGGGTGCGGTGCTCGTCCCCGTGCCGGCGTCCGCCGTCGAGGCGGCCTGCCAGGACTTGAACATCCCCGTTTCGCTGGTGGATGTGCCGCTGCTGGGACTCAAGGATCAGACCATGTACGGCAGGCTGTGCGTCCCGCCGGGCGGCAGCCGCACCCTTCAGGTGCTGGTGCCGGGTGGTACGTACAACTCGACCTATTACGACCCGCCCGGCCTGTCGGAGAGCCGATCGTTCCGCAAGCCGGTGAACGACGCCGGGTACGCGACCTTGGCGGTGGACCGGGTCGGCTCGGGGCGCAGCTCGAAACCGCTGAGCGGACTGCTGACCGCGAGCGCGCAGGCCAACGCGGTGCACCACGCCATCCAAGCGATGCGGACGGGCAAGCTGGGACCCAGGTTCGACAAGATCGTCCTCGTCGGGCACTCGCTGGGATCGGCCGCCACGATCATCGAGGCGGCCACCTTCCAGGACGTGGACGGCGTGGTGATCACCGGGTTCACCCACCGGATCGCCCCGCTGACGGTGGTGCCCACGGTGGCCGCGCTGAGCCCGGCGGCGCTGGACGAAAAGATGTCCAAGGTCGCCGGACCGGACCCGGGCTACCTGACCACGATGACGGGTACGCGGTACACCGCTTTCCACAATCCCGGGCTGTTCGACCAACAGGTCATCGACGTGGACGAGGCGACCAAGGACCTGATCGCGCCCGGCGAGATGGTGGACGCCGTCCTGATCGGTCTGGTGCTGCCGTACAGCAGGCGGATCAACGTCCCGGTGCTGGTCGCCATGGGGGAGAAGGACAGCGTGTTCTGCGGCCCGCTGGCCAGCGACTGCTCCGGCGCGGAAGGCCTGCGGCAAGGCGAGGCCGGGTACTACTCGCCCGAGGCGAGGCTGCGCACGTTCGTGCTGCCGGGCTACGGGCACTCGATCAACCTCGCGCCCAACGCGCCGCTGCTGCACGACGCGGTGACCGGCTGGATGAACGAGATGGTCGGCCGGTAGCGCGGTCCGTTCGGACCGAATCTTTACGTCGAGCTGTGGACAGGAGTGCCGCGGACATGTTGGGCTGAGACCGGGCCGAACCTGACGTGGTCGGCTTTTTTCTGACCTGCGACGTCGAGGAGCGGCGCCCTGAGCCTGTCGGAGTACCTCCGGGAGAACTGGATCGACGTCGTGAACGACGCGATCCTGCACGTGGATCTCACTCTGGCGGCGATGGCGCTGGCCGTGCTGATCGGGATGACGATCGGCCTGCTCACCTACCGGCGGCGGTGGCTCGGCGCGATGGCGACCACGACGACGGCGGCGTTCCTGACCATTCCGTCGATCGCGCTGCTGGGCATCCTGATCGGCCCGTTCGGGCTGGGGCTGACGAATGTCCTGTGCGCGCTGGTGCTCTACGCGCTTCTGCCGATCACGCGCAACACGATCGTCGGGCTCCGCGGCGTCGATCCGGCCGTGGTGGACGCGGCACGCGGGATGGGATTCGGCCGCGCGCGGCTGCTGTTCCGCGTGCGCCTGCCGCTCGCCTGGCCGGTGATCCTTTCCGGTATCCGGGTCTCCACGCAGATCACGATCGGGATCGCGGCCATCGGCGCGTACGTCAAAGGTCCCGGCCTCGGCAACGAGATCTTCGACGGGCTCGGCCGGTTCGGTTCGGTCAACTCGCTGAACCAGGTCCTCACCGGAACGCTCGGGATCATGGTGCTGGCGTTGCTGTTCGACCTGGCCTTCGTGCTGGTCGGGAAGCTGACCACACGACGACGTCCCCGTGTCCGCGGAACGGCGGCCCCGGTGACTTCGGGGGCGGCGGCCGGAATGGGCGGCGAGACGATCGAGCTGCGGGGCGTCGGCAAGCACTACCCCGGACGAGCGGTACCGGCGGTCGAAAACCTGACGATGCGCATCCCCGCGGGCGAAATCGTCGTGCTGACCGGCCCGTCGGGATGCGGCAAGACGACGACCATGCGGATGATCAACCGGCTCGTCGAGCCCACCTCGGGCGCCGTCACGATCGGCGGCACCGACGTGTCGGCGCTCGACGTCGACGAACACCGGCGCAACACCGGCTACGTCATCCAGCAGATCGGGCTCTTCCCGCACCTGCGCGTGGACGCCAACATCGGCGTCGTGCCGCGGATGCTCGGCTGGACCCGGCGACGCGTCGCCGACCGCGTGCGCGAGTTGCTCGACGTCGTCGGCCTGACCCGCGAGCACGGTATCCGTTACCCGCGTGAGCTTTCCGGCGGTCAGCAACAGCGCGTCGGGGTGGCGCGGGCGATGGCCGCGGATCCGCCGGTCCTGTTGATGGACGAGCCGTTCGGCTCCACCGACCCGATCACGCGCGCCCGGCTGCAGGACGAATTCCTTCGCCTGCAAAGGGAAGTGCGCAAGACGATCGTGTTCGTCACGCACGATTTCGACGAGGCGCTGAAGGTCGGCGACCGGATCGCCGTGCTGCGGCCGCGGTCGGTGATCGCTCAATACGACACGCCCCAGGCGATCCTCGCCGCGCCGGCGGACGACTACGTCGCGAGTTTCGCCGGCTCGAAACGGAACCTGAAGCGGCTCGCGCTGATCCGGGTGGCCGAGCTGGACCTCCGGCAGCCAGAAGGGCCGGACGGCTTGCCCTCGGTCCGGCCCGACGCCACCTTGCGGGACGTGCTCGACGTGATGGTGCGGACCGGCAGCACCGCCGTCGTGATCACCGAAGGCGACACCGCGCGGCCGCTGGGGGTGTGCGACGTGTCCATTCTGGTCGCGGCGCTGCGGTCCACCGACATGGCACCCGCGGTCCCGGATGTGGAGGAGGCGCCTCGGCCGGACACCACGGTGCCCGCGCGGCCTCGTCGACGTCGGCTCGGGCTGCTGATACGCCCGGTTCTGCTGACGCTCGCGTTGCTGGTGCTCTACATGATCGTGCGCGCGCATCCGATCGACTCGATCGAACAGCGTTTCCTCAACGCCGGCGCGATCTTCACCGAACTGGGCGAGCACTTGCGGCTCACCCTGATCTCGACGGCGTGCACCATCGCCATCGCCCTCCCGCTCGGCGTCCTGCTCACCCGCGCCGGTGCCCGCTGGGCGCGGCCCATCGGGCTGGGGCTGGGCAACCTCGGCCAGGCGATCCCGTCGATCGGGCTCGTCGTGCTGCTCGCGCTCTGGATGGGCACGGGCACCGCGACCGCGGTGACGGCGCTCGTCGTCTACGCGACTTTGCCGGTGCTGCGCAACACGATCGTCGGGCTCGACGGCGTCGACCCGACCCTCGTCGACGCCGCGCGGGGGATGGGCATGGGCAAGACGGCCATCCTGTGGCGGATCGAACTGCCGCTGGCCGTCCCGGTGATTCTCGCCGGGATCCGGACCGCGCTGGTGCTCACCGTCGCGAGCGCGACACTGGCGACGTTCATCGACGGCGGCGGTCTCGGCGGCGGGCTCGTCGCCGGGATCGGGCTGGACCGGCCGATCTTGAGCCTGACCTTCGGCATCATCGTCGCCGCTTTGGCGCTTTTCGCCGACTGGCTGGGGCTGGTCGCCGAGGAGGTCCTGCGTCCGCGCGGAATGTAGCTCGACCGACTTCAAGGAGGACTCACCCATGCGGATGCTCCGGCGCACGACCGCCGCCGTACTCGCGCTCGTCGCGTCAGCGTCGCTCGCGGCGGGCTGCACCATCGGCAAGGACGAGACCGGTGCCCCAGTGGGCGCGGGATCCATCAAGAAGATCGACGCGCTGAACGGCGCCCAGATCCGCGTCAGTTCCAAGGAGTTCGACGAACAACTGCTCCTCGGCCAGATCGCCATCGTCGCCTTGCAGGCGGCCGGGGCGAGCCCGGAGGACAAGACCAACATCACCGGTTCGAGCAACGTCCGCCAGGCGCTCACCAGCGGCGCGGTCGACCTGTACTGGGAATACACCGGCACCGCCTGGATCAGCTACCTCAACCAGACCAAGCCGATCAGCGACCCGCAGGCGCAATACGACGCGGTCAAACAGGCCGACGCCGCCAACGGCGTCACCTGGTGGGCACGCTCGCCTGCCAACGACACCTACGCCCTCGCCGGAAACCCGGCGACACTGGCGCGGACCGGCGTGAAGACACTGTCCGACTACGCGGCCCTGGTGAAACGGGACCCGGCCGCGGCCTCGACCTGTATGGGCCCGGAGTTCAAGAGCCGGGACGACGGGTTCCCCGGCCTGGCGAAGGCCTACGGGTTCAGCCTGCCCGACGCGCAGGTGCACCTGCTCAACGACGCCGTCGTTTACCCGAGCATCGGCAAGGGAGACCCGTGCGGCTTCGGCTCGGTCGCCTCCACCGACGGGCGCGTGGCCGCACAGCAGCTGACCGTGCTCGAAGACGACAAGCACTTCTTCCCGACGTACAACCCGGCCATCACGATCGCCACTCCGCTCGCCCGGAAATACCCGCAGCTGGAGCAGGTCTTCACCCCGATCGCCGCGAAGCTCGACACCGCGACGCTCACGGATTTGAACAAGAAGGTCAGTGTCGATGGGCAGAAGGCGGCTACGGTCGCCCGCGACTGGCTCAAGTCGGCGGGCTTCATCAGCTGAGCTGTTTGCGTGGTCGGCTACAGAGTCCCTTCGAATACGACCGTGCCGTTGGCATCGCGCGCTTGAAGGCGGACCCCTTGTGGGAACGGATCGTTCACCTCTTTCGGGACGAAGACCACGAAGGTCCCGTCGACCACATCGGTTGTCGAGGCGTGTCCGGCGCCGAAGTCGACGGTCACCGTCACCGCGGTCGACGGCAGCAGTGTCCCGGCGTACGGCGTCCGGGCATTGCCCCGGTCCCCGCCGTCTTCCACCCCGCCCAGGGGCTGCATCGGGATCGTCCGGGGCTGCGCCGGGGGAAGCTCGAAATGGTCTTGGTAGACACGCATCTTCATCCGGCCGGGACGCCGCGGGTCCGGAACGGTCGTGCACGCCAGGCTCCGGTCGCCCAACCGGCCGAGAACGACCTGATAGCCGTCCTCGGCCAGCAGCGCGCCCGGCCGGTAGCCCGCCGCGTCGGAGACGGCGTCCACCGCGCCGGACAGGCATTCGCCCAGCGCACGTCCCGTGGGTGAGGTCCGGTCGGCCGGGGCGATCGGGCGATCGACGGCCGAAAGCAGTGGCGCCGGAGCCGGCGGCAGGATCGTGGTCGTCGCTCCGACGGCTTCGTAGACGGACAGTCGCGTCTTCGCGGGGGCGGTCCAGGTGAACGAGGCGAACTGATGTGTCAGGGGCGAGGCTTCCACGGTGTCCCCGCCACCGGAATCCTCGGCCTGGAATGCGAGACCCGCACCCGGCCAGGCCGGATCGAGGACCCCGCCGATAAGTCCGGTCGAGCTCTGCAAGAGCAGTCCGGTGCGGGTGCCGGGCGCGTAGGCGGGGACGGCGTTCGGGTCGGACAAGGTCACGGTGGTCAGCGTCGTCTCGCAGAACATCGGCTTGCCCGCGGCCGTCGCGGCGACGACCGAAACGCCCAGCATGACATCCGTGAAGTGGGGAACCCATTCCTCGCGCGGGGCCACCCGGTCCGTCTTGCCCGCCGCCCGCACCGCGGCCCAGCAGCGGTCGAGCGACGACGTCGCCAGCCCGACGTCCAGGTTGAGCCCGCCGGTGGCCGGTGCCGGGCCGGGATCCGTGCCCGGCTGGCGAAGTGACTGAGCCACGGCGGCGACACCGGACGCGACGAGGACGACCGCCGCCGCGGCGGCGTACCAGACTCGTGCCGTCCGCCGCGGCTTCGCGATCCCTTCGCGGACGGCCGAGCGCATCCGGGCGCGGACGTCGTCCGGCATCGCCTGACGAGGCGGGTACACCGGTTCGCCGTTCATTTCTCCTCCAGCAACGTACGAAGCCGGGCTCGTCCCCGGGAAAGATGGGCGCGGACGGTGACCTCGGCGATGCCCAGCAACTCGGCGGCGTCCGCGATGCTCACTTCGGCGGCCAGACAGAGTTCGACGACCTCACGCTGCGATTTCGGCAGCGACCGGACGGCTTCGGCGACGTGCCCCAGCCGGCGCTGGCCGTCGACCTTCTCGGCCACCGAATCGGCGTGGTCGGATACAGGGGGTTGGGCGGGGATCTTCCCGAGCAGCCTCAGCCGGCGACGAGCACCGCGGTGCTCGTCACGGGCGACGTTGGCCGCGACCGTGTAGAGCCACGGCAGGGCGCTGTCCCGCACCAGGGTCACCTCTGCCCGCCGCCGCCAGGCGATGAGGAACGTCGTGGACGCCAGGTCTTCGGCGCTGCTCCACGAACCGGTCAGACGGTACGTGTAGTTCCACAGAGCCTCGGCGTGCCGCTCGAACAGCTCACCGAACGCCCCCTCGTCGCCGCCGGCCGCGCGGGCCCACAGTTCCCGGTCACCGGTCTGCTCCACCGGTACCCCCACCCCGATCGCAAGACTGCTCACACCCTGGTTGTGGCCGGGACCGGCCGAACGTTGCGCGCAACTTTCCGGGTCGGAGAAGCCATGTCAAGGCATGATCATGGAACAGGTCCGGACGACGGACAACCAGGCGAAGTCCTGGTGGATGCCCCTGTCCGTAGCGGTGCTCTCGGCGGTGGTGTTCCTGCTCGCCCGGCCGCATTTGATCGACGACACGTTCATCACGCTGGCGTATGCACGCAATGTCGCCTTCCACGGCCACTGGGGTCTGCTCGCCGACACGACGTCGAACACCGCGACGTCGCCGGCGAACGTGCTCATCCTGGCGGCCCTGACCGTTCTCGTCCGCGACGCCGTCTTCGCCGCCGGACTGCTGTTCGTGCTTTGCCAGGTCCTTCTCGCCCTCGGGCTGCGCAGGCTCGGCGCGGCGTGCGCGCTGCCGCCCCGGTTCCCCGCCCTTACGCTCTGCGCGCTGACCGCGAACCCGCTTCTTCTCTCATCGATCGGGCTCGAGGTCACTCTCGGCGCGGCGGTCCTGGGCTGGCTAACCTTGTTCGCCGTCGAAAAGAACTCCTTCGCCTTCGGGCTGACAGCCGGCCTGCTCGCCCTGGTCCGGCTGGACCTGATCGTGTTCGCGGTTGTGCTCTTCGTCGTCCTTCGTCCCGGCACCGGACGCGCGCTGCTCGGCGCCGGCCTGATCGCGCTGCCGTGGTTCGGCTTCAGCTGGGTCGTGCTCGGCGCGGCGGTACCGGACACGGTCGTGATCAAGACTCTCCAGGGCACGCAACATGCTTGGGGCGCTTGGAACTTCGGCAACGGTCCGCTGTTCTACGCGCGGAGTTCGCCGGTGATGGCCGCCCTGGCGTTCCTGCCCGCGGCCCTCGCCGTCCTCGCCGTGGTGACGTCGGCCGTCCGGCGGCGCGGGATCACCGCCGGGCTGCGGCCGTTCGTGGTGCTCGCCCTCGGCGGCCTGATTTACCACGTCGGCTACGTGCTGCTGGCGGTTCCGCCCTACCACTGGTACTACGGCCCCGGCCTCACCGCGGCGACCGTTTTCGTCTGTGCCGTAGCGGTTTCCCACCGGATAACGGCGTGCGGGGTGCTCGCTCTGGCTGTCGCCGGTCTGATCGCGTACGCGGCCGCCGGACTCCCCCGCACGTACGCGCCGCTCACGTCGAACTACACGTCGAGCGCGCAATACGCACGTATCGGAGCGGAAGTGGGTACGCTCGCCGGAGGCCGGGTCGTCGGAAGCGCGGGCGAAATCGGCGTCCTCGCCTACAGTTGCGACTGCCCGGTCGTCGACGTCTTCTCCGACCGTGGCCTGCTGCCGGCCGCGATCGAGGCGCGCGGCGAGGAGAACCGCTGGATTCGGGCGCTACTCCGCGTGAACTACGCCTTCTTCGACTTCGACGTCCGGCCTCGCCGTCCCGACCTCGTGCTGCGCCGGCTAGCGACCCCTCCGCCGAACGCTCTCGCGCACTGGACGCTCGACGCGCCGACTCTCGGAAAGCAGGAGCTGTACCTGGTGCCGAACGAGGAATGTATCTGACGGGATTTTCTGCCCTCACGACTGCCCTTTCGGACAGTGCGCGGCTGTGCGCCCTGCGGTTGCGTTGGGCGAATGCGCGCGAAACTAGACCGAATAGCCCGATTCGACTGCTCCGCACAGCCCGGTGCGCCAAGACCGCCGCACCACAATCTGCTGGCCTTGCAGCGAGCGGCAGGAAACCGCGCGGTCAATGCCGCCGTCCAGCGGCAGGTGACGTTCAAGTCGGGCGGGCAGCAGAAGCGCGCGATAGACGTACGTGCCGAAGACCTGCAAACCGCGTTCGCGGCGCGTGAGTTCCTGCACCCGGAGATCCCGCGACGGTGGGGAGAGCCCAGCGCGGTGCGACTCACTGCGCTGCGCGGCGCCCTGGCCGCGCTTGACGAGTCGGTGCACGACCACGGGCTCATTGATCTGGACGAAGAAGCAGAGGTCACCGCGCTCTGCCGGGCGTTGATCGCCATCGCTGGATCCGGTGAAAAGCCGGTGTCCGGGCTCCGCTACCCCAGGATGAACGCCGAGGTCATCACCCGCAAGACCCGCGCCGGGATCGAACTCACCCTGACGAAGTGGCACGACTATGCCAAAAAGTGGGTGGATGACGCGAGCGAAGAACACAGCGAGTGGACCGCCGCACGGAACAAGCTGGGAAACCAGTACTACGAGGACACCGCCCACGAAGATTTCCGCAAGCAGTACAAGGCCTTCATGACCACCTACGAGCACATGGACGGTGTCATCCGGGAGTGCTCGGTGCTGCTGGTAGGCCTGAAGCACGCGAGCAAGGAGGACCTTCGCAGGTTCCGCGCGGTGTACAAAGCGGAAGCACTCCAGGCGGTCGTCGAGTGGGAAGACGAGACCGCCGGTCACATCGAGAACATCGTATCCAATCCGCACAACCTGACGCCGGCGAACGAGCATCACCGCGTGCCCGGTGCCGCAGCCGCGGTACTCGCCCTCACTGTCCTGCGGAACCGGGCCCACCACGGGGGGTCGGGCCAGGACATCACCCTCATCACGCTCAACAACAAAGTCAAAGCGATCTACGACCGGTACTACTTCCGCGTGCGAACCGAGGAAAACAGGATCTACGAACGACCGAAACGTGGAGAGCGCAAACGGAAAGATGACGGCAGACTCAAGCCGGCCAAGACGCCATGGCACAAGGAAGACAGCATGGTGCTGACACCGACGATGGCGGATCGACTGTTGGGCGACGTCCAGCCAAACGAATGGCTGACCACGCCGACCGACCTCGACCGCGACCACGTGACAACAGAGAGCTGAGCACGCCACTTCGGATCTGAGTGGTTCTGAACGGTAACTGAAGTTCGCCGTGTCAATTCTTAAAGTGACGCGCAACGAAAAAACCGCCCTACCTTGGCGAATCTGCCAGGTGGGCGGTGTTTCGTGTTGTGGAGCTAAGGGGACTCGAACCCCTGACCCCCTCACTGCCAGTCAGGTTCGATCAAGGTGCTGACCTGCGGTTATCGAGAACCCGCTGGTCGGATGGTGCAGTTGTGGGCTGATCGCTGCAGTTAGGCTTTCGTTGGGTTCGCTTGTAGCCGACGTTCCGCTCCGGAATTGCTCCAGGAAAAATAGTGTGAGGGTTGGTGGCTGGCGTGACCGCAGCGGTAGAGGCGTCGGTTTCCTCGACCATTTCGGCGACACCAAAGTCGCGGCCGCGCAATTGTATTTGCACCTGAATGCATTCCGCTACCGCCTGCGACGTATCCGCGTGGTCAGCGGTTCGACCCGCGCGACACGCAGGCGCGTGTCCAGGCGGAGCTGCATCCGCGCCTGTGTGACCTGGACATGCATGACAAGCCGAGGCATTCACATTCTCCGAGAGCCCTCAAGAGGCTGTCATACCGCGGACATTCTGCTGATACACCTGCTGTCGCATCCTGCGATTTCGTCCTGGAGAATCTGGTGGCCTACGCGCGAGTACGTGGACGGAACGGGCTATCGGCGTGACGGGAATGCGACCTCCCGGCGAATGGGATGATACCTTCCGGCTGTTGGGAACGCCTCAGTCGTTCTCTGTCGCACTCGCGAGGTGGACTTGGACTCTGGCGTGTTGGAATCGGTAACTCATTCCCACCGTGCGCAGGATGCCCTGTTCGCGGGCCTTCTCGAGCTCTTCCTCGATGTCTGACGGTAGGCCGTGGCGGGCCAGACTGAGACGCCGTATCATCCACCGGCTCCAGGCTGTACCGGGGATTTGGTCGAAGACGACCGTCGACACGATAAGTGTCAGCGCCGCATTTTGCGGGAAAGTACTCAGTTGATGCTGAAGCGCCAGGAAGACGGCGGTACCGAGGAGTGGCGCTGGGAAGTGGGCGAGAAGAGCCCAGCCGTCCCAGCGGATCGCCGACAACGGATGCGGCGTTTCGCCTTCCGCTACGGGTTCAGTGAGGCTCCCCCATGCCATCGCTCCCACAACGGCGCTGATGAGGGCGAAGCCTGCGATGCCGACGAGGAGGGTCGCCACGTTGGTTTGCGGTGTGAGTGTTGAGCTCGTGCTCATGACTGCGAACACCGTCATGAATGCTGCGGAGACAGCTGCGACACCCAGTGTTCGCCTGGGGCGGGTTCGGAACCGGAACGGCGTAGCTGATTGAGTCTTACCTCGGGTAGCGAGCCGAACGAGCAGAAAGCAGATCATCAGGCCAGCCCACAACATGATCTCGAACAGAATTTCGATCAACGTGCCACTTGACTCGAGTCGCACGAACAGGGCCATCAACGCCAGGTAGCAGGTAAACACCAGGAAGGACAGCGCAAGACGGCGGAGTTTGGACCAAGTTGCCGGAATGAGAGGGCCACATAAGTCCAACTGGCGAACTTCCCGCCGGTCGAGGTAGCGCGCCAGAGGCGTCAACCAGGCGAAGGCTCCATCGTGAGGGTACACGCGGTCGAGCAGATGGCGTTCCAAGTTGTCGGCGTCGTCGAGTTCCAGGAGCTCGCTCGGGTTCGAGTCAATGCGGGTGTAGGCAACTCTGGCCAGGTTGCTCATCAGCGGTGTGGACAGCACGGCACGTAGAGATCCCGATATGCGCAATCGAGCCGCCACCGGCGCCCACCTCCGGTCCGCGTCTGCCCGGCCGGCGGTGAGATGGCTGACAATCTCCGAGACGGGCATGGGGAGCATGCGCACTACCAGAGCTCTGGCCACGGTTAGACCTGTGGCACGAACAGCTGTCTCGTACTCGGCGGTCTGACTGGTGAGTATGAATGGGCGGGTCCACTCGTGCATGGACTCGATCACCTGCATCATCAGATGATCAGGTAGCTCGTCGAGGCCGTCCAATATCGGGACTATCGCCTCGCGTTCGACTAGGCGGGAGGCTGCGGCGTGGGCATGTCTCATCGGCAAGGCCGCGGGGCGTGCAGCGGTGAGGCAAGCCGTGAGCCAGTCGTTCAGGGAGTAGCGCTCTGGGTCCCATCCGGCCATGTCGACCAGGAGGGACGCTTCGCCTTCGCGCACGATCTGTTGGGCGAGCAGAATCGCGGCTGAGGTCTTGCCTGATCCGGCCGCACCGGTGATTACGACTTGACGCGCGGGCAGGGCACCTACGATGTCTGCGAGTGTCATCACATCTCCATGCAGGCGCAGAGCCGTGCGCCGAACGCCGGGTAGGCGCCCAAGCACAACGTCGGGGCTCGCAGTGAAGGGGCCGTCGACAGATCGCCAAGGAACTCGAAGCGGCTCCGGGAATACCAGACCGCGGGTCGCCACTTCCTGCCGGAGCCGCTCACGCGTCCCGGCAGACAGCTCGCCGCAGGCGGCCTCCAACGCTTCGTCAACCAGACCGAAGCGTCTCGGTTCCAGCCAGGTGATGCACAGAGCAGCGAGCCCGACCAAGCAGCTGATCACGCTGGCGACCTGGTCACCGGTCTCGAGCACGCCAAACGCCAGTACACCGCCCAGTGTGACTGCCACCATTGCCATGAAGACCCACGGCCACCGATGCCCAAAACTCACGACTGCCCTCCCCGACAGTGCGAACAACTGGTTACACGAGACCGTGCAGTGTAGCGACAGCAATCACCCCAATTTCCTTAATCATCGGACGGCAGGGGCGACGATGACTCCTGCGCGGTCGAAACTCAAGGACCTGGACGGTTTTCCTCAGGTGGTGAACCGCCTAAGCAATATCCGCAGAAGCGCCCGATCGAGTTCGCTTCCGGGTGACTGGTCAGCCTGAGCCGGTCAGTGACTGCGGAACCGGGTAAGACACGACAACGGCCGCCATCCGACCGGGTGGGCGCCATTGATGGCTTGCATGGGATCGGTCCCCGTTGGTCTTAGGGCATGGGAGCCTCAATACGGTTCTCCCCTCAGATCTGGGGCCTCA
This sequence comes from Amycolatopsis sp. CB00013, assembly GCF_001905755.1. Taxonomy (NCBI): domain Bacteria; kingdom Bacillati; phylum Actinomycetota; class Actinomycetes; order Pseudonocardiales; family Pseudonocardiaceae; genus Amycolatopsis; species Amycolatopsis sp. CB00013. The sequence continues at coordinate 311,093 of NZ_LIWC01000005.1, read as the reverse complement.
GAGGCAGCGAGGGTTCAAGTTATGGCGAACACCAACCGGAGTACGTCAAAGGGCTACGTGCGCCGATCGCGGCCAGCCGCTACTCCGCAGTCTCGGTAGCTATCAGCACGGTGCACATCCGGGCACGGGTGCAGGCGACGTACAGCTTGCGGTCGGTGTCCTGCTCGTGGGTAAGTCCGCCTTGGAGCCGAGCTTGTTCGAGCCTCGACAGCACTACGCCTACGGCGTCCCACTCGCCGCCCTTGGCCTGATGGGTGGTCAAGCCGGGGATCAGCCGAGCGCGTTGTTCTAGGCGAGCCGCGATGAGCTTCAGGCGAATGGTGTGCGCAGCGTGTGCCCGTCGCAGTCGGCGTGGCGAGAAGGACGCGGTGATCTCTGCCAACTTGGCGTAAGCGGCTCTGACGGGATCCTTCTCCGAGCCCACGAGCGTCTCGACGACTTGGTGGAGTTCGTTGTTCAGCTGTTCGGCGGCGTCCGGGGCATTGATGGACAGCGTCATCAACGCGTCGGCGAGGTAGGTGGCGTTCTCGCCGAGCGCGGATCGCGTGACATGGTTGAGCAGGAGAGTCGCGGCTGCTTCCTCGATTCCTCCCTTGAAGGAGTGGAAGGCGAGGGGGAGGATGCCGTCACTGGCTTGCCAGAGCGGTTTCCACTCTGTCGCGAGGGCCACGTCGACTTTGCCTTCAAGCGCATCCGATGCCGTCAAGTCGAGCGTGACGCCATGACCCTCCCTGAGATTCGCAGCGAGCTTTCGTTGCATCGGGCCGCGCCAGCGGAACGACTCGGTAAGCGCCAGCGTTGTGATGCCGGTCCGAGCCAGCAGCGCGGGAATCGCATCGGGGCGGGCGCCCCGGAACATGTAGAGCGCCTGCCACGGATCGCCAACGAGCGTGACGGACAGTCCGGCTTGAGTGGCTAGCTCGATGATGGCGATGTCGAGATCATTGGCGTCGAAAACCTCGTCGACGATCAGTGCTTTTGCGCTTACCTTCAGGCGGTCACGGGAGTGCGCTGCCATGGTTTCGTTCTTCAAGGCGTTCTCAAGCGCGTCCCGGACATCCTGATGAGTGCAGATGCCCTCAGCGAGATGCTTGCCGATCTCTGTCAGCGGTACGCGCGCGCCACCTTCGAGATTCACTTTGACGAACTTCACGTCCGCAGCGTCGACATACACCTTGTAGGTTTTTTTGGTCCACTTCGTTTGCGCCAGCGCGCTCCAGCTGTCGATGACCGTGAGTTCGGTGTGCCCATTGGGCCATCGGAGGAGGCCAGCGCGAAGAAGGTCGTGCATGAGGTCGCACATGATCGTGTCGAGAGTGACGATTCGGTGCGGCCACGTCAGGGCGGCTGGGCCCCAGATACGTCTCACTCGCTGCTTCAGAGTCCACGTGGCTGCTCTGGTGAAACTCACGGCGATGATCGCGCGGTGGTCGGTTCTAGACTCTGGAGCGAAACGGAGAGCTCCGAAGCGTTGAGCCGCAACGGTTGTCTTGCCAGTGCCGGGACCCGCGTCGATGAACAACCGCCGTTCCAGGCTGCCGCTCGCGGCAGCCTGCTCATTCGTCAGGTTCTTGGGGCGGGTGTCGCTGGGCGACGCGATCGACGTCATGTCGGCTCGTTCGCAGGGCTTTCCGCAGGTTTCGCCTGGGCCGTGGGCCTATCCGTCGCGTAGAGGAATTCGAAGATCTCGGTGAAGTGGGTCGGCACCGCCGCGGTCAGAGACCCTGAGTGTCGCTGGTCCGACAGGCGTCCAGCCAGAGCGAGTGCGAACTCTCCCTTGCGTGATGCGGCAGGGCCGGCAGGCGTTGCGTCCCTTGTCTTGGTCTTCTTGCGGGCGCTGCGAAAGAGCAGATGCACGGCGGCGACATCGAGCGGTTTCGGGCGGTCGATCTCGAGATCCTCAAGTGCGGCAGCGATCAAGGCCTCGTTGCCGGTGGTGATGGACGGCTCCAGCGTGGGATGACTGTGCACAACTTTGACGACGTCTGGGTCGTGAGCCTGAGTTGTCAGCCAGCTTGGGACGGTTGGCGACTCTTCGAGCGGCTTGTCGCTATCGCGCAACACCGCTAGCCGACTGCATAGTTCGTGCCCGCGAGTGGCCAAAAGACGTACTGCCCACGAACCGACTTTCGTGCCCATGGGAACGATGCTCAAAGCGTCGATGAACGACTGTTTGTCGACATCCGCACCAGACCACACCCACCCGAACTCGCGGACGAGGGCGGCGTCAGTTACCCCTTCGACGAGCAGCAGTCGTTCGGCGAACAGCGCAGCCGACCGGCTCGCGTCGAGGTGCAGTCTCGTTTTCCGCATGACCTCCGCGCGGTCTGAGATGTCAAGTTCGGCGATGCCCCGGCTCACTCGGCGGCCGTCCTGCAGGCGACGCATTACGACGATGTCCTCGGGAGAACACGAGGTGATGATGTCAGTAGCGTGGCTGGAGAGGATGATCTGCAGCTCAGGACGCTCGCGCGCGATTCGCTGGAGATACCGGGCGAGGGAGTGCTGAAGCTGCGGATGTAGGTGGGCTTCCGGTTCTTCGATCAGAACAGTGACATGCAGCGGACGTGAGGGGAAGAACGAGTCTTCCTCACTGTCGCGCTCCGCGCGCGCCTGCAGCAGCCTTGCTTCCGCGTCTGCGGGATCGACTGACTCCTCCTCGGAGGTATCTCCCTCAGCGGGGGGCGCGAACACCAGTTGTTGATCTGGAATGGCCGCCAACGTGACTGCGATGTGCAGCAGGTTGACGTACCCCAGCCCGGAAACTTCGAGTGGCCTTGCGTGCTGACGCCCTTCGAGAACGGCGAGCATCAGCTCCAAGACCCTGGCGAGGTAGGTGTCATCGATGACCTGGCCGCGGACGTAAGGCCAGTTGCGGGAGACGCCCGCCGACAACGACTGGAGGTGTGCCGCGATCCGCTCCTCTACCGCCCCGATGAGGCTGTCTGCGGCGAGTTGTTCGAGAAGCGCTGAGGCGCGAACGCGTAGCCCGGCCAAGTTGCGTCCGTGACCGGCGTTCTGGTGCTGCGCTCGAAGCAGCTCGACCAGGACACGTGCTTCCCGGCGAGCTAGCTCGTCGACAGGGTTTCGCCATGCCAGCAGATAGACCAGACGGATCGAGTCCATCGCGTCGTGAGGGGCCAGCGTTCTGGTGGCCACTCTCCCGAGGTCGCGGCTCAACTCGCGTGTCCAGACTGCGGCTGTCGTACCAGGTGCTGTGATGCCAGCCTGAGCTTGAATGGCCTGACCCAGCATTCCTTCATCCTGCTCAGTGCGTGAGAAGGAGTACTCGACTTCTACCGAGCGTTCGCCCTCGCCCAGAACGGCCGCGGTTGGCGCGGGCAATCTGGGAAATACCTTGGTGTGTGCAAGCTGCAGTGCCTCGGCGACAGTGGTTTTGCCGGTGCTGTTGGCTCCGATCAGCACTGCGAAACGGCCAGGCAGACGGACTTCGAGATCGTGTTCTGCGCTTGCGCGCAGTCCTCGGATCATGAGCTTGCTCAGGTGCACCTTTGGACGTCGAGCCGGAACGATCTGTTGTTACACCGTGCCATCGCTATGGAGTGGTGTCGACGGTTGCCTCGCTAGCGGCCTGAGCGGTACCGCGACCGGCGGCTGGCACCTGCACGACCTACGCCACTTCCGCCTTACCCACGCCGGAGAAGACGGCGCCACCGAAGCCGATCTGATGAACCTCTCCGGTTACGAAGACCGCCGCACCCTCCAGCGATATTTGAAGCCCAGCAAGGAAGGAACCCACCGCAGGCTCGACGACCTCGACAACCGACGCGGCACCCGGACAGCTAGCGCCGACGACCTCGCCACGCGCATGGCCAGGACCTGACCGCCGCCGTCACGGCACCCGGCGGGGTTCGTCGCTGTCGAACGACGGCGAGCGGAACTAAGGGCCGCCCACTAGGTCATATGTCAGGTAGCAGTCCTTGGAAGCCTCGACGACGACTCCCGTCACGGTCCCTCCCTGTGGGAGGGCGCCAACGGTGAAAACCGGGTGCGAGGGTCCGAACATGGTGAAGACGTCATCGACCTTCACCATCCCCGTACCGCCGTTGCCTTCCTCCAGACCCAGTCCAGCACGAGGCGTGCAGTACGGCCTTGTTCGCTGTTCAGGGGTCTTCTCGTCTTCGCACCATTGCGCGCCAGCGCACGTCATGTGGCTGCGGTAGTCCCTGCCGTTGTACTTGACTTGGTACGGGAGGCCTTTCTCTCCCGGTAGTGCGTAGCCGAAGTGGTTCGCCGCCTTGGGGGTGAACGCGGCACCACATAATGCACCGAGAACGACCAGCACAGCGATTGACAGGATCACTACACGCCGGGGAACTCGGCGTCGGCGGCTCGTGGACCGGCCATCGACGCTTTTATCGTCGTGGTGCGGCGTGGGCACAGGTTCCCTGCCTGGCATGGTGGCCCCTTTCGGCATGGCGAAGTACTCCTCACCACGGTAGCGGCGGCATCAACTCGGCACGCCCCGCCTCGCGATGACGATGCGAGCGGCGAGTGCTGCCTAGCCGGGTTGGCCCCTCATTGCTGCGAGGGGCCAACCTGTCGTGTGTTACTTAGCCGCTGTTCGGCGCTATCCCGGAAGTCCCCGAGTATCGGTGAAGTACCAATTGGCACCTTGGCCGAGCTTGTCGGACACGACGTTAAGCGGGACGTTGTCCTGGTCGGTGCTGTGGTAGGTGACCTTGATCCTCGACCAGTCGTTGATGTTGCCAGCGGGGTTTTCGGTGATGATCATGGTGTGGTCGAGGTGGGCGTCGGGCACCCCGCCCCATGCCCAGTCCACGAAGATCAGGTCAGCGATCAGGGGAGTTTCGCCGGCATAGTGGCGTAGGCGCTTGCTGTGTAGGTAGCCGAAGAAAAAGAACTCGTGGGCGATGGCCCAGGTCCTGCTGTGAGAAACAACGTTGTACTGAAACCACTTATCGTCGCCGTCCGGCCCGGGGCGACCGACGTCGGGCCAGCCGCCGGCGCGCATGACCTGGGAGGCGAAGTTGGTGCAGTCGTTGCCGAAGCGCTCGTAGGCAGGGTTGTAGCTGAGGGCGAACGTGCGGGCGTAGCGGACCGCGGCCTGGCGGTCGATCGGCACACCCCCGTTGATGCTGGCAGGCGGAGCGCTGCTGTAGGGCTGGGCTCCGGGAGAGTTCGGCTTGACGTCCTTGGGGATCGAGGTTTCACGGGCCAGATCGCGCGGTGTGGCCGGCTGCAGCTTGACCGGATTCACGTAGGGGACGGGGTCGAGCGCGTCGGCCGGGACGTCTAGGGCGTCAGAGGCCAGGACCCAGCCGGCTCCGTGCCGCTGGAAATCGAGCACGTGCGGTACCTGGTAGTGGGTCGCGTCCGCCGAGTCCGGCGTATCACGTTTCGCGAACACCAGCCGGGTCTGCTCCTGCACCGAGACCCGGGCGGTGTCGCCGGTGACCGTCACCGTCGGGGACACCAAATCGACCTGGGCATTGCGGTACTGGGCGTAGGTACCGACGGTCCTGGCCCGCAGGCGATCCAGCGCGGGGATCTCCGTGGCCAGCCGGGCGGAGAAGGGACTGGTCGCCGCCACCGAAGTCAGCGCAGAGGAGGCCAGAGCAGCCGGCCGGGAATCGGTGACCCGACTGGCCCGGTCCTGCAAATACTGCTGGGTCAGCGCCAGCAGGTTCCCGGAGTCGTCGGCGGGCGCGGCCTGCGCGACCGCGGTCAGACAGAGCGGCGCTACCACCGCCGCCGTCGCGGTCAGTACCGCGACCCGGGGTCTGCTTCTTTTCCTGAAAAAGTGCACAAAGACCTCCCAGTGGAAATGCGAATTCCGTTAAATTGTGTGTCGCAAACTCAGCTCGGCGTGGCGGCGGAACTGAGCTACTGTCGATTCCGTTAAATCGACAGAACTTAAGAGCCCCTCGTTAGGTGGGGTTGAAAATGAGTGATATAGCTAGGCGGCCGGGAGCAGGTGTTCCGCTGTGCGGGAAGGTCGCGATCGAGCGGGGCGCACGCAGCCGGAACGGCACACGGCCATCAGGACCGCAGCCCCCGTCGACGCACGGCCTGCTCATGGGCTTTCTCTGCGGCCGCTCGCTGCAGAGAGGTGACGTCGAAGTTGAGTAAGTCAACCTGGAGTCCAGACGGTTCGGTCCGGCCTCGTCGGCCCAGGTGGATCTCCGCGATGCAATCCGCCAACGCGGCGGTAAACAATAAGTCCAGCAATGTCTATTCGTGAAAACTTGCGCGCAGTCCCCTCGCTTCCCTCCCAAACCTTATCGGCGATATTTCATCAAAGTCAAGTGTGTTCCGTTGCTTAGCGATGAATAGCCCGCCTGGCGGAGTCGGCGTGACCATATGCCTTATGGGATCGTATAAAACCACCTCTTAACGCCCCGTAGCGGTCACCGGCCACGAAGAGGTCTGAGCCTGGACCACGACGGCCTGCTCGCCGTCGCGGCCGAACTGCAGCTCACGCGCCTGGATCGGCTGAGCAACACCGAACTCCGATGTCGGGCGTAGCTGCGAACATCATCGCCCTGACGGCTCCAACAGCGTGCATGGCAAACGGAGACTCCCCGACTTTCGACTACGTGCTGGTCCGGCGATCAGCCGCCGGGGTCAGACTGGGTGATCACCCAGTCGGCGGGTCCCATCTCCGTACTCAAGTAGTTAGCGTGTTGAAAGGATTTCGCATCCGCCCAGGGGGGAACTGGGGAGTGTGCGCTCGGCGCATCGGAGGCGACGACGAAGTCCGAGGAGGAAGCATGGCGGACTGTCCCGTTGATTTTTTGTCTCCTGATGTCCGTTGGTCGTCTGACCGGCTCCCGCGGCGAACGGTGCTCGCAGGGACGGTCGCGGCCGCGGCGCTGGCAACGGTCGGTGCTCCGGTTGCGGCGGCGGTGCCCATGTCGGGTGATTCCGATGAAGATCTGCTGTTGCGTATCGCAGGCGCGATCGCTGTGATGCCGGTGCCCTTTCCAGGCTTCGACGAACGTGGACCCGCGATCGAGCGAGCCACGAGGAATCGGCTGCGGCTTGTGCTCGCCCGGATGAATCACGCCGATCGAGGCACGCTTTTCGACGGGCTCGATCGCGTCCGTCGGGTGATGTCGGTCCGGGACGACGATGAGATGGTCGTGCGGGCACTGGGCCGCGCGGCCACCGGTGCCGATTCAATCGCCGCTATCACGATAGTGGTTTCGACCGGTATTGCCACGATCTCTTCCCGTTTCGAACCGGGACAGCGGCCAGCGGCGGAGCTCTGGCTGGACTATGCCCGCAGGTTCGCGGCGCTGCCGTCGGCCGTGAAGGAGAGTGGCTTGAGATGACCTTCTCCAGGCAGACTCACAACCGGTTGCAGCAGGGGCGGGACGATCTGATCCGCGGGTTCTCGCAGCGCCGAGGTTTCAATGGTGCCGGTGTGGCGTACCGTGTTCGGGGTGGGGAGACCACTGACGAACCAGTTGTCGTCGCTTTTGTGACGAAGAAACGTTCGCCTGCGCTCCTGTTGCAAGAAGATCTGCTGCCGCGGCAGGTCAACGTCGATGGCGCGAATTACGGTGTCGACGTGGTCGAGGCTGGACCTTTCATGTTGGGTGGCACGACGACGTTCGACCCGAGTGTGGAAGCGACGATAACCGGCAAGTACAGGCCACTGCGCCAGGGTAGTCAGATCAGCAACATCGGTACGGCGGGTTATGGCACGCTTGGTGCGATCGTTCTAGATCTCAGGGACAACTGGCCGTGCATCCTGTCGAACAACCATGTGCTCGTGCAGAACAACTCGAGCACTTCGATCGGACAAGCCATCACCCAGCCTTTCACGGGTGATCCAACCGACATAATCGCGCACGTCACCCGATTCGTACCGTTCACCTTTGGCGTGACCCGGCCGAACATCACCGATGTCGGACTCGCGAGGCTGACCGATGCCGAGGGGGCGCAGGTCACCGACGCGGTCGCGGAAGATCTGATGGATCCATACGACATCGAGCATCCGTGTGTGGGGATCTTCTTCGCCGCGGATCCGACGAACTTCTACAGCGTCACGGCCAAGATCGACAATACGTTGTCCGAGATCGGGGCAGAGCTTCTCACCGAGGAAGCGATCTATCCGCCAGGCCCGCAGGATCTCAACGCGGCGGTCGAGAAAGTCGGGGCGAGAACCGGCTATGCGTCGTCTCGAATCCATGCCATCAACATGAAGTTCCCGGTCTTCATGGAAATCAACGGGGGTCTGCGCATTGCGTGGTTCACCGATCTCATCGGAGTTCCCCGATTCGGTTGGCCGGGTGACTCTGGTTCGACCGTCCGGCTCGGCGGCGACGGCAACACCCAGCTACCAATCGACGTGTCGTTGAGCAAGTGCGAAGCGACCAGTGCGGTCGCGTCGATGTACGACCTCCCGCTGGAGAACGACATCCCACTGGCGGACCGGATCCGCGACCAGTTCATGGCCTCGAGCACAACCGGTAACTTCCTGACCCAGCTGTTCTACCTGAACAACGGCGTGATCCTGGACCGAACGCAAGGCATTGAAGCGACACCGAGTGAGAAGGCCGGTGCCGCGAGTATGTACAACAAGTACCGGAACTTCATCGATTCGGCCCTGGCCAACCCAGACCAGCAGGGCCTGGTGGTGACCCGCGAGAACGTCGATGACGCCGCGATGGGGCTCGCGTCCCTGCAGGCAAGGATGACCACCGAGGAGAAGAACGCTACGAACGACATCTTCACGTCGCTGGTCCGCCAGACCGAGGGCATGAACCACCAGCAGCTGGTCGCGTTCATGAACCGGACGGACGTCTTCAACAAGGTCTGGGACACCACCGCGGCAGTACCCACGATCCGGGCGCTCGGATCCCTCTACGGGGCCGAGCATCGGCCACGGTGACGGCATTGTCCGGTACTTTCCCGCTGGAGCAGTTCCAGGCGTCTGTTCAAACGCGGCTCCTGCAACTCGCCGACGACCTGCCTCAGAGCTTGAGACCGGCTGTCCTGCCGTTCCTTCGGCGGCCAGGCAAGAGGCTAAGAGCCGCGCTGGTCGCCGCGGCAGCACAGGGCGGGGAAGCACGGCTCTCGGAATTGGTGCGGGTCGGCGCGATCGTCGAACTGCTCCACCTCGCGTCCCTGATCCATGACGACGTGGTGGACCGCGCCGCGACCAGACGAGGTTTGCCCAGCGCACACGAGCAGGTCGGATCCGACCTCGCCCTGCTGGCAGGCACCGCGTGTGTGGCACTGGTCGGGCAAGAGGCAGCGGACCTCGGGCCGAGGACGGCGGCAGCGGTCAGCAGGAGTACCGCCACCATCGCACTGGGGCAGATGATGGACGTAGAGCGTGCGTACGACACCGAGCTCACCGCCGATGGCTACCTCACCATGGTGATCAAGAAAACCAGCGAACTGTTCGTGCTCAGCTGTGTTCTCGGAGCTGGAAGCGCCGGGCGCGACGGCTCCTTCACCGCCGCTGTGGCGGCGTTCGCCACGGACATCGGAGTGTGCTTCCAAATCCAGGACGACTGCAAGGACTTCCTGCCAGAGGGCTCCGGGAAGCCATCCGGCACGGATCACAAGCTGGGGCTCTACGGTCTACCGACATTGCACGCGCTCGCCGTTCGGCCTGCCGAATTGGGGCCGCTTCTGCTCGCGGTGGAGATCAACGAGCAAGTCCTTGAACGGATACGGGACGTGATCATCGCGTCTGGAGGCTTGGACCACGCGATCGGAGAGGCACGTCGATATCGGGAACTGGCGGTCCAGGCACTCGTTCCCTACGCGCACGAGGCCGCCTACGCGGCGCTGATGGGGGTGACTGACGCGGTATGGACGTTCTCGTGAGAGGGGCGGGGCCGGCGGGATGCACTGCCGCGAGGCATCTCGCCGAGGCTGGGCTCAAAGTCGTGCTGGTCGACCGCCGACGACCGGCCGACGATCACCATGTGCTGATCGAGCGGACCGTCGCGCCGGTCTCCACCACAGCCGTCGCGCGGCTGACCCTGTCGTTCGGCGATGAGCCACCGCGACACTTCGACGATCCGGGAATCATGATCACGTCGTACCACTCGTTGGTCACAGCACTACGGGAATCGGCCGTCGCCGCAGGAGCAGACGTGACTCCTCACGCGCCCGATGACGTCATCCCCGGAGTAGTGCTCGACGCAAGCGGCGCACAGGCTGATTCGGCGGGACCAGGACGAGGCTGGGCGATTACGGCAAACTGGGGCAAGTGCGCCGTCGACGGCGAGGCCCTGACGTACCTGACCCAGCCCGACGCCGGGAATCCGCGCGCGGTTCCGGTTGTCGTCCGTGTTGTTCCGATCTCCGGTGTCACCGGGCTCGCGACGGTGACGGTGACGACCCTGTCATCCCGGCCTTTCGACCAGGACCGGCTTTCGGCGGTCATCCGAGCCGCTGACCCGCGTATGGCACGGGCAGTGGCGGTGAGCCCATTCACGATCTATCCGGTCAACGCCGGATTCTCGCCGGAGAGCACCGCCTCAGGTAACACGCTCCTGCTCGGCGAGGCGGCAGGTCTGACCAATCCCTTCACTGGAGACGGAATCTCCAACGCGATCCGTAGCGCGGAGATAGCCGCGCAAGCGGTCAAGGAACATCCGGACGACCCCACACGGATAGCCGACTCCTACCGAGCAGGCCTGCGATCGGCTTTCGTCGGCTACTTCCAGTCCTCCCGGCACGCGATCCGGCATTACCACCTTTCCTGGAGGGTGCTGTCGAGCTCAGCGACGTCGGATCACCCATTTTTCCGACAGAGTCACCGTGCTGCCCTGCTCGGTGGCTCGATCGCACACGAGAGCCTCAGGGCGGCGCGAAGCGCGACGGATCCCGTACGGCTTCATCTGGCGCCGTTCACCTTGGCCTGCAACGAGGTCGTCGTCCGCAGGATCAGCGCGGAATGGCCGTTACTCGCAACGCACACCCTTAGTGGACGTGCTGGAGTTCACCGAGGTATCCGGCCGTCCGCGTTGCTCGCGGGCGCGTTGATGTCGGCTGGCGCTGATCCTGAGCTGCGGCATGCATCGGTGGCGGCTGCGATCGAACTGGCCCTGCTGGGGGCTCTGGCGCACAGCGTTCCCGCATCCGAGGCTGGCTCCCCAGGTCGCGGGGTCGATTGGCGTTACGCCTCGTCAGTGATCGCGGCCGACTACCTGCTCGCAGCCGCGACCGACGTCTTGACGGCGGCGAGACCGGATCTGGCAGGTGCGTTCGCCGCATGGCTGGTCTCGTTGGTCACCCTGCGTGCGGAACACGCTGTGGAGTCCTTGTTCGAGAGCTTCTTCGAGTTCCCAGCGCGGATCGGCGCTCACCTCGCAGACGCTGATGACGCCACTGTCAGCGCAATGCGCGAGTTCGGACGCGCCTGCGGGCGGCTCTTTCTCCTCGCCGAGGACCGAGCGTTCCTGACCGGACGCGGAAGCAGGCTGGATACGAATCTCGCGGGCGCGCTGGCCGCTGGGCTGACCGGTCTGCCGGTCCGTTCGGGTCTGCGGACCGAGCAAGAGATCCACTATCGTCGGCATACGCTGATCGATGAGCTCGAGACCGCTGTGACGAGGCAGCTCCGCGCGGCCGACGAGATGCTCGCCGGAGTCTCCGCTGCCCGGTGCCAGCGAGTGCTGGAGTACTTCGCGCGGGCGTTGGCTGAACCGGGGATCGCACTAGATGAGGAGGAGATCCGGTGAAGCGTCTAGCGCCTCTGCTGTTGGCCGTGCTGCTGCTCGGCGGATGCGTCGGTCTGCCGGGTCGTACCGACCCACCGCCGGAGTTCCGACTGCTCGCCGGCAACCACCAACTGGCACGCGACCCGGAGAGCCCGGCCGCGGTGTGGACGCACGCGAACGTCGGCAGCAAGATAGCCGCCTTCGGCCCGATCGAACGGACCATCGCCTACACGCCCGTCGCCCACCGGTTCACCGCTGACGAGGCGGACCTCACTGGACACGTCCATGAGTACGTGGCTCACGCCGCGAAGCAGAACTGGATGCCGATGCTCATCGCGGCCTTCACCGCACCAGGGACTTGTCCGACGGTGACCGCGCCCACGTTCGATGGTCTCGCCAAGGGGCTGGGAACCAACAAGGCGATAGTCGTTCTGGAGCCACGTTTGCTGGGCGGTGCTTGCACGGACAGCGAACTGGTCACCCGGTACCTGACAGGCGCGGTGGACCGGCTCCGCGCGGACGCGCCCAACGCCTTCGTGTTCCTCGACGCTTCCGTCGGCGGGAGGTCGGATGAACAGGCGGCACGTTTGGTTGCCGCTGGGGTGGCACGAGCGGCTGGGGTCACCGTCAACGTGGGCGGCTACACGGGCATCGGCGAGCTGGAACCGGCAACTCGGAAGCTCTTTGACGCCCTGTCGGCCGCTACTGGCCGCACCGACTACTTCTTGCTTGCGGACAGCTCGCGCAACGGAGCCGCCGTCGGCGGCAGTTGCAATCCGATCGGCGCCAAGATCGGCACCGCGTCCATGTTCTCCGACCAACCCGGTGCGCTCCAGCAAGCCTGGTTGACCGTTCCTGGGCTCTCCGACGGCCCTTGCGGAGCCGCACCCACCTCCCGTACCGGCGAATTCGTCCCGGATCTGGCCCTCCAGATGACCGGGTAGTCATCCACGACACAAAGCAGGGGGAGCGATGAAAAACGCAATGGCAAGACCGACTCTGGCCGGCGTTCTGGTTGCGGGGCTACTGTGCTCCGCGCTGACGACACCAGCCAGTGCCGCGCAGGCGGCGCCGGAAACAATCACCACCCCGGCCCTCGGCGCAGCTTTGACCACGATGCTGAAGCAGGGCACGGTTCCGTCGACAGAGAGCCGCAAGGACCGCGCGAGCGTCGCGGCGTCGGCCAACGATCTCACCGGTGACGGTATCGACGATGTCATCGCACGTGACCGAGCCACTACTCGACTCGACATCTTCGCAGGAAGCGGAAGCCTCAACGGCACCGCGACCCTCTCCGGTCCCAGCCAGGTCCGGGCATCGACACCCAACCGGGCATGGTTCGGACAGGGTGACCTCAACGGTGACGGCCGCAACGACGTCGCGAGTATCGACAGTTTCGGTGTCATGTACGCCGCGTACAACCAGGGCACCGTCGCAGGGGTGCCGCAGCTCAGCACCGACACGTCAGTCCTGGCGGGCTTCACACCGAGTTCCCCGATCTGCCTGACCGACTTCGTCGGCAGCGACCCGAACAACCCACTCGAACCGGACGGACGCGCGGACATCATCATCAAGAACGCGAGCACGAAAGCCATCGACCTCTACGTCAACGACGGGATGGTCAACGGCAAACCCGCCTATAGCTACCGTGGCCAGCTTCTCACCGCCGCCGACTACGTCACCGGCATCCACCTTGCCGACCTGACCAGCGACTACTTCAAAGACATACTCGTCACCATGACCGACGGCTCCCTCTGGATGCTCGATCTCTTCGCCGATGTCGACTCCAGCGGCAAACCCGTCGCGAAGTGGTTCAAAGTCGTCGGATCCGGAATGAACACCGCCGACCACATCCTGTTCCCGGACTTCAACCGCGACGACTACCCCGACTTCGCGGCCCGGCTGACGGCGTCCGGCGAGCTCCGCGGCGTCCTGCACTCAGGCGCGTGGAACCCGGCCGCTCCGGACAAGGTGTTCAATCCCGCCACCGGTCAACTGGTCAAATCAGGTTGGTCGAACTACGACTGGGTCTTCTGACACCCCTGCGAGGTACGGACCGTGGGCGGGCACAGCCAGGAATACGAGCCCGCTCACGGTTACCTCCGTCGGCTACGGAGCGGAGAGACAGCTGCACGCCGTCTCCGATTGGGCTCCGTTGCCGAAGTAGAGCCCGACACAGCCCGGTACGGCCTGACACTCGGATGGGATCTGAGGCCTGCGTTGACCTGCGCAGATGGTCAAAATTGACCGTTCTCGACATCGGCTGGCACGATGGCGGAGCGGACTTGTAATCCGAGGGTATCTGCAGCTCATCGACGTGGACGGGAGCGCTGTGGGTTCCCGAGCGGAGTTATCCGGCCGGGTAAATAGAGTACCGGCCTGGCCGCACGCCATCATGGGCTCGAACCCGGAATCCGCTTTAGCGGACGTCTCAGCGCCGGGCGAAGCAGATAAGAGTGGCGTTGCGTTCCTTGCCTTCATCGCGTTTGCACTGGTAGTAGCCGAGTTGCGAACTGTCAGACGGTGGCGCATACCGGGTCTGTCCACTTTCGACGCTGGCGTCCGGGAGGTCAGTATGGCTTGGACAGAGAAGATCGGCCCGCGCTCGTGGCGTGTTCGCTATCCCACGGCTGATGGCAGGATAGGGTCGTGTTCTGGTTTCGGTACCAAGAAGTTGGCTGATGACTATGCCAATCAGATTGAGGCCGATCAGCGGCGTGGTATCTGGTTGGATCCGCAGGCGGCGAAGACCAACGTGTCCGCCTGGGTGGCCTTGTGGACCGAGACTCTCGACGTGGAGGTCCGCACTGAGGAGAACTATCGCGGCCGGATCCGTAACCAGATCGAGCCGCGGTGGGGGAGTACCGCGGTCGGCGATATCACCGCCTTGGCGGTGACGTTGTGGGTCAAGGAGTTGCGGCGCCGTTACGCCCGGTCGACGGTGGCCGGCATTGTCACGGTGTTCTCGATGATGCTTGACGACGCTGTCGATGAGCGGCTCATCGCCGTCAATCCTGTGCGTAGAAGGGCGCGACGTGGTCGGCGCCGCGAGCGGTCGCCCGTTCCCGCGGAACGGATCTGGGCCACGCCCGAGCAAGTCGTCCGGATCTCCGACAACGCGGAGTTGCTCGGCGGCCGCTGTTACGGGCTGTTGGTGGTGACCGCGGGCTGGACCGGGGCACGCTGGGGCGAACTGACCGGTCTGCGCCGCGTCAACACGCACCTCGACGACGGCTGCATCGTCATCGATCCGGACACCGGCTGCTTGCATGAAGGCAACCATCGGCTCTGGCTCGGACCGCCGAAGACTCCAGCGTCGGCACGCACCATCACGCTGCCACCGTTCCTGATCGATCTGTTGCGGGATCACCTGGACGGTCACGATAGCGACTTCATGTTCGCCAGTCCGCGTCGCTGCTGGTTGCGCCGCAGTGACTTCGATCGACGGGTCTTCCGCCCCGCGGTTGACGGAAACCTTCACCGTCCCGACGCCGCTGTGCCGATCGAACCGGCCCGGCCGGGCCTGACGTTCCACGGACTCCGGCACAGCCACAAGACATGGATGATCGCCGACGGTATCCCCGAGATCGCCCAAGCCCGACGGCTCGGGCACCGTCTCGACAACCGCATCGTCGAGACCTATAGCCACGTCGCCCCTGAAGTCGAGCGACGCTTGCTCCGCTGTCTCGAGCGGCGCTGGCAGAAAGCGCGCACGGTTGTGGGTCGACCGAACGCGCCACAGCCGGCCGGATCTACGGGAACGTTGGTTGACCCCCACCGCGCCACGGTGGTGGGAAAATAAGGGTGAGAGCCTGCAGCAGCTGAGAGTTCTCCTGCCTCGCTTCGCCGCGAGCCCTATGGACCCTCGCCCTGGCGCCTGTTGCTGATCATCAAGCAGGCGGAGCAGCAAGATCGATCCTCCAGAAATCCTCCAGCAGAGGCTCCTGAATCGATCCGCCGTGGATCTTCAGCTGATCACCGAAGATCCGCCGTCGAACGAGAAAACCCTCCCTGACCTGCGGAAGTTCCGCTGATTCGGGAGGGTTTTCGTACTGTGGAGCTAAGGGGACTCGAACCCCTGACCCCCTCACTGCCAGTGAGGTGCGCTACCAGCTGCGCCATAGCCCCGGAGCGGATTTGTACTCCGCATCTCGTGTGTCCATACATTACACCGCCCGCGGAGGCCGTTCACGCGGGGGTCACTCTATGCGCCCACGGGTCGGGCAAACGTCGATGACCTGCATCTTTGTGACTTATTTTTAGACGTGTATTGACTCCGCATGTGACCGCCGTTACGTTTCGGGCATCGTGACGCCGAGGTCCCCGCCCGCTACGCCGCGTCTCCACTGGGCTCCGCCTCAGCTCGCCCTGCCCGAATGACGCGGAGGAGACCCTGATGAGGGCCAGAGCAGCCCTGATAGCCCTGTTTTCCCTGGTCGGAGCACTGTTGGTGGTGGCTCCGGCAGCGCAGGCGGCCATCGTCCCCGACACCTGGTACACCGTGTCGACCACCGGCGGGAAATGCGTGGACGCGCGCGCCGCCGGGACGGCGAACGGGACGGTCGTCCAGCAGTACGCCTGCAACCAGACCTTTTCCCAGCAATGGCAGTTCCAGCCCACCTCGGGCGGCTACTACCGGGTCAACACGCGCAACGCCCCGGCGCAGGTGTGGGACGTCGCCGACGTGTCGACGGCCGACGGTGGGCTGATCCACCTGTGGGCCTACGGCGGCGGGAACAACCAGCAGTGGCAGCCCGTCGAGGAATCGGACGGGACGTATCACTTCGTGAGCCGCAACAGCGGCAGGTGCCTGGACATCCCGGGTCTCTCGACCCAGGACAGTACCCAGCTCCAGCAGTACGCCTGCAACGGCACCGGCGCCCAGTCCTTCCGGCTCACCCCGGTCTCCGGTACCGCGAATCCCGACCTCGGACCGAACGTACTCGTCTTCGATCCGGGGATGTCGCAGTCGGCGATCCAGTCCCAGGTGAACAGCGTGTTCTCGCAGCAGGAGACCAGCCAGTTCGGCTCGAACCGGAAGGCGTTGCTGTTCAAGCCGGGCTCGTACAACGTCGATGTGAACGTCGGGTTCTACACGCAGGTGCTGGGGCTCGGCCTCTCTCCCGACAACGTGACGATCAACGGCGCGGTGCACGCGGAGGCCGACTGGTTCCAGGGCAACGCGACGCAGAACTTCTGGCGTGGCGCGGAAAACCTGTCCGTCAACCCCAACGGCGGCACCGATCGGTGGGCCGTTTCGCAGGCCGCGCCGTACCGCCGCATGCATGTCCGCGGCAACCTGCAGCTCGACGACGGCGGCTGGTCCAGCGGCGGCTGGATGTCCGACGTGAAGGTCGACGGCCAGGTGCGGTCCGGCTCGCAGCAGCAGTGGATCTCACGCAACTCGCAGTTCGGGAGCTGGAGCGGCTCCAACTGGAACATGGTCTTCGCCGGCGTCGGCGGCGCACCGACGACCAGTTTCCCCAATCCGCCGTACACCACGGTGAACACGACACCGGTCGTGCGGGAGAAGCCGTTCCTCTACGTCGACGCCGCGGGTGCGTACCAGGTCTTCGTGCCTTCCAAGCGCACCAACGCCTCCGGCATCACGTGGGGCGCCGGCCAGCCGGGGTCCTCGCTGCCGATCAGCCGGTTCTTCATCGCGAAGCCCGGCACGACGGCGTCGCAGATCAACGCGGCCCTCGCGGAAGGCAAGGACCTCCTGATCACACCGGGCGTCTACCACCTCAACGAGACGCTGCGCGTCACCCGGCCGGACACCATCGTGCTGGGACTCGGCCTGGCGACGTTGATCCCGGACAACGGCATCACGGCGATGACGGTGGCCGACGTCGACGGCGTCAAGATCGCCGGCGTGCTGATCGACGCGGGCACCACGAACTCGAACACGCTGATGGAGGTCGGCCCGGCGAACTCCGCGCAGGACCACGCGGCCAACCCGACTTCGCTGCACGACGTGTTCTTCCGCATCGGCGGGGCGGGCGTCGGCAAGGCCACGAACAGCCTGGTGGTCAACAGCGACGACGTCATCGGCGACCACCTCTGGATCTGGCGCGCCGACCACGGCAGCGGGGTCGGGTGGAACACCAACACCGCCGACACGGGCCTGATCGTCAACGGTGACGACGTCACGATGTACGGCCTGTTCGTCGAGCATTACCAGAAGTACCAGACGATCTGGAACGGCGAACGCGGCCGGACGTACTTCTACCAGAACGAAATGCCTTACGACCCACCGAATCAGGCCGCCTGGATGAACGGCTCGACGCGGGGTTACGCGGCCTACAAGGTGGCGGATTCGGTGACGAACCACGAGGCCTACGGGCTGGGCAGCTACTGCTTCTTCAACGTGAATCCGAGTGTGGTGGCGGATCGCGCGATCGAGGTGCCGAACAACGCGAACGTCCGGTTCCGCAGCATGGTCGCCGTCTCCCTCGGCGGGAACGGGACCATCGCCCGGGTGATCAACGACCGCGGTGGACCGGCCGATTCGGGATCGAACGTGGCCAATCTGGTCGCTTATCCCTGATGACACCGGTGCGCGCCGTGATGGCGGTCGCGGCGCGCACCGGCCTCACCCCAACGGGTGGCGTGCCGCGCGCTCCCGCGCGGGCGCTCCGATACTCGGCACATGCCTCTCGTCGGTCTCACCGTCGTCGAACCCCGCCTGGCCTGGCCGCTCGCCGCCGTGCGCGGGGTTTTCGCCATCCTGTTCGGCATTCTCGCGTTGATCTGGCCGGGAACGACCGTGCTGGCCCTCGCGATCCTCTACGGCATTTACGCCATCTTCGACGGCATCGGCGGCATCATGCAGGCCTTCCGGCCGGGCGACGCCGCTCATCGCGCCGCCTACGGTGTCCTCGGCGCGTTCGGGATCATCGCCGGTGTCCTCGTCCTGATCTGGCCGGGGATCACGGTGCTGGTGCTGGCCCTCCTGGTCGGTTTCTGGGCGATCTTCACCGGCATCGTCGAGATCGTCGCGGCGATCCGGCTGCGCAAGCAGATCGAGGGCGAGGCGTTCCTCATCGCGGCGGGCGCGCTGTCCCTGATCGCGGGCATCGTGATCGTGTTCAACCCGATCGCCGGCGCGTACGGGATCGCCCTCCTGGTCGGGATCTACGCCCTGCTGTACGGCGTGATGCTGCTCGTCCTGGCCTTCCGGCTGCGGAAACTCACCCAAGCCTGAAGGCCCGCCGCGAGTGGACCCGGGCTCCGGCGCGGCGCAGATTCGACAGGCTCGGCGAGCCTTCCACCGCGGTCGCGACGGCGAATCGATGACCCTCGCGAGCGGCCGTCGCCAGGCCGTGGAGGAGCAGCCGAGCCTGCGCGCCCTTGCCGCGGTGGGCCCGTGGCGTGGCCGAGCCGCCGAGCAGGACGCCGGGTCCGTGCGCACTCAGGGCCGCGGCGGAGATCGGGACCCCGTCTTCGAGCAGCAGCGACCGGCGGATCCGCGGGTCGGCGTGCTCGGCGGCCATGAACGCCGTCACCGTGTCTCCGCTTTCGTATCCGTCGAGCAGGACGCGGAGGAAGACCTCGACGTCGGGAGAGTCGTCGACGTCCGATTCCGACTCCGCCAAGGTGAGCGGAAGTGTCGCGATCGGACGGACACCGGCGGGTACGAGACCGGTATCGCGGGGGATCAAGCCCTCCGGGAGCACGAGCGTTGCCGGGAAGCCCTGCGGCGGTGGCCGCCTCGCACGCGACGGCGGTACGGGCGTGAATCACTTTTTCGGCTTCGGTCGGCATGGGTCGAACGTAATAGGCTGATCCGGTGAGCCAGCCGATCCTGTTGACCGTCGACGACGATCCCGCCGTGTCCCGCTCGGTCGCCCGTGACCTGCGCCGAAGGTACGGAAAGGACTACCGGATCATCCGGGCCGATTCCGGCGCCGACGCCCTCGACGCGTTGCGCGAGATCAAGCTGCGCGGCGACGCCGTGGCCGCGATCCTCGCCGACTACCGGATGCCGCAGATGGACGGCATCGTCTTCCTCGAGAAGGCGATGGACCTGTTCCCGAACGCGCGCCGCGCGCTGCTGACCGCGTACGCCGACACCGACGCGGCGATCCAGGCGATCAACGTCGTCGACGTCGACCATTACCTGCTCAAGCCGTGGGACCCGCCGGAGGAGAAGCTCTATCCGGTCGTCGACGCGCTGGTGGAGACGTGGCGCGCGGTGGGGGAGCGGCCGGTCGACGAGATCAAGCTCATCGGCCACCGGTACTCCTCGCCGTCGTTCCACCTGCGCGACTTCCTGGCGCGTAACGCCGTGCCGTACCGCTGGTACTCCGTCGACGACGACGAGGGCCGCCGGATCCTCGAGGCGGCGGACGCGGCGCCGCACGACATCCCGGTGCTGGTCACCCCGGGTGGCACGGTGCTGCGCCAGCCGTCCGGTCCGGAACTCGCCGACGCCGTCGGCCTCTCCACCCGGCCCACCCAGGACTTCTACGACCTGATCGTGATCGGCGGCGGGCCCGCCGGGCTCGGAGCGGCCGTGTACGGCGCGTCGGAGGGCCTGCGGACCGTCATCGTCGAGCGCAAGGCGACCGGCGGGCAGGCGGGCACCAGCTCCCGCATCGAGAACTACCTCGGCTTCCCGGACGGCGTCTCGGGCGCGCAGCTCACCGACCGCGCGCGGCGGCAGGCGCTCAAGTTCGGCGCCGAAGTGCTCACCGCCCGCGACGTCGTGGGCCTGGAGGCACGCGGTTCCGCGCGCGTGGTCATGTTCGGCGACGGGACCGAGATCTCCGCGCATTCCGTGGTGCTGGCCAGCGGCGTCACCTACCGGGCGCTGGAGGCCCCCGGCGTCGCCGAGCTCGCCGGCCGCGGCGTGTACTACGGCTCGGCCGCGACCGAAGCGCCCGAGTGCAAGGGCGAGCACGTCTACATCGTCGGCGGCGCGAACTCGGCGGGGCAGGCGGCCGTGTTCTTCTCCAAACACGCCGCCGACGTCACCATCCTCGTCCGCGGCCAGTCGCTCGAAGCGTCGATGTCGCACTACCTGATCGAGCAGATCGCCGGGATCGAGAACATCCACGTCCGCACCCGGACCACCGTGGTCGAGGCGCACGGCGACGATCACCTCGAACGGCTGACCCTGTGCGAGAACGGCGGCGCGACCGAGACGGTGCCCACCGGACACCTGTTCATCTTCATCGGCGCCGCCCCGCGCACCGACTGGCTCGGCACCGAGATCCAGCGGGACGACCACGGTTTCGTCCGCACCGGGCCCGATCTGCTCACCGACGGCGGCCCGCCGCCGGGCTGGCCGCTGGACCGCGACCCGCACTACCTGGAGTCGTCCATTCCGGGCGTCTTCGTGGCGGGTGACGTCCGGGCGGCGTCGGTGAAGCGCGTCGCGTCGGCCGTCGGCGAAGGCGCCATGGCGGTCACCCTGGTCCACCGTTATCTGGAGGAGCAATGAGCGTTCTGCCCAGGGAAGAACTGCGCGGGCTCTTCCTCTTCGAGCACCTCAGCGAGGAGCAGCTCGACTGGATCGACGAGCACGCCGTGCTGGAGCAGTACACCGGCGGCACCACGGTCATGCACGAGGGTGAACCGGCCACCTGCTTCTATCTCCTGCTGTCGGGCGCGCTGCGGATGACACGGCTCGTCGGCGGCACCGAGGTCGAGACGATCCGGTCCGACCAGCGCGGCGCGTACTGCGGCGCGACGCAGTTCTTCGTGCACCAGGAGACCGAACACACCTACGGCGCTTCGGTGCACGCGGTCAGCGACCTCACCTTCCTGACCCTGCCCGCGGCCGAGTTCGCCACCGAGTTCCGCCGCTGGTTCCCGATGGCGACGCATCTGCTGGAGGGCATGTACCTCGGCTGGCGCAACAGCGACACCGTCATCGGTTCGCGACGGCGGCTGCTGGCGCTCGGCGAACTGTCCGCCGGGCTGACCCACGAGCTCAACAATCCGGCGGCCGCCGCCGTCCGCGCGACGGCGTCGCTGCGGGAGCGGGTCGCCGGGATGCGGCACAAGCTCGCGATGCTGGCGAAGAAGAACGTCGACCCGACGCTGCTGGAGCAGCTGCTCGACATCCAGGAACAACTGGTCAAACAGGTCGCGTCGGCGCCGAAGCTGACCGCGATGCAGCAGGCCGACCGCGAGGACGAGATCGGCGACTGGTTCGACGACCACGGTATCGACCAGGGCTGGGATCTCGCCGACATCTACGTCCGTGCCGGGCTGACGGTGCCGGATCTCGACCGGCTGCTCGACGCGGTCGGCGAGACCTTCCTCGACGGCGCAGTCCGCTGGCTCGCGTACGCGCTCGAGACCGAGATGCTGATGGGCGAGATCGAGGATTCGACCACCCGGATCTCGGTGCTGGTCGGCAAGGCCAAGCAGTACTCGCAGATGGACCGCGCCCCGCACCAGTGGATCGACGTCCACGAAGGCCTCGACTCGACCCTCGTGATGCTGGCGGGCAAGATCGCGCCGGGGATCCGCGTGGTGAAGGAGTACGACCACACGATCCCGAGGATCCCGGCGTACGCGGGCGAGCTGAACCAGGTGTGGACGAACGTCATCGACAACGCGCTCGGCGCCATGGGAACCGAGGGCACGCTGACCCTGCGGACGTCCAGGGTGGACGATCACGTGCACGTCGAGATCGGCGACACCGGGCCCGGTATCCCGGCGGAGGTGCGGCAGCGGATCTTCGAGCCGTTCTTCACCACGAAACCGGTGGGGCAGGGGACCGGCCTCGGCCTGGACATCTCCTGGCGCATCGTCGTCGAACGGCATCAGGGCGATCTGCGGGTCGATTCGGCGCCGGGTGACACGCGGTTCACCGTGTGCCTGCCGGTCTCGGAGCAGTCCGTGATCTGATTTTCCTTATCCCCCAAGGTTTCGCCAGAAACTACCGACGGCTTCCGTTCATCGATCGTTCACTTCGAAATGGCTCGCCCGCGCGTCAAAAGAGTCGTACGGGCTGAAAGATCGAGCCTGTGAACGAGGGGGTTGGCCGGTGAAACGCCGTCTGTCGATCGGTCTGGCCGTGGTGCTGCTGCTGGCCGTGGCCGCGGTGATCGTCTGGGGCCGGGACGGTGACGAGAACACCGCGCAGGGCACGGATCTGACCACGGTGCGAGGGGTCATCGGTTCGGAGAAGCTCGCCTTCTTCTCCGACAAACGGGTGGCGGACGCGTTCGCGAAGCACGGGCTGAAGGTCGAGGTCGACAGCGCGGGCTCGCGGCAGATCGCGAGCATGGACCTCGGGAAGTACGAGTTCGCGTTCCCGTCCTCTTCGCCCGCCGCGCAGCGGATCCAGCGCGATCACCAGGTGACCGGCGTGCACACGCCGTTCCAGTCGCCGATGGCGGTCGCGACCTTCGAGCCGATCGTGAACCTCCTGAGCGCCAACGGGATCGTGCGCAAGGGCGCAGGTGAGTATCAGGTGCTCGACATCGCGAAGTACCTGGAAGCCGCCCAGAAGGGCACGCGCTGGGACCAGCTTCCCGGCAACACCGCGTTCCCCGCTCGCAAGAACGTGCTGGTCACGACCACGGACCCGCGCGAATCGAACTCGGCGGCGATGTACCTGTCGATCGTTTCCTTCGTCGCCAACGGGAACAACGTCGTCAGCACGCCGGAGGCCGAGGCGAAGGTGCTGCCCGCGGTGTCGAAGCTGTTCATCGACCAGGGATACACGCAGAACAGCACCGAAGGCCCGTTCGAGGACTACCTCGCGGCGGGGATGGGCAAGACCCCGATGGCGCTGATCTACGAGTCGCAGTT
This sequence comes from Amycolatopsis sp. CB00013, assembly GCF_001905755.1. Taxonomy (NCBI): domain Bacteria; kingdom Bacillati; phylum Actinomycetota; class Actinomycetes; order Pseudonocardiales; family Pseudonocardiaceae; genus Amycolatopsis; species Amycolatopsis sp. CB00013. The sequence goes on along the minus strand of NZ_LIWC01000005.1, from coordinate 287,643 downwards.
CGTCGACCGGCTGGTGCGCGCCGACGGGTCGATCCGGCCGGACATGCGGCTGCTCTACACCGCGCCGACGGTGTACTCCAAGCACACGCTCGTGCCGCTGAAACCGAACGGCGACCAGGTCGGCAGGCTGCTCGCGACCGACCCGGAGCTGGGGAAACTCGCCGCGACGTTCGGTTTCCGTACCGGGGATCCGCGGTTGTTCGCCGACGTCGTCGCCGCGGCCAAGGCGCCGGTGCCCTCGGACCTGGTGGACGCAGTCGAGCCGCCGTCGTACGAAACGCTGGAGCGTCTGCTCGACGCGGTGAAGAAGCAGTACTGATGGACGATTTCACGCTCACTCCACCCGAACCGGTGGAGGCGATCCCGGCCGAGCGGGCGGCCGGCCTGGTCACTCTCGCGCCGGAAGTCCACGCCGAAGTCACGAAGCGCGCGGAGGGGTTCGCCCGGCGTCTCGAAGCACTCGACGTCCGGTCGCCCGACTTCACACGCGTCCTGGACGAACTGCTCGCGGTCGGCGAGTCCGACATGCGCGCGGCGGCGACCGTCGCCGGTGCGCTGCTGGACCGGTCGACGCGGGCGCTCACGGAAATCGGGTCGCCACAACACCAGGCGACGGTGAGCCTGGCCGGGCTCCGGCGGGCCGTGGCGGAGATCGATCCGGCGAAACTGCCGATCACCGGCCGCAAGCTGATGGGGCTGATCCCGGTCGCGGGCAGCGTGAAGAAGGCTCTGGACCGCTATCGCGCGGCGAACGAGCCGGTGAACGCGCTCGTACTGGACCTGCGGGCGCGACAAGACCATCTGCGACGGGACAACGCCGCGCTCAAGGGTGAACGAGAACGTCTGTGGGCGACGCTCGGCAAGCTGTCGGAAGCGGCGGCGTTCGCCGAAGCCGTCGACACGGCCGTCGACCGTCAAGCCGGGATCTTCGACTTCACCGACCCTGCGCGGGCCAAGGCCTTGCGGGCTGACGCGGTGCATCCGATCCGGCAGCGGCACCAGGATCTGCTGACCCAGCTCGCCGTCAGTGCGCAGGGCTATCTCGCGCTGGATCTGGTGCGGCGCAACAACGACGAGCTGATCCGCGGGATCGAGCGGGCGGTGTCGACCACGGTCGCGGCGCTGCGGGTCGCGCTGGTGGTGAACGGGGCGCTCGCCGGGCAACGCGACGTCCTCGACGAGATCCAGGCCGTGCAAGCCACGACCGACGGGTTGATCAGGGCCAACGCGGAAATGCTGGAACTGCGCAGCGCCGAGATCCAGCGCGCGGGCAGCGATCCGGCGGTGGCGGTGGCGACGATCCGCGAGTCGTTCGAGCGGATCTACCGGAGCATCGACGCGATCGACGAGTTCAAGGCGGGGGCCGTCTCGACGATGGCGGCGACCGTGGAGGCGCTGTCCGGGGAGATCCGGCGGGCCGAAGACCATCTGCGCCGGTCTCACGAGACGGCGGCGGCCGAGGGGGCATCGTGAAACGCTGGGCTGTGCTCACGGTGGCGGCGATCTGCGCGCTGTCACTGGTTTCCTGCGATTCGAGCGAAGGCGGGACGGGGCTGGGGGAGGCCGAGGCAGGCACCCTGCGGGTGCTCGCGGGCAGCGAATTGGCCGATCTGCAGCCGCTGCTGGAACAGGAGGCGGCGGCGACCGGCGTCAAGGTCAAGTTCCAGTTCACCGGGACGTTGGAAGGCACCGAGTCGCTGGCGAACGGCAAGGTGGACGGTCAGTACGACGCCGTCTGGTTCTCGTCGAACCGCTATCCGGCGGCGGTTCCGGAGGCCGCCAAACGGTTGGGCGAGCAGGTGAAGATCATGAGCTCGCCGGTGGTGCTCGGCCTGTCCGCGTCGGCGGCGCAACGGCTTGGCTGGACCGGACGGCCGGTGGGCTGGGGCGAGGTCGCCGAACAGGCCGGGAAGAAGGCCTTCACCTACGGCATGACCGACCCGTCCGCATCGAACTCCGGGTTCTCGGCGCTCGTCGGGGTGGCGTCGGCGCTCGCGGGGGCGGGCAACGCGATCGATGCCCAACAGATCGCTTCCGTCACGCCGAAACTGACGGAGTTCTTCAGCGCGCAGGCGATGTCCGCGGGCTCGTCGGGCTGGCTTTCCGAGGCCTACCAACGACGGGCGAGCGGCCAGGATCCCGGCAAGAAGGTCGACGGCCTGATCAACTACGAGTCCGTCCTGCTGTCGATGAACGCGAGCGGGAAACTCCCCGAACCGCTGACGCTGGTGTATCCCTCCGACGGTGTCGTCACCGCCGACTATCCGCTGACTTTGTTGCAGAGCGCGAATTCCGACGCGCGGGACGCTCACCGCAAGCTCGCCGAACGGCTGCGGACGCCGGACACCCAGCGCAAGATCATGGAGACCACGCAACGCCGTCCGGTCGTGCCGGGAGTCCAGCTGGGGCAGCAGTTCGCGCGAAAGGATCTCGTCGAGCTACCGTTCCCCGCGACGCAGCAAGCGGTCGACGCGTTGCTGGGCGCCTACTTCGACAAGATCCGGCGGCCGTCGCGGACGCTGTACGTGCTCGACACCTCCGGTTCCATGTCGGGCGACCGGATCGAGTCGCTGCGCGCCGCACTGATCGGGCTGACCGGCGCCGACGGTTCCCTGACCGGGCGGTACCGCCGGTTCCGCAGCCGTGAGGAGGTCACGATGCTGCCGTTCGACACCGTGCCAGGCAGTCCGGAGACGTTCACGGTCCCGGAAGGCGATCCACAACCCGCGTTGGACAAGATCAAGCGTTTCGCCGAAGGCCTCGACGCGAACGGTGGCACGGCGATCTACGACAGCCTTCAGCGCGCGTACGACATCATGGGACCTTTGGTCGCGCGGGACCCCGATCGCTTCAACTCGATCGTGCTGATGACCGACGGGCAGAACGCGAACGGCGCCAAGTTCTCGGACTTCCAGCTGAGGTTCCCGTCGTTGCCGGAGGCGATGCGACAGATCCCGGTGTTCACCGTGATCTTCGGCGAAGGCGACTCCGCCGAACTCGGCGAGGTCGCGAAACGCACCGGTGGCAACGTGTTCGACGCGCGAGGCGACGTGCTGCCCAAGGTGTTCCAGGAAATCCGCGGATACCAGTGATCGGGTACCTCGGCTCCACGAAGAACCTCGCCGGTTGTGTCGGCGGGCTGATCGGGCTGGCCCTGTACCTGACCGGCGTCGTCGGCGGGTTGTGGCCGCTGGTCGTCGCGGGGCTGTACGCGGTGTTCGCCCTGCTCGCGCCGCCCGAGAGGGTCCGGCTCGTCTCGGTGGACGCCGTCGCCGAGGCCGGACAGCTGCGGGCGGACCTCGAATCGCTGGTGGGCAAAGTGACCGAACGGGCGCAGCGGATGCCCGAGTCCTCTGTGGACGGTGTGCGGCGGATCGCCGAGGTGCTCGAAGATCTCCTTTCGCGGCCGGAGCGGTGGGCGGCGAACCCGGACGTCCAGCACGCCGTCACCCGGTTGGCGCGAACGGATCTGCCGCTTTCGGTGGAGACCTACCTGAATCTGCCCTGGTGGTTCGCGGCCAAACGGCCGGCCGACGAACTCCTCGCGCAGCTGGAACTGCTGGAGACCGAAGCGCACCGGATAGCGGAACGCTTCTACGCCGGCGACGTCCATCAGCAGGCCGATCACACGCGCTATCTGCGCGAGCGCGGCGAATCGGCCTAGGGTCCCGTTCAGTGGTAAGCGAAAAACAGTCTGCCGGTCGTTCTGCATGGGCAAGCCGGTTTCCCCGTGGTGGACTCGTGACGCCGATCCGATCATGGTCGGTATTCCGTCTTCCCCAGGGAGTTCAGACGTGCACAAGTACAGACTCGGGGCGGCCTTCCTGGCCGCTGTGGCGATGTGTCTCGCCGTCGTCGTCCCGGCGAACGCCGCGGAACGTGACGAGCACTGCGTCGCCGACACGATCACCGGAGCTTTCCGGTGCTTCGACAGCGTGGGCGAGTCCCTCGCCGCGGCGTCGGCGGGCGAGGTCGGCGCGTCCGCGACAGTGATCAGCGTGCTCTACGAACACGCGAACTTCGGCGGCGCGAGTGTCGCCGTCACCGGATCGCCGTGCGTCGAGGGGACGAACCAGACCATCGGCTTCCTCGGCTCGATGAACGACAAGGTCTCCTCGTTCAAGACCTTCTACAACTGCTACATCACGATGTACGAGCACGCCGAATACCAGGGCGCCACCCAGGAGTGGTACGCCAATGACAGCGCCAACTACGGGTCGAACATGAACGACCTCGGCAGCTCCGTCGTGTACTCGCGTGGGCCGTCCCGCGCCGAATTGCTCAAGGACTGCGGCCGCGCCACCAAGACCTGCAACGCCCACGTCGACCAGCGCGGCCAGGACTTCTACGGCGAGTGGAACCGGGTGGACACGGTCTTCAACTGCAGTGCCAACAAGATCACCCAGGTGATCGGCAAGCGGGACACCCGCAGCGGGAAGAACACGGTGTCGAACGAGCTCAGCGTGAGCGCGGGCTTCGAGTTCCTCGTCCAGTGGACGGTGGCCTACAAGCGCACGTGGGGCCAGGAGTGGGGCTGGGAGACCAGCGAGAACGTCGAGACCCGGATCGAGGTGAATCCGGGCTACTGGGCGGGTCTGGACCGCTCTCCGGTGATGCGCGTGGGCTACGGCTCGTACGACATGTGGTACGACAAGCGCCGATGGGGTCACCACCAGTGGTACGTCTGGAACTTCAGCGGTGAGGGCCCCGCGCCCGGTGTCGTGGGCCAGACCAGGACTGTCGGCAAGAAGATGACGTCGGCCGAGAAGAAGAAGGCGTGCGGCACGAAGACCGGTCTCGTGCGGTCGTCCGCCCTCGCGGAGGCGGATACCGCCGCCGCGTCCGTCGCGAAGCCCGCCGCGCCCGCGCTGCGTGTCGCGCAGGGCGCGTTGCACAGCTGATCCGATGATGGCCCTCGTCACCGTGGCGAGGGCCATCGCCGGTCACCGTCCGCCGAGCCTCGGCAGGGTCAACGTGGTCACGGCCGTCGTCACCCAGCCCAGCAGGTCGCCGAGCGGGATGGTGGACAGCTTCTCCGGCCATTCCTCGGCCAGCGCGTGCAGGACCAGGTGACCGTCGTGCGCCTCGACCGCGGTGAGCCGGATCCCTTGCGGGAGTTCGGGCAGCGGCAGCACGATCGGCTTCAGCCGGGCCGGCGGGCCGAACCGGCGGCGTCCGATGTGGACGGACATCGGCCGGAGGACGACGGCGTCGTGCTCCACAGTGGACTCCAGGGCGAGATGTCCCCAGCGGGGCCGCTTTTCCCAGCGGATGTGGAAATGCCCGTCGTCGCCGGGGGTCACGATGATGCCCGGCCGGACCTCGGCCACGCGCGCCTGGAGGACTTCCGGCGATACCCGGATCGCCATCTTCACCTGTTCGGGGATGGCGGCAGGGGAGGGGAGTGAGCGAAGGCGCACGTTCGACGCCAGGACGGTGATGCGTTCGAGCGGGGTTTCCGGCCAGTCGACGTCCTCGACGACGATGCGGACGTCGCCGACCCGGCCGGTGGCGGCCAGGCTGAGGCTGTCGGTCCGGTAGTCGAGGTCGGTCAGGGTGAGGCCGACGTCGTGCCCGTCCACCTTGGCCGTCAGTCTGCGCCCGACCAGCTGCTCGGTCACGGTCTTCAGGATCGCGGCCGGGGTCACGGGCACGTTCGGCAACAGCGCCCGCCCGGCGGCGGCCAGGCCGAACAGCTCGGGAAGCGGGTTCAGGTCGAACCATCTGCCGTCGCTCATCCGTCCAGTGTCGCCGAACGGGACGCCGATCGCCGCCGCAGGGGGTCAGCGGGCCGCGAAACGGGCGATGACGCCCGCCAGGATCACCCAGAACGCCGCGGCCAGACCGTAGTCGAGGATGACCGCGAGATTCGGGTCACTCACCGGGAAGAGACCCGGCCAGAACAACGCCAGCGGCCTGGCCAGCGCCTGGATGAAGATGAAGAAACCGTTGCCCGCGTTGGCACCCGCGAGCACCATCACCATGTACAGCAGCTCGATGAAAGCGAACAGCGCGCCGATGCCGGTGATGACGCGCACGGCGGTGTTGCTCCTACTGGTGGTTCGCCATCTGGACATGACGGAAAAGTTCCCGCACTCCGGCGTGACAAACGCGTCAAGGGCCAAGTTGCGCCGATCGGCCGTACCTCGCTTACTACCCGGAGACGGACCGTGACGCACTGGTTGATTGATGGTATCGATTATCATTGCCGATATGACGACTGGGGACTGGAGTGACGGCTGGGATCGCCTCATGGCGCGGTATCAGCCAGGACGTGAGCAGGCGATCGAGCGGATGATCGACCTGATCGCGGCGCGCTGCGACGGGCGGGCGCCGAGGGTGCTGGACGTGGGTGGCGGTACGGGCACTCTCTGTTCCCGTCTGCTTGCGCGTTTCCCGGAGGCGGAGGTCACGCTGGTCGATCTCGACCCGGTGATGCTGGCGATCGCCTGCGCGTCGCTGCCGTCTTCGGTGGAGGTGGTCCGGGCCGATCTGCGTGATCCGGGCTGGGCCGCCTTGTTGCCGTACGGCGGCTACGACGCCGTTCTGGCGATCATGGCGTTGCACTACCTGCCACCGGACCGCCTGACGGCGTTGTACGCCGAACTCGCCGGGCTGGTGCGGGCGGGCGGTTTCGTGGCGAATGTGGACGACATGCCGGAAGGGGAAGCCGTGGCGTCCGCGAGCGATGACGGCTCTTGGGGCGCCTGGTGGGCTCAGGTCGCGGCGGATCCCGTGCTGGGACCGGCCGTGGTGGAACGGGCTCGGCTGTTCGGCGATTCGTCCTCGGCGGAATGGCATCCGCCCGCCGAGTGGCATCTGCGGGCTTTGAAGGCCGGGCTGGTCGACGAGGCCGCCGTGGCGTGGCGGAACGGCGACCAGGCGGCTGTGGTGGCCTTTAGACCTCGCTGAGAGGTGGATCGTCGAGCGGGGTGCCTCGCCATTGCCACCCGGCGCGCGATGGCCGTCCCCGTAGCTCCGTCCGGTCCGTCGCCCACAGCAACGCCGTCCAGGGATCGACGCCGGTGACGTCGACATCCGGGAACATCCGGGCGAGCACTCGCGAGCAGACGTCGCGCGGCGGATCGAGGGTGACTTCGAGTCCCCTGGCCATGTCCTCGCCGTGGACCAGGACTTCGACGCAGCCCATCCCGGCGAAACCTTCGAGGTCGGCGTGGCCGCTCGGGTGGTACGCGCGGACGTCCGGGGCCACCGTGCGGAGCGTGGCACCCAGGATGCCGCCGGCGACCGTGACGAACTCCAGCATCTCCGATGGAGTCGCGGCCTGGTCGGCGACGGATTCAAAGCAGACGAAACGCGGTGTCGACGGCCGCGCGATCAGCAGGCCCGCATAGGAGATCAGGCAGTCGCCGAGGTGTTCGGCCGTGCGCCAGGCGTTCAGGTCGCCGGTGCCCGACGCCGCCGACCAGTCACGGCCCGACGCCTGGCGTAGTTCACCGACCACACTCGTGATCGCGGCGTCGAGGTCGCCGGGGGTGACTGTCATCGTGGCATCAGCTCAGCGACCTCAACTCAGCGACCTCAACTCAACGGTGTCGGAAACGCGACCGGACCGCGGTGGCCGTTCTTCCCGACCGCGCGGACACCGAAGAACACGTTGTCCTTCGACAGATCCACTTTAGCCTCGGTCGTGTCGCCGACCCTGACGACGTGCGTCCAGTCGGGCGCCGTCGTCTCCCGCCAGACGACCTCGTAGCCGGCGAGGTCCGGGTCCGTTCCGCGCCGCCACACCAGATCCGTCTCGTTCGTCAGCCGGTTCGTCCGGATCCGGACGTCTTCGGGGGTACCGGGCGCGGTCGCCAGCGACCACATCGTCGCGGCGTTCACCCGCGCGACCCTGGCGATGAACGCGAAGTCGCAGAACTCGGGCAGATCGCCGAACCGCTTGCCGTTCTCCACCCGGACGTCCTGGTGCTGATGGGCGTAGTCCTCGTGCGGTTCGGTGAACCGCGCGGCGGGATACCCCTGCTCCAGGAACGGGATGTGGTCGCCGCCGCGGAGGTAGCGGTCGCGCCGGTGGATCACCCGTACGGTCATGCCGGTCGCTTCGTTGTCCGCGACCGAGCGTACGAACCGCGCCAGCTGACGGGAGGGCGAATCGTTCTCCCCGCCGACCGCGCGCCGGATGTCGGCCTGTGCCGGGGTTTCCGACGTCGGCACGCCCTCGGCGAACAACCGGATCGTCCGCGGGTCCCGCGTTCCGTCGTCCGCCCGGCTCGAACCGACGATGTCGTTGGTGAACATCGCTTGCACGTTCGTTCCGGCCGTCTTGAACAGCGTGGCCATGTGCCGTGCGCCGAACAGGCCCTGTTCCTCACCGGCGACCGCGGCGAACACGATGGTCGCGGTCGGACGGCGAGTGGCGAGCACCCGGGCGAGCTCCATCGCGACGGCCACTCCGGAGGCGTCGTCGTCGGCGCCCGGCGCGTCCTTCGTCGCGTCGAGTGGATCCGAACACCGCGAGTCGTAGTGACCGGACACGACGTAGACCCGTTCCGGGGTGGTGGAGCCGCGCAAGGTGGCGACGACGTTGGTGATGGTGGTCGCGACCGGGATCCGCGGTGGAGCGGGCTGCTGGAGGTACGACTGTGCCTCGACCGTCATCCGGCCGCCCGATCGCTCCGCGGATTTCGTCATCTCCGCGAGGATCCAGTCGCGGGCGGCGCCGATTCCCCGGACAGGGTCGGTCTGCGAGGACAACGTGTGGCGGGTTCCGAAGGCCGCGAGTCTGCGTACGGTGGCTTCGATGCGGTGTTCGTCTATCTCCCGGAGGATCGCTCGGAGTTCCGCGTCCGGTCGTTGCGGGGTGAGGCGTTCGCCGGATTCTTCGGCGCGGGCGCTCGGTGCGAGAGTTGCGGATGACAGGGCGGCCGCCGAGAGTGCGGCCGACGTGGACAGGAAAACTCGTCTGGACCTTTCCTCAGCCATTCTCTTGTTCCTACGCGTTCCGTGATCGGACGTCTACCCGCGAAAAGGATGAGCGCGGTGGGTGGTGGATCGGGGAAGATCGCCGAGTGATCTTCGGAAGAAGCAAGACCGTGGCCGAGGCACTCCAGGAAACCTTGGAGAGCAGGGGACAGCGCGTCGGCGTACTCATCGATGCGCTCATGCGCGTCGACGGTTCCGGCGACGCCTCCGAAATCAAGGCCGCCTTCGAGACGATCACCGAGACACCGGCGCTCGTCGCGACTCTCGATGTGTACTGCCGGTCTCAGCGGGCCTTGGCCGACGTCGGTCTTCGACTCACGGGGCGTGGGGCCGGGCCGTTGACGACGGCGATCGCCGCTTCACACGGCAACGGTCGAGTCCGCGAGGTGGCGGTCACGAAGATGCTGGCGAGCCCGCGCCCGGAGATGCTTCCGTTCCTGCTGGTACGCATGACGGATTGGGCGTCTCCGGTCCGCGACGCCGCCCGCATGGGTGTCGTCCGGCTGTTGCACGACAAGCCATCGACGTACCTCCGGCCCGCCGCCGAAACGATGCTTCACCTGCGGCGCCGTCGTCGCGGGGGCTTCGGCGTCCAGCAGTTGTACGCGGCTGCTCACGACGCCCCCGTGGCGGTGCTCGAGCAGCTGATGTGCTCGGCGACCTCCGCTGTGCCGAGGTTCGCGTTCGAGGTCAGAACCCGGCGTGGCGATCTCAAACTCGACGAGATGGTTCGGCTTGCCCAGACGAATTCCGACAAGGGTCTTCGCGCCCGAGCCGGTGAGGCCGCCGCCCGCGAGGCCGTGTGGACCGGTCGCGTGGACGTCCTGCGCAAGCTGGCCGCCTGCCGGCACGGCGAGGTACGGATCAGCGCGCTGACCGGACTCGCTCGCCTCGGCCACTGGAACGAAATCGCCGGTCTGCTGGACGACCGTTCCTCGCTGATCCGTGCGCTCGCGCGGGATGCTGCCCGGCGTACGGGCATCGACGCCGTCGACTGGTACCGGTCGGCCGTTTCCGCTGCGAACCCGTCTTTGGGCACCATCGCGGGACTTGCCGAGGCGGGGCGGCAAGAGGACGGGCAGCTGCTGCATCCGTTGCTGAGCCACCCTGCGGCCAGAGTGCGAGCTCAAGCCGTTGGGGCCCTTCGGATTCTGAACGCCGTTCCGGTCGATTCGGTGAGGCCGATGGTCGAGGATCCTTCCCGTCGGGTTGTCAGGGCGGTCTTGAAGGCTTTGGGGACACCGGCTCAGGTCTGAGTTTCATCGTCCTCGGGACCTGTGCGTGGTTCGTGGAACGGCTCTGGCGCTGACTCGTAGGTATGGCCGCTCGGCGTGGTGATGATCATGCCGCCGTCGCCGGTGGGTACGGCCGACCACCCGGGTTCCTCTTTGAGCAGGTTGTGGTTCTTGCAGTGGATATGGCAGTTGTGGTGATTGGTCTTTCCGTTGCGAGCCCGCGCGATGATGTGGTCGATCTCGGAGGCCTCGGCCGGAAGGTGGCAGCCTGGTTGGGTGCACTCGCGATCCCTCGCCTTGATCAAGCGGGCCAAGGACGCCGGTGACCGATACTTGTCGCCGCCCGCCTCGAGCAGTTGGCCCGTGGCGGAGTCGGTGATCAGCCGAGACCAGGTGGACCCGGGGTCGGAGGCGATTTCGCGGACCAGCCAGTCGGGGATGGGTCCGTACCCGGCCAGTGTCGCGGGATCGTCGCGCGCGCCGACGAGTGTCAAGAAGTCGACATAGACATGGATGTGGGCTCGCGGCTTGCCCCGGCCGTTCTCGGCCAGCAGTCGTTCGGCGAAGATGTCGGCGCGATGCTGGTCGAGCGTCCGGGATTTGTCCTTGTTCCGCCGGGAGCGCGCGGCACGGCTCATCGAGGCGTAGATGGAACTGGCGACTTCCGTGGGAAGGTGGCCGGAGAGTGTGGACATGGTCTCGTCGTCGTGTTCCAGCGAGATATGCCGCAACGCGCGTTTCTTGGCCGCTCGTTCGCGGTAGCCGTCGGGATCGAATTTCTGCACGGCATGTCTCACCGAACCCCGGATCGCTCCGGGATCACGGTCGGCGAGACGTTTGGTCAGCCAGGCGTCGACCTGTGCCGCGACTTCGTCCGACACCTCTCTGGTCAGCTGCATGACCTTGGAAGCCTTGTACAGGTCGATATCGCCACGCTCCAACGCCGCCAGCGTGTTCGGCAGGCGGGCGACGAGGGCGCAGGAAGTCTCGACGAGCAGGAAAGCGTGATTGCGGGTGACCGAGAAGCGCAAGGCGACCTCCTCGGTCACGGATCTTCGTGATCCGCCGCGAGCGGCGAAATCGGCTAACGCTCGTACCTGACGTCCCTGCGTCCGCCGAAGCGAAAGCTCTTCGTCGAACGCGGCGTCAAGAAAGCGAGCGGCTTTCGGGTTATAAGCGAGAGTTGTGGTCATGCCCATGATCATACTCGAACTGACGTTCGAATGGCGGCGAGGGCGTGATCGAATTTACGCGGAGAGTGAACGGGCCAGTCATGGCTCTTCGTTCAGGCTGGGACACGAGCGTCGCCGCGGCTGATTGAATGGGAGGGTGAGCGACTACCCGAGGCTGCTGGAAGACCGAGAAGTGTCGGTGGCGCGTGCCGGTGAAGGGCGACGAGCGCGGCTGCGGGGCTGGCTGGACGGTTACGACGGGCCAAGGCCGCTCTATCGGATCGAGCTGTTCCTCGATGGTGACCGGTTTACGGCCACCGCCGAGGACATGTTCGAGTCGCTCGTCCGGCTGCGTCGTCAGCTGGAACCCGGGGGCTGGGCGATCGCCGTTCAAGGCGCCCGCCGCGACACCTACCCGAGCGGCATGTGCAGGGACATGGGCGGCGGTATGCGGATCTACGTGATGCGTACCGGCGAAAAGACCTCGGAAGCGGACCTCGTCGATACGCTGGCCGATGCGGATCTCGACCAGATCGTGAGTGTCGCGGAACAGGAGGCCCGGCACGCCGAATGGTGGGAAGCGGCCACGGGCCGCCGGCTCTGAGCGCACGTGAAGGGAACCGTCATGAGCCGGTCGCCAGCGCCTTGACCTCTTGGGCGATCTGCGACAGTTGCTCACCGGGCTCGATCGTCAAGTCACCGGTCGCGGTCCAGCCGTCGTTTCCCCAGTCGGGTTGAAACCTCTGGATGGTGACCCGTAGCTGCACGTGGCCGTACTGGTGGGACGCGTCGATTTTCAGGTCCCTTTCGAGGGACTCCCAGGTTCGGACTCCGTCCCATCCACGCCAGTCGTTCACATGCTGCTGGAAGAACTCCGCGAGATCGGCGAACCCGGTCGCATAGTGGTGCACGACCTGAACTGACGCGGACAAGCCCTGGAGTCGCAGCTCGGCCAGCAAGTACTGTGGCGCACCGTCGTCGGAGCCATCAGCCGTCAGCCGCAGAAAGTCATGGTCGGAGCCAATCCGTGCCTGGATCATGGTCGCAGCATGGCGTTTCGGGCGCGGAGACGGCAACCGGAATTCCCGTATAGCGCAATAAGGCGTGCCGTCATACCGATAGGTTGTAGTCGTGCCGGGCGCTGTCGATTTGGTCAGGTTCTTTCCGACCCGATCCGTGTTCGGAAACGCCACGTCTTCCGGCCCTGGATCAGGTTCTCCTTCAACGCTGGAGCGTGAACACCCGAACGTAAGAAGCCCCATGGTGAATGGCTCGGAAAGGGAGTACAACCGTCTCGTGGCGAATACGCATGACTCACCTCGCGGATCCGGCGAGCCGGACCCGCCGGAGCCGTCAGATCTGCCGCGGCTCCCCGGCGTGAGCCATGCGTTCCTGACGCTCTCTACCGGTCTTCGGATGCACGTCGCCGAGGCCGGCCGACCAGAAGCCCCGACGGTCCTGCTCTTGCACGGCTTCCCGCAGCATTGGTGGGAGTGGCGCAAGGTCATCCTTCCGCTCGCCGAGCACTACCGGGTGATCGCGCCGGACCTGCGCGGCGCGGGCTGGACGGACGCCCCGGCTCAGGGGTACTCCGTGAAGGAAGTCCTCGCCGACGTGCTCGCGTTGCTGGACCGGCTCGGCCGGCGCCGGGTCGGCCTCGTCGCGCATGACTTCAGTGCCTTCGTCGGGTTCCGGCTCTGCTTCGACCACCCGGAACGGATCGCGGCTTTCCTGTGCCTCGGCCCGCACCCCTACCTGCGTTTCAAGCCGTACATGCTGGCCGGTATCCCGCAGTTGTGGTTCCAGCCGGTTGTCGCCACGCCACGCCTGGGGCCGTGGGCCCTGGCCACCGACCGGCTCGCCCGCCACCTGCTGCGCGGTGGGTTTGCCACGGCCGAGTCGATCACCGACGAAGATCTGGCTGTCTTCACCACGCGCCTGCACGAACCGCGGCATCCCGAGGCCGGCTCGGCGCTGTATCGAAACCTCATCCTCCCCGAGATGGGGCGCTTCTCCTCGGGCGTCTACCGCAAGCGGCGGCTCACGGTCCCGACCGTGGCGCTCGTGGGCGGCGCCGATCGAGGGGTCCGGCCAGGGATGCTCGACGTCCACGGTGACCGGGCGGACGACCTGGCCGGCCATGTCGTCGACGGCGCGGGTCATTACCTCGCGGACGATCGGCCCGATGTCGTCACGGCTCATGCGCTGGAACTGTTCGGGCGTGTCCTCTGACCAACGCCGGCGCGCCTCTGCGACGGCGGCACGTGACAGTTCAGTGGGAAGAAGAAACCGGCCGGCGGCGAAGTGATGGTGAAAGCCTACTGCCGACGGGAAGGACCCACATGTCAGAGGCGGACTTATGACAGCGGGGACGGGCCAGCAGGTGACCGACGCCGACCTGGCCGCCCGGTTGCCGCAGGACCCGGAACTGTTCACCGAAGTGCATGATCGCTACTTCGCGGCCATCTATCGGTATGCGGCCGGTCGTCTGGACGCGCAGACCGCGGAGGACATCGCCGCGGAGACGTTCCTCGTCGCGTTCGACCGGCGCGGCACGTTCGACGCCGAACGCGGTGAGGTGCGGGTCTGGCTGTTCGGCATCGCCACGAATCTGGTGGCCAGGCATCGCCGCCGGGAGGCTCGCCACTATCGGGCGCTGGCGCGGGCGAGCGTCGCGCCAGTGGCCGAGGGACACGAGAGCAGGGTGGTCGCGTCGGTGGCCGCCCGGCGGCTGCTTCCTCAACTCGCGAAGGCGCTGTCCCGGCTGTCCGCCGGGGAACGCGACGTGCTCCTGCTCGTGGCGCTCGGCCAGCTCGGGTACGAGGAAGTGGCCGCGGCGCTCGGCATTTCTTCCGGCACGGTCGGTTCCCGGCTCAGCCGCGCACGCAAGAAGCTCAACTCCATCCTCACTCCGGAGGCACTCGATGAATGACCTGCAGACATTGCGCGCCGCGCTGGCCGTGGAGGAGCCGTACCAGGACGTGGTCGACCGCAGCCGTCACCGGCTCCAGAACCGGATCCGCGGCGGCCGGGTCTCCCGGCGGCGGACCGGCCGGCTGATCGCGGGGGCCGGGCTCACTGTGGCCGCTGCCGCTGCCGCTGTGGCGATCGCGGTCATGCCCGCCGCGCCGGTCGACGGTCCCGCGGCGGTGCGAACGATCAGTGGTCAGGAGGTCCTGCTCGTGGCCGCCACCGCCGCTGAGCGATCCCCCGAGGGATCTGGCAGCTACTGGCACGTGAAGGTGACTGTGGCGCACGGCGTTGCCGCTTCGAGTGAGTACGAGTACTGGATCAAGCCGGACGGTCAGTCGTGGATGCGGGGAGCGAAGACAGGTGGCAGGGTCACGCCGCTGAAGGCGCATTCAGCCAGCCCGTTCTCGCTGGTCGCGGTCGATCTGACCCTCGAGCAGTTGCGTACCCTGCCGACGGCCCCGGATGCATTGAAGGCTTGGATCGCCGAGGCCCTGGAACGTAGCGACGCCAGGACGAGCGCGGGCGAGTTCACCGCGAGCGATCGGGAACAGGCAGGCTTCCAGTCGTTGATCTCACTGGTGTCCACACTGCCGGCCACGCCGGAGGTCCGGGCCACGGCCTTCCGCGCGATCGCCGGCTATCCAGGTGTCGAGAACCTCGGCACGGTACCGGGCGGGCTTGGCCTGTCGCTGCCCAACGGCGAGCGGCTCGTCGTCGATCCGGCGACCGGGCGGGTGAACAGGACGTCGGTGTTCGTCACCATGGACGGGGCGGTGGCCAAGGTGGCCGACCCCGCCGGCGCCACGATCAACGCCGAGTGGACCGACACTCTGCCCGCGTAGCAGATCAGTGGTGTTTCAGAGGTCGCTGAGCTTCACTCGGTGGTGCTGCGGTCCCAGAGCGCGTAGAACGTGGAACGGGAAACAGACGTGAGACCGGGGTCGAGTGCTTGATCGGTAAGCCCGCCGGCGTCGTCCTCGATGTTCTGCCACCAGTAGCAGCGAGCATTCCCGGACGAATCCAGCTCGATTTGCTTGACGGCCACTGTCTCGTGCTCGACCACGATCGCTTCCCACAGCCAGCGAGCGCCTTCGTCGACCAGGCCTTCATGGTCCACGTACTCGTAGTACTGGCGAGGCCCAGCGCCCTCCTCCAACGCCCGGTACCTCGCGACGCTTGCCCGGAAGGCGGCTTCGGTCTCTTGCGGCCAGTGCCGTTGGGCTGCCAGACGCCGGTAGTGCGCCTCAACGTCCGGCGGAAAGTCGGTCACCATCAGAGTGCGCCGGCGGGTGAGTCGGAAGGCGCGGGATCCAGCTGTGTATTAGGCCATGACTGTGGTGCGGGGCCGAACGCGCGTCTGGCGGCTCGGACCGCCAGGGAGGCGACGGCGGCGTTGGCACCGCCGCCGATCACCGCGCCGATACCGAATGGAGCCACCCGGCCGAGCACGATGATGCCTTGCTTGGTGCCGTACTTGGTGATGAAGTTCTTGCCCAGGACCTTGTTGATCTGGCGGAGCGTCGCCGTCGGCACCTTGCTGACGAGTTGGCGGGCCCAGTGCTGGCCGGTGCGCTCGGCGGCCTTGCCGACAATGGTCGTGGAACCTGGCTGTCCGAGCAGAATCCCCATGACCAGTGTCCGACGACGTTCGATCTCGTCCAGCTGAACGCCGTGGACCTCGGCGACCGAAAGCACGAACAGTGTGCTCAGTTCGAGCGAAGAGAAGGCCTCGCCCGCCGACAACGCCAGTGCGACCCCGGTACCGACGGCGGGTGCGGCCGCGGTGGCCCCGACCGCGGCTCCAGTGCCCGCCAAGGCACTGACGTACATCCGTTCCAGCGCGCGCACGACCTCCGCGGGCGTCGCATCCGGGTTGCGCTGACGGGCCCGGGCGATGTTCTTGCGCACCAGTGGTGTCTGCAAGCCGATGGCCTTGTCCAGCAGATCGAGGATCGGCTGTCCCGGCCCGCTCGCCGCCGGGACCGGTCGTTCAAGGGCATCAGAGGCCACAGCGAGCTCCTTCGCGTCGTCAAGTTGCCGCCGAGTCTCGCACCTGCGCGGCCAGAAGCGTCGAGTTGTCGAAGTGGCGCTCTCTCCGCCAACGGCCTGTGCAAATCGGCGACCCTACTTGACCACGTGGAAGGCAGGGTGTGCGTACCACGCCGCCATCGCCGGTGCGTCGAGGTAGACGTAGTCCTCGACACGGATGCAGCGGCCGTTGCGCTCGAAGTGTTCAAGCAGGCTTGCGGAAGGGCGAGTCTCGAATTCGACGAACACCCAGCCCTCGGTCTTCTCTGCGATTCGCTGTGCCAGTCTGCCCAGCACGGGCCGGCCGGCGACATCGCTGACGAAGACGTGTAGCCCGACGTCGCAGCGCATCGTCCTGCCTGCTGCCTGCTCGACGATTTCGATCTCCGAGGGATCGGTTTCGTGGTCAGGCCGATCGAGGGAGTAACGGTAGGGAAGGCCATCGGCCGAGTGCCAAAGCCGCGGATCATCGGCGTTGCGGGTCATCCCCACGACGCCGAACTCCGCCACCACGATCGGTTCGACACGTTCGGAAAGGTATGGAGTCAAGACGCTGAGCGCGGTTCCGGCCACGGACACCAGTAAACGGCACCCCGACCGCGTTGCCCGAATGGCCCGTACTCGCGCACGGATGGCTGCCCCCAGAGGTACCGACGCAGCCACCAGACGGCTGTCACCATGGGTTGACCAGACGAGAGGCCTGCCTCATGTCGTTGAGAACCTCCCGATCGCTCACCGATTCCGGCGCCGAGCCCCTGACCACCCGGGTGCCTGCACAGCGAGCACACCTGCCCGCGCTCCCCGGGATCGCGTCGCTCCTGCACCTGCAGCGCACGGCGGGCAACGCGGCGGTGGCCGGCAGCGTAGCGGCGCAACGGTGCGGTTCAGTCCCGGCCGACGAGTGCCCGTGCCAGGCCGAGGACGCGTCCCCGCCGGTGGCGCAGCGCCAGGTAACCGTCCAGCGCGCCCAGGCCGCGCCTGTGGTGCAACGGACGACGGTCGGCCCCATCCTCGACGAATACTTCTCGCCGCTGTCGTCTCCGCGGGTGTGGGTCATGGAGGAGAGCGACCCTTACACCGTGCTCGTCCGCGGGTGGCAGCCGGTGATCGACGGCGAGGCGTGGCTCCTGAACCACCTCGAGCAGAACGCGGCGGAGTGGGACACCAGGCACCGCACGACGCCGAGTTGGAGCCCCGGCATGACGGGCCACGACCCCGCCGCGGCGTCGAACTCTGTACCCCATCCGCCGGGTACGGACCCGACGACGTGCCGCAACGCGTTCATCCCGTACGTCGCCGGGGAGGTCGGGCGCGGCCTGGCGGGTCCCGTGGGGCCGCTCCTCCCGCGGATCGAGACATGGGAGCTGCACACTTGCGCGATCGGGTCGTTCGTCCTGCGCGCGACGGTCGACGCGATCGACCAGACCGCCGGGACCGCGACGGTGAACATCTGGATGCAGAACGAGATGAGCCGGTCGTCGTTCGGGAGGTTCGCCAGCCGGGCCGTGGTGAGTGGTCAGGCGACCCAGTACATGTGGTGGCATTGGCGCGTGAAGCATCGGTGGGTGCCCGCGCCTCCACCACCCCCGCCACCGGCACCCGCACCGCCGCTCGTGCTGACCGGTGACCTGCTGTTCGACTTCAATTCGGCGACCGTGCGGCCCGAGGCCCGATCAGTGTTGGTCGCCGCGTTGCCGGCGCTGCGAGCGAGGCCTTCGACGAACATCGTGGGGCACACGGACTCCCGAGGGACCGACGAGTACAACCAGAGGCTCTCGGAACGACGGGCGCAGGCCGTGGTGGCTGTGCTCCTCGCGGAGGACGGGTCGCTCGCAGGTCGGCTGCACGCGTCCGGGCGCGGCGAGTCGGAACCGGTCGACACCAACCGCACTCCGGCGGGCCGTCGGCGCAACCGGAGGGTCGAGCTCGACTCGGCGCCGTGATCCCCGGTCGCGCTCAGGGGGTGGCAGCTGAGTCGTCGAAATCGAGCGGCGGCATCGTCGCCACATCCTGGGCCCAGGTGTCGCGAAATCCCGGCTGCACCGCGAGATCGACCAGTTCGATCCGCGCTCCGATGCTGTCGAGCCGGTGGTAGGTGAAGGAGCGACCGTAGGGGCAGGAGTCGAACTCGATCGGCGCGCCTCGATCCGCCAGACGTTGTTTGTCCGTCACGACGTCCTTGGACCAGTAGCCGATGTGGTCGAAGCGGGACCCGTCGGTCGCGTCCCAC
Source organism: Amycolatopsis sp. CB00013 (assembly GCF_001905755.1). Classification (NCBI taxonomy): domain Bacteria; kingdom Bacillati; phylum Actinomycetota; class Actinomycetes; order Pseudonocardiales; family Pseudonocardiaceae; genus Amycolatopsis; species Amycolatopsis sp. CB00013. The sequence continues at coordinate 269,056 of NZ_LIWC01000005.1, read as the reverse complement.
GGACTTCCGGCGGGACCATGGATCACCTCGAAGAACGGGGGCCCGCCGGTCGAGAACACGATGTCGTAGTCCCAGTCCCCGAGGGTGCCCGCACGGACCGGGCTCCAGGTCACGCCGAGGGTGCGGGTGAGGTCTTCGGTCGCCTGTCGGATATCTCGGACGACGAAGCACAAGTGGTAGAAGGCGTTCACCCGTCCTGTCTATCAACCCTAGGCGGACGAAGGGCGTTATCGTTGATCGATGTCGCACGCGGTCGTTCTCGGTGGGACCGGGCTGATCGGTCGCGCCGCGGCACGGCGGTTACTGGCCCGCGGCTGGGAGGTGACCGTTGCCGGCCGGGACTCCTCGCGTATGCCCGAGGACATCGCGGTCGCAGGTGGCCGGTTCGTCGCCGGGGACCGCGGCGAACCCGGCAGTCTCGCGGCCGCGCTCGGCGCGGGAGCGGATCTGGTGGTCGACTGCCTGTGCTTCACCGCCGCACACGCCCGTGATCTGCTGCCGCTGCTGGACGTTGTGGGGTCCACGGTGATGATCTCCAGCAAGGCCGTGTACGTCGACGCGGCGGGCAACCACGTGAACTCGGCCGCCGCGCCGGTTTTCGACGGGCCGATCCACGAGTCGCAGCCCACCATGAGCCCACGCGAGGACATCGACTACCGCACTCGTGACGGCTACGGCGCCAACAAGGTCGCGGCGGAACATGCCCTGCTCGACAGCGGATACCCGGTCACCGTTCTGCGGCCGTCCAAAGTCCATGGAGAGGGCGCGGCCAAGCCCGGCGAATGGGTGTTCGTCAAACGCGTGGCCGACCGACGCGAAGTCCTTCTCCTGTCCCGAGGTGGCCGTGGCGTCGACCAGCCGAGTGCGGCCGAAAACATTGCCGCGCTGATCGAAACCGCCGCGGGAAACCCGGGCAGGCGTGTCCTCAATGCCGCGGACCCGGACGCGCCCGACGCCCTGGGCATCTCGAGAATCGTCGCGAACCACCTCGGCCATCGGTGGGAGGAAGTGCTCCTCGACGACCATGCCCCAGCCGGACTCGGCCGGCACCCCTGGGATCGCCTGCCGGGTATCCGGCTGGACATGTCCGCGGCCGGGCGACTGGGCTACCTGCCGGTCGGCGACTATGTCACCACCGTGACCGCCGAGCTGGATTGGCTGGGCTCCACCGATCGGCTCCCGGCAGGCTTCGACCACGACTATTTCGCGCCGATGTTCGACTACGCCGCGGAGGACGCCTACCTCGCGGAGCGGTAGCCAGGCCCCGAATCCATTACTCAACCCTCGCCCGCCGCAAGCAACTCCCGCAGCATCGCCAGCAGTTCCCGCCGGTCCCCGGCCCCGAGTTTCCCCCGGATCCGTGCCATGTGGTGTTCCACGGTCTTCCCCGAGATGAACAGTTCGCTCCCGGCCTGCTTGTACGTCAGCCCGCCGACGACGAGACGGGCGACTTCCAGTTCCCGTTCGCTCAAGGCGTTCAGCCCGGTGGCCGCGACGGGTTCCGGTGCCCGGCCTTGGAACTGCCGGGCCGCTTCGAGCAGCTGGACCATCGCCTTCCGGTCGGAGGTCCGGATCGCCGCCTGCCCGGCCAGCCGGGAGGCGTCCCAGCAGAGCCCGAGTTCGTGCAGTTCCGACGCGGACGCGGTGATCGATTCCGGATCGAAGCTGCCGGTCAAGACCGCGAGCCAGCCGGTCGCGGCGGCGGCGAGGGCCGCGGGATAACGGCCACAGGGCGCGAAATCGTTCAACGCGGCCAGATGTTCCTCCGCCGACGTGTGGTCCTCGACGGTGATGGCGGCGTGCAGTTCGTGCCAGCGCAGAGTGGCTGTCCACAGCGGAGGGTTGCCGAGCGCGTCGAGCACGGCGTGTGCCCGCTCCAGCTGCCCGGCCAGTTTGGCGCTCGCGCCGCCCCGTGCGGCCGCGATCGCGAGTTCTCCCAGCGGCAGCAGCGAATACAGGTCCGGCTGCTGGCGCATCGAAGCCTGATACGCCCGGTCCCAAGAACGTTGCAGGCCGGGAAGATCGCTCGCCCGCCGCGCCAGGCCCAACTGCAGTGTGGCGGCGAAGAGTTCGTCACGCGCTTCGAGGCCGTCCGGCGGCATCAGGGCTTCGGCGGCGGTTTTGAGGTCGCCCGCGGTCATCGCCACCCAGCCGAGCAACAGCCGGTGCCGCTTCGCGAGCAGATCGCCGCCGATCCGGCCGTTCGCCGCACGGCTCAACACCGACTCGGCCAGCGCGAGTTCGCCGGAATGCAGGCCCACCAACGCCGCCAGGGCCGCCGGGCTGTCCGGCAGCGGCGCGGGCGCGCCCGCCGATTCCAGCATCGAAGCCGCGCCCAGCAAGGCTGACAGGGTTTCGGCACCGCAGCCCGACACCGAATCGGTGATCGCCCGCGCCATCCGCGAGGCGGCACCGGCGAACAACGTCGGGACTTCGGGAGTTTCCAGCACACCCCGGGCGGCTTCGAGTTTTCCGGTGCCCAGCAACGCGATCGCGGCGAACGCCTTCGACGCGGCCCGCCCGGACCATTGGTACAGCTCCGCGCTGTGCGCCAGTTCACCGCGATGCGCCAGCACGGTCGCGGCCACTTCGGCGCCCGCGGCCCTGGCGTCCGTATCCGACGTGCTGCCGAGCATGCCGTCACCGAGCCGCAGTGCGGTGTCGAGGTCTCCGGCCAGCGCCGCGGCGTGCGCCCAGCCGACGGTGAGCGCCGCGCCGCGCCCACCGGCCTCGGACGCGGCCTCGTAGAACCGCGCCGCGAGTTTCGTGTCGTCGGGCATCGCCTCGCGGGCGGCCACTTCGAAGGCCGCCGCCGCGCTCGCGCCCGAACTTCCCGTTCCCAGCAACGACTTGGCGAGGTCCAGCACCGGAAGCCCGTCCCGTAACTGGAGTTCCACCAGCCGCTGCAGCACCGTCAGCCGCCGCCCCGGCGAACCCCAGGTCCGGATGGCTTCGGCCGCGATCGGCAGCAGGACGTCGTCCTCGCCGAGGAGACCGGTCGCCCTGGCACTGTCGAAGACCTCAGGGAGACCTTCGCGATCGCGGTTCAGAAGCGCGGCGAGAAGATCGAGATTCCGGCCCGCGCCCGCTTCCGCCGCGATCAGGTAGCGGTGCACGTCGTCGTCCAGTTGCTCCAGTTCGCCGCGGAAGTCCGCGAGCCGCCCGGTGACCGCGCGCACCACGAGTCCAGGCACACCACCGGTTCTGAGGTGGACTTCGGCCGCGGTGGCCGCGTCGCCGCCGGACTGCTCGACGAGCTTCCGGACGTCGTCGAGGCCGAAAGCGCCCAAGGACACCGATCTGCCGAAGGAATCGGCGAGCGTGCGCAACGCCTTCGTGCGCGCCGCCGTCCGGAAGGCCAGGACCACGGGTGCGGTCGTTTCCTCCGTCCGTGCCTTGATCTTCGCGAGCTCGTCGTCGTCGAGCTGGTCGGCGTCGTCGATCAGCAGTGCCTCGACACCGGCGTCGGCGTAGCGACGTCCGAGCAGGCCGAGCAGATGGGTCTTGCCGTGCCCGCCGGGGGCGACGACGGCGACCCGCACCGGGACTTCCGGGGCGGTGGTCACCTCGTCGAGCAGGCGCCGGGCACCCGGATGGATGATGCCGGGCTGGTCGAGCAGTGCGTTCAACAGCGACCTTCGGGGGACAGGGTGGCACCGGGGGTGGGCGGCGCGCACGAGCTCGAAGTGGTGGGAGGGGCTTCGGGACCCTTGTCGGCGGTGGCTTCTCGAGTGGTCAGGGTGAGCAGCAGGGTGGTCGCGGCCAGCACCACGACCGCGGCTCCGGCGACGAGGGGCTTGCGCCGGCTGAGCAGTTTCGCCGCCCCGGTGCGTTCTGGCAAGGGGAACGGGGTGATGTCCACCGGCGGCCGTTCGGGCCGCTCGGTGAGCTCTTCGGGGGTGTCGACCCGGGGGAGCAGGGTGGTTTCGACGGTCGCGACGGCGTGCGATCCCGCGCCGCCGGGTTGAGGAAGGTCACGTCGCGCGGCGATGTTGGCCGCGCCGGTCGCCACCGTCAGCACCGGGTCGCTCGACGCGAAGACGGGGCACGGTGTCCGGCCGGGAACCGGCGGTGCCTCGCCGCAGAGAACGATGCCCGCCAGCGCCTGGGGCGGGACCCCGGCGCCGTGCGCGAGTTCGAAGACCTTGCCGACGGCCTCGGCGGGGTCGACACCTTCCAGCGTTTTGATGGGTTGCCAGCCGTTGACGGCGGTGGCGGCGGCGATCGTGACGACCGCGCCGTCCGGGCCGAATTCGCAGACACCGGCGGTGACATCGCCGTGTGGGGCGAGGTACGCGTGCAGTGCGGCGACGGGCGCCGCCACCAGCGCGGCTCGGGGAAAGCCGGCCTCGGCCAGCGCCCGGCGCAGCAGGTCGCGACGGAACGAACCCCAGCCGACGGGATGCGTGAGCACGATGTGGTGCGGTTTCTCACCGAAGCGTTCGGCCGCTTGATCCACCGCCGCGTCGACGAGGACCGCGCTGAGGGATTCGGCGGGGAACCGCTCGCCACCGACGATCACGGGAACGTCGTCGCCGACCCGTTCGTGGAACCCGGTGAGCAGGCGGGCGGGCGCGGATCGACCGGCTTCGACCGCGGCGTCCCCGGTGAGCAGGTAGCCGTCGTCGTCGAGGAACACCGCCGACGCCGCCGCCGGGCCGCGCGCGCCGAGCCACGACGGCTCGGGCACGCTCCAGCCGTCGCCGGAGTTCACGCAGGTGGCGGCGGTGGTGCGGGTCGAGGCGATATCGATGCCGAGGACGTAGGGCAACGAGCATCCTCCTTCGCTTGACCAGCCCCTAAGGACCAAATAGGGCCACTCACCTGAATGGCTTGACCCATCCGGGTGAGGGTTGGCATTAAACCCAACCGAGTGCGTCTCGGTTAAGCCCCTAACGCCCTAACGATGTCATACCGATCCCCTATTGGCTGAGTGAGCGACGACCAGGAGTGATCCCCGATGTGCCCATGGGTACCGGCTCACTAGCTTCGGTGACCTGCGCTCAGCCGTGCCCTCCGGCCGCTGGGCGCGCCCCACCGACCTAGACCCCCAGGAGAGTCCTTTCATGGGTTCCGTCCAGACCCTGCACGACTTCACGCTGAACCTGCTGAACGACACCGCGGCCCGCGCGGCGTTCGCCAACGACCCGCAGCAGGTGCTGGCCGACGCCGGCCTCGGTGACATCAACGCCGCCGACGTGCACGAGGTCGTCCCGCTGGTGCTCGACTTCGTCCCGGTCGGCACCGCCACCGACCTCACCGGAACCACCGCCGCCACCGCCGACAACCTGGCCGGCTTCGGCGGCGTCACGAACGCCGTCAACGGCACCGACGGCGAGTGCGCCGACGGCGTCCAGGGCGCGATCGACCAGCTCACCGCGCTGACCGCCGGTCTGCCGGTCGCGGTCCCCGGTGCCGACGCCCTGCCGGGCCTGCCCGAGGCCGGTCTCCCGGCCGTGCCGGGTCTGCCGGAGCTCGGCGGCCTGCCGGAGCTGGGCGACCTGCCCGCCGTCCCGGCCGTGCCCGCCGTGGGCGACCTGCCGGTCGACGTCCCGGGCCTGTCCGCCGTCCCGGCCGTCTCCGACGTGACCGACGTGTCGAACGCCGCCGCCGGCGTGACCGCCCTCGCGCAGAACACGGTCGGCAGCTTCGGCCTGACCGACGACCTTTCGCGTGGCCTCGACGCCGCTTCCGTCGGCCAGGCCGGCGACCTCGCCACCGGCGCCGTCGACACCGCGACCGACCTGGCCCACGGCGTCCCGGCCGTGGACACCGCCGGTCTGCCCGCCGTCGACTCGGTCCCGGCCGTCGGCGACCTGGCCGGCGACCTGCCGCGCGCCGACGGTGTCGCGGGCGACGCCCCGAACTTCCTCTCCGAGGTCGGCGACCTGACCAGCACCATCGGTCACGTCGACGTCGCGGACGTCACCACCAAGGTGCACGACGTCGCGAACAACTACGGCAACGGTGACATCGCCAACAGCGTCGGCCACCACGCCGGCGACGTGACCGGCAACGTGGCCAACGAGGTCGGCAACGTCGCGGGCGTCACCGAGGTCCACGACACGGTTTCCGAGGTCGGCAACGACATCGGCCACACCATCGGCAACATCGGCGACGTCAACATCGGCACCGGCGACATCGGTTCGGGCAACGACATCCACATCGGCTGATCCGAACATTCTTCATATCTGTGCCAGGGCCCCGCGACCGCCGCAGGTCGCGGGGCCCGCACGGCATGTTGGCCCATGCCACATTGATTCCGCGCTTGGTTAAGGGAACACTGCATCCCCGTGACAGCCCCCGCCTGGCTCGACGTGCTCAACGAGACCTTGGACGCCTGTGCCGCCCACGGTCGCGCCGACCTGGCCGAACGGCTCCGGCGCAGACGTGACCAACGGGCGCCGGGCACCCGGATCGCGGTGGTCGGTTTTCCCAAGCAGGGCAAGGGATACCTGCTCAACGCACTGCTGAACGCGCCGGTCTGCGCGGTCGGGGACGCGAGCACGCCCGCCGTTCCCACGGAGATCGGGTACGCCGCCGACCCCGCCGCCATCCTGGTCGGGCACGCGCGGGAGAACGTGCCGGTCGGCGACCTCGCCAAGGAACTCGAGGTCCGGCCGCCCGGTTCGCTGCGCCGGGTCGAAGTCGGTCTGCCGCGCGAACTCCTCGGCACGGGCCTGGTGCTCGTGGACACCCCGGCGATCGGGGATCCCCGGTCCCCGCGCACGGCGGCCACGCTCGACGTCCTCGCCGACGCGCACGCGGTGATCCTCGTCTCCGACGCGACACAGGAACTCCAGCCCGCCGAACTCGCGCTGGCGAGGCACATCCGGACCTGGTGCCCCGCTTTGGTGCTGGCACTGACCAAGATCGACGTGAGCCCCGACTGGCGCGAACTCGCCGCCCGCAATCGCGCCGCATTGTCGGAGACCGGTGTCGTCGCCGACGTCTTCCCCGTGTCCGCGACGGTGCGGCAAGCCGCCGCGAAGGCCGGTGACGCGGCCCTCAACGGGCGGTCCGGCTTCCCGGAACTCCTGAACTGGGTGGGAGAACAGGCGGCACGCCCGATCGAACGCACCCGCGCGCTCGCCGCCGCGGTGAGTGTGCGCGCGGCGGCGGTCGAACTGGTCGAGACCTTGCAGACCCGGCTGAACGCCGTCTCGCAGGACAACGGCGTCGACCAGGTCACCCTGCTGCACCAGGCACAACGGCGCACCGAGGAACTGCGGCGGCAGAACGTCCGCTGGCAGAACATGTTGTCCGACGAGATCACCGACCTGATCTCCGACGCCGAATACGACCTGCGCGAGCGGACCCGGGTGATCGTGCGGCATGTCGACCGCACCTTCGACGAAGGCGACCCGGTACAGATCTGGCCGGATTTCCAGACCTGGCTGGAAGAGAACCTCGCCGAGGCCGTCGAGACGAACTACAACTGGGTGTCCGACCGGTCGGAGTGGATCGCGCAAGCGGTCGCGTCGACCTTCGGGCCGCATTACGGCCACGCCCCGGAACTGCCGCTGACCGGGTCCGGAGTGGACTCGATCCCCGAGGTCGGCACGCCCAAGATCGAGCGGTTCAAGATCGGGCAGAAACTCTTCACCGGCTTGCGCGGTTCCTACGGCGGCGTGCTGATGTTCGGTCTGGTCACCAGTCTCGCCGGGCTGCCGTTGATCAACCCGGTGTCGCTCGGCGCCGGTGTCGCGTTCGCCACCAAGAGCGTGCGCGACGAAGGCGGGATGCGGTTGCAGCGCCGCCAGGCGTTGGCGAAGGCCGCCGCGCAGCGGCACGTCGACGACGTGTTCATCCGGTTCAGCAAGGAGATCAAGGACGAGGTCCGTCAGGTGCAACGGCGCCTGCGCGACCATTTCGCCGCGCTGTCCGACCAGCTTTCGGAAGAGCTGACGCGGCAACGGGAACTGATCATCGCGGGCTCCGCCGAACGGGACCGGCGTACTCAGCGGGTCAAGAAGGAGATCGACCGGCTGGCCGCCCTGCACCGGAAGGCGGGGGCACTCGGCACCGGCGCCGCGCCGCGCCGGGAGCTGTCGGCGTGACCACTCTGGACGTCCGGGAACTGCTGAACGAGGCCGCCGCGCATTACCGGGACTGCCCGCACGCCGTGGCGATGCTGCGGGAATGCCTGGAGCGGCTGGACGAACCGCTGCGCGTCGGTTTCATCGGCACGCCGGGGACCGGGAAGTCCACTTTGGTCTCCGCGCTGGCGGAATGGCCGACGCGGGCCTTGCGCGAGATCGATCTGTTCGATACTCCGGCTTTCGCCGAACACGTCGACGCGACGGTGCGTTTGGTGCGCCATCTCGAACCCGACGAACTCGCCGGAACGCGGTCGGTGGGCGGTTCGGCGTTCGCGCGGCAGACCGCGGTGAACTCGGTTCTGGTGCTCGGCAGGGCGGACGAGATCGGCGCGGGCCGGATCGACGCCTTGCTCACCGCGAAACAGCTGGCGCGCCGGGCCTGGCGCGAGGACCCGGATTGCGCGGGATTCCAAGGAGTCATCGCGGTCGCCGGTCAGCTGGGTTACGCGGGACGGGCGTTGCGGGACGACGAATTCGAGGTGCTGCGCGCGCTGGCGTCGATCTCCCGGCCGGAGCTGGAGCGGTATCTGCTGTCCGTGGATTCCTTTGTGGACGATCCGTTCCCGGTGCGGGTCTCGCCGGAGTCGCGGAAACATCTGGTGTCGCGGTTCGGGCTCTACGGGGTCCGGCTGGCGATCACCCTGATCCGCACCGGCTGCGACAGCAGGCTCAAACTTTCGGCGGAACTCGTGCACCGAAGCGGTCTCGGCGACCTGAGGGACACGCTCGCCGGATGTTTCGTCGCGAGGGCCGAAGCGTTGAAGGCGCGCACGGCGGTGTTGCGGTTGGAAGGCCTTCTCGCCGCGGAACCTCTCCCGCACGGTGACCGGCTGGCCGCCCGCGTGGAACGCTTCGCCGCGGCCGCGCACGACTTCCGGGAACTGCGGCTCATCGCGGGCATCCGCGGTGGCCGCACGGCGTTGTCCGGCGAGGACGCCGAGGAGGCCGTCCGGCTGCTCGGCGCGCAGGGACTCGCGCCCACCGAACGGCTCGGTCTCGAACCCGACGCGGATCCGGCCGAGATCCACGCGGGTGCCGAAAGCGCCCTGGTCCGCTGGCGGCACGAGGCGGAACGCGCCGACGCCGCGCACGCCGAACGCGCCGCCGCCCGGGTGATCGTGCGCTCGGTCGAGGGACTGCTCAGCCTGTTCGTGGCTTGACGCCTGCCGGTCACCGAGTCACCATAGAGCACTCTATGGCGGCTCTGACCAGGCGAAAGGGGTCCGGCATGCCCGACGACGCGCGTCCGGATGTGCGGCTTCTCGGTGAACTTTTCGCGCACCGGGCGAAGGCGATCCCCGAGCGGGAGGCCCTCTCGTTCCAGGGGCGGCGCCTCACCTGGGCCGAACTCGACGACCGGGCGAGGCGCGTCACCGGCGCGCTCGCGGCCGCCGGAATCGGCAGAGGCGACCGGGTCGCCTTCGTCGACAAGAACACGCCCGCCTGCCTGGAGGTGACTTTCGGCGCGTCCTCGCTCGGGGCTGCGAACGCGGTCGTCAACTGGCGTCTCGCCCCGGAGGAACTGGCGTACGTCCTCGGTGACAGTGGCGCACGGATCATCTTCGCCGGGCCGGAACTGCTGCCCGCCGTCGAGGCGCTGCGCGATCGGCTGCCGTCGGTCGAGCGCGTCATCGTCGTCGGGGGAGAAGACGACCAGTACGAGGACTTCCTGGCCGAGGCGACGCCCGCCGAGGTCTCACCCGAGGTCGACGAACACGACGGCGCGCTGATCATCTACACCAGTGGTACCACCGGTTTTCCCAAGGGCGCCGTCCTGACGCACCGGAACCTGCTGGCGCACAGCCGCAACGCCGGTGCCGCGTTCCCGATGGGCGACGGCGACCGCAACCTGGTCGCGATGCCGCTGTTCCACGTCGGCGGGAGTTGTTACGCGATCATCGGTTTCCACTACGGGCAGCCGACGACGATGACACGTGAGCCCGACGGCAAGTCGCTGCTGGGCGCGCTCGCTGAAGGGGTCACGCACGCGTTCCTGGTGCCCGCCGTGGTCGCCGGCATCATGCAGGCGGGGGAGCAGGCCGTCGCCGCGTTCGCGCGGTTGAAGTACCTGGGCTACGGCGCTTCACCGATGCCGCTCCCGTTGCTGCGCAAGGCGCTCGCGGCCTGGCCGGACACGCGGTTCGTGCAGGTCTACGGCATGACCGAGCTGTCCGGGGTGGTGACGACGCTCGATCCGGACGCGCATCGCGACCCCGCCCGGCCGGAGCGGCTGGCGTCGGCGGGCACGGTGCTCCCCGCGGTGGGGATGCGCGTCGTCGACCCGGCGACGCTCGAAGACGCCGAGCCGGGGACCCCCGGCGAGCTGTGGTTCCGCACCGATCAGGCGATGGCGGGCTATCTGGGCAAACCGGAGGCGACCGCCGAGACGATCGTCGACGGCTGGGTCCGCAGCGGCGACGTCGGCAGGGTCGACGACGGAGGTTTCGTCTTCATCGAGGACCGCGTGAAGGACATGATCATCACCGGTGGCGAGAACGTCTACTCGCCCGAGGTGGAGCGGGTCATCGCCGAACATCCCGCGGTCGGCGAGGTCGCCGTGATCGGGGTTCCCGACGATCGCTGGGGTGAGCAGGTCAAGGCCGTCGTCGCCCCGGCTCCGGGAGAGCGCGTCGACGCCGACGAACTCGTCGAGTACTGCCGGGAACGCCTGGCGCATTACAAATGCCCGCGCACGGTCGAGCTCGTGGAGGCGTTGCCGCGCAACGCGACCGGCAAGATCCTCAAACGCACCCTGCGACGCCCGTACTGGGAGGGGCGGGAGCGCGCGGTCTGATGCCGTCGACGGTCAGCCGCGAGCAGTACTTCGACGCGGCACTGGAGATCCTCGCCGAGTCCGGGTTCGCCGGGCTCAACGTCGGCGCGCTCGGCAGACGCCTCGGCGTCACCAGCGGATCGTTCTACCACCATTTCGGCGGCTGGCCCGGATTCGTCGGCGCTCTGCTCGACTTCTGGGCGCAGCGGCAGGTGCGGATCCTGCGGAAACTGGACTTCGGTTCCGGCGGTCCCGAGGCGGATTTCGCCGCGCTGATGAGCCTGACGCGCGGACTCCGCCATCGCGCCGAGGCGGCCATCCGCGCTTGGGCGGCGAACGACGAAACCGTTCGTGTGGCACAGAAACGTGTCGACGACGCCCGGGTCAAGACGGTTGGGAGGGTGGTGGCCGAGCTGATTCCCGACCGGCGTCGCGCGGAGGTCGTGACCTCACTCGGGCTGGCGATGCTGGTGGGCTATCAGCAGGTGGCCTCGGCGGGCGGATTCACCGACCTCGGCGAGATCCTGGACGAATACACCCGCCTCGTCCTCGCCGGTTAGGCGTTGCTGAGCACCCGCGTCACGGTGATCTCGATGACCACCCGTTCCGGGTTCGGCTTGGGCTGCCGATAGCGCGCGGCGTAGCGATTCTCGGCGTCGTGCACGGACTCCGGGTCTTCGCGCAGGACCGCGCGTCCCTCCAAAGTGGACCACCGGGGCCCGTCGATCTGGCAGGCGGCGACCGGAATGCCGTTTTCGCCCGCTTCCTTGACCAGGCGCGCCTTCTTGGACGAGCGGAACGTGATCACCCGGGCGATCCCGGCCTCGAAGTCCACCGTGACGCCGACCGCGACGACGTGCGGGGTGCCGTCCGGGCGGACGGTGGTCAGGGTGGCGAGATGCCGTTCGGTCCAGAATTCCCGGAAGGCTTCGCCGCGTTCGCTCAGGTCGATCTTCATGGTGTCAACGCTAGGCCACTGTTCACGTAGGCGTCATTTGAGGTAATAGTAAGGAAACTTTCTTAACTCTCTTGTTTTTGCCCGATCCGGATGTCACTCTCGGAACGCGCCGCCGCCACCAACGACGTTTCCGGAGGAGCCATGAGAAAGACCGTTCGGACAGTGCTGGCCGCGGCCGCGCTGACCGCCGGGCTGGTCGCCACGACCGCCCCCGCCGCCGCGGCGACCACTCAGGGGACGCCTTACCTGCCGGGCGTCATGCGTCCGTCGGCGAGCCAGTCGGCGCAGGACGCGGCGCTGGCCAAGTACTACGACTTCTGGAAGAAGAACTTCCTGACCACCAAGTGCGGCACGGGCACCTACGCGGTCAAGGCGCCGGACGCCGACCACGCCTTCGTCGCCGAGGGGCAGGGCTACGGCATGACCATCGCGGCCATGATGGGCGCCAAGGACCCGCAGGCGCGCACGGTCTTCGACGGCATCCTCAAGTTCGTGAAGGCGCACCCGTCCGTCATCGACAAGGACCTGCACGCCGCCGAACAGGACCCGAACTGCAAGAGCGTCAACGGCGGAGACTCGGCGACCGACGGCGACCTCGAGATCGCCTACGGCCTGCTCATCGCCGACAAGGTCTGGGGAAGCGGGGGCTCGGTCAACTACAAGGCCGAGGCGCTGCGGATCATCAAGGCGATCAAGCGCAGCGAGGTCAACCCCGACACCAAGTTCATGCGGCTGGCGGACTGGGCCGACAGCGGCAAGTACATCAACGGCTCGCGCTCCTCGGACTGGATGCCGGGGCACCTTCGCGCGTTCGAGAAGGCCACTGGGGACTCGTTCTGGGGTCAGGTCCGGACCCGGCAGGAGAAGGCGGTCACGCAGCTGCAGCAGCAGTACGCGCCGAAGACCGGCCTCATCCCGGACTTCGTGGTCAACACCAACTCCACGCCGAAGCCCGCGCCGTCGGACTACATGGAGGACCACCCGCAGCACTTCAGCTGGAACGCCTGCCGTGACCCGTGGCGCCTCGGCGTCGACGGCATCACCGTGTCGGGCAGCCCGGCGCAGGGTCAGGTGCGGAAGATGAACACCTGGATCCAGCAGGCCACCGGCGGCGACCCCGCCAAGATCAACCAGGGTTACACGCTGTCGGGCTCCAAGATCTCGGGCGAGTCCGGCGAGCACCCCTGCTTCACCGCGTCGTTCGCCATCGCGGCGATGAACGACCCGGGCAGCCAGGCCTGGCTGGACAAGCTGTGGACCCGCGTCACGTCCTGGTCGCCGCAGGCCGACGACTACTACGGCACCGGCATCACCGTGCAGGTCCTGATCATCCTCTCAGGGAACTACATCGCGGTCTGATCCCGCGGCGACAGTCGCTCGCTGAAGTGTCATGAAAGGGTCGTTCAGGACATTTTTTGTCCTGAACGACCCTTTCATGACATCCGACAGGACAAGATTTCAACACGCAGTTGACCTCTTCAACACCCAGTTGTAGCGTCGGCGACCACCCGAAGCCCCGTGGAGGTCCGTCATGCCGTCGACGCCGCTCACCCTGAACCGAACCTGGCGCTTGGCCGTGCTCACCGGCCTGGCCGCGCTCGTCACCGCGGCCTGCGGAGGCGGGCCCGACGGCGCCGGCGGCCAGGAACCCGCGGCCTCCGGCGCGCCCGCCGCGATCCCGGACACGACCGCGCTGATCGAGTCCGTCCAGAAGGACGCCGCCGTCGCCGGCACCCTGCCCGCGAAGTACGCGCAGGCCGGGATGCTGCACCTGGCCTCGAACCTGCAGTCCGCGCCGAACAACTTCTACGCCGCCGACGGCAAGACCCCGATCGGCTACGAGGTCGACCTCGCCAAGGCCATCGGCAAGAAGCTGGGCGTCACCGTGCACCACCAGGACATGGCCTTCGGTTCGCTGATCACGAGCCTCCAGTCCGGCCGCGTCGACCTCACGATGGCCGCGATGAACGACACGAAGACCCGTCAGGCGCAGATCGATTTCGTCGATTACTTCTCGTCCGGCATCACGATCATGGTCCGCAAGGGCAACCCCGACCAGATCTCCGGCCCGGACACGTTGTGCGGCAAGAACGTCGCGGTGGTGCAGGGGACGAGCCACCAGAAGTTCGCCGAAGAACAGAACGGCAAATGCGCTCAGGCCGGCAAACCCGCGCTGACCGTCACCGCGACCGATTCCGACACGCAGAACCAGAACCAGCTCCGCACCGGCCGGGTCGCCGCCATCCTCAACGACCTGCCCAGTGCGGTCTACATCTCGCGGACCGCGGGTGAGGGCAAGTTCTTCGAGGTCGTCCCCGGCGAGCCGATCAACGGCGGGCCGTACGGGATCGGCGTCAACAAGGAGAACAAGCCGCTCGCGGAGTCGATCCAGAAGGCACTGCAGTCGCTGATCGCCGACGGCGGCTACGGCAAGATCCTCCAGGCATGGGGCGTCGAGCAGGGCGCGCTCAAGGAGGCGAAGCTCAATGGCGGAAGTTGAGCCATTGCCGATCGTCCGGCGTAAACACTGGGGCCGGTGGGTCAGCGCCGCGATCATCCTGGCGCTGCTGATCCTGCTCGGGATCGCGCTCGGCAACGCGCAGATCCAGTGGGATTCGGTCCCCGAGTTCCTGTGGTATCGCGTGATGGCGGTCGGTCTGCTCAACACCGTGCTGCTCGCGGTGATCGCGCAGGCATCGGCGATCGTCATCGGGATCGTGATCGCGTTGATGCGCCGGTCGGCGAATCCGGTGGCGCGCTGGTTCGCGGCGGGCTACATCTGGCTGTTCCGCGGGCTTCCGGTGCTGTTGCAGATCTTGATCTGGTACAACCTGGCGCTGGTCTTCGAGTTCATCTCGATCCCGCTGCCGTTCGGCGGCCACCTGCTGCACGAGCAGACCAACGTGCTGATCACCGCGTTCACCGCCGCGCTGCTCGGCTTGGCGCTCAACGAAAGCGCGTACATGGCCGAGATCGTCCGCGCCGGGCTGAACAGTGTAGACAGTGGACAGACCGAGGCGGCGAAGTCGATCGGGATGTCACCGGGCGCGACACTGCGCCGCGTGGTGCTGCCGCAGGCGATGCGGGTGATCATCCCGCCGACCGGCAACGACTTCATCAACATGCTCAAAGGCACGTCGATGGCGTCGGTGATCGGCGTGACCGAACTGATCCACGCCGCCAACAACATCTCGTCCAACAACCTGCTGGTGATGGAGACCCTGCTGGCCGCCGCCGTCTGGTACATGGTCGTGGTGACCGTCGCCGGGGTGGGGCAGCACTACCTGGAGCGCGCCTTCGACTCCGAAGACCGGTCGCGGAGCGCGTTCTCCCGCGCCGCCAAGGCCCTGCGCACCGCGCCACTGGTGAGGAGTGAACGTGTCTGAGCCGCTGCTCAAGGCCGTCGGCGTCCGCAAGAGCTACGGCCACACCGAGGTGCTGGGCGGCATCGACCTCGAAGTCCACAAAGGACAGGTCGTCTGCCTGCTCGGCCCGTCCGGCGCGGGGAAGAGCACCTTCCTGCGCTGTGTCAACCATCTGGAGACGATCGACGCCGGGCAGGTCTGGGTCGACGGTGAGCCGATCGGGTTCCGGCTGCGCGACGGCAAACTGTACGAGCTGAAGGAACGCGAGGTCGCCCGGCAGCGGCGCGACATCGGCATGGTGTTCCAGCGCTTCAACCTGTTCGGGCACCGGACGGCGCTGCAGAACGTCGTCGAGGGGCCGGTCCGCGTGCTCGGCGTCCCCCTGGAGGAAGCCCGGGAACAGGCGCTCGACCTGCTCGACCGGGTCGGCCTCGCGCACCGCGCCGACGCGTACCCGGCGCAGCTTTCGGGCGGGCAGCAGCAGCGGGTCGCGATCGCCCGGTCGCTCGCGATGAAACCGAAGCTGATGCTGTTCGACGAGCCGACGTCGGCGCTCGACCCGGAACTCGTGGGCGAGGTGCTGGCGGTGATGGGTACGTTGGCCGCGGAGGGGATGACGATGGTCGTGGTGACGCACGAGATGGGGTTCGCGGCCGAGGCCGCGGACGAGGTGGTGTTCATGGCCGACGGCACGGTCGTCGAGACCGGTCCGCCGGGGGAGCTCCTGAGCTCCCCGAAACACGAGCGGACCAAGCAGTTCCTGGCCAGGGTCCTCGCATGACGCGGATCTCGCCGCGGTACCTGCTGCAGTTCGGCGAGCCCGCCGGGTACCTCGATTTCGCCCGGTTCGGTCCGCCGTCGCACGCCGTGCTCGACACGACGGCGAGCCTGCTCGACGCCTCGACCAAGGCCGGTCAGTCCACTGTGGACGACCTGATGCGGCAGGAGACCAGGGCCAAGGCCGCCGCCGCGCGGCTTTCCGGCAGCGACACCGACCACACGGTGCTGTTGCCGCACACCAGTCTCGGCTTGTTCCAGGCGGCGTTCAACGCGCCGGGCGGCGAGGCGCTGGTGTCGGTGGCGGAGTTCCCGGCCAACACCTACCCGTGGGCCCGCGCGGAACAGGCGGGACGGCTGACCGTGCGGCGGCTGCCGTTGGGCAACGTCACCGCGGACGCGGTCAAGGCGGCGCTGACCCCGGAGACGTCGCTGGTGAGCGTGAGCGCGGTCGACTTCCGCACCGGGTACCGCGCCGATCTGGCGGCCATCCGCGAGGTGGTGGGGGACCGGCTCCTCGTGGTCGACGGGATCCAGGGCTTCGGCGTGACCGAAGCGCCGTGGGAGGTCGCGGACGTACTCGTCGTCGGCGGGCAGAAATGGCTGCGGGCGGGCTGGGGCACCGGTTTCGCCGTGCTGTCCGATCGGGCGCTGGAGCGGATGGAGCCGATCCTCTCCGGCTGGACCGGCGCCCGCGACCCCGGCCTGTTCGACGACGAGATCCATCCGGCCGACGACACCGCGGCCGCGTGGTCGATCTCGAACCTGAGCCCGATCACCTCGGGCGCGTTCGCGGCCGCGCTGGAACTGGTCGAGGAAGCGGGCGTAGGTGCCATCGCCGGGCGGATCGCCGAACGGATCGGCGAACTCGAAGACGTCGTGAAATCCGTTGGTGGCGAGGTGGTTTCGGCCGTCGAGCGACGGGCCGGGATCCTCGCTTTCACACTGCCGGGGCACGCGGCCGAACAGGTGGGTTCCGCGCTGGCGAACGCCGGGATCGCGGCGACCGTGCGGCCGGAACACGTCCGGCTGTCGCCGCACGCGTCCACTCCGGCGAGTGCGGCGGAACAGGTGCGTTCGGCGTTGGAACGGCTGAAGAAGCCGGCTCGTGTCTTCGAGGCGCCCGTTGTCGCGTCCGCGGCCTCCGGCGACCTGCTCACCGCGCTCGTCCCGGCGGTGCACGCACTCGCGGCGATGCTGGGGCCGGGCAACGAAGTCCTGCTGCACGATCTGAGCAGGCTGCCGGACTCGATCGTCGCCATCGCGGGCGATCTCACCGGCCGGACGGTCGGCGGGCCGATGACGGATCTGCTGCTGGGGCTCGTCCGCCGGGGTACGACGCAGGATCTGACGAACTACGAGACCCACGGCCCCGACGGGCGCGCGATCCGCTCGTCGACGTTGTTCCTGCGGGACGCCGACGGGGTCGCGATCGGCTGCTTGTGCGTCAACCGGCTGTCCGACGGCGCGCCGAAGGCCAACGGGCACGAACCCGAGACGTTCCCGCCGGACGTCGACAGCCTGCAACGGTTCCTGGTCGGGCGCGCGGTGGCGAAGGCGGGAATCCCGGTGGACCTGATGAAGAAACGGCACAAGGCGGCCGTGGTGCGGGAACTGGACGAGGCGGGGTTCTTCCTCATCAAGGACTCGGTGGACCACCTCGCCGGGGAACTCGACGTCACGCGGTACACCATCTACAACTACCTGAACGAGATCCGGGGCACCTGACGCGCGTGCCATGAAAGGTCCTTTCCTTGCAAAATTTGCAAGGAAAGGACCTTTCATGGCGTTCCTGAGGGCTACGGGAGGAACGACTCCACGGCATCGGCGGCCCGCTCGATCCCGCCGTTCCCGCGGGTCTCGGCCCGCACCTCGGCCAGCCGCGCGGCCACCGAGGGCGAACCCGCCACCCGCTCGACGGCGGCACGCAGCGTCGAGGCAGTCACTTCGTCGGCCGGAAGCTGTTCACCGACACCGAGTTCGGCCAGTTTCGCCGCGTTGCCGAAACCGTCGGTCGCCAGCGGGATCGCGACGGTCGGCACGCCGTACCAGAGCGATTCCGTGCTGCCGCCCATACCGGCGTGCGTGATGAACGCCGACGCGGCCTCCAGCACCGCGAGTTGCGGCACGAACGACCGCACTTCGATGTGCTCCGGCAGCGGGCCGAGCGCGGCCGGATCGGTCTGGCCGATCGAGATGACCACGTGCCAGTCCGAGTCGCGGAACCCGTCGACGCACGCGCGGAACAGGTCGAGCTGGTCGGTGAACGCCGTGCCGAGCGACATCAGGAGGACCTTCCGGCCGCTCGGCGGCGGGGTCCAGCTCCGGTCGGCCAGGCGTTCCGGGTCCAGTGCCGGGCCGACGAAGCGGACCGACGACGGCACCCGTTCGACGTTGGGCTGCATCGCCCTCGGCAGCAGCGCGAGCACCTGCTCCGGATGGGAGATCCAGTCCCAGGCGTCGGCCTCGATGCCGTTCTCGTTCAGCCAGCGGGTGAAAGTGGCGAAATAGTCCTTTCCGGACGGTGAGGTCCGGATCGCGGTGACGATCTCACCCATGTCCTCCTCGTAGCCTTCCCAGGCGACATACGTCGGGGAAAGCTGCACCGCCGGAACGCCGTACCGCCTCGCCAGCAGCGGCGCCGGAAGCCCGCCGATGTCGTACAGCACCAGGTCCGGGCGGTTCTCGTCGTAGAAGTCGGTGAGTACCGGCATCGCCTGGATGCCTTCGTCGAGGAAGACCCGCATCTGCGACGCCGGATCCTCCGGCCACGCCGACTGATCGCCGAGCGGGAGGATCGAGGGGTGCGAGACGACCTCGGCCCCGGTCGGCGCGATCAACCCGGTGAGCGGCTCGCCCACGGCGTAGCTGACCCGATGCCCGCGAGCGACGAGCTCACGGATGATCGCCAACGAGGGATAGATGTGACTCGGCGCGGTGGAGCCGATCATGGCGATGTGCTGGTTCTGCATGTGTCCTGTCCGGATCCGTGAAGTGGGGTCAGAGGGCGCGAACGCGGATGCGGCGGATCATGATCGACAGCCTAGCGAGGCCCCCGAGGCGTCCCAACCGATTAACCGGTTGCCCGGTTTGCCGCGATCGGGACCCGCCGTTGGTAGGGACCTTCGCCGGAAGGCTTCCGCAGGTCATGGACGTGGATAGGGTTTCGGGGCTTTCACCTTTGGAGGGAAAGGGAGAAACCTTGAGACGTGTTCTCATCACCGCGCTGACCGCGGCCACGCTCGCCTCGGTCGCGGTGACCGCGCCCGCCGGCGCGGCGGAGGCGGCGCAGCCCGTCGAGACGATCACCTGGGGAGCGTGCACCGATCCGACGTTGATCAACGCCGGTGCCGAATGCGGTTACCTGTCCGTTCCACTGGACTATTCGAGGCCGCGCGGCGAGAAGATCTCGCTCGCGCTCAGCCGCGTCAAGCACAAGACGCCCGAGGCGCAGTACCAGGGCGTCATGCTCACGAACCCCGGCGGTCCCGGCGGCTCCGGGCTGCTGCTCGCCACCCGCGGCACCCGCGTGCCGAACCACGCGGGCGACGCCTACGACTGGGTCGGCTTCGACCCGCGCGGCGTCGGCTCCAGCAAACCCGCGCTTTCGTGCATCCCGGACTACATGGACTACAACCGGCCGAACTACGTGCCGACGACGCGGCAGCTGGAGAAGACCTGGCTGCAGCGTTCGAAGTCCTACGCCGACGCGTGCGCGGAGAAGAACAGCCGCGCGCTGCTGGAGAACATCAAGACGACCGACACGGTCAAGGACATGGACAGTATCCGCAAGGCGCTCCGCGTGGAGCAGCTGAACTTCTACGGGTACTCCTACGGCACTTACCTCGGCCAGGTCTACGGGACGCTGTTCCCGCAGCACGTCCGCCGGATGGTCCTCGATTCCACTGTGGACCCCCGCAACGTCTGGTACCAGGCGAACCTCAACCAGGACGTGGCCTTCGACGTCAACCTGAACATCTGGTTCGGCTGGGTCGCGCAGCACGACGACGTCTACCACCTCGGCAAGACGCAGGCCGCGGTGAAGCAGGTCTTCAACGAGCAGTTGAAGAAGGCGGCCGCCGTTCCGGCCGGTGGTTTCATCGGGCCGGACGAACTCCTCGACGTCTTCCAGCAGGCGTCGTACTACCAGCTGCGCTGGACGCTGCTCGGTGACGCGCTCGCGAAGTTCGTCAACAAGGGCGACTGGCAGACGATGAAGGGCCTGTTCGAGGCCTTCGGCGGACGTGGCGACGACAACGGGTACGCCGTCTACCTCGCCGTCCAGTGCACGGACGTGAAGTGGCCGCCGAGCTGGCAGCAGTGGAAGCGCGACAACTGGCGCACGTACGAGAAGGCGCCGTACTTCACGTGGCAGAACGCCTGGTTCAACGCGCCCTGCCTGTACTGGCCCGCGAAGCCTGCCAAGCCGGTGAAGGTCGACGGCTCGAAGGTGCCGAGTGTGCTGATGATCGGCGAGACGCTCGACGCGGCGACGCCGTACGAGGGCAGCCTCGAGGTGCGCAGCCGGTTCCCCGGTGCTCGCCTGATCGGTGAGCCGGGCGGCACGAGCCACGCCATCACGCCGCGCGGAAACGCTTGCGTCGACAACCGGATCGCCGACTACCTGGCGACAGGGGCTCTGCCCGACCGGAAGCCGGGGCGCACCGCCGATGTCGAGTGCGCGCCGTTGCCGCTCCCGGTGCCGCCTCCGGCACCCGCTTCGGCCACGGCTTCGGTCCCTGACGCGGCCACCTCCCGGGTGCCCGCCTAACCCCAGTCCGTGAAGGCCTCCTTGAGGGACCCAGAGTCCCTCAAGGAGGCCTTCATTTGTGTACTTACGTCCGACCTGCGTGGGAGCGAGAGTCCGGTTGTCGTCGAGGGATGACGATGAAGGAATTGGGACGTTAAGTGTCCCGATTCCTTCATCGTCGCGGTGGCCGTCCTGGTCTTGAACCCTTGATCGTGCCGGTCGCGCCCCGGGGTGGACGACCGAGTGGGGAAGATCCTGGACGTTGGACGGCCGGAATCTTCCCCACTCGCCCAAGACGACAGCCGGCATGAGTTCACTGCCCCGTCTCCCTTGCCAACGGGGTCGACCCCAGCCACACCAGCGGGTCAGCAAATACGGGTCCCTCAAGGAGGCCTTCACGGACTTCTGGGGTTTTCAGGGCAGGGGACTTTGTGTTACAAAGTGCGAGTGAGCTTTGTGGTTCAGAGTGCTCGAAGGGGGAGAGTCATGGCGGACGCGTTCAGCCTCGAAGGGCTGATCAAGCGCTTCGGTGACGTCCTGGCCGTCGAAGACGTCAGTATGCGGGTCGCGCCAGGGGAGGTGGTGGCGCTGCTCGGGCCGAACGGCGCGGGCAAATCGACCACCATCGACATGCTGCTGGGGCTGAGCAGGCCGGACGACGGCCGGGTCCGGGTCGCCGGGCTCAGCGCGGCCGAGGCGATGGACCGGGGGATGGTCGGCGCGATGGCGCAGAACGGGACGCTCCTGCGGGACGCCACGGTCGCCGAACTCGTCGGCCTGTTCGCGTCGTTGCACCGGAATCCGCTGCCGGTCCGCGAGGTGCTCAAGCGGGCGGGTGTCACCGAGTACGCGAACCGCCGCTGCGGCAAGCTTTCCGGCGGCGAGCAGCAGCGGGTCCGGTTCGCGCTCGCGCTGGTCGGCGATCCGGATCTGCTGGTGCTCGACGAACCCACCGCGGCCATGGACGTCGACGGGCGGCGCCGGTTCTGGGCGTCGATGCGCGAGTACACCGAGACGGGCCGCACGGTCCTCTTCGCGACGCATTACCTCGCCGAGGCCGAGGATTACGCGGACCGCGTCGTGCTCATGCGGCACGGCCGGGTCGTCGCGGACGGTCCCGTCGGCGAGGTGCGGGCCGCGGTCGCCGGGCGGGTGCTGCGCGCCGTCGTCCCGGATGCCACCCAAACCGCGCTCGCCGCGCTGCCCGGGGTCTCGCGCGCCGTGCTGCGCGCCGGCCACGCGGAACTGAACTGTGCCGACTCCGACGCCGCCATCCGCGGCCTGCTGCGCGAGTTCCCGCTCGCCGCGAACATCGAAATCACCGCTGTGGGACTGGAAGAAGCCTTCATCGCGCTGACCGCCGATGAAGCTGAAGGAGCTTTGAGATGAACCCGGCCTACCTCGCGCTGGAGATCAAGCGCATCGTCCGCAGCCCGCAGTTCGCGTTGTTCACCATCGGCATGCCGTTGGCGATGTTCCTGTTGTTCGGTGGGATCTTCGGTGCCCAGGAGATCGCTCCGGGTATCTCGACCGCGACGGTGACCATGGTGAACATGGCCGCGTACGGCGCCATGACCGCCGCGCTGTTCACCGGCACCCGCGTCGCCACCGAGCGCACCGACGGCTGGCAGCGCACCCTGCGGCTGACACCGTTGCGGGCGCCCGGCTACCTGATGGTCAAGGTGGCGGCCGGACTGTTCGTCGCCTTGCCCGTCCTGCTGGTGATCTTCGCGGCCGGGATGATCCGCGGCATCCGGCTCGAAACCGGCCAGTGGTTCACGATCTTCGGCACGCTGTGGCTCGGGACGCTGCCTTTCGCCGTACTGGGCCTGATGATCGGCCTGTTCGGCAAGGGCGACACCGTCCAGGCCGTGACCGGCGCGCTGATGCTGCCGCTGGGCATGTTCGGCGGGTTGTGGATCCCGCTGCAGGTGCTGCCCGGCTGGATGAACACCGCCGGGCATCTCATGCCGACGTACTGGCTCGGCGAGATCGGCCGCGCGCCGGTGCTCGGCGGCTCGGGCACGGTGACCGCCGTCGGAGTGCTCGCGGCGTGGCTGGTGGTACCCGCGCTCGTGGTGATGGCGAGGTTCCGGCTCGACACGGCGAGACTGTGAACCCGTGTTAGTTTTCCCAAGTGGTGGAGGATGAACGGGACGGCGACGAGCGGCCGATGACGCCCGAGGAGTCGCTCGCGCTCATCGCCACGCAGTCGGAGCGGACCCGGCGCGAGATCGGGCCGAATCCGGCCGTGCTGCTCGCCGTCTGGGGTCTGGTGTGGCTGTTCGGTTTCGGGCTGATCTACGTCTCCGCCCCGCCGACGGCGTTGCTGCCGCTGTGGGTCGCCGCCGTGATCACCGTCGTCGGTTTCGCCGGGGCCATGACGTACTCGGCGATCTACGGCATCCGCGCGGGCCGCGGCGTCCACGGCCCGTCCCGGCTCGTCGGGGCGATGTACGGGTGGAGCTGGATGATCGCGTTCGGCGGGCTGACGGTGGTGAACACCGCCCTGATCCGGCTCGGCCTCGACGCCGACCTGGTCCCGTTGCTGTGGTCCGGGACCTCGCTCATGCTGACCGGCCTGATGTACCTCGCCGGCGGCATGCTGTGGCAGAGCAAACTGCAGTACGGCCTCGGCGTGTGGATCATCGCGTGCGGCGCGGCGAGCGTGCTGGCCGGGGGACCGTACAACTTCCTCGTGCTGAGCGTCGCGGGCGGCGGTGGCTTCCTGGTGGCGTCCCTGGTCTTCCTGGTGCGGGCGCGATGAGCGAAGACGGGCTGCCCCAGCTGGATCCGGTGATCCACGCGCAGGCGCGGCTGCGGGTCACCGTGGCCCTGTCGAGCCTGGGGCCGGGGGACAGCATCACCTTCCCGCGGTTGCAGCAACTGCTGGACATGACGCCGGGCAACCTGTCGACGCATCTGCGCAAACTCGAGGACGCCGGCTACGTCGGGATCACCAAGGCCTTCGAACATCGCACGCCGGTGACGCTGGTCGAGCTGACCACGCGTGGCCGGGCCGCGTTCGAGGAATACACGAAGGCCCTGCACCGTCTTCTCGAGGTACCGGGCGATGGGCGGGCATGACCGGTGGGTCATCCACCTCGACATGGACGCGTTCTACGCCTCCTGTGAACAGCTGACCCGGCCGACCCTGGCTCAGCGTCCGGTCCTGGTCGGCGGCGCGGGTCCGCGCGGAGTGGTCGCCGGGGCGAGTTACCAGGCGCGCGAACACGGGATCAAATCGGCGATGCCGATGTCGCAGGCGCGGAGGCTGTTGCCGCCCAACGGGGTCATCCTGCCGCCGCGGTTCAAACTGTACGAATTGCTGAGCACCCGGGTGTTCGACCTCGTCGCCACGTACGCGCCCGTGCTGGAACGGATCTCCCTCGACGAGGCCTTCGCGGAACCGCCGTCACTGGCCGGGGTGTCGTCGGAGGACGTGCGGGCGTTCGGTGCGCGCCTGCGGGAGCACATCCGGTCCGACATCGGCCTGGTCGCGTCGATCGGGGCGGCGTCGGGGAAACAGGTCGCGAAGGTCGCTTCGGATCTGGCGAAACCGGACGGGCTGCTCGTCGTCGACCAGGGCACCGAACGCGATTTCCTCGCGCCGCTGCCGACCAGGGTGCTGTGGGGGATCGGCCCGGTGGCGGAGGGGAAACTGCGCGCGATCGGCGTCCGGACGCTGGGGCAGCTGACCGCGCTCTCCGACGCCGACGCGGTGTCCACTTTGGGCAGTGTGGTCGGGCGGGACCTGCGGCGGCTGGCGACCGGCGTCGACGACCGGCCGGTGTCCGACCGCGCGGAGCTCAAGCAGGTCAGCGCGGAGACGACGTTCGACCGGGACCTGATCGACCTGCCGAGCCTGCGGCGCGAGGTCCGCGACCTCGCCGTGCACGCGCACCGGCGGCTCGTCAACGCCGGCCGGGTCGCGCGGACGGTGGTGGTGAAACTGCGGCACACCGATTTCAGCACGGTGACGCGTTCGGAGACGATGGCCTCGCCCACCGACGAATTCGACCAGCTCGCCGCGATGGCGGAACGACTGCTGATCGACCCGACCGAATTCGGCGGGGTGCGGCTGGCCGGTGTCGCGTTGTCCGGGCTTTCGGTGCCGCATCAGGATCCGCTGTTCACGCTCTCCGTTCCGGCGCCGGACGTGCCGGTGGTCGAACGGGCGCCCGCGCCGGTGGCCGTGGTCTCGTCGAGCTGGCGGCCCGGCGACGACGTCGTGCACGACGAGTTCGGCACCGGCTGGGTGCAGGGCGCCGGGCACGGCCGGGTGACCGTCCGGTTCGAGACGCGATCCAGCGGGCCGGGGGTCGCGCGGACCTTCACCCAGGAGGATCCGGCGCTGCGCCGGGGAGAACCCGGCGACTGCCTGGCCTGATCACGCGAGATCGGCGTTCAAGCACGCGAGATCGCCGGGCGTGACGATGTCCAGTAAGTGCCGCGAAGCCGATTCCGCCCCATCGGCGTCCTTCCCGAGCACCGCCGCCAGGACGAGCGAATGCGCGGCCAGCACGTCGTCGCCGGGAACCTCGTCCAGGGCCGCGACGACCGGCACGTGCAAGCGCGCGATCAGGGGATTGCCGGACGCGCGAAGCAGGGCCGCGTGGAAGGCGCCGTCGGCCTTCCGGAAGGTCCGGACGTCGGCGGCGTCCTCCAGCAATCCGTACGCCGCGACGAGGACCGCGAGTTCGTCCGGGCGGCGATGCCACGCGGCCATCCTCGCGGCCTGCGGTTCGATCGCCCACCGCAGTTCCCGCAGTTCCGCCAGCTGCCGGGCGCGCTCGGGCCCCTCGACCCGCCAGGCGATGACGTCCGGATCGATCGCGTCCCAGTGCTCCGGCGGCCGCGTCCAGGTGCCGACCCGCGGCCGCGCCACGACCATGCCCTTGGACTCCAGCACCCGCAACGCTTCCCGCACCATCGTGCGCGACGCGGAGAACCGGCGCCCGAGGTCTTCGGGGACGATCGGCCGCCCCGCCCCGAAGGCACCGGAAACGATCAGCCTGCCCAGCTCGTCGACGATCCGGGCATGCCGGGTCATACCGGCAGACCGACCCGGCGTTCCCCGCCGCGGACCTGCTGGAGCACGACGGCGACGACGAGCAGGGTCCCGGTGGCCATGTTCTGCCAGAACGGGTTGACGCCGAGGCCGGACATCCCGTTGTTGAGCACGCCCAGGATGATCACCGCCAGCACCGTGCTGACGATGGATCCCTTGCCGCCCTTGAGCATCGTGCCGCCGAGCGCGGCGCCGGTGACGGCGAGCAGTTCGAGCCCTTCGGAACCGGACGTCGGCTGCCCGGAGCCGGTACGCGCGGTGATCAGCAGTCCCGCGATCGCCGCGACGACACCGACGAGGGCGTAGACACCGATGATGTAGCGGTTGATGTTGATCCCGGCCAGGCGCGCGGCGGTGTCGTTGCCGCCGATGGCGTAGATGTTGCGGCCGATGTCGGTGTAGCGCAACAGGAAGTGCAGCACCGCCGCGACGAGCAGGAACACCCACACGAGTGTCGGCAGCCCCGCGATCGAACCCTTGGCGAGGAAGATGAACAGGTCGTCGGCGCCGGTGTAGCCCTGCGCCTTGCCGTCCGAGATCACCTGCGCGATGCCCTTGTACGTCGCCAGCATCGCCAGCGTCGCGACCACCGGGTTCACCCGGCCGAAGATGATGATCATGCCGTTGACCAGGCCGCACACCACGCCGACGCCGATCGCGGCGAGCGTGCCGACCGCGGAACTCCCGGTCGAGGTGAACACCATCGCCGACACCACCGACGCGAGCCCGGCCATCGAGCCGACCGAGATGTCCAGCGCGCCGAGGATGATCACCAGCGTCTGCACCAGCGACAGCAGGCCCATGATGGTGATCGCGCTGCCGATCAGCAGCAGATTGTTGGTGCGCAGGAAGTTCTCGTTCAGCGAGCTCATCAGGATCACGAGCGCGATCAGGGTGAGCAGCAGGCTCGAGTTCTGCACGCCGATCGCGGTCACCGTCCGGCGGAACGGGGACACCTGGTGGGCGATGGTGGTCACGAGGCGATCTCCTCGGTGTCTTCGGTGGCGGGGATGGCCAGGGTCAGCACGGCTTCTTCGGTCGCGTCGTCACGGTCGAGCGCACCGGCGACCCGGCCCGCGCGCAGGACGACGATCCGGTCGGCGAGGCTCAGCACCTCGGGCAGATCCGACGAGATCACCAGCAGCGCGATGCCTTCGGCGGCGAGCCCGTCGATGATCCGGTAGATCTCGGCCTTCGCGCCGACGTCGACACCGCGGGTGGGTTCGTCGAGGATCAGCAGTTTCGGGCGCCGCGCGAGCCAGCGCGCGAGCACCGTCTTCTGCTGGTTGCCGCCGGAGAGCTTGCGGACCTCCTGCTCCATCGACGGTGTCCGCACGCGCAGTTCGCGCACGTATTCGGCGACGAGTTCGCGTTCCTTGGCCCGCCGCACCACGCGGAACCGGCGCAGGCGGTCCAGTACGGCGATGGACACGTTGTCCCGCACCGATCGCTGCATCAGCAACGCGTCGGTCTTGCGTTCCTCCGGCGCGAACCCGATCCCCGCCTTGACCGCGTCGCCCGGAGTGCGGGCACGCAACGGTTTCCCGTCGAGTTCGACGGTTCCCGAGCGCACCGGCAGGTCGCCGACGATCGCGTGCGCGAGTTCCGAACGCCCGGCGCCGACCAATCCGGCGAGGCAGACGACCTCACCCGCGCGGACCTCCAGGGAGATGTCCGCGACGTCGTCGGTGGTGACCCGGTCGAGCCGCAGCACCACACGGCCGGTCTCCTGCGTGGCTCGTCGCTCCAAAGTGGACAGGTCGCGGCCGATCATCATGCGCACCAAACGGTTCTCGTCGGTGGAGGCAGCGTCCTCGACACCGATCAGGCTGCCGTCGCGCAGTACGGCGACCCGGTCGGCGAGCTGGAAGATCTCCTTCATCCGGTGGGAGACGTAGACGACCGCGACGCCGTTGTCGCGCAACCGCCGGATCAGCGCGAACAACGCGTCGACCTCGTGCTCGGACAGCGACGACGTCGGCTCGTCGAACGCGATCACCTTCGACGGTGACGTCGCGGTGAGCACGCGCAGGATCTCGACCAGCTGCCGTTGCGCGGGCGACAGCCTGTTCCCGAGCGTCTCCGGCCGCAGCACCCCTTCGAATCCGTACTCCCGCAACGCCTCGTGCGTCATCCGGTGCAGGGTCCGGCGGTTGACCAGCCGTCCCCGTGCGGGTAGTTCGCCGACGAAGACGTTCTCCGCCACCGAAACGTGCGGGATGATCTCCGGCTCCTGGTAGATCACCCGGATCCCGGCGGCCATCGCGGTCCGCGGGCTGTCGAACGTCACCGGGGCGCCGTCGATCAGCAGCTGCCCGTCGTCGGGACCGTGGTCGCCGGAGAGCACCCGGAGCAGGGTGGACTTGCCGGCGCCGTTCTCGCCCATCAGCGCGAGGACCTCGCCGGGCCGGAAGTCCAGGGTGACGCCGTCGAGCGCGGTCACCCCGGAGAACCGTTTGCCGATTCCTTCGGCGGTCAGCACCGCCGCGGGTTCGGATGTGGCCATGGAACCGCCTCCACGCGGGATCAGATGCAGTTGACGCCGGCCTGCTTGTAGTTGTCCTTGGTGACGATCTGGGTCTTCGCGATCGTCTCCGGGGGAAGCTCCTTGGAGCTCTTCACCTTGTCCACGAGCAGCTGGATCGCCGTGCGGCCGACCTCGGCGCCGGAGATGAACAGCGCCGACTTGTTCCCGGTGTCCTTGCCCGCGGCCCAGTCCTTGCAGGTCAGGTAGGCGCCGAGGCCGACGCCGATGATGTCGGCCGCGGGGACGCCGGAGTTCGCGAGCGCGGTGACGGCACCGGTCTCGTTCTCGTCGTTGCAGCCCCAGACCACCCAATGCTTGACGCCCGGATTCGAGCCGATCACCGCGCCGGTGCGGTTCTGGGCGTCGACCGGGGTGTTGTCGGTGCCGACCTCGATCACCGGCACCTGTGCGCCGGCGTCCTTGTCGAAGGCGGCTTTGGCGGCGGTGACGCGGTCGGAGCAGACCGTCAGATCCTGTTTGTAGGCGCTGATGATCTTGGTGTCCGCGGCGGCCCAGCCCGCCGCCTTGAACAGCTTCGCGGCCTCCTTGCCGACCGAATCGCCCATCTGCGAGCCGTTGAAGCCCACGAACGGCGACTTCGTCCCGGCGCCGTCCTTGATCACGTCGTCGGAGGCGATGATCGGGATGCCCGCGCTCTTCGCCTTGTCGAGCACCTGCGGGCCGATGGCCTGGTCCGGGACGACGATCGCGATGCCGTTGGCGCCCTGGGCGACCGCGGCGTCGAGTTCGGTGATCGCCTTGTTGGCGTCCTGCCCGAGGTTGACGACCTTGAGTTCGACGCCGAGTTCCTTCGCCTTCTCCTGCGCTCCCTGCGCCTGCTCGACGAAGTACTGCTGATCACCCTGTTTCTGCAGGTAGAACAGGGTGATCTTGCCGCTCGCGGGAGCCTGCTGCTGGGGTGCGGCGGTCTCTTTTCCGGAGGAGCAGCCGGTCAGCACGACACCGGCAATCAAACAAGAACCAACAATGCGCCAGGGCAGGGACCTGTGCGAAGCTGTGGACATCGGATGCTCCCAAGACGAAGCGGAAGAGTGTGACTTGTATTACTAAACACTCTTCCGGGTGACGTCAAGGCGCGATCCGGTCACGACGACCGGCTCTGATCCGACTAATCGCCGGTCAGGAACGCGATCGATCCTGTGGAACTTGTCCGAAGTCTGTCCGATCGTTCTTGTTGACTTCGGTTGAGTGTCGCGCCTACAGGGCGTAAGGCAGGATGGAGGGACCGTCACCCGATCGAGGGAATCGATGTTCAGCTCCCGCGTCCGCCAGACCACCGCCCTCCTCGGCGCCGCCGTCCTGCTCGCCGCGTGCAGCGGCACCCCTGAGCACCAGCCGCCGCCCGCCGCGTCCGAAGCGCCGCAGTCGAGCCAGGCGCCGGACGGGTCCTTCACCGTGGTCGCCACCGGCGACGTGCTGATCCACCCCGCGCTGACCGAGCAGGCGAAGGAGGACGGCGGCGGCAAGATCGATTACCGGCCGCTGCTGGCCGGGATCAAGCCACTGATCTCCGGGGCTGACCTCGGCATCTGTCACCTCGAAACGCCGCTCGCGCCGAAAGGCGGGCCGTACAGCGGCTACCCGTCGTTCAGCGCGCCGCCGGAAATCGTCGACGCGCTCAAGGACACCGGGTACGACAACTGCTCGACCGCGTCGAACCACACGATCGACCAGGGCGTGGACGGCGCGACCCGCACGCTCGACAAGCTCGACGAGGCGGGGATCAAGCACACCGGTTCGGCACGTTCGGCCGAAGAGGCGAAGAAGCCACTGATCGTCGACGTCAACGGCGTCAAGGTCGCCCAGATCTCCTTCGCCTACGGGTTCAACGGGATCAAGGTGCCCGCGGGCAAACCCTGGCTGGTCAACCAGATCGACGCCGAAGACGTGATCGCCCAGGCCAAGGCCGCGCGGAAGGCGGGCGCCCAGGTCGTCCTCGCGAGCCTGCACTGGGGCACCGAATACCAGCACGATCCGACCGCCGAACAGCGCACGCTGGCGAAGAAACTCCTCGGCGACGACTCGATCGACCTGATCATCGGCCACCACGCGCACGTCGTGCAGCCCTTCGAGCAGATCAACGGCAAGTGGGTCGCCTACGGCCTCGGCAACAGCGTCGCCCGGCATTCGGAACCGAAGGGCTCGACCGAACAGGGCGCCGCGGCGCGGTTCCGGTTCGTGCGCGACGGAGACCGCTGGAAGGTCGACAAGGCCGAATACGTTCCGACGCTGGTCCAGCTCGGCCCGCCGATCCGGCTGCTCGACCTGACCGCGGGGCAGGCCGGGAACGCCGGCGCGGAAGCGCTCAAGGCGACCGACGAGGTCGTCCTCAGCCGTGGCGCCGCGGACAAGGGCTTGACCCGGCCCGGTCGCTGACCTGAGGGGACAGGGGTGGGCTCTTCCCCGCCCACCCCTGCCTTACCGCGCCCGACTTCAATACCGTCGCCGCACCACCAGTTTCGCGAGGGCCGCGAGCTCGGCGCCTGGGCGGGGCACCGGGTTCGCGACGGCGAGATGGTGCAGCGCGCCGGTCAGGAGCGCGTCGGCCTGCTCCTGGCTCCACGTCCGGCCGCCCGCCCGTTCCACCAGCTCCGCCGCGTGGGGCAACTCCGCGGCGTCGAGGTTTTCCTTGCGGTACAAGGCATCCAGCTCTCGCCCGGCGTCCGTCCCCGAGTGGAGCGCGGCCACCACCGGCAGGGACTTCTTCCGGTTGGAGAGATCCGAGTGGACCGGTTTCCCGGTCACCGCCGGATCGCCCCAGATCCCGAGGAGATCGTCGATGTGCTGGAACGCCAGCCCGAGTGCCCTCCCGTACTCGGTCAGCCGGTCGACCTGATCCTGCCTCCCTTCTCCGGCCAGCGCTCCGAGCGTGCACGACGCCCCGAGCAACGCGCCGGTCTTCCCCTCGGCCATGCGAACGCATTCGGCGGTGTCGACGTCACCGCGTTCCTCGAACTTCAGATCGGCGCTCTGCCCTTCCAGCAGGTCGATCACGGCGGTGCTGAGCACCCGCAGCGCGGTCTGCCCGAACGGCGCCAGCACCTCGAAGGCCCGGCACAGCAAGGCGTCCCCGGCGAGGATCGCCGCACCGGTGCCGAAAACGGTCCAGGCGGTCGGGCGGTGCCGCCGCGTGGTGTCGGAGTCCATCACGTCGTCGTGCAGCAGGGAGAAGTTGTGCACCATCTCCACCGCGACGCCCACCGGGACGGCGATCTCGGCGTCCCCGCCGACCGCCTGTGCCGACAACAGCGCCAGTGCGGGCCGCAGCGCCTTCCCGCTGTCCGAAGTGGACGGACGGCCGTGTTCGTCCCACCAGCCGAAGTGGTAACCGGCGATGAGCCGCATCGACTCGGGCAATCCGTCGACGGCTTCACGCAAGGCCGGGTCGAGAAGATTCCGGCTCCAGGTCAGTACCTCACCGGCGGGCCGGGCGCCGGTATGGGTCTCGATGGTCGTCAACGGACTCCCTTTCAGTCGACCCGGTGAACCGCGGTTTTTCACAATTCGCGGATACCCATTCGAGTGGGTGGGCGCAAAGTCAACATAGCAAGGCGTAATGCCCGGTCAAACAGCTCGATCGGGTCTACGGAGAGGTTCACCTGTTTGTCGGATTGGGCCGGACGCGCGTTCTCCGGCGGCCGATCGGGTGCCGTCACTGCGCGAAATGCCCGTATGCGACCAGGTCGGTGACGTCTCGTGGTGGCCGCTCACTCGGTCGTGAAGCGGGGTTCTCCGACCGGTGACAGGCCTTTCCGGCGCGTGTCGGAAATTGTTTCGAGTCGTGGGAAATTGGGCCGAGCCGGTGATGATCGACTTGTCTCCGTCCGCCGCTGGTATGAATTGATTCAACCGGTCTTTTCCGTTCGTCGAAGGGTGAACTAGTTTCAGCAGTCTCCAGCCTGGAAGGACTCGAATGGGTATTTACCTGACCGGCATCGCCTGGGTCGTCGGCGCGGCGGCCCTCGCGGGACTCGTCGGCTACCTCGTCCGCAGGTTCGGCTGGGACGAAGGACGGCCCGACAACAACGACGCCGCCGGCCAGGTGTTCACCATCGTCGGCGGGCTGCACGCCGTCCTGGTCGCCTTCATCCTGATCTCCCTCTTCGATTCCGCGAGCGCGGCGCGCGAGGGCTCCTACCACGAGGCGGACAGTCTGGTCGCCGCCGTCTGGGCCGCCGATTCGCTGGGGACCGAGGTCAAGGACGAGGTGCGGAAGCTGAGCACCGAGTACATCAGCACGGTCGAGCAGAAGGAATGGCCGCTGATGGCCGGAGGGCAGACGACCCTCCCGGACGCCGGCTGGACGCAGCTCGACCGGTTGCGCAAGGCCGTGGACAAGGCCCCGACGGACGACGACTGGCTGCGCGAGCGCAAGACCGAGGCGAACACGCAGCTCTGGCAGGTCTACGAGGCGCGGCAGGAGCGGCTCAACGCGGTCGTGGGCGGCCGGGTCGGCGGTGTCGTGTGGTTCGCGCTCATTCTCGGCAGCCTCATCTCGGCACTGCTGCCCAACCTGTTCGGCGGTACCCGGCTGGCCGCGCACCTGGTGATCGTGTCCACCCTGGCCGGCACGGTCACGTTGCTGCTGTTCGCGATCTACCAGCTGCAGAACCCGTTCGGCGGTGGGGTGCGGATCCCGCCGGACGCGTTCACCGCCGCGCTGGCGAGGATCTCTTGAGCCGGTGAGCACTGTGGACGGGGTGACCCGGGCGGCGGCGACGGTGGCCGTCGCCGGGCTGGTGGGGGCGTCGGCGCTCCTGGCGCCGATGGCCGCGCGGGCCGCCGAGTCCTGCTTGGTGGTGCAGGCGGAGACCGGGTCGTACGGGAAGTCGAAGCTGCGCTGGCTCGATGTCGGCTCGGGCACGACGTCGCGGGTGACCGAGCCGGGCTACCGGCTCAACGCACTCGGCTACTCCGCGACGCGCGATCTGGTCTTCGGTGTCGCCGAAGGACTCAGCCGGGGCGCGCACGCGGTGACGATCGACCGGGCGGGGAAGACCCGGGATCTCGGCCCGATCACCCGTGCCGGCAACCGGCTGCCGCTGTGGAGCCCCGTCGCGGGAGTGACCGCGGGCGCGATCGGCGGGGATTCCTGGTACCTGCTCAGGAACGGCACACTGTACACAGTGGACTTGACGCCGGGGGAGCGGTACCTGCGCGTGATCAAAACGGTGTTCCTGCGGCCGATCACGCTCGCCCACGACGTCAACGATTTCGCGTACCACAACGGATTGCTGTACGGAGTTTCCACCACCTGGCGCGGAAAAGGCGCCGTGATCACCATCGATCCGGAGACCGGAAAGGTCCGTGAAGCCGAAGACGCGCGTTTCCCGCCAGCCGACGTCTACGGCTCGGTGGTGCTCGGCCGCGACGGTGCGCTGTACGCCACGGCGAACCGGATCGGCGGGCGCAGCGTGCTCTACCGGCTGGAGCGGAGCGGGCAGGTGACCGTGGTGCTTTCGGGGCCGCCGCTGGCGGGTTCGGACGCCGCGGGCTGTCTCACCGCGCCGGAACCGGAGCCGCCCAAGCCTGAGCCGCCCAAGCCTGAGCCGCCCAAGCCTGAGCCGCCCAAGCCTGAGCCGCCGAAGCCTGAGCCGCCCAAGCCGACGCCCACGCCTTCCCCTACTTCTACGCCGCCGTCGCCCAGTCCGTCTCCGTCTCCTTCTTCGTCTCCTTCGCCGAGCCCGAGTCCGTCGCAGACGCCCTCATCGTCTCCGTCTCCCTCGCCGTCGTCGAGCCCGGCGCCCACTTCCGCTCCCCAGGCGATGCCGCAGCCGCCCGTTTCCCCGCCGAGGCCGTCTCGTTCGGCGGCGCCCAGGGAACGGAAGGAGGTGGCGGCGGAGGTCGATGCGCACGCCCGCACGAAGGAGAAACGGCGGTGGGGTTTGACCGCGCTGGTCCTGATCCTCGGTGGCGGCGCGGCGGCCGGTGCCGTCCGGCGGGCGCGGTGAGTCAGTACTTGAATTGGTCCACGTTCTCGCGCGTGATCAGGAGCGGGTCGCCCAGCAGGAGGGTCTTCTTGTCTTCCTCGTACTTGATCGCGGGGAGTTCGAGGTTGACCTTGTTCGACGGGCCGGGCAGTTTGCCCTCGGCGATCTGCTTGCCCGCCCAGGCGGTGAGGTAGCCGAGCGATTCGACGTTCCACAGCACCGAGAGCGACGCGGAACCGTCCAGCAGATACGGCTTGATCGCCTGCGGGGTCCCGACGCCGACGGTGAAGACGCGGCCGATCTTCTGCTGCGAGCGGACCGCTTCGGCGACGCCGGGCGCGGACGTCGTGCATTCGCCGACCAGGCCGGTGAGGTCCGGGTACTTGGTCATCAGCTGTTTGGCCAGCGCGGTGGCGTTGTCCTTGTCCTCACCGGCGTAGACCGTCTCGACGAGCTGGGCATGGGGGTACTGGGTAGCGGTATAGGCACGCTGAACGGCGATCCACGCGTTGAGGTTCTCGGCGGTCTCGCCACAGGAGACGATCGCGTACTTGCCCGCGTTGCCCATCTTCTTCATCAGCGCGTCGGTGAGCGCCTTGCCGATGCCCTCTGGCGTCGCCTGATTGACGAAGAGCTCGCGATCGGTGCCCGGCGCGTCGGTGTCCGAAGTGATCACGTGGACGCCCTTGGCCCGCGCGTCGGTGATCGCGGGCGCGATCGCCCTGGGATCGTTCGGCGCGATCGCGATGACGTCCACCTGCTGGTCGACGAGGCCGCGCACGATCGAGACCTGCGCCGCGGGGTCGACCGTGACCGGACCGGTCGAGGTCCATTCGACACCGAGCTGCTTGGCCGCGGCCTGCCCGCCGGTGTTCATCGCCTCGAAGTACGGGATGCCGGCGACCTTGGGCACGAACGCGATCCGGATCGGCCTGGCCGCCATTCCCGCCGGCTCTTCGCCGTCGCAGCCGGCCAGCCCGAACACCATGCCCAAAACGAGCACAGTGGCAACGACGAGCGTCTTCGTCGGCCCTCGCATCTCCACCCCATAGTCACGGAACCATCTGAACCAGCCGATCGGTCTACGCGCGGTGGAGACCTCCGGCGAAACTAGGGTCTCCGGTTACCCCGGTCAACCGGATGAGCGCAAAGGGTTACGGAAGTGAGTTCATCGACCTGGGACGATTACCCAGTCGGCCTCCGGGGGTGACGGTGAGCGACGGCTCACCGCGCGCTTGATACGGGAGGGGGGTATGGTCTCTCGCATGGACGACGCAAGGCATGGAGCAAGCTGGTCGATGGCGGTGTCGGCGACCCTGCACTGCCTCACCGGCTGTGCGATCGGTGAGGTCCTCGGCATGGTCATCGGTACCGCGCTCGACCTCGGCAACCTGGCGACGGTCATCCTCTCGGTGGTGCTCGCCTTCGTCTTCGGTTACGCGCTGACCATGCGCGGCGTGCTGAAGTCGGGGCTGCCGTTCGGCGCCGCGCTCAAGGTGGCGCTGGCCGCCGACACCGTGTCGATCGCGGTCATGGAGATCGTCGACAACGCGGTCATGCTGGTGGTGCCGGGCGCCATGGAGGCCGGGCTCGGGACCCTGCTGTTCTGGGGCGCGCTGGTGTTCTCGCTGGCGGTGGCGTTCGTGCTGACGGTGCCGGTGAACAAGTGGATGATCGGGCGCGGCCTGGGGCACGCGAAGGTCCACGCGCACCACGGTGGTCACTGAGCTCTCCAGGAGCAATGCGTCCGATTTGGGTACTTTGGGTAGTATTGTCTGGGGGGGTCGTGAGTGGCGAGTGTCGTTAGAACGACCCGAAACACTCACGACCACCCGCGCCGACCCCTCACCTGCCTTCGCGACGCTTCCGCCCCCTGTGGACTGTAAGACCTGAGGTGAAGGGGACCTTCCGCTCATGCGACGCGGGGAAAGTCCCCTTCACCTCACCCATCCCCGCCGGTCACGCGCGGCCGCGCCGGAACGCGTTGCGAAAGTGGCTTTCGCAACACCACGCCGCAGCCGGAAAGCCCGCCCGGCTCAGACGCTCGAAAGATCGACGGCCCGGTCGATCTCCCGCGGCATCAGCACCCGCAGAATGCCCTCCAGCAGGTAGTAGTCGCCGTACGGCAACGAAACCTCGACACCGTCCTCGGCCCGCCGGTTGCGCGTGCCCCGCGCCATGATCGCCTCGGCCTGCGTGGATTTCGCGGTCAGGCACGTGTCGCACAGCGCGGTGAGGATCCGGATCGCCGCTTCGCGGTATTGCGGCCGGTTCGCCACCTTCGCGAGGTCGAGCAGCCCGCACGCCATCACGGCACCGGCGGAGGAGTCCTTGATGTCGTACGGCGCCTGCGGTGCGAGGTAGTCCCACACCGGCACGTTGTCCGGAGTCAGCGCGCGCAATGCGAAGTCGGCCAGGCGTTGCGCGGTCCGCAGGAACAGCGGATCCCCGGAGCGCCGGTACATCGTGGTGAACCCGTAGATGCCCCAGGCCTGGCCGCGCGACCAGCACGACGTCGGGCTGTAGCCCTGCACGGTGTTCGGCCCGATCTCGGCGCCGGTGTCCGGGTCGAAATCGAAGACGTGCGGGGTCGAACCGTCCGGGCGCACGAAGACCCGTTCGGTGGTCTTCGCGTGCGAGATGGCGATGTCGAGGTACTTCCGGTCTCCGGTCTGCTTGCTCGCGAAGGTCAGCAGGTCCAGGTTCATCATCGTGTCGACGATGACGCGGCCCGCGTTGCCCGGGGTGCCGAGCGCGCCCCACGCCCGGATGTACTTCCCCTTTTCGTTGTAGCGCTGGATGAGCGACGCGGCGGCGTTGAGCGCGCCGGCGCGCCACTTCTCGTCGCCGGTGAGCCGCCAGCCGGTCACCCACGACGGGTAGAAGAGGAATCCGAGGTCGTGATCCCGCGTCTCGTACTGGCGCGGCGCGAGCTTTTCCGCCGACGCCATGGCGAGCGTGCGGAATCGCGGATCACCGCTGTAGATCGAAGCGAGCCACAAAGTTCCCGGCCAGAATCCGCCGATCCAGCCGCCGTTCTGCGAATAGGTCCATTTCTCGAATCGGGTGATCTCCGGAAAGGCCGTGACCCCGGGGGCGACGGCCCGCAGCTTGGTCACCGCGTAATCGGCCGTTCGGCGGAAAGTCCTTAGCCCGTCGGCTTCTTCCCCTGCCGCACTGGCGGCCGGGGTGATCGTCGTCGCCGCGACGGCGGCACCGGCAGCGGTGGTCAAGAGGGTTCGCCGGGAAACGTTCACAATGTCCGCCATTCGTCAGTGGGAACGCGTCACGGGAGTTTCGCACGACGATTACGGACTTGTGAAGACCATTCATGGTTGTGAATAACCGCTTCACTCAGCGGGACGGATGTTCGCGTTGTGGTGGAACACGTTGTCCGGGTCGTACACCGCCTTGATGGCGGCCAGCCTCGCGTACTTCTCCGCGCCGAACGCCGTGCGCACGCGGTCTTCGTCGTATTCGTTCATGAAGTTCAGATAACCGCCGTAGTTGTTGGAATGCGGCAGGAGTTCCTCCCACAACGACCGCACCCAAGCCCGGTCGGCGGCCAGGAGTTCCGGCGTCGGCGCGGTCGCCGCGAGGCCGATGACGAATCCCGGCGTCCGCGGCCCGCCGAACGCGGTCGCGTCGTCGGGCACCGTCGAGAACGTGTCCTGCAACGGCACGATCGGCATCACGGTCGTCGGCGACGCCTTGTCCGGCAAGCGCGAGGCGATCACGTCGATGACCTTTTCGGACAATGACGAGACATAGAGCGATTTCTCGTAGGCGAGGATGCCCCGGGGCGCGGTCGGGTCGAGCAGTTTCTGCAGCTCCGCGTACGGCATCGGCGTGACGAGTTCGAACGCCGCGGGCAGCCCGCTCCGGATCCGCTCGACCAGCCGCTCGTGCCGCTCGGGGCCGTCGAAGCCGGCGACGACCAGCGCGAGCCCCGGCGCGAAGTGGTGCTCCGGCGGGACGAACGGCGCGGGCGGCGCGGTGATCCCGACGAGCATGGAACCGGTACCCGGCGGCAGCGTCGCGATCACGTCCTTCGCGAACCGCATCGCGTCGGGCGCGTCCGCCAGTGCCCAGAAGAACAGCCCGACCTCGGCGAGACCGACCCGGTGCAGCCGGAACTCGAATTCCGTGACCACGCCGAAATTCCCGCCACCGCCGCGCAAGGCCCAGAACAGATCCGGATGCTCTGCTTCGGACGCCCGCAGGATCCGGCCGTCGGCCGTGACGACCTCCGCCGAAAGCAGATTGTCGATCGTGAGCCCGTGTTTCGCGGTCAGCCAGCCGAAGCCGCCCCCGAGCGTGAGACCGCCGACGCCGGTGTCGCTCACCGTGCCGCCGACCGTCGCGAGCCCGTACCGTTGCGTCGTTTCGTCGACGTCGGCCCAGACGGCGCCGCCCCCGGCCCGCGCGGTGCGGGCGTCGGGATCGACGGTGATCCGGCTCAGCCCGCCGAGGTCGATCACCAGACCGTCGTCGGCCACGGCGGAACCGCTGAAACTGTGCCCGCCACCGCGAACGGTGATCTCAAGGCCCTTCTCGCGGCCGAAGGCCAGCGCGGTGACGACGTCTTCGCGGGTGGCGCATTCGGCGACCACCGCCGGACGCCGGTCGATGTCGCCGTTCCACACGGCGCGGGCGGTGTCGTAGCCCGGATCGGCGGCGGTGACCACCGTGCCGGAGAGCTTTTCACGCAACGTGGTCGTTTCGGGCGGATTCATGGGGACCCCCTCAGGTCGTGGCTACCGCAAGTCTCGATGGCGGACGCCGCGGCCCAAGGTCCTCACGAGCGGGAGAAAGGGCGGACGAAAGGGCGAAGGCCCGGCGTTATGGGGTACGCCGGGCCTTCGCGATCAGGAGTGCGTCAGCACTTGGGTGCCACCGGCAGGTCCGATCCGGTCTGCAGGTAGGTGTCGGAGATGTAGTGTCCCGGCCCGATCCGGTCCCAGATGTTGCTGGTGCCGAACTTGCCGGTGACGGTCTCGCCCTCGACGTAGCATTCGATGTTGACCTTCGCGTAGTTCGCCGCGAGGCCCTTGATCGCCGCCGAGGTGCTCGCCGAAGCGCGGACGTTCATCGGGTCGCCCGCGGTGCTGACGACGCCGGTCGGACCGGAGCCGGTCCACAGGTAGGAGACGTTGACCCAGCCGTTGTCCGTCATCTTCAGGCCGTCCCAGAAGGTGCCGTCGGCGAGGTCGATACCCGCCGGGTTGGCCACCTTGCGGCCGAACTCGTCCTTGCCGCCGTTGTAGCCGTCCTGGTACGCGGCCTGCGCCTCGGGCTTGCCCTGCGGCAGGTTCTTCCACATCTGGCGGGTGGCCGACGGGTTCCAGTAGTCGTCCTTGGTGTTCCACGGGCCGACGTCCCACACCGGCGCGTATTCGCAGCGGCTGTTGTCGGTGCGGCAGATGCGGACGGTGTAGTTGCCGGTGTTCTTGGGCGCCAGGCCGCGGCCCGAGGGGAGGGCGACGAAGTGGTCGCGGGACTTGATCACGTGCCCGTTGGCGGTGGTGCCGCCGACGAGGCCTTCGCGGGTGCCGTAGACCTTGTACGTCAGCGGGGCCGCGGCCGCGCCGATCGCGTTCACCTGCGGGCCGAGATCACCCTGGAGGGTGACGTCGCTGACCTTCGCGGTCACGCCGTCGTTCACCGTGCGCAGTCCGATGCGGACCTGGACCGTGGAGACCGAAGCGGACAGCTGGGCGGCGCCGCCGTCGGTGGGCGTCCACTCGGTCCAGTCCTGGGAGTTGAGCTTGCCGCGGACGTCGACCTCGACCTCGGTGCCCTTCGGCGCGTCGGCGGTCACCTGGGCGGTGACGCGGTTGACCGGCTTCCCGAGCTTCTGCTCGGCCAGCAGCAGGTAGCCCTGGCTGCCGATGGAGTCGGGTTTTCTGTGCCAGGCGGCGTTTTCCAGGCTGAGCACGCCGCCGTCGCTGCGGACGTTGACGTCGTCGCCGTCCACAGTGGACAGGTCGGCGCGCCAGCTTCCTTCGGGCGCGGCGTTCGCGGGGCTGGCGGCGAGCGCGGTGACCGCCCCCACGGCCAGCACGGCCGCCATCACCCGGCGGGCCTTCACGGTCCGGACCATTCCGGTCTCCCTTCGAGCACTCTCGGTTGCTACGAAGGGAGCTTCGCCGGGGGCTGTACACGATCGATACAAACGCGAGTCGGCACCTGAACGCGGTGCGTGAACACCGCGATCAGGTGCCGAAAGGCGAAGCGGTCAGGCGCTCGCGGAGTCGTTGTAGGACGCTTCGGCCGACTCCTGAAGACGCGAAGCGAGCGCGGATTCCTGCGGCCGTGCGGAGAGTTCCCGCCACAACGCCAGCGCGCGTTCCGAATAGGTCCGAGACCGCTCGGGCTGGCTCAGCGCCTCGTGCAGTTCACCAAGCAACTGCGACACCTCGGCCTCGGACCGGCGGTCCCCGTTGCGCCGGTGCACGCTCAGCGAATTGACCAGCAGCAGTTGCGCGTGCGCAAGATCGCCGCTGTGCAGGTACAGCTCGCCGAGATTCTGGTTCGCGTAGCCGACGCAGTGGTCGTCGCCGAGTTCGTTGAAGAGGGCGATGGCGCGGTCGACCCACTCCCGCGCGCCCGCGAGGTCGCCCTGGTGCTGACGCAGCATCGCGAGCCGCTTCAACGCGTGCGCCTCCCGATGCCGGTCCCCGATCCGGGCGGACTGTTCGAGGGCCTCGGTGAACCAGCGTTCCGCTTCGGCGAACCGGCGCCGCGCGAGCCACACCGCGCCGATCGCGATCCGCGCGAGGGCCTCGCCATGCGGGTCGCCCGCCGCCGAGAACTGGTCGAGCGCCGCGTGACAGTGCTCCAGCGCGACGGTGTCCTCGCCCTTGATCCGCAGCACCGTGCCGAGCCCGGCCAGCGCGATCGCCGCGCCCTGCGCGTCGCCGACCTTGTCGAACAGCAGCTGCGACTGCTCGAACGCGACCAGGGCCTCGGCGTAACTGTCCTGGTACAGCTGGATCTGCCCGAGGTTGCGCTGGATGATCGCCTCGCCGCGGACCTCGCCGGACCGCCGGGCGGCGGCCAGCGCGACGGCGTGCGTCTGCAGCCAGTCGTCCTGGTGACCGCGCTGGTCGAAGTACGGTGCCAGCGCGGCGGCGAGCCGCCAGGCCAGCGAATCGAAGCCGAGGTCGGCGGCCAGCGAGACGGCGGCGACACAGGTGTGCCGTTCGGCGGCGAACCACGCGGCCGGATCCTCGATCAGCCTGCCGGTCCCCCGGGGGAGCGCGGGCTGGACCGCGGTGTCGTCCCGGTAGAGGCCGAAGAAGTGGATCGGCAACCGGTCCGCGGCCTCGACCGCGAGCGCGAGATAGCCCTCCAGCACCCGTTTCGTGGCGCCGTGCGCCTTCGCCGGGACGTCCTGCGCGCGGAGTTCGAGCGCGTAACACCGCAACAGGTCGTGCAGACGGTAGCGAGGTTCGCCGGTGGTGTCCGAGCCGCTGAGCTCGACCAGATGGGCGTCCACCAGCACGTCGAGGACGTCGTCCCCGTGCTCGCGACCGAGCAGCGCCGCGACCACCCAGCCGGGGAACTGCACCGAACCGAGCCCGCCGAGGCCGCGGAACGCGGTCGCCGCCGACATGGGCAGCAGGTCGTAGCTGAGGGTGACACTCGCCCGCACGGCGAGATCGCCGACGCGGAGTTCGTCCAATCTTCGTCTCTCGTCCCGCAGCCGGTCCGCCAGCACCCGCAACGTCCAGCCCGGCCGGTGCGTCAGCTTCGCCCCGGCGACCCGGATCGCCAGCGGCAGATACCCGCAGTGACGCAGGATCGCGGTCGCGCACTCCGGCTCCGCGGCGACCCGCTCGGCGCCGACGATGCCTTCGAGCAGCTTCGCGGCCTCGGCTTCGGGCAGGAGCTCGACGTCGACCGGGGTCGCCCCGGCCAGATCCGGCATCCGGATCCGGCTGGTGATCAGCACCGCGCACGAACCCGCGCCGGGCAGCAGCGGCCGGACCTGCGCCGCGCTGCCGGCGTCGTCGAGGACCACGCACATCCGCATGGTCGACAGCCGGGACCGCAGCAACGCCGCGCGTTCGGGAAGATCGCGCGGCAGCCCCGCGTCGGGGACGCCCAGCGCGCGGAGCAGCTCGGCGAGCACCGTCATCGGGGGCCGGGGCGAGGACGACGTCCCGGCGAGGTCGACGTGCAGCTGACCGTCCGGGAAGTCGTCCCGGACCGCGTGCGCCACCCGGATCGCGACGGAGGATTTGCCGATCCCCGGCGCACCCGAAAGCACCGCGATCGCCGGCTTCCCCTGCTCGCGGCGCTCGCGGAAGAGGCCGACGAGCTCGCCGACCACGTCGTCACGGCCGGTGAAATCCGGCAGGTCCAGCGGCAGCTGGCAGACCGGCGCCATCGGCCGGGTGAGGGCCGCGGACACCGCGTCCTGGGTCGCGGACGGGGTGAGGACCAGCGAGGCCCGCAGCTGCCTCAGCCGCGGGCCCGGTTCGGTGCCGAGCTCCTCGGCCAGCACCTTCTCGGCCGTTTCGTAGGCCTCGATCGCGTCGGCCGTGCGGCCGTCGGCCCGCAGCGCGACGATCAGCTGCTGCCAGAGCTCCTCGCGCAGGGGATGCTCGGTGACCAGGCCGCGCAGTTCGGCGACGGCCTCCGCGGTCCGGCCGAGTTCGATCCTCGCCCGCAGCCGCTGTTCCTGCACCGCCAGCCGCAGTTCCGACAGCCGCGCCACGGTCGCGCCCCAGCCGTGGTCGTGGGGGAGGCCTTCGAGTACTTCCCCGCGCCACAGGGCTTCGGCTTGATCCAGCAGGTCGAGTGCGGATTCGGCCTCGCCACGGCCGAGCGCGTCCTGCGCGCGGGCGGCCAGTTCGCCGAACCGGATGTGGTCGATCTCCTCGGGCGTGGCCTTGAGGATGTATCCGGACGCCCGGCTCCCGATGCGCTCCCCGAGCGCGGGGTCGTGGTCGGCGAGGCGTTTGCGGAGTGAGTGGACGTAGGTGCGGATGTTCGCGGCCGCCGACCGGGGAGCCGACGAAGGCCAGAGGACCTCGATCAGCAGTTCGGTGGAGACGACGACGTTGGGCTGGAGCAGGAGAGCGGCCAGCAGCAGACGCGGTTTGGGGCCGCCGAGCGGCACCACCTGCCCGTCCACCGCCACTTCGAGCGGACCGAGAACGCGAAACCCGAGAATAGTCACCTAAACCGCCAATACGGCAGGAGCCCCATATCCGCCGATAATATTGCCGTCCCGCCATGGTTGGCTAGATCCATTCGCATGCATGTGCAGACGCGGGTCGGCGTTTGTACGTGACGTGTACGACGCCGGTCGACCCTGCGGTCATGAAGCGTTCAAGTGTCCGGCGGCTCGCCGGTTTCTTTCTCGTGCTGGTGACGGCGGGCGCCTTGGGCCTCGCCGGAGCCACTCCCGCGGTGGCCGCGGCCACCGGGACCGTGAAGACGGCGGGTGATCCGCTGAACGTCCGCCGCGCCCCGAGCACCTCCTCGACCGCGGTGCGCACGGTCGCCAACGGCGCCACGGTGACCATCGACTGCCAGACGATCGGGACCTCCGTCGCCGGCCCGCTGGGCACGACGACGTTGTGGGACTACGTTCCCGCGCTGGGCGGTTACATCTCGGACGGTTACGTCTACACCGGTTCCGATCAGCGCATCGCGCCCGACTGCGGAGTCGGTTCCGGCAGCGCCGAATGTTCCACCGGCGTCTGCGCGGGTGAGGGGCAGTTCCGTTCATCGGATGCTCATTTCCTCGTCTACGACAAGGACGCCGACGGCAAGTCCGCCGTGGTCGCCTACTGGCTGAAGGGCGGCGCCGGCCCGTTCTACGTCTGGGCTTCCGGCGGCAACGGGACCCACGTCGACAAGGCCGTGCCGGTCGCGAAGGGATCGTGGGTCTATTACAAGGTCTGCGTCGCCAACGCCGCCGCCAATCCGACGCTCGAAGCCTGTAGTGGCGGCATCACCGATTACGCCGCGTGAAATCCCTCCCCTCTTCTTTCCCCACTTCGAAAGGTTGAATTTTCATGGGCCAGGTGAATCGGCGGGCGGTACTCCTCGGCGGTGCCGCGGCGGTTTCGGCGGCGGCGTTGTCGTCGACGGTGCCTTCGTGGGCGAACGCGAGAACGCTGGCGGCGGCGCCCGCCATCCACGATCCCTTCCAGCTCGGGGTCGCCTCGGGTGACCCGCTGCCGGACAGTGTCGTGTTGTGGACGCGGCTCGCGCCCGCGCCGCTGAACCCCGACGGTTTCGGCGGGATGCCGGACGCTTCGTACACAGTGGACTGGGAACTCGCGAACGACCAGGCGTTCACCTCGATCGCGCAGCGGGGCACCGCGACCGCGGCCCGCGCCTCCGGGCACAGCGTGCACATCGAACCGGTCGGACTCGAGCCGGGACGTGAATACTTCTACCGATTCAAGACCAGTGGCTACATCTCGCCGGTCGGCCGGACCAGGACCGCGCCCGCCGCCGGTGCCGCGGTGAACCAGCTGAAGTACTGCTTCTCCTCGTGTCAGCACTGGGAGGAAGGCTGGTACCACTCGTACAAGGGCATGCTCGCCGACAACCCCGAACTGGTGCTGTTCCTGGGCGACTACATGTACGAGCGGAAGTCCGGCCGTGCCGCCGCCGAGCGGAATCCGCGCAGGCTGGCCTTCACCGAGGACGTCACGACCCT
This sequence comes from Amycolatopsis sp. CB00013, assembly GCF_001905755.1. Lineage (NCBI taxonomy): Bacteria > Bacillati > Actinomycetota > Actinomycetes > Pseudonocardiales > Pseudonocardiaceae > Amycolatopsis > Amycolatopsis sp. CB00013. Next base: position 224,095 of record NZ_LIWC01000005.1, on the reverse strand, counting down.
CGCGCAGTACCGCGCCCGGCACGCCCAGCACAAGACCGACGCCGACCTGCAGAACGCGCACGCGATGGCGCCGTGGATCGTGGTCTTCGACGACCACGAGGTGATGAACAACTGGAACGGCACCACCAGCCCGGCCACCGCGGACCGCAAGGCCGCCGGGTTCCAGGCGTTCTACGAGAACATGCCGATCCGGTCGACCGCCAAGCCGAGCGGCGCGTCGATCCGCCTGTACCGCCAGTTCACGTGGGGGAACCTCGCCCGGTTCCACATGCTCGACACCCGTCAGTACCGCAGCGCGCAGGTGCCCGACCCGTCCGGTTCGACGGGACCGGCGTGCACCGACATGCGGTCGACCTCGCGCAGCATCCTCGGCACCACACAGGAAGCGTGGCTGCTGAAGGCGCTGGAGACGCAGCCGGCGAAGTGGGACTTCCTCGGCCAGCAGGTCTTCTTCGCCACCCGTGACGGCGACGGCAACAAGGCGACGTGCGAGAGCCCCGATTCCTGGCAGGGTTACGAGGCCTCGCGCGACCGGATCGCGAAGGGCATCGTGGACCGCAAGGTGCCGAACCCGATCGTGCTGACCGGCGACGTCCACCGCCACTGGGCGGCCGATCTGCGCCGCGACTACTTCAACCACAGCGACCCGGTGTTCGGTTCGGAACTCGTGACGACCTCGGTGACGAGCAACAGCGACACCGCGACCGACCCGTCGTCGACGTGGCTCTCGAACAACCCGCACATCAAGTACTGCCGGGGAAAGCGCGGCTATGTCCGGGTGACGGCGTCGCAAACGCAGATGCGGGCGGATTTCATGACGGTTTCGGACACCACGGAGTACGACTTCTCGAAGGTGACCTTGGCCGCGGACCGTTCGTACGTCGTCGAGGCCGGCAAGCCGGGGCTGCAGCGGGTCTAGTCAGGAGAGCAGGTCCACCAGCGCGTCACCGCGAGGAGTCCGGACCACGAGGACGACCTGGCCCTCGCGGTGCCGCTGGATCAAACCCGCCGAAACGAGCTGTTCGCAGTGATAGGTCGCGGTGCTCGCCGCGCACGACAGCAGATTCGCGATCTCGCCCATCCGGGCCGGCTTTCCCAGATGCCGCAACAGTTTCGCGCGGTGGGCCCCGACCACCAGGTCGAGCCCGTCGACACCCGGGGCCGGTTCGGTCTTGCCGCCTTCGAGCAGGCCGTCGAGCCCCGGCAGCGGGTAGCCGATCCAGATGGCGTCCTCTTCGTCGAAGTTGGACACCACCGAACGGCTGCCCGCGAGCATCGGGACGAGGATCAGCTTGCGGCCACGGGTGGTGTACCGCGCCGGTTCGGCGTCGGGCAGCAGGAGACATCCGTTGCTGAACCGGAAATGGGGCCGCAGCAGGCCGAGTACCGCGTCCGTCCCGCCGCGGACGGAGGCTACGCCGATGCGTTCGATCTCGCGGTCGAGCAGGGGACGGGCCTTGGTCCAGAGATTTTCGGTCGCCAGCCTGGTCGCGGTGAAGGCGTCCGCGATCGAGGCGACCCAGCGTCTCGGATGGTCGGCGGCCTGCCGCCACTGCGCGGGCAACCGGTCGCCGAAGACCTCTTCGAGGCCTTTCAGGACGTCGGCCTCCGGCAGTTCGCGCAGCATCTCGGCCTGTGCGGCGGCGGAGGAGTCCGCACCGGGGCTGATCGGGACGATGAAGTCCGGTTGTACCGAGGTGCCGCGGCGGGCGAGGGCGCTCGCCGCGCGGTATCCCTGCTCCGGGATCGCCGAGCCCACCTGACGGCGCCAGGCGGCGGGCAGGCCGCGGTCGTACCCGCCGACGACCTCGACGAGCATCGAAACCAGTGAGATGTGCGGGGAAACCGTCACACCGACCGGGATCGTGCTGGTGTCACCGAGTTCGAGCCGGGTATAAGAAGCCGGGGGCGGCGTCTCGCGCATCCGGTCGTCCCTCCTGGGAGTGGGCGTCGCAGCACGCGATGTTAGCGCCTCCGGTCAATACCCGGCACCCGCCCGGAAAACGACCGAAGGACGCTTTCCTCAGGTCGGAAGCGGGGAAGGCGTCCTTCGGCCGGTGCGGCGACCTCAGCGGGCGAGTTGCTCATTCATGATGAGGAACGCGCCGAGACCGTGGAAATCGTTGGTGTTGCGTTTACGCGCGTAGTAATACGCCGTGTCGCCGACGTTGGTGCCTTCGGAAATGTTCGCGATATCGGTCAATCCGTCGGAACCGGTCGAAACCTGGGAGAGAACCCCGCGATAGCCCTTCGCGGCCACTGGTCCGTACTCCGGGCCGACGTAGCCGCGTTGCACCGCGCGGGACAGCAGGAACGTGTACATCGCCGAAGCCGACGTCTCCAGCCAGTTGTCCTTGTCGCCACCCCGGTCGACGACCTGGAACCAGCGGCCCGAAGCCCGGTCCTGCCAGCGCCGGTAGCCGGCCGCGAGGAATTCGACGACGTCCACGAGACGCCGCCGCCGCGGATGGTCGCGGGGAAGGATTTCGAGGAGGTCGATCGCCGTCATCCCGAGCCAGCCGATCGCCCGCCCCCAGTGGTACTTCGAATGCCGTCCGGCGCCGGAAGCCCACGGTTCCGAGCCGTCCTCGTCGTAGGCGTGGTAGAGCAGGCCCTTGGCGGGTTCCTTGAGGTGGTCGAAGTAGATGCTGACGTTCTTCGCGGCTTCCTCGTAGCAGTAGCCGGCATCGCCGAAGGTCTTGCCGTACAGGGCGAGGAACGGCTGCGCCATGTACACGCCGTCCGCCCACAACTGCCCGACCCGGCTCGTGGCGTGGAACATCCCGCCGTCGGACGTCCGGGGATAGGACGGGAAGCGGCCGCGCAGCTGCTCCGCCGCGGTCTTGTACTTCGCCTGCCCGGTTTCGTTGTACAGCAAGGGGAACATCTGCCCGGAGCGCATCGCGTCCAGGTTGGTGAACCCGTTGGAAATACCGCTGTCGGTGACGAATCGGTCGTACCACGCGAGGATGTAGTCGAGGTAGGACTTCTCGCCGGTGCGCCGGTACACCAGGTACTGGCCGTAGAGGTAGAGACCACGGGTGTAGCCCCAGCCGCCGAGCGTGGCCGGGGTGTGGCGTTTCATCGTCGAGTCGACGACCGCGCGCGACCAGTCCACCGGCGCCGCGGTGGCCACGCCGGGCAGGGTGAGCGCGCCGAGGGCGCCCGCGGTTCCCGCCAGCACGGTGCGTCGCGAAAGCCGTGCCGCGCGAAGAGGATCCGGTGCCATTCGAGGTCCTTCCTGCGCAAGGAAACCGGGGGAATGAGTGGCCGGGATGCCGATCCGCCGTCCGTCGCCATCCCGGCTGAACAACGTCTACCCGCGTGTTCGACGGTGAGTCAAGAGAGATCCGATCTCTTACGTCATATATCAGATATGCCACTCGAATGGGCGCTCCCGGTCCCCGGGACGGTCCCGCTGGGCGGCACTTTCCGTCTCCGGGCGTCCGCTCGCCTACGATCGGTGCGTGAACGAGCTGACCTTCCGCGGGCGCCGCGTCGCCAGGGACCGCGCCCTGGTCATGGCTATCGTCAACCGGACCCCCGATTCGTTCTACGACAAGGGCGCGACCTTCTCGGATCCGGACGCGCTCGCCGCCGTCGCCAGGGTGGTGGCGGAGGGCGCCGACATCGTGGACATCGGCGGGGTCAAGGCGGGCCCCGGCGCGGACGTCGACGTCGAGGAAGAGATCCGACGGGTGGTCCCGTTCGTCGAGCGGATCCGGGAACTGCATCCCGACCTGGTGATCAGCGTCGACACCTGGCGCCACGAGGTGGGCAGGCGCGCGGCGGAGGCCGGCGCGGATCTGATCAACGACACCTGGGCGGGCGCCGATCCGAAACTGGCCGAGGTCGCCGCGGAATTCGGCACCGGTTACGTCTGCTCGCACACCGGGAACGCCGTCCCGCGCACCCGCCCGTTCCGGGTGCGCTACCCGGACATCGTCGCGGACGTCGTCGCGGAAACGACGGCCCACGCCGAAGCCGTCGTGGCGCTCGGTGTCCCGCGTGAAGGGGTGCTGATCGACCCGACGCACGATTTCGGCAAGAACACGTGGCACAGCCTGGCGCTCCTGCGGCACGCGCGGGAACTGGCGGACACCGGCTGGCCGGTGCTGATGGCACTGTCCAATAAGGACTTCGTCGGGGAGACACTCGGCGTGGAACTCGCGGAGCGGGTCGACGGCACCCTCGCCGCGACGGCCTGGGCGGTGGCCGAAGGGGCGAAGGTGTTCCGGGTACACGAGGTGCGGCGCACCCGGCAGGTGCTGGAGATGGTCGCGTCGATCCAGGGGACACGGCCGCCGGCGCGCGCGATCCGCGGGCTCGCCTAGGCTCGGTCGGTCGTCAGCGCGATTCGGTCTGGAGCCGTGGCCCGGGCACCCGCGATCGGACATTTCGCGTGACTGCGAGGACGACACTGGTGATCAGATGGACGACACGCGTGACTGGATGGACGACACGCGCCCGTGGCCGGGTCCGCCGCGAGTCGTCCACCTGGACACGCGTGTCGTCCATCTGATCACGCGTGTCGTCCCCGCGGTCCCGCGCACCGGACCGCAGAAGGGGCCTAGCCGTCAGTCGGGATGACGGCCGAAACCGTGGTGCCCGAGCCGGGTTCGCTCGCGACGGTCAGTTCGCCGCCGAGCGCGCGGACCCGGTCACGCAGGCCGTGCAGCCCGGAACCGCCGCCGATGTCGGCCGTGCCGACGCCGTCGTCGTGGACGTCCACCCGCAGGCCGTCCTCCCCGACGCGGATGCACACCCGGACCTGCTCGGCTTGCGCGTGCTTCAACGCGTTGGTGACCGCTTCCGAAACGACGAAGTACGCCGTCGCCTCGACGGCGCCGCTGAGCCGGGGCACGTCCGCCCCGGCGAGGTCGACGGCGATCGGGACGCGGGCAAGCAGCGACCGGACCGCGGGGATCAGCCCGGCCTCGGTGAGGATCGGGGGACGCAGCCCGCGCGCGAGTTCACGCAGTTCGGTGACGGTGGCCTGCAGTTCGTCGATCGTGCCGGTCAGCAGGGTCGCGACGGCGGGCGTGAGGTCGTCCCCGAGCCGTCGTTCCGCCATCCGCAGCAGCAGTACGACGCTGACCAGGCGTTGCTGTGCCCCGTCGTGCAGGTCGCGTTCGACCCGCCGCCGCTCGTCGTCGGCGGCGGCGACGATACGGGCGCGGGAGGCCTGGACCTCGACGAGACGTTCCTCAAGTTCCGCGGCCAGCCGCTGGTTGTCCAGGACGAGCCCGGCGGCGGCGTTGAGCGCGTCGATCGACCGGCTGTCCTTCCACACCTCGTCGTCCTGCACGAGCGCGGCCAGCCCGGAACCGTCGCGTTCCAGCAGGAGCCGGATCATCTCCGCGTTGCCGACCCGCGCCCGCAGCACCCCGATCAGGAACGTCAGCGGCCACAGGCAGAACGAGATCCGGTAGACGTCCAGCAGCGGTTCGGAGAACGGGTGCCCGGAGCCGAGCGCGCTGCCGACCGTGGTGCTCACCGCGCCGACCACGGCGATCGCGAGGACGGGGGAGAGCAGCCGCCGCTGCGGGAGCCGCCCGGCGAGCCAGCGGTAGAGCAGCACCACCACGACCCCGCCGCCGATCAGCGCGCCGACCAGCTCCAGCAGCCGTTTGACCAGCTGTTCGGCCTCCGGCGAGGCGGCGACCGCGGCGAGGTTCCGCGGATCGTCGTTGACCAGCAGGCCGAGGACGGCCGACCCGAAGACCACGGCGTACGCGGAGAACGCGAGGATCCGCTCCCCTCGGGACCGGAGTTTCCCGTGCGGGAAGGCGAGCACGAGATGCGCGATCACCGGACTGGACGCGGCCGAGAGCGCCAAACCGAGGGTGTGCGTGAGCGGCTCGTCGGAGAACTGGAGGTCCTCGGTGAACAACGCGAGCCCGGCCAGCGCGATGAGCAGGCCGATGGGGTTCGAGGCCCGGCGCACGTGCGCGACGGCGCCGGCGAGGAGGAAGAGGAACCCCGTCGTGGACGACAGGGTGGTGTCGAGCACGGTGTGCGTGCCGTCGGCGATCTTGAGCGTCGTCGCGACGACGCCCATGCCGATCCCGGCGGTCAGCACGCCCGCCATCGCGACGGTCCGAGGGTGCGTCACCACTAAGCGTGATTCGTCCGTTCGGCCCGGACCGTTACACCGGTCCTGATATGTGGAACACCTGTTCCGCCAGGTGTCAAGGATTCTCAGCATCTTTCCCGTCATTCGGATGGCGATGCAGGCACGTGGGTGAACATGCGACTCTCGCGCCATCACCCGAGCCGAAGTCGTACCCTCCGAAAGGCGACCTTCCGTGAGCACCCACCACAGAACCCGTTTGCTGGCCGCGGCCTTTGCCGCCTTGACCTTGGCCGGCGGGATCGCGGGGTGTTCACGCGCGGACAGCGGCGCCGCCCCGGCGGAGCAGAAGAGCCAGGGTGCCGCGGCCGAGGTGCGTGTCGGGTACTTCCCCAACGTGACGCACGCGCCCGCGCTGATCGGCGTCAAGAACGGCTTCTTCGCCAAGGAAATCGGCTCGACGAAGCTCACCACGCAGACGTTCAACGCCGGCCCCGAAGAGGTCAACGCGCTGCTCGGCAACTCGCTCGACATCGCCTTCATCGGCTCCGGGCCCGCGATCAACGCCTTCACCAGGTCCAAGGGCGCCATCCAGCTCGTCTCCGGCGCCGTCACCGGCGGCGCGCAGCTGGTGGTGAAGCCCGAGATCACCACTCCCGAGCAGCTCACCGGCAAGAACATCGCGACCCCGTCGCTGGCCAACACCCAGGACGTCGCGCTCAAGAAGTTCATCGCCGAAAAGAAGCTGCCCGACGTCAAGATCACCAACCTCGACAACCCGAAGACGTTCGACGCCTTCAAGAAGGGCGAACTCGACGGCGGTTGGCTGCCCGAACCGTGGTCCTCGCGGCTCGTGCTGGACGCGGGCGCGAAGGTCCTGCTGGACGAGAAGAACCTGTGGCCGGAAGGCAAGTTCCCGACCACGGTCGTCATCGTCCGCAGCGAATTCCTGCAGCAGCACCCGGAGACCGTCACCGCCATCCTCAAGGGTGAACTCGCCGCCATCGAGTGGGCGAAGACCAATCCCGCCGAGGCGAAGAAGGTCGTCAACGGGGAGCTCAAGGCGCTCGCGGGCAGCACACTGAGCGAGGCCGTCCTCGATCGCGCGTTCTCCGGCATCGAACTCGGCATCGACCCGGTGGCGTCGACCTTCACCCAGCTCGCGCAGGACTCGGTGACCGCGGGCGTGGTGAAGTCCGCGGTGGACCTCAAGGGGTTCGCCGATTTCGGCCCGCTCAACGCCGTGCTCGCCGAGCAGGGCAAGCCCGGCGTGAACGCGCCCGGGCTGACGAAGTGACCGGAGGGGATCAGCGATGACGACCACCTTGGAGCCCGGCCTGTCCACCGATGTCGCCGTGCGGCTCGACGGGGTGCGGAAGGCGTTCGGGCCGACCGGCCGCGCCGTCGTGGCCCTCGACGGGATGGACCTGACGGTGGCGCCCGGCGAGTTCGTCTGTCTCCTCGGCGCCTCCGGTTGTGGCAAGAGCACCCTGCTGAACCTGGTCGCCGGGCTCGACCAGCCGACGTCGGGCTCGATCACGCTCGAGACCTCCCGGCCCGCGGTCATGTTCCAGGAAGCCGCGCTGATGCCGTGGCTGACCGCGGCCCGCAACGTGGAACTGCCGCTGCGGCTCGCCGGTTTCGGCCGGGCCGAGCGTCGCGAGAAGGCGGCCGAACTGCTCGAACTCGTCCGCCTCGGCGGCGCGGGCGACAAGCGGCCGCACGAGCTGTCCGGCGGGATGCGGCAGCGTGTCGCGCTCGCCAGGGCGCTGGCCGCGACCCTGCGCGTCGGCGGTGACACGGAGCAGTCGCTGCTGCTGATGGACGAGCCGTTCGCCGCGCTCGACGCCATCACCCGCGACGTCCTGCAGGGTGAACTCCTGCGCGTCTACCGCAGCACCGGCACCTCCGTGTTGTTCGTGACCCACGACGTCCGCGAGGCCGTCCGGCTGGGCCAGCGGGTCGTGCTGCTCTCGTCGCGGCCGGGCCGGGTCGTGCGGGAATGGCGCGACGTCCAGGCCTCCGACGCCGAGGAGCTGACGCTGGAGATCACCGGTCACCTCCGGGAGGTGATCAGTACCCATGCCGCGGCTTGACCGCCCTGAAACCGCGGTGGAAGACGCCGACGAGGCCGTCGGCGCGGGACTCGATTCGCTCGACACCCCGACCGGGGAACGCCGGGAAAGCCGGGGCAAGCGGTTCCTGCGCGGCTTCGTGCCGCCGGTGGTCTTCCTGGCGCTGCTGATCGCGCTGTGGCAGGCACTCTGGGCCGCCGCGTTCTGGCCGGAGGCCATGCTGCCCGCGCCGCTCGCGGTGTGGGACGAACTCGTCGGCATCACCGTCGACGGCGAGATCTTCGAATTCGTCTGGACGTCGGTGCACCGGGCCGCGCTGGGCTTCCTGATCGGCGTGGTCATCGGGACCCCGCTCGGCCTGCTGGTGGCGAAGGTCCGCATCGTGCGCGCCGCGGTCGGGCCGTTCCTGACCGGGCTGCAAAGCCTTCCGTCGGTGGCGTGGGTGCCGGCGGCGATCCTGTGGTTCGGGCTGAACGACGCCTCGATCTACTTCGTGGTGTTGCTGGGTTCGGTGCCTTCGATCGCGAACGGCCTCGTCTCGGGCATCGACCAGATCCCGCCGATCCTGCCGCGCGTCGGACAAGTGATGGGCGCGAACCGGCTCTCGTCGGCCCGGCACATCCTGCTGCCTGCCGCGTTGCCCGGGTTCCTGGCCGGGCTCAAGCAGGGCTGGGCTTTCTCGTGGCGTTCGCTGATGGCCGCCGAGCTGATCGCGTTGTCCCCGGCGCTGGGCAAGGGGCTCGGCGCGTACCTCAACGAGGGCTCGTCGTTCAACAGCATGGAAGGCGTGATCTCGGCGATCTTCCTGATCCTGCTGGTCGGCGTCGGTATCGAGCTGCTGGTGTTCCGTCCGCTGGAGCGTTCGGTGCTGCGAGCGAGGGGGCTGACGGCCTCGCTGTAAGTCGTTCATCTTCCGGAGGTGGCAAACCTACGACACCGTAAGTTACGGTGTCGTAGGTAGCGTTTTCCGTACCCTGGAAGGACGAAACGCATGACGGTCCCCGAAACCACCCGGCTGATGCTCGAGCTCGAGGGGACGGTCGAGGAGAACCTCAACCGGCATCTCTCGGTCGCCAAGGAATGGATGCCGCACGAGTACGTGCCGTGGGACGAGGGCCGGAACTTCGCCGATCTCGGCGGCGAGGCGTGGGATCCCGAGCAGTCGCGGGTGTCGCCGATCGCGCGGACGTCCCTGGAGGTCAACCTCCTCACCGAGGACAACCTGCCGAGCTACCACCGCGAGATCGAGCGTGCCTTCGGCCGCGACGGGGCGTGGGGCACGTGGGTGCACCGCTGGACCGCCGAAGAGGGCCGCCACGGCATCTGCATCCGCGACTATCTGCTGGTGACGCGCGCGGTCGATCCGGTCGAGCTGGAGCGTATGCGGATGCAGACCATGGAGGCCGGCTACGACAGCGGCGACAAGGCGCTGCTGAACGTTTTCGCGTACGTGTCCTTCCAGGAGCTGGCGACGCGGATCTCACACCGCAACACCGGGAAGTACACGCAGGATCCGTTGTGCGAGAAGCTGCTCGCGCGGGTCGCGATGGACGAGAACCTGCACATGCTCTTCTACCGGAACCTGGTGCAGGCGTCGCTGGAGCTTTCACCCGACGCGATGATGCGCGCCATCACCGACGAGGTCGTCCAGTTCCAGATGCCGGGCGCGGTGATCCCGAGCTTCGTGCGGAAGGCCGCGCTGATCGCGAAGGCGGGCATCTACGACCTGCGGATCCACCACGACGAGGTGATTTGGCCGCTGCTGCGGCAGTGGAAGATCTTCGAGCTCGAAGGGCTCGGCGAGGTGGGGGAGAAGGCGCGGGACGAACTCGACCAGTTCCTGAAGGCCCTCGACACCCAGGCGTCACGTTTCGAAGAGCGTCGCGCGGCCGCCGAGGCCCGCTCCGCCGCCCGTCGCGCGTGATCGGAGCCGTCACTCGCGTGATCAGAGGCGTAACTCGCGTGATTGGAGCCGGATCATGGAGTTACGCCTTCAATCACGCGAGTTACGCCTCCGGACACGCGTGATCCGCCTGGGATCACGCGTGTCCGGGATGGGTCAGCGCGAGCGGCGCGAGCCGGCCCGGGTTCCCGATGAGAACGCGGCGGCACCGCCACGACGGGCGGGAGCGCCGCCGGACTGGTTCCGCGACGACTGCGATTTGGCGGCGCCGGAGCCGCGGCGCGGCTGCGCCTCGGCGGCGGCGCGACGACCTTGGCCGCCCTTGGGCGCGCCTTCGCGACGTCCGGTGCTCTCGGCACCGCGACGGCCCTGGCCCGCGGAAGCGCCGCGACGGTCGCCCTCGGAGCGGGGCTGACGCGAACGGCCGTCCGAGGAGCCATCGCGACGTCCGCCGCCCGAAGCACCCCGTCCGCCGCCGGAAGCGCCACGGCCCCCGGCCGAGGGACCGCGGCCACGACCACCGCGGGCACCGCGCCCGCCGCGAGCCGGACGCTCTTCGTCGTCACCCTTGGCCGGGATGGCTTCACCGGAGGCGGTGACCTTCTTCGGCCGCGTGTCCACGATCGGTCGCCGCGGCGACGCGGTGAACGAACGCTCACCGGGCGCCAGCTCCGACAGCAGCGGATGGCCGGGGCCGAGCTGCGTGGTGGTCGGCTTGATACCCGCCTTGCGGGTGAGGTCGCGGACGTCGCCGACCTGCGCGTCGGTCATCAGCGTGACGACGGTGCCGGACGCCCCGGCCCGCGCCGTCCGGCCGGAGCGGTGCAGGTACGCCTTGTGCTCGACCGGCGGGTCGGCGTGGATGACGAGCGTGACGTCGTCGACGTGGATACCGCGCGCGGCGATGTCGGTCGCGACCAGCGTCTTCGCCGCGCCGGACGCGAACGCCTCCAGGTTGCGGGTCCGCGCGGTCTGGCCGAGGTTGCCGTGCAGTTCGACCGCCGGCACGCCGGAGGCCATGAGCTTGCGTGTCAGCTGCTTGGCGCGGTGCTTCGTGCGGGTGAACACGAGCGTGCGGCCCGGGGCGGCGGTGAGGTCGATCAGCACCGGCAGCCGGTGGGTCTCCTCCAGGTGCAGCACGTGGTGCTTCATGGTCGCGACCGGCGACTGCGCCGAGTCGACGCTGTGCGTGACCGGGTCGTGCATGAAGCGCTTGACCAGCACGTCGACACCCGCGTCGAGGGTCGCGGAGAACAGCAGCCGCTGCCCGCGCTCCGGGGTCTCGGCCATGATGCGCCGCACGTCGGGCAGGAAGCCGAGGTCGGCCATGTGGTCGGCCTCGTCCAGCACGGTGATCTCGACGTGGTCGAGCTTCGCCTCGCCGGAACGCATGTGGTCGGCGAGCCTGCCGGGGCAGGCGACGACGATGTCGACGCCGTCACGCAGGCGGGTGATCTGCGGGTTCGGGCTGACCCCGCCGAAGATCGTGGTGACCTTGAGGCCGAGCGGTTTGGCCAGCGGCAGGAACGACGCCTCGATCTGGGTCGCCAGCTCGCGGGTCGGCGCCAGGACCAGCGCGCGCGGGCGGCCGGGGCGGCGCCGCGTCGGGCCATCGGCGAGCCGGGCGAGGACGGGCAGCACGAAACCGTAGGTCTTGCCGGAGCCGGTGCGGCCGCGGCCGAGGACGTCCCGGCCGGCCAGCGAATGCGGCAGCGTGGCGGCCTGGATCGGGAACGGGCTGGTGACGCCCTGTTCGGCGAGCGCGTCGACGATCGTCTTGGGCAGGCCGAGTTCGGTGAAGGTAGGTGTGCTCATAAGCGTGTGGGCACAGGTGCGCCCTGGTATCTCCGTAAGGATAGAAAGGGTTGTCCTGCCCGGCGCAGACCTCGGGGGCCGCGGCGCGTGGTCTTCGACAACGAAACGCGGCCCGAGGCAGAACTGAGCGGACCGCAAGACCAGTGTACTGGGTCGTGATCTCCCGGGCTACGTGATATCGCCCGCACCGGTCCGTCGATGTTCGTCGGTTCGTACGAGCCGGACCCGCCCTCGCGGTGAAACGCTGACCTGACCGGACGAAAGGGGACACGGGTGTCGAACGTTCAGGAACTGCAAGGGGTGCTCGACGAGGAAGCGCGTCGCGCGAGTGTCCCCGGGGCCGTGGTGGGGGTGACGCACCGGGGCGAGGAGTCGGTGTTCGCCACCGGGGTGTCCAGTGTGGACACCGGGCTCCCGGTCGATCCCGGCACGTTGTTCATGATCGGCTCCACCAGCAAGACGTTCGCCGCGGCCGCCGTCATGGCACTGGTCGAAGACGGGGTGCTGGATCTGGACCGGCCGGTCGTCGACCACCTTCCCGATCTCCCGCTGGTGGATCCGGTGGCGCGGAAGACGGTCACCCTGCGCCATCTGCTCACGCATTCGGCCGGGTTCCTCGGCGACGTGGACTTCACCACCGGATGGGGTGACGACGCGCTGGCCCTCGCGATCGCGAAGTTCGGCGAACTCCCGCAGAATTTCGCGCCCGGTGAGGTGTTCTCCTACTGCAACGCCGGGTTCCAGTTGGCCGGGCGGGTCGTCGAGGTGGCGGCGGGCGAGCCTTTCGAAGACGTCGTCCGCGCCCGGCTGCTCGAACCGCTCGGTATGACCGAGTCGTATTACCTGCCGTGGGAGGTGCTCACCCGGCGTCACGCCGTCGGTCACGTGCTGCGAGACGGCGGGCCGGCGGTCGAGCACACCGTGGGCCTGACCCGGGCCGACAGCGCGAGCGGCGGCCTCTGGTCGACGGCGGGTGACCAGCTGAAGTGGGCCCGGTTCTTCCTGACCGGCGAGGCCGAGGGGAAGCCGCCGCTCAGCGAGGCCACCCGTGACCTCATGCGCGCGCCGCAGCGCAAGGCCGCGCTGCGCTTCGAAGAGGTCGGCCTGAGCTGGCTGCACACGACCCACGGCGCGGCACGGCTGGTCCGGCACGGCGGCAACGTGAGCAATCTGCAGCTGTCGGATTTCGTGACGCTGCCCGAGCACGATTTCGCCGTCACGGTGCTGACCAACAGTGCGGGCGGATCGGCACTGGGCGCCAAGATCGTCGACTGGTGCCTGGAGAACGTGGTCGGGCTGCCGCCGCTCGTGAGCCCGCCACCTGTGCCCCAGCCGGATATCGCCGAGTACCTGGGCCGCTACCGGACCGGTGACCTGACGTTCGTGATCAGCGACCAAAACGGCGCCCTCTGGGCCCAGCTGGTCGCCGAAATCGAGGACTTCCCGTCGCCTCCGCCGTTCGAGGCCGTGTTCGTCGGCGACGACGCGATCGCCCCGGCCGCGGACACCCGCAAGCCCACCGCCCGGTTCCTGCGGGACGAGCGTGGACGGGTGACTTCGGTCGAGTTCGGTGGCCGGACGGCGAAGCGAGGCGCTACGGTTACCGGGTAGTAACTTCGGCTGACCAGGAGTGACCATGAGCGAAAAGGCGACCGCGTTGTTGCTGAACCCGGGTGGGTACGACCCCCAGCAGTTCGACCCGGAGACGCGTCGCCTGTTGCGTGCCACCATCGAGTGGTTCGAACAGCGTGGCAAGCGCAAGCTCGTCGAGGACTACCACGACCGGACCTTCTACGCGGACTTCATCGAGTTCGCGGGCAAGGAAGGCCTGTTCTCGACCTTCCTCACTCCCGGCGCCAACGCCGAGGGGAACCCCGACAAGCGCTGGGACACCGCGCGGGTCGCGGCCCTGTCGGAAATCCTCGGCTTCTACGGCCTGAACTACTGGTACCCGTGGCAGGTCACCATCCTCGGCCTGGGCCCGGTGTGGCAGAGCGCGAACGAGGCCGCCCGCAAACGCGCGGCGGACTCGCTCGCGGCCGGCGGCGTCGCCGCGTTCGGACTGTCCGAAAAGGAGCACGGGGCCGACATCTACTCGTCGGACCTCGTGCTCACCCCGGACGGCGCGGGCGGCTACCGCGCGAACGGCTCGAAGTACTACATCGGCAACGGGAACTGCGCGCGGACGGTGTCGGTCTTCGGCCGCATCGAAGGCGTCGAGGGGCCGGACCAGTACGTGTTCTTCTACGCGGACTCGGAGCACCCGAACTACCGCGTGGTGAAGAACGTCGTGCCGTCGCAGATGTACGTCGCCGAGTTCGAGCTCAACGACTACCCGGTGTCCGAAGAGGACATTCTGCACGTCGGCGCCGAAGCGTTCTCCGCGGCGCTGAACACGGTCAACATCGGCAAGTTCAACCTGTGCTTCGGCGGCATCGGGATGTCGACGCACTCGCTGTACGAGGCGATCACGCACGCGCACAACCGGGTGCTCTACGGCAAGAAGGTCACCGATTTCCCGCACGTGCGCCGGGAATTCGTCGAGGCGTACGCGCGGCTCGTCGCGATGAAGCTGTTCTCCGACCGTGCCGTGGACTACTTCCGTAGCGCGAACGCGGACGACCGCCGGTACCTGCTGTTCAACCCGATCACCAAGATGAAGGTGACCACCGAGGCGCAGAAGGTCATCGGCCTGGTCGCGGATGTGGTGGCGGCCAAGGGTTTCGAGGCCGACACCTATCTCGCGATGTCCAAGAACGACATCGACGGCCTGCCGAAACTCGAAGGCACGGTGGCGGTGAACCTCGCGCTGATCGCGAAGTTCGTGCCCGCGTACCTGTTCGCGCCGCAGGCCTACGAGCCGGTGCCGACCCGGTCCGACGCGGCTGACGACGAGTTCCTGTTCCGCCAGGGGCCTGCGCGCGGGCTGTCGAAGGTGCGGTTCCACGACTGGCGTGAGGCCTACGCCAAGGCGGCCTCGATCCCGAACGTCGCGCGGTTCACCGAACAGGCCGAGGCGCTGGTGAAGCTGTTCACCGACGCGGCCCCGGACGAGGCGCAGCAGCAGGACCTCGACTTCGGCCTCGCGCTGACCGAGCTGTTCACACTGGTCGTCTACGGGCAGCTGGTGCTGGAGCAGGCGGAGATCACCGGCATCGAGACCGAGGTCGTCGACCAGATCTTCGCCGTGCTGGTGCAGGACTTCAGCGTCGCGGCGATCGACCTGCACGGGAAGTCGTCCTCAACCGAGGCGCAGCAGGCGTTGGCGCTCGCTTCGATCCGGAAGCCGGTCGTGGACGCGGACCGCTTCGACCACGTGTGGTCCCTGGTCCGCGATCTCTCCGGTACCTACGCGATGAACCCCTGACCCAAGTACATGAAGGCCCCCATCCTTGCGCCTGGGTACAGGATGGGGGCCTTCATGTACTTCTGAGCCTTACTTGCCGAAACCGGCCTTCCGGAGCGCGTCCGCCATGGCGCCGCCGCCACCGGAGTTCCCGCCGCGGTCCCGGCCGCCACCACGGCCGCCCTGGCCGCCACGCTGACCGCCGCCCTGACGCTGTCCGCCCTGGCCGCGGTCACGACCGCCGCCGCCCTGCTCGCGAGCGGGCTTGCCGGGTTCGTCGTCCAGGCGCAGGGTCAGCGAGATCCGCTTGCGCGGCACGTCGACCTCCAGCACCTTCACCTTGACGATGTCGCCCGGCTTCACGACCTCACGCGGGTCCTTGACGAAGTTCTTCGACAGCGCCGAGACGTGCGCGAGCCCGTCCTGGTGCACGCCGACGTCGATGAACGCGCCGAACGCGGCCACGTTCGTCACGACGCCTTCCAGCCGCATCCCCGGCTTGAGGTCGCCGATCTTCTCGACGCCGTCGGCGAAGGTCGCGGTCTTGAACGCCGGACGAGGGTCGCGGCCCGGCTTGTCGAGTTCGGCGAGGATGTCGGTCACCGTCGGGAGACCGAACGTGTCGTCGACGAATTCCGACGGCTTCAGCGCCTGCAGCGTCCGCGTGTTGCCGATCAGCGCGCGGATGTCGGTGCCGGTCGAGGTCAGGATCCGCCGCACCACCGGATAGGCCTCGGGGTGCACCGAGGACGAGTCGAGCGGGTCGTCGCCGTCCGGGATCCGGAGGAAGCCCGCGCACTGCTCGAAGGCCTTCGGGCCCAGCCGCGCGACCTCCTTGAGCCCGCTGCGGGTCTTGAACGGCCCGTTCTCGTCGCGGTGCGCGACGATGTTCTCCGCCAGCGTCGTCGTGATACCCGAAACGCGGGTCAGCAGCGGCGCCGACGCGGTGTTGACGTCCACGCCGACGGCGTTCACACAGTCTTCGACCACCGCGTCGAGTGACCGCGACAGCGAGATCTCCGACAGGTCGTGCTGGTACTGCCCGACACCGATCGACTTCGGATCGATCTTCACCAGTTCCGCCAGCGGGTCCTGCAGCCGCCGCGCGATCGAGACCGCGCCGCGCAGCGAGACGTCCATGCCCGGCAGTTCCTGCGAAGCGAACGCCGACGCCGAATAGACCGACGCGCCGGCCTCCGAGACGACGGCCTTCGTCAGCTTCAGTTCCGGGTGCTTCTTGATCAGCTCGCCGGCGAGCTTGTCGGTCTCGCGCGACGCGGTGCCGTTGCCGATCGAGATCAGGTCCACCTTGTGCCGGGCGCACAGCGCGGCGAGTTCGGCGATGGACTGGTCCCATTTGTTCGCGGGCTGGTGCGGGTAGATCACGTGGGTGCCGACGACCTTGCCGGTCGCGTCGACGACGGCGACCTTGACGCCGGTGCGGAAGCCAGGGTCGAGGCCCATCGTGGCGCGGGTGCCCGCCGGGGCGGCGAGCAGCAGGTCGCGCAGGTTCGCGGCGAACACGCGGACGGCGTCGTCCTCGGCCGACTGACGCAGCCGCATCCGCAGGTCGATCCCCAGGTGCAGCAGGATCTTCGTCCGCCACGCCCAGCGGACGGTGTCGCCGAGCCACTTGTCGGCCGGGCGGCCCTCGTTCGAGATGCCGAACTTGTGGGCGATGCGGTTCTCGTACTCGGTCGGCCCCGTGCGCGGTTCTTCGGAGGGCTCCTCCGACTCCATCGTGAGGTCGAGGATCTCTTCCTTCTCGCCGCGGAGCATCGCGAGGATCCGGTGCGAGGGGAGCTTCGTGTAGGGCTCGGAGAACTCGAAGTAGTCGGAGAACTTCGCGCCCTCTTCGGCCTTGCCGTCGCGGACCTTCGAGGCCAGACGGCCTTCCGCCCACATCTTCTCGCGCAGCTCGCCGATCAGGTCGGCGTCTTCGGCGAAGCGCTCGACGAGGATCGCGCGGGCACCGTCCAAGGCGGCCTGCGCGTCCGCGACACCCTTGTCGGCGTCGACGAACACCGCGGCGGCGGCCTGCGGGTCGGTGTTCGGGTCGCTCAGCAGCCCGTCGGCGAGGGGCTCCAGACCGGCCTCGCGGGCGATCATCGCCTTCGTGCGCCGCTTGGGCTTGTACGGCAGGTAGATGTCCTCGAGACGGGACTTGGTGTCTGCCGCCATGATCGACGCTTCGAGCGCCTCGTCCAGCTTGCCCTGACTGCGGATCGACTCCAGCACCGCGACCTTGCGCTCGCCGAGTTCCCGCAGGTAGCGGAGGCGCTCTTCGAGCGTGCGGAGCTGGGTGTCGTCCAGCATCCCGGTGACCTCTTTGCGGTACCGGGCGATGAACGGCACGGTCGATCCGCCGTCCAGCAGGTCGACGGCCGCCTTGACCTGCCCCTCGCGCACGCCGAGTTCTTCGGCGATCTTCTGCTCGACTGTCTGCAGGCCCTGCACGCTCACTCCCACGCTCCTGAAATCCGCCCTCGGGTGCTCTCGGACCCTGCATTCTGCCGCTCGCGCCGAGCCGACTTTCGTATGGCCTCCCCTAAGCGAACCCTTGACAGTTGTATTGGTCTGTACCATTTTGATGTGGCCGACATCACCCGTTCGTGGAGGCCAGTCGTGAAAGTGAAGCCGAAACACGCGTTCCTCGCCCTGCTGTCGTCACTGGCCGTGTGCCTGGGGGTGACTTTCGCGGTCTCGGGCAACGCCTCGGCCGCCAACATCCTGACCAACCCGGGCTTCGAACTCGGGACCACGAGCGGCTGGACCTGCTCCGGCACGTCCTCCGTGGTCACCACACCGGTCCACTCGGGAAGCCGCGCGCTCAGCGCCACCCCCGCCGGACAGGACAACGCCCGCTGCTCGCAGAGCGTGCCGGTCAAGGCCAACACCGCGTACACGCTTTCGGCGTGGGTGCAGGGCAGCTACACCTACCTCGGTGTCACCGGCACCGGGACGGGTGACAAGAACACCTGGACCCCGGGCGGCGGCAGCTGGTCGCAGCTCTCGCTGAGCTTCACCACCGGCGCGTCCACCACCAGCGTCGAGATCTACCTGCACGGCTGGTACGGCCAGCCCGCGTACTTCGCCGACGACGTGAACCTCGACGGCCCCGGCGGCTCGCCCACCACGACGCCGACCACGCCGACGACGTCCACGAGCCCGACGACCACGACGTCGAACCCGCCGACGACCACGACGAGCACCCCGCCGACCGGGAACCTGCCGAAGCACGTGATCACCGGCTACTGGCAGAACTTCTACAACGGCGCGAAGGCACTCAAGCTCGCCGACGTGCCGACGAAGTACAACATCATCGCGGTGTCCTTCGCCGACGCGACGGCCACGCCGGGCGCGGTCACCTTCACCCTCGACTCCGGTCTGTCGAGCCAGCTCGGCGGCTACACCGACGCGCAGTTCAAGGCCGACATCAAGACGGCGCAGGCGCGCGGGCAGAAGGTCATCCTGTCCGTCGGCGGCGAGAAGGGCACGATCCGCGTCGACTCGTCGGCCGCGGCGACGAACTTCTCCAACAGCATGAAGTCGCTCATCGCGACCTACGGCTTCGACGGCGTCGACATCGACCTCGAGAACGGCGTCAACGCGACCTACATGGCGCAGGCGCTGCGCAGCATCCACGCCGCGGGCGGCACCGTCATCACCATGGCGCCGCAGACGATCGACATGCAGAGCCCGGCGGCGGAGTACTTCAAGCTGGCGCTGAACGTCAAGGACATCCTGACCATCGTCAACATGCAGTACTACAACAGCGGCACGATGCTCGGCTGTGACCAGAAGGTCTACTCGCAGGGCACGGTCGACTTCCTCACCGCGCTGGCCTGCATCCAGCTGCAGAGCGGCCTGCGGGCCGACCAGGTCGGGCTCGGCCTGCCCGCCTCCGGTTCCGCCGCGGGTGGCGGCTACCAGGCGCCCGGCAACACGGTCAGCGCGCTGAACTGCCTGGCGAAGGGCACGAACTGCGGCTCGTTCAAGCCCTCGACGACGTACCCGGCGATCCGGGGCGCGATGACCTGGTCGATCAACTGGGACGCCTCGCAGGGCTACGCGTGGTCGAACACGGTGAGCGCGGGCCTGGCCGGCCTCCCGTGATGATCCGCTAGACCGGGGCGGGGCACCGTCGTCGCGCGGGCGACGGTGCTCCGCCCTTTCCACTTCACGCGTTTCGTCCTCTGGATGCGGTAGTTGGCAGGGCGAACTACCGCATCCAGAGGACGAAACGCGGGGGTCAGAGCGGGGTGAGGGGGAGGCGCAGGGCCGCCGGGGCCTCCGGAGGGACGACGGGCTTCAGCGGCGCGACAGGGGATAGGCGCCGGTAGGCGGAGCCGAGCGGCGGCCGGGGATCGTCCTCACCTTTGTTGGGCCACAACGACATCGCGCGTTCCGCCTGCGCGGTGATGGTCAGCGACGGGTTCACGCCGAGGTTCGCCGAGATCGCCGAACCGTCGGCGATGTGCAGCCCCGGATACCCGTGCACCCGCTGGTACGGATCGACGACGCCGGTCTCGGCGCTGTCGCCGATCGCGCAGCCGCCGATGAAATGCCCGGTGACCGGGATGTTCGCCAGATCCGTCCACGCGCCCTGCGCCAGCCCGCCGATCTTGTCCGCCACCCGCCGGGTGACCTCGTGCCCGGCCGGGATCCATTCGGGGTTCGGGTCACCGATGCCCTGTTTCGTGGTCATCCGGCGGCCGAAGAGCCCGCGTTTCGTGTACGTGGTCACGGAATTGTTCAGCGTCTGCATCACCAGCAGCCCGACCATCCGTTCCGACCAGCGTCGCGGGTTGTGCAGCCGCACCAGGTTCCGCCGGTGCCGCCACAGCTCACGGACGCCCAGCGCCCACCGGCGTTTGCCCGGCTCGGCGTCCACGAGCACCGTCGCGAGCAGTCCCATGGCGTTGCTGCCCTTGCCGTAACGCACCGGTTCGACATGCGTGACGGCGTCGGGATGGATCGACGACGTGATCGCGACGCCGCGCGTGAAGTCCGTGTCCTTGCGCAGCGAGCGCGCGGCGAGCACCGCCTCGGAATTCGTCCTGGCGAGCAGGCCCAACCGCGGCGACAGCTCCGGCAGGGTGCCCGAATCCTTGAGCGAGTGCAGAAGTCGTTGCGTGCCGAGGGAAGCGGCGGCGAACACGACCTGCTCGGCGGTGAAGGTCCGCTTGGCCTTGCGGACCCACCGTCCTGTTCGGACGGTGTCGACCGCGTAGCCGCCGCCGATCGGCCGGACCGACACCGCGGTGGTCAGCGGGTGGACCTCCGCGCCCGCCTTCTCCGCCAGGTACAGGTAGTTCTTGACAGTGGTGTTCTTCGCGCCCACCCGGCAGCCGGTCATGCACTCGCCGCAGTGCGTGCACGGCTTCCGCAGCGGGCCTTCGCCGCCGAAGAACGGGTCGACGTCGCGCGCGCCGAAGTGGACGCCGACCGGAGTCGGCCGGTAGGTGTCCGCGATCCCCATGTCCTCGGCGACTTCGCGCAGCACGCGGTCGGCCGGGGTGACCAGCGGGTTCTCGACCACACCCAGCATCCGTTTCGCCTGGTCGTAATGCGGGGCGAGTTCGGCCTTCCAGTCGGTGATGCGCGCCCACTGCGGATCCCGATAGAAGGTGTCCGGGGGCTCGTAAAGCGTGTTCGCGTAGACGAGCGAGCCGCCGCCGACACCCGCGCCGCTCAGGACGAACGTGTTCTTCAGCAGGGTCAGCCGCTGGATGCCGAAGCAGCCCAGTTTCGGGGCCCACAGGTACTTCCGCAGCCGCCACGAGGTCTTCGCGAACTCGTCGTCGGCGAAGCGGCGGCCGGTCTCCAGCACGCCGACGCGATAGCCCTTCTCGGTGAGCCGCAACGCGGTCACGCTGCCGCCGAAACCGGAGCCGATCACCAGCACGTCGTAGTTCATCGTGGTCCCGCCGTCCGGTAGTCGCCGAGGTCGAGCGTCTTCGTCCGGCGGTCGTATTCGGTGACCAGACCGGGCCAGTTCGTGCTCACGCGGCCGTTCTCCTGGCGGTACCAGCTGGCGCAGGTCGTCCAGACGCTCTTGCCCAGCCGCCGCTGGATCTCCTCGTCGTACCGCTGCTCGACCTCCGGGACGACGTCCATATAGGACACTTCGGGTTTCGCGAGGTGTTCGACGGCCTGACGGATGTAGCGGGCTTGCCGTTCGATCATGTAGATGATGGAGCCCGCGCCGAGGTTCGTGTTCGGGCCGTAGACGCAGAACAGGTTCGGGAAACCCGGCACGGTCATGCCGAGGTACGCCCGCGCGCCGCCCTTCCACGCGTCCGACAACGCTTTTCCGCCGAGGCCTTCCACCTTCAGCTCGCCGAGGAAGTCGGTCGCCGCGAAACCGGTGCCGTAGACGATGACGTCGGCCTCGTGCTCGACGCCGTCCTCGGTGAGCACGCCGGACGGGGTGATCGCGCTGATACGCCGCGTCTCCACGGCGACGTTGTGCTGCGCCAGCGCGGGCAGGTACTCGTTGGTGAACAGGATCCGTTTGCAGCCCAGCGGGTAGTCCGGGGTGAGTTTCTCGCGCAGCGCCGGATCCTTGATGTGACGGCGGCGCAGCTGGGCCGTCCGTAGCTCGAAGACCTTGGCCAGCAACGGATGCTTCGTCATCGCGTAGGTCGCGTACTCGGCGAGCAGGAAGATCCGGAGCCTGCCGAGTAACTGGGTAGCGGGCAGGTGCCGGAACAGTCGCTGTTGCCAGCGCCGGTAGCTGGTGTCCCGTTTCGCCATGATGTAGGGCGCGGTGCGCTGGAAGACGGTCAGTTCGCCCGCCTGGCGCTGGAGTTCGGGCACGAACTGGATCGCGCTCGCGCCGGTGCCGATCACCGCGACCTTCTTGCCGCGCAGATCGACGTCGTGATCCCAATGCGCGGAGTGGAAGCTGGTGCCTTCGAAGGTCTCCTGGCCGGGGATGTCCGGCTGGACGGGCCGCGAGAGCTGGCCGACGGCAGGGACGAAGACGTTCGCTTCGTACGTCTCGCCGCCCGCGGTCTCCACCCGCCAGAGCCCGCGTTCCTCGTCGAAGGCCGCGGAGGTGACGCGGACGCCGAACCGGATGTGCGGTTCGAGCCCGTAGCGGCGCACCACGCGTTTGAGGTACTCGTGGATGTCCGGTTGCAGCGAGAACCGCTTCGGCCAGTCCGGATTGGGCTCGTAGGAGAACGAGTACAGCGGCGACGGGATGTCGCAGCCCGCGCCGGGATACGTGTTCTCCCGCCAGACGCCGCCGGGTTCGTCGGCGCTCTCCAGGATGGTGAAGTCGTCGAAGCCGGCGCGTTTGAGCTCGATCGCCGTCCCGACCCCGCCGAAGCCCGTCCCTACGATCAGCACACTCGTATCGCCCATGCCGATCGAAGTTACCCAGCGGTCACCCCTGGTGGAAGTACACGAGCGGCCACTCGATCGAGATTTCCGGCCACGCCCCCGCTCGCATTCAGAGGACTAAATGCACCGAGTGGGTCTCCGCCTGGGGGTGCGCCCAGGCCAGGAGGCGGTGCGCGGAGCTCTCCAGGGTGTCCAGATCGCGCTTCGGGACGCGCTCGAACGGCGTGATCACCACCGAAGCCTCCTTCTTCACCGTCTTGATCTCCCAGAAGCCCTTCACCATGCCGCCGACCAGGATGGTGCCTTTGACCAGGCCGTTCTGCGTGATGACGACCTTGCGGTGCTCGTCGCTGATCACCCGCGTGCGGTCGGCGTAGGACAGGACGGTCTGGTCGAACGGGCCCAGCAGCCGCGCGGGCGCGGGGGTGTCCGGATCCGGACGCGAGGCCTCGGGCAGGTCGAAGAGCTCGCGGCCGTTCTCGTCGCGGAACGTCCGCAGCTCCGGCCGCAGCCGCTCGGCGACGTCGCCGAGCTTCGTGATCCCGGCCCAAGCCTGCGCGTCTTGCACGCTGGCCGGCCCGAACGCGGCCAGATAGCGCCGGAACATCGCTTCCGGCGATGGCGAGGTGTCCGGTTCGGCTCCCAGCCAGTCCCCGGTGGTCTGGTACGTCGGCTGCCCGGACTTGCCCCAGACGCCGCGCGGCGGGATCTGCACCAGCGGCAGCAGCGCCCGTGCGACGTGCACCAGCGACGACGGCGCGACGCCTTCCCAGTGCTTCGCCAGTTCCGCGCCGAGGCCTGCCGACGAAAGCGGCCGCTCACCCAGCAGTTTGCGGGCGGTGCGGGCGATCTCCTGGTGGTCGAGGCCCTTGATGTCGGGGCCGTGCTGGGTGTTGCCGAGCACCGAGCGGTCGTAGAGCGGCTGCACGATGGGGCGCCACGCGAGCGCGTCCGACGGCGTGACCAGGTGCACCGTGCCGCGCATGAGCGCGATCCGCACGACGCTCTTGTCCAGCAGGAGGCTCGCGAGGTCTTCCTGGCGGAAGCCGTGCAGCCGGGTCCACAGCGCGAAGTACGGCGGGTTCGGCGCCTGCGCCTGCAGCCCGGCCAGATGCTCGACCGCTTCGAGCGCGGTCATCTTCGAACGCCGGAGCAGCAACTGCCGGTCCAGCATGGCGCGGTTCAGCGCGCGCCTGCTCAACGTGTCGGACATGCCGCTCACCCTAAAGGGGATCAAGGACAGTTATGGTCCTCAATGGGCCGATTGTCGCCAGGGGATCCATAATCCCGGCCATGGAACTACCGCCGCCGGTGATCCGGGACTGGGACTACCCGCGCGGCACGGCGAGCATCGTGCTCATGGCCCGCTTCGCCGCCGAAAACGGCGTCGAGGGGCTGGAGTCCTACGAACACGCCCCCGTGGACGGCCAGGTCGACGCGCGTCAGGAACTCGCCGTGGTCCGGGCCCTGGTCCGCGGGCTCGGCGGCGAGGACGCCGTCGCGCTGCGGCTGAGCAGGCGATACCGGGTCAGCGCGTTCGGCATCTTCGGGTTCGCGTGCATCAGCAGCCCGACGCTGGGGGACGCGATGCGCTTCGCCCTGCGCTACCTGGACCTGAGCTTCACGTTCTGCATCCCGCACGTGACCGTCGAGGCGGGACGGCTCGCGCTCGCCATGGACGACAGCCGCGTGCCCGGCGACGTCGCCCGCTTCCTGCTGCTGCGCGACCTCGGCGCCATCCACACCGTCATGCGCGACATCCTGCCGGACATCTCCTTGCGCTCCTTGGCCTTCCGGCACGACAAACCCTCCACTGTGGACGAATACGTGCGGACCTTCGGGCTGGCGCCGTCGTTCTCGGCGACGTCGCATGTCGCCACCCTGGACCCGCTCCTCCTCGACAAACCGCTGCCGCAGGCCAACGACCAGACCGTCGCGGTGTGCGCCGCGCAATGTGAACTGCTGGTGTCACGGAAACGGGAGCGATCCGGGATCGCCCAGCAGGTCCGGGAAAGACTGGTACGGCTCGGCGGGGTCGACGCGGGTATGGAGGAGGTCGCGCGGCAGCTCGCGCTCAGCCCCCGGACCCTGCGGCGACGGCTGTTCGAGGCCGGGACCGGCTACCGGGCCCTGCTCGACGAGGTCCGCCAGGCGCTGGCGGAGGAGATGCTGGACACCGGCGCGCTCACCGTGGAGGACGTCGCGCTGCGGCTGGGCTACGCGGAGGCGTCGAGTTTCATCTACGCCTTCAAACGCTGGAAGGGGATGACGCCGGCGGCCTACGCCCGGCGGAACGCGTTGCGAGCACGGCCGGGTAGGTGACCCGCAGCAGGTGCAGGATCGACTCGGTGAGGAAGACCCGCAGCTCCTCCCGGCCGAGCGTGCCGCGGATCAGCCATTCGCGTGACGCCGCGCGCAGCATCCCGCCGTACGACCGGATCATCGCGCGGAGTTCTTCGCGACCCTCGGTGACGTCGCTCATCAACGCGGCCGCGAGCACGCGATCGGCGGCGATCTCGTCACCCTCCAGCATGATCCGCTCGATCTCCGGGTCGCGGCCCACCGCCTCCGGGCCGATCGCCGTCAGCCACGCCTGCTCGTTGCGCTCGACGACCTCGATCCAGTGCCGGACGCTGATCGCGAGCCGCTCTTCGGCGGTCGTCTCCGGCAGGTTCTCGATCACCGGCGCCGGGACGATCATCATCTGCCGGACGACTTCCAGGTACAGCTCGCGTTTGCTGCCGAAGTAGTGGTTGATCAGCGGCCGGGCCACCCCGGCGGCCTTCGCGATGTCCGAGGTCGAAACCGAGGCGTACGTGCCCTCGCCGAACAGCCGCCGGGCCGCGGTCAGGATCTCGGCGCGCCGGGCGGCCGGTTCGAGGCGGCGCCGCCGGGCCTCCGGATCGGTGCTCATGGGCCGAGCGTAACCGTTTCGAAGAGAGCTTCGGACGGGTTGCCTGACTCGCAGAACATCGTCACTCCGCGGTCGACCGCGGACAACGCGGCGTTGATCCGGCCATGGAGGGGCGGCTTCACCAGCCGACCAGCCTCCGTTGGCGGGCACAGCCTCACAGACCGGATCTCAGGGTCTGTCGACTCGATAGCGCCTACTTCTTCTTCGGTGATCAAGCCGCCGTCGAACACGAAAGCCAATCCCTCCGGCATGACGCCTTGTGTGGGGACGTGGTCGACGACCAGCAACGCGCCTAGAGATCGGGTGATGCCCAGCTCTTCGTGGAGCTCGCGGGCCGCAGTCGCCCACGGCGTCTCCTCCGCTTCGACCGCCCCTCCGGGGATCTCCCACTCAGGTTTGTACGTGGTCTCCACCAGCAGCACTCGCGACCGGTCATCACGGAGCAGTACTCCGGCCGCAGTGCGCTTCCGGTTGAGAGAGGCCGCGTATTCACCGAAGGGGAGGAGTTCCACGATTTCGCAGGCTACCGTTCGAGGTGCCGCCGGGCCTCCGGATCGGTGCTCATGGGCCGAGCGTAACCGTTTCACGTGGCCGTCTGCCGTTACTCATTCGGAACAACCCCTCGGTAACCCCTGGGGCCTTCGCGGCGACGTTCGGGGCGGGGGGACCGGGTGTCATGGGTAGGGACGAATGACCAGTGCTGAGCGCGATCCGGTTCGCCGTGCCGGACGGTGGGTCAGTGTCCGGCTGCAGCATCGTGACGTCCGCATCCAAGGTGACACCGGGGAGGAAGCCGTCTCGTACGCGGGGATCGTGATCACGAGTTTCGAGAACGGCGCCGAGGTCTGCGAACGCTGGATCCCGCTCGGGGTGGATCCGTCGGAGGCCGACGACGAACAGCTCATCCAGCAGCTGCGCGACGCGCTGGTCTGGCAGGCTCGGCGGCCGCCGAAGGCCGCGGGGGAGTAACGCCGCTCGCGGGACGGTTCCCAATGTCGCATTTGAGTCGCTCAGCGTCTCTAATGCGACATTGGGAACCCTGACCGACGAACAAGGCCGGCGCAGCGAAGGGGGGACTCGCGTGCTCAGGGACGTGACTCGCGTGATTGGAGCCGTGACTCGCGTGATTGAAGACGGAACGGCCCCAATCACGCGAGATCCGCCTTCAATCACGCGAGTTACGGCTATTGGGTCCGCAGGCCGTCGAAGGCGATCTTGCACACCGCGTCCGCCAGCTCGGTCCCAGCCGAACCACGGCGCGGCCGGTACCACTCGATCAGCGAGTTCACCATGCCGTACAGCAGGCGCGCGGTGACCGCGGGATCGATGTCGGGGCGCACGTCGCCCTCGGTTTCGGCCTGTTTCACCAGTTCCGTGACGAGCCGGTCGAATTCGCGCCGCCGCGCGAGCGCCGCCCGTTCGATTTTGGTGTTGCCGCGCACCCGCAGCAGCAGGGTCACGAACGGCAGCTGGTCGACCAGCACCAGGACACTGCCCCGCACCAGATGCTCCAGCTTTTCGATCGCCTTGCCCTCGAAGGATTCCGTCTCGGCGGCGACGGCGAACAGGCCGTTCAGCGCGCGGTCGACGGCGAGCCGCAGCAGCTCCTCCTTGCTCGGCACGTGGTGGTAGATCGCGGATTTCGTGATGCCGAGCTTGCGGGAGAGGTCCTCCATGCTGGTGCCGTCGTAGCCGCGCTCGTTGAACAGCTTCACCGCGACCTGCAGCAGCGACTCGAGGTCGTAACCGGGACGCCCCCGGCGGGCGGGGGTGCTCAAGCGCGGTCCCGTTCGTCGAGGACGCGGCGCATCTTGCCCAGCGAGCGTTCCAGCGTGTCCGGGTCGACGACCTCGACGCCGACGCTCACGCCGACCCCGTCCTTCACCCCGGCGATCAGCCGGGCGGCGGCCTCGGCGCGCTGCTCGGCGGTCGCGTCCGGACGCGCTTCGACGCGGACGGTCAGGTGGTCCATCCGGCCCTTCGTCGACCGGATCAGCTGGAAATGCGGCGCGAGCGCGGGGGTCACCAGCACGACTTCCTCGATCTGCGTGGGGAAGACGTTGACGCCACGCAGGATGATCATGTCATCGCTACGCCCGGTCACCTTCTCCATCCGCCGGTACGCCGGCCGTGCGGTGCCCGGCAGCAGCCTGGTCAGGTCGCGCGTGCGGTACCGGATGATCGGCAGCGCCTGCTTGGTGAGCGAGGTGAACAGCAGCTCACCTTCGGCGCCGGTCGGTTTCTCGGTGAACGGGTCGATCACCTCGGGGAAGAAGTGGTCCTCCCAGATGTGCAGCCCGTCCTTGGTCTCGACGCATTCCTGCGCGACGCCGGGGCCCATCACCTCGGACAGGCCGTAGATGTCGACCGCGTCGATGCCGACGCGTTCCTCGATCTCCGTGCGCATCTGCTCGGTCCACGGCTCCGCGCCGAAGATGCCGACCTTGAGCGAACTCGTCTGCGGGTCGATGCCCTGCCGCTCGAACTCGTCGAGCAGCGTCAGCATGTACGACGGGGTGACCATGATGATCTCGGGTTTGAAGTCGGTGATGATCTGCACCTGCCGCGCGGTCATGCCGCCGGACGCCGGGATCACCGTGCAGCCGAGCTTTTCGGCGCCGTAGTGCGCGCCGAGCCCGCCGGTGAACAGGCCGTAGCCGTAGGCGACGTGGACCTTGTCGCCCGGCCGCCCGCCCGCGGCGCGGATCGAGCGCGCCATCACCGTCGCCCAGGTGTCGATGTCTTCGGACGTGTAGCCGACGACGGTCGGTTTCCCGGTGGTGCCGCTGGACGCGTGGATCCGGCTCACCTGCGCCTCCGGCACGGCGAACATGCCGAACGGGTAGTTGTCGCGCAGATCCTGTTTGGTGGTGAACGGGAACTTCGCCAGATCTTCCAGCGCCTTGCAGTCGTCCGGGTGAACGCCCGCCTCGTCGAACTTCCGCGTGTAGAAGGGCACGTTGTCGTACGCGTGCCGCAGCGTCCACCGGAGGCGCTTCAGTTGCAGCGCCTGGAGTTCGTCGATGGTGAGGTTCTCGGCTTCGTCGCTGAAAGTCATCGTCACGCCTTCTGGATGGTGCGGCTGCGGCCGCGGAATTCGGCGACGACCTCCGGCCCGTCGGGGGTCTCCCGGTGCACGGTGACGTCGTAGATGCCGTTGCGGCCGTAACGCGTCCGTTCGGTGGCGGTGGCGATGAGGTGGTCGCCGAGTTTGCCCGCCGCGACGAAGGAGATCTCCGCGCCGGCCGCGACGGTCACCGGCCCATGGCTGTTGCAGGCGCAGGCGAAGGTCGTGTCGGCCAGCAGGAAGACGTAGCCGCCGTGGGCGATGTCGTGGCCGTTGACCATCGTCTCGGTGATCCGCATGGTGGCGACGGCGTGGCCTTCGGCGGCCTCGATCAGCTCGATGCCCAGCGCCTTCGACGCCTGGTCGTCGGCGAACATCGTGTGCGCGGCGTTGCTAGTCAAGCCTGACCACCTGGTTACTGACCGAATGGACGGTTGTTAAAGGGTGTCGCAAGTAAAGGCGCGCTTTCGGGCAGATGTCAAGGGTCCACCGCCGTCAGGGGGTTTGCAAGACCCCGGTCACGAGCTACAGTGAATTACTGAACGGACGGTCTGTTAATCCCACCATCGAAGGGTCGGCCCCATGGCATTGCTGCGCAGCTACGTCTCCGGCGGGTGGCACACGGCGGAAAGTGACGGAGTACCGCTGCACGACGCCTCCACCGGCGAAGAGGTCGCCCGGGTCTCGTCCGACGGCATCGACTTCGCCGCCGCGCTGGAGTACGGCCGCCGCGTCGGCGGCCCCGCGCTGCGCGAGCTGACCTTCCACCAGCGTGCCGCGCTGCTGAAGGCACTGGCCTCCCACCTGCGCGAACACCGCGAGGAGCTGTACGCGCTCTCCGCGCGTACGGGCGCGACTAAGGGCGACTCGATGGTCGACATCGACGGCGGCATCGGCGTGCTGTTCGCCTACTCCAGCAAGGGCAAGCGCGAACTGCCGAACGACACCGTCTACGTCGACGGCAACGTCGAGCCGCTGAGCAAGGGCGGCACCTTCGTCGCCCAGCACATCGCCGTCCCGCTGCGCGGCGTCGCCGTCCAGATCAACGCGTTCAACTTCCCCGTCTGGGGTCCGCTGGAGAAGTTCGCGCCCGCGTTCCTCGCCGGCGTGCCGAGCCTGATCAAGCCGGCCAGCCAGACCGCGTACCTCACCGCGCGGCTGGTCGAGATCATCATCGAATCCGGCATCCTGCCCGAGGGCACGCTGCAGTTCGTCGCGGGCAGCGTCGGCGATCTGCTCGACCACGTCACCGCGCAGGACCTCGTCTCGTTCACCGGCTCCGCGTCGACCGCGCAGAAGCTGCGCGCGCACCCCGCGATCGTGCGCAACTCCGTTCGGTTCAACGCCGAAGCCGACTCGCTCAACCTGTCGATCCTCGGCCCGGACGCCAAACCCGGCACCACCGAGTTCGATCTCTTCGTCAAGCAGCTGACCACCGAGATGACGGTCAAGGCGGGCCAGAAGTGCACCGCCATCCGTCGCGCCTTCGTCCCCGCCGACCTGCTGGACGAGGTCGCCGAGGCCGCGAGCGCGCGGCTGGCGAAGACCACCGTCGGCAACCCGACCGCCGAGGGTGTCCGCATGGGTGCCCTCGCCAGCCTGGAGCAGCGCGAGGAGGTCCGGCGGTCGCTCAAGGCACTGCTGGACGTCGGCACCGTCGTCTTCGGCGACCCGGAGCAGGTCGAGGTCGTCGGCGCGGACGCCGAACGCGGCGCGTTCATCTCACCCGTACTGCTGAAGGCCGACCCGGAGCGCTCCGAGCCGCACGAGGTCGAGGCGTTCGGCCCGGTGTCGACGCTGCTGCCCTACACCTCCACCGAACAGGTCATCGAGCTCGCCGCACGCGGCGGCGGCAGCCTCGTCGGTTCCGTCGTTTCCGCCGACAAGGAGTTCGTGCGCGAGGTCGTCCTCGGCGTCGCGCCGTACCACGGCCGCCTGCTGGTGCTGGACGCCGAAGACGCCAAGGAATCCACCGGCCACGGTTCCCCGATGCCGCAGCTGGTGCACGGCGGCCCCGGCCGCGCCGGTGGCGGCGAGGAGATGGGCGGCGTCCGCGGCGTGCTGCACCACATGCAGCGCACGGCGGTCCAGGGTTCGCCCGCCGCCCTGAGCACGGTCACCGGCCGCTGGGTCGCGGGTGCGCCGCGCGCCGAAGGCGACGTCCACCCGTTCCGGAAGTCCTTGGCGGAGCTCAAGATCGGCGACTCCGTGGTCGCCGGTCCGCGCACCGTCACCCAGGAGGACGTCGACCACTTCGCCGAGTTCACCGGCGACACCTTCTACGCCCACACCGACCCCGAGGCCGCCGCGGCGAACCCGCTGTTCGGCGGGATCGTGGCGCACGGGTACCTCGTGGTCTCGTTCGCCGCCGGCCTGTTCGTCTCGCCGGAGCCCGGCCCGGTGCTGGCGAACTACGGCCTGGAGAACCTGCGGTTCCTCACCCCGGTCAAGGTCGGCGACTCGCTGACCGTGACCTTGACCGCCAAGCAGATCACCCCGCGCATCGACCAGGAGTACGGCGAGGTCCGCTGGGACGCGGACGTCACCAACGCCGACGGCGACTCGGTCGCCAAGTACGACGTGCTCACCCTGGTGGCGAAGGAGCAGTCATGACCGCGACGTTGCCGGAAGAAGACCTCGAACGGCATTTCGAGGCGACGATCGAGCGCGATCAGCGCATCGAACCGCGTGACTGGGTGCCCGAGGGTTACCGCAAGACGATGATCCGGCAGATCGCGCAGCACGCGCATTCGGAGATCATCGGCATGCAGCCGGAGGGCAACTGGATCACCCGCGCGCCTTCCTTGCGGCGTAAGGCGATCTTGCTCGCGAAGGTGCAGGACGAGGCCGGACACGGGCTGTACCTGTACTCCGCGGCCGCCACACTCGGCGCCGATCGCGCGGATCTGACCGACAAGCTGATCAACGGCAAGCAGAAGTACTCGTCGATCTTCAACTATCCGACGCTGACCTTCGCCGACGTCGGCGTGATCGGCTGGCTGGTGGACGGCGCGGCGATCTGCAACCAGGTTCCCTTGTGCCGCAGCTCGTACGGGCCGTACGCGCGCGCCATGATCCGCATCTGCAAGGAGGAGTCCTTCCATCAGCGGCAGGGTTTCGAACTGCTGATGACCATGATGCGCGGCACCGAGAAGCAGCGCGAGATGGTGCAGGAGGCGGTGAACCGCTGGTGGTGGCCGTCGCTGATGATGTTCGGCCCGCCGGACGCGGATTCGCCGAACACCGCGCAGTCGATGGCGTGGAAGGTCAAGCGGCACACGAACGACGAGCTGCGCCAGCGCTTTGTCGACATGTCCATCCCGCAGGCCGAGGCGCTGGGCGTCACCTTCCCGGACCCGGACCTGAAGTGGAACGCCGAACGCGGGCACTACGACTTCGGCGCCGTCGACTGGGACGAGTTCAAGAACGTGTTGAAGGGCAACGGCCCCTGCAACGCCCAGCGCGTCGCGCACCGGCGGCGGGCCCAGGAAGACGGCGCGTGGGTGCGGGAAGCCGCCTCGGCGCACGCAGCGAAGAAGGGTTCGTGATGAAACACGACTGGCCGTTGTACGAGGTGTTCGTCCGGGGCAAGCGCGGGCTGAACCACGTGCACGTGGGTTCGCTGCACGCGGCGGACGACGACATGGCGTTGCACCACGCGCGGGATCTGTACACCCGCCGCAACGAGGGCGTGTCGATCTGGGTCGTGCGCGCGTCGGACATCACGGCGTCCTCGCCGGACGAGAAGGACCCGTTCTTCGCGCCCAGCGGCGACAAGGTGTACCGGCACCCGACGTTCTACGAAATCCCCGACAACGTTCCCCACATCTGACATGAGCTTCGACAACGCCTATGAGGCGATCACCGAGGAGAACGATTCCCGCTGGGCCTTCGGCACCGGGTTCGAGGATCCGCTGTCCGGTGTGGACACCACGGTCCCGTCCGGTGTGGACGGTGCGCGGCTGGCGGCCTATTGCCTGATGCTCGGCGACGACGCGCTGATCTTCTCGCACCGGCTGCAGGAGTGGTGCACGAACGCGCCCGAACTCGAGGACGAGGTCGCGATCGCGAACATCGCGCTCGACCTGCTCGGGCAGGCGCGGCTGCTGCTGGCCCGCGCGGGCAAGGCCGACGGCAGCGAGCGTTCGGAGGATTCGTACGCCTTCTTCCGGAGCGAGCAGGAGTACCGCAACGTCCGCCTCGCCGAACTCGAAGGCGGGCACTTCGGACATCTGATCGCACGGCTGCTGGTGTTCTCGATCTGGCGGCTCGCTTTGCTGCAGCAGCTTCAGTCCTCTGTGGACCCCGTGCTCGCGGCCATCGCGGACAAGGGTGTCAAGGAAGTCGCGTACCACCGCGACTACGCCGCCCAGTGGGCCGTGCGCCTCGGCGACGGCACCGAGTTGTCCCACACGCGGATGCAGGAGGGCCTCGACGCGGTCTGGCCGTACGTGGACGAGCTTTTCGCGGCGCACGAGGTCGAGTTCGTCGATTCACCGTCGCTGCGGCCGGAGTTCGACGCGATCCTGGACCAGGTGCTGGCCGTCGCGACGCTGAAGCGTCCCGAAATCGGTGCCATCGCAGGGGTTTCCGGCCGGATGGGCCGCGACGGTGTGCACACCGAGCGGATGGGCTTCCTGCTGGCGACGCTGCAGAGTGTCGCCAGGGAACATCCGGACGCGACATGGTGACCGCGTACGCCGTGGCGGCCACGGTCACCGACCCGGAACTGCCGATGCTCACCCTCGCCGACCTCGGCGTGCTGCGTGAAGTGTCCGAAGAGGACGGTCGGGTGGTCGTCGCGATCACCCCGACTTACACCGGCTGCCCGGCGATGGACACCATGCGCGACGACCTGGTGCACGCGTTGACCGGCGCGGGCTACGGTGAGGTCGAGGTCCGCACGGTGCTGCAGCCCGCCTGGTCCACCGACTGGATCACCGAGGACGGCAAACGGAAACTGGCCGAGGCCGGGATCGCGCCGCCGGGAGCCGCGCCGCGGCGGACCGGGCCGATCCCGCTCACGTTGAGCCCGGCGGTGTCGTCAGTCCGCTGCCCGAACTGTGGTTCCGCGGACACCGAGGAGCAGTCCCGGTTCAGCGCGACCGCGTGCAAAGCCTTGCGCCGCTGCCGGTTCTGCCTCGAACCGTTCGAACACGTCAAGGAGATCTAGCGTGACCGCAACCCTGCGCCGCATGGGATTCCACGCCCTGAAGGTGGCGGACGTCCAGCGCCTGTGCGACGACGCCGTCGCGGTGACCTTCGACGTGCCCGAAGACCTCGCGGACACCTTCCGCTTCAAGGCGGGGCAGTCGCTGACCCTGCGCCGCGAGATCGACGGCCGCGACGAGCGCCGGTCGTACTCGATCTGCGCGCCCGCCGGCGCGGCGCCGCGGGTCGGCGTCCGTGAGGTGCCGGGCGGGCTGTTCTCGTCGTGGCTCGTGCGCGACGTGAAACCCGGCGACGAGATCGAGGTCGCGCCGCCGACCGGCACCTTCAGTCCCGATCTGGAAGCCGCCGGGCATCACGTGCTGATCGCGGCCGGTTCCGGGATCACGCCGGTGTTGTCGATCGCGTCTTCGCTGCTCAGCGACTCCGACGCGACGGTGACCGTGCTCTACGGCAACCGCCGCACGGACACCGTCATGTTCGCCGACGACCTCGCGGATCTGAAGGACCGTTACCCCGCGCGGCTCGAACTCGTCCACGTGCTCTCCCGTGAACCGCGTGAGGCCGAACTGTTCACCGGGCGGCTCGACGTGGAGAAGCTGCGGCGCCTGTGCAGCGTGCTGATCCCGGTCGAGGACGTCGCGCACTGGTGGCTGTGCGGGCCGTTCGAGATGGTGACCGGCGCACAGGAACTCCTGCGCTCGCTGGACGTCGCGGACGAACGCGTGCATCAGGAACTGTTCTATGTGGACACTCCACCGGAGCCGGTGCATCACGTCGATCCGGCCGTCGTGGGCGCGTCCAGCGAGGTCACGCTGGTGCTCGACGGCCGGTCGACGACGATGACGCTGCCGCGCGGGACTTCGGTGCTCGACGGCGCGCAGAAGTTCCGTCCGGATCTGCCGTTCGCCTGCAAGGGCGGTGTGTGCGGCACCTGCCGGGCGAAGATCTGCGACGGCAAGGTGGACATGCGGCGCAACTTCGCGCTGGAGAAGGCCGAAGTCGACGCCGGTTTCGTCCTCACCTGCCAGTCGGTGCCCGTCTCCGATGCCGTCACCGTGGACTTCGACGCCTGACCCACCCCCGCGTTTCGTCCTCTGGATGCGGTACTTGCACACGCAAGTAACGCATCCAGAGGACTAATTGCGGAGGGGGAGCCAGCGGGTGATGCCGATGTCGGCCAGGAACGGCCGGTCGTGGCTCGCCACGATGAGCGTGCCCCGGTAGGCGAGCAGTGCCTCGGTGAGCCGCCGCACGCTGGCCAGGTCGAGGTTGTTCGTCGGCTCGTCGAGCAGCAGGAGCCGCGGCGTGGGCTCGGTCAGCAGCAACGTCGCCAGCGCCGCCCGGAACCGTTCCCCGCCGGACAAAGACGCCACCTCGCGGTCGGCCGCCTTGCCCCGGAACAGGAACCGGGCCAGCCTCGCGCGGATCTCGTTGTCCGTGAGCGACGGCGCGACCAGTCGCACGTTGTCCACAATGGACAGCGTGTCGTCCAGCACGTCGATCCGCTGGGGGAGCAGCCTCGCGGGGACGAAGAGCCCCGCCTCGCCCGACTTCGGCGGCAGCTCGCCGGCGATCGTCCGCAGCAGGGTGGTCTTCCCCGAACCGTTCGGGCCGGTGAGCGCGATCCGCTCGGGGCCCATGACGTGCAGGTCCGCCGCCGGGCCGAACCGGGGCACGGCGTCGATCCGGAGCACGTCCGTGCCGCGGGCGACGGTCGTCTCCGGCAGCTCGACGCGGATCTCGGCGTCCTCCCGCACCAGTTCCTCCGCGGCCTTCAGCGCCTCGACGGCGCCTTCCAGTCGGTCGGTGTGCAGGTTCCGGTACTTGCCCGCGGCGATCTGCGCGTCCTCCTGGCGTTTGCGCATCCGCACCTTGGGCTCGCGTTTCCGGTCCCACATCTGCTGGCCGTAGCGGGCCCGCCGGGCGAGTTTGATCCCGGCCTCGACCAGCTCCCGCTTCTGCCGTTTGACGTCCGACTCCGCCGCGCGCACATGCCGCCGGGCGGCCTCCTGCGCGACCTCGACGGCGTGTTCGTAGTCCGCGAGGTTGCCGCCGTACAAGGTGACCTCGTGGTCGCGGACCTCGGCGATCCGGTCGACCAGCCGCAGCAGTTCGCGATCGTGCGAGACCACCACGAGGATCCCGCCCCAGCCCGCGACCTCGCGGTGCACGAGTTCGCGGGCCCGCAGGTCGAGGTTGTTCGTGGGCTCGTCGAGCAGCAATGCGGCGGGGCGGCGCAGCAACAGGGCGGCCAGCCCGAGCAACGTGAGTTCGCCGCCGGACAATTCGCCCGCCCGCCGGTCCAGGCGGACGGCTGCCAGACCGAGCCGGTCGAGGATCGCGCGGATGCGTTCCTCGACGTCCCAGTTGTCGCCGATGGTGGCGAAGTGCTCTTCGGTGGCGGAACCGTCCTCGACGGCCCGGATCGCCGCGCGGATCGCGGTGACACCGAGCACGTCGTCGACGCGGCGGCCGGTGTCGAGGACGAGGTTCTGCGGCAGATAGCCGAGTTCACCCGGTGTGGTGATGGAACCCGTCGTGGGCCGCAGCTCGCCGGCGAGCAGCCTGAGCAGCGTGGACTTGCCGGATCCGTTGGTGCCGACCAGGCCGGTGCGGCCGGTGCCGAGGGTGAGCGAAAGGCGGTCGAACGCCGGGGCGCCGTCGGGCCAGGTGAAGGTGACGTCGGAAAGCGTCAAGGAAGAAGACATGAGACTCCCTGCGAAGGAGGTGGATGTGGGCGCAGGTTCGTCTCAGAAGATCACCGCGACAGGTTAGCTCTTGGGTGGTCGGGTGGCGATCGATTTTCGTGGGGCCCGGTAGCCGTTCTGTGGCGATCCGGTACTCGGGTTCGTCCTTGAGCCGATGAGGCGGGTGTGTTCCTTGGAGCGGTCGAGATCGCGGGCCTGAGCGGGCACGCCTGGCCCGGCGTTCGCGGGACCGGCGCCGGGGCTGGGCCGATGATGATCCGACGCGGCACCATGTCGGGTCCGCTCGCGAAGGGTCGGCGGATTTCGGCGGCGGTGCGGGTGGTGTTCCGCGGCTTGCGTGGGCGGTCGTTGCCGAAGTGAGGCAACGGTGCGGGCGTCTCGGTCTCGGTCACGTGACATGGGGACGGTCGCTGGTGCCCTAGGCGCTGTCGCCGAATTGTGGCAACGCGGGGGAGTCGGTCTTGGTCATGTGGCTGCGGGTAGCGTCGTGGATTCCGTGGTCGTTGCCGATTTTCGGTAACGCCGAGGGTGGCGTCCTTGGTCACGTGACGTCGGGGCGGTCCCGGTTGCCGCAGGTGGTCGTTGCCGATTTGCGGCAATGGTCGCCGGTGCGGTCGGCCCTGATTCGGTGCGGGGGTGGTCCTGGTGCGGGCAGGCGTTGTCGCCGCTTTCTGGCAACGCTGAGGGTGTCGTCCTTGGTCACGTGACGTCGGGCCGGTCCCGGTTGCCGCAGGTGGTCGTTGCCGATTTGCGGTAACGGTCGCCGTGCGGTCTGCCCTGATGCGGCACGGGGGCGGTCCCTGGTGCGGGCAGGCGTTGTCGCCGATTTCCGGTAACGCCGAGGGTGTCGTCCTTGGTCACGCGGCATCGTGCCGGTCCCCGGTTCCCGCAGGCGCAGGTGTTGTCGCCGATTTCCGGTAACGCCGAGGGGTCTCGGTCACGTGACGTCGGGGCGGTCTCGGTTCCCGCAGGAACCGTCGCCGAATTGCGGTAACGGTCGCCGTGCGGTCTGCCCTGATGCGGCACTGGGGCGGTCCCTGGTGCGGGCAGGCGCTGTCGCCGATTTCCGGCTACGTGCAGGCGTGTCGGTCTCGGTCACGTGACGTCGGGGCGGTCCCGGTTGCCGCGGGCGGTCGTTGCCGATTTGCGGTAACGGTCGCCGTTGCGGTCGGCCCTGATTCGGTGCGGGGGTGGTCCCTGGTGTCGGCAGGCGTTGTCGCCGATTTCCGGTAACGCCGAGGGTGTCGTCCTTGGTCACGTGACGTCGGGGCGGTCCCAGTTCCCCTTGGTAACCCTTCGCCGAATCCCGGCAACGGCACTAGAGCGTCGCCCCGACGCGACACCCGACCCCGGCTCAGGCCGTCGCCGAATCCCGGTAACGAACAACCCGCCACAGAGCCCCGAGTCACGGTCTGTCCCAAAGACCCGCGAGGGGCATACTGGCGGTCGTGATCGAACGCCCTCATGTCCTGCTCTCCGCCGCGGTCTCGCTCGACGGTTACCTCGACGACGCGAGCGACACCCGGCTGGTGCTGTCGAACGAGGAGGACTGGGCCAGGGTGGACGGGCTGCGTGCCGCGTCGGACGCGATCCTCGTCGGCGCGAACACGGTGCGCGCGGACAATCCGCGGTTGCTGGTCCGCTCGCCGGAGCTGGTCGCGAAAAGGGTCGCGGAAGGGCGCCCGGAGCAGCCGGTCAAGGTCACCCTCACGCGGAGCGGGTCACTCGATCCGGCGGCGCAGTTCTTCACCGTCGGCGACACCGAGAAGCTGGTCTACGCGCCGCCCGGCGTCGTCACGGGGGTGAAGGCGACCGTCGTCGAACTGTCCGGCCTGAAGGAAATCCTGGCCGATCTCCACGCGCGCGGCATCCGGCGGCTGATGGTCGAAGGCGGCGGCGCGATCCATACCCAGTTCCTCACCGAGGGCCTGGTCGACGAGCTGCACCTGGCCGTCGCGCCGTTCTTCGTCGGCGACACGCGCGCGCCGCGGTTCGTCGGGCCGGGCGCGTTCCCGCGCGGGCTGACGCTGACCGGAACCACGCGGCTGGGCGACATCGCCGTCCTGGAGTACCAAGCGACGCCGGAACCGTCCGATGTGGACATCCGGCACCTGCGTGAGGCCATCGCGCTGGCGGAGAACTGCCCGCCGCGCACGTTCCGCGTCGGCGCGGTGATCACCGCCGCCGACGGCGAAGTGCTCGCCACCGGTTTCTCGGGCGACGGCGATCCCGCCAACCATGCCGAAGAAGCCGCGCTCGCCAAACTCGAACCAGGGGATCCGAGGCTGGCGGAGGCGACGATGTACACGTCACTGGAGCCGTGCAGCTCGCGGACGTCACATCCGCGAAGCTGCACCCAGCTCATCCTCGACGCCGGCATCCCGCGCGTCGTTTTCGCCTGGCGCGAGCCGTCGGTGTTCGTCGACTGCGTCGGCGCCGAGACGCTGGAGGCGGCCGGACGCCGGGTGATCGAGGTACCCGCCCTCGCCGCCGACGTCCGCCGCGCGAACACCCATATCCCGGGTGTCCACCTCTGAGCTTCTACTTGCAGGCGTCGCAGCAGCCGCAGCCCTGACCGGTGCACGCCGAGCAGCAACCGTGGCGAAGCACGACCTTCAACAGACGCTTGATCATCGCTGTCCTCCCGATCATTGACGTCCCACCGCCCTTGTCACGCTAAGTTCTGCGCATATGACAGTGGTACCGCCGGGAGTGCCACGGCACTGCTCCAGCGGGTGAAGTCAGGACTCGAGATCCCCCTCCAGCGATAGGTAGACCTCGCGCAGCTGAGCCAAAAGATCGGCGTCCGGCTCCGCCCACAGCCCCCGATCGGCCGCCTCGTTCAACCGCTCGATGATGCCGCGCAGCGCCCACGGGTTGGCCTGGCGCAGGAACTCCTGGTTGACCTCGTCGAGCACGTAGGACTCGGTGAGCTTTTCGTACATCCAGTCACCGACGACACCGGCGGTGGCGTCGAAACCGAACAGGTAGTCGACCGTCGCCGCCAGCTCGAAAGCGCCCTTGTAGCCGTGCTTGCGCATCGCCGCCAGCCAGCGCGGGTTGACCACGCGGGCCCGGAAGACGCGGGCGGTCTCCTCGCCGAGCGTGCGGGTGCGGACGGCGTCCGGGGTGGTGCTGTCGCCGACGTAGGACGCGGGCGCGGTCCCGGTCAGCGCGCGGACCGTCGCGATCATCCCGCCGTGGTACTGGAAATAGTCGTCGGAGTCGGCGATGTCGTGCTCGCGGGTGTCGGTGTTCTTGGCCGCCACCACGATCCGCTTGTACGAGTTCTCCATGTCCTCGCGCGCCGGCCTGCCGTCGAGGTCGCGGCCGTAGGCGAAGCCGCCCCAGACCGCGTAGACCTCGGCGAGATCCTTGTCGTCGCGCCAGTTCCCGGAATCCATCAGCGGCAGCAGACCCGCCCCGTACGCGCCCGGCTTGGAGCCGAAGATCCTCGTGGTGGCCCGGCGTTCGTCGCCGTGCGCGGCCAGATCCGCGCGGGTGTGGGCCC
The DNA here is from genome assembly GCF_001905755.1 of Amycolatopsis sp. CB00013. Classification (NCBI taxonomy): domain Bacteria; kingdom Bacillati; phylum Actinomycetota; class Actinomycetes; order Pseudonocardiales; family Pseudonocardiaceae; genus Amycolatopsis; species Amycolatopsis sp. CB00013. The sequence goes on along the minus strand of NZ_LIWC01000005.1, from coordinate 184,158 downwards.
GCACGAAGTTCTGCTCGTCCGGCTCGTCGAGGTTCGCCACCAGGCGCACGGCGTCGTCCAGGAGGGTGATCACATGCGGGAAGGCGTCGCGGAAGAACCCACTGATCCGCACGGTGACGTCGATCCGCGGACGGCCGAGCTCGGCGAGCGGGATCGCCTCGATCCCGGTGACGCGCCGCGAAGCCTCGTCCCAAACCGGCTGGACACCCAGCAGGGCGAGGACTTCCGCCGCGTCGTCACCCGACGTGCGCATCGCCGACGTGCCCCAGACCGAGAGACCGACCGAACGCGGCCAGTCGCCTGTGTCCTCCTTGTAGCGGCGGAGAAGCGAGTCCGCGAGAGCCTGTCCGGTCTCCCATGCGAGACGGCTGGGGATGGCCTTCGGGTCGACGGTGTAGAAGTTGCGGCCGGTCGGCAGCACGTTGATCAGGCCGCGCAGCGGAGAACCGCTGGGTCCCGCGGGGATGTAGCCGCCGTCGAGCGCGTGGAGCACGGCGTCGATCTCGGCGCCGGTGCCCGCCAGACGCGGCACGATCTCGGTGGCGGCGAAGGTCAGCACGCGCGCGACCTCCTGGTGTTCCGGCACCTCGGCGACGACCTCGGCGACGGCTGCGGGGGACCAGTCCCTGGCCTCCATCGCCTCGACGAGCGAGCGGGCCGTCTGCTCGATGGCGTCCACTTCGGACAGTGGGGCGTCGCTGTTCTCCTTGAGCCCCAAAGCGGACCGCAGACCGGGGACCGCGCCCTGTTTGCCGCCCCACATCTGCTGTGCGCGCAGCATGGCGAGCACGAGGTTGATCCGCGCCTCGCCCACCGGCGCGGCGCCGAGGATGTGCAGGCCGTCGCGGATCTGGGCGTCCTTGACCTCGCACAGCCAGCCGTCGATGTGCAGCAGGAAGTCGTCGAACTCCGCGTCGTGCGGGCGTTCTTCGACACCGAGGTCGTGGTCCAGTTTCGCGGCCTGGATCAGCGTCCAGATCTGCGCGCGGACGGCGGGCAGTTTCGCCGGGTCCATCGCGGCGATGTTGGCGTGCTCGTCGAGGAGCTGTTCCAGGCGGGCCATGTCGCCGTAGCTCTCGGCGCGGGCCATCGGCGGGATCAGATGGTCGACGATCGTGGCGTGCGCGCGCCGTTTCGCCTGCGCGCCCTCGCCGGGGTCGTTGATCAGGAACGGGTAGATCAGTGGCAGATTGCCCAGGACGGCGTCCGGCGCGCACGAGTCCGAGAGACCCGCGGTCTTGCCGGGAAGCCATTCCAGCGAACCGTGTTTGCCGAGGTGGACGACGGCGTGCGCGCCGAATTCCTCCTCAAGCCAGCGGTACGCGGCCAGGTAGTGGTGGCTCGGCGGGAGATCCGGGTTGTGGTAGATCGCGACCGGGTTCTCGCCGAAACCGCGCGGCGGTTGGATCATCAGGATGACGTTGCCGGACTGCAGCGACGCCAGCACGATGTCGCCGTTGTCGACGTAAAGCTCGCCGGGCGCCGGGCCCCAGTGCTCCTCCATGCCCTCGCGCAGTTCCGCGGGCAGCTCGGCGAACCACTCGCGGTATTTGCCCGCGGGCACGCGGATCGGGTTGCCGGACAGCTGTTCCTCGGTGAGCCACTCCGGATCCTGGCCGCCCGCGGCGATGAGCGCGTGGATGAGCGCGTCGCCGTCGGGCTGGTCGGTGCCGGTGGGCTCGACGCCGGGGAACGGATCGTCGCCGAGGTCGTAACCCTGGTCGCGCATGCGGCGCAACAGCTTGATCGCGGACGCGGGAGTGTCGAGGCCGACGGCGTTGCCGACGCGGGAATGCTTCGTCGGGTACGCGGACAGCATCAGCGCGATCCGGCGTTCCGGCGGGGGAGTGTGGCGCAGACGCGCGTGCGCGAGCGCGATCTTGGCGACCCGCGAAGCGCGCTCGGCGTCCGGCACGTACTTGGGGAGGCCGTCGTCGTCGATCTCCTTGAACGAGAACGGGACGGTGATGAGGCGGCCGTCGAACTCGGGGACGGCCATCTGGTTGCCCGCGTCGAGCGGCGAGAGGCCGTCGTCGTTCGCGGACCAGGTCTCGCGATCGCTGGTGAGGCACAGCGCCTGCAGGATCGGGATGTCGAGCGCGGCCATCTCGGCGACGTCCCACGCCTCGTCGTCGCCACCGGCGCCGACCTCGGACGGGCGGGTGCCGCCTGCTGCCAGCACGGTGACCAGGAGCGCGTCGGCCTTGGCCAGCTCGGCCATCATCTCCGGCTCGCGGGTGCGCAGGGAGGCGCAGTGGATCGGGAGCGCGCGGCCCCCGGCGTCCTCGACGGCGTCGGCGAGGGCGTGGACGAACTCGGTGTTCCCGGACAGGTGATGCGCCCGGTAGTAGAGGATCGCGACGACCGGCCCCTCGGTGCTCTTCGGCTCGCGCTCCAGGACACCCCACAGCGGCTGCACGGCGGGCGGCTCGAAGCCATCACCGGTGAGCAGGAGCGTGTCGCTCAGGAACCGGTGCAGCTGCGTGAGGTTGGCCGGGCCGCCCTGCGCGAGATACGCGTGCGCCTCCGCCGCGGTGCCGGCCGGGACGGTGGACAGCTTCATGAGCTGCGCGTCCGGCGTCTGCTCGCCGCCGAGGACCACCACGTGCGCGCCGCTCGCGCGGACCGTGTCGAGGCCTTCCTGCCAGCTGCGTTCGGAGCCGAGGATCCGGACGACGACGATCTTGGCGCCGTCGAGCAGGGCGGGCAGCTCCGCGAGGTCGAGGCGGGCCGGGTTGGCCAGCCGGTACTCGGCCTCGCTGGAACGGGCGCTGAGCAGGTCGGTGTCCGAAGTGGACAGAAGCAGGATCACGGCAGTCCTCACTCGGGGTGTCCGCGCCCCGGGTCGTGTGGTCGCGACGGCCGGAGTTCCTGGCTTCCCTCCCTGGCCGGGAGGATGACAGTGGCGGGACCGCCCCGGACTCTCACCGGGTTCCTCCGCCGCCGTCGCGTGGGTCTTGAGTTCACTCTCCGGTGCGGTCCGGCGGGAGTCAAGGTGATGTGTGGCCGGGGTCGAACGCGTACCCCATACCCCGCGCGGTGCGGATGTGGCCCGCCCCGATCTTGCGGCGCAGGGTGCGGACGTACACGTCGACGATGTTGGAGCCCGGGTCGAAGTCGTACCCCCACACGTGGGAGAGGATCTGCTCACGGGTCAGCACCTGGCCCTGGTGGCGGATGAACAGCTCCAGCAGGGCGAACTCGCGCGAGGTCAGGTCGACGCCGGCGCCGTCGACGTCCGCGCGGCGAGTGCGCAGATCCAGCGACAGCGGGCCCGCGTGCAGCACGGTGGTCTCGGCGACGAGTTCGGTACGGCGCAGCCGGAGCCGGATCCTGGCCAGCAGCTCGTCGAAGCGGAACGGTTTGGCCATGTAGTCGTCGGCGCCGCCCTCCAGCCCGGCCAGGGTGGTCTGCGGCGAATCGTGCGCGGTGAGGATCACCACCGGGGTGGTGTTGTGGTGTTCGCGCAGCGTCCGCAGCACGGACAGGCCGTCGCGGGAGGGCAGGCCGAGGTCGAGCACCAGCAGGTCGTAGCCGTCGCCGAGGGCGTACTGGAGGGCCTGCTCGCCGTCCGCGACGACGGTGGTGGTGAAGCCGTTGGCGACGAGCCCCTTGCGGACGAACGACGCGATGCGCTCCTCGTCCTCGGCGATCAGGATACGGGCCACGGCGTGCCTCCTTCGGCTGAACGAACAGGGATTTCGATGGTGAACCGGGCGCCGTGCCCCGGGGCGGATTCCAGGCGCACCAAGCCGTGCTGAGCCTCGGCGATGGCGCGCACGATCGCCAGCCCGAGCCCGGCCCCGCTCCGATGACCGCCCGACGGCCCCCGGTTGAACCGCTGGAAGATCTTCTCGGCGTCCTCCCGCGGCACTCCAGGGCCATGGTCGGCCACCCAGAACGACACGGTGTCCTCGGTGACGGCCGAGCCGATCAGGATCTCGTCGCCGTCTTCGGTGTGCTGGACGGCGTTCTGGGCCAGCTGCACCACGGCCTGGGTCGTGCGCTGCTCGTCGAGCGGCACCTGGCCTTCGCCGAGCGCCTCCAGCCGCCAGCGACGATCGCCGATGGTGCGGACCTTGGCGTAAAGATCGCTGGTCAGCTCGGTGACGTCGGTGGGGGCGAGGGTGACGAAGTCGGGCTGCTCGGCCTTCGCCAGCAGCAGGAGATCGCCGACGATGCGGTTCATGCGGTCCAGTTCGTCGACGCACAGCCGGATCGCCTCGGCCCGCGCGACCGGGTCGTCGTCGAGCAGTTCGAGATGGCCGAGCACGATCGTGATGGGCGTCCGCAGTTCGTGGCCGGCGTCGTCGAGGAAGCGCCGCTGGGTGGCGAACGCGAGGTCGAGCCGGTCGAGCATGGCGTTGAACTGTTCGGCGAGCGCGGCGACGTCGTCGCGGCCGTCCACCGGGATGCGGCGGGTCAGGTCGTGCTCGGTGATCTCGGCGGCGGCGCGGCGCACCAGCCGCACCGGGGCGAGGATCTGGCCGGCGACCAGCCACGCCGCGGCCCCGGCCAGGACGAGCCCGAGCAGCCCGACGAACAGCAGGGTCCGCACGGTGGTGGCGATCTCGGCGCGGTCGCGGTCCACGAAGTAGCCGACGACGAACGAACCGCGGTCACCCTCGCGGGTGCCGGACGCGTCGACACGGATCCAGCGCATCTCCCCGGCGGGGGTCTCGACGCTGCCGCTGCGCGCCGGGTCGGCGAGGATCGGATCCAGCACCGCTGGGCTCTCGCCCAGCCGGAACGGTTCCTCGCGGTCCTGCAGGATCGGCCCGGACGACGGCGTCCAGGCCAGGACCACTTCGTCGTCGTCGACGTACTGGCGCCGCAGATGCGCCGACAATGCGGACCGCACGTCCGGGAACGGCTGCCCGGTGGCGCGGTCCACCCCCTCGGCCAGCACCTGGCCGAGTTCGGCGGCCTCCTGCTCGAGCGCGGCGTTGACGTCGCTGTCGACCTCGCGCAGCAACAGGTTGTACGTGACCAGCGTCGTCGACACCGTCACCACGGCGACGAGCAGCAGCAGCCAGCCCATGATCCGGACGCGCGCGGGGACCGCCCGCATCCTGGTTTCAGTCGTCGTCGGCACCGTCGTCGTCCTGGTCGTCGCCGGGCGGGACCACCGGGGGCGGTGGCACGACCACCGGCGTGGAACTGCTCGGCGGAGGGGGCTGGGTGGTCGACGTGGGGTGTTCCTTCAGTTTCACCTCGATCGGCGCCTGCGGCGCGGGCGGCTCCGGCCATGCCCAGGTGACCGCGGCCGCGCCGAGCGGGAGCGCCACGGCGGCGATGAGCAGGGCGATACGCGGCGAACGGGCCATGGCTCCACCCTTCCGGTCGTCGATGTGGCGAAGATGAGGACAAGATGAAGGAATCTTCACATAACGGGCGTGGACAGGCGGGTGCCGACCAGCACGAGCCGCAGCAACCGTTCGGCGGCGTCGGTGAGGAACTCCGCGCCGCGCAGGATCGCCTCGTCCAGATCCACAGGACCGGGCTGGATGGCCTGGAAGGCGTCGATGCCGACCGCGTAGGTGGTGTCGGCGTCCATGCCGATCCGCCCGGCGAGCGCGACCACCGGCTTGCCGTGCGCCTTGGCCCGGCGCGCGACCTCGGCGGGCACCTTCCCGTGCGGGGTCTGGGCGTCGATCGTGCCCTCGGCGGTGACCACGAGATCGGCCGCCGCCAGCCGCGCGTCGAGGTCGACGTGGTCCAGCAGGACTTCGAAGCGCGGCAGCAGCCGGGCTCCCAGCGCCGCGCACAGCCCCGCGCCGAGACCGCCGGAAGCACCCGATCCGGGAACGAGCGCGACCTCGGCGCCCAGGTCGCTGCGCAGGACGCCGGCCCAGTTGTCGAGCGCCGCCGCCAGCCGCTCCACCTGCTCGGGAGTGGCGCCCTTCTGCGGGCCGAACACCCTGGCCACGCCGCGTGAGCCGCACAGGACGTTGTGCGGGTTGACCGCCAGCCGGAGTTCGGTGCCCGCGAGTCTCGGATCGAGCCCGGACACGTCGATGTGCCGGGCCCGCGCCAGCTCCGCCCCGCCGGGCCCCACCTCCTGACCGGCGCGATCGAGCACGCGGGCGCCCAGCGCCTGGAGCGCCCCGGCTCCGCCGTCGGACACGCCGGAATCGCCGCAACCGACGAGCACCGACGAACAGCCCGAGTCGAGCGCGGCGATCATCAGCTCGCCGACGCCCCGGCTGGTGGTGCGCCCGGGATCGCGCCGATCGGCGGGCACCAGGCGGAGCCCCGCGGCCGCCGCCATCTCGACCACCGCCGTCGAGCCGTCGCCGAGAATCGCGAAATGGGAGCGCACCGGCAGCCCGACCGGGCCGGTGACGACGGTGTCCACGATCTTCCCGCCGGTGCTCCCGGCCAGGGCCGCGGCCGACCCCTCGCCGCCGTCCACGAGCGGGACGCGGTCGATCTCCGCGAACGGGACGACCCGCAGCACGCCCTCGGCGATGGCGTCGGCGGCGGCTTCGGCACCGAGACTTTCCTTGAACCCACTGGGGGCGACGACGATCCGCATGACTTCCTCCTGATGGTTCACGGGATGAGCGAGAGGCCGAGGTGCGGCCAGACGAGCAAGGCGAAGACGGCGACGACGACCACGTGCAGCGGCGCGAGCACCTTCGAAAGCCGGAGCAGGTCGCGGGACGAATAGGTCGGCACGCCGTCGATGTCGGAGAAGAGCGCGACCGGTTTGGCGGACGAGGTGAGGGTGTGGCAGAACCCTGCCGCCGCGGTGGAGGCGAACACCGCCGCGGCCGGGGCCAGCCCGGTGGCCGCCGCGAGCGGGATCACCACCGGCACCAGCACCGAAGACCGCGCCGACCGGGACTGCACCGCCAGATGCGCGGCCGTGCTCACCACGATCACCGCCGCCAGCACGGCCCACGCCGGCGCGCCCCGGACGGGACTCAAGGCCACGTCCGCCACCCATGCCGCCGCGCCCGACGACACCAGCGCGCCGCCCAGCGCGGCCGTCGCGGCGGTGAAGAGCAGCAACGACCACGGCACGGTCTTCAGCGCCGTACCCGTCGTGACCCGATGCGGTGGCACGCACATCGCCAAGGCACCGACGAGCCCGACCAGCGCGGGCGGCAGTCCGTGCCACGGCTCGGTGCACCACAGCACCAGCACGGCGCCGATGGTGACCGCCGCGAACCGCTCCGTCCGGGTCCACGGCCCTCGCGGCGGGAACCTGGAGCGCAGGTCGAACCGCTCACGACGGTCTTCGCGGGTGGTGAACAACCGCAAGACGACCTCGGCCGCGAGATGGGACGAGACCACCGCAAGCGGTAGGCCCAGCAACAGCCAGCGCAGGAAGCCGATGCCGTCGCCGGTCGCTTCACGCAGAAGCTGATCGGCCACCAGATGCGCGCCCGCGCCGATGAGCGTCGAAACCGCCGACAGCAACACCACCGTCGGGAACAGCACCGAGAGCGCCTTGACCATCCGCGGAAGCGCGCTCGCCAAGGCGGTGAACACCGGCACGGCCAGCGCCGCCCGCCCCGACGTCGAGGGGACCACCAGCGACGAGACCACCACCGCGACCGTCGACAGATGCGCCAGCCCGCGCACCGATCGCGCCCGCGCGGGGACCATGGCCACGAACCGGTCGACCAGTCCTGACGCGGTCAGCCCCGCCGCCAGTACGAACGCCGCGATCAGCAGCCACACCAGATCCGCGCCGAGGGTGGCGAACAGGTCGGCGGGCGCCAGCACTCCGGCCACGGCAAGGACGGCCACCGCCGCCAGCGCGATCCAGGTGTCGTCCAGGCTGGTCAGTACCCACGCGCCCACGGCCGTGGTGAAGATGGCCAAGACCAGTGCGCCCTGCCAGCCCGGTCCGCCGGGCACGAGCGCGGTGGTCAGCGCCGGGATGGCCGCGGCGGGGATCAGCCATGCCTTGGTGTGCCGGGGTTTTTCGGGGTTGGTGGGTTTTCTCGGTGGGCTGGTCGTGTAGGTGTAGGCGGTCACGGTGATGAGCTTGTGACGCGCTTCTGAATCGTCCGTTAAGGACGGATGAGGAGGTCTTCATGTTGGCTTGGCGGCTGTTGCCGTGCGACGGGCAGGGCGTGACTGGTCCGGTGGTGATGGACTGTGTGGATTTTGGGGCGTTGGATGACCAGAAATCCACACAGTGACCGGGCCTGTCCGGCGTCGGGCATGCCGAAGGGCCCGTCGCCTGGATGGCTGGCGGGCTCTTCGGGGTTCAGACGTGGTGCAGGGTGTTGCGTCGGGGTTGTCGGAGCGGGTCTCGGTATTGGGGTGGGATGAACTCCGGTAACCCGTCGGCGGCCATCCGCACTTCCCAATCACCGTGGTGGATCAGCCGATGATGGAAGCCGCAGAGCAATACGAGGTTCCGGAGGTCGGTGGGTCCGCCGTCTGCCCAGTGCTCAATATGATGAGCGTGGCAATTCTTAGGCTTCCGATGACAGCCCGGGAATGCGCAACCGCCATCTCGGATGTTCAACGCGCGTCTCTGGCCTGGGGTGACGAACCGTCTCAGTCGACCCATGTCCAGCGGCTCGCCCGAGGCACCCATCACGACCGGCACCATCAGGCAATCGCAGGCCGCGAGCCGGGCTTCCCGTGCCGTCATTGTCCCCACGAAGTCGAGACACGCGGTGCCGAGACCGGACTTCAGTTCCTCAAGTCCGACGGTGACGTGCACGAGGGTGCGGTAGCCGCTGGTCCCCGGTTGGTCGGGGCAGGCGATGGCCAGATCGAGCAGCTCGGCCCAGGCGTCTCCCAGGCGCTCGCACTTCATCCGCAGATCCGCCTGCCCGAACTCATCCACCGGCCGCGGCTGCGCATGCGCCTCCAGTGCTGCCGCCGTGCGAGCACCGGTCTCCTCATCCAGCAGGCCGGTGAGCTTCCAGAAGCCATCCTTGCGCCGTTCCAAGGTGATCTCGCGGCGTGGCTCCTTCGGCTCGGGATCTTTGGGTTCGTTGCCATCAGGGTTCAGCAAGCCCTGCAGGTTCGCCTCAGCCTTGGCGAGCTGCCGAGGACCGGCGCTCGGGGCAAGATTGCCGAGGATCTGCTCCGCTCCCGCCCGGTCCTCGGCTGAAATGTCGGCGGGGAGGTTTTTCAGGATCTCCAGGATCTGATCGATCCGCTCATCCCCGACCAATCCCTGAGCGGCGACCGCAGCAGTGGCGGGAGCGAGAGGCGGAACCTCAGTGCCATCCAGAGCGCGGGTGGGGTTCAAGGCGATCGCCCGCTTCACGATCGGACCCGCCTCACCCCGCGACAACCCCGCGATCTCGGCGAGCCAGCTCGCCGTACTCCCATGCCCGTACAAGTCTTTGGCGCCCCGAGACTCGATCTCCGCCAGGAACTGCCCCAGACAAGCGGTCGCGATCCGGATCACCTGCAAAGCGTGCTGCACGCCATGGGCAAGCTCCAGCTTGCCGGCGCGCCACAGCTCCTGCGGCAACTCGGGGAGGAAGGTCTCGGACACCCCTTCATAATACCCGAAGAAATCGAACACGTGTTCGTAATTTTAAGCAACCAGCCAACTCGCATCGACAACACTGAAGGGTGAAACAGTCGCCAGCACCGCATCACCCTGAGCGACTCGCATTTAGTCGACTAAATGCCGAAGAGGACTCCTGTGGATCGACGGCCGCTTCCTTGCGTCGTCGGTATTCGGCGATCTCGGAAGTCAGCGCCTGGATCTCGACGGGCGGGGCCGCAGGGCCGCGCGTAAACCTCCCGCCCCCGGCGGCCAGCAGGCTGACGACCAGCTCAACCAAGCTGACCGGATAGCCGTCGATGCTTCCGGCGGCAGGCGACGAAGCCGCTTTATCCAGTTGCCGCACAAGGACATCGCGAGAGATCCCCAGAGCATCCGGGAGCGCGTGTCCGACGCACCGCGTGCTCCAGCAGGCTCACGCCGACCGTTCCGACGAAGAGTCCCCGATCCGCGGGAAAGGGGCGGTGGAGAAGATGATCTCCACCGCCACCTCGAAGAACTCCGCGATCCGCAGGGCGAGGTAGAGGCTCGGGCTGTACTCGCCGCGTTCGAGGTAGCCGATGGTCTGGTAATGCACGCCCAGCGCATCGGCGAGTTCGCGGCGGGAAATGCCCCGTTCCGCCCGCAACATCGCGATCCGGTTGTAAACGACCTCGCTCATGAGCTAGCCAATTCGCTGCATCGCCTTTTCCCGTCGTGCCGCCACCGAGGACCCGGACTCGCGCCGCGCCATGCGCCGCAGGACGACCGGGGCCAGCGTCAATCCGATCACGGCCCACACCGACAGCACGCCGAGGGTCTCCCAAGGCCGCCAGGACTGGCCGATCTCGATGATCACCGTCGAGTCCGGCAGCAGCGCCGACCGCATGCCGAGGCCGAGCCAGTACATCGGGAACACCTGCCCGAGGTATTGCAGCCACTCCGGCAGCGCGGTGATCGGGTAGAAGATCCCCGAGATCGCGCCGATCCCCAGTGTCGGCAGCATGATCAGCCCGATGCTGCGCGCGTTCGAGGTCAGCGAGCCGAAGATCGCGCCGATCGGCATCGTGGCGAGCAGGCCGAGCACCAGCACCCACATCAGGCCCAGCCACGACGTCAGCCCGCCGGGCGCGATGCCGTCGAACAGGATCAGGCTGGGGATCAGTACCAGCAGCATTCCGACGACGGTGCTCATCGACACCGTGACGACCTTGCCGACGAGGTAGCCGATCATGCCGTTCGGCGTGGCCTTGGCGCGCAGGAGCGTGCCGTCTTCGCGTTCGACGGCGAGGACTCCCGCCATCCCGAGCATGCCGCTGAACACGATCGACGCGCCCAGCACGCTCGGCACGGTGGCGGCGCCGAGCGAGAACTCCGTGCCCGGCAGTTTCGCGCCGCGCATGAAGAACATGACGATCACGAAGATCGCCGGGTACAGGAAGGTGTTGAAGAGGTCTTCCCGGTTGGTCATCATCTGGCGGGCCTCGAGCCAGCCGCGTCGGACGCCCAGCCGGACACTGTGCTGAATCGTGTTCATCGCGCGCCCACCGCCTCCAGGGACTCGGCCTTGCGGACCAGGGTCATGTACGTGTCTTCGAGCGACGCCCGCCGGACCTCCAGATCGCCGATGGCGTCCCCGTGCTGCTTGAACAGTTCGTGCACGTACTTCGTCGATTCGGTCGTGGAGTGCACGAACCGCTGGCCGTCCAGCGTCCAGCGCACCTCGGCCTCGCCGGCGATCTGCCTGCTCAGCGCGTCGGCCGAACCGTCGGCCACGATGCGGCCGTGGTTCAGGATCAGGATCCGGTCGGCCAGCTTCTCGGCCTCGTCGAGGTCGTGCGTGGTCAGCAGGATCGTCGTGTCGTCGTCATCGGTCAGCCGGTGCACGAGTTCGTGGAACTCGCGCCGCGCCTCCGGGTCCAGCCCGGCGGTCGGCTCGTCGAGGAACAGCAGTTCCGGGCGGCCGACGATGCCGATCGCGACGTCGAGCCGCCGCCGCTGCCCACCCGAGAGCATCCGGACCTTCTTGTCTGCGTGCTCGGTCAGGCCGACCGCGGCGACCAGTTCGCCCGGATCCCACGGCCGCTTGATGCGGTCCGTGGAGTACGGCGCGTAGTAGCCGCCCAGGTGCTCCAGCAGCTCGCGCACCCGCCATTTCGCGTGGTCACGCCAGGCCTGGAGGACGACCCCCAGCCGCGCCCTCCAGTTCTCGTCGGCGTGCGCCGGGTCGACGCCCAGCACGCTGACCTCGCCCTCCGACCGCATCCGGAAGCCTTCGAGGATCTCGATCGTCGTGGTCTTGCCCGCCCCGTTCGGGCCGAGCAGGCAGATCACCTCGCCGCGGTGCGCGGTGAAGTCGACGCCGTGGAGGACGTCGTTCGTGCCGTACCGCATCCGGAGATCTTTGACGGAGATCATCACGTCGTGTGGATCTCTCATTGGTCACCCCCATCTCAGTGCTGCGATCGAATGTAGCACACCTACTACATATGATCTGAGACATACTCTCGGTGGAATCGGCCATCTACAGTGAGCGCATGTCCACGAGCGCACGTGTCCGAGCCGACGCGTGCCCTGGTGTTTTCGCCACGCACGACGCGGCCGACGGCCCGCTCGCCCGGATCCGGCTGCCCGGCGGCGCCATCTCGGCGGCTCAGTTCGGGGCGCTCGCCGGCGCCGCCGACGACCTCGGTGACGGCGCCCTCCACCTGACCTCCCGCGGCAACGTGCAGCTGCGCGGAGTCACCCGGCCGGGGCTCGCGGGCAGGCTCGCCGCGGCCGGGCTCCTGCCTTCGCCGTCACACGAACGCGTCCGCAACATCCTCGCTTCGCCGCTGAGCGAGACCGCGCAAAAGCTCGCTCAGGAACTCGACGAGGCCTTGTGTGCCGTCCCGGAGCTGGCCGAGCTCCCCGGACGCTTCCTTTTCGCGTTCGACGGCGGCCAGGGTGACGTCGCCGGTGAGGGCGCCGACGTCTGCTGGCGCGACGGGGCCGTACTGCTCGCGGGCGAGGACACCGGCCTGCGCGTCCCCGCCGAGCACGCCGTCGAGACGCTGCTCGCGGTCGCGCGCGCGTTCCTGCGCACGAGGGGAACGGCCTGGCGGATCAGCGAACTCGCCGACATCGAGCCGCTGGTCAGGGGCATCCCAGGCGAAATGACGGAGCCGCGGGAGTTCGAGGTGAACCCGGGCCTCCCGATCGGGCCGATCGGTGACGCGATCGGGGTCGCCCCGGTCTTCGGCAGGCTCACCTCGGCTCAGGCGCGCGCGATCGCGAAGGCAGGGAACGCCGTGGTCACGCCGTGGCGATCGATCCTGGTGCTCGGTCCCTTGGCCGCGGACACGGGGCTGATCACCGATCCGGACGCGCCTTCGCTCGGGATCAGCGCCTGCATCGGGCAGCCGGGCTGCGCCAAGTCGCTCGCCGACGTGCGGGCCGACGCGGCGCGGGTCGGGCGGGCCCCGCGAGCCCATTTCGCCGGTTGTGAACGGCGTTGCGGCAAACCCGCGCGCGAGCACGTCGACGTGCTCGCGACAGAGGACGGTTATCTGGTCGACGGGGCGTTCGTCCCGGTCGGCGAGCTGGCGAGAACGTTGGCGGAGAAGGGAACACAGTGATCGACTACATCCGGGACGGGGCCGAGATCTACCGGCATTCGTTCGCCACCATCCGTGAGGAGGCGGATCTCGCGATCCTGCCCGACGACGTCGCGGTGCTGGCCGTGCGGATGATCCACGCCTGCGGGATGGTCGACCTGGTCGACGATCTCCGCTACAGCCTGGACGTGGTGGAATCCGGCCGCGCCGCGCTCGAAGCGGGCGCGCCGATCCTGTGCGACGCGAACATGATCGCCTCCGGGGTGACCCGCAAACGTTTGCCTGCCGCCAACGAGGTGCTGTGCACGCTGTCCGATCCGAAGGTGCCCGGGCTGGCCGAGCGGATGGGCACCACCCGGTCCGCGGCCGCGCTGGAGCTGTGGCGCGACAAGCTGCCCGGTTCCGTGGTGGCGATCGGCAACGCGCCCACCGCGCTGTTCCGCCTGCTGGAACTGCTCGAAGAAGGCGTCGGTGCCCCGGCGGCGATCATCGGGGTCCCGGTGGGCTTCATCGGCGCCGCCGAGTCCAAAGTGGAGCTCGCGAAGCGGGCACCGGCCCCGTACCTGGTGGTGCACGGACGACGTGGCGGCAGCGCGATGGCCGTCGCCGCGATCAACGCGATGGCGAGTGAGGTCGAATGAGCGGGCTCGGAAAACTCTGGGGTGTCGGGCTCGGACCGGGTGACCCCGAGCTGATGACCGTCAAGGCCGCACGCCTGATCGGCGAGGCCGACGTCATCGCCTATCACAGCGCGCGGCACGGCCGGAGCATCGCGCGTTCGGTCGCCGAGCCGTACCTGCGGGACGGCCAGATCGAGGAGAAGCTGGTCTACCCGGTCACCACGGAGACCACCGACCATCCCGGCGGCTACGAAGGCGCCATCGCCGACTTTTACGAGCTGAGCGCGAAACGGCTCGCCGAACACCTCGACGCCGGTCGCGACGTGGTCGTGCTCTGCGAAGGCGACCCGTTCTTCTACGGCTCCTACATGTACATGCACGAACGCCTCGCCGACCGTTACGAGGCGACCGTCGTGCCGGGCGTGACGTCGGTCAGCGCGGCGTCGTCGGTGCTCGGCCGCCCGCTGGTGCAGCGCGACGAGGTCCTCACGATCCTGCCCGGCACGCTGCCCGCGCCGGAGCTCGCGAGACGCCTGGCCGACACGCAGGCCGCGGCGGTGCTCAAACTCGGCCGCACGTTCGGCAACGTCCGCGAGGCGCTGGCCGAAGCCGGGAAGCTGGACGACGCCTTCTATGTCGAACGGGCGACCTGGCAGGCGCAGCGCGTCGAGCCGTTCGCCGACGTCGACCCGGAGTCGGTGCCGTACTTCTCGCTGGCGCTGCTGCCCAGCCCGGCCTACGCGTCCCGGCTCGCCGACGAACCCGAAGTCACCCGGGAGCAGGAAACGCACACCGGCGGGGAGGTCGTGGTCGTCGGCCTGGGCCCGGCGGGTCCGGATTGGCTGACGCCCGAGGCGACCGCGGAACTGGCCGCGGCGGAGCACATCGTCGGCTACGGCCCGTACGTCGCGCGGGTGCCGCAGCGCGCGGGCCAGCAGCGGCACGCGTCGGGCAACCGCGTCGAGGCCGAACGCGCCGTCGAAGCGCTCGAACTGGCCGCCGACGGGGCCAAGGTCGCGGTGGTGTCGTCGGGTGATCCCGGCGTGTTCGCGATGGCGTCGGCCGTGCTGGAACAGGTCGCGGCCGGACACGGCGCGGGCGCACGGGTGCGGATCGTGCCGGGCGTGACCGCCGCGCAGGCGGCCGCGTCCCGGGTCGGCGCCCCGCTGGGCCACGACTACTGCGTGCTTTCGCTGTCCGACCGGCTCAAGCCGTGGGAGATCATCGAACGTCGGCTGGACGCGGCGGGTGCGGCGGATCTCGTGCTCGCGCTGTACAACCCGGCGTCCCGCACGCGGACCACGCAACTCGCGCAGGCCCGCGACGTCCTGCTCCGGCACCGTGCGCCGGAGACGCCGGTGGTCGTGGCCCGGGACGTCGGCGGCCCCGAGGAGGACATCCGCGTGGTCACCCTCGGCACCCTCGATCCGGCCAGCGTGGACATGCGCTGCCTGCTGATCATCGGCTCGTCGAAGACACGCGCCGAGAACGGCATCGTCTGGACACCTCGCTCCTACGAGTGACGGCCGAGCCCGGCGTTCCGAGCTTGGGCGAGTAGCACCTCCCGGTCGTCGATGCCGGCCTTCGCGTGGATCGCCGTGACGACGTTGCGCACGGTCTTGGGTGCGAGCCCGAGCCGTCGCGCGACGGCCGGGATCGTCAGGCCACCCGCCAGGAGGTCGAGCACCTCGTGTTCGCGCGGGGTCAGCCGTGGGAACGCCCGCATCGGCTGCGAAGCGGCCAGCAGGCCGTAAAGCCGGTCCGCGGCGCGCTCGCCGAACACGACCGCGCCCGCCGCGACCCCGCGGATGAACCGGATCAGATCGTCGGGGCCCGCGCTGCGGGACAGGACGCCGCGCGCGCCCGCGAGCATCGCGGCGACCACGAGTTCGCCGTCGCCGGGCGGGGTCAGCACCAGCACGGCGGTGTCCGGTACGCGCGACGACACCTCGCG
Organism: Amycolatopsis sp. CB00013; assembly: GCF_001905755.1. Taxonomy (NCBI): domain Bacteria; kingdom Bacillati; phylum Actinomycetota; class Actinomycetes; order Pseudonocardiales; family Pseudonocardiaceae; genus Amycolatopsis; species Amycolatopsis sp. CB00013. The sequence continues at coordinate 168,513 of NZ_LIWC01000005.1, read as the reverse complement.
CGTGATCGCCAGCCCGTCGAGTGAGGGCGGATGGACGGACAGGACGAGGACGTCCGGCCGCAGCACGCTGGCGTGCCAGACCGCTTCACGTTCGTCGGGGGTATGGGCGACCACCTCCAGCTCCGAGGACGCGGGCGGTTCGGGGACGCCCGCGAAGACCACGGTCACCGCATGGGTTCGAATCGGCACGCCATCGGTTGTAGCGCAGAACTTTTGTACAGTGTCGGGCCGTTTTCGGTGAACAATGTCCATTCGATAACGCTTGATGTCTGTTGGTGAACCCGCGACCGCGATCGACGTCGGCAGGGGCGCTACCCGGTCATCCATCTCACGATGGCGGACGAGGCGCCCTGCCACCGCGATAGCGGGGCCTTCGGCCGGGGCGGGTTCACGCGTTCGGTTGCTTTGCAAGTGCGTCTGCAGCTCCGCCTACAGGCGCTTCGATGGATCAGGGGGGCCTGGTGCCGAGACGCGAGCGCCCGCTGGGGCCGGGCGACGACGTCGTCGTGAGCTTCGCGGCGGATCTTCGCCTGCTTCGCGAGAAGGCCGGCGGGCCGACGTACCGCGAGCTTTCGACCCGCGCGGGCTACTCGGCCGCCGCGCTTTCCGAAGCCGCCGGCGGACGGAAGCTGCCCGGGCTCGCGGTCACGACGGCGTACGTCACCGCGTGCGGCGGTGACGTCGCGGCGTGGGAGGAACGTTGGCGCGCGGTCGCCGCCGGGCTCGCCGCGACCTCCGGCGAACGCGACGAAACCGAACTCCCGTACCTCGGGCTGGCCGCGTTCCAGACGGCCGACGCCGACCGCTTCTTCGGCCGCGAGCGGCTGGTCGCCGAGCTGACCGGCAAGCTCGCGGAACGACGGCTCGTCGGCGTCTTCGGCGCGTCGGGGTCCGGAAAGTCGTCCGTCCTGCGGGCCGGGCTGGCGGCGGTGAGCGAACGCCCCGTCGTCCTTCGCACGCCAGGGGCGCATCCACTCGACGAGGACCTCGACGCCGAGGGACGGCTGCTGATCGTCGACCAGTTCGAGGAGGTCTACACGCTCTGCGGCGACCGGATCGAACGCGAGAAGTTCATCGACGCGCTGGTCGCGCTCGCCCGCGACGAGCACGGCACGCGGGTCGTCCTCGGTGTCCGCGCGGATTTCTACGGTCACCTCTGCCGTCACGCCGGTCTGGTCGAGGCGCTCACCGACGCGCAGGTGATGGTGGGCCCGATGACCGCCGACGAACTCCGGACCGCGATCGTCGAACCCGCCGTCCGCGCGGGGTGCCGGGTCGAGGCGGCGCTGGTCACGACGCTCGTCGCCGACGCCACCGGCCAGCCGGCGATGCTGCCGCTGGTGTCGCACGCCTTGCTGGAGACCTGGCGGCGGCGTCAAGGGATCACGCTGACCAGCGCGGCGTACGAGGCGGCGGGCGGGATCCTCAACGCGATCGCGCGGACCGCGGAGGCGGTCTACACGGATCTGGAGCCGGATCGGCAACGCGTCGTACGGCAGATCTTCCTGCGCCTGACCGCGCTCGGCGAAGGCACCGAAGACACGAAGCGCCGTCTCAACCGGCGCGAACTCGACGACGACCCGGCGACGACGGAGGTTCTCGAACGCCTCGCCGACGCGCGCCTGCTCGTCCTCGACCGTGACGGCGTCGAGATCGCCCACGAGGCCTTGATCCGCAGCTGGCCACGGCTGCGGGACTGGCTCGCGGAGGACCGCGAAGGGCACCGCCTGCATCGGCAACTGGCCGAGGCGACGGAGCTGTGGGAGTCGCTGGATCGCGACGAGGGCAGTCTCTATCGCGGCACGCGGCTGGGGCTCGCGGCCGAATGGGCGGACCGGGAGCCGGACGCGCTGAGCGCGCGCGAGCGGACGTTCCTCCAGGCCGGGCTCGACGCCGAAGCCGAGGAGACCGCCGTCGGCCGCAAACGGACGCGGAGGCTGCGAAGACTCGTCGCGCTCCTCGGCGTCCTTCTGCTCCTGGCGGGTGTCGCCGTCGGGTACGCCGTCGACGCCGGGCGGACCGCCACCGAACAGCGGAACGAGGCGCTCGCGCGCAAGGCCGTCGTCGAGGCGAAGACGTTGCGGGAGTCCAATCCGGCGCTGTCGACCCAGCTCAGTCTCGCCGCGTACCGGCTCGCGCCGATCCAGGAGACCCACGACGGCCTGCTCGCGTCGATGGCGGCGCCGTTCGCCACCCGGATGGTCTTCGACCCGGGCGACGTCACCGTCGCGCTGAGCGGGCAGCTCATGATCACTTCCGACTCCTACCGGGCGACGCAGGTGTGGTCCATCGCCGACTCGCGGCATCCGGATCTCCTGGCGACGCTGCCCGGATCGGAGGAGGTCCGCGGGCCGCTGGCGTTCAGCCGCGACGGGCACGCGCTGGCGACGGTCACCCGGGATCATCGGGTCCGGCTCTGGGATCTGACCGATCCGCGGCGTCCGGTGCGGAAGGCCGACGTCACGGGGCATCGGGAGGTCGTGATCTCCGCCGACTTCGGCCCCGATGGCCGGACGCTCGTCACCGGGTCCGACGACCGCACCGTGCGGCTCACCGACGTCACCGACCTCGGCGCGCCGAAACCGCTCGTGGTGCTCGGCGGGGCCCCGGCCGCGCAACTCGCGCGCGCCGCGTTCAGCCCCGACGGCAAGCTGCTCGCGGTCACGAACACGAACTGGACGGCGGAGCTCTGGGACGTCACCACCCCGTCCGCGCCGCAGCGGCGCTCCGTCCTTTCCGGACACAAGGACCTTCAGCTTACGCCGTCGTGGAGCCCTGACGGCAGGCGGTTGCTCACCACGAGCTGGGATCGCACCGCGAGACTGTGGGACGTCGCCGATCCGGCGGCGCCGCAGCCCTTGTCGACGTTGACCACCCCGGCCGTCGTCTGGGCGGCCGGGTTCAGCCCGAGCGGCAGGCTCGTGGTGACCGCGGGGGACGACCAGTCCGTGCGTATCTGGGACGTCACGGGGCCGGCGAAGGAGCTGCCGCCGCTGTCCGGGCACACGAACGCCATCTGGTGGACCGCGTTCTCCCCGGACGGCAAGACCATCGTGTCCACCAGCGCCGACCGCACCGTCCGGCTGCAGGACGTCGGCGAACTCGCGCTGGCGTCGAGCGCGGGCTGGAACGTCGGCACCTTCCTCGAACAGGGGCGGATCCTCGTCACCGCGGGGGACGACGTGCGGCTCTGGGCGATGGACGATCTCCGTGCCCCGAGGCAGCTTTCGAAGCTGCCCGGGCCCGCGACCGTCACCGCGGTCGCGGTGAGCCCGGACCGGCGGAGTCTCGCGCTGGCGGCGCACGCCGGTGCCGGGGTGGCCGGGACCTTCGTGCTCCAACGTTGGGACATCGGCGACCCGACGGCGCCGAAACTGCTGGCGTCGACCGAGGTCCTGCCGACCTACTCGCTCGCCTTCAGCCCGGACGGGAAGACCTTCGCCTCCGGCCGCGACGACGGACCGATCACGCTCTGGGACGTCAGCGACCCCCGGCGGTTCACCGGGCCGCGGGATCTGCCGGTCGGCGACGGCACGGTGTGGTCGCTCGCGTTCACCCCCGACGGACGGACGCTCGTGGCGAGCCAGGGGCCGGACTCGTCCGCGGTGACCCTGTGGGACGTCGCGGACCCTCAACGGCCCAGCCTGGTGTCGACCCTGCGGCCCGACGGCGGCACGGTGTTCAAGATGGCGCTCAGCCCCGACGGCCGCACGGTCGCCGCGGGCAGCAGCGACCGGAACGTCTACCTGTGGGACATCACCGATCGCGCGCACGTCGCGCGGCCGGTCAAACTGGGCGGGCACTCCGAAGGCGTCGGGCCGCTCGCGTTCGGCCCGGACGGCCGGGAACTGGCGGCGTCTGCGTTCCGGACGGTGCGCGTCTGGGACGTGGCCGATCCGCGGAAACCGGTGGAGACGGCGCAGCTCACCGGCTTCGCGGCGACGGTCAACTCGCTGGCGTACCGGGACGACGGGCATACGCTCGCGATCGGGAGCAGCGGTGTCCAGCTGTGGCAGACGGACACCGCGAAAGTGGGCGAGGAGATCTGCAGGCTGGCGACGCCGAGGATCACGCGGGAAGAGTGGGAGAAGTACTTTCCGGGGCTCGAATACGCGCCACCGTGCGGATGAGCGACTCCCGGAGGCCCGTGAGGAAAGCTGTCGGGTGAGATAGGCGGTGTCGCAGGGGCTTGAGCGAACAATGTCCACAAAGGACACCAGTCGGCAGGTTGCTGTCCGTTTGATGCGCATCTGTGCGGTTTTGGCTGGGGTCGTGAGTGTTTTGGGTCGTTAGAGCCAAGGGTGTCTTAAGTACCTACGCGGAGCGCGGCTGCGGCTGATCCAACCTGCGTCAGTAGGCACTAGCGGAGTGGTGTGGGCTGAAGGCTCCCTTCACCGAGTCTGACGCGACGAAAGGAGCCTTCGCCCCCGGCCGGCTACGGGAGCGGTGGTTCGGTCGCAGGTGTCGCCTCGTGAGTGTTTTGGGTCGTTAGAACGACCCAAAACACTCACGACCCCTTCGCAAAACGCCCGAATCGGGCCCGATTGTCCCGGAAGTGTCCCCAGCGGACAGACGAATGCCGAGACCTGACCTTCAGAGCAGGGATACAGGGCCCGACGGGTCCGAGAAATAGACGGAGTAACTCCCTCCGTAATAAACATATAGCGCATGGGGGGACTTGCCACAAGACCCCGGTGATGCCTCAGACTCACTCGCCGTAGCCGAAACCTGGCGAATGGGAGTCTGTGTCAACTCAGGGTCATGAACAAGAGCTCCGGTCCGAACGCGAGTACGTCGCCGGGCTCTACACGCGCCTGGACGCCGAACGCGCGCGGGTGAAGGGGGAGTACCAGGCCGCGCTGGGCGGGACCGGCGGGACGGCCATGGAACGTGACGTCGAGGTGCGCGCGCTGGCCAGGGAGTCGCGTCGGCTGGACGTCGTCGACAACGGGCTGTGCTTCGGCAGGCTCGACAGCCTTGCGGGGGAGACCTCGTACATCGGCCGCATCGGTCTCTTCGACGAGGAGAACGACTACGAACCGGTGCTGCTCGACTGGCGGGCGCCGGCGGCGCGCCCGTTCTACACCGCGACCGCCGCGACGCCGGAGAAGATGCGCCGTCGCCGTCAGTTCCACACGCACGGCCGTGAGCTGCTCGGGTTCACCGACGAGGTGTTCGGCCGCCCCGGCGGCGACGCGGAGGGTGACGCGGCGCTGCTCGCGGCCGTCAACGCGCCGCGTGGCGAGGGGATGCGGGACATCGTCGCGACGATCCAGTCCGAACAGGACGAGATCATCCGGCACGAGCACCCCGGGGTGCTGGTGATCGAGGGCGGGCCGGGGACCGGGAAGACCGTGGTCGCGCTGCACCGCGTCGCGTACCTGCTCTACACGCAGCGCGAGCGGATGGAACGCCACGGCGTGCTCGTGGTCGGGCCGAATCCGGCGTTCCTGCACCACATCGGCCGTGTCCTGCCGTCGCTGGGCGAGACCGACGTGGTGTTCATGACCACCGGCGATTTCGTGCCCGGCAAGCACATCACGGCCGAGGACGGCCCGGAGGCCACGCGGCTCAAGGGTTCGCTGAAGATGCTGGACGTGCTCAAGGCCGCCGTCGCCGACCGGCAGCGGCTGCCCGAGGAGCCGGTGTTGATCGACCTCGCCGACGTCACCGTGCGGATCGACGCCGAGACCGCGGAATGGGCCCGCGACGAGGCACGCAAGAGCGGCCTGCCGCACAACGAGGCGCGCGGGACGTTCACCGACATCGTCACCTACGTGCTGACCGAGCGGGCGATCGCGCGGATCGGCCGCGGTTGGCTCAGCCGGGACGACCGTGACGAATGGGAGCGGCTGCGGAAGGACCTGCTGAAGGAACTGGCGGAGAGCGAGACCTTCACCTCCGCGCTCGACGCGCTCTGGCCGATCCTGACGCCCGAAAGCCTGCTGGGGTCGCTGCTCTCGTCCTCAGAACGGCTTCGCGCGGCGGGGGCCGACCAGGCGTTGCTGCGCGCCGACGGCGAGGCCTGGACGGTGTCGGACACGCCGTTGCTCGATGAACTCGTCGACCTGCTCGGCCGCGACAAGGCGGCGGACCAGGCCGCGGAAAAGGCGCTCGCGCGGGAGAAGAAGGCCGAGGCCGAGTACGCCGAAGGTGTGCTCGACACGATGAAGCTCGACCGCGAGGAGATGGACGAGGACGTCATGCTGTCGGCGGAGAACCTGCTCTTCGCCGACGAACTCGCCGACCGGTTCGTCGAGCACGACACGCGCAGCCTCGTCGAGCGTGCCTCGGCGGACCGGGACTGGACGTACCGGCACGTCGTGGTCGACGAGGCGCAGGAACTGTCCGAAATGGACTGGCGGGTGCTGATGCGGCGCTGTCCCAACCGGTCGTTCACCGTCGTCGGCGATCTGGCGCAGCGCCGGTCCGAGGCCGGGGCGCGCTCGTGGGACGCGATGCTGAAGCCGTACGTGCCGGGGCGCTGGGTGTACCGCTCGCTGACGGTGAACTACCGCACCCCGGCGGAGATCATGGCCGTCGCGGCGTCGGTGCTCGCCGAGTTCGCGCCCGAGGTCCGGGCGCCGGAATCGGTGCGCTCCAACGGGGCCCGGCCGTGGGCGCGGCAGGTCGACGCGGAATCCCTGGCCGGTGCCATCGAGGAGTTCGTCAAGGACGAAGCCGGGCGTGAGGGCACGAGCGTCGTGATCGGGCCGCCCGGGGTGCCGGGTACGGTGCCCGCGTCGGAGACGAAGGGGCTCGAGTACGACGCCGTCCTCGTCGTGGACCCGGAACGGATCCTGGCCGACGGACCGCGAGGTGCCGCTGAGCTCTATGTGGCGCTGACGCGCGCTACGCAGCGCCTCGGCGTCCTTCACGAGGCTCCGCTGCCGCCCGCGTTGCGGGGGCTGAAGGACGCTTTCCCCGCATGAGACGCGACGAAAGCGTCCTTCACCGCGTCTGATGCGGTGAAGGACGCTTTCAGCCCACTAGCGGGTCGGGTCCTTGCCGTTCGGCTGCCGCGGTCCGGGGCCGGGGGACCACCAGCCGGGGACGACCTTCTCGCCGTGGACGATCGTCGGCGCGATCCCCTCGGTGAACGGTTCGACCTGCAGCAGCTGGCCCCAGGACTGGCTCGGCTGGCCGATCAGGTAGCTGGGCACCTCGGGTTCGGCCGCGACCTCTTCGAGCCAGCCGATCGGGCCGCCGTTGGTGCTGGACGCCCAGTTCGCCTCGTCGGCGACGGCGCCGGCGGTGATCCGGTACTCGGGCATCTTCGAGATGCCGTCGTGCGAGGTCACCGGCTGCACGCACGGGTAGACGAACGACGCCGGCCAGTCGACGTACACCGGCTTGCCCGCGATCTTCTCGGTCAGCGTGGTGAACGTCGGCACGCGCGGCGCGGACGCGGCGATCCAGCCGTCCTCGGTGAGGTCGTTGTCGACGATGTTGATCCGCACGGACGTCGTCTCGGCGGGGAGGTCGCGCAGGTTGATCCGGGTGTCGTTCCAGCCATTGGTCCCGGCGCCGGGCGGCAGCACGAACTGGCTGCGCACGACCTTCACGCCTTCGCTGGTGTTCACGCCGTAGTCGAGGCTGACCGACGTCGGCCGCCGGGCCGCGCCCGCGGTGGCGACCACGATCTGGCCGTCGGCGGGCTTCTCGGCGAGGGCGTACCAGTCGCTGCGCAGCCGCCCGGCCCGCGTCTCGGGGTCGAGGAAGCTGCTCCACATCGGGACTTCGTCGGGTTTGAAGCCGTGCGGCGGTTCGGCCAGCGGATCCTTGTCGTCGATCGCGCGGGTGTGGAACCCGGTCTGCACCCGGCCGTTGTCCTGCTCGGGATCGGGCAGCGGCGGCGGGGTCTGCCCGGCGGGCGGCTCCTCCTTCTTCACCGGGACCGTCCGCTGTTCGGGCTGGGCCCGCAGGATGCTGGTCGCGGCGTCCCGTTCCACCATGACGTGGTCGGAGAGGTTGCAGCTCTTGCCGAACAGATGCCCGAAGTTCGCGGCGCCGAGGCTGTAGGAACCCTGCTGGTTGTGGATCGCCCACGCCATGCTGACGAACTCGCCCGTGGCCATCAGACCGCAGACCACCACCAGCGAGAGCGAACCGAGCCGCAGCGACCGGCTCCGCCCTTCCTGCGGTCCCGCCTGCAGGCCGGGCCGGTGCGCGCGGACGTTCTCCACGAACGCGTACACCCCGGAGATCGCCGCCGCGATCAGCAGGATGGTCGACAGCGGGATCCCGCCGATCGACGGCGCCACCGCCGTCCACTGCACGCCGAGTTTCGAGACGAACCAGTACGAGTTGGGCCCGGTCGCGGCCAGCGCGCCGACCACGAGCAGCCCGGCGAGGAACGCCGCCCGGTTACGCCGTGAGCGCAGCACCGTGGAACTGGTCGCCAGCGCGGTCAACGCCGCCATCGCCGCGCCGACCGCGGCGAACGCGCCGAAGTGGTGCGTCCACTTGGTCGGGGTCAGCGCCAGCAGCAGGAAGAACAGCGCGACCGTGCCGATCAGGCGGCGGCTGGGGCCGAGCGCGGCGCCGGGGATCCGGCCGCGGCGCAGCAGCACCACCAGGCAGGTCCCGGTGCACAGCAGCACCAGCAGCACGGGGAACCGGCGTGGCACGGAGCCGTCCGGCAGGCTTTCGAACAGCAGCTGGTAGCGCGCGAGTTCCTGGAACCACGACAGGTTCGGGCCGACCAGGGTGCGGATCCGGGTCGCCTCCTGCACGGTGGCGAAGGTCTGGTCGGCGAACACCACGACCAGCACGAGCAGCCCGGCGGCCAGAACCGGCGCGAGCACCGGGAGCCAGCCGTTCTCGGCGCGCTGGCGGACCAGTTTGTACAGCGGGCGCGCGGCGACCAGGAACGGCGCCACCGCGATCAGCCCGGTCGGCGTCGCGGCCAGGGTGAATCCGGCCGCGGTCAGCCCGAGGCACAACGGCAGCAGACGGCGGGTCACCAGCGCGCGCTCGACGGCGCAGATCGCCAGCAGCGAGCCCAGCGCGGCGACCGGTTCCGGCCGGACCCCGTTGTTGAACGGCATCCACCAGACCAGGAACACCGCGGCGGCGGCCCAGCCGGCGGCGCGGCTCGTGCGGACCTGGGTGCCCAGGCGCGGCATGACCTCGCGGCTGATCAGCAGCCAGCTCAGCACGCCCAGCAGGAACGACGGGAGCCGGATCCACGGCGGCACCGTGCTGACGTGCGCCATCAGCTGATACACGTGGTAGAACCAGCCGAACGGCGCTTCGGCGACACCGAACCAGCGGTGGTAGTTCGTGAGGTAGCCGGTCTCTTCGGCCACTCTCGACATCGTGAGGATGTAGCCGTCGTCCGAGGTGACCGGGCCGATGAACACCCACGCGCCGAGCGCGATGATCACCGTCGCGTCGCGGGCGGTCAGCCGCCACCAGCCGACCGGCGCCCAGCGCGGCGCGCGGCGGGCGAATCCGGAGTCCATCCGCCACACCGCGATCAGGCAGCCGATGAACGACAGTGCCGCGATGACGCCGACGATCCACTTCCACACCGTCGGCGACGTCTGGTAGCGGGTGTCCGGGACGACCGAGACGTGCAGACCGTCGATCGGGTCCTTGCCCGCGTTGATCGACGAGTAGATCCCGACCAGCCGCGGCCGGACGTCGCCCTCGGCGTGGAACACCACGGTCTCGGCGACGGTCAGCGTCATCTGGTTCGCGTCCGCCGACAGCTTGACGTCACATTTGTTCTCGGGAAGCGGCTGCTGCACGATCTGCTGTCCCTGACTGGAGGCGAGCAGCACCCCGTTGTCGATGCGCAGCTGCAGGCCGACGCCCTTGCCCGCGCGCGGGTCGGTGCGGCCGTCGGGCACGGTGGAGAACAACAGCGCCTGCCCCTGCGAACGCGCGTCCAGCGAACGGACGGTCGTGCACGGCAGGTCGACGCGCAGGTCCTGCGCCCAGTACCCGGTCAAGGGCGCGTTGACGGAGCGGGTGTCGCCGCCCGTTGGCCAGACGACCTCCGCTGTGTCCTGCACCACCGGCAGGAAGGGGAAAGCCAATGCGCACAAGGCGGACAGCAACCCCAGCGTGACAGCGATCAAACGCATCGGCGCAACGCTAACGGGTCTGGTCCGAACGGCTTACGCAGGGCTGCCCTTCGTCTCGGTGCCGAGCCAGGTTATAGCGCCCTGAACTGTCGTTACGCTGGCCGTTTCCGGCCGATGCGGCCGCCGCACGACGACCACCGGAAGGCCGAGCCCACGGGCCGCGGTGAGCTTCGCCGCGGTCATCGCGCCCCCGCTGTCCTTAGTGACGAGGACCTCGACACCGTGCCGCTCCATGAGCGCGCGTTCCTTCTCCACCGTGTACGGCCCGCGGTCCAGCAGGATTTCGTGACGGCGGGGGAGGGGCACCTCGGGCGGATCGACGCAGCGGATCAGGAACCAGAGATCCAGCCCGGCGAAGGCGGCGAGCCCTTGCCGTCCGCTGGTGAGGAACACGCGTTCGCCGAGCGCCGGGAGCAGCCGCGCGGCGTGGCCGAGGTCGTCGGCCCAGTGCCAGGTGTCGCCTGGCTGTTCCGTCCAGCCGGGCCTGGCGAGCCTGAGCAGCGGTGTGCCCGTTTCCCGCGCCGCGATGGCCGCGTTGGCGCCGATGCGTTCGGCGAAGGGATGCGTGGCGTCGATCACCGCGTCGACGTCGTTCTCGGTCAGCCAGCGCGCGAGCCCTTCCGGACCGCCGAAGCCGCCGACCCGGGTCTCGCCGTGAGGCAGCTTCGGTCGTGCGACGCGGCCCGCGAGTGAGGACACGACGTGCTCGCCGCGCGCCACCAGTTCCTTCGCGAGTTCGCGTGCTTCGCCGGTGCCACCCAGGATCAGCAGTGTCATCGGGCCACGGCCTCGCGCCATCGTTCCAGCGTGCGCAGGTTCGCGAGCGTCTCCGCCCAGGTGAGTTCGGGGGCCTGCCGGTCGGCGATATGCGCCGCGACGTGGTCGGCTTCGCGGGCGAAAAGGCCTTGTGTCGCTTCGACTTCGATCACCTCGGGCTCGCCGCCTTCCGGCGTGAGCACGATCTGTGACGGCTTCGGCTTGCGCATCTCGTGGATCCACGCCGGTTTCGGCACGTACAGCTGCCCTTCGGAGCCGTACACGCGGATGTGATCGTCCTGCGTCAGCTGGAAACCGCAGGCCAGCTGCGCGAGGATCCCGCCCGGCAGCCGCAGCAGCCCGAACGCGACCTCGTCGACGCCGTTCTCGTCGAGCCTCGCCATCCCGAGCACTTCTTCGGGCTCGACGACGTCCTGCCCGGTCGCCGCCTGCGAGACCAGCCGCGCGAGTGACGTGCAGTAGCAACCGACGTCGAAGATCCCGCCGCCGCCCAGCGCGGGATCGGTGAGCCGGGGGACGGCGAAGTTGTAGCTGAAGGCGACGTCCACGGCGCGGACCTCGCCGATGGCGCCGCAGGAGATCAGCTCGGCCAGCCGCCGGATCTGCGGATGCAGCCGGTACATGAACGCCTCCATGAGGAAGACGTCGTTGGCGCGGGCGGCTTCGACGACCTTCTCGGCCTCGGCGACGGACATCGTCAGCGGTTTTTCGCACAGGATGTGCTTGCCCGCTTCGGCCGCGCGGATCGCCCATTCGCCGTGCAGCGGATGCGGCGTCGAGATGTAGATCGCGTCGACGTCCGGATCGGCGAGCAGATCCTCGTAGGCGCCGTAGCATTTCGGGATCTCGAAACGGCTCGCGAACTCGGCCGCGCGGTCAGCGGATCGCGCGGCGACGGCTTCGAGCACGCCGTGCTTGCTCTCCTCGACGCCCGCCGCGAACTCGGCGGCGATGGTCCCGGCGGCCAGCAGGCCCCAGCGAAGACTCTTCACAACGACTCCGGTTGGCTCGCGCGATCACGGGTGGCCGAATACAGAAAACTATCGGGAAACCCTTCCGCGGCAAGGACTTCCCCGACGAAGATCATCGCGGCGCGGCTGATCCCGGCCTCGCGGGACTGCGCGGCGATCGTGCCGAGTGTCCCGCGCAGCACCTGCTCACCGGGCTGGCTCGCCAGCGCCACCACCGCCGCCGGGCAGTCTTCGCGGTAGAACGGCCGCAATTCGTCGACTACTTGCTCGATGCGGTTGATCGCGAGATGCAGCGCGAGCGTGGTGCCGGTGCGCGCGAAGTTCGCCAGCGTTTCCCCCGGCGGCATGGCCGTGGACCGGGCTTGGGCCCGCGTGATGACCAGACTCTGCCCGACTTCGGGCACGGTCAGTTCGCGGTTGAGCAGCGCGGCCGCGGCGGCGAACGCGGGGACGCCCGGCGTGACGTCGTACGGAACACCGGCGGCGTCGAGGCGGCGCATCTGCTCGGCGACCGCGCTGTAGATCGACGGATCGCCCGAGCACAGCCGCGCGATCTCGTGGCCCTTCCCGTGCGCCTCGACCATGCGCTCGACGATCGCGGGAAGGTCGAGGTTCGCGGTGTCGACGAGCACCGCCTCCGGAGGGCAGTACTCCAAGAGCGCTGTCGGCGTCATGCTGCCGGGGTACAGGCAGGTTCGGCAGCGGGCGAGCAGGTCACGGCCTCGTACGGTGATGAGGTCGGCCGCACCCGGGCCGGCGCCGATGAAGTGGACAGTCACGACTTGCTCCATTGGGTCACGGCTCGCGCCGGGGTCCAGCCGGTGAATCCGCCGAGCGGCGCGGCCTGTTCGACGGCGACGCGGATCAGTTCCCCGCCGTGTTCGCCGTACGCGCGGGCCAGGGCCTGTTCGGATTCGAGGGTCACGCCGTGCGCGACGATCCGCGCGCCGGTCGCCAGGCAGGCGTCCAGGACGCCCGGCACGGTCAGTCCGCCGCCGATGAAGATCGCTTGCGGAGTGGCCAGCCCTTCGAGGGCTTCCGGCGCCGCACCGGTCACCACGTCGAGTTCCGGGACGCCGAGCGCGTCCGCGTTCCGGGTGATCCGGGCGGCCCGTTCCGGCGACCGCTCGATCGCGATCGCCCGGTTCAGCGGATGCACCCGGGACCACTCGATCCCGACGCTGCCGGCGCCCCCGCCGACGTCCCACAGCAGTTCGCCGGGCGACGGCGCGAGCCTGGCCAGCGCGGACGCGCGCAGGTCGCGTTTGGTGAGCTGGCCGTCGTGCTCGAAGACGTCGTCCGGCAGCCCGGTAAGCGGCAGCGCGGGACCTTCGGCCTCGATGGCGAACACGGTCAGCGAGCCGGGTCCGACACGTTCGTCGGGGCCGCCGAGGTCGGACAGCGCGGTGACGCGGCTCTTCCCGTAACCGCGGGCTTTGAGCAGGTCAAGGAGGTCTTCGGCGTTCGCGCCGAGGACGAGGATCCTCCGCCCGGGCGCGAGCGCGCGGCTCACCCGGGCGATCGCGCGGCCGACGACGGTGACCACCTCGGTCTCCTCCGCCGCCCAGCCGAGCCGCGCGCGGGCGAGCGTCACCGAGGAGAGCGCGGGCAGGACCTCGACGTCGTAGCCGCGCTGGATCAGGGTCGTGCCGATGCCGGACAGCAGGGGATCGCCGCTGGCCAGCACGCAGACGCGGCCCTCGCGCTCGGCGAGGAAATCGTCCAGAGCGGGCAACAGCGGGCTCGGCCATGGCTCGGATTTCATCCCGGCGGGCAGGTACGCGAGCTGACGCGGAGCGCCTACGACCACGTCGGCGTTCAGGACCGCTTCCCTGGCCTGCGAGGACAGGCCGGGCCAGCCGTCGGCCCCGATCCCGACGACCGTCAGGGGTGATTTTTCGCGCACCTCGGTCACGCTAGACGACGGATTTCCTGTGCGATGATCGGCCGGAGGTCGTCGAGGATGAGGGAGAGCTGTGAAGCCGTACCCGTTCACCGCCGTTGTGGGGATGCCGGATCTGCGCCTGGCGCTGGTGCTTTCCTCCATCTCGCCCGCCGTCGGCGGGGTTCTCGTGCGCGGCGAGAAGGGCACGGCGAAGTCCACGATGGTGCGTGCGCTTGCCGGTCTCCTGCCCGGCGTCGACGTCGTGGACGCGTGCCGGTTCTCCTGCGATCCCGTCGAGCCCGATCCGGCCTGCCCCGACGGCCCGCACGCGGAAGGTTCGCCCGCCCACCGTCGTCCCGCGCGGCTGGTGGAACTGCCGGTCGGCGCGGCCGAAGACCGCGTGATCGGTTCGCTGAACCTGGAACGCGCGCTCGCCGACGGCGTCACCGATTTCCAGCCCGGCCTGCTCGCCGCCGCGCATCGAGGGCTGCTGTACGTGGACGAGGTCAACCTCCTGCACGACCACCTGGTCGACACGCTGCTCGATGCCGCCGCCATGGGCCGCGCGACCGTCGAACGCGAGGGTGTCTCGGTGTCGCACGCGGCCCGGTTCGTCCTGATCGGCACGATGAACCCCGAGGAAGGCGAGCTGCGGCCGCAGCTGCTGGACCGCTTCGGGCTCACCGTCGAGGTCGCGTCCAGCCGGGATCCCGAACTGCGGGTCGAGGTCGTCCGGCGGCGGCTCGCCTACGAGGCGGACCCCGACGGCTTCGCCGGCCAATACGCCGCGGCCGACGCCGAACTCGCCGCGGACATCGAGGCGGCGCAACGACTTCTGCCGTCGGTCAAACTGCCGGACGACGCGCTGCGGCAGATCGCGGAGGTCTGCGCGTCGTTCGAGGTCGACGGGATGCGCGCGGACATCGTCACCGCGCGGACCGCGGTCGCGCACGCCGCCTGGGCCGGGCGCACCGAGGTGACCACCGACGACGTCCGGGTCGCGGCCAGGCTCGCGCTGCCGCACCGCCGTCGCCGCAATCCCTTCGACGCGCCCGGGATCTCCGAGGAGCAGCTTGAGCAGGCGTTGCAGGACGCCGAACCCGAAGGCCCCGGTCCCGACGACGACGGTCCCGGTTCCGGTGCACCTCCGGAGGGCGGTGAGGCCCCGCCGCCCTCGCAAGGTGGTCAGGAGCCGTCAAGCGGCGGGAGTGGCGGCGACCAGAAGCCGGTCGGTGCTGGGGAAGCCTTCCGTGCCAGGCGTTTCGAGGTGAAGGGCACCGGTGAGGGTGCCGCCGGGCGGCGGTCGAGGGCGATCACCGACAACGGGCGGACCATCGGCGTCCAGCCCGCCGGGACCAAGGACGGGCATCCGCATCTGCTCGCGACCGTGCGCGCGGCCGCGCCGCATCAGCGTTCCCGCGGCCGCAGCGGCGCGGGTCTCGTGGTGCGGCCCCAGGATCTGCGGTTCGCGCGGCGGGAAGGACGCGAGGGCAACCTGGTGCTGTTCTGCGTCGACGCGTCCGGCTCGATGGGCGCGCGGCAGCGGATGCGCGAGGTCAAGACCGCCGTGCTGTCGCTGCTGCTCGACGCGTATCAGCGCCGGGACAAGGTCGGCCTGGTGACGTTCCGTGCCTCCGGCGCCGAACTCGCGCTCCCGCCCACGATCAGCGTCGACGCCGCTGCGTCCCGTTTGGACGGTCTCGCGACCGGCGGCCGGACCCCGCTGGCCGAAGGACTTCTCGAAGCGGCAAGGGTTCTGCGGATCGAAGCGGTCCGTGATCCGCTGCGGCGTCCGCTGCTGGTGGTCGTCACCGACGGCCGTGCGACCAGCGGCGCCGACGCCGTCCAGCGTGCCCGTCAGGCGGCCGGATTGCTGGCCGGGAACGTGACCTCGATCGTGATGGACTGCGAGAGCGGGAAGATGCGCCTCGGGCTCGCCGCCGAACTGGCGGAACACCTTGGCGCGGAACACGTTCCGGTCGCCGAGGTCGCCGCCGACACTCTCGCGGGCGCGGTCCGCACCCGTATCTCCGGAAAGGCGGCGTAATGCCACAGGGCAAACCGGAAACGGTGCCGAACGACGGTCTCACCACCCGCCAGCGGCGCAACCGCCCGCTGCTCGCCGTGCACACCGGTGAGATGAAGGGCAAGTCCACGGCCGCGTTCGGGATGGCGCTGCGCGCGTGGAACCAGGGCTGGTCGATCGGCGTGTTCCAGTTCGTCAAGTCGGCGAAATGGCGTGTCGGCGAGGAAGCCGCGTTCCGCGCGCTGGGCAAGCTGCACGAGGACACCGGCCAGGGCGGCGCCGTCGAGTGGCACAAGATGGGCGAAGGCTGGAGCTGGGCGCGTAAGTCCGGTTCCGAGGAGGACCACGCCGAGAACGCGCGTGAGGGCTGGGCCGAGATCAAACGCCGTCTCGCCGCCGAAACCCACGACTTCTACGTCCTCGACGAGTTCAGCTACCTGCTCAAATGGGGCTGGCTCGAAGTGGACGACGTCGTCTCGACGCTGAGCGGACGCCCCGGCCATCAGCACGTGGTGATCACCGGCCGGTACGCGCCGCCGGAACTGATCGAGGCGGCGGACCTGGTCACCGAGATGACGAAGGTGAAGCATCCGATGGACGCCGGGCAAAAGGGCCAGCGAGGCATCGAATGGTGAACCGCGTGGTCATCGCCGCGCCCGGGTCCGGGCACGGCAAGACCACGATCGCCGCGGGCCTGATGGCGGCGTTGCGCGCGCGGGGGCTGAAGGTGTCCGGGCACAAGGTCGGGCCCGACTTCATCGACCCGAGCTACCACGCGCTGGCGACCGGACGGCCGCCGCGCAACCTCGACCCGTTCCTCCAGGGCGAGGACCGGCTGATCCCGTTGCTGCGGCACGGTTCCGCCGGTGCCGACATCGCGGTCATCGAAGGCGTGATGGGCCTGTTCGACGGCGCGCTCGGTACCGAGGGGTACGCCTCGACCGCGCACGTCGCCCGGTTGCTGGACGCGCCGGTGGTGCTCGTCGTGGACGCCTCGGCCGCGTCGCGCAGTGTCGCCGCGACCGTGCTCGGGTTCGCGCAGTACGACACCCGCGTCCGGCTCGCCGGCGTCATCCTCAACAAGCTGGGCTCGCAGCGGCACGCGGACGAGATCGTCACCGCGCTGGAGGCGACCGGTGTCCCGCTGCTGGGAACGTTGTACCGCAACGAAGAGATCCACGCGCCCAGCCGTCACCTCGGCCTGGTCCCGGCGGCGGAACGGGCGAGCGAGTCCGAACGTCTGCTGCCGGAGCTGGCCGCGTGGATCAGCGAAGGGGTGGACCTCGGCGCGATCGTGCAGGTGGCGCGTTCGGCCTCCCGGCTTTCGGGGGAGCCCTGGCGGCCGCCGTTCGCGGTCGAGGGGCGGCGTTCGGTGGTCGCCGCGGCGGCCGGTCCGGCGTTCACCTTCCGCTACACCGAGGCCGTCGAATTGCTCGCCGCCGCGGGTGTCGACGTCGTCGACGTGGATCCCTTGCAGGATAAGGAACTCCCCGAAGGCTGCGCCGGGCTGTACTTCGGCGGTGGCTTCCCCGAGGTGCACGCCGAAGAGCTTTCGGCGAATCTCCCGCTGCGGACGGCGATCGCGCGAGCCGTCGGCGACGGAATGCCCGTCGTGGCGGAATGCGCGGGGCTGTTGTACCTGTGCCAGGACATCGACGGGACACCGATGACCGGCGTCCTCGACGCGTCGGCCACCATGACGAAACGCGGAAAGCTGGGGTACCGCAAGGCTTTCTCGCCCGCGGACAGTGTGCTCGCGGTCGCCGGGCAACGCGTCACCGGGCACGAATTCCACCGCACGATCATCGAACCCGGCAGCGGCCCGACCCCGGCCTGGGGCTGGGACCGCACTCCGGACGGCTTCGCGTCGGCGTCCCTGCACGCGTCGTACCTGCACGTCCATTGGGCGGGCTACCCTGAACTCGCCGAGCGGTTCGCCGCCGCGGTGCACGCCCATGGCTGACTACGATCTCTGGCATCACGGCGATCGCGAGGTCGGCGAGGGTCTCGTCGATCTGGCGGTCAACGTCCGCCTGCCGGCGCCGCCCGCCTGGCTGCGCGCCGAACTGGCGGCGGCGCTGGACGATCTGGCCGCCTATCCGGACGTCACCGCCGCCGCGGCCGCGGTCGCCGCCCGGCACTCGTTGCCCGAGTCCCAGGTCTTGGTGACCTCCGGCGCGGCCGAGGCGTTCACGTTGCTGGCGACGGCGTTGCGGCCGTCGTGCGCGGTGGTCGTGCACCCGCAGTTCACCGAACCCGAAGCCGCCCTGCGCGCGGCCGGCCACGCCGTGCGGCGGGTGGTGTTGTCGCCCGACGACGGTTTCCGGCTGAGTGACGTCCCGGAGGAAGCCGATCTGGTCTTCGTCGGGAACCCCACGAACCCGACCTCCGTGCTGCATCCGGCCGCGGACCTGCTCGCGCTGGGCCGCCCGGACCGGCTGGTCGTCGTCGACGAAGCCTTCCTCGACGCCGTCCCCGGCGAGACCGAAAGCGTTGCGGGGCAACCGGGTTTCGTCGTTCTCCGCAGCCTGACGAAGACGTGGGGGATCGCCGGGCTGCGCGCCGGGTACGTCCTGGCGGACGAGTCCGTTGTGGACAGTCTGCGCGCCGTCCAGCCCCCGTGGTCGGTGTCGTCGCTGGCCGCCGTCGCCGTGGTGGCGTGCTGCCGTCCGGCGGCGCTGGAGGAAGCCGAGAAACTGGCCGTGGCGGCGGAAGCGGACCGGGAGTACCTGGTTTCGGGCTTGACCGCTTTGGGGGTCGAGGTGCTGGGGGAGCCCCGGGGGCCTTTCGTGCTCGTGCGGTTCCCGGGCGCCGACGGCGTGCGGGAACGATTGCGGGAGCACGGGTTCGCCGTCCGCCGGGGGGACACCTTCCCGGGGCTGGACGGGCGGTACCTGCGGATCGCGGTGCGGGACCGGGAGACGGTGGACCGCTTCCTGGCGGCGCTCGCGGCGGTCAGGCGGCTCCCCGCTTGAGGATCTCGATCACCGAGGAGTAGCCGCTCTTGCCGAACCCCGCGGCGACCGCCCGGTCCAGCAGTTCCTTGTTCCCGGCCGGGATACCGGCGTCGACTCGCTGCTCGTCGCTGGTGCCGATGATGTGCTTCAGCGTCGTGACGTTCATTTCCAGGGAAGCGAGCTCGCCGGGATACTCACCCTTGTCGATGGTGGGCGCCTCGGCCTTGATGATCCCGCCGATCACCGAGGGCAGGAACCAGTCCACCGCGATCTCCGTGAACTCGGCCGCCCCGACCCCGGCACTGCCGACCAGCGCGGCGGCGTGCAGGAAACCGTTCAGGGACGAGTACATCATGCTCAGCAACGCGGTGTTGTACAGCACGGCGAGGCCCGGGTCCGTGCCGAGATGGGTCGGATCTCCCAGATCGGCCAGGGTCTCCTTGTGCGTCTCGAAAACCTCGGTGGGGCCGCTGTAGAGGAAGAGCGAGCCGGGGTGCCCGACCAGGGGCGGAGGAACCATGATCGCGCCGTCGAGATAGCCGATTCCGTGTCCTTCCGCCCACTGGGCGGCCTCGCGTGCCTCCTTCGGCGTGCCGGAATTCAGGTTCACCACCACGCGGCCGCGCAAGGCTTCCCGCGCCGGGCCGAGCGCGGAGTAAAGCGCGTCATAGTCGGCGAGACAGACCACGAGCAGACGGCTCGCGGACACCGCGTCCACGATGTCGTCCGCCTGCCGCGCGCCTTTCGCCACCAAGGGGGCGGCCTTGCCGGGGGAACGGTTCCACACGGTCACGTCGTGGCCGCGGTCGAGCAGGGCGGCGGCGAGCGCGGCACCCATCGGGCCGAGTCCGACGACGGCCACCGGGAGGTTCTGATCGGTCATGGGGCAAGGCTAAAGTCTCTCATCGATGTGAGAGTCAACTCCTGATCGTGTAATGGTTGTTCTCATGCGGATCGGTGAGCTGGTGCGGCGGACGGGCGTGCGGGAACGGTTGCTCCGCTATTACGAGGAACAGGGCCTTCTGCATCCGGTGCGAAGGCCGAGTGGTTACCGCGAATATTCGGAAGCGGATGTCGCGCGGGTGCGCAACATCCGCACCCTGCTGTCCGCGGGGCTGGGCACCGCGACCATCGCCGGGGTGCTGCCGTGCATGGTCGATCTCGGGAACGGCCTGGCGCCCGCCTGCGTCGATCTGCTGCCCGAGTTGTACCGGGAGCGGGACCGGATCACCACGGCGATCGACGAGATGACGGCGACGCGGAAGGTGCTGGACGGCATCATCGCCGCGACCATCCCACACGCCGACGAAGTCGCCGAAGCCTTGGCTCGTGAGGGGTAAGTGTCGTTAGAACGCGACTTACCACTCACGACCAACTCGGCCAAAGCGCACGGCGACTTCTGGTTGGATAGGCGAGTGAACTTCGTGATCGGCGTCTTCGATCTCTTCGCCTACACCATCCCCGGCGCGCTGTACGTCGCGTTCTTCGGTTACCTCGGGGCGAAGGTCCACATCCTGACGGCGGCGAGCGTCGGCGGCGTGCCGACCGTGGTGCTCGTCGTCGTGATCGTGGTCCTGAGTTTCCTGCTGGGCTATCTGGCCTATCCGCTCGGGGATGCGCTGGAGCGGATCGTGCCGCGCAGACGGGACCGGGACGCCGCCGTGGAGTTCGTGCGCCGGATGCCCGCGGCCAAGGACCGCGCGTACCTGAAGGAGAGCCCGCATCTCCTGCTGTGCGCGCTGCAACTGCACGACAAGGAGGTCGCGGCCGACGTCACGCGGCTGCGCGCGTCCGGGCTGATGGTGCGCAACTGCGCGCCGCCGATGCTGTTCGGCGCCGTCGCCGCGATCGTCGACATCTTCGCCGGCAAGCACCCGTTCATCGCCGCCGTGATCGCCGCGCTGCTGCTGTTCGCGTCGGTCACTTTGGTCTCCCAGGGCCGCAAACTCGGCCTCTGGGCCGGGATGAAGACCTTCGAGTTGTGCTTCTGGCTGCCGGAAATCGACGAGAAACTGGCGGTTCCTCAGAACGACGAAGCCAGCAAGATCCCCGCGACGGAGACCTCGACGCAACCCCCGAGCACGTCCCCGGTCACCCCGCCCAGCCGCTGAACGCACCGCGCCAGCAGCGCGGACGCGGCCAGATACCCCAACGCCACCGCGGCGAGCCCTTGCCACCACGGCAGCACCAACGCCGCCGCGCCCGCCAGCACGGCGAAGACCAGGGCCGCCGCCCACACCGGCACCGAACCGGCGACGGTCGCGCCCAGCCCTTCCGGCCGGGCCGACGGGACACCGCGTGCGCAGCACAGCGAGAGCACGCCGCGTCCGGCGACGACCGCGACGGCGGCCGCCGCGATCCCGTGCCCGGCCGAGATCGCCCCGGCCAGCGCGCCGACCTGGACGAGCAGCACCAGCACCAGGGTCGCGATCCCGGTCGGCCCGGAATCCCCGCGCCGCATGACCTCCAGCGCCCGAGCACGGTCGTACGAAGCGCCGAGACCGTCGGCCGTGTCGGCGAGCCCGTCCAGATGAAGCCCGCGGCTGCCGAGCGCCACCGCGCCCAGCGCGAGCGCCGCCGACGCGAACGCGGGCAGACCGATCAGCTCACCCAGGAAGACGATCAGCGAAGCGACGGCCGCGAGCGGCACGACGGCAAGCGGGCCGAGCACCATCGCCCCACCCGCCACCCGCCGGTCGATCACCCCCGGCGCCGGCACCCGGACGGTGGTCAGGGTGCCGACGGCCATTTTCAGCGCGTCGGCGATCAAGCCAGATCCGCCAGCAGACCCATGTCCGCGAGGATCGCCCGCGCCGCCCTCAGCACCGGTACCGCCTGCACGGCGCCGCTGCCCTCGCCGAGCCGCAGCCCGAGGTCGAGGATCGGCTCCAGATCGAGCGCCTTCAACGCGTACGCCTGCGACGGCTCGGTCGACCGATGCCCGGCCAGCCACCACTGCTCGGCACCCGGCGCGATCTCGCGGGCGACGAGCGCCGCGGCCCCGGAGAACACGCCGTCGAGCAGCACCGGCACGCCGCGAACCGCCGCCTGCACGAGAAAGCCCGCCGTCGCGGCGAGACAAGCGCTGCCGAGCGCGGTCAGCAGTGCGAAGGGGTCTTTCGTCGCGCCGGCCCTGATCAACGCGGCCTCGACGACCGCGAGTTTCCGCGCGCGCCCGGCCTCGTCGATCCCGGTGCCCGTGCCGACGACGTCTTCCGGGAGAAGGCCGAGCAGCGAGGCGACCACGGCCGCGCAGACCGTCGTGTTCCCGATCCCCATGTCACCGGGGATGAGCAGATCCGCGCCGCCGTCGATCTCCTCGTCCGCGATCGCCAGCCCGTGCTCGAACGCCGTCCGCGCCTCGCCCTCGGCGAGCGCGTCCTCGACGTCGATCGCGCCGGAACCCCGCCGGACCTTGTGCGCGGTGACCTCGGCGGGCACGTCCGCGCCGTCCCAGTCCACGGCGATGTCCAGCACCCGCACCTTCGCCCCGGCGAGCCCGGCCAGCACGCTGACGCCGCTCTTCCCGGCGAGGAACACCCGGACCATCGCCGCGGTGACCTCACGCGGATACGCCGACATCCCGGAAACCCCGTGGTCCCCGGCGAAGACGACCACGCGGACGTCGTCGAGCGGCCGCGGCGGGACGACACCGTGCGCCGCGCTGAGCCACGCGGCCAGGTCTTCGAGCCGTCCGAGTGAACCGAGCGGTTTGACCAGTCCGTCCAGTCTGGCGCGCGCGGCGGTTGCGGCGGCGGCGTCCGGGGTGGCGATACGCATGGGACTCCCTAAGGCAGGTCGAGCATCCGTCCGGCGACGACCAGCACGGTCCGGTCGGACACGGCGGACACCCGGTTGTTCAACGCGCCCAGCACATCACGGAACACGCGTCCGGACACCGTCGCGGGCACCACACCGCTGCCGACCTCGTTGCTGACCGCGATCACCGGCACGTCGGCCTGCGCCCACGCCGCGAGGAAATCCTCCAGCCGGTCGTCGAGCCGCCGCTCCCAGCCCTTGCGCTGGTCCCAGGCACCGACCTCGTCGAGCACCCGGCTGATCCACGTGCCGAGGCAGTCGATGAGCAGCGGATGTGTCGCCGTGCGCAGCACGGTGGCCAGGTCGGTGGTCTCGACGGTCTTCCAGTGGCTCGGCCGCCGCGCGCGGTGCGCGGCCACCCGGGCGGCCCATTCGGGATCTTCGGCGCTCGGCGGCAGCCCGGGCGCGACATAGGTGAGGTGCGGGTGGCGGGACGCGAGCCGCTCGGCGTGGTGTGACTTCCCAGAGCGGACGCCGCCCAGTATCAGCACCTTGCCGTCGTCGCGCGAATAGCGGCGAAGTGCCCGCGCGAGAGTCTCCAGGACCCTCGCGAGGCGATGCGTCAGCTTGGTCATACCCCGCATTCTCGTGCACGCGCTACCGTTCGCCACGTGCCACTCCGACAAGCCGCCACCGCAGCCGGACTCGTGACCGGTTACGTCGCCGACGCCGTGTTCGGAGATCCACGGAAGAGGCATCCCGTCGCGGGCTTCGGCCGCGCCGCACAAGCCCTCGAACAGCGGGTTTACGCCGATTCGAAGGTCCGGGGTGTCGCGTACACCGCGGTCTGCGCGGGCACCGTCACCGGATTGGGGGTCGCGGCCCAGTTCTTGACGCGGAAGCGTCCCTTCGCGAGATTCGCGCTCACCGCGGCGTCCACTTGGGTGGTTCTCGGCGGCAAGGGGCTCGCGGCCGAGGGCACGCGCATGGCTCATCTGCTCGACGACGGCGACCTGCCCGGCGCACGGCAGCGGCTTTCGCATCTGTGCGCCCGCGACGCCACCGGCCTCGACACCGAACAGCTCGCGCGCGCGACCACCGAGTCCATCGCCGAGAACACCTCCGACGCGGTCGTCGCGCCGCTGCTGTGGGGCGCGGTCGCCGGGATCCCCGGTCTGCTGGGTTACCGCGCGCTCAACACGCTCGACGCGATGGTCGGCTACCGATCGCCGAAGTACGCCAACTTCGGCTGGGCGTCGGCGCGGACGGACGATCTGGCGAATCTGGTGCCGTCCCGGGTCGGCGCGGCGCTCACCGTGGTGTCGGCGCCGCTGGCGGGCGGCTTCGCCAGGCCTGCGTTCCGCATCTGGCGCCGCGACGGGAAGCACCATCCGAGTCCCAACGCGGGCCAGGTCGAGGCCGCCTTCGCCGGCGCGCTCGGGATCAAACTGGGCGGGACGAACAGCTACGGCGGCCGTACCGAACGCCGCGGCGTCCTCGGCGACGGCCGCGAACCGGAGCCGGTGGACGTGCGCCGCGCGGTCCGGCTGTCGAGGGCGGTCGGTCTCGCCGCGCTCGTCGTCGCGGTGGCGGTCGCGCGATGAGCGGCCTGCTCGTCGCGGGGACGACGTCGGACGCGGGCAAGAGCCTGGTCACCGCCGCGTTGTGCCGCTGGCTCGCGCGCCGGGGCGTGCGGGTGGCGCCGTTCAAGTCCCAGAACATGTCGAACAACTCGATGGTCTGCGCCGACGGCGCCGAAATCGGCCGCGCGCAATGGCTTCAGGCGCGGGCGGCCCGGGTCGAACCCGAAGCAGCGATGAACCCGGTGCTATTGAAACCCGGGAGCGATCGGCGCAGCCACGTCGTCGCGCTCGGGAAACCGTTCGGCACGCTGGAAGCGGGGGAGTACGCGACGGGCCGGGCCGGGCTCGCCGAGATCGCCTTCGACACGTTCTCTTCGCTGCGAAAGCGTTTCGACGTCGTGCTGTGCGAAGGCGCGGGCAGCCCGGCCGAGATCAACCTGCGCGAAGGCGACTACGTCAACATGGGGCTGGCTCGGCGCTTCGGCCTGCCTGTGGTCGTCGTCGGCGACATCGACCGCGGCGGGGTCATGGCCGCGATGTTCGGCACCCTCGCGCTGCTGTCCGCCGAGGACCAGGCGCTGGTTTCGGGTTGGCTGGTCAACAAGTTCCGCGGTGACGTGGGTCTGCTGCGGCCGGGACTGGAGACGCTGGAGAAGCTCACCGGCCGAGAGGTCTTCGGTGTGCTGCCGTGGCTCGACCAGGTGTGGATCGACTCGGAGGACGCGCTCGCCGCCGCGGGCTGGGGCGCCTCCGGCGGGTCCCTGCGCGTCGCCGTCGTGCGTTTCCCGCGGGCCTCCAACGCGACCGACGTCGACGCGCTCGCCGCCGA
Organism: Amycolatopsis sp. CB00013; assembly: GCF_001905755.1. Taxonomy (NCBI): domain Bacteria; kingdom Bacillati; phylum Actinomycetota; class Actinomycetes; order Pseudonocardiales; family Pseudonocardiaceae; genus Amycolatopsis; species Amycolatopsis sp. CB00013. Next base: position 143,632 of record NZ_LIWC01000005.1, on the reverse strand, counting down.
GCCCGGCGTCTCGGTCGCACTGACCGCCGATCCGGACACGGTCCGGTCCGCCGACGTGGTGATCCTGCCGGGTTCCCGCGCGACCGTGGACGACCTGGCGTGGCTGCGGGCGCGTGGTCTTGCGGACGCCGTGCGCGCGCGGGCCGAGGCGGGACGTCCGGTGCTGGGGATCTGCGGCGGCTATCAGATGCTGGCCGCCGAGATCGAGGACGACGTCGAATCCGGGGCGGGAACGGTCCCCGGTCTCGGTCTGCTGCCGACGCGGGTCTCGTTCAGCGCCGACAAGGTGCTGGCCAGGCCGACGGGTTCGTGGCGCGGTCAATCCGTGGAGGCGTACGAGATCCACCACGGCACCGTGACCGCCACCGGCCCCGCCGAGTCCTTTTTGGACGGATACCGGCGGGGCTCGGTGTGGGGCACGATGTGGCACGGCGCCTTCGAGAACGACGGTTTCCGGCGCGCCTGGCTGGGCGAGGTGGCGGACTGGTCACCGGCCGCCGGGGCACCGGGCTTCGGCGCGCTGCGGGAGTCCATGCTCGACAGGCTCGCGGACGCCGTCGAGGAGCACGTCGACACCGAGGCTCTGCTGCGCCTGATCGAGAACGGTGCCGACGGCTCTCTGCCTTTCGTGCCGCCCGGAGTCTAGGCCCGAACGGCGTCCCGGCTCTTCAAGGCCTTCTCGGCCAAAGCGCCGAAGGCCAGGCCGAGCGCGGTCCACAGCACCACCTGCGTACCGACCGACGCCAGCCGGAAGGACCACAGCGTGGAACCGGGGAACCCGTCGGGGACCTCGTCGATCGACGGCAGCAGCGCCGCCGCCACCGAGATCAGCACGACGTACCCGCCCGCGGCGAGCAGACCGCCGCGCCAGGCGCCGAGCTTGTCGGCCAGCTTCCGCCCGAACGCCGCGGCGAGGATGCCGACCAGCAGCGAAAGCGCGACGAAACCGAAGTACAGCGAAGTCCGGCTCCCGATCGTGCCCGCCTGACCCACCGCGGGCGGATTCCCCGGGTACTTCAAGAACGGCACCAGGAACACGACCACGAAGGCGCCGCCGGCGAGCAGGGCCGCGGTCACCCGCGGTCGCAGCGTGCCGAGGCGCCCGTAGGTGAAGGCGAACGCGAGCGAGAACAGCCCGCCGACGGCGACGCCGTACAGGCCGACGCCGGTCAGCAGCCCGACGGTGCTCTGCACACCGCGGGTGACGAGCTCCTCCTCCGCCGCCTCGGCGTCGGCCGGGGCGTGTTCGTGGGCACCGGGCGCGCTGTGCGAATGCGCGGCGGTGCCCTCGAGACCGATGGCGGTGTCGACCGAAGGCTCACCGAAGAAGTACGCGAAAAGGGTCGCCAGGACACCGGCGACCAGGCCCGCGAGCATGCCGCGGACCAGCAAGGTCCTCATCATGGGGCGCTTGCCGCCCTAGTGACAGGGGAAGGCCAGCAGGTGCCGGCCGTCGTGGACGAACTCGTGGACGTACGAGTTCGCGAACACCGACACCGCACCCTGCTCGGCGCTGACGAAGTACAGCGTGATCAGCGAAAGGAGGATGACGAGCACCGCCCAGGGCAGGATCTCGCGGACGGGGATCCGGACGGGGACGGGTACTGCGGCTACCGCTTCGGACATGGCGGTGGGACCTCCTCGGGCTAGCGCGGCCTCTTCAGGGGTGTCACGACGGCTCCGGGTCTGGCTTCCCCGATCGCTCGGGGTCACAGTGGCGCGACCGCGCGGATTCTCACCGCGTTCCGGGAACCGTCGTCTGGCCGGTCGAGCGTAGGTCGCGGTGAAGCCTCCGGTCAATGTGACAATCGTGGGTATGACACCTGCGGTGGCGGCACTCGATGTCGGCGGCACGTCCATCAAGGCGGCCCTCTACGACGCGGACCTGAAAGACCTCGCCAGCCTGCGCGAGCCGACGGCGCGCGGCGCGGACGGCGAAGCGCTCGCCGATCAGGTCGCGCGGATCGTGGAAACACTGGGCAAGCAGGCGGGGACCGGTACGCCGGACGCCGTCGGCGTGGTCATCCCCGGCATCGTCGACGAGGTCGAGCGGGTGGCCCGGTTCTCGGCGAACCTCGACTTCCGCGACGTCCCGTTCGGCGAGATGCTCGACAGCAGGCTCGGCCTCCCGTTCGCGTTCGGGCACGACGTCCGCGCCGGCGGGCTCGCGGAATTCCGCGTCGGCGCGGGCAAGGGCTGCACCGACGCCGCCTTCATCCCGGTCGGCACCGGGATCGCGGCCGCGCTCCAGCTCGACGGGAGGCTGTACGCCGCGGGCGGGCAAGGCGGCGAAATCGGGCACATCGACGTCGGTCACCGGTTGCCGTGCGGTTGCGGCGCGACGGGATGCCTCGAAGCGATCTCCTCCGCGTCGGCCATCGCCCGCCGCTACAGCGAGCACACCGGGCGACCGGCCGAAGGCGCCGAGCAGGTGGTCGACGCCGCCCGCCACGGTGACGAGGCCGCGATCTCCGTGGTCAACGACGCGCTCGAGGGGCTCGGCCACGGCATCAAGACCCTGGTCACCCTGCTCGCGCCCGAAGTCGTCGTCCTCGGTGGCGGCCTGTTCACCGCGGGCGACTACGTCCTCGAGCCGGTGCGGGCCTGGCTGGCGGCGAACCTGCAGTTCCAGCGGATGCCGGAACTGCGGATCGCGCGGCTCGGCGACGAGGCCGGCAGGCTCGGCGCGGCGCTGCTGGGGCTGGACCTGCTCAAGCCTTGACCACCCGCACGCCTTCCTCCTCGAAGGCGTGCACCCGCTCGGGATCGGCGCGGCCGTCGGTGACGAGCACGTCGACGTCGGCGGTCGCGCAGATCTTCGCGAAGGCGTGACCGCCGAGCTTCCCGCTGTCGGCGAGGACGACGACCTGCCGGGCGCGGGCCGCCATGAGCCGGTTCGTGCTCGCGTCGCCCTCGTGGTGCGCCTGCGCGCCGTGCACCGGGTCGAAGGCGTCGACGCCGAGGAACACCAGATCGAGCGAGATCTGATCGAGGAACAGCTGCGACAGCGGCCCGGACAGGTCGAACGACTGCTGCCGCGCGACCCCGCCGGTCACCACGATCTTGATATTGGGCCGCACGGCGAGTTCGTGGGCGATGTTGAGCGCGTTCGTCACCACGGTGAGCGACGGCCCGCCGCTCGGCTCGCCCATGTCCGGCCGCGTCGCGAGCGCGCGGCCGACCTCGGTGCTCGTGGTGCCGCCGTTGAGGCCGACCACCATGCCCGGGTCGACCATCCTGGCCGCGGCGGCGGAAATCCGTTGCTGTTCCGGCGCGTTGCGCGCGGCCTTGTGCCGCAACGGAAGGTCGTAGGCGACGTTGCTCGCGACGGCGCCGCCGCGGGTGCGGACCACGAGATTGCGGCCCGCCAGATGATCGAGGTCCCGGCGAATGGTCGCGGGGGAAACACCGAGTTCGCCCGCCGAAACCTCGACGTCGACTTTTTCCCGCTCTCCCACCATGTCCAATAAGGCCGTCAGCCGTTCATGCCGATTCATCACCAGCTCCCTCCCCGAAGCCCGATGTCGCTTACCGCACCGGACAAAGTACTACGCGTCGCGATACGGACGGAGAGAAGGGAGAAAGCGGGCGCCGGCCACCCCCAGTGTGACCGGCGCCCGCCGGATCAGTTCTTCCCGCCGAGCCCGCGCAGGAAGGCGAGTGACGGCATGAAGAAGTAGTCGCCACCCTTCAGTGTCACCGCCTGCGGGAGGGGATCCGCGGTCACCGTCCGCGTTCCCGCCCATTCCGCGGTGTAGACGGATTCCGGGCGCGGGCCCTGGCCGATGACCGGATCGAGGCCCGGCGGTTTGACCCCGACCGGGGGAATCGGGAACCCGGGGTTGTTCGACCAGTTCGCCTGCGTGAACTCGAACTGGTTGCCCAGCACCGAATTGAACGCCATGAACAGCAGACCGACCCCGCCGCTGGGCCGCGCGGACGGCGGCAGATCGGCGTTCGGATCGTCGGCCCGTTCGCCGTACGGCACGCCCCGCCGCGCCATCAGGTGCAGACGTTCCTGCGGCGGTTGTTCCGCGCCGCCGCTGCCGCGCGGATTCGTCTTCCGGATATGCGCCTGGAACGGGCATTTGGCGCCGGCGATGTCGCTTCCGTAGTCGAAGTTGTTCGGTACCGGGCTTTCCGCGCCCTCTTCCCGTTGCGCGGTCACCGGCGTGCCGTCCTCGAACCGGCCGACGATCATCGCGCCCGCCCGTTCCCGGTCTTCGCCGACGAGACCCAATTGATCCGCCAGCGCCTCTTCCGACTGCTTGAACCGCCGCACGTTCTGTTCCAATTTGCGGAAAACGAAGTAGCTGCCGAAATGCACTTCGGGATCGGGAGCCGCGTGATCCGGAACGAGCACCTGGTTCAGGGGGGCGCTCGGATCCCAGACACTGATCCCGTCCGTTCCCGTCTTTTCCGCGTGGATGTCCTCGACCAGGAAGAGCGGCTGGCTCCGGCCGTCGACGTAGCCGAAATGCTCGATACCCTCACCGTTGGCGTTCACCCGGCCGAATCCGGTTTCCTCGGCGACGACGGAAACGGTCGACGGAATCAGTGCGAGAACCGCGTTGCGGCGCGCGGTCATCGGAGCGTCGGCGCCGTCGCCGATGATGACGACGGCGTGGATCTCGTCGTGGTATCCGCTGTCGAACGTGGAGCGAGGCGGGTCGTTCAGCTTCTCCCGGGTCTCCTGCGTTCGCATGCCCAGGCGGAAGGATTCGTCTTGTGGCGCCTCGATTTTCAGGAATCGGTAGCCTGCCGAGGTCAGCCCGGTGCCGACGTAGGGCGTTCCCTTCACCCCTTCGGTTTTGAAGCGCTCGACCTCGGTCAGATGGGTCTTCGCGGACTTCATCAGCGGGACGAGCGACGCGAGGAACTTCATCGCGCTCGGGGCCTCCGAAAAACGGAGGAAAAGTGCGGAAAAATGGTCTCGGGCGTGCGCTTTCAGGATGTTCGGCTGTAGTTCTTCGAGCATCTTCGCGGCATCGCCGGTTGCGGTCTTCCATTCCAAGGGCACGGTCAGATCGACGGACATATCAAGGAACCCCCTCCTTGGGATCCCGTCCGGCGGCCCCGGCAGGTCTTGCCGGTCCCCGCCGCCGCACGGGACTTACCCCTTGATACAACCGATACCGAAACCTCGCTGTCATCACCCGCAAGTACACTCTTCCGGCGGTTCTTTCACTCGAAAGAACCAATGCGCCGACTACGCCCCGCGTTTAGTCCTCTGCTTGCGGTGGTTGCCCGCGCAACTACCGCATTCAGAGGACTAAATGCGGCGGGTGGTCGGCGCGGATGAGCGACCGGGGTGAAGGCTCCCTTCACCGCATCAGACGCGGCGAAGGGAGCCTTCACCCCCACCATCGACCCGCCCGCGCCCTCGACCCCTTTGCCTTACCGCTCAACAACCCGAATCGCCACTCACGACCACCTGGACCGAGCGATGGCTTCGCGTGATCGATCGGACGGCACGTGTGATCCGGCGGACGACACACGTGACCAGACGGACGACACACGTGACGAGACGGACGACGAACCCGCGACTACCTCCCCGCCGCGAGCCGTCCGTGCAGACACGCGTGTCGTCCCTCCGCTCACGTGTGTCGTCCAACCAGTCACGCAAGACCGCCGGTAGATGTCCAAGACACCGTTGGCTCCGAGCCGAATCGCCACTTACGACGTCCAACCCGACCTCAACGCGCGTGAAGGCCTCCTTGAGGGACCCAGAGTCCCTCAAGGAGGCCTTCACGGACTTCGGAGGCCGCCTAGGTGAGCGGCCGGTCGGTCGGAGCGATCGGCGCGGGCAGCACGTCCCGTCCGGTGAGGAACGCGTCCACCCCGGCCGCGGCGGACCGGCCTTCGGCGATCGCCCACACGATGAGCGACTGGCCGCGGCCCATGTCACCCGCCACGAACACGTTGTCGACGCTGGTCTTGAACGCCTTGTCGCGGGCGACGTTGCCGCGCTGGTCCAGTTCGACGTCGAGCGACTCCAGCAGGCCTTCCCGCTCCGGGCCGACGAAGCCCATCGCGAGCAGCACCAGCTGCGCGGGCAGTTCGCGTTCCGTGCCTTCCACCGGGACGAACTTGCCGCCCTCGTTGCGCACCTCGACCAGCTTCAGCGCCCGCACCCGGCCGTCGGCATCGGCGGCGAACTCCTGCGTGTTGACCGAGTACAGCCGCTCGCCGCCCTCCTCGTGCGCGGACGAGACCCGGTAGATCATCGGGTATGTCGGCCACGGGTGCGCGTCGGACCGCGAAAGCGGCGGCTTCGGCATGATCTCCAGCTGCGTCACCGATTTCGCGCCCTGGCGGTGCGAGGTCCCGACGCAGTCCGCGCCGGTGTCACCGCCGCCGATGACCACGACGTCGAGGCCCTCGGCACTGATCGGCGAGACGTCCAGTTCCCCGGCGGCGACGCGGTTGGCGTGCGGCAGGAACTCCATCGCCTGGTGGATACCGGCGTGCTCGCGGCCGGTGATCGGCAGATCCCGCCACGCGGTCGCGCCACCGGCGAGGACCACGGCGTCGTAGGACGACTTCAGTTCCTCGACGGTGAGGTCGACGCCGACGTTCACCGAGGTCCGGAATTCCGTGCCCTCGGCGCGCATCTGGTCCAGACGGCGGTCGAGCCGGTGCTTCTCCATCTTGAATTCGGGGATGCCGTAGCGCAGCAGCCCGCCGATCTTGTCGGCCCGCTCGAAGACCACGACACTGTGGCCCGCGCGCGTGAGCTGCTGCGCCGCGGCGAGTCCCGACGGGCCGGATCCGACCACGGCCACCTTCTTGCCGGTGAGCGCCACCGGCTTCTGCGGCGTGACCCAGCCTTCTTCGAAGGCCCGGTCGATGATCGAGATCTCGACCCGCTTGATGGTGACGGGATCGTCGTTGATCCCGAGCACACACGCCGTCTCGCACGGCGCCGGGCAGAGGGTCCCGGTGAACTCCGGGAAATTGTTGGTCGCGTGCAGCCGCTCGGCCGCGTCGCGCCAATCGTCGCGCCAGGTCAGCGTGTTCCACTCGGGGATGAGGTTCCCGAGCGGGCAGCCCTGGTGACAGAACGGGATGCCGCAGTCCATGCAGCGTCCGGCCTGCTTCTGCAGCTTCGACGTCGCGAAGTCCTCGTACACCTCGCGCCAGTCCATCAGGCGCAGGTCGACGGGACGGCTCTTGGGCGTCTCGCGAGTGGTGGTCAGAAAGCCCTTGGGGTCAGCCATGTGCGGCCTCCATGATCGCCTCGTTCACGTCACGCCCGTCGCGCTCGGCCTTCGCCTGCGCCGCGAGCACGCGCTTGTAGTCCTTCGGCATGACCTTGCCGAACCGGTCGACGGCGGCGTCCCAGTCGGCGAGCAGCGCACGCGCGACGGCGGACTCCGTTTCGTCGTAATGCTTTTCGAGCGCCTCACGCAGGAAGTCCACATCGGACGAATCCAGCGGGTCGATGTCGACCATCTCCGGGTTGATCCGGTGCGCGGGCAGGTCCAGCACATAGGCGGTGCCGCCCGACATCCCGGCCGCGAAGTTGCGGCCCACGCCGCCGAGCACGACGACACGGCCACCGGTCATGTATTCGCAACCGTGGTCGCCGACGCCTTCGACGACGGCCAGCGCGCCCGAGTTGCGCACGCAGAACCGTTCGCCGACCTTGCCGCGAATGAAGATCTCGCCGCTGGTCGCGCCGTAGCCGATCACGTTGCCCGCGATGATGTGCTCTTCGGCGTTGTACCGCGCCACCTTCGGCGGCCGCACGATGAGCCGTCCGCCGGACAGGCCCTTGCCGACGTAGTCGTTGCCGTCGCCGTAGAGCCGCAGCGTGATGCCCTTGGGCACGAACGCGCCGAACGACTGACCGGCGGTACCGGTGAAGGTCACGTCGATCGTGTTGTCCGGCAGGCCCTCGCCGCCCCATCGCTTGGTGAGCTCGTGGCCGAGCATGGTGCCGACGGTCCGGTTCACGTTGCGCACCGGCAGTTCCAGCCGCACCTTGTCCCCGGACGACAGCGCGCCCTCGGCGAGCTGGATCAGCGTGTTGTCGAGTGCCTTCTCCAGCCCGTGGTCTTGCACGGTCTGCTGGTGACGGAGGCCGGCCGGGGCCGTGTCGGGCACGTGGAAGATCGGCGTCAGGTCGAGACCGGCGGCCTTCCAGTGGTCGATCGCCTTGCGCTTGTCCAGCATCTCCGCGTGGCCGACGGCCTCGGCGATGGACCGGAAACCCAGCTCCGCCAGGTACTCCCGGACCTCCTGGGCGATGAACTCGAAGAAGTTCACCACGTACTCGGCCTTGCCGCTGAACTTCTCGCGCAGCTTCGGGTTCTGCGTCGCGACGCCGACCGGGCAGGTGTCGAGGTGACACACCCGCATCATGATGCAGCCGGACACCACCAGCGGCGCGGTCGCGAAACCGAACTCCTCGGCCCCGAGCAGCGCGGCGATGACGACGTCGCGGCCGGTCTTGAGCTGGCCGTCGGTCTGCACGACGATCCGGTCGCGCAACCGGTTGGCCAGCAACGTCTGCTGCGTCTCGGCGAGCCCGAGTTCCCACGGGCCGCCCGCGTGCTTGATCGACGACAGCGGCGAAGCGCCCGTGCCGCCGTCGTGCCCGGAGATGAGCACGACGTCCGCGTGCGCCTTGGAAACACCGGCCGCGACCGTGCCGACGCCGACCTCGGACACGAGCTTCACGTGGATGCGCGCGGCCGGGTTGGCGTTCTTGAGGTCGTGGATCAGCTGCGCCAGATCCTCGATCGAGTAGATGTCGTGGTGCGGCGGCGGGGAGATCAGCCCGACCCCCGGCGTGGAGTGCCGCGTCTTCGCGATCCACGGGTACACCTTCGCGCCGGGCAGCTGGCCGCCCTCGCCGGGCTTCGCGCCCTGCGCCATCTTGATCTGGATGTCGTCGGCGTTGACCAGATATTCGCTCGTGACGCCGAACCGGCCGCTGGCGACCTGCTTGACCGCGCTGCGGCGCTCGGGGTCGTAGAGCCGTTCCGGATCCTCGCCGCCCTCACCGGTGTTCGACTTGCCGCCGAGCCGGTTCATCGCGATGGCCAGGGTTTCGTGCATCTCCGCCGAGATCGACCCGTAGGAGATCGCGCCGGTGGCGAACCGCTTGACGATCTCGGAGATCGGCTCGACCTCGTCGATCGGCACCGCGGGCCGCTGGCCGACCTTGAAGTCGAACAGCCCGCGCAGCGTGTACAGCTTCTGCGCCTGGTCGTCGACGGACTTCGTGTACTCCTTGAAGACCTCGTACTTTCCGGCACGCGTGGAATGCTGCAGCTTGAACACCGTCTGCGGGTTGAACAGGTGCGGTTCGCCCTCGCGGCGCCACTGGTAGTCCGCGCCGGTCTCCAGCTCGCGGTGGTTCGCGCGGAACCCGTCGCGCGGGAACGCGCGGCGGTGCCGTTCGGCGACTTCCAGCGCGAGCGTGTCGAAGCCGACGCCGCCGAGCCGGGAAGTGGTGCCGGTGAAGCAGTTCTGGATGACCTCGTCGCCGAGCCCGACCGCTTCGAAGATCTGCGCGCCGGTGTAGGAGGCCACTGTGGACACACCCATCTTCGACATCGTCTTGCGGACGCCCTTGCCCAGCGCCTTGATCAGGTTCGCGGTCGCCTGCTTGGCGGTGGCGCCGGCGATCAGGCCCTGCTCGGCCATCTCCTCGACGGTCGCCATCGCCAGGTACGGGTTCACCGCCGCGACGCCGTAGCCGATCAGCAGCGCGATGTGGTGCACCTCGCGCGCGTCGCCCGCCTCGACGATGAGGCCGACCTGCGTACGGGTCTTCTCGCGCACCAGGTGGTGGTGCACCGCGCCGGTGAGCAGCAGCGACGGGATGGCCGCGTGGTCCTCGTCGATCCCGCGGTCGGACAGCACGATCAGCCGCGCGCCCTCGGCGATGGCCGCGGACACCTCGGCGCGGATCTCGTCGAGCCGCCGCACGAGCGCCTCGCCGCCGCCGTGGACGTCGTAGGTGCCCTGCACGGTGACCGCCTGGAACTCCGGCAGGTCGCCGTCGTCGTTGACGTGCACCAGCTTCGCGAACTCGTCGTTGTCCAGCACCGGGAACGGCAGCACGATCCGGCGGCACGACTTGGCGTCGGCCTGCAGGAGGTTCGGCTCCGCGCCCAGCTGGGTGCCCAGCGAGGTGACCAGTTCCTCACGGATCGCGTCCAGCGGCGGGTTGGTCACCTGGGCGAAGAGCTGGATGAAGTAGTCGAAGAGCAGCCGCGGGCGGCTGGACAGCGAGGCGATGGGGGAGTCGTTGCCCATCGAGCCGATCGGCTCCGCGCCGGTGCGGGCCATCGGTTCGAGCAGGACGTCGAGTTCCTCCTCGGTGTAGCCGAACGCCTGCTGACGGCGCACGAGCGCGGCGTGCGGGGGGATCTCGCGCTCACGCTCGGGAAGCCCGTCGAGCGGGAGCAGGCCGTCCTCGACCCATTCGTCGTACGGGTGCTCGGTGGCGAGCTCGTTCTTGATCTCCTCGTCCTCGACGATCCGGCCGGCGGCCGTGTCGACGAGGAACATGCGGCCCGGCTCCAACCGTCCTTTGCGGACGATCGTGGACTGCTCCAGCTCCAGCACGCCGACCTCGCTGGCGAGGACGACGAGGCCGTCTTCGGTGACCCAGTACCGGGCGGGGCGCAGGCCGTTGCGGTCGAGGACCGCGCCGATCTGGGTGCCGTCGGTGAAGGAGACCAGCGCGGGGCCGTCCCACGGTTCCATCAGCGTCGAGTGGAACTCGTAGAACGCGCGGCGCGCGGGGTCCATCTCCTGATGGTTCTCCCAGGCCTCCGGGATCATCATCAACACCGCGTGGGGCAGCGAACGGCCGCCGAGGTGGAGCAGCTCCAGCACCTCGTCGAAGGACGCCGAGTCGCTCGCGCCGCGGGTGATGATCGGGTGGATCCGCTTGAGGTCGCCGGGGATCAGGTCGGATTCCAGCAGCGCCTCACGCGCGTCCATCCAGTTCCGGTTGCCGCGCAACGTGTTGATCTCGCCGTTGTGGGCGACGTACCGGTACGGGTGCGCCAGCGGCCACGACGGGAAGGTGTTGGTGGAGAAGCGGGAGTGCACCAGGCCGATGGCGCTGGTGACGCGCTCGTCGGTGAGGTCGGCGAAGAACCGCTCGACCTGCGGCTCGGTGAGCATTCCTTTGTAGACGATCGTGCGCGAGGACAGGCTGGGGAAGTAGACGTCGTCCTCGACGAGCTCGTGCTCGGCGCGTTTGCGCACGACGAAGGCGGCGCGCTCCAGCGCCAGGCCCTCCAGCGCGTCGTTCCCGGCAAGGAACAACTGGCTGAAATGCGGCATGGTCTCGGCCGCGCCGGTGCCGACGTGGTCCGTGTCGACGGGAAGGTCACGCCAGCCGAGCACGCGCATGCCCTCTTCGGCGGCGACGCGCTCGATGGTCGTCATCGCCCGGCCGCGGGCCTTTTCGTCCTGCGGAAGGAAAGCCGTACCGACGGCGTAGGCGCCGGGAGCGGGGAGGTCGAAGCCGACGACCTCGCGATAGAACTCGTCGGGGACCTGGATGAGGATCCCGGCGCCGTCGCCGGTCTCCGGGTCGGCGCCGCGGGCCCCGCGATGTTCCAGGTTCCGCAGCGCGATCAGCGCTTTGGCGACGATGCCGTGATCGCGTTTACCGGAGAGATCGGCGACGAACGCGACACCGCAGGCGTCGTGTTCGAACTCCGGGTCGTACAGGCCTTCGGGGGCCTTGCTGCCCTTGTAGCTGGCATGGTGGGTCACGGCTGGCCGCCTCCCAAGGCGTCGGCGCGACCGGTAACACTCCGTTCGGGTGGTTCGGACGTGAACCAGTTAACGGAGTGGTCCGGGACCGCGATGGTCAGTCGAGAGGGAACGATCCCGCCCGCGGAAACGGGGGCAGGCCTCGTAGAGCCGCACTGCACTGGGCGGCCGATGCGCATATCGGTACTGCTGTGCACGTGGGTGCCGCCTGGCCGCTGTGGTGGGTGGCTGGCGGGTACACGTGTTACTCCCGGGTTCGCCGGTCTTATGACGATAGTGTGAAATCGCTGTTATCGACATACGTCGCTTGGTCGGGGTGGGAAATGCCACGCGGGCGTTGACTTCAAACATCATCTGCCCACTGGCTGGAATGACGTGTCCACTGAGTGGAGCATCAGCGCGCTGACCTGCGGTTATCGACGCTTCGCTCGTCCGAAAGTGTGACCTGGGTCGCGCGGAAGAGTGGGTTTCGCCCGCGCCGCGGTGACCTCGGGTGACCGGCGAATCGCCCGAACGGCAGAGCGACCTGCCCGGTTTGAGAGGCTTGGCCGATGGCGGATCGTTATCTCACCGTGGCGGGTACCGGGGTCCACGAGATCGAAATCCGGCGTTCGCGCTTCCTCTGCGCGCTCGCGCCGGTCACCTCGGAAGAGGCCGCCCGCGAGGTGATCGCCGCCAGGAAGAAGGCCGATCCGGCCGCCCGGCACCACTGTCACGCGTTCGTGTTGGGCGCAGACGGCAGGACTCAACGTTCGAGTGATGACGGCGAGCCCGCGGGCACGGCGGGCACCCCGATGCTCGAAGTGCTTCGCCGCCGCGAGCTGACCGACACGGTCGCCGTGGTGACCCGGTACTTCGGCGGGGTGCTGCTCGGCGCCGGCGGACTCATCCGGGCGTACGGGCAGGCCGTTTCGGAGGCCGTCGACGTCATCGGCGTGCGGGAGTACCGGCGGCTGCGGCTGGTGGAGGTCGTCGTCGACTACGACCGGGCCGGCCGCCTGGAGAACGACATTCGCTCGTCGCCGTACCTGCTGCACGCGACGCGCTTCGAGGACGTCGCGCACTTCGACGTCGGGCTCGCGCCGGACCAGGGGGAGGCGTTCCACGCCTGGCTCGCCGACCTCACCGGCGGGGAGGCCCTGGCCGAGGAGATCGGCGAAACCTGGCTGCCCACTGGCCGCGTTTAGTCCTCTGAATGCGGTTTGGGCGCCGACCGCCACTCGTCCAGGGTGATGGCGTACTCGACCTCGCCCTCCTCCGTGCCGGGGATCGGGTGGTCGAAGTGCTCGTGAAAGGTCCGGACGTACCGCATCCCGATCTTTTCCATGACCCTCCGGGACCCCAGGTTCACCGCCATGGTCGCCGCCCAGATCCGCTGGACCCCCAGTTCGGTGAACCCCTTCTCCAGGAGCGCGAGCGAACCTTCGGTCGCGTACCCCTTGCCCCAGGACGACCGGTTCAGCCGGTAACCCAGCTCGGGGTCGTCCGTGTGGTGTCCCTTCAACGGGCGGAAATGGAACCACCCCAGGAAATCCCCGCTCGCTTTCTCGATCGCCGCCCAGAACCCGTAACCGGGGAAACGCTCGTAGTAACCGAGAAAGGCGGGAAGGTCCAGCTTTTCGATCTCCGCCCGGTCGGCGGGTTCGCCCCCATTGAGGTACCGCATGACTTCGGGATCGTCGTAGAGCGCGAACAGATCGTCGACGTCGGCGCCGGTGAACTGCCGCAGGACGAGCCGCTCGGTCTCCAGAAAGACACGCATCACGAGATCGTGGCGCTCCCCGTGCGCCCCCGCAAACGCTTTTAGGCGGCCAGCGGCGGGAACGCGCCTTCCAGCGCCACCGCTCCGGCCTCGGTGAGCAGGGCGGGAACACGCTCGCCCCATCGGCCGCTGCGCGCGGGCATCACCAGGCCGAGATGGGCGAGGCGATGCGCGGTGTGCTGGTCGCAGCAGGCGAGACCGTCGACGAACAGGTCCGGCTCGCAGCTGCAACTGATCTCGGCGTGGCCCTCGGCCACGGCTCTCAGGGTGGCCCGCTCACGATGGTTCAGGCCTGTCCGAACGTCCATGGCGCGCCTCCTTTCCGTTTCCGCTATGGCCAGTCAAACCCACACCACCGACAGTTTCCGTCTTCCAAGATGCGAAGTCTCGGATTTCGGGCGTACTTAGGGGTGGTGTGTCGGGTATTCCGGGGTAAGGACCTAGGGGGTGTCACCCGGTATTCGGCGCGGAAGGGGTTCCAGCTCGGTCTTGCGCAGATGCCGGAAAATGATCGAACTCCGGAAGCCGATGATCTCTTTGCGCTTCGCCAAGCGATCCACCAGGAATGCGTGGAGCTGATCGACGTCCTGGGCGGCGACGTGGATCAGGAAATCGTCGCTGCCGGCGGTGACGAAAACGGAGAGGACCTCCGGCAATTCCGCGACCGAACGCTGGAAGGAATCGATCACCTCGCGGCTCAGTGGCCGCACCTGCGCCGAGACCATCGCCTGCACGCCGCGGTTGAGGCTGCGCAGGTCGATGTCGGCGTGATAGCCGCGGATGACGCCGCGCTCCCGCAGCAGCCGCGTCCGTTCCAGGCAGGTCGACGGCGCGACGCCGACCTTGCGGGCGATGTCGCGGTTCGACTGCCGCGCATCCGCCTGGAGTTCCCGGATGATCGCTGAATCAAGTTCGTCCACGTCCACTCCTTCACCGGCCTTGCCGAATATCATTCGGCAGAGCCCCTGTAGCCCTGCGCATCACCCTAACTTCTTCGCATTCAGTCGACTAAATGCGAAGAAGGGGAGCCAGATGTCCGTACAGGAGCTGGTCGTCCGGCGGGGGCGCCGGTCCGGGGTGACGACGATGGTGGCCGTGCATTCGAGCACGCTAGGCCCGGCCGTCGGGGGCTGCCGGTTCAAGGTCTATCCGCGCGTCCACGACGCGATCGACGACGTCCTGCGGTTGTCCGCGGCGATGACCCGCAAATGCGCGGTCGCGGGTCTGGACTTCGGCGGCGGCAAGAGCGTCGTCGCGCTCGACGGCGTGCCGTCCCCCGAACAGCGGCGCGAGATCCTGCTCGACCACGCCGACCTCATCGCGTCACTCGACGGTGCGTATCTCGCCGGGCCCGACGTCGGAACCGGCCCGGCGGACATGCTAGTGCTGCGCGAGCGGACCCCGCATGTCTTCTGCCTGCCCGAGGAGCACGGCGGTACCGGTTCTTCGAGCGGGCCGACCGCCGTCGGCGTGCTCGCCGCACTGCGAGCGGGTGCGCGGGCGGTCTTCGGTGACGACGGGATGAAGGGCCGCAAGGTGGTCGTCAGCGGCTACGGTTCGGTCGGCGCCCACCTCGCCGCGAACCTGGCCGAGCAGGGCGCCGAGGTCGTCGTGTCCGATGTGGACGAACGACGTCTCGCCGCGGCCCGCGAACAAGGCCTGACCCTTATCCAGCCGGAGAAGGTGCTCGGCATCGAAGCCGACGTCCTGATCCCCGCGGCCGTGGGCGGGGTCTTCGGCCCGGGCACGGAGGTCGCCGCGCCGCTCGTCGTCGGCCCGGCCAACAACCAGCTCACCGACGACACCGTTGCCGAGGCCCTCGCCGCCCGGGGAGTCCTGTGGATCCCGGACTTCGTCGCGAGCGCCGGGGGAGTCGTCTACACCCTCGGCCGCGAGAAGGAGGCCCTCACGCACGCCGAGGCGCTCACCCGCGTCGAGGCGCTGGAGAAGACCACGCAAGGGATCCTCGACGCCGCTTCGGCCAACGGCACCACGCCGTTGGCCGAAGCGGACGCGCTCGCCGAAGCGAGACTCACTTCTGGTGCGGAGCCACGTACTCCTTCGCCTCGGGGGCCTCGAACAGCGGCTTGACGTAGCGGACGCCGCCCTCGGCCGACGCGTCCGGTGTCGCCGCGTACACCTGACGTGTCGCCGGGGTGCCCGGCTTCGAGAAGTCCAGTGCCGCCACGAGATCCTCCGTGCTCGCCGACGTCGTCTGCTTCAGCGCCGCCGCGACGCCGTCACGGGTGAGGTCCTTGTTCTCACACGCCTTCTTGAGGACCGCGCCCCACACCTCACCGACCGCGTAGCCATAGGGGATCCCGCCGTTCGGGGTCTCCTTGTACGCCGCCTTGTACTTCGTGGCGACTTCCTTGGCCTTCGGGATGTCGGCGGAGAACGGGACGCTGCTGGCGACGATGGTCAGCTTGTCCAGCGCGTTCGCCGCCGGGCTCTTCAGCAGCACGGGATCGAACACCGGGTTGTTGCCGAGCACGGGCACGTTGAGCCCGAGCGCCTTGTTCGCCGCGAGCGCGGAACCCGTCTGCGCCGGGGACGTGGTCAGGACGATGGCCTTGACGCCGTCGCCCTTGAGCCCGGTGACGATGTTGGTGAGGTCGTTGTCGGTGGAGGTGATCTTGACCTCCTTCACCGTCAGGTTGTGCTTCTTCGCGTAGTACTGCGAGCCGCGCAGGCCGTTCTTGCCGTACTCGCCGTCGATGTAGACATGCCCGATCGTGTCGCCGTCCTTCACCAGGCCCTTTTCCTGGAAGTACGACAGCCCGTCGATGATCTCCAGGTCGTACGTCGTCCCGACGATCATCACGTACTGGTTGTCGAGCAGTTCCGAAGACCACGACGCGGGCGCGGCGACGGTCTTGTCCGAGGCGATGTTCTGCTTCAGCGCGGCCACCACCGGCGAGCCGAGCAGCTGCACGAAGCCGAGGACCTTCGGCTCGATCTGCGGATACAGCGTCTTCGCCGTGTCCGCCTTGTAGCCGTGGTCGACGGTCTCGAGTTTGACCTGACGGCCGCACACCCCGCCCGCGGCGTTGAAGTCCTTGGCCCACAACTCGTTGCCCTGCGTGATACCGAGCCCGAGGTTCTTGAACACCCCGGTCTTGTCGGTCATCACGCCGAGGGTGATCTCCGAGGCCGTCGCCCCTTTGTCGGTCTTGACGCCCGAACCGTCCGCCCCCGAGGACCCCGAGTCGCCCGCTTTCGTGCTGCACGCCGAAAGGGCGAGGACCGCCGCCAGCGCGACGGCCGGATATGTGCGCTTCATTTGTCTTGCTCCTCCGGGAGATGAGGTTTCTTGGCGGGTGTTATCCGTCGTCCGATCGCGGCGAGTCCGCCCGGTTCGAAGAGCACCACGAGGATGATCGCGGCGCCGTAGACGAACGAACTGACCAGGATCGGGGTCAAGGCGCCGTCCCCGGTTCCGGAGAACCAGCCGAGATCGGCGGAGTACAGCGAAAGCACCTGCGGCAGCCCGTTGACGATCAGCGCGCCCACCAGCGCGCCGGGCACCGAGCCGAGTCCCCCGATGATCACCATGGCCAGGAAGGCGATGGAGATGTTGATGCCGTACGTGCCGAATTCGCTCTCGTCGGGTTTGAGGATGTCGAACCACAGCACGGTCATCGCGCCCGCGAGCCCCGCGTACGCCGAGGAGACCGCGAACGCGCCGGCCTTGGCCCGCGTGACACTGACGCCCATCACGGACGCGGCGGCCTCGTTGTCGCGCACCGCCCGCCACGACCGGCCGACCCGGCTGCGCACCGCCGCCTTGGCGACGACGAACGCGAGCACGGTCAGCAGCAGGAACAGGTACCAGAGCCGTTCCGCCTGCCGGATCGGCACGCCCATCAGCTCGATCTCGGGACCGCCGTTGGTGAACGGGAAGCCGAACAGCGAGAACGGTTCCGGGGTGCGCCCGGTCGACGTCCCGCCGGTCAGCGTCTCGGCCGACTGTCCGAAGTAGAGTCCGAGGAACACCAGGGAAAGGGACGCGACACCGAGGTAGATCCCGCGCAACCGTCCGGAGACCGGCGCGAACGCCAGCCCCAGCAGCGCGGCGATGACCACCGCACCGATCAGCGACAGCCCGGGATCGAGCCCGAGCCCGATCACGCGCTCGTCGTCGGACGGTCCGGAAAGGACGGTGTACCCGGTCGCGCCCGCCAGCAGGAAGAACGCGTGCGCCAGCGACAACTGCCCGGCCTGCCCGACCAGCAGCGTCAGCCCGATCGCGCCGACCCCGCCGATCATCATGTACTGCCCGGCCTTCAGCCAGGCGGCGTCGAGGTACAACGGGATCGCGAGCAGGACCACCAGCAGCGCGACCCAGGCCAGTGCTTTGAGCAGGCGTCCCCGATCGCGTTTCGGGGGCGGTGCCGTCGGGGCGGCGGCGGGGGTTTTCACGGCGGTGTCAGACACGGGTGCTCTCCCTCGTCCCGAACAACCCCGACGGCCGCACCACCAGGACCACGAGCATCACCAGGAAGACCGCGCTCTTGGAGAAGTCGAACGACACGTACTGCGCGGAAAGCGCCTCGACCAGCCCGACGACGAGGCCGCCCACCACCGCGCCCGCCGTCGAGTCCAGCCCGCCGAGGATGGCCGCGGGGAACGCGGCGAGCGCGATGGAATGCGTGCCGCGGGACAGCCCCGCGCCGGAGAAGTCCTGCGTGGCGATGAAGAGCACCGCGACCCCGGCGAGGACGCCCGCGACCACCCAGGCGGTCGCCGTCACCCGGGAACTGCGGATGCCCATCAGCGCGGCGGCCTCGCGGTTCTCGGCCTGTGCCCGCATCGCGACGCCCCAGTTCGAGTACTTGAACGCCAGCGTGAACGCGGTGATCAGCACCGCGGCGACGAGCAGCGCCACCAGATGCGTGCGGAACAGTGTGATCCCGCCGAGCTGGAACGGTTTCGCGTCCCAGGCGTCGCCGAGGAACGGCAACGTGACGCCGAGCCGCCGCACGATCTCCTCGGTGATGATCACGTCGACGCCGATGGTCAGCAACGCCAGGCTGTTCGCGTCCGCGTGCCGCGAGCGGGACAGCAGGAACCGTTCCAGCAGGAGGGCGAGCAGACCGGCCGAGACGATGCCGACCAGCGAGGCACCCACCCAGCCGAGCGCTTCGCGGGTCACGACGACCAGGTAGCCGCCGAAGAGCACGAGCGAGCCGTGCGCGAAGTTGACCACTTCGGTGGCCTTGAAGATGATCACGAAACCCAGCGCCAGCAACGCGAACACCGCGCCCTTGCCGAGTCCGTTCACCACGAGTTGCAGGAATGTGTTCACGCCGTGGCCTCCGTGCCGAGATATGCCCTGATCACGTCCGGATCCGACTGGACCTCGGCCGGTGTGCCGTCGGCGATGCGCTTGCCGAAGTCCAGGACGGTGACCTGGTCCGCGATGCCCATCACCAGCCCCATGTCGTGTTCCACCAGCAGGATCGAGATGCCGAGTTCGTCACGGACGTCGCGGATCGTCCCGGCCAGTTCGGCGGTCTCGGTCGCGTTCATGCCCGCCGCGGGTTCGTCGAGCAGCAGCAGGACCGGTTCGACGGCGAGCGCGCGGGCGAGGTCGACGCGTTTCACCGCGCCGTAGGGCAGCGCGCCGACCGGGAGGTCCACCAGCCCGCCGATGCCGAGGAAGTCGCAGATCTCCCGCACCCGTGCGGAATGGCGGCGTTCGGCCCGGACCGTCCACGGCAGACGGAGGCCGCAGGCGAGGAAACCGCCTTTGGTCAGCGCGTGGCGGCCGAGCATGACGTTGTCGAGCACGGTCGAGCCGGGGGAGAGGGCGGCGTTCTGGAACGACCGGCCGACCCCGAGCCGGGCGAGCCGATGCGGCGGGAGTCCGGAAAGGACGGTGTCGCCGAGCCGGACGCTTCCGGTGTTCGCCCGGTAGAGGCCGCTGATCACGTTGAAACAGCTGGACTTCCCGGCGCCGTTCGGGCCGATGAGCGCGTGCAGCGAACCGGAGCCGACGGTGAACGAGACGTCGTCCAGCGCCCGGATCCCGCCGAAGCGCAGGGTCACGTTCTCGACGTGCAATTCGGGCGGCGTCATCCGGCCCACCTCGACAGGCTCCGGCCCGCGAGGTGCTTGCGGGCGTCGGCGGCCTCGGCTTCGGCGGTGGCCTGCGATTCGGCGTGACCGCCCAGGTAGAGCCGCTGGACCTCCTCGCTCGCCACGAGCTCGGCCGTCGTCCCGGCCAGCGCGACCCGGCCGACCTCCAGGACGATCGCGTGGTCGGCGACGCGCAACGCCATCACGGCGTTCTGCTCGACCAGCACCACGGCGGTGCCCTGTTCGTGGATCTCGCGGATGATGTCGCCGATCCGCTCGACGATCTTCGGTGCGAGACCGAGCGAAGGTTCGTCGAGCAGCAGGAGCCGGGGGCCGGACATCAGCGCCCGGCCGATCGCGAGCATCTGCTGCTCGCCGCCGGAAAGCAGGCCCGCGCGCTGTTTGGCGCGTTCGGACAGGACCGGGAAGAGCTCGTCGACGCGTTTGCGGGCGGCGGCGCGCTGCTCGGGGGAGCGGGCGCCGATCCCGCCGGCGCGCAGGTTCTCCTCGACCGTCATCCGCGCGAAGACCTGGCGGCCTTCGGGGACGCCGACGACGCCGAGACCGACGATGCGGGCCGGGTCCAATTTGGTCAGTGGTTTGCCGTCGTAGCGCACCTCGCCGGCGGAAACCGAGCCGCGGTGCATACGCAGCGTGCCGGAGACGGTGCGCAGCAGGGTCGACTTCCCGGCCCCGTTGCTGCCGAGGACGGCCAGCACGCCATCAGGTGAAACGTCGAGGTCGACCCCGTGCAGCGCGGCCACCGACCGGCCGTACCGCACCTGGAGATCACGAACACTGAGCAAGCCGCCTCCTCCGTTCGTGTGACGCGAGTCACGATCGGTGGCGGTCATCCTGCGTGGGCACCCTCCGCCGCGTTACCCCCACCTGGAGACCCACCCGGCTACAAAACGGACACGGTGTTCATCGGTCGCGCGCTGACGGAAACGTTCCGCAGGGCGCGGGATTCGGAAGGACTCGCGTGATCTTGGAGGGCGCCCTGCAAAACGTTTCCGTGGGCCTCCGGCCCAAGAGAGGGCGCGCGACGTGAAGTCTCCGTCGGGCGCGGGGCGCCCTTGGGGAGACCGTCGTGGGTCGTGTTCGACTACCGCATTTAGTCCTCTGAATGCGGGGTCAGAGGAGGCCGGCTTCGGAGGCCTTGCCGATGGCCTCGACGCGGTTCCGGGCGCCGAGTTTGTGCAGGGCGGACTGCAGATAGGTCTTGACGGTGTTCCGCGCCAAGCCGGTCGATTCCGCGATCTCCGGATTCGTCTGACCCTGCGCGGCGAGCCGCAGGACCTCGTACTCGCGCCGCGTCAGGCCGCTGCGGGCCAGCGCGTCGGACCGCTGGCCGTCGTCGGGGAAGATCCGCGGATCGACGACGCGCTCACCCTTGAGGACCTGCCGCAACGCCGCCACCAGATCCGTCCCGGCGACGTCCTTGAGCAGGCAGCCGTGCGCCCCGGAGTCCAGCGCGGCCCGCACGCCCTGATGGTCGCCGTGCGCGGTGAACACCACTATCCGCCCGGCCGGGTGCACACGCCGGAGTTCGGCGATGACCTCGGGCGCGAGCATGTCCGGCAGCCGCAGGTCCAGCAGGATCAGCACCGGTTTCAGCTCACCCGCCCGCCGGATCGCGGACCGGCCGGTCTCGGCCGAGCCGACCACGGTCATCGCCGGGTCGTAGCGCAGCAGCAGGCTCACCCCGTCGCGGACCACCGGATGGTCGTCCACGACGAGGACCGTCACCGGCGACGGCACGGTTCCGGCACCCAGGCGCGCAGCGTGCACCCATCGTCGTCGTCGCGGACCAGGCTGACCCGGCCGCCGACCCGCGCGGCGCGTTCGGCCAGCGCGCGCAGCCCCATCCCGGTGCCGGGTTCGGGCTCGTCGTCCTCTTCGGCGCGTCGTCCGGTGCCGTCGTCGGCGACGACCACCTGCACGCCGTCCTCGCTGGGAAGGAGACTGACCACGACGGACAGCGCTTCGGCGTGTTTCTCCACGTTGAGCAGGCCTTCCCGGACGGCCGCGACCAGCAGGCCGGTGCGTTCGGCGTCCAGCCGCGGCACCGGGGCGAGCTGCACGAACCGCGCCGGGACACCGCAGCGCGCCTGGAACGAACGGCAGTGTTCGGCCAGCTCCACCGGCAGCGCGCGTTCCGGGCTCGACTCCGACAGCGCGAGCAGCGACTCGCGCAGCGCCCTCGACGCGGCCGACACGTCGCCCTCCAGCCGCCGCAGCCGCGATTCGAGCGCCGGGTTGTCGCTGATGTCCTCGTGCAGGTTCCGCACCTGGACGCCGATGGAGAACAGCAGCGCGCCGACGGAATCGTGCAGCGCGCTCTGCATGCGGAGCCGCTCGGCGGACAGCGCGGTCTCACGGTCGGCCTCGGCGACCGACGCCAGTTTCAGCGCCCGGCCGGCCTCGGTGGCGATGTCCTCGAGGGACTGGACCGCGTCGTCGCCGAAGTCGCGGCGTTCGCGCATGGCGGCGTACGCGATGGCGACGGTCTCGGTGCCGCTGACGATCGGGACGGCGATCATCGCGGCGAGCCCCTCGCCGCGGACCTGCGCGTCGAACTGGTGGGTGATACTCGGCGAGCTCACGTAGTCGTTGACCCGCACGGGCCTGCCCAGCGCGAGCACCCGCCCGCCGATGCCCTGGCCGATCGGCACGGCGAGATCCTGCAGGGCGTCGGTGCGGGTGCCCGACATCCAGCGGATCACCGCCTGTTCGGGCCCGGCCAGCTCGGCGACGAAGCCGGAATGCGTGCCGATCGACTCGCGGATCAGCCGCGCGGTGCCGTTGAGGGCCGCGACCCGGTCGAGGGTCGCGAGCAGCTCTTCGCGCTCGCGAAGAAGCCCGCCGAGCACCGCACTGTGCTCGGCGGCGAGCTCTTCACCGGCGTGCCGTCTCGCCGTCACGCGCTCACGATCGCATACCGGACGTGGTTTCCGACACACCCGTCCGGAGAGGTTCACCGATGCGTTTCCGGCCGCGGTTGTCTTGAATGGACCCGTGGAGATCCTGGCCGACGCCGCGACACTGGCGCTGTACACGACCGATGCCTCCAACTACCGGCACGTGCCGAAGGGTGTGGTGCTGCCGCGGAGCGTCGACGAAGTGATCGAGGCCGTCGCCGCCTGCCGCCGGGCCGGGCTGCCGGTGATCGCCCGCGGCGGCGGCACCAGCGTCGCGGGCAACTCGTGCGGGCCTGGCGTCGTGATCGACACTTCGCGTCATCTCGGCGGGGTGCTCGACCTCGACCCGGAGGCGCGCACGGCGAGGGTCTCCCCGGGCACCGTCCTCGACGATCTCCAGCGGCTCGCCGCGCCGCACGGGCTCCGGTTCGGCCCCGACCCGTCGACGCATTCTCGCTGCACGATCGGCGGGATGATCGGCAACAACGCCTGCGGTTCGCATTCGGTGGCCTGGGGCCGCACGGTCGACGTCGTCCGCGAACTGGACGTGCTGCTCTACGACGGCACGCGGCTGACCGTCGGGCCGACCTCACCGTCCGAAGTGGACGCCCGAGCGGCCGAACCCGGCACCGAAGGGCGGGTCTTCTCCGAGCTGCGCGCGCTGGTCCGGGACAATCTGGCGTTGCTGCGCACCGAACTGTCCTCCTTCAGCAGGCGGGTCTCCGGGTACGGGCTGGAACACCTGTTGCCGGAGAATGGTTTCGACGTCGCCAAGGCTTTGGTCGGCAGTGAGGGCACCTGTGTCACCGTGCTGGAGGCGACGGTCTCGCTCGCCCGGCTGCCGGAACGCAAGGTGCTCGCGGTGCTCGGCTTCGAATCCGACATCGCCGCGGCCGACGCCGTCCCGGCGATCCTGCCGTGGTCGCCGCTGACCGTCGAGGGTGTCGACGCGGACCTCGTCGCCCTACTGGAGCCCGGTCGTGCCGACGGCCTGCCGCCCGGTGGCGCCTGGCTGTTCGTCGAAATGGCCGACCCGGACCAGGCCCGCGGGCTGATCGACGGGCTCCGCGGCGCGCTGACCGGATCCGCGCTGCTGGACGACGCGGCCGCGCAGAAGCGGCTGTGGCGGATCCGGGAGGAGGGCGCCGGTCTCGCGACCCGGTTGGCCGGGGGAGAGGAGGCCTGGCCCGGCTGGGAGGACGCGGCCGTTCCGCCCGAGCGGTTGGGCGCCTACTTGCGGGAATTCAAGCAGCTCATGCGCGAGCACGGGCGCAAGAGCGTCGTCTACGGCCATTACGGCGAGGGCTGTCTGCATTTGCGGCTGGACTTCGATCTGCTCTCACCGCGAGGGATCGCCGGATTCCGGTCGTTCCTGGAGGAGGCGGCGGACATGGTCGCCGCGCACGGCGGCTCGCTGTCGGGGGAGCACGGCGACGGCCAGGCGCGTTCGGAACTGCTGTCCCGGATGTACAGTCCCGAGATCCTCGCGCTTTTCGCGCGGTTCAAGGGGATTTTCGATCCGGCGGGCATGATGAACCCCGGCATCCTGGTGAACCCCAGGCCGGTCGACGCCGATCTTCGCGTCCGGCGCGCGCCGCTGGAGCTCGAAGACGTCACCGCGCTCGCTTATCCGGAGGACCAGGGGAGCTTCGGGCAGGCGATGCGGCGTTGCGTCGGCGTCGGGAAATGCCGCAACACCACCGGGGCGGGCGTGATGTGCCCGAGTTACCGCGCCACGCGCGAGGAGAAACATTCGACGCGGGGCCGCGCGCATCTGCTCGCCGAGATGGTGAACGGCGAACTGATCACCGACGGCTGGCACTCCGAGGAAGTCGCCGAGGCGCTGGATCTCTGTCTGTCGTGCAAGGGCTGTCTGTCCGATTGCCCGGTCGACGTCGACATGGCGACCTACAAGGCGGAATTCCTGCACCAGCACCACAAAGGACGGATCCGCCCGGCGTCGCATTATTCGATGGGCTGGCTGCCGGTGTGGCTGCGCGCGGCGTCGTTCGCGCCCCGGCTGGCGAACACGCTGTCGCGCCGGTTCTCCGGACTGCTGAAGAAGTTCGGCGGGATCGCGCCGGAACGGGATCTGCCGACGTTCGCGACGGCGCCGTTCACCCGGCGGCGTGCGGATCTCAAACGCTGGGCGACCGGCTCCCGGCCCGTGGTGCTGTGGCCCGACTCCTTCAACAACTACCTCACGCCGGACGTCCTCGACGCCGCGGCCGAGGTGCTCACCGCCGCGGGCTACGACGTCGTCCTGCCCGATCGCGGTGTCTGCTGCGGCCTCACCTGGGTGTCGACCGGGCAGCTCGACGTCGCGAAGAACGTGGTGCGCCGCACGCTTTCCGTGCTCGAACCGTACCTGCGGTCGGGGTATCTGGTGGCCGGGCTGGAGCCGAGCTGCACGGCCCTCTTCCGCGGAGACCTCCCGGCGCTGCTCCCCGGCGACCCGGTGGCGGAACTGCTCGCCGAACGAACCAGGACCTTCGCCGAACTCGTCGAGGATTCGCCGCTCGAATTCCGCTCGCTGGACGTCGAGGCGCTCAGCCAGGTGCACTGTCACCAGCACGCCGTGCTCGGCTTCGACGCCGACGAGGCCGCCATGCGGGCCGCGGGTATCCACAATTCCACAATGGATTCCGGCTGCTGTGGATTGGCGGGCAACTTCGGTTTCGAGCGCGGGCACTACGACGTTTCCGTCGCCTGTGCCGAAGACCGCATGCTGCCCGCGATCCGCGCCGCGGCCGAGGGCACCGAAGTGGTCGCGGACGGCTTCAGCTGCCGGACGCAGATCGAGCAGCTCGACGGGCGGCGGGCTTTGCACCTGGCCGAGCTGTTAAGGCGCGCGCTGCCCTAGCCGCGCGTCCCGTTCGGCGTGTTGCGAAAGCCACTTTCGCAACCTTCAACGTTGCGAAAGTGGCTTTCGCAACGTCGGCGGAGCCGGAAGCGGCAGCCGGCCCAGTGACCCGAGGGAGCATGTCGCGAAAGCCACTTTCGCGACGTCTGATGTCCCGAAAGTGGCTTTCGCGACGTCCTTCGGCGGCCGGCCGAACTTACGAGACGTGACCGAGCCGCGCGTCCCGTTCGGCGTACTTCTTCAACGTCAGCAACTGTTTCCGCATCATGACCAGGTCGCCCCAGCCGAGCAGGAACTCCTTGAGGCGTCCGCCGAACCCCGCGGAGGTCACGACGATGCGGCACAGCATGCGACAGGACGTCTCGTCGATCGGCTCGACCGAATACGTGGCGGCGACCGGGCCGAACAGCTTTTCGGACTTGGCGAAGGTCCGCCCGGTGAGGCTGTGCCCGCGGTCGACCTCGGTCAGTTCGAACACGATCAGCGTGTCGCCGGGAGCGAGTTCGTCGGCGCCGGGGGTGAGGGTGCCGGGGCTGCGGCGTCCCCGGTTGTCGAGCAGGTCGTAGCTGTAGGGCGCGACCGAGATCTGACAGAGCCAGCGGTAGGCGAGCGCGGCGGGCGCCCGCACGGTGACCGCGCGGTCGAACCGCGCGACCGGGCCGTCGAGCAGGGTGTCCGCCGGCTGCGCGCGGCGGCGTTCTTCCGTGGTCGCGCCCCAGTTCGCGGGTGATCCGAAGGGCATGTCCGCCTCCCGTACGGTGCCGTATGGTTTCCCATACGGTAGCGTATGTCGCGTGAAACGGAAGCTCGCGCGGGAAGATTGGGCGGACGCGGCGCTCGAAGCGCTGTGCGAAGGCGGCGTCGCCGCGATCGCCGTCGAGCCCATCGCGGCGAAACTCGGGACGACGAAAGGCAGTTTCTACTGGCATTTCGCGAATCGGGACGCGCTGGTCGAGGCCGCCGTGCGCCGGTGGGCCGAACAGCACACCGAGGCGCTCATCACGTTGCTGGACGGGATTTCGGATCCGGTCCGAAGGCTGCGTGAACTCTTCGAACTCGTCTTCGGCGCGAAGGACGAGCGGGCCGAGCTGGCCTTGCTCGCCCACGCGGGCGACCCCGTGATCGGCCCGCTGCTCGCCGACGTCACCGCACGGCGCGTCGAGTTCATCGTCCGCTGCTTCCGTGAGATGGACTGCCCGGAAACCGAAGCCCGCCACCGCGCTTTGCTGGCGTACACGGCTTTCGTCGGGTTGATCCAGGCGCAGCGGGCGAGCGGCGGCGCACTGCTGTCCGCCACGGAACGCCCGGCCTATCTGGAGTTCCTGCGCGGGATTATCACCCGGTGAGAAGGGCCTTCCGGCCGCGCGCCGCGCCGCTCATCATCATGCTCCATGACAGCCATCTATCCCGCGGCGAAGGACGACCCCGCGACCCCGATGGGCGCGATCTACGCCGAATATCCGCCGATGTCCCGGGTCGTCTTCCCCAGCGGCTGCGAAGGCTGGCTGGTGACCCGGTACGAAGACGTCCGCCTGATCTTCTCGGACACTCGGTTCTCCCGGAACCTGCTCGCCCCGGGCGCGCCGTGTCTCATCGAGCCGGGTGATTTCTCCACCGGCGAGCACAGCATCCTCAACATGGACCCGCCGGATCACACGCGCCTGCGCAAGCTGACGGCGCAGGCCTTCACCGTCCGCCGGATCGCCGGGCTCCGGCCGCGGATCCAGGAGATCGCCGACACGCTCCTGCGGGCGATGGCCGAGCACGGTCCGCCGGTGGATCTCGTGGAGATGTTCGCCTTCCCGCTGCCCACCGCGGTCATGTGCGAAATCCTCGGCGTCCCTTACGAAGGCAGGGAACGGTTCCGCCAATGGTCGCGCGTGATCGTCACGCCGGTGGCGTACAGCCCGGCCGAAGTGGCGCAGGCCCGGCGTGACGGGGCGGACGACATGGCGGCGCTCGTCGCCGTCAAACGGGAGACGCCGGGGGAGGACCTGCTGAGCGTCCTCGTGCACGCTCGCGACGAGGACGGCGACCGGCTCACCGAGGCCGAGCTGATCGATCTCGCCACCCAGCTCCTGCTCGCCGGGCACGAGACCACGGTCAGCCTGATCGCGACCGGGATCGTGCTGCTGACGGGACATTCGGATCAGCTCGCCGCGCTGCGCTCCGATCCGAGCCTGACGGAAGGCGCGGTCGAGGAGATCATGCGGTTCGACGGACCGGCCGACGCGTCGCTGCTCCGGGTCGCGCTGGAAGACGTCGAACTGAGCGCAGGCCCGGTCCGGCGCGGTGAGGCGGTGCTGGCGCACACCGGCGCGGCGAACCGCGACGAAGCCGCCTTTCCCGGTGCGTCCCGGTTCGACATCCGGCGGCGGAACGCGCCGCAACTCGGCTTCGGGCACGGCCTCCACTTCTGCCTCGGCGCTGCCCTGGCCCGCCTCGAAGGGGAGATCGCGTTCCGGACCCTGCTCGACGGGCTCCCGGGACTGGATCTCGCGGTTCCCGCCTCGGCCATCACCTGGCGTCCGCCGCTTTCGATCCGCGGCCCGGAGGCGGTGCCCGTGACCTGGGCTACCACCAAGCGCGGCTGAGGCTTTCCAGCGTGGGTTCCTCCGGCGCGGGGAGAACACCGAGGTACCAGGTGAAGTTGCTGTATACGTGCAAAAGCGCGTATGCCAGGCAGCGCCGGGAGAAGTCTTCGTCCGGCTCGACGCCGTATCCGGTGAGCAGCCGCCGCAGGAAATCCTTGTCGCCGCCGGAAACGAACAGGCCCACGGCGACGAAGTCGTACTCGGCCGCGCCCCGCATGGCCGGTTCGAAATCGAAGAGCCCGCTCAGGCGCGGACGGCCGCCGTCGTGGGTGACCATGAGGTGGTCGCGCATGAATTCGGTGTGCAGCGGGACGACCGGCGGGCTGCCCAGCTCGACGGAATCGAGGAACGCCGGGATCTGCGCGATCCAGCTTTCGTCGAGCCCGGTCCGCCGGTGGTGCTCGACGACCTTCGCGCGTTGTCCGGCGACGAACGCGGCCCAGTCCGGCGGGCCGAGGACGTCGAGCCGAGGGGCGCGCAGCGAATGCAGGGCGGCCAGCGCCTCGCCGAGTTCGGGCGCGAGCCGATGTTTGTCCTCTGTGGACAGTTTCGGCCAGGCGTCCTTCAGTGTCTCGCCACGCAGGCGTTCCATGAGCACGTAGCCCCAGCCGTCCCGCTCTCCGGCCTCGTGCACGGCGGGGGTCGGGATCGGCAACTTCCCGTGCAGGACTTCGAGCATCGTCCGCTCGGTGGGGAGTTCGCCCAGATGCACCGGCGGGAACAGCTTGAGGACCAGATCGTCGCCGACCGCGTAGACCGGCAGAGAGCCCTCGGTGAACGGGACGGCTTCGCCGAAGCCGAGCGACCTCACGGCGGGGAGCAGGTCTTGCCTGGTCAGCGCGTCGAACTCGGCTTCGGTACCGGCGGGCGGGAACGTGATCACGGCCCGACCGTAGAACAGCGTGCCGCGGACGGCGACGCAATTACCCGCTGCGCTCCAGCAGGGTCCGCGCCGCGCCGAGCACCAGACGGCAGACGTCGTCGGGATCCGCGCTGGCCAGCGGTTCCTTGCCGGTGATGTCGCGGACCAGGCCGATCCCGAGCAGCCAGGCGAGGACGAGGTCGGCCCGCAGTTCCGCGTCGTCGGCGTCGCTCAACGTGGCGAGCACCTTCGCGTACTCCTCGCCGAGCTGCCGCCGGACCGCGGCCGCGGCGCTGTCGTGCCCGGTCGAGCGCAGGTACGCGTCGAGGGTGCGGTCGCGGCCGGTGTCGGATTCCAGCATGCTGCGCAACGCCGTCCCGAGCAGTTCGTCCGGTGGGGTGGTGGCGATCTGCTCGCGTCCGCCGCGCGCCAGGACCTCCTCGAACAGCGCGTCCTTCGACCCGAAGTAGCGGAACAGCAGGGCCTGGTTGGCACCGGCGAGTTTCGCGATGTCGCGCACGGTCGTCCGGTCGAAGCCGCGCTCGGCGAAGAGAGCCGCCGCCGCGTCGAGCAGGGCCGCCCTGGTCGCGGCCGCGTCGCGCTTGCGGACCTGCGGTTCTTCCGTCATCGGCAAAGGCTAGCCGGGCGTCGCACGGTAGGCGCATTGACGCTCAGCGTGATCATGGTTAGCGTTGTAAGCAGTTGCTTACAAACCGCCGAGCCGGGGGGTTTCCGGACAAATGACCACCACAGACACCGAATTCGTCGCCTATCCCTTCAACGAGGACGCCGGCCTCGAACTCAACGAGGCGTACGCGGCGGCACGCGCCACCAAGGGCATGCTCCGCGTCCGGCTCCCGCACGGTGAGCCGGCGTGGCTCGCCACCCGGTACGCCGACGCCCGTTTCGTGCTGGGCGACCGTCGGTTCTCCCGGGCGATGGCGGCGGAGAAGGACGAGCCGCGGATGGCGCCCGGCAGGCGCCCCGGCGGGATCCTGAGCATGGACCCGCCGGATCACACCCGCTTACGCACGCTGGTCGCGAAGGCGTTCACCATGCGCCGCGTCGAACTGCTGCGTCCGCGCGTCGCCGAGCTGGCGGTCGGTCTGATCGAGGACATGAAGGCCAAGGGACAGCCCGCGGATCTGGTCGAGGACTACGCGCTGCCGATCCCGGTCGCGGTGATCTGCGAACTGCTCGGCGTCCCCGTCGAGGACCGGCCGAAGTTCCGCGTGTGGAGCGACGCCGCGTTGTCCACCAGCCCGCTGACCACCGAAGAGATGATGGCCAACCAGGACGAGCTGCGGGCGTACATGCACGTGCTCGTCGAGCAGCATCGCGCCGAGCCGCAGGACGATCTGATGACCGCGCTGATCGAGGCGCGCGACGTCCGCGACCGGCTGAGCGAGCTGGAACTGGTCGACATGTGCATCGGCATCCTGATCGCCGGGCACGAGACCACCGCCAGCCAGATCCCCAACTTCGTCTACGCCCTGCTCGAACAGCCGGAGCAGCTCGCCCGTCTGCGCGCGGACCTGGACCTGATCCCGGCCGCGGTGGAGGAACTGCTGCGGTTCGTCCCGCTGGGGGCCGGAGCCGGCTTCGCCCGCTACGCCACCGAAGACATCCAAGTGGGTGACGTACTGGTGAAGGAGGGCGAGCCGGTGATGGTCGCGATCGGCGCCGCCAACCGGGACGGGCTCCAGTTCACGTCGGCGGAAACCCTCGAATTCGGCAGGGAAGCCAATCCCCACCTCGGTTTCGGGCACGGCGTGCACCACTGCCTCGGCGCTCCGCTGGCCAGGCTCGAACTGCAGGAGGCACTGAAGGCGCTGCTGCGAGACCTCCCCGGGCTGCACCTCGACGGCGATATCGTGTGGAAGACCCAGATGCTGGTGCGGGGCCCCCGCTCCATGCCGATCGGATGGTGAGCATGAGCTGGAAAGTCGAGGTCGATGGCAACACGTGCATCGGCTCGGGGATGTGCGCGGCGCTGATGCCGGAGGTCTTCGAACTCGAAGGCGCCGTGGCGACGGTGGTCAAGGGGGAGGTGGATCCGGACGAGACGGTGCTCGACGCGGCGGATTCCTGCCCCGCGATGGCCATCGAGGTGATGGAAAAGGGTGAGGTGATCGGGCCGAGGCCCTGAACGCCGCCCTTTGATGCTTGCTTCGAAAAAGGCGTGGCGGTCGTCGGTGAAGGGGCGTAGTACGAACAGGGTGAGCGATGACGGCTTGACCCTCCGCACCCTGACCACCGACGACCTGCCCGCACTTTCGGACATGCTGGCGCGTGCTTTTCTCGCCGACCCTTCGGAAGGGTTCCAATACCGCGAAGGGCTGGTGTTCGAACCCGAGCGTTCACACGGCGTCTTCGAAGGCGACGAGCTGATCGGGATGGGGGAGATCCTCACTCGGAAGATCACCGTTCCCGGTGCGGGGCCGACGCCGTTCGCGGCGATCACGTCGGTCGGCGTCGCGCCGGGGCATCGGCGGCGGGGCGCGCTCACCCGGGTCATGCGGGCGCAGCTGCACGGCCTGCACGACGAGGGCCGCGAACCGATCGCCGCGTTGTGGGCGTCCGAGGCCGTCATCTATCCCCGCTTCGGATACGGGCTCGCGGCGCAGTTCTACCGCGCGAAGATCCGCGCGAAATCCGCGTTCCGGCCCGGTGTCGAACTCGAAACCGAGCGGGTGCGCGAAATCGGCCGCGAGCAGGCGATCCCGCTGATCAAGGCGATCTACGAAAAGGAAGCGCCCCAACGGGTCGGCGCGCTGGACCGGCCAGGGGCGACGTGGGAGTTCAACCTCGACGACCCGGAACGGCGGAGGAACGGCGCGACCGCGCTGAGGTTCGCCGTCCTGCCCGACGGCTACGTGATCTACCGGGTGAAGAACGACTGGAACGAAGAGGGCCCGCGAGGGATCCTGAGCGTGCAGGAACTGGTCGCGACCACGCCGGAGGCGTACGCGACGCTGTACCGCTTCCTGCTCGACTACGACCTCGTCGTCACGGTGGAGGTGTTGGCCGCTCTCGACGAACCGCTCGTTCATCTGCTCGCCAACCCGCGTGCCATGACCCGGTCCGGCGGCGATTCCCTGTGGCTGCGCATCGTCGACGTCGATCGAGCCCTCGTCACCCGGCGCTACAACGGCCCGGTGGACCTGGTGTTCGGTGTACGCGACGCCTTCTGCCCGTGGAACGCCGGGAACTGGCGGCTCGTCACCGACGCCGACGGCCACGCGGAAGTGACGCGCGTGGAGGACGCGCCGGATCTCGAACTGGACGTCACCGACCTCGGCGCCATCTTCCTCGGCGGGACCAGGCCGAGCACCTTGGCCGCCGCGGGCCGGATCAAGGAGCGGACCGCCGGCGCGGTTTCGCGGGCGACGGCGGCGTTCGCAACCGACCGCGAGCCGTCCTGCCTGGAATCCTTCTAAGGGTTCAGGATTCCGTGCTCGGTCACCACCGCGGTGATCAGCCCGTGCGGCGTCACGTCGAAGGCGGGGTTGAACACTTCCGCGCCTTCGGGCGCGACCTTCGTGCCGCCGAAGGCCAGGATCTCGCCGGGATCGCGTTCCTCGATCACGATCCCGGCGCCGTCCGGCATCGCGGTGTCCACAGTGGACGATGGGGCGACGACGACGAACGGGATTCCGTGGTGCTTCGCCGCGATCGCCAGGCCGTAGGTACCGATCTTGTTGGCGACGTCGCCGTTGGCGGCGATCCGGTCGGCGCCGACGAGGACGCAGTCGACCAGGCCCCGGCTCATCGCCGCGGCGGCCGCGCCGTCGGGCTGGATCCGGTACGGGACACCGGCTTCGGCCAGTTCCCAAGCGGTCAGGCGGGCACCTTGCAGCAGCGGCCGGGTCTCGTCGACGAGCACGGACTCGACCAGGCCGCGGGCCTGCAGATGCCAGACGACGCCGAGCGCGCTGCCCCAGGCGACCGTCGCGAGGTGCCCGGCGTTGCAATGGCTCAACAGCCGCAACGGCCGCCGCCCGCAATGCTCGATCACCACGTCGGCCGCCAGCCGGGAGGCCTCGTGGTTGATGCGCTCGTCCTCGTCGAGGATCGCCAGGGCTTCGGCGAGAACGGCTTCCGACCCCTCCGGGAGCTTCGCGAGGGCGCGGGAAACGCCCCAGCTCAGGTTGACCGCCGTCGGCCGCGCCTGCGCGACACGGCGCGCCTCGGCCTCGACGTCGCCCTGCGCGCGGGTGGCGAGCACGACGCCGAGCGCCCCCGCCGCGCCGAGCGCCGGCGCCCCGCGTACCGCGAGCCGCTGGATGGCGGCGACTAGTTCGCCGACCGTGCGCAATTCGAGCACGCGGTACTCGGCGGGTAGAACGGTCTGGTCGATGATCGTGACCGCGTCACCGGTCCAGTCGATCGTCCTGCGCATGGCTCCCCCGTGAAATCCGGTTGTCCCGTCGCGACCGCCTCGGTGAGGATGCGGCTCGTGACCATTGAACGCCACCATCCGCCCGGTCTGCACCCCACTCCCACCTACCACCACGTGACCATCGTCGAAGGCCGGAGGGACGTCCACCTCGCCGGCCAATGCCCGCTCGCCGAAGACGGCAAGGTCGTCGAAGGCGACGTGCTCGCCCAGGTCGACCAGGTCGTCGCGAACACCGCCGCCGCGCTCGCCTTCGCCAAGGCGACCCCGGCGGACGTCGTGCGCACGGTGATCTACGTGGTGACGCCGGACGCGGACGTCCTCTCGGCGGTGTGGGACCGGTTCGTCGAGTCGGCGATCGGGGAGGCCTTCACCACCGCGAGCACCCTGCTCGGCGTCGCGCAGCTCGGCTATCCCGGGCAGCTCGTCGAACTCGACGTCACCGCCGCCACCGCCTGAAGCTGAGGTACATGAAGGCCCCCTTCCTGTACCTAGGCGCAAGGATGGGGGCCTTCATGTACTGGGAAGGTGTGAAGGTCCAGTACCGCATGCCTGTCGGTCAGAGACCCGCCATGAGGTCGGTCTCCGTGATGCCCGGCCCCTGCCCGGCACGGATGAACCACTCGACGCCGAACGCCTGCGCGAAAGCCTCGTCGGGCATCGCCAGGAAGAACGAGTCCTCGCTGATCTGACTGGCGTGCGCGCGCATCGCGGCCCGCTTGGCAGGCAGGTACGCGGTGACGTCGACCCTCGCCGTCAGGATCGCCTCCGGCTTGCCGAATTCGGAACCGTCCTCGAAATCGGGAAGGTCTTCGGCCTTCATCTGCCCGGTCCGCACCGCCTCCTCCATGCCGCGGCGCATCTCGTCACTGTTGCTCGTCGCCTCGTAGACCCGCGGCGTGCCCGCCAGCTCGGCCGCGCGCATCCCGACGCGGTGCACCTGGATGTGGTCCGGATGCCCGTAGCCGCCGTTGTCGTCGTAGACGGTCAGGACGTCGGCCTGCTCCTCGCGCAGGATCGCGGCCAGCCGCTGCGCGGCCTCCTCGACGTCGGCCTGCCAGAACGTGCCGGGCACGTCGTTGCGCGGCTCGCCCATCATGCCGGAATCGGTGTACCCCAGGAACTCCACACGCTTGGCCCCCAGGACCTCGGCGGATGCGTGCGTCTCCTGCACGCGGCGCTGCCACAACTCCTCTCCGTCGTCGAGGAACCCGTCCGGCACCTCGCCGACCTCCCCCCTGGTCGCGACGACGAGCACGACACGGTGACCTTCCTCGAAGGCCTTGCGCATGACGCCTCCCGCGACGATGCACTCGTCGTCGGGGTGGGCGTGAAAACTCACCAATGTGGCCATGGTGGGGAAACTACCGGGAGGCACCGACATATTCCGGTGGACGCCGACGCCGCCCGTCCATCAGCGCCCGGGAACGCCGCCGTCACCGACCGTGAGGGTCACAAGTCGGTAACCGTGGAAGCCTCGATCTTCTTCGCGGGTTGCGGAACGCACCTTCGAGGCGACTCTCCCGGCAGGCGCCGAGCATGGAGGTCGGATGAAAAACCGGGACGGCTATTTCCCGTTCGAACTGGAACTGGAGCCGGAATGCCTCGGTCTGGTTCGCGGCGCCGCCTCCACCACGTTCGGGGAATTGCACTATGTGCGAACCGCCGAGGAGGCGAGATCCGGTACTCAAGTGACACTGTTCGTGCACGGGGTGGCCAACGATTGGTCGACCTGGACGCCGCTTTTGCGGCAAGCCGAGAAAGACGGTGTCGACCTTGGCGACGTCATCCTCGTCGACCTACCGGGATTCGGGGAATCCCAGAACCGCAAGTCCGATCTGGAAAGCGGTGAGGTGGGCCGGGTACTGATGGAACTGGTCGCCGATTGCGGCTATCACTCTTGCCGTCTGGTCGGGCACTCGATGGGCGGGTTCCTGGTGCTGGACATGGCAGGCCGGGGTGACGACCGGATCAGGTCCGTCCATCTGGTGGCGGGAGCGTACTTCTCCGTGATCGAAACGGTGCAGAACCCGTTGCGAAGCCTCGTTCTCCTGAAAAAGGTCGCCATCGCGTACTGGATGCAAAGCGTGCTGGCCGCGCTGGGAAGGCCGGGGCTGCGCATGGTCAAGGTCGGCAGCGCGATCGGTCTGCTCCCGCTGGCGCTCAACGGTTTCCTCGCTCATCCCTGGGGGATCGGCAAGAGCTTTCGCAAGTCGCTGGTCAAGGGGATGCGGCCGGATCAGTTCGTCCTCGCCGCGCAGAACGGCCTCGACTACGACCCCGATCAGCACTGGTCGGAGATCAGCTGTCCCATCCACGCGGCCTTCGGTGTCGAGGACAAATTGGTTCCGCCCCGTGACATGGTGCGCTTGGCCGCGATCTGCGAAAGTGCGAAAACGGTCCTTGTCGGTGACTCCGCTCATTTCCCGCATGTGGAGCGTCCTCGCGAGACCTTGGCCGTGCTGTTCGGGACGGCGCTGTCGTGAACGGGAAAAGACCCTCGCGGCCGTCGCGCCTGGCGTGGGAAGTCGGAATCGTCATGGTCCTCCCCGTCATCATGCTCTACATGACGGCGTCGACGATCCTGTCCGGAGACTTCGCCGCGGCGGGCTGCGGGTTCGGCCGGATCCTCCGGCTGACCCTTTTCGGCCCTGACGCGAGCGGAGTCGCCTGCGTCAGGCTGCCTTTCAGCGCCGATATCCCCAGCATCGCACTCGGGATCACTTCGGAAGTGGCCGTGATCAACTACGTGCTGCTCGTGCGCAGGCTCAGGTCTCTCGATATCCAGCTCTCACACGGAGAACGCAGCCTGTTCGCGGCCGATCAGCTCGAGCGTGAGCCGATGAAGGTGCACTACGAGCGCATCGGGCGCTGGCTCAGGGTCCGGCTTCGCTGGCAACTTCTGCTGCTGGCGTTGGTCTTCACCGTGGGAACATGTTTCTATCTCTGGGTCGTCGAAAACAACCACTTGTTCAAGGCCATGGCCTCGATACAGGGCGATGCGCGGCCGAGCGGCGCCGTTCGCGACGGATTCCGTGACAGCTGGTGGGCCTCTTGGGAAAGAAACCCCGGTATGGCGATCTCATGGACCGTGGTCGGATCCCTCGGAACGTACTTCGCCTGCTGTCAGGCCTACCTTTACTACCACCTGTCCAAGATCTTCCGCACGGCTCCGGGTTTGATGGTCTTCCGGCACGTTCCCGCCCGCGTGGACCGGGACCACGGCTGGCGCCCGATCGGCCGCATCATCGCCATCGCCTATGTCTCCTCGATCTCCTTCATCTGTTCGGTCATCGCGCTCATCTACATCCTGCGTGATCCGGAGGCGATCCCGTTGGTCAGGAACACCATCACCGGGATCCTGGTCTTCGTCGCACTCGGCGGTACCGTGCTGAACATGCTGCTGGTGTCCACGCTCCGGCTCGGCGTGGCGAGGACGTTCGCCAATACCGTGAGACTCAAGTTGATCAGATTGAATCAGGAGATCCGGGAGCTGCTGGAACGGGGGAACAACGTCGAAGCGCGTCTGGTCCTGCTCGAAGCCGAGCAGCTCGCTCGCGAAAAGCCGTATCCCATCCAGGGGACCGCGATCCGGGTGTTGTCGCTCGCTTCCGGGGTGATCCCGGTTTCGAAACTGCTCAACGACATATTCCATCTCGTTTTCTGAGTTCGGCCTAGGATCACGCCGGGTAGGTCCGCCCCAGGAACTCCAACGTCAGCGCCCAGGCCGCCGCGGCGGGCTCCGGCTGATGGAACATCGGCGCCACGTGGTTGTGGAACGCGTGCCCCGCGCCCTCGTGGATGTGGATCTCCGCGCCGTCGTGGGAGGCGACGGCGTCGGCGAGGCGACTCACCCCCTCGGCGGGAATGTAGGGATCCGCGCCGCCGAACTGGAACTGGATCGGGCAAGTGATCTTGTCCAGCAACGGAAGTTGCTCGGGAACGCGGGAGCCGTAGTACGAGACCGCGACGTCCGGGTCGCCTTCGGCGGCGGCCGCGTAGGCCATCGAGCCGCCGAGGCAGAAGCCGAAGACGCCCGCGCGGCCGCCGGTTTCGGGCAGTGCGCGCAGTGTCGCGAGGGTCGCGAGCACGTCGGTGACGGCGCTCGCCGGGTCCAGCCGGCCGGCGACGGCCATCGACGCCGAGACACCGGCTTCGTCGTGCGTGGCCGACCAGCCGGGGGAGATCCGCCAGAACAGTTCGGGCACCGCGACGACGTAGCCGAGGGCGGCCAGGTCGGCGGCCACCGACTTGAGGTAGTCGTCGAGACCGAAGATCTCCTGGATCAGCACCAGCCCCGGGCCGGAGCCCGATTCGGGCAGCCAGAGCGGGGCGTCGAACGAGCCGTCGGCGACGGTCACCTTGGTCATCGGGGTCCTTCCAGTGCGCGCACGAGGCAGTCCGTCACTAGGGCGGCCTGCGTGCCGTCGGGGTCGAGGTCGGGATCGAAGATGGTCAGTTCCAGCCCTGCGGCGCCGGGGATCGCGAGCAGGCCCCGGAGCAGCTCGACGAGCTTGTCCGGGCTGAGCCCTCCGGGATCGGGACTGTCCACGGCGGACACGAATTCCGGGTCGAGGGTGTCGATGTCGATGTGGATCCAGAAACCGTCCAGCGGCGCGAAGATCTCCCGGGCGGCGGCGAGCGCGCCGTCGGTGCCGGACGCCATGATCTCCTGGCTGGTCACGATCCGGAGCCCGGCGTCCCGTGCCTCGGCGGACTCCTCCGCGCGCACGCCGAGGACGAGGACGTTTTCGTCGCGGACGTAGGGCTTCAGACCGTCCACATCGGCCAGTTCGGGTTGGCCACGGCCGGTGACGACGGCGAGGGCCTCGCCACCCACGTTGGCGACGTACTCGGAATTGCCGAGATGCCGGAAGTCGTCGTGTCCGTCGAAGTAGACGATGCCGTAGCGGCCTTCGCGACGCAGCGTCAGCATCGCGGCGAGCGCGATCGAGCAGTCGCCGCCGAGCACTACCGGGAAGCCGCCGTCCGCGCGGATCTTCGCGAGACGTGCGGCGAGGGCCTCGGTGTACGCCGCGATCCCGGCCGCGTTCCGCACTCCGCCATCGGGTGACCATGCGGGCAGATAACGCGGTGGGGTGACGACGCCGCCGTCGGTCGCCCCCAACCGGGTGAGCAGGCCGTGGTCACGCAGCGCGCCCGGTGCCTTGTAACAGCCGGGGACCACGCCTTCGGCGGGCGGGCGCAGCCCGAGATTGGACGGTGCGTCGAGCAGTACGAGATTCCCCATGGTCACACCGTAGTAGCGATGTCTGGTGCCGCGCCGTCCGTCCCTTTAGGTTGAAGGGACGGACGGAGGAGGCTCAATGGCGGAGCGGACCAAATACATCCTCGACGAAGCGGACATGCCGACCAGGTGGTACAACGTCGTCCCGGATCTGCCGGAGCCGCCGCCACCGCCCTTGCATCCCGGCACCCGCGAGCCGGTCGGCCCGGACGATCTCGCGCCGCTGTTCCCGCAGGCGCTCATCGCCCAGGAGGTCAGCACCGAGCGGTACATCGACATCCCGGAAGAGGTCCTCGACGTCTACCGGCTCTGGCGTCCGTCACCGCTGTTCCGGGCGCGGCGGCTGGAGAAGGCGCTCGGCACCCCCGCCCGCATCTACTACAAGTACGAGGGCGTCAGCCCGGTCGGCTCGCACAAGCCCAATACCGCCGTGCCGCAGGCGTTCTACAACGCGGCGGAGGGCGTCACCAGGCTGACCACCGAGACCGGCGCCGGGCAGTGGGGCAGCGCGCTCGCGTTCGCCTCGGCCACCTTCGGGCTCGAGTGCGAGGTGTGGCAGGTCCGCGCTTCCTACGACCAGAAGCCGTATCGCAAGCTGATGATGGAGACCTTCGGCGCGACGGTGCACCCGAGCCCGTCCGAGCTGACCGAATCCGGCCGCGCGATCCTGGCCGCCGACCCGGACTCGACCGGGAGCCTCGGCATCGCGATCAGCGAGGCCGTCGAGCAGGCGGCGCAGGCGGAGAACACCCGCTACGCGCTCGGCAGCGTGCTCAACCATGTGCTGCTGCACCAGACGATCATCGGCGAAGAGGCACTCAAGCAGTTCGAGCTGGCCGGGGACACCCCGGACGTCCTCGTCGGCTGCACCGGCGGCGGATCCAACTTCGGCGGCCTCGCCTTCCCGTTCCTGCGCGAGAAACTCGCGGGCCGGATGGACCCGGTGATCCGCGCGGTCGAACCGGCCGCCTGCCCGACGCTCACCCGCGGGAAGTACGCGTACGACTTCGGGGACACCGCGGGGCTGACGCCGTTGCTGAAGATGCACACGCTCGGTCACGACTTCATCCCCGACCCCATCCACGCCGGTGGTCTGCGCTATCACGGGATGTCCCCGCTGATCTCGCATATCTACGAACTCGGGCTGATCGACGCGATCGCCATCGGGCAGGAGGACTGCTTCGCCGCGGGCGTGCGGTTCGCGCGCACGGAGGGCATCATCCCCGCGCCCGAGCCGACGCACGCGCTCGCCGCGTGTATCCAGGAAGCTTTGCGGTGCAAGGAAACCGGGGAGGAGAAGGTGATACTGACCGCGCTGTGCGGGCACGCGCACCTCGACCTCCCGGCGTACGGCGCGTACCTGGCGGGCGACATCTCCGATCACGCCCTGCCCGACGAGGCCCTCGAGAAGTCCCTCGCCGGCCTTCCCTGAGCGCGTATCGCATTCAGAGGACGAAACGCGGGGGTCAGCCGGTCACCTGGTAGCCCGAAGTCCGGTTCCGCCCGGTGTTCTTGGCCTCGTAGAGCGCCCGGTCCGCTACGGCGATCACCGTGTCCAGATCGGCGACGCCCGGCCGGTCGGCGAGCCCGATCGACACGGTGACGTGCTCGGGCAGGTCACCGGCGCGCGAAGCCACGCTCGACCGGATCCGTTCCGCGATCGCGTGGGCGTGCACGGCGGGTGTGCCGGGCAGCAGGACGACGAACTCCTCGCCGCCGAAGCGCCCGACCAGATCCGTGCCGCGCACCTCGGTACGCAGCGTTTCCGCGATCGCCGCCAGATACCGGTCGCCGACCAGATGCCCGTGCCGGTCGTTGATCAGTTTGAACCGGTCGACGTCGACCATCAGCAGGCTGGTGTGCCGTCCCGCGCGCCGCGCGCGGTCGAGTTCGTCGGCCGCGGCCTCACGCCACGCCTTCGCGTTGAGCAGCCCGGTCTTGGCGTCGCTGCGCGCCTGCCGTTTCAGCTGCCGCAGCAGGACACCGCGATGCAGCACCAGCGTGATCCCGACGACCAGCAGCAGCACCACCGGCCAGTCCCGCAGCGCCCACGCGACGATGACGCCGAGCGCGATCGTCGCCGCTTCGAGCGCGTACTCGAACGGCTTCGCCAGCGCGTCCCGGAGGCGTTCGTGCGGCGTGCCGTAGTACACCGCGACCGTCATCAGCACGGTGTTGACCAGCAGGAACACCCCGCCCGCCGCGACAACCGACCCGAACGACGACGCATCGCGGGGGAGCACGTCGAACGGCACCGCGTACCGGGACAGGTAGGCGGCCGCCGCGAACCCCGAGAGCACGGTCGCCGAGGTGGAGAACACCCGGCGGAACAACGGGTTCGGCTGCCCGCGGAACCAGCGGTAGAAGAACGACACGGCGATGACCAGCGCGGCGAGCGCCGGATGCACCAGCAGCACGGCGGCGAAGGTCCACACGCTGTCGAGTGAGATGTGCGGCGTGCCGGCGAACCGTTCCCGCACTCGCTCCACCGGACGCGACAATTCCGTGTAGAGCACGGAGCTGAGGATCAGGATCGCGAAGGGGAGCGCGTCGCCCTCGGTGAAGGGGACGCGGAGAAAAGACCAGGCGGATCCGGCGATCGCCGCGACGTCCACCAGGAGGACGAAGCCGATCAAACCACGGTTGGGTAGCCGCCACAGCGCCCAATTCGTTAGCGCCACGGAGACGAACGTAATCGGTTGGATACTAGGTGTCACTACGCTGTATGGGTAGGCGTGGGTGCACCACGCGTGACCGGAACGGGGAAGCGGAGGGGGTGAGCCCTATGCGCGGGCAGAACTGGTGAGTACCGGGTTCCGGTCTAAAGGGGGTGCGGTGGGGCCACGTGGCGCCAAGCCCGGGTGGCCGGAACAGCCACTACGAGACCGGCGAGTGCGATGACCGAGACCGTCGTCGCCGGTGAACCGAGCACGCCGACGAGCAGGCCGCCGGCGATCAGCCCGATTCCCTGCACGGCGATGAGTCCCGACCCGGCGAGGCCGAAGGCCTGGCCTCGTTCGGTGTCGGGTACCAGCCGCATGAACGTGGTGCTCGCGGTGACCTGGTAGGCCGCGCACATCCCGGACAGCACGAGCAGTCCGGCGGCGTAGGGGAGCGACGGCCGGAACCAGAACGCCGCGAGCGGCACGATAGCGCCGAGCGCCAGCGCGCCGACCAGGCGCAACCGGATCTCGGGCCGCACGAGGCGGCCCAGCACGAACACCCCGAGCACGATCCCCGCGGGATGCGCCGCGAGCAGCAGGCCCGCGGTCACCGCCCCGCCGCCGATCTCCGCGGCGTAGGGCACGGCGAGCCCTTCCGGCACGATCACGAAACCCGCCAGCCACGCCAGGCCGACCAGCGCGCGCAACCGGCGGTCACGCCAGATCGTCCCGGCGCCCGCCGAAAGCCGCCGCAGGGTCGACGTCGCGGGGCCTGCCGCGCCCGTCGCGGACCGCGCCCGCACGCCCAGCCGCAGGACGATGGCGGAGACGGCGAACGTCACCGCGTCCAGCGCCAGCCCGCGGCCCGGCCCGATCGCGGCGATCACCGCGCCGCCCAGCGCGAACCCGGCGAGCTGACCGATCTGGTTGGTGATCTTCAGCAGGGACTGGCCGAGCACGTACCGGTCCCCGCTGAGCACCGACGGGAGGACCGCGGCCTGCGCGGCCGTGAACGGCGCGTTGGCCAGCTGCACCACCACCAGCACGGCGGCGAGCACGGGCAACGGGATACCGGGGACGGCGAGCACCGCGACCAGGAGCGCCCGGACGACGTCGGAGCAGACCATCACCGCGCGGCGCGGGTACCGGTCGGCCAGACCGCCGAGCAACGGCCCCCCGATCAGATCGGGGAGATAGGTGAGCGCGTACGTCAGCGCGGGCCACGTCGCCGAGCCGGTGCGCTGGAACACCAGCACCGACAGGGCGACCCTGGCCACCTGGTCACCGAGGATGGACTGGAGTTCCGCGAACCAGATCGCGCGCAGTTCACCGACCGCGAGGATCTGCCGGAAGGTCGCCTTGGGTTCCACGAGGTGACCACCCCCGCCCGGTCGAGTGAGTCACTCAGCGTACCGCTCCGGGCGCGGGTGGTGAACCCTCCTGGCTACTCAGTGCCGCAGGTGATCTTCGGCTGCGGGTTGTAGTGCACGTTCCGGGTGTGGCGCCGGATCTCGCGGCCGCTCGCGGCGTCCTTGATGACCCGGGTGTCCGACGTGGTGAAACCGGGCGCGCCGTTGCTGGGCTTGCAGTTCTCGGCGGGGCCGGGTTTCGTCGGCGGGTCGGACGGGTTGGTGCGGCCGCCCGGGATCGACTCGACGGTGTACTTCTTGGTGCCCCACAGCCGGATCGTGATGTCCGACGGCGTCCAGATGGTCTGGATCGCGACGCCGGTGTCCCCGTCGTTGGTGAACTTCAGGTCGATCACGCTGCCGCCGTTGTGGTTCTGGAACACGGTCGCCTCGCGGGCGGCCGGGTAGCGGCTGATGTAGTAGCTGTGTTCCTTGTGTTCGGTGTCCTTCATGCCGGCGAAGTACGAGGCGTTGTACAGCGTGGTCGCGAACTGCGAGATCCCGCCGCCGACCTCGCGGCCGGGTGCGCCGTCCTTGATGACACCGGCCTCGACGTAGCCCTGCGCGGCACCGCGCGGCCCGGTGAACCCGTTGAGGCTGAACGTCTCGTTCGGCTTCACGATGGCGCCGTTGACCTTCTGCGCCACGACCCGGATGTTCGTCCCCGAGTCCGCGGCGAACCCGCCGGTCTTGAACTCGCTGACGACCTCCTTGATGCCGAGCTGGTTCGCCTGCTCGGTGGTCACCTTGGCCGGGGTCTTCTTGTAGGTCACCGGCAGCTCGCGGGGTGCGGCGCGCTTGAGCACGTCGAGCACCGGCTTGAGGCTCGGCTCCCAGTCGACGACGTTGGCGTCCTCGGACGGCTGGACGGTCGGCTTGCCGCCTTCGAAGACGATCTGCGCGTCCTTGCCCTCCTTCTCGGTGGACTTCAGCTGCGGACCCGCGGCCTCGATGATCTTGTTGTTGTCCACCTTCGGGTTCAGCACGCCGCCGTCGACGGGCTCGAAGGTCAGTGCGCCCGCGATGTCCTCGGGTTTGACGACGGCGTCCTTGCCCTCGCCCTTGATGACCATCGGCGCCGAAACGGCGGGCTTCGCGATTTGCTCGAGGGCGGCGTGGACGGCCTCCGGCGAGACCTTGACCGGGGTCTGGGTGACGGCGAGGTTCAACGGCTCGCCACCGGCCCAGCGCTCCAGGATGGTCTTCTTGGCGGCTTCGAGGTCGAGCTTCTGCCCGGTCTTCGGCTCGACGGCGACCGGCTTGGCCTCCTCGAACCGCACGGTGCCTTCGACGGGGTCGCGGTCGACCTTGTCGCGCAGGTTCTCCAGTGCGCCGGTGAGCTTGGCGTCGTCGGTCTGGGTGACGACGCCGACCTCGGTGGTCGAGAAGAACGACGCGATTCGCGTGAACGGGTTCAGCGGCTGATCGCCCGCCTGGTCCAGGGTGGCGGGCCAGTCGAGGCGCAGGCCGGCGTTGTTCGGCGCCAGCGACTCCTCGGCGTCGCCCGCGACGATCTTCACCGGCCGGGTCAGC
Source organism: Amycolatopsis sp. CB00013 (assembly GCF_001905755.1). Lineage (NCBI taxonomy): Bacteria > Bacillati > Actinomycetota > Actinomycetes > Pseudonocardiales > Pseudonocardiaceae > Amycolatopsis > Amycolatopsis sp. CB00013. The sequence goes on along the minus strand of NZ_LIWC01000005.1, from coordinate 99,546 downwards.
CGCGGTTCGATGCCGCCCCGGAGCTCCTTCTCGGCCGCGGTGCGGTCCATCCCGCCGACGTCGACCCCGGCGACGGTGACGCCGCGGGGGACGCTGCCCTGGGAGACCAGCACGTCGAGGGCGTACGCGACGACCAGGAGGCCGAACACGCCGCCGCCGATGAAGGCGGCCTTGCGATAGCTGCGACGGCGTTTCGGTGGCGTGGGCTCCTGCGGCGTGGCAGACTCCGCGAACCCGGGCGTGACGACCGGGAGAATGTCCGTCTGCTCAGCGTGGGACTCGGGCCAGCGCGGTTCCTGCGGCAACTCTCCACCCTCCACGGTCCGGCGAGCGCCGGGCTTCGTGATCGAACATCCGGGCTTCCACATGTTCCGGACGTAGGTTCAAGATACGGGGCGCGTTTTGTGGGCCTGCAACTCGCCCGGTTGGGTGAGCGGGTCACTCCGTCGGGTGGTCACTGGGCGTCAGGTTCCGGGTTTTCGCCCACCCGCGCGAGAAAATCGAAGTCACAACCTTCATCAGCTTGCGTGATGTGTTCGGAGTACAACGCGCCGTAACCACGTTCGTAGCGCGGCGCGGGCGGGTTCCAGGCCTCCCGTCGGCGTTGCAATTCCGCATCATCGACGTCGAGGCTCAGCCGTCGCGAAGGGACGTCCAAGGTGATCGGGTCGCCGTCGCGGACGAACGCGAGCGGACCGCCCACATGGGATTCCGGCGCGACGTGCAGCACGCAGGCGCCGTAACTGGTGCCGCTCATCCGGGCGTCGGACACCCGGACCATGTCGCGGACCCCCTTGGCCAGCAGGTGATCCGGCAGCGGCAGCATCCCGTACTCGGGCATGCCGGGGCCGCCTAGCGGGCCGGATCCGCGCAGCACCAGGACCGAATCCTCGGTGATGCCGAGCGCGGGGTCGTTGATGCGCTTCTTCAAGTCCCGGTAGTCGTCGAAGACCACCGCGGGTCCAGTGTGGACGAGCAGCCGGGGCTCGGCGGCGATGTGCTTGATCACCGCGCCCGACGGCGCGAGATTCCCGCGCAGCACCGCGACTCCTCCTTCCGCGGCGACGGGATCGTCACGCGTGCGGATGACGTCGTCGTCGTGCACCCGCGCCGAAGCGAGGTTCTCGCCAAGCGTCCGGCCGGTGACCGTGACGCGATCGGTGTGCAGCAGCTCGGTCAGCCGGGAGAGCAGACCGGGAAGCCCGCCGGCGTAGTAGAAGTCCTCCATCAGCCAGTCGCCGCCGGGCCGGATGTTCGCCAGTACCGGGACCTGGCGGGCGATCGTGTCGAAATCGTCGACGGACAACGGGATCCGGCCGCGTCCGGCCATCGCGATCAGGTGGATGACGGCGTTGGTGGAGCCGCCGAGCGCCAGCACGGTGGTGATCGCGTCGGCGTATGCGCGCTCGTCGAGGATCTTCGTGATGGTGAGGTCCTCCCACACCATCTCGACGGCACGCGCGCCGCTCGCCGCGGCCATCCGGTGGTGCGCCGAATCGACGGCGGGGATCGACGCGGCTCCGGGCAAGGTCAAGCCGAGCACTTCGGCGACCGACATCATCGTGGACGCGGTCCCCATCGTCATACAGGTTCCGGGAGAACGGGCCAGCCCACGCTCCAATTCGGACAGTTCCTCGTCGCCGATCAGCCCGGCCCGCTTGTCGTCCCAGTACTTCCACATGTCGGTGCCGCTGCCGAGCACCTCGTTCCGCCAGTGCCCGCGCAGCATCGGCCCGGCGGGAACGAAGATCGCGGGCAGCCCGGCGCTCGTCGCGCCCATCAGCAACGCGGGCGTCGTCTTGTCGCAGCCGCCCATGAGCACCGCGCCGTCGATCGGATAGGACCGCAGGATCTCTTCGGTCTCCAGGGAAAGCAGGTTGCGGTAAAGCATCGGCGTCGGCTTCTGGAACGTCTCGGACAGCGTCGCGACCGGGAACTCCAGCGGGAATCCGCCCGCCTGCCACACCCCGCGTTTGACCTGTTCCGCCCGCTCGCGCAGATGCATGTGGCAGGGGTTGATGTCGCTCCAGGTGTTGAGGATCGCGATGACGGGTTTCCCGAGGTGTTCCTCCGGGTTGTAGCCGAGTTGCCTGCTCCGGGCCCGGTGGCTGAAGCCGCGCAGTTCGTCGCCGCCGAACCAGCGGTGGCTGCGGAGTTCCTCGGGATTCCTCATGACCGCGAGTATGGCATCTCATATATGATCGGCCCATGTCTTCGACCTTCAGCCTGCCCGCTTCACGGACCGAAGTGGTGCTCGACGAGATCCGCCGCGGCATCCTCACCCGGGAGTTGAAGCCCGGCCAGCCGCTGGTCGAAGCCGAACTCGCGGCACGGCTCGGCGTCTCGAAGACGCCGGTCCGCGAGGCGCTCAAGGTGCTGTCGAACACGGGACTCGTCACGTTCAGCCCGTACAAGGGCGCTTCGGTGTGCGTGGTGGACGCGGAGCTGGCGAAGTCCGTGTACGACGTCCGCATGGTGCTGGAGCCCGAGGCCGTGCGCCGGTCGGTCGAACGCCGCTCGCCGGACCTGCTCGAAGACGCCGCGGAAGCGCTGAAAGAGGCGTCGGCGGCGCTCTCGGACAAGGATCACGCCGCGCTCAGCCTGCTCAACCGCCGGTTCCACCGCGCGCTGTACAGCGGCTGTGGCAACCCGCTGATGGTCTCGATGCTCGACGACCTCAGGGACCGCGCCGCGTTGATCAGCGTGGTCGGCTGGGAGGCGAATCCCAGCTGGCGCAAGGAATGGAACGAGCACAAGGCGGTGCTGGCGGCGGCGAAGAAGGGCGACGCCGAAGGTGCGGCCGGGTTGCTGCGTACCCACATCGGCGATTTCCTGGAGCGGACCCTCGAAACCATCGGAGACGCTTGATGCGGCTGCTGCTCATCGCCGACACTCATCTGCCGCTGCGTGCGAAGGCGCTGCCGGAGCAGGTCTGGCGCGAGGTCGACGCGGCGGACGTCGTCGTCCACGCCGGCGATTGGGTCGAGGTCGCCCTGCTGGACGAACTCGAGGCCCGGAGCGGGCGGCTCATCGGCGTCCACGGCAACAACGACGGCGCGGATCTACGGGCGCGGCTCCCCGAGATCGCGCGGGCGGACCTCGGCGGCGTCCGGCTGGCGGTCATCCACGAAACCGGCGCCAAACAGGGCCGTGAACGGCGCTGCGACGAGCTCTTCCCGGACACCGACGTCCTCGTGTTCGGGCACAGCCACATCCCCTGGGACACCGTCACGCCGAACGGGATGCGGCTGCTGAACCCCGGTTCGCCGACCGACCGGCGGCGGCAGCCGTTCTGCACGTATCAGACCGCCGAAATCCGCGACGGCGAATTGCGCGATGTCACAAGGCATGAGCTGCCTCTTCGCCGCTGACCGGGTAGACAGGTAGACATGGAACCGGCGCAGGCGTTGAGGGAGATCGCGTTCCGGCTGGAACGCGCGGGCGAGCCGACCTACCGGGTGCGGGCGTTCCGGCAGGCGGCCTCGGTGATCGCCAAGGTCAAGCCGGATGACCTGCGTAAACGCGCCGAGGCGGGCACGCTGACCGCGTTGCCGAATATCGGCAAGGCGACCGCGGCCGTCGTCGAAGACGTCCTCGCCGGGCGCCGTCCCGCGTACTTCGAGAAGATCGGCGAGCCGAAGCTGCCCGACGGCGGCGCGATGCGGGCGGCACTGCGCGGCGACTGCCACACCCATTCGGACTGGTCCGACGGCGGGAGCCCGATCGAGGAGATGGCCGAGGCCGCCCGCGCGCTCGGCCACGAATGGATGGTGCTGACCGACCACTCGCCGCGGCTGACCGTCGCGAACGGGCTCTCACCCGAGCGGCTGCGCCGCCAGATGGACGTCGTCGCGGAACTGAACGAGACAATGGCGCCGTTCCGGATCCTGCACGGCATCGAGGTCGACATCCACCTGGACGGCACGCTCGATCAGGAGGAAGAACTGCTGGAGCGGCTGGACTTCGTCGTCGCGAGTGTCCACTCGAAACTCCGGATGCCCGCGAAGGAGATGACGCCGCGGATGATCGCCGCGGTGCGGCATCCGCGGGTCCGCGTGCTGGGGCATTGCACCGGACGGCTGGTGATGGGAGGCCGCGGGAAGCGGCCCGAGTCGGAGTTCGACGCGGAAGCCGTGTTCACCGCCTGCCGGGACAACGGGGTCGCCGTCGAGATCAACTCGCGGCCCGAACGCCGGGATCCGCCCACGCGGCTGCTGAACCTGGCCGTCGACCTCGGCTGCGATTTCGCGATCGACAGCGACGCGCACGCCCCTGGTCAGCTGGACTGGCTGGTCTACGGCTGCGAAAGGGCCAACGAACTGGGGATCGAGCCGGACCGGGTGATCAACACGCGGACCGCCGAGGAACTGCTCGCGGGCTAGTGAGGGTAAGTCAAAGGTGTCGGGGTCGCGGGCGCCCCGACCACTCGCCTGCGCCGGCCATCTCGCCGCCGGCGAACGTGTCGCGAAAGCCACTTTCGCGACGCCTGATGTCCCGAAAGTGGCTTTCGCGACACGTTCGACAGGCGGAATCCTGCGAAAGCCCCTTCCCGCCCCAGGGAGTAGAAGGTCTCCGCGGAGAACGACCATCGCCACTCACGGCCCCGGGCCGAAGGCTCCCTTGGCCGCGTCGGACGCGGCGATGGGAGCTTTCACCCCGGCGGAGGCCTCGCTCACGAACACGCCACCTTTGCCTTACCCCTCGATAGTTCACTCCCTCGCGTGTGTCATGAAAGGGTCGTTCAGGACGAAAGATGTCCTGAACGACCCTTTCATGACATGCGTCGCGGCGCGCTAGCCGATCTCGTACGGGTCCCCGTAGACCGCCCACTTGAGCGGTGTGTGCAGGTCGAGGTTGCCGTCGTTGAGCCACACCAGCTGGGCGGTGTCGATCCGCGAGGTGTCCGCGTGCGCCTCTTCCTGCTTCATGACCACGCGCCGCGCGTCGAGGAACGCCTTGAGGTACGCCGTCTCGTCACCACCCTGCGCGGGTGGCTTGGCCTGCTGGAGCGCGGCCGAGCGGATACCGCCGAAGCTGTCCTGGCTGGTGCCCGGGCCGTGCATCACGATGGCGTCGTAGTAGATGAATTGTCCCAGTGCGCCCAGGCCGTCCGATTTCGCCTGATTCACCGCGGGGTCGAAATAGACGCGGTCGCGTTCGCCGTTCTGCGCCGCCTTGAAGTCCTCGCGGCCGGCGGCCTCCCGCCACGCGTTTTCGAAACCGCTGCCGAGCCCTTCGTGCGAATCGGTGCCGTCGACCTTGCGCAGCGCCGGGAGGTATTCCGCGAGCGGGTTGTCCGGGACCGAGTTCGTGTAGCGCTCGACGAGTTCCAGCATGTCCCCGGTGCCGGAACAGAACCCGATGATGCCGGCGGTGTACCCGCGCCCGTCGTTGATGTCCTCGATGTAGGAGTACTGCGCTTTCCAGTCCAGGGAAGAGTTTTCCGCGCTGGAGACGATCTGCATCGCGATCTCCTTCTTCTCCGGCGAGGCGAGGTCGCCACCGGAGGCGAAGATCGACGCCGACGCCGGGACGGGCGCCGCGGACGCGAGCGAGGAGAGCGCGACGGGGCCGGAAACGGCGAGGGCGAGAACGGAGACCGCGCCGAGAGCACGACGCATCGCGGGCCGCAGGGTGTCACTCATGAAAGGAGTCCCTTTCCGCAGAGAATTGTCATTTTCTCATCAGGTGTTGCTGCGGCGTGGGCACACGATAACCACGGGTGACAGTTTCCGGCAAGAGGGAGAGCCGGTCGAAGATTTTCGTTACCGGCGGTCGCCGGTGTAGACGACGGCGGCGCACACCGCGTCGACCCCCGAGATCAGTTCGGCCAGCGCCTTCGGAAGGTCCCGATGGGTGGACTCGGCCCAGGCGCGCAGGCCCGCCCGATCGAGTTCCGGCTCGCAGAAGTCGTCGAGCCCGATGGTCCAGGCCAGCAGGGCCAGGCAGACCGAATGCGGATCCGGCTGTTCGGTGCCGAGGACGGCCGCCCGCACCTTGCTGCGCGCCGCCGTCGACATCAGCAGATCCCGCGGCGGGTACCGGTGATTCTTCCGGATGAGCATCCGGTCGGTCTCGCGGTCGATCACGCCGGCGGCGAGCAGATTGTCCGCGACCGTTTCCCCGAGGTCGTGCCGGAGATGGGTGACCCATTCCCGGACGGTGTGCCGTTCGCGTTCGCGGAGGATTTCCGAGAACACCCCGTCGAGCGGGGGATGGGCGAGGCCGCGTCGTGACAGCGGGCGGATTCGCTTGCGTTCCACGGTGATCCGCTCGGCGAGGAGGAGATCGCAGAGCGCGGAACCGGCCATTCCGATGCCGAGTCCCGTGCGGCGCAGCGCGGGTTTCCCGGTGAACTCGTCGTGGGCGAGAAAGAACAGGGAATCGACCAAGGTCAGCCGACGCATGAATGGCACGCCCTCCGGCGTTGTGGTGCGGGACGGCCAAAGTAGCGGTAGTGCGTGCACCACTGCGACCCGAGGTCCGTTTTTAGCCTGAACGGACGTACCTCGCCGGGGTGCCCGGCCCTAGGGTGGGATGGCTTCGCAAGATCAAGAACGTCCACACACCGCCAAACCGACGTCCGGGGGGACGGGTCCATGGGTACGCAAAGACCGCGGCGCGGTCTCGGTCATCGGCGGCTCGGGGCCGCCCAGATCGTGTTCTTCGTGGTGGCCGCGGCGGGGCCGCTCTTCGCCATCGCGGGCGGGGTCCCCACGAACTACGCGGTCACCGGCAGCATCGGGGTGCCGTTGTCGTTCCTTCTGCTCGCCCCGATCCTGGGCCTGTTCGCGGTCGGGTACGCGGCGATGAGCCGCTACATCACCAACGCGGGCGCCTTCTACCCGTACGTCGCCAACGGGGTCGGCAAATCCACCGGCGCCGGGATCGCGTTCGTCACGCTGATCTCCTACAACGCCATCCAGATCAGCATCTACGGCCTGTTCGGCTGGTCGGTGTCGACCTGGCTGGGCACGCTCACCGGATCCCCGCCGCCGTGGTGGTTGTGCGCGCTGGTGATGGTGCTTCTCGTCGGCGCGCTCGGCGTCCTGCGGGTCGATCTCAACGCCAAGGTGCTCGGGGTGGCGCTGTGCCTCGAGGTGGCCGTCGTCGCGATCGTCGACATCGCGTTGTTCTCGAATCCGGCCGGTGGCAGCGTTTCCCTGGTCCCGCTGGAACCGTCGAGCCTGTTCACCACCGGGGTGGGCGCGGTGTTCGCGTTCTCCGCGGCCGCGTTCATCGGCTTCGAGGGCGCGGCGACCTACGGCGAGGAGACCCGGGAACCCAGCCGCACGGTCGGCCGGGCGACGTTCGCCGCGATCGCGCTCACCGCGGTGCTCTACGTCGTCTCGTCGCTCGCGCTGGCCGTGGGTGCCGGGCCGGACGTCATCGTGACGACCGCGGCCGCCCAGGGGCCGGATCTGCTGTTCAACCTGGCGGGCGAACATCTCGGCGGCACGTTCTCCGACGTCGCGTACACGCTGTTCGTGACCGGCCAGTGCGCGGCGCTGCTGAGCTTCCACAACGCCGTCGCGCGGTACTTCTTCGCGCTGGGCAGGGAAGGGCTGTTGCCGCGTTCGCTGGCCAAGACCAGCAAACGCACCGGCGCGCCGGTCGCCGGTTCGCTCACGCAGACCGCGCTCGCGCTGGTGGTCGTGTCGCTCTTCGCGATCGCGGGCCGAGACCCGGTGACCGAATTGTTCACCTGGCTCGGCACGACGGCGTCCACCGGTGTCGTGGTGATCATGATCGCCGTCTCGCTCTCGGTGATCGGCTTTTTCAAACGGCGCCGCCACGCCGAAAACGCCTGGCGCCGCTGGATCGCGCCGTCGCTGGCGATCCTCGCGCTGTCGGCCGTCCTGGCGCTGATCCTGCTCAACTTCGATCTGCTGCTCGGCCCGGCCGGGACGTTCCTGTTGCGCTGGGGGCTGCCCGGTCTCGTGCTCGTCGCCGCGCTGGTGGGCTTCCTGCGCGCGGAAGTGTTGCGGACGAGGGATCCCGAGACGTACGCCGCCATCGGCGGCCCGCTCGAAGAAGACGAAGAACCGGTCAAGCTGAGGACGGGAAGATGATCGTACGCGCGGCGGAACCGTCCGAAATGGACACTGTGATCGATGTGCTGGCCGAGGCCTTCCAGGATGACCCGGTCAGTGTGTGGGTCTTCCCCGGTGACGAGCGGCGCGCGGTGGGGCAGCGGATCTTCCACCGGGCGGTGCTGGCGGGAGCGCTCGCCGTCGGCGGCCACGTCGACGTCACCGACGACCTTTCCGCCGCCGTCGTCTGGACACCCGGCGGCAAGGACGACCTCGACGGGGCCGCGTTCGCCGGACTGACCGGGGAAGAGCTCGGCAGGCTCATCGCGTTGTTCGACTTGATGACGGAGCGAGCCCCTGGCGGCGAGTACCACCACGCGCAGTTCATCGGCGTCCGCGAGAAGGCGCAGCGGCGAGGGATCGGCGCCCGGTTGCTGCGGCACGGGCTCGACCGGTACGCCCCCGTGCCCGCGTACCTGGAGGCGAGCAGCCCGGAGAGTGCGAAACTGTACCGGCGGCTGGGTTTCCGTGATCACGGGCCGGCTTTCGCGGCCGACGGCGGGCCGCCGATGCAGCCCATGTGGCGCGAGCCGTGACGGATCCCTCGTCGATATGTCTATAAAGGACTGGTAAAGTGGCGGGCAGATGACGACCACCCGTGCCCCCGCCGCACGGCACCGTTCCGTCTTCTTCCTGCTGATCTTGCTCGTCTTCGCCTTCGTGACACCGACCGTTCCCCATGGGCACGGCCGGGCCGCGAAGGAAGATCCCGTCGCCGTTTTCGCGACCCATCCGCTGCCCGCCTTCCACGGCGGGCAGGCCGTTCCCCTCGCCGACGCTCCCGCCGAAGCGGAGACCGTCGACCTCCCTGACGCCGGCCACGTCCCTGAGCAGGGCGAACCCGTCGTCATCACCCGTGCGGTGCCCCAGGCGCCCGCACGGGCACCTCCGCGCTGATCGGCGTCTTTCTGCCCGCATCAGCCATCCATCGGAGGTCTCCATGAGTTCCGGTCATGCCCTGCTGGCCGTCGGCGGGGCGTTCCTCGCCGCCGGTGTCATCGCCAGAGCCGGCGCCCGTATCGGGCTGCCCACGATCCCCCTGTTCATGCTGGCCGGTTTCGTCTTCGGCCCCAACACCCCCGGACTGTCCCTTGTGGACGATCCGAAAGAGCTCGGTGTGCTCGCCGGGCTCGGCCTCGTCTTCCTCCTGTTCTACCTCGGCCTCGAGTTCTCCCTCGACGATCTGGCGAAGGGCGGGCGCAAACTCGTCTGGTCCGGGCTGATCTACCTGATCCTGAACATCGGCGGTGGGCTCGCGTTCGGTTTCCTGCTCGGCTGGGGGACCAGGGAAGCGCTGGTCATCGCCGGTGCCATCGGGATCTCGTCGTCGGCGATCGTCACCAAACTCCTGCTCGAATCCCGCCGGATGGACAACCCCGAATCCCGGCTGATCATGGGCATCATCGTGATCGAGGACATCTTCCTCGCCCTCTACCTGGCGTTGCTGCAGCCGGTGCTGTCCGGCGCCGGGAGCTTCGGTTCGGCGCTCGCCGACTTCGGCAAGGCCTTCGCGTTCCTGATCGTGATGGCCGCACTCGCCCGCTGGGGCGGCCGGGTGGTGTCGAAGCTGTTCGGCTCGGCCGACGACGAACTGCTGACCGTCTGCTTCGTCGGGGTCGCGGTCATGGGCGCCGCCGTCGCCGAGGAGGTCGGGGTGTCCGACGCCATCGGCGCGTTCATGGTCGGCATGATGCTCGGCGGCTCGAAGGTCGCGCCGCGTATCCACAAGCTGGTGCTCCCGCTGCGGGACGCGTTCGGCGCGCTGTTCTTCTTCATCTTCGGGCTCAGCATCGACCCGAACGCGGTCGGCTCGGTGGTCGTGCCGGTGCTGATCGCGGTGGCGCTGACGATCGTGCTGAACCTGGGCGCGGGCGCGCTGGCCGCGCGGGTGAACGGGTTCGATCGCCAGGCCGGGGTGAACATCGGGCTGACCGTGCTCACCAGGGGCGAGTTCTCGCTGGTGCTCGCGGCGATGGCGACCGCGGCCGGGCTCGACTCGCGGGTCGCGCCGTTCGTCGCGGGCTACGTCCTCCTGCTGGCCGTGATCGGTCCAGTCGCGGTCATCCGCTCCGAGAAACTCACCTGGTTGCTACCGGCGAGTATTGTCCGAGGCTCGACCCGCCGCGACGAGCCGGCCAGGGCGACGTGACGAGGAGGCCTGGGTGACGGAGCGGTTCGGCGGCTACCAGAACGAGATCTACCTGCAGGGACTCGGCGGCACCTTCCCGCCTTGCTCGACCGACGCCACGAAACTGGAGGAGTCGGCGCGGGAGATCCTGGAGCCTGGACCGTTCTGGTACGTCGCCGGTTCGGCCGGTTCCGGCGCCACCGCCCGGGCCAACCGCGAGGCCTTCGACCGCTGGCGCCTGGTGCCGCGGATGCTCACCGGCGCCACCGAACGCGATCTGTCCACGACCGTGCTGGGCACGCCCGTTCCGGCGCCGGTGCTGCTGGCGCCGGTCGGTGTCCAGTCGATCGTCCATGAGGGCGCCGAGCCGGCGGCCGCGCGGGCCGCGGCGTCGGTCGGCCTGCCCTACGTCATGTCGACGGCGTCGTCCACGAGCATCGAGGACGTCGCCGAGGCCAGTGGTGAGGGGCCGCGCTGGTTCCAGCTGTACTGGCCGACGGACAACGACGTCTGCGCGAGCATCCTGGCGCGGGCGAAGGCCGCCGGGTTCACCACGCTCGTCGTCACCCTCGACACCTGGACGCTCGCGTGGCGCCCGAACGACCTCGACCACGCGTACCTGCCGTTCATCAAGGGCGAAGGGCTCGGCGTCCCGCTGAGCGACCCGGTGTTCCGCGGCCTGCTGGAGAAGACGCCGGAAGAAGACGCGCCGACCGCGATCCTGCGCTGGATCTCGATGATCACCGGCACCGACAGCACCTGGGACCGGCTGCCGTTCCTGCGCGAGCACTGGGACGGGCCGATCGTGCTCAAGGGCATCCAGCACCCCGACGACGCGCGCCGCGCCGTGGACGCCGGGATGGACGGGATCGTCGTGTCCAACCACGGCGGCCGCCAGGTCGACGGCGCGATCGCGTCACTCGACGCGCTCCCGGAGATCGTGGCGGCGGTGGGCGACCGGCTGGAGATCCTGTTCGACTCCGGGATCCGCACCGGTGCCGACATCGCCAAGGCCTTGGCGCTCGGGGCGAAGGCCGTGCTGGTCGGGCGGCCGTGGGTGTACGGCCTGGCGCACGCGGGGGAGGACGGCGTCCGGCACGTGCTGCGGAGCCTGCTCGCCGACCTCGACCTGACCATGGGCCTGTCCGGACACCGGCGGCTCGCCGACCTCACTCCGGCCTCCCTCACCCGCATTTAGTCCTCTGGATGCGGTAGTTCGCGCTGCCGACTACCGCATCCAGAGGACGAAATGCGTGGGGTGGTGGTGACGTGCGGGATATTCGGAGGCCCGGATCGTGACGCACGGCTATCCTGGTGCCGGTCATGGCTGCTCAACCTTCCCCGCTCGGCGCCCTGCGCGCTCGCCTGCCCGAATTGATGTCGCGCGACGAGCACCGCCTCCGGCGCCGGCTCGACGGTGCCCGCAAAGCGCGTAACGCCCAGAGCGTCACCGCGCAGATCGAGGCCGACATCGAGGCCGCCGAACTCCGGATCACGCGCAGGCGTGACGGCGTCCCGAAGATCTCCTTCCCCGAAGAGCTGCCCGTCAGCCAGCGCAAGGACGAGATCGCCGAGGCCATCCGCGACCACCAGGTGGTGATCGTCGCGGGGGAGACCGGGTCGGGCAAGACGACCCAGCTGCCCAAGATCTGCCTCGAACTCGGCCGCGGCATCCGGGGCCAGATCGGGCACACGCAGCCGCGGCGGCTGGCCGCGCGCACGGTCGCCGATCGCATCGCCTCCGAGCTGAACACCGAACTCGGCGAGACCGTCGGCTACAAGGTCCGGTTCACCGACCAGTCCGGCCAGGACACGCTGGTCAAGCTGATGACAGACGGCATCCTGCTCGCCGAGATCCAGACCGACCGGATGTTGCGGCAGTACGACACGCTGATCATCGACGAGGCGCACGAGCGCAGCCTCAACATCGACTTCATCCTCGGCTACGTCAAGCAGCTCCTGCCGCGGCGCCCCGACCTCAAGGTGATCATCACCTCGGCGACGATCGACCCGGAGCGGTTCTCCAAGCATTTCGACGACGCGCCGATCGTGGAGGTCTCCGGCCGGACGTATCCGGTGGAGGTCCGCTACCGGCCGATCATCGACCCGGACGATCCGGACGCCGATCAGGACCGGGACCAGACACAGGCCATCTGCGACGCCGTCGACGAACTCCAGCACGAGGGACCGGGCGACATCCTGGTGTTCCTGTCCGGCGAGCGGGAGATCCGCGACGCGGCGGACGCGCTGTCCAAACAGGACCTGAGGAATACCGAGATCCTGCCGCTGTACGCGCGGCTTTCGTCGTCGGACCAGCATCGGGTGTTCCAGCGACACACCGGGCGGCGCGTCGTACTCGCGACGAACGTCGCCGAGACGTCACTGACCGTGCCGGGTATCAAGTACGTCGTCGACCCCGGCACCGCGCGGATCTCGCGGTACAGCCATCGCACCAAGGTGCAGCGGCTGCCGATCGAGCCGGTCTCGCAGGCGTCGGCGAACCAGCGCAAGGGCCGCTGCGGCCGGACGTCGGACGGTATCTGCATCCGGCTGTACTCCGAGGACGACTTCGACGCCCGGCCCGAGTTCACCGATCCGGAGATCCTGCGGACCAACCTCGCGTCGGTCATCCTGCAGATGACTTCGCTCGGCCTCGGCGACATCGCGGCGTTCCCGTTCGTCGAGCCGCCGGATCGCCGCCAGGTCACCGACGGCGTCCAGCTGCTGCAGGAGCTCGGCGCGTTCGAGATGTCGGATGGCAAGAAGCTCACCGAGACCGGCCGCAAACTCGCGCTGCTCCCGGTGGACCCGCGGATGGCGCGGATGGTGCTGGAGGCCTCGCGCAACGGCTGCGTCCGCGAAGTGATGATCATCGCGGCCGCACTGTCCATTCAGGACCCGCGTGAGCGGCCGGCGGAGAAGCAGCAGGCGGCGGACGAGCAGCACGCGCGGTTCGCGGACAAGACGTCGGACTTCCTGGCGTACCTCAACCTGTGGGAGTACGTCAGCGAGCAGCAGAAGGCGTTGTCCACCAACCAGTTCCGCCGGATGTGCCGCAACGAGTACCTGAACTACCTGCGCATCCGCGAATGGCAGGACATCTTCAGCCAGCTGCGTCAGCTGGCCAAACCGCTCGGCATCACGCTCAGTACCTCCGGCCCGGCCGATCCGCAACGTGTGCACACGTCGCTGATCGCCGGGCTGTTGTCGCATGTCGGCCTCAAGGATCCGGCCAAGGGCGACTACCTCGGCGCACGTGGGGCCCGGTTCTCCGTGTTCCCGGGATCGGCGTTGTTCAAGAAGCAGCCGCGGTTCGTCATGTCGGCCGAACTCGTCGAGACCTCGCGCCTGTGGGGCCGGGTGAACGCGCGGATCGAGCCGGAATGGGTCGAGCCGCTCGCCGGGCACGTCGTGAAGCGGAACTATTCCGAGCCGCACTGGGAGCGCAAGCAGGGCGCGGTGATGGCGACGGAGAAGGTGACGCTGTACGGCGTCCCGCTCGTCGCCGACCGCCGGGTGAACTACGGGCGCATCGATCCCGAGGTGAGCCGCGAGCTGTTCATCCGGCACGCGCTGGTCGAGGGCGACTGGGAGACCCGCCACCACTTCTTCCGCGAGAACCGCGCGCTGCTCGACGAGGTCGAGGACCTGGAGAACCGGGCCCGCCGTCGCGACATCCTGGTCGACGACGAGACGTTGTTCGAGTTCTACGACCAGCGCGTCCCGGCCGACGTCGTCTCCGCGCGGCATTTCGACAGCTGGTGGAAGAAGGCGCGGCACACCGAGCCCGACCTGCTGAGCTTCGAGAAGACGATGCTCATCAACGAGACCGCGGGCGGCGTGCGCGAGGCCGACTACCCCGACTTCTGGACGCAGGGCACGCAGACCTTCAAGCTCACGTACCAGTTCGAGCCGGGTGCCGACGCGGACGGTGTCACCGTGCACATCCCGCTGCCGGTGCTGAACCAGGTGACCCCGGACGGCTTCGACTGGCAGGTCCCCGGCTTGCGCGAAGAACTGGTGACGCAGCTGATCAAGTCGCTGCCCAAGGCGATCCGGCGCAACTTCGTGCCGGCCCCCGACCACGCGAAACTGGTGTTGTCGAGGGTCGGCCCTGCCGACGGGCCGCTGCTGCACGCCGTCGCCGACGAGCTGGAAGCGTTGCGCGGCGTGGTGATCCCGGATGACGCCTGGCAGCTGTCGACGGTTCCTGAGCATCTGAAGATGACGTTCCGCGTCGTCGACGTGCGTGGCAAGAAGGTGTCCGAAGGCAAGGACGTCGAGGCGCTCAAACGGGATCTGAGCGGCCAGGTGCGCGCGACGATCTCCAAGGCCGCCGACAGCATCGAGCGCGAGGGCCTGACGACGCCCGCGTTCGGCGAACTGCCGAAGGTGTTCGCGAGCAAGCAGCGCGGGCACGACGTCAAGGCGTATCCGGCGCTGGTCGACGAAGGCGGTTCAGTGGCGGTGCGGCTGCTGGACACGCCGGGCCAGCAGGAACAGTCGATGTGGGCGGGCACGCGGCGGATGCTGCGGCTGAACATCCCGTCGCCGATGAAGTTCATCACCCGCAACCTCGGCAACTCGTCGAAACTCGTGCTGAACCGGAATCCGCACGGCTCGGTGGCGGCGTTGCTCGAAGACTGCGTGGATTGCGCGGTCGACAAGCTCGTGGCCGACAACGGCGGACCGCGCTGGGACGAGGCAGGTTTCGCCGTACTGCTGGAAAAGGTGCGCGCGGGCTTGAACGCGGGAGTGCTCGACGTGCTGACCAACGTCGAGAAGATCCTGCGCGCGGCCAACGACGTCGAGACCCGGCTGGCCGACACTCGCGGCCCGAAGGACTCGCTCGCCGACGTCCGCGCGCAGCTGGACGGGTTGGTGCACAAGGGTTTCGTCACCGAAACGGGGCAGGACAGGCTCAAGCACGTCGTCCGGTATCTGCGGGGCATCGAGCGGCGGCTGGAGAAGCTCCCGACCGAGCCGACCCGGGACATCCAGCGCACCGGCGACATCGCCTGGCTGCGCAACGAATACCAGGCCGCGCTGGACGCGCTCCCGCCGGGCACTTCGTCACCCGCGCTGCGGGAGATCCGGTGGATGATCGAGGAACTGCGGGTGAGCTTCTTCGCCCAGACGCTGGGCACCGCCCACCCCGTCTCCCTGAAGCGCGTGATCAAGGCCCTGGACGACGCCGCCCGCATTTAGTCCTCTGAATGCGAGAGTTCGCCGTTCAATCACGCGAGTTCCGCCCCCAATCACGCGTGTCGTCCCTCTGATCACGCGAGTTCGCCGCCTGATCACACGCGTTCCGCGGCGGGGAAAGCGGAACTCGCGTGATTGGACGGACGACACGCGTGATCAGACGGCGAACTCGCGTGATTGAACGGCGAACTCGCGTGATTGGGGGCGGAACTCACTTGGCGTCGGCGTAGGTGTCCACGGCGGCGATGTGCAGCGGGAACCGGACCGGGCAGGCGGCACCGAAGAGCAGCCGCGCCGCCTCGGCCATGCTGTCCACAATGGACTGCGAGACCTCGTCGGCGAACTCGGCGGGGGTGTGCACCAGGACCTCGTCGTGCTGGAAGAACACCAGGTGGGCGGGGGCGGGCAGCCTGCCGCGCAGGGTCGCCAGCAGGACCGCGGTCATATCCGCCGCGCTCGCCTGTACGACGAAGTTGCGGGTGAACCGGCCCCAGTTCCGCGACGCCTGTCGCGCCTTCAGCTCGCCGGCCTCGTCCGCCGCGACCCCGCCGGTCAGCGCGCGCCAAGCCTCCGACGGCGCCGGCGACGTCCGGCCCAGCCGTGAGCGGACGCGTTCCCCGCGTTCCCCGGCCTGCGCGGCACGCTCCACATAGGACACCGCGTCCGGGAACCTGGTGCGCAGCAACGCCAGCAGCGGCCCGGCCTCGCCGGACGTGCCGCCGTACATCGCCGACAGCATCGCGATCTTCGCACGGTCCCGATCGTCCCTGTCGTCCCATGCGGGCACGGGCACCCGGCGCACGCCGGAGAACATCGCCTCGGCGAGGCTCGCGTACAGATCGGTGGCCGCGGCGACGTCGGCCAGCTTGCGGTCTCCGGACAACGCCGTCAGTACCCGCGGCTCCAGCTGCGCGGCGTCGGCGACCACCAGCTTCCAGCCCGGATCGGCCCGGACACAGGTCCGCAGGACCTTCGGGATCTGCAGCGCGCCCCCGCCCCGGCTCGCCCAGCGGCCGGAGACGACCCCGCCGACTACGTAATGCGGGCGGAACCGGCCGTCGCGTACCCACTCGTCGAGCCAGGTCCAGCCGTTGGCCGAATGCAGCCGCGCGAGCTCCTTGTACTCCAGCAGTGGCGGGACGGCGGGGTGGTCGATGTCGCGCAGCAGGTACTTCCTCGCCGACGAGACCTCGATGCCCTCCCGCCCGAGCGCGCGGACGACGCTGGCCGGGGCGTCCGGGTTGACCGGGCGTCCGCCGAACGCGTCGCTGATCTTCGCCGCCAGCTCGACCAGCCGTTTCGGCCGGTGCCCGGCGGGAACACGGGGCCCGAGCTGGTCGGCGAGCAACGCCAAATGCAGGTCCGCCCGCCAGGGCAAGCCGTCGGCCGACATCTCGGCCGCCGCCAGCGCGCTCGCCGACTCCGCCGCGAAGAGCAACCGGAGCCGCTCCGGATGATCGGTCAGGGCGACCCGTTTCTCCTGCTCGGCCAGCACCCGGCGCGCCGCGTCGATCACCGTGACGCCGGCGGGCAGCCGCGGGCCGCGCGTCTCGAACAGCGTCGGCTGGTCGTCCTCGGCCCAGAGCGGCGGCTCGTCGGCGGGCGCCTCCTGCCCGTTCGCCCTGGCCAGCGCCGCGCGCAGGCTTCGCGACTCCTGCGGCCGCCCCTCGTGGGCCAGGAGCAAGCCCTCGATCAGCGTCAGGTCGTGACAGCGCCGCACCCGGACGCCCGCCTTGATCAGAGCGGGATACGTCCCTTCGACCGACGGGAACACCCAACGGGGTGAGTGCTCCGCCTCCAGATCGCGTACTTCGGCGACGAACTCCGCGAGCTTCAGACCGCGCCGCGGCGGCTGCCCGGAAAGTGCGATCGCGAAGTCGCCATCCTCCTCTTGACCTGCGATCGCCTGCACACTCACATTGTGGTGGTTCCCTCCGACATTTCTGTCACCAGACGGCTAGTGCGCCTGCGCTATCGGTCGGCTACTGTCGAGTAGCAACCCCATACCGCCGGTACGCGAACCGCCGGTGGCATGGTGTCTCGCCGCAGCAGCAACGGAGGTGCCCGGATGAGAAACCCCACCGGCCTCGCCACCCTGGTGGCGGGCAAGGTGACCGAGACCGTGCGCAGCATCGACGTGATGCGCCAAGCGGGCCTGCTCCCGATCCCGCGGGTGGACGAGGGCCTGCGTTCGCTGGTCATGGTGCGGAAGTGGGGCCCGTTCGCCGGCGCGAACATGATCGCCGCCCGCCGCGACCCGACCGCGACCGGCATCATCGACGAGCTGGGGCCGCTGACCTTCAAGCAGCTCGACACCCAGTCGAACGCGCTGGCCAGGGCGTGGTCCGAACGCGGCCTCGGCCCGGGTTCGGTGATCGCCGCGCTGTGCCGCGACCACCGCGGTCTCGTGCTGACGATGCTCGCCTCGGGCAAACTCGGCGCCAAGCTGCTGCTGATGAACACCGGGTTCGCCAAACCCCAGCTCGCGGACGTCGCGAAACGTGAAGGCGTCACGGCGCTCGTGTACGACCAGGAGTTCACCGAGCTGCTGGACGCCGTCGAGGGCGACGTCGAGCATTACCTCGCCTGGGTCGATTCGGACACCGCGCGCCCGGCCGGCATCCCGGTCGTCGCCGAACTGGTCGCCAGCACCGACGACCGTCCGTGGCCCGCGCCGGCCAAACCCGGCGGGTTCATCCTGCTGACCAGCGGCACCACCGGAACGCCGAAGGGCGCGCCGCGGCCGCACACCTCCGCGCTCGCCTCCGCGCAGTTCCTCGACCGCATCCCGCTGCGCACCGGCGAGGCGACCTACATGGGCGCGCCGCTGTTCCACGGCACCGGGTTGTCGCAGTTCATCCTGTCCTTCGCGCTCGGCTCGAAGGTCGTCATGCGGCGCAAGTTCGTACCCGAGGAGACGTTGCGCGGCGTCGCGGAGAACCGCTGCACCACGCTGGTCCTCGTGCCGACGATGCTGCAGCGCATCGTCGACCTGCCCGAGGAGATCCGCGCCAAGTACGACACGTCGAGCCTGCGGATCATCTTCGTCGCCGGCTCCGCGCTGTCCCCGGATCTCGGGAACCGCGCGACCGCCGCGTTCGGCGACGTCGTGCACAACCTCTACGGCTCCACCGAGGTCGCCGTGGCGACGGTCGCGACGCCCGAGGACTGGCGCAAGGCGCCGGGCACCGTCGGCCGCGCGCCGGTGGGCTGCAAAGTGGCGCTGTACGACGAAAAGGGCGGCAAGATCACCGAGCCGCATGTCACCGGCCGGGTGTTCGTCGGCAGCGGGCTGAGCTTCCAGGGCTACACCGACGGGCGCAACAAGGAGATCATCGACGGGCTGCTCTCCAGCGGCGACGTCGGCCACTTCGACGAGGACGGCCTGCTGTTCATCGACGGCCGCGACGACGAGATGATCGTCTCCGGCGGCGAGAACGTCTTCCCGATCGAGGTCGAGAACCTCCTGGTCGAACGTGAGGACGTGATCGAGGCGGCGGTCGTCGGCGTCGAGGATCCCGAGTTCGGGCAGCGGCTGAAGGCGTTCGTGGTGCGAGCTGAGAAGTCGGAGCTGGACGTCGACGGCGTGCGCGAGTACGTCAAGGCGAACCTCGCCCGGTACAAAGTGCCGCGTGACGTGGAGTTCCTCGACGAGCTACCGCGCAACGCGACCGGGAAGGTGCTGCGCAACAAGCTCCACTAGTACTCCCAGTCGATGCCGAACACGCCGGGGCCGAAGTCGAGCGCGACGGCGTGGACACCGTTGCCCTGGTCCGGTTTGAGTTCCTTCCGGTCCAGTGGTGACGTGCCCTGGCGCGAATATTGCCAGCACTTGGCCGGGACGGTGCCGGGGTCGAACCGGACCTCCAGCAGGTATTCGCGCACGGGACGCCGGAACTCGCGGTAATGCGTGTTCCGGCATTCCGGGTACGGCGGCCCGGGGTTGGTCAGCGAGTACTCGATCAGGTGGGTCTCGCCGCGATCGATGGGCCGGTCGAAGAGCAGCTCGGCCACCGTGAGCCCGTGCTCGTCGTCGACCTCGGCACGTCCGACGTGGCAGTTGCGCAGGGTGTTCAGCACCGGCGGCCCCGCTTCCGGGTCGCCCTGGGCGTACACCAGCAGCCAGCGGTCCTGCCCGTCCGCGCCCGCCTGGAACACCGCCCGCGCGGTCACCGCGCGTTGCCCGCCGTCCTCGGCGATCTCGCACAGATCGTGCAGGCCGACGAGTTTCAGCTGATGGTGTTGTTCGAGCGCGTTGGGCGCGCCGACCTTCTCCAGCAGCGCCTGAAGCGCTTCGAGCGGGAAGGTCAGCGGCTGCTCGGTGGTGGCCCGGCTGCGGCGTGACGACGCCCCGCGCGGCCGCGGCGGCGGCAGGAGGCTGAGCAGCGATCCGGCGGGGATCGCCAACACCTCTTCGAGCACCCGGACGGCGGACAGCGAACTCTGCCGTTCCGGCTGACGTTTGCCCGATTGCCAGTAACTCAGCGCGGTCACGCTCACCGACGCGCCGCGCGCGAGCAGCCGGGCTTGAATACGGTCGAGACTCAGGCCGCTCGTGGCGATGGCCGATCGCAACGCGGTGGCGAACGCGGTACGCGGTTGATCTTCATCGTCCGTGGTCACTCGGTCCGCCGCGCTCCCCGCCACCATATGCTGCCCGACCGCCCCCGTCTGCCGTTCCCTGACACCGCCCGGTTGATAACAACACGAATAACTTTAACAGTCTGAGGTAACGCTTCAGGGGCGCCTTCTGCCAGGCGAAAACGACTTTCCGGACGAGCGCCGTTACTCCGTATGGCCTAGTACTGGTAACTGTGAATCATTGCCCGGCCACCTGCGCACCGGCTTGCATGGCTCTCAACAACGATCATCCTCCCGGGTGATCCGCACGGCGCGGCAGGAAGGGAACCAGTGAGCAAGTCCCGGAAGAACCTGAAGTCCCGAAAGACCCGTAGCGGCCTCGTGGCGGGAGTCGCCCTCGCCGGTGTGACCGCGGCGGTCGCCACGTTCGGCGCGGGTGCGGCCAACGCCGACCAGCAGGGCGAGATCCGCGGCGCGGGTGCGGCCAACGCGGTCGGCGGCAGCTACATCGTCGTCCTCAAGCCCACCGCGGTCGGCCAGGGCGTCGCCGCGGCGAGCGAGATCACCGCGAACGTGGCCGCCAAGGCGCAGGGCCTCACCGGTCAGTACGGCACCACGCTGTCCCGCACGTTCGGCTCGGCGCTGAACGGCTTCTCGATCAAGGCCGACGAGGCCGCCGCGAAGCGTCTGGCCGCCGACCCGCAGGTCGCCTACGTCGTCCAGAACAAGACGTTCAAGATCAGCGAGACCCAGGACAACCCGCCCTCGTGGGGGCTGGACCGGGTCGACCAGGCGGACCTTCCGCTCGACAACAAGTACACCTACCCGGTGAAGGCCGACAACGTCACCGCCTACGTCATCGACACCGGTGTCCGCGGCTCGCACAAGGACTTCGGTGACCGCGCCACCGGCGGCAAGGACTTCGTCGACAACGACGACACCCCCAACGACGAGCACGGCCACGGCACGCACGTCGCCGGCACCATCGGCGGCACGGACCACGGTCTGGCCAAGGGCGTGAAGATCGTCGGCGTCCGCGTGCTGGACGCCAACGGCAGCGGCACCACCGAGGGTGTCGTCGCCGGTGTCGACTGGGTCGCGGCGAACGCCAAGGGCCCGTCGGTCGCCAACATGAGCCTGGGCGGCGGCGCGGACGACGCCCTGGACGCGGCGGTCAAGGGTGCCATCGACAAGGGCGTGACCTTCGCGCTCGCGGCGGGCAACGAGTCCTCCGACGCCGGCACCACCTCCCCGGCCAGGGTCAAGGAGGCCATCACGGTGGCCGCCAGCGACAAGACCGACAAGCAGGCCAGCTTCTCGAACTACGGTTCGGTCGTCGACCTGTACGCGCCGGGTGTCGACATCACCTCCACGTGGGGCACCGGTGACGACGCCACCAACACCATCAGCGGTACCTCGATGGCCGCGCCGCATGTCGCCGGTGCCGCCGCGCTGTACCTCTCGGCGCACCCTGACGCCACCCCGGCCCAGGTCGCCGAAGGTCTCGTCGCCGCCGCCGCGGACGGCAAGATCAGCAACCCGACCGGTGGAACGGCGAACAAGCTGCTCCAGGTCAAGTAAGACCCTTGAGGACAGGCTGCCCCCGGCGAACTCCAGGCGCCGGGGGCAGCCCCCTGTCCAAGGGGCTCCCAGACTTGTTACCAACGGGTAAGCTCCTGCCCATGGTCCTGCGGAAGAACATCCTGATCACCGGGGCGAGCTCCGGACTCGGCGAAGGAATGGCCAGGCAGTACGCCGCGAGAGGCCGCAACCTGGCGTTGGCCGCCCGCCGTGTCGACCGGCTCGAAACCCTCGCCGCGGAGCTCAAGAAGGCGTACCCCGGCATCACCGTGGTCACCCGGAAGCTCGACGTGAACGACCACGACCAGGTCTTCGCCGTCTTCGAGGAGTTCCGCGAGGAACTCGGCTCCCTCGATCGCGTGATCGTGAACGCGGGGCTCGGCAAGGGACAGCGGATCGGCACCGGTCGCTTCGACGCGAACCGCGAGACCCTCCAGACGAACTTCCTAGCCGCAGCCGCCCAGATCGAGGCCGCCGTCGGCATCTTCCGCAAGCAGAAGGACGGCCATCTCGTGGTCGTGTCCTCGTTCCTCGCGCTTCGCGGTGTGCCCGGCAACGCCACCGCGTACGCCGCCTCGAAGGCGGGTATCTCGTCGTTCGCCGAGGGAACCCGGATCGAGCTGCTGAAGACCCCGATCAAGGTCACCACGCTGCACCCCGGGTTCATCGAATCGGAGATGAACGAAGACATCTCGAAGCTTCCGGGCGCAGTCAGGGCGGAGCCGGGCGCGCAGGCGCTCGTGAAGGCGATCGAATCCGAGACGGCGAAGGCGTTCGTGCCGACGTGGCCGTGGAGCGTGCTTTCGAAGCTCTTCCCGTTCGTCCCGGCGTCGATGCTGAAGAAGTTCGGATGACCTTGGCCGCGGACAAGACCGTCGAGGTACGCGGAGAGGACTCGTTCGACCCGGCCGCGATGCACGCCTGGCTGGCCGCGCGGGTGCCCGGGCTCGGCGACGCGCCGCCCGGGGTCCGCCAGTTCCCCGGCGGCGCCTCGAACCTCACGTACCTGCTGACCTATCCGGATCGCGAGCTGATCCTGCGGCGTCCGCCGGTCGGGCACAAGGCCGCGTCCGCGCACGACATGCGCCGCGAGTTCCGGGTCCAGCAGGCGTTGCGGCCGGTCTTTCCTTACGTGCCCGAGGTTCTCGCCTTCTGCGACGACGAAACCGTGCTCGGCGGCGACTTCTACGTGATGGAGCGGCTCGAAGGCCTGATCCTGCGCGGAGATCTGCCCGCCGGTCTCGACCTGCCGCCCGACAGTGCGCGTGAACTGTGCGGCAAGGTCGTCGACCGGCTGGTCGAGTTGCACGCCGTCGACGTCGAGGCCGCCGGGCTGGCCGACCTCGGCAAGGGCGCCGGCTACGTCGAGCGTCAGGTGCGCGGCTGGTCGGAGCGGTTCCTCAAGGCCCGCACGGAGAACGTCCCGGACTGCGCCGAGGTGATGGCGTGGCTGAAGGAGAACCAGCCGCCCGAGGTCAAGATCTGCCTGATCCACAACGACTACCGGCTCGACAACCTGGTACTCGACGACGATCTCGGCATCGTCGGCGTGCTCGACTGGGAGATGGCCACTCTCGGCGATCCGCTGATGGAATTGGGCAGCACCCTGGCGTACTGGGTGCAGGACGACGATGACGACGTCATGAAGCTCAGCCGTCGTCAGCCGACGCACCTGCCGGGGATGTACACGCGTGAGGAATTCGTGCGACGGTACGCGGAGCGGTCCGGTCTCGAAATCGGCGACTGGACGTTTTACGAGGTGTACGGCCTGTTCCGGCTCGCGGTGGTGATCCAGCAGATCTACTACCGCTACCACGCGGGGCAGACGACCAATCCGGCGCTGAAGGACCTCTGGCAGTTCGTCGGCTACCTCGACGGCCGCTGCCGCCGGATCATCGCGAAAGGGCACGCGTGATGGGCGCGATCTATCTGGTCCGGCACGGGCAGGCGTCGTTCGGCGCGGAGAACTACGACCAGCTCTCGCCTCGCGGGTTCGAACAGTCCACTGTGGTCGGTGAGGAACTGCTCCGTCGAGGTGTCGAGTTCACCCAGGCGCGGGCGGGTTCCCTTGCCCGCCAACGGGACACGGCCGCGACGGCGTTGAAGGTGCTCGGCTCCGGCATCGCCGTCGTCGAGGACGAGCGCTGGAACGAGTACGACCACGTCGACATCGCGAAGTATCACGCCGCCGGTGTCCAGCAGACCGACTCGCGGGCGTATCAGGCCGCTTTGGACGGTGCCCTGAACGCGTGGGTGTCGGCGGGGGATTCGAGTCCGTGTGCCGAGACCTGGCCCCGGTTCCTGGAGCGGGTCAAGGGCGCGCTGGCGGATGTCGTGGCGTCGCTGGGCAAGGGCGAGCACGCCGTCGTCTTCAGCTCCGGTGGCGTGATCGCGACGGTCTGCGGCGCGCTCATGGGCACGCCGGAGGCGGGGCTGCTGAAACTGAACCGGGTCACCGTGAACGCGGGCATCACCAAACTGGTGTCCGGCCGCGGCGGGGTGACCCTGTTGTCGTTCAACGAACATCCGCATTTCGAGGCGGAAGCCGCACAACTGCTCACCTACCGCTAGGAGACATACGCGATGGCGTTCGGCGAGGTCACGGTCATCCCGGTCAACGGGCACGGTCCCGAGGACGTCGTGGTCGACGACCAGGGGCGGATCTACACCGGCGTCGACGACGGGCGGATCCTGCGCGTCACGCCGGACGGCAAGCGGATCGACGTCCTCGGCGACACCGGAGGCCGTCCGCTGGGCCTGGAGTTCTACGGCGAAGACCTCCTGATCTGCGACGCCAAGGCCGGTCTGCTCACCATGCCGCTCGCGGGCGGCCCGGTCACCACGCTGGCGACTTCGGCGGTGGGGCTCGACTTCGTGTTCTGCAACAACGCCGCCGTCGCCTCCGACGGCACGGTGTACTTCACCGACTCGTCGCGCCGCTTCGGCATCGAGAAATGGCGCGACGACCTGATCGAGCAGACCGGCGGCGGACGGCTCCTGCGGCGCACACCGGACGGGAAGATCGAGCAGCTCGCGGACGGTTTCCAGTTCGCCAACGGCGTCGCGCTGCCGCCCGACGAGTCCTATGTGGCCGTCGCCGAGACCGGCGCCTACCGGGTCGCGCGCGTATGGCTCACGGGCGACAAGGCGGGCACGCGGGACTACCTCGTCGACGATCTGTGGGGTTATCCCGACAACATCTCGACCGGCAGCGACGGGCTGATCTGGATCACCGTGGCGAGCCCGAAGGTGCCCGCGCTTTCCTTGGTGCAGAAGCTTCCCGCGCCGCTGCGGGCCGGTGTCCGGGCGTTGCCGACCGCGCTGCAGCCCGCACCCGCGCGGGAATGCGGGGTGCGGGGCGTGACTCCGGACGGGAAGCTGGTCCACGAACTGCGCGGGGAGATCGACGGGTTCCACGTGCTCGTCGGCGTCCGCGAACGGGCCGGGACCCTCTACTTCGGATCCCTGGAGGACAACGCGATCGCGGTGACGTCAGTCTAGGCAGAACTCGTTGCCCTCCGGGTCGTTCATCACGATGAAGCCGAGGCTCAACGGCTGCTCGGGCTCGAAACGCTTCACTCGCGTCGCGCCCAGGGCGACGAGACGGTCGCATTCGGCTTCGAGCGCCGCCATGCGCTCGTCACCCTGCAGGCCGGGAGCGGCGCGGATGTCGAGGTGGACGCGGTTCTTCGCGATCTTGTCCTCCGGGACCTGCTGGAAGAAGATCCTGGGCCCTTCGCCCGCCGGGTCTTCGAGGGCAGAGCGGCTGTTGCGCTGCTCCACGGGCATGCCGACCCGCTCGAGGAACTCGTCCCACGCGTCCAGCGGGTCGGTGCCCTCGGGCACCTCGACCCCGGGCGGGCCGGGGTGGACGTAGCCCAGGGCGTCGCGCCAGAAGGTGGAGAGGGCTTTCGGGTCGAGGGCGTCGAAGCTGACCTGGAATTCGCGGCTCTTGCGGTTCATGGGAGAAGTCTGACACGCCTAGCGGACAGGATCGGTCCGCTATCTCTGGCAGAGTGGGTGACATGGAGGACGAGCGCGGGACGACCGAGCGGGTGCTCACCCTGCTCGGGTTGTTGCAGCAGCGTGCCGTGTGGACCGGCCCGGAGCTGGGGGAGCGGCTCGGTGTCACGCCGCGCACGATCCGGCGGGACGTCGAGCGGCTGCGCGCGCTCGGTTACCCGGTGCAGGCGAGCAACGGTGTCGGCGGGGGCTACCAGCTCGGGCCCGGTCACGACATGCCGCCGTTGCTGCTGGACGACGAGGAGGCGATCGCCACCGCGGTCTCGCTGCTCGCCGGCGCGGGCAGCGGGGAAGCCGCTTTGCGGGCTCTGACGAAACTCGACCGGGTGCTGCCGACCAGACTGCGGCACGAGGTGAGCGCGTTGTCCGGCTCCGTGGTCGCCTTCGACGGAAGTCGCGCGCCGATCGACCCCGACGTGCTCATGACCCTGGCCCGCGCTTGCCGCGACGAGGTCGAGTTGGGCTTCGAGTATCCGTCTTCGGGTTCTACGGTGCGGCGGGTCGAGCCGTATCGGCTGGTGGCCTCGGGGCGGCGCTGGTATCTGTTGGCCTACGATCTCGACCGTGACGACTGGCGCACCTTCCGCGTCGATCGGATGACCGGAGTTTCCGCGCGGTCGTGGCGTTTCCGCCCGCGCGCGGCACCCGACGCGGCGGCTTACGTCCAGGAGAACATCGCCAGCCGGGTCTACCGGCACCAGGCACGGTTCTTGGTGCACGCGCCCGCTCCGGTCGTGCGTTCGCAGATCCCGGCGTCGGCCGCTGTCGTGCGCGAACGGGGGCGTTCGCGGTGCGAGGTGCTGAGCGGGGCCGGGGATCTCGATTTCCTGCTGATGCATGTGGTGGTGCTGGGGCACGCTTTCGAGGTGATCGAGCCGGTGGAGTTGGGCGAGCGGTGCCGGGTCCTTGCCGATCGGTTGCTGGGCGCTGCCGGGCACCTTTCGCATTTAGCCGACTAATTGCGTGGGGTTCTTCGCATTTAGTCGACTAAGTGCGTGAGGTGCGTTCGCGGGGTGATTCGGGGTCGGTGGCCGTTTCACTCTTCGGTGTTGTTCGTACGGTTTGCTGGTTGCTTAAAATTACGAACACGTGTTTGATTTAAGGGTGTATTATGAAGGGGTGTCCGAGACTTTCTTCCCCGAGTTGCCGCAGGAGCTGTGGCGTGCCGGCAAGCTGGAGCTTGCCCATGGCGTGCAGCACGCTTTGCAGGTGATCCGGATAGCGACCGCTTGTCTGGGGCAGTTTCTGGCGGAGATCGAGTCTCGGGGCGTCAAAGACTTGTACGGGCATGGCAGTACAGCGAGCTGGCTCGCGGAGATCGCGGGGTTGTCACGCGGTGAGGCCAGTGCGGTGGTGAAGCGGGCGATCGCGCTGAACCCGACGCGTGCGTTGGATGGCACGGAGGTTCCGCCGGTCGCTCCCGCGACCGCCGCGGTCGCTGCTCAGGGGTTGGTCGGGGATGAGCGGATCGATCAGATCCTGGAGATCTTGAAAAACCTCCCCGCCGACATTTCGGCTGAGGAGCGGGCGGGTGCGGAGCAGATCCTCGCCAATCTCGCTCCGAGTGCCGGTCCGCGGCAGCTCGCCAAGGCTGAGGCGAACCTGCAAGACTTACTGAATCCGGACGGCAACGAACCCAAAGACCCCGAGCCGAAGGAACCACGCCGCGAGATCACCCTGGAACGGCGCAAAGACGGCTTCTGGAAACTCACCGGCCTCCTCGATGACGAGACCGGCGCCCGCACCGCGGCAGCGTTGGAGGCGCATGCCCAGCCGCGGCCGGTGGATGAGTTCGGGCAGGCGGATCTGCGGATGAAGTGCGAACGCCTGGGCGACGCCTGGGCCGACCTGCTCGATCTGGCGATCGCCTGCCCGGACCAACCGGGGACCAGCGGCTACCGGACTTTGGTGCACGTGACCATCGGACTCGAGGAACTCAAATCCGGTCTCGGCACCGCCTGCCTCGACTTCGTGGGGACGATGACGGCGCGGGAAGCTCGGCTAGCGGCCTGTGATTGCCTGATGGTGCCGGTCGTGATGGGTGCCTCGGGCGAGCCGCTGGATATGGGGCGGCTGAGGCGGTTCGTCACTCCAGGCCAGAGACGCGCGTTGAACATCCGCGACGGCGGCTGTGCATTCCCCGGCTGTCATCGGAAACCGAAGAATTGCCATGCTCATCATATTGAGCACTGGGCAGACGGCGGGCCGACGGATCTCCGGAATCTGGTCCTGTTGTGTGGTTTCCATCATCGGTTGATTCACCACGGTGACTGGGAAGTACGCATGGCGGCCGATGGGTTACCGGAGTTCATCCCACCCCAATACCGAGACCCGCTCCGACAACCCCGACGCAACACCCTGCACCACGTCTGAACCCCGAAGAGCCCGCCAGCCACCCAGGCGACGGGCCCCTCGGCATGCCCGTGTGCGTTTTGGGACATCTGACGTTCCAAAACCCACACAGTCCATCGCTCGCCCGACCGAGACCCCTCAGGACCCGCCACTCGGCGACGAAGCCCTCCGTATCCGCGACTGAGGGCCTGCGCCATCCCAGATTCATCGACGACCGAAGCACTCCCTAACGGACGACCACCATGACTGGCTCGATCACGCACAACTGTGTGGATTTCAGGTCATCCAACGCACCAAAATCCACACAGTCCATCGTCACCAGACCGGTCACGACCGACCGGAGCCAGCCCCGACGGTCACCGAAAGAACTCACCGACCGGTCCATTGAGGCGAACGCCCAGCCGTCCACGCCGCATAGAACTCCCCATGATCCTTCGCCGTCATCAGCAAAGCCTGCGTGATCGCCTCCAGCTCGATGGAACTCCCCAGGTCCATATCGAGCTCACGCGTCAACAGAACCTTCGTCGTGCTGTAAGCCAAAGCCGGCCCATCAGCGAGCCGCCGAGCCAACGCGGAAGCCTCCGAAGCCAAGTCTGAGTCGGGAACCACCTTCGAAGCCAGCCCGATGGTCTCGGCCCGGGCGGCGTCGATCTTGTCGCCCAGCATCAGCAGTTCCGTCGCCCGGCCGAGCCCGACCAGCCGCGGCAGCAGGTACGCCGAGCCCATGTCCGCGCCGGCCAGCCCGACCTTCGTGAACAGGAAGGCGAACTTCGCCGACGACGCCAGCAGCCGGAAGTCGCTCGCCAGCGCGATCACCGAGCCCGCGCCCGCGGCGACACCGTTCACCGCGGCGATCACCGGGATGGGGCATTCCCGCAGCGCCTTCACCACCGCGCCGGTCATCCGCGTGAACTCCAGCAGTTCCGCGGACTCCATCTTCTGCAGTTCACCGATGATCTCTTCGACGTCGCCGCCGGAGCAGAAACCCCGCCCCTGCCCGGTGATGACCAGCACCCGGACGTCGCCGCGATGCGGCAATTCGGCCAGCAGGTCGCGCAGGTCGGCGTAGCTGTCGAAGGTGAGCGCGTTCAGTTTGTCGGGGCGGTTCAAGGTGACCGTGGCGACGCCGTCGTCCACGGTGAACTCGAAGTGCTCCCAGTCCGTCGTGATCGGCGGCGTGGCGCGGAACGGGCTCATGACTGGATCCCACCTCCATCGAGGACGAGTGTCTGTCCGTTGATCGCGGCGGCTTCGGGCGCCGCGAAGAAGGTCACCGCGTGGGCGACCTCGTCGGGTTCGAGCAGGCGGCCGAGTGGTGACGCGGCGGCGAGGGCGGCTTCCGCGTCGGCTTCGTCGCGGCCGGTCCGTTCCTGGATCCGGGCGACGGAGGCTGCCGTCATGTCCGTGCGCACGAAGGCCGGGCAGACGGCGTTCGCGGTGACGCTGGTGCCCGCCAGTTCCGCTGCAGTAGCCCGCATCAGGCCGACGGCGGCGTGCTTCGACGCGGTGTAGCCGGCGGTGTAGCGGTAGCCGATATGCGACGCCGTCGAGGCGACGGTGACGATCCGGCCGGTGTCGCGCGACCGCATGCCGGGCAGGACCGCCCGTGTACACAGGAAAGCGCCGGTCGCGTTGACCTCGAGCTGGGTCCGCCACTGCTCCAGCGAGGTCTTCGCCAGCGGGGCGCTCGCCGAGATCCCGGCGTTGTTCACCAGCACGTCCACCGGCCCGAGACCGTCGAAGTACCGCGCGACGGCGTCTTCGTCGGTGACGTCGCAGTCGGCCCGGCCGGGGGCGTGCACCTTGTCGCCGGCGGCCCGGAACCGGGCGGCGATGGCCGCGCCGATCCCGCGAGTCCCGCCGGTAACGACGACGATCCTGCTCACTCTGCCTCCACCCGGCGCAGCGCGCGCCGATCGAGTTTTCCGTTGGCGGTGCGGGGGAGTTCGGTCACGAACACCACCTCGCGCGGATACTTGTGCTTCGCCAGCTGGGCCCGCGCGTGATCCTTGAGTTCCTCGGCCGTGGCGGAAGCGCCCTCCGCCAGGACGACGCACGCCCGCGGGACGACGAGGCCGTCGACGGTCACGCCCAGCACCGCGCAGTCGACGACGGCGGGATGACCGATGAGACAGTCTTCGATCTCGCTCGGCGCGACGAACACGCCGGACACCTTCAGCAGGTCGTCGGCGCGGCCGTGGTGGTGGAAGTATCCGTCGGTGTCACGGCTGAACAGATCGCCGGTGCGCAGGGTGTCGCCGTGGAACGTCCGCGCGGTCTTCTCGGCGTCGCCGTAGTACTCGCGCGCGATCGTCGGGCCGGTCACCTCCAGCGTGCCGATCTCCCCGTCCGGCAACGGATCGCCGCTCTCGTCCAGCACGCGGGCGGTGTAGCCGGGGACCTCGCGGCCGAGGCTGCCGACCCGCTGCGCGCCGGGCACATTGGACAGATAGATGTGATACGCCTCCGACGAGCCGATCCCGTCGATCACCGGGACACCGAACAGGTTGTCCCACTTGCGATGCAGCTCCGACGGCAAGGCCTCACCCGCCGACGTCGCGAGCCGTAGCGAGTTCATGTCCACTCCTGCCGCCGATGGGTGGGCGATCATCGCGCTCATCATGGTCGGCACGTTGACCAGGATCGTCGGCCGATAGCGCTCGATCAGCGAGAACAGCAGGTCGGCGGTGCTGCGTTGCGGGAACACGATCCCGGACGCGCCCACGCCGAACGGGAACAACGCGGTCAGATCGCGCGCGTAGCCGAAGAACAGCTTCGGCACGGCCAGTACGCGGTCGTCCTCGCGGAGGCCGAGCACGCCGAGCGCGTACCGGTCGAAGCTTTCCAGCGCGCTGCGCGCCGGGTGCACACACGCCTTGGGCGCACCGGTGCTGCCGGTGGTGAACTTCCAGATCGCGACGTCGTCCAGCGTGGTCGGCGCGGCTTCCAGTTCGGCCGGCGCCGAGGCGATCAGCGTGGAGAACGAGTGCTCGCCGGGCAGCAACTCCACGTCTCCGACGACCAGCAGGTTCCGTGCCCCGGCTTCGCGCAGCGCGGGCAACGTCGAGGCGTCCGCGATGACGACGACGGCCTCGGTGTAGCCGAGGTAGTACGCGTAATCCTTGGGCTGCAGGAAGGAATAGACCTCGGCGGTGACCGCGCCGATCTTCTGCGCCGCGTACCAGACGGCCACGAACTCGACGCCGTCGTTCAGCGCCAGCAGAACCCGCTGTCCACTTCGGACACCGAGTTCGCGCAGCACGTTCCCCGCCCGGTTCACCAAGGCGCCGAGCTGCGCATACGTGACTTCCTCGTCGCCGCACAGCAACGCCGTCCGGTGCGCGGGGAGGCGGTCGACGAAATGGGTCGCCAGATTGAAGGTCATACGAGCTCCCGGATCGCTTCGACCAGGATGTCGGTGAGCACCGAGAAGGTCTTCTCGCCCTCCTCGGCGGTCGCCTGGGCGGGGGTGCCGCAGTAGGCCTCGGTCATCCCGGCCGAGGCGAAGTCCGTGACCCCGCCGCGCGCCAGGTCGACGTGGACCGCGGGCAGTCCGCGCTGGACGGCGGCGTCCACGAGATCCGGCCGGTCGGCCAGCACCAGCGACGTCTCGTACTGCCCGGCATGGCATTCGCCCGAGCGGAACTCGTCGGTGAGCCGCGCGGCGTACCGGCGGCGGACGAGGTCGACGAAGCCGACGTCCGCCGTCTCCGCCACCCGCCGCAGTACGGCGAGATGCGCCGGCTCGAAATGGTTGTTGACCAGCAGGATCCGGGTGAGCCCCTGCTCGGTGAGCGCGCCGCAGATCTCGGTCAGCAGCGCGTACAGGGTCTCTTCGCCGATCGAGACGCCGCCCGCGAACCCGGCGGCGAACCGCGTCACCCCGTACGGCACCTCGGGCAGGATCAGCACGCGCAAGCCGGGATCGCCTGCCAGGCGCGCGGCGGCACGTTCGCACATCCCGCGTGAGATCAGGGGATCGGTGCCCAGCGGCGCGTGCGGTCCGTGCGGCTCGACCGCGCCCACCGGGAGCAGCAGCACGGGAACGCGCGCGTCGGACGCGAGCGCGGCCACCTGACGCGAGCTCAACTCCGCGAAGTACGTCACTCGAATCAAGCTACACCGCAGCGGCCTGAGGTGTATAGAGTTGCGCTCATGCCCGAATCGGCCCCGCCCCACGGCGACCCAGGTCCCCAGGAACTGGTGATGACGCTGCTCGGCACCTACGTGTCGCCGCGCGAGAGCCGTCGTGTCTGGTCCGGCGGCCTGGTCGGCGTGCTCGCCGGGCTCGGCTTCTCCGACGGCGCCGCGCGGATCGCGCTGGCCAGGCTCGCCCGCCGCGACCTGCTCGCGAGGCATAAGGCGGGCAGGCTCGTCCACTACTCGCTGACCCGCCGCACGATCGCGCTGCTGGAGGACGGCGATCGCCGGATCTTCTCCCTCGGCAGGCGCGAGCGCGAGGTCGGGCAGTGGACCGTGCTGTGGCAGAGCATCCCGGAGAGCCGCCGTCAGGCGAGGGAGCGGTTGGTGCGACGGCTGCGTTTCCTCGGGTTCGGCCCGGTGCAGGACGGCACCTGGATCGCGCCGCACGACCGCGAGGCCGAGGTGCTCGCCCTGCTGGCCGAGCTGGACGTCGCCGAACACGCCGGGCTGATGCTCGGGAAACCGTCGGCGGGTCTCGACGTCCGGCGGTTCGCCGCGCGGGCCTGGAACCTCGACGGCCTCGCCGCGCGTTACGACGCGTTCGTCCGAGATTTCGGCGGATATTCAGGCGACCTGCCTGACGCCGAGGCGTTCCGGGTCCGAACCTGGCTGACGCACACGTTCCGCGCCTTCCCGTCACTCGATCCGGAGCTCCCGGTCGGGCTGGTGCCCGCTCCGCCGAGCCGGGCGGCCGCGGTCGAGTTGTTCCACGATCTCTA
This sequence comes from Amycolatopsis sp. CB00013, assembly GCF_001905755.1. Classification (NCBI taxonomy): domain Bacteria; kingdom Bacillati; phylum Actinomycetota; class Actinomycetes; order Pseudonocardiales; family Pseudonocardiaceae; genus Amycolatopsis; species Amycolatopsis sp. CB00013. The sequence goes on along the minus strand of NZ_LIWC01000005.1, from coordinate 66,661 downwards.
TCAGGCGCTGGCCCCGGCGGCGCAACGCCATTTCGACGAGGTGACAGAAAAATGAACGACGACACTCAGGCCGCATTGAGTTACACGTCCTACCTTTCGCTGGACGAATTGCTGGACGCACAGCATCCGCGGTCCGACGAGCACGACGAATTGCTCTTCATCGTGATCCACCAAGTGTATGAACTTTGGTTCAAACAAGTTCTCCACGAGGCGCTTTACCTGCAGGAGCAACTCGAAGCGGGTAACACCGCTCACGCCGTCCGCACTTTGCGGCGAATCCTGACTATCTTCAAGGTGGTGGTCGCGCAGATCGATGTGCTCGAGACGATGACTCCGAGCCAGTTCACCAGTTTCCGTGCGCGACTCGACGCGTCGAGCGGGTTCCAGTCTGCTCAGTTCCGTGTCCTCGAGGCCGTCCTCGGCCGCCGGGACGAGCGGGTGTTCGCGCATTACCCCGAAGGCGGTGAACAGCGCGCCCAGATCGCGGACGCGATGTCACGGCCGTCGCTCTTCGACTCCTTCGCCACCTACCTCGCGGTGAAGGGGTACGACGTCCCGACCGGGCGCGATGTCACCAAGCCACTCGAACCCTCTCCGGCGCTCCAAGAGGTTCTGTTGCGGGTCTACCGCGACGACACCGGGCCGTCCGTCGTGGCGGAGCACCTGGTCGATCTGGACGAAGGGATGCAGGAGTGGCGGTATCGGCACGTGAAGATGGTCGAGCGCACCATCGGAGACAAGACCGGGACGGGGGGTTCGTCGGGCGCGCACTATCTGCGTACGACGCTTTTCTCCCCGATGTTCCCGGATCTCTGGGCGGTGCGGAGCAGGCTTTGACGAACCTCGACGAACTCCGCCGCGATCCCAACGCGCTCGCGGAGCACTACCAGGCGTTCGGTGTGGCGGACCGGATCCTGTTGACCGGGCACTCGCATCAGGCGTGGCCCGACGTCGCGCGGGAAGGTCTTCTGGAGGCCTTCGCCGACGCGGCCGAAGAGGTCGACACGAAATGGGACCGTGCCTTCGCGAAGGCCGACGAGATGCGGGCCGGGTTCCGGGCGCTGCTTGGTGACCCGCACGGCGGTATCGCGCTCGGCGCCAGTACCCACGATCTGGTGATCCGGTTCCTCTCGGCGATGGACCTGCCCCGCCGTCCGCGCCTGGTCACCACCGACGGCGAGTTCCACACCCTGCGCCGTCAGCTGGGCAGGCTGGCGGAGGAAGGCGTCGAGGTGGTCCGCGTCTCCGCGGCGCCGGTCGCCACGCTGGCCGAACGCGTCGCGGCCGAGGTCACCGAAGACACCGCCGCCGTGCTCGTCTCGGCCGTGCTGTTCGAGACCTCCCGGCTCGTGCCGGGCCTCGCGCATCTCGCCGACGTCTGCCTTTCGAAGTCGGTGAACCTCGTCGTCGACGCCTACCACGCGCTCGGCGTCGTCCCGTTCTCGCTGCACGACCTCGGGCTCACCAACGCCTGGGTGCTCGGCGGCGGCTACAAGTACCTCCAGCTCGGCGAGGGCAACTGCTTCCTGCGGATGCCCGCGCACGCGCAGGAACTGCGGCCGGTCGTCACCGGCTGGTACGCCGAGTTCGGCGCGCTCGCGGACGAGCGCCGGCCCGGCCAGATCGCCTACGCCGCCGGATCGGACAGGTTCGCCGGAGCGACCTACGACCCGACGAGCCACTACCGGGGCGCTCGCGTCTTCCGGTTCTTCGCCGAGCACGGTCTCACGCCCGAGTTCCTGCGGGAGGTTTCGCGGCACCAGGTGGGCTTCCTCGCCGAGGGCTTCGACAAGCTCGGGCTGCCCGAGGACGTCATCACCCGTGACCGGGAGACGCCGCTCGACCGCGTCGGCGGCTTCCTGTCGCTGAAATGCGCCGACGCCGGAGCGCTGCAGGCCGCCCTCGCCGAACGCGGCGTCCGGACCGACAGCCGCGGCGCGTATCTGCGGTTCGGACCGGCGCCGTATCTGTCCGATCGGCAGCTCGATTCCGCGCTCCGTGTCCTTCAAGAGGTCGTCGACGGCTGAGACACCTCGGCCCCGGCTTGGCGAACGGACCGGGGCGATCTAGGTTTGCGATGTGGCACCGTCGCCGCCGGACGACCTTCGTCGGGGACTGTGCCTTGTTGCAGGAACTTCGCACGTGAGCCACAAGCAGCGTGCACTCCAGGACAAGGAGTCACCACAGTGACCGAAGTGTTCGGCCAAGGTACCGGCCATGAACAGGTCGTCTTCTGTCAAGACCAGGCCACCGGCCTGAAGGCCATCATCGGGATCTACTCGACGGCGCTCGGACCCTCGCTCGGCGGGACCCGGTTCTACCCCTACGAGTCCGAAGACGCCGCGCTCGCGGACGTCCTCGCGCTGTCGAAGGGGATGGCGTACAAGAACGCGCTCGCCGGGCTCGACCTCGGCGGCGGCAAGGCCGTCATCATCGGCGACCCCCAGAAGCACAAGACCGAAGCGCTGCTTCGCGCTTTCGGCCGGTTCGTCCAGACGTTGGGCGGCCGCTACATCACCGCCTGCGACGTGGGCACCTACGTGCAGGACATGGACATCGTCGCCCGTGAATCGGAGTTCGTCACGGGCCGCTCGCCGGAGAACGGCGGCGCCGGCGACTCCTCGGTGCTCACCGCTTTCGGCACCTACCAGGGCATGCGCGCGTCCGCGGACGCCGTCTGGGGTGTCCCGGACCTCGCGGGCCGCAAGGTCGGCGTCGCCGGCGTCGGCAAGGTCGGGCACATCCTGGTCGGGCATCTGATCGAGGCGGGCGCGCAGGTGGTCATCACCGACGTCTCGCCCGCGGCGATCGAGCGCACCCGCGCGGCGTACCCCGGGGTCGAGGTCGTCGAGGACATCGACGCGCTGATCCGCACCGAACTCGACGTCTTCGCGCCGTGCGCGCTGGGCGGGGTGCTCACCGACGAGACCGTCGGCCTGCTCCGCTCGAAGATCGTCTGCGGCGCGGCCAACAACCAGCTCGCGCATCCGGGCGTCGGCAAGCAGCTCGACGACCGCGGCATCCTCTTCGCGCCGGACTACCTGGTCAACGCCGGTGGCGTGATCCAGGTCGACGACGAGCGGCACGGCTTCGACTTCGCGCGCGCCAAGCGCAAGACGACGGCCATCTTCGACACCACCAAGGCGGTCTTCGCGCTGGCGAAGGCCGACGGTGTCCCGCCGGCGACGGCGGCGGACCGGCTGGCCGAACGCCGGATGGCCGAGGTCGGCGGGCTGCGGTCAATCCTGACGGTGTAGGTCCCTGAACGCGGCCCTCTGAACGCAATGAAAGGTCCTTTCCTTGCAAATTTTGCAAGGAAAGGACCTTTCATGGCACTGGGGTGTGCCGGGGACTCAGCCGCTCTTGCGACGGAAGGTGCGCTTGTTCGCCGCCGGACCGTGCGCGTGCAGGTTCTTCCCGCCGCCGTTCTCGTGCGCCGAGCCTGAGCGGGCCTGAGCCTGCTTGCGCTCCAGGGCCTCGCGGAACTTGCGCTTCGTGTCGTCCTCTTCGCCATCCGCCGGTGACGGTGCGGGTTCAGTCATTCTTACCTCCGAGGTGACGACGTGTGACCACGCCAGCCTGTCAGGAACCGACCGGCTTGGCGAGTCGATTTACGTCACCTGGACGGCGCCGGCAGCTGGACCGGACCGCCGAACCGGACCCGGTCCCGCAGCAGCGGGTGCCAGCAGTGATCGCACAGCAGGATCGGCTTCAGCCGGTTGCCGCAGTCCACGTGCTCCAGCGTGATGTCCGGCTCCTGACCGGGGACCTCGAAACCCCGCGACCATTCGGCGATGAAGGCCAGCGCGGGGAAGAACGCGAGTCCTTTCGCCGTCAGCCGGTAGTCGTGCGCGTCGGTGCGGGTCTTCGCGATCCCGGTCCGCAGCACGCCGACGTCCACGAGTCTCGACAGCCGCCCCGAGAGCACGCTCGGCCCGATGCCCAGTTCGCGTTCGAACTCCGAGAAATGCCGTGCCCCGAGCAGCGCGCTCACCACGACCCCGGTCGACCATCGGTCGCCGAGGAGTTCCATCGTGTCCGGGAAGAACATCAGCGGATCGCCCGCGAGGGACTCGGCGTCCTTGCGGCGGAAGCGTTTCGACGCCGTCGCTTCGACGACGCCGGTCTCGTCGAGCCGCCGGGCGCGGACGTCGCGGGCGTCGACCCGGCGTTCGCACGAGGCGCAGCCGAGCGGCGCCGACGTGGCCAGTTCGCAGTCGAGATGGATCAGCGTCGGCAGTACCGCGCGCCGTCCCTCGACCCATTCCCGTTCCCACGCCCAGATCGAGATCAGCAGCGGCCACAGATCGAGGCCGCGTTCGGTGAGCCGGTACTCGTGCCGGGTGCGGCGCGCGTCCCGGTACGGCGTGCGGACGAGCACGCCCGCGTCGACCATTTCGCGCAGCCGCCCGGACAACGCGGTGGGGGAGATGCCGAGCCGCAGCCGGAGCTCCTCGTAACGGCGGAAGCGCAGGAAAAGGCTCTGCAGGATCAGCAAGGTCCACTGATCGCCGAGCAGTTCGAGCGCCCGTCGCAGCGGATCGCCCGCCGGCCGGACGCGGTGCGCCGTCGCCTCTGTCACGTGGTTCCTTCCGAGGGTGGTGTCGCTGTCAGCGTACTACTGACTACAGCAACAGAAGCCTCTTGACACCTGACTACAGAAATCATAGTGTCTCAGCCATCGGTCAACACGAACCAGCCGGGGAGTACCGATGACGAGCACCTCCGAGCAGCCGGTCCTGGTGGCAGCCGCCACCGGGGAACCCGAGGTCAACCCGTACCTGATGGGCGTCTACGCCCCGGTCGGCGAGGAGATCGACGCGAGCGATCTCGAGGTCATCGGCAAGATCCCCGCGGACCTCAACGGCGTGTACCTGCGCAACGGGCCGAACCCCCGGTTCGAGCCGGAGGGGCGCTACCACTGGTTCGACGGCGACGGCATGATCCACGCGGTCCATCTGGAGAACGGCAAGGCCCGCTACCGCAACCGCTGGGTCCGCACCAAGGCGTTCGAGGCCGAATCCGAAGCGGGCAAGGCGCTCTGGAAGGGCGTCATGGAGTCGCCCAAGGGCAACCCGTTCGGCAACACGCACGGCCTGAACGTCAAGGACAGCGCCAATACCGACCTGATCTTCCATCGCGGCAAGGTGCTCTCCACCTGGTACATGTGCGGCACGCCGTACGCGGTCGATCCGCTTTCGCTGGAGACACTGGGCGCCGAGGACTTCCTCGGCACGCTGGTCGGCGACATGATGGCCCATCCGAAGGTCGACGAGCGCACCGGCGAGATGTTCTGGTTCGACTACGGGCCGCGGCCGCCGTATCTGCGCTACGGCGTGATCAGCGCGGACGGCAAGGTCGCGAGCACGACCGACATCGAACTCCCCGGCCCGCGCCTGCCGCACGACATGGCGATCACCGAGAACCACGCCGTCCTGATGGATCTACCGCTGGTCCAGGACATGGAGGCGGCGCGCAACGGCCGTCACAGGCTGTTGTTCGACCGGTCGCTGCCGAGCCGGTTCGGGGTGCTTCCTCGCTACGGTAACGGTAGCCAGATCCGCTGGTTCGAAGCCAGCCCCTGCTACATCTACCACGTCGTCAATTCCTGGGAGCAGGGCGAAGAAATCGTCCTCGACGTCTGCCGCGTCCAGCGCCCGCAACCGCGCGCGGACGCCCGCACCCCGCTCGCCAAGATGCTGTCGTACCTGCGGCTGGACGCCTCGCTGCACCGCTACCGGTTCAACCTCCGGACCGGGCAGTGCCTGGAGAACCAGCTCGACGACGACAACACCGAATTTCCGTCCGTCGACTCGAGGGTGGTCGGCGGCCGGAATCGCTTCTCCTACGCGGTGCACATCTCGCCGGAGTCGACGCTCAAGTTCGACGGCCTGGTGTGCTACGACAATCTTGCCGGCGCCAAGACCGAACACCGTTTCGGTCCGGGCCGGTGGGGCAGTGAGGCGCCGTTCGCACCCCGCGACGGCGCGGCCGCCGATTCCGCCGACGGCTATCTGGTGACCTTCGTCCAGGACGAGCGTGAGGGGCGCTCGGAGCTGGACGTCTTCGACGCCGCCGATCTCGCTGCCGGACCCGTGGCCAGGGTCCTCTTGCCCCAGCGGGTCCCGCTCGGTTTTCACGCGACCTGGGTACGAGCGGACCAGCTGGAACCTTCCCGTGATCGATGATCCCCGTCGCACTCGCCCACCGGAGGGGGATGGGCAGGTGTGTCAGGGCCGGAAAGCCGCGTCCGAGTCGCCCCTTCCAGGGGGTGGGGCGACTCGGACCTGGCATCGTGGACGAAACGCCGGGCGAGCGCGCCGACCGCGGTCGCGGCGGTGAACACGAGGGCGGCGACGCCCGTCTCGGTCGTGAACTGGAGCGCGCCCAGTGTCCCGACGGTGAATCCCGAATGGACACCCCAGGCGATCACCGCCGTCCCGGCGGTCGCGGTCAAACGCGTCGCGACACCGGTGACGAGGACGACGAAACCCAAGGCCAGCAAGGAAAAGACGTGATGTCGCGCCGAGCCGAGGAGCCCGGCCACCGACGCCGCGACGACGACGGAGGCACAACCGAACGGGAAGCCGAAACACTCGGGATTCCTCATCCGCCCAGTCAACTCCGTGTCACCGGCCGAGCCGCGGGCGTGAACGCCTTCCCTACGGCTCCGCCTGGAACCTTGACGGAATCCTGACCCTTCAGGCCTTGCGCGCGTGCGCGATGATCGCGTCGGCGATCGCGGGCCACAGCTGCCGTGGCAGTTCGTGGCCCATTCCGGGGAACAGCAGCAGTTCCGCGTCCGGGATCGCCTCCGCGGTGGCCTTCCCGCCGCTGACGTTGATCAGCGGGTCGCTTTCGCCGTGGATGACGAGCGTGGGGACCTGGACGTCGCGCAGCTTCGCCGTGCGGTCACCCGAAGCGACGACGGCGGCGGCCTGCCGCAGTGCACCCTCGGGGTGATTCGCGCGGTCGTAATTGCGGGTGGCCTTCATACGCAGGAACTCTTCGTCGGACGGGTGACCGGGCGAACCCACGAGCTTGAACCAGGCGATGCCGTCTTCGATCGCCTGCTCCCGGGTGGCGGCGGGCGGCCGCGTCAGCCCGGCGAGCGCGGCGGGCTCCGGATGCCCGACCGAGGGATCCCCGGTGGTCGACATGATCGACGTGAGGCTGAGCAGCCGCTCCGGCGAGTCGATCGCGAGCTGCTGCACGATCATCCCGCCCATCGACGCCCCGACGACGTGCGCGCGGGCGAAACCGAGCGCGTCGAACAGGCCGGTGATGTCGGCGGCGAGATCGGACAGCAGGTACGGCGCGGAGGTCAGGTCACCCGCGGCGAGCGCGGCCAGATCCGGCGCGGGGAGATCGTCCAGATAGGACGAGAGACCGATGTCGCGGTTGTCGAAGCGGACGACGTGGAACCCGCCCTCGGCGAGCAGTGCGCAGAAGCCCTCCTCCCACGTCACCATCTGGGCGCCGAGTCCCATCACCAGGACCAGCGGCGGATCCGCGGGGGAGCCGAAGGTGTCGTACTCGAGTTCGAGACCGTTCACATGCGCGCGGGGCATGGCCTGATCCTGCCGGAAGCCCCCGCCGTCCGACCAGCCGAATGCGGATACGGTAGCCCGCATGCCGACTTTCTCCGAAGACGCGGGTTCCCGGCCGAGGTCCCGCGCGGCTTCCGGACGGCCGGCCGTCACCAGGGACAGGATCGTCGACGCCGCGCTGGAGCTGTCGGCCGAATCGGGCCTGGAGAACTGGACGTTGCGGCAGCTCGCGGCCGCCGTCGACGCCTACCCCGCGGTGGTCTACCACCACGTCGGCGACCGGGACACCGTCGTCGTCGCGGTGCTGGACCGGGTGGTCGGCGAACTGACGCTGCCCGACGAGGCCTTGTCGTGGCGGGACTGGTTCGACGAGTTCCTGCCGACCGTGCGGACCGTGCTGCGCCGCTATCCCGGTTCGGCGCGCCGCCTCGCCCTGTTCGGGCCGTCGGTCGCCGCCGCCGTGCCGACCATGAACACCGGCATCGGCCGTCTGCTCGCGGCCGGCTTCGGCGGTGAATCGCCGTTCGCCTACAACCTGCTGCTCGCCACGGCCTGCCAGTTCGTCGCGATGGAGGACGACCGGGAGAGCGCGATGGCGCTCCAGCTCGACCGATGCGAGGGCTACGCGGCGTACCGCACGCGCGAGGATCTGCCCGGCATGGCGGCGCTGGGCGAGTCGATCTCCGAGCTGGTCGCGGATCCGGACCTCGCGGCCGGTTACTACGAGCGGCTTTACCATTACGCCGTGCAGCGTTGTCTCGACGGTCTCGAGCTCCGGCTCACCCAGCTGAACGCAATCGGACGTTTGACAGAGCCGTGACAGGGAATCGGCGTAGTGTGGAGGAATACCGGTGCTCGTCACCGGTCCCGAAGCCCCTGGCACCAACCTCCCCCTCGAGGTGCCGGGGGCTTCTCCCTTTTCAGCCTCGCTGGATCTCCGGGAACACGTCGCCCACCAGCGTGACCAGCGATTTGCTGAGCAAGGTGTGCACCTGCGCGCGATCGAGTGAACCGCGCACGAGCCATTCGCGGCCCGCGGCCTTGACCATCCCGCCGAACGCGCGGACGAGCGCGTTCAGCTCCGGCCCGTGTTCGCTTTCGCGGGAGAGGCCGACGGCTTCGAGTACCCGGTCGGCCGATTCGCGATCGGCTTCCTCGAGGATCCGTTCGACCTCGAGATCCCGGCCGATGCCCTCCGGCGCGATCGCGGCCAGCCACATCTTCTCCTGGCTGGTGACCATGTCCAGGAACCAGTCGATGGCGACGTCGGCGCGCAGTTCGAGCGGGCCTTCCGGCAGGATCTCGACGGCGAGCCGCGGCACGGTCAGCGCCCGCCGGATGATCTCCAGATAGAGCTCGCGTTTCGTGCCGAAGTAGTGGTTGATCAGACCCCTGGCGACCCCGGCCTCGGCGGCGATGTCCGAAGTGGACACTTCCGAGTACGGGCGGTCGGAGAAAAGGCGGGCCGCGCAGGCGAAGATCTGCTCCTTGCGCTCGTCCGGTTCCAGTCTCCGCCATCTCGGCGCCGGCTCGGTGGTCATGCGGTCAATCTTCCCACGATCGATTCAGCGCGGCCGGACGATAGCCGAATCCGTGTGACATTCAAAAGCAAAGTGTCAGTTAATCCGGCGTGTACCGTCTGTTGGCCCGCTGGTCTTTACCGTCTTCAGTCAGGTGGCATGCCGTGCGCGCTGTCGGGGCGCGTTTGCCTCCTACCGGCCCGGCCTGGCGAGTAACCCCCCCTAGCTCGCCAGGCCCGGGCCTTCTTCTTTCGGCGAGGGGCGTTCGGCGGGCAGCAGCAGCGTGAACGTCGTCGGCGCCGGGCTGGTCAGCCGCAGCCGCCCGCCTTCCGCCTCGGCCAGGCTCCGCGCCAGCCGCAGCCCGATCCCGTTGCCTTCGTGGTCCTCGGTCCGGTCGACGGTCGCGAACGGATCGTGCCCGTCCTCGATGGCGCCCTCGTCGCTCACGTCGATGGCCAGCGCGTCCCCGGCGTCACGCGCGAGGACGGACACCGTGCCGCGGCCGTGGGTCGCCGCGTTGTCCAGCAGTACGGCGAGCACCTGCCGCACGGCCGCGTCCGCCGCCCGCGCCGGCAGGGCGTCCCGGCCGCTGATCCGCAGCGCGCGGCCGCGTCCGGCGAGCAGGCCGTGCCAGGTCTGGCGGACCTCCTCGAAGAGTTTGCCCAGGTCGAGCAGCGCGCGCGGGGCCCTCGTCTGTTTGGCCAGCGCCAGCAGGTCGTCGATGGTGCGTTCGAGCCGGTCGGCCGAGGCGATGCCGTCGCGGATCGTCGCGTAGGGGTCGCGGTCAGGGCTTTCCAGCGCCGCCTCCAGCTGCAGCCGAAGCCCGGTCAGCGGTGTTCGCAGCTGGTGGGAGGCGTCGGAGGAGAAGGTCCGCTCGCGGTCCAGCGTCTCGCCGATCCGCTCGGACGTGACGTCGAGTGCCTCGGCGACCTGATCGATCTCGTGGACCCCGGTCCGGCGCGTGCGGACGGTGAAGTCGCCTTCGCCGAGCCGTTCGGCGGTGGCAGCCAGATCCTCCAGCGGCCGCGCCAGCCGGGTGGCGATCCGGCGCCCGATCAGCCAGCTCGCGCCGATCGCGATCCCGGCGAGCGCGATCATCTTCAGCCAGGTCAGGCGGATCTTGGCGTCCAGTTCCGACCGGGGATGGGCGGCGCGGACCACCCCGACCAGCGACGGTCCGCTGAGTACCGGGACCGCCAGGACGATCTCGTCGTCGCGGGTGCCGGTCGCCATGTCGGTGTAGTGCGCTTCGCGGACGAAGCGGTCTTCGCTGTTCGGGCCGTTGCCTGCCAGGAGCCTGCCGGTCGGGGTGTAGACCGCGACCCTGATCCCGCGGATCCGGCCTTCCTCCTCTTTGACCGGCCTCAATTCCGGGATCCGGCCGTTGGCCAGGTCGCCGGCCACGCCGAGGACGACGGTGTCGGCGACCCGTTCGAGGTCGTGGGTCGAGTTGCCCTCGTGGAACTTGGCGACCGCGATGGCCAGCGGCGCCCCGAACAGGGTGATCGCCAGCACCGCGGCCAGCACGGTGAGGGTGACGATCCGGCGGCGCACGCTCAGAGTGTGGCCGAAGTGCGAGAGGATCACCCACCCGACGCGATATTTTGCCGTCCGTTGACCTGAGATCAAGGCGATGTTGACCCCCTTCGCCTTACCTTGGGGCCATGCGCCGACGTGCCGCCGTCATGGCAGGCCCGGGGCCCGGATCCGTCCCCCTCGTCCGGTTCGCCGTCCCGGGCGAGTGTGTGGCCGTGCTGCCCGCCGGAAGCGGCGAGGCCCTCCTCGGCGCTCCAGGGGTCGGCGTGCTGCTCCGGCGCGGAAACCTCTTCGACCACCTCACCGTCGGGCGGAACGTCGTGCTGGCGGGGCGGCTCGCCGGGCGGCGCACCGCCGACGACCTGCTCGAACTGGTCGGGCTGGCCGGCCGGGGCGACGACTACCCGGGCACGCTGTCGGCGCTGGAAGGCGCGCGGGCCGGAGTCGCCGTCGCGCTCGCCGGAGCGCCTGACGTGCTCCTCGCCGACGAACCCGCCGGAGAACTCGACGGGCTCGCCGCACTCGAACTCATGGATCTGCTGTGCGCCGTCGCGGCCCGCGGGACGGCCGTCGTCGTGGCGACCCGTGACCCCGAGATCGCGGCGGCCGCGCAGCGGATCGTGAGAGTGGCGTGACGGCGCCACTGGTCCGCGCCGACGAACTGGCGCACACCTACGGTTCCGGGCTGACCGCCGTGGTCGCCGTGCACGGCGTCACCTGCGTGATCGGCGCGGAGACCCGCGCGGTGGTGACCGGCAGGGCGGGCGCGGGGAAGACCACGCTGCTGCACCTGCTCGCCGGGATGAAGAAACCGACGGCGGGCACCATCGACTGGCCCGCCTTCGAGCCGTCGCCGCCGGGGCCCGACCTGATCGGGCTGGTACTGCAGGACGGCGGGCTGCTGCGCGATCTCGACGTCCGGCTCAACGTCGCCCTGCCGCTCGTGCTCGCCGGGCGGACCGGAACGGCGGTCCGCGACGCCGTCGACGGCGCTCTGGAGCTCGTGGGCCTCGACGGCTTCGCCAAGAAGGCGCCCCGCGAGCTGACCGGCGAGCAGATCCGGCTCGCCATCCTGGCCAGGGCGCTCGCACCCGCGCCGAAACTGATCCTCGCCGACGACCCGGCGGGCTGGCTCGACCAGCGCGAGGGCGAGCGGCTCCTCGGCAGGCTCGTGCGTGCCGCGGACCAGCTGGCCGCCGGATTGCTGGTGGCGACGGCCGAAGCCGCCCCGGCCGGGCTGTTCGGGGAACAATGGGCCATGGTCGACGGGAAGCTGGTGCTGGACCGGTGATCGCCGCGATGGCGTTGTGGGTCGGCGGGATCGCGCGCGTGCGCCCCGCCAGGCTCGGCGTGCCCGCGGCCGGGGTCGCGATCGTGACCACGCTGCTCGCGGTGCACGACTGGACCTGGGCCCCGGCACCGCGCTGGATCCCCGCGATGGTGCTGGTGGTGCTGCTGTCCACGCCCTCGGCGAGAGTGCTGCGGGCGGATCAGGACCTGCTGCGTGCCCGCGGCGCCACGGGCGGGCAGGTGGTCGGGCTGGCCGCGGCCGAAGCCGCGGCGGCCGGGCTGGCGGGCGGCGTGGTCGGGAGCGTCGTGTCCCTGGCTTGTGGCTTCGCGACCGGTACGGGCGTAGCCGTCGTCCGGGAAATCGTTCTCTTGCTGTTCGCCGGACTGCTCGTCGCGGCACTCGCCATCCTGCCCCCGGTGCTGCGCGAGTGGTATTTCGTCCCGGCCGACGGCGGGCCGCCCTGGTGGTCGCCCTACGGCCTCGACGTCATCCTGCTCGCGCTCGCCTTCGTCTGGCCGCTGTTCGGCTGGGCGGGCGGCACGATGCTGCTGTGGCGGTTGGTGGAGCTGGGGCTGCGGAAGGGAAAACGGGCGATCGGCGGGATACTCCGGCCGCTCGTCTCGGGGCTCGCGGGCGTGATCGCGCTGTCCATTTCGTGGCGGAGCGCGCTCCTGGCGCGGTCGGTGGTGCTGGTCGCGCTGGCGGTGGCGTTCGCCATGGCGACCGCCCTCACCAGGGACGGCTGCGGCGAGGCCGAGGTGGACCTGATCGCCTCGCTGATCCTCGCGGCCGCCGCGGCCGGGCCGTCGTTCGGCGCGGCGCTCAACGAACGTCGCCGCGATCTGCTGATCGTGAGCACGCTCGGCGGGAAACGGCGGCAGGTGGCGGCGTTCATCGCGGGAGACGCGCTGGTGGTCGGCGGGGGTGGCCTGATCGCCGGGCATTTGCTGGGCGTGCTGTTCGTCTTCGTCTCGAAGGTGGAGAGGGTGCCTTCGCCGCACGGCTACTTCGGGCTGCTGGCGCTGGTGGTGATCGCGTCGTGCGTGGCGGCGTCGGCGCGGATCGCGCAGCTCGCCGCCCGCGACGAGGTCTCCGACCTGCGGGACTACTGATTCTCGAAGGGTTGTTCGAGGCGGTAGCCGTGGCCGCGCAGGGTCGAGATCCTGGGCGCCTGCTCGGGGGTGGGCGCCGATTCGGTCAGCTTCCGGCGCAGTGCCGCGATGTGGACGTCGAGCGTCTTCGTGGAGCCGTACCAGTGCGCGTCCCACACCTCGGACATCAGGGTGTCGCGGCTGACCGCGACGCCCGGCTGTTCGGCCAGCCGGGCGAGCAGGTCGAACTCCTTGGCCCGCAACGCGATCTCCTTGCCGCCGACGCTGACCCGGCGGCCGGCGGTGTCCACCCGCAGATAGCCGATGGCGATCGCGGGCCTGCTCTCCGGCGGCGCCGTCCCGCGCCGCAGATGCGCCCGCACCCTGGCGAGCAACTCTCCGAGCCGGATGGGTTTGGTGAGGTAGTCGTCGGCGCCGGCCTCCAGGCCCACGACGACGTCCATCTCCTCCTGGCGCGCGGTCAGGATGACCAGGACGGCGCCGGGCAGCTCCGCCCGCAGCCGACGGCAGACCTCGACCCCGTCCAGATCGGGCAGGCCGAGGTCGAGCAGGACGAAATCGATGTCGCCGTCCGCCGCGGCCGCGAGCGCTGTGCGGCCGTCACGCTGCCAGGAAACCTCGTAGCCGTGCAGACGGAGGGTCGATTCGAGGACGCCGCCGATCGCGTCGTCGTCTTCCACCACCAGCAGTTTCGGCATGCGGGGGAGCTTAACCGTTGAACACTGTTCTTTTCGGCTGAGACGTTAGGAACACCACGCTTTCCGTAACGGGGCGCTAACGTTTCCTTCGATATGTCCATAAAGGACAGAGCGCGGCGACCGCCAGGCACAGCCAGGCGAACACGTCACCGACACGGGCGTACACGGTCTGTGTTCTCGGCTGCACCGGCAGATCCGCGACGAGCGTCTGCTGATCCGTCCGGTAGTAGTCGGCGTGCGCGAGCACCCGGCCCTGACCGTCCACAGCTGTGGAATTCCCGTGGGTGGACTGCCGGAAGAGTGAATATCCGTTCTCCACCGCGCGGAAGACGGCCTTTTCCGCGTGCAGCGCGCCGAATCCCGGCCAGTCGTTGGCGGGGACGAGCATCAGCGAGGTCCCCTTGTCCGCGGCTTGGCGCATCAGACCGGGGAAATCCGCGTCATAACAGATGACCGACGCGATCCGTCCGTACGGCGAATCCGCGGTGGGGACGACTCCCGGGCCCGGTGTCATCGGCTCCATCGGCGTCGGATGCGTCTTGTCATAGGTCCAGAGCACCTCGCCGGAAGGCCCGACGAGCACGGCCACGTTGCGGATGAACGGAGCCTGCGCGGTGTAAAGCGAGTACGCGAGTCCGACGTGGATCCCCGCCTGCTTCGCTTCGGTGCCCATACGGGCGAGCAGCGCCGCTTGATCACGTTCCAGCACGCCGGCGTGCGTTTCCGGCCAGAGCACGATCTTCGCGCCCGCCGACGCCTGCTGCCGGGTCCTCGTCACGAGATCCTCGGTGACCGGCGCGAACGCCGCACCGACCGCGACCGGGTCGGCGGTGACGACTTCTTCGGCACGCCAGTACTTCACGCCGATCCGCTTCAGCGCGTCCGAACTCGACCGGTCCGCCTCCGCCGACGGGCTGATCCCCGCGACCCGCACCGTTTTCGTCGTGGGAGCGTCGAACAGCAACCGCGCGCCACCGGCGGCGAACACCACGCCGAGCAGGCAGAGATGCACGACGACCGTGCGCTTGACCGGCCGCCATCCCTCCTGCCAAACGGTGTTCGCCACCGAGGCGGACCACGCCATGACGAAGGTGAGGCCGTAGACACCGGTCACGGAAGCCGTTTGGAGCAGCGGCAGGTTCGTGGACTGGGTACTGCCGAGCGCGCCGAAGTCCCCGAATCCGGTGATCACCGTGAAGAGGTATTCACCCGCGACGAGCGTCACCGGGAACACCAGTGTCTTCAAGAGGCCGGCGCGGTCGGCGAGCAGGCGGTCGGCGAGGAACGCCGTCGTCTGCAGCACGGCGAGCAAGGTGAAGGCGAGCAGACCGGAGAGCACGAACAGCAGGCTGGTGACCCCGAGCCAGAACAGTTGCCCGATCAGCAGCGACAGTCCCACCATCAGGATCGCGCGGCGCGTGGGGACCAGCCGGGCGTAACGGAGGAGGAAGACCGGGAACACCCAGGCCGCGAGCGGAACGTTCCAGTCGGTGTGGACGGCGAGCAGGAGCAACGCTGTGCCCAGCCACCAGAGCAGCCGTGGTTTCATGCCGCGAACGGTAGGAGACCACGGCCGCCCGGACAGCCGACCTTGGGCAGCGAGGGACCCTTACTTTCGTCAGGAAACGTGGTCGCGGTAGGCCTTGACGGTCTCCGCGAGCACCTCGCCGCCGGGACGGCGCCAAAGGTCGGCGTCGAACACCTCGACCTCGATCGGCCCGGTGTACCCGGCGGCCTCGACACACGCCTTCAGATGCCGATGGTCGATCGGGCCGTCACCGGGCAGGGCCCGGCCGAGCAGGGTGTCGGTCAGGGGCACCTTCTGGTCGCAGACGTGGAATCCGGCGATCCGGCCCGCCGCCGCGGCGATCGACTCCTCGATCCGCGGGTCCCACCACACGTGGAATTCGTCGACGATCACGCCGACCTGATCGGCCGGATGTTCCAGCGCGATCGCCAGCGCCTCGTCCACAGTGGACAGGACGGAACGTTCGGCGCACTGCATGGGGTGCAACGGTTCCAGGCCGAGGCGGACCCCGCGCTCACCGGCGTACGGCGCCAGCTCGCCGACCGCGTCCGCGACACGCTGTCGCGAAGACTTCAGGCTGCCGTTCACCCCGCCGACGACCAGGACGAGGACATCCGCACCCAGCGCGGCGGCTTCGTCGATCGCCTCCCTGGTCTGCGCGACACCGTCCACAGGGGATCCTTCCGGGGTGACCCCGGTGAAGAAACCGCCACGGCACAACGACGACACGCCGACGTCGTACTCCTTGAGCAACCGGGCGGCTTCCTCGACGCCGGTCTCGGCGACCTTGTCGCGCCACAAGCCGATCCAGCGGACTCCCGCCTCGGCGCAGCCCGCGACGGCCTCCGGCAGCGACCACGCCTTGGTGGTGATCTGGTTCAGGCTCAACCGGTCCATCAGGACACCCCCGCCGCGGCCAGCAGCGGCCGCATCCGCGTGACGGCGAGCTCCGGATCGGTGAGCGCGCCCGCGGCGTCGGCCAGGCGCAGCAGTTCGGCCAGATGCGTGATGGAGCGGGCCGACTCGCGGCCCGCGACCATACGGAAGTGGTCCTGGTGCCCGTTGAGGTAGGCGAGGAAGACGACGCCGGTCTTGTAGTTCCTCGTGGGGGCGCGGAAGATGGCCCGGCTCAAGGCGACCGTCGGGTCGAGCAGACCGTGGAAACCGGCCTTGTCACCCTCGTCGAGGCGGGCGAGCGCGGCGCCCGCGACCTGCGCCACGGCGTCGAAGATGCCCAGAAGCGCTTCGCTGTGGCCCTGCTCGTCCCCGGCGATGAGTTCCGGATAGTTGAAGTCGTCGCCGGTGTAGCACTTGACGCCTTCGGGCAGCGCGCGGCGGAATTCGGTCTCGATCGACGCGTCGAGCACCGAAACCTTGACCCCGGCGATCACGCCGGCGTGCTCGGCGCAGAGCCTGCCCAGTTCCTCGGCCGCCTTGCGGACGTCACCGTGGCCCCAGTAGCCCGCCAGCGCCGGGTCGAACTGCTCGCCCAGCCAGTGCAGCAGGACCGGGCGGTCCGCGCCGGAGAGCAGTTTTCCGTACGCGGCATGGTAATCCGCGGGCCCGGAAGCCGACGCGGCGAGCGCGCGGCTGGCCATCACGACCGGGATCGCGCCCGCCTCGCCGACCAGGTCCAGCTGCTCGCGCCAGGCGTCCACAATGGACCCGGCGGTCGCCTCGCCGGCGGGGAGCTGGTCGGTGCCGACGCCCGCCACCCACGGCCGTCCGGCGGCGAGCGCCCCGGTGCGGCGGATCAGCTCCTTGGTGGTGGCCCAGTCCAGGCCCATCCCGCGCTGCGCGGTGTCCATGGCTTCGGCGACGCCGAGACCGCAGGACCACAGGTGCTCGCGGAAGGCGAGAGTGGTGTCCCAGTCCAGCACCGCGCCTTCTTCGGGGTCGGCGGGGGCGAACGGGTCGGCGACCACGTGCGCGGCGGCGTAGGCGATCCGGGAGGTCGGCGGTGTCGCCGGTTTCGCGGGCGTTTCCGCCCCTCGCGGCGTCCATTCCGCCAGTCCGCCGTCGGCGGTGGGAAGGGCGATCAAGGTCATCGGGTCTCCGTGGCGCGGTGTGAGAAAGCGCTTTCTCGGACCACGTTAAGTCACCCCGCGGGCCGCACACAAGGGTTTCAGCGCGCGGGAGCGGCGGTGCTGCGGCGCAGGACGACCTCGCCGGACATCTTCACCACGCGCGGCCGGGTGCCGGGGGAGGCCTTGAACGCCAGGTCCATGGCCCGTTCGCCCAGCTTCTCCAGCGGCAGCGCGACCGTGGTCAGCGCGGGCGTGAGATCGCGCACTACCGGGATGTCGTCGAAACCGGCGATCGACATCTCGCCGGGCACGGAGACCCCGGCGTCGCGCAGGGCCGACATCGCGCCGATCGCCATCACGTCGGTCACCGCGAACACGCACGTCGGCCACTGCTTGCGCGGCCGGGCGAGGACCTTCTCCATCGCCTCGTAACCGCCGTCGCGGGTGAACGCCGCCTCGAAGACGTCGTCCTCGGCCAGCTCGACGCCGTGCTCCAGCAGTTCCGCGGCGAACCCGTCGAGGCGGTCGACGACGGTCGTCAGGCTCTTCGGCCCGGCGAGCACGGCGAAACGGCGGTGTCCCAAGTCCAGCAGGGCCTTCGCCAGTTCGGCGCCGCCACCCCGGTTGTCTGGCTGGACGGTGTCCACTTTGAGCCCGCGATGCCTGCTGACCGCGGCGACGTGCCCGCCGCCGCGCCGGTACGGTTCGAGTTCGGCGGCCATCGCCTTTTCCCACGCCTTGTCCTCGAACGCGGAACCGATCAGCAGAATGGCCGACGCGCGCTGGGCACGCAGCGTCGAAACGTACGCGACCTCCTTGGCCGGATCGCGGAACGTGCTCGCGAGCATCACCAGAAGATCGTTTTCACTCGCCGCGCGCATGATCCCGCCGGCGATCGCGGCGAAATACGGATCGCCGACGTCGTGGCAGATCACCCCGACGGTCGGCTGTGAGCCACCGGCCAATGCCTGAGCGTGAGCATTGGGGGTGTACGAGAGCTCGGCAGCCGCGGCGATCACTCGTTCGCGGAGATCCCCCCGGACGGTGGCGGTGCCGTTGAGTACGCGGGACGCGGTCGCGAGCGACACGTCCGCGGTGCGCGCCACATCTTCCAGCGTCACGTGGGGGCGGGCCTTCATCGATCCTCCAAGCTGGCGTTTGGGGCATAGTGGCGGACATGCTCGGCCTTTATCCGGAAATCGAACCTTACGTCCAAGGGATGTTGCCCGTCGGTGACGGCAACGAGATCTATTGGGAGGAATGCGGCGATCCCGAGGGCAAGCCGGTGATTTTCCTGCACGGCGGCCCCGGGGGCGGTTCGAGCCCGAGACATCGCAGACTGTTCGATCCGGACAGGTACCGCATCGTCCTTTTCGATCAGCGCGGCTGCGGGCGCAGCACGCCGAACTGCGCCACCCCGGAGACGGAGCTTTCCGTCAACACGACGTGGCACCTGGTCGCCGACATCGAGCGCTTGCGCGAGCATCTGGACATCGAACACTGGATGGTCTTCGGCGGTTCGTGGGGGAGTGTGCTCGGGCTGACCTACGCGGAAACCCACCCGGGGCGCGTCACGGAACTCGTCCTCCGCGGGGTGGCCACCTTGCGGGTGAAGGAACTGCAATGGCTCTACGGCGGGGGAGCGGCGTTCCTCTTCCCCGAGGCGTGGTCGCGGTTCCTGGCCCCGGTGCCGTATTCGCGCCGCCAGGAGAACCTGATCGAGGTCTATCACGAACTGCTGAGCCATCCGGATCCCGCCGTGCACGGCCCCGCCGCGATCGCGTGGAGCCGGTGGGAGGGGGAAACGGTCAAACTACGTCCCCACGACGAGGTGATCGACGCGTTCAGCGATCCGACGTTCGCCCTCGCGATCGCGAGGATCGAGAACCACTACTTCCGGCACGGCGGCTGGCTGGCCGAAGATCAGCTGCTCCGCGACGCCGGGAAGCTCCGGGACATCCCGTGCGTTCTGGTACAGGGACGCTATGACGTGGTCACCCCGGCCATCACCGCGTGGGAACTCAGCCAGGTGCTGCCTTCCGCCGAACTGGTGATGGTCGGCGACTCGGGTCACGCGTTCGACGAACCCGGCACCCTGCACGAGTTGATCAGCGCGACCGACAGGTTCGCGTCAGACTGGCGAGGCGCCGGTATACGCCAGGACGAGAGGAACACAGACATGCTTTTCGGTGACGAGCACGTCCGTCGCTACGAAGAGACCGACGGCGAGGTGGGCCACGACTGGGAGCAGGGCGCGCCTTGCCTCATCCTCACCACCAAGGGCCGCAAGACCGGCGAGGACCGCAAGTTCGCGCTGATCTACCAGTTCGACGATGACGACAACCCGGTGATCGTGGCGTCCAAGGGCGGCGCGCCGGAGGACCCGGGCTGGTACAAGAACCTGCAGGCGAACCCCGAGGTGAAGGCCCAGGTCAAGGCGGACAAGTTCACCGCGCGCGCCCGGACCCTCGAAGGTGAGGAGCGCGCGAAGCTGTGGGAGAAGCTCGCCGCCGTGTGGCCGGATTACAACGACTACGCGAAGAAGACCGACCGCGAGATCCCCGTGGTGGTGCTCGAGCGCGTGTGATCCGCGCCGCGTTCGCGCGTGGTCGTAGCCGAACCGGAGCGGGTTCGGCTACGAATTACGTCCATGGTGCTGAGACCTCGTGAACGCTGGACCGCGCTGAGCCCCGCTTCGGGGGACTTGCTGACGTTCCGCCAGATGATCGCCTTCGGCCGGCGCTTCGCCCGCGCCGGCCGGGGCGCCTGGTTCGCCTTCGCGATCAACGTCGTGTGGCCGTTCCTGGTGCTGTTCACCCGGTTCCGGGTCCGCGGCGGGGAGCACCTGCCGTCGTCGGGCGGCTTCCTGGTGGCGTCGAACCACCTCTCGTTCGCCGACCCGACGACGGTGACGGCGTACTGCCTCGCGCACGGACGCGTGCCGCGCTACCTGGCGAAGGCGAGCCTGTGGGACGCGCCCGTCATCGGCTCGGTGATGCGTTCCGGCAAGCACATCCCGGTCTACCGCGGGGCGGCCACCGCGTCGGACGCGTACCGCGACGCCGTCAGGGCCGTCCGTGAGGGTGAATGCGTCGTGATCTTCCCGGAAGCCACCTTCACGGATCACCCGGACGGGTGGCCCATGCGAGGGAAGACCGGGATCGCGCGGATCGCGCTGGAGACCGGTGTCCCGGTGATCCCGCTGGCGAACTGGGGCACGCACCACCTGCTGCCGTCGGACGCCGTGCTCCCGCGCGCCTTCCCGCGCAAGACGGTGAACCTGGTCGCCGGTCCGCCGGTGGACCTCTCGGACCTCATGACGCCTTCGCCGTCCCGTGAGGTGCTGGAGGAGGCGACCAAGCGGATCATGACCGCGGTGACCGAGCTGCTGATCGAGATCCGCGGTTCGCGTCCCGAGTAGGCAGTCTCACCCTTCGGACCGCCCCGGTGAGGGGTAGGTTTCGGGGTATGAGTGCACACTATGACGTCGTTGTCCTGGGGGCCGGAGTCGGCGGTTACGTGGCGGCGATCCGGGCGTCGCAACTGGGGCTGAGCGCGGCGGTCGTGGAGGAGAAGTACTGGGGCGGTGTCTGCCTCAACGTCGGCTGCATCCCGTCGAAGGCACTGCTGCGCAACGCCGAACTCGCGCACATCGTGACCAAAGAGGCGAAGTCCTTCGGGATCCAGGTCGAGGGGAAGGTCAGCTTCGACTACCAGGCCGCCTTCGACCGCAGCCGCAAGGTCGCGGACGGTCGCGTCAAGGGCGTGCACTTCCTGATGAAGAAGAACAAGATCACCGAATACGACGGGCACGGCACCTTCCTCGACGCCAACACCATCGAGGTCAACGGCGAGCGGATCACCTTCGACAACTGCGTGATCGCCACCGGCGCGACCGCGCGCCTGCTGCCGGGCACCACGCGCAGCGACCGCGTGGTCACCTACGAACAGCAGATCATGGAAAACGAACTGCCGGAGAGCATCGTCATCGCCGGCGCGGGCGCGATCGGCGTCGAATTCGCCTACGTGCTGCACAACTACGGCGTGAAGGTGACCATCGTCGAATACCTCGACCGGATGGTCCCGCTGGAGGACGCCGAGGTCTCCGCGGAACTCGCGCGCCGCTACCGGAAACTCGGCATCGAGGTGCTGACGTCGACCAAGGTCGAGTCCATCGACGACACCGGCTCCAACGTGCGCGTGACCGTCTCGAAGAACGGCGAGCAGCGTGTCCTGGAAGCGGACAAGGTGTTGCAGGCCATCGGTTTCCAGCCGCGCGTCGAGGGCTACGGCCTGGACAAGACCGGCGTGGAACTGACCGACCGCGGCGCCATCGCCATCGACTCGCGCGGCCGCACCAACGTCCCGCACATCTTCGCGATCGGCGACGTCACCGCGAAACTGATGCTCGCGCACGCGTCCGAATCCATGGGCGTCGTCGCCGCCGAAACCATCGCGGGCGCCGAGACCATGGAACTCGACTTCGTCATGATCCCGCGCGCGACCTACTGCCAGCCGCAGATCGCCAGCTTCGGCTGGACCGAAGAACAGGCCCGCGAAAAGGGCTTCGACGTCCAGGTGGCGAAGTTCCCCTTCACCGCCAACGGAAAGGCGCACGGCCTCGGCGAGGCCGTCGGCTTCGTGAAGATCCTGAGCGACGCGACGCACGGCGAGCTGCTGGGCGCGCACCTGATCGGCCCGGAGGTGACCGAACTGCTGCCGGAACTGACTTTGGCGCAGCAGTGGGACCTGACGGTGCACGAGATCTCGCGGAACGTGCACGCTCACCCGACCCTGGGGGAAGCGGTCAAGGAAGCCGTGCACGGCCTCGCGGGGCACATGATCAACATGTAAGCCCTCGTGAGTGTTTCGGGTCGTTCTAACGACCCGAAACACTCACGAGCTGGTTCTGGCTGCAGCGATTCGTGCGGCTAGCTCCTCGGCCTTGCGTTCCTCGAAACCCACCCAGTACCTGAGTTCGTGGTGATGCCACCGGTCCACCTCGGATACCTCTCGGTACATGCGGGCGTTGGCCCGGTGGAACGTCAGCCACTCCGACACATCCGCCTCCGGCCGAGGGCGCCGGCTCGCCGCGTCGGTGTGCGCGTCACGCAGGGTCTGCGGCTCGGTCTTCATCAATCCCTCCCTCTCGACGCCGTCAGTTTTCGGCAACTGCGGAGACGTGATCACCTCACGGCAGGACATCTTGGGACGTCCTTGGTACGGTCGAAGACGTCCCTACAAGTCCCTGGAGCGCGGATGCCGAACGAACGCCTTCGGGACGCCTTGCTGCGTAACGGCTTCTCGCTGGAACAGGTCGCCGATGCCACCGGGGTCGACCAGAAGACCGTGGAACGGTGGATCACCAAGGGGCGGACGCCTTACCCGAAGCACCGGCACAAGATCGCCGCGATGGCGCGCGAGTCCGAGACCTACCTCTGGCCGGACTCGGTGGCCCCGGAGCGCAAAGTGGAGACGGCCGCCGCCGAGGTCGTGCAGGTGTTCCCGCACCGCAATGTCATTCCGGTCGAGCTGTGGGACCGGCTGATCAAGGAAGCGTCGGACACCGTTGAGGTCCTGGTCCACGCCGGGCTGTTCCTGGTGGAGCGCCCGCGGTTCGTCAAGGACCTGACCGCCAAAGCCGCTGCGGGAGCGCGGGTCCGCCTGCTGTTCGGTGATCCCTCCAGCGACAGCGTCGCTCTGCGCGGGGCCGAGGAGCAGCTGGGCGACGGGACGCTCGCGTCGCGCATCCGCAACGCACTGGCGTTCTACCGGCCGCTGGTCGGAGTGAACGGAGTGGAGATGCGCTTCCACGACACCACGCTCTACAACTCGATCTTCCGCTTCGACGACGAAATGATCGTGAACACGCACGTCTACGGCTTCCAGGGAGCCCACGCCCCGTCCCTGCACCTCCGCCGGCTATCCGCCGGGGACCTCTTCGAGACGTACTCGGAGAGCTTTGAAGCCGTCTGGAACCTCGCCAAGCCCGCCACCTTCTAGGAGGCCACACATGGCACGCGTCGACTACCTCAACGATCCCAACGCGCCGAAGGCGAACAGCATCGCGGTCGCTGTGTCCGTGTTCATCCAGGACGACGAGGGCCGCATCCTCATGATCCGGCGGACGGACAACGACCTGTACTCGATCCCTGGTGGGCAGCTTGAGCTCGGTGAGACGTTGTCGCAGGCCGCTGTGCGGGAGGTGCGCGAGGAGACCGGGATTGAGTGCGAGGTGACCGGGGTCATCGGGCTGTACTCGAATCCGAACCACGTCATCGCGTACGACGACGGCGAGGTGCGGCAAGAGTTCTCGATCTGCTTCCGTGCCAACATCCTGGGTGGGCACGTTCGAGGCAGCTCGGAATCGTCCGAAGTCGTTTGGGTGGAACCAGAGCGGCTCGAAGGTATAGCTATTCATCAGTCAATCAGGCTGCGCGTAGGGCATGCTCTTGAGGGTTCTTCACAAGTCTACTTCAGTTGAGTTACATGCATCTTGAACATGTAACACGCGCTCGCTACTGGCCGACATGTGGATATGGCACAGAATCCCGACCAATCTAGGCTGCCTCGCATCGTAAGCGGCCCTGCGGTGTATCTAAGCGAGGGCGACAAGGCGAGAGCTATTGATCTTCGCCGCCTTGTTGCAGGTCGGGTACCAAATGGAATACCCGCGAACTTTATATTCACGCCACAGGAGAATGAAGCCTACTTTGTGGGCACTGCCATTAAGGCGTTGAACGCTAAATGGAAGGTAATCAAAAGTGGGCTGATTGTTCCGGATCATCTGGCCCAACCTTCTGCGCCGATTGATCAGATTAGCGTTTATCTGACTTCGGATGAAATATTCGGGTTCCCTGTTCCGCCATCCCTCCTAGTTGAAAACTTGAGAGATCTGACAGCGGAGACTGTGCTGCGCACTTCAGCCGCTATTCTAGCGGACTATAGGCATCCGGGTGTTGTGCGGGCGGAAGTCGACAAAAAATACGCGGCGATGTGGTTTACGTCGCCAACAAAAGAACGTGTCCTGAACCTATTGCGAGAGCCAAGTCGTAGCCTGGTGGTTCCTCAGGTCTTATATACCCTTATTTGCCATTCAATGCGACTTAGTGGCGATTCGCTCTTGCCGGAAGTGAGTGCCGGAAACTTCGTAGTCGCCCTGATGGCGGCTCAGCAAGAATTCGGAGATGGGCCCGGATCTGGCGATGAGCACGTAATTACGATGAAGCCAGGAATGCTGGGAAGAGAGATGATCTCAAACCAGATATTTAACTCTGCAATAGATGAAGCTCATTTATTGGCAAGATTTGCCAGAATTTGGCTCCAGTTATCGACTGAGCTCGAAGGTGAGCCGGAAATAGAAGACCTTGAGAAGGGTTATTCTGAAATTGTCGGGGTACCGCTGAGGGATGTACTGGCCGTGGGGCTGATTCTATTTAGTGTCGCGGTGAGCGGTCGGTCGATGATAGGGCCTGAGTACTTTTCGAAGCTGGTGTGGGACAAAGAGCGGCTGGATCGTGCTCTGTCTGTATTTTCTGTAGAGCTTCCTGAGTTTCGCGCGGCAACTCTGGCTGAGCGGAAGGCGGAGCAGGTGAGTTGGAGGTTCGATACATTTGGCCGGTTTCCGGTGGTTAGAATGTGGCATGGCGGGGTCATAGTCCTGGATATCGCACTACTTTTGCCGCGATTATTTGGCTGGCTACCAATCTTTGATATCGAGTTTGCTGCCAAGGCTAGCGGAAGTCGAGAGAAGCGAAAGAAAGCTGAGCGGCTCAAGCAAAGCTTGCGCCGACTGTCAGAAAAATACTGTGCTGAGGTACTAGACAGCATTGCGGGTTCCGGCACCGGCCAAAGGCGCGTGTATCACGACGAACAGCTTAAGGCCGCGTATGGAAATCGTGACGGCGTCAGAATTGCGGATGCGGCAATTGATTATGGCGACTCCTGGATTGTTATAGAGGCGACGACTACTCAGCTTAAACGCGATTCAGTTTTCGGCATCTCGGATGATTCTGTGGTGGAAGATCTTGTTAAGCTGGTCGGTGAAGTTGAACAAGTGGATTCATCGATCAATTCGATTCGAGTCAATGAGACTGCTCTGACAGGCTATCCGTCCGGAGCTAAGAAGAAGTTCTTTCCTGTCTTGGTCTTAACGGAAGGCTTTCCTGTAAACCCGATTTCATTGACCCTGCTTCGTGAGCATGTTGACGAAGCTGGTTTGCTTCAAGGAGATGACGTTGCGCCCTTGGAGGTGGTCGATATTGTCGAGCTTGAAATCGTCGAGAGTCTACAGCGAGAGGGCGGCCCTAGCCTTATTAAGCTTCTTGAGCTAAAGCAAAGCGCGGAATTATGGCGATGCAGTCTTCGTGACTTCATTTTGGTTGAACTAAAGCTATTCCCGCGTCGGCCTGATCGTATTGATCAACTATGGCACGGTCTCACCGACGAGTTAGCTCGGCGGATGTTTGGTGACGAAGTGGTTGATCAACGAGGCTTCTAGCTTGCCGAACTTGGCTCTATGGGATCAAGGCGCGCCGCCGCCGTCGGCGGCGCTGGTCACCTTGCGTCCGTGTCTCGCCTGCGGGCGCACCTTGCCCGACACGGCGGGCTGCCGCTCCGCTCCGCCCACCGGCCGGGCGGTGCGCCCGCTGCCGCCGTGGACATGTGCAGCCGCCGCCAGCGGCGCGCAGGTACGCCAAAGAGCACGTCGGCCTCCTCGCTGAGACATTCGTGCCACCGATGTCGCAGACGGACCAACGGCTGTTACGCGGAGCCATCGCCCCGATGCCAGATCGTCACAACGGCCGTCACGCCGCGTCAAGGCGGGAAAGCGTGCCTTGACCCGACGCGACGGCCGCGTGGATGGCTTCGTATCGGGGAGATGGGGGAGGAGTGGCCAGGCCGTCTCCAGGCCGTCAGACGTCGGGTAGGGGTGAGAACACGCGAGAAGTGTTCAGCCCTGTCCGCGCAGGTCAGCGACCATCCAAAGCGATCATGCCGAGGTCAGCGGAACCCTGGCATCAGAAGATCAACATGTAGGTCCTCGTGAGTGTTTCGGGTCGTTCTAACGACCCGAAACACTCACGACCATCGGTACCGCGCCGGCGGTTTCGCGTGATTGACCGGACGACACGCGTGATCCGGCGGACGACACGTGTGACTGGATGGACGACTCGGGCGACGGGGGCGGGGCGGCCGCCCGATCACGTGTGTCGTCCCTCCCGACACGTGTGTCGTCCGTCCAATCACGCGAGACGGCCACCCGCGCACAAGCTGCTCTCGGGGCGCACGGGCTGATGCTGACCAAGCGTTGCGAAAGCCACTTTCGCAACCTCCAACGTTGCGAAAGTGGCTTTCGCAACGCGCCCGCCGCGGCCCAGTGTCCGCAGGCGGGCTAGAGCGTGTGTGTGGCGATCAGTTGCCCAATGGCCCGGATGTCGGAGCCCCGGAACTCAAGGCGCACGTTCCCCAGCCCGCTGAACCAAAGGTCCAGTTCCGCGTCGAGGTCGAACGTGCCCGCGGTTTCGATCGAGAAGGCCTGGATCCTGTTGTAGGGCAGCGAGGTGAAGTCCTTCTTCCGGCCCGTCATGCCCTGGACGTTCACCGCGATCAGCCGCTTGTTCGTGAACACCACGAAGTCGCGCACCGCCTTGAACGACGAGATGATCTGCTCGCCGGGGATGATGATCGGCTGCACCGTCGGCGCGATGTCCTTCGGCTTGCACGGCGTGAGCTTGAAGACGGTGTCCTTGGAGAAGTCAATCATGTACCCACGATACGGACGAGCGCGACACCGGGACCCGTCCCCGGCGGGATCTCGCATAATGCCGGGGAGCAGGAGGAGGGACGATGAAGCGGCTCACGACGACGCACGAGAGCCTGGCGCTCGGCGTGCCCCGGTCGGCGCCCGGCGCGGTCTTCGCGCTCACGCTCGCGGGCGGCGTGTCCGTCGATCCCGGCGAGGGCGGCGAGATCTCTTTCGGGCGTAATCGGCCGCAGGTCGACGTCTGTGTGGGCGAGAACGACCTGCAGGTCAGCCGCAAGCACGGGCTGCTGAACTTCACCGACGGGCAATGGTGGGTCAGCAACACCGGCCAGTTGCCCATCCGCCTGCCGAATTCTCGCTGGCTTTCCCGCGGTGAGGAGCCGATTCCCCTGTCGGACGGGTACACGCCGCTGTTCGTCCGCGGTTCGGGCAGGCGGGAGCACCTGCTCGAGTTGTACGTCGCGGGTCCCGAGGGCGGGCATCCCGTCACCCGCCACGACGACGTCACCGTGCCGCCCCGCCGTTGGCGCCTCAGCGCGGAAGAACGCCTGGTCCTGGTCGTCTTCGGGCAGCGCTATCTCCTCCACGACCTCAATCCGCAGCCGTTGTCCCGCCAGCAGACGGCCGAGGTGCTCTCCGAACTCAGGCCGGACGAGACGTGGACCGCCCGCCGGGTCGAGCACGTCGTCATCGACGTCCGGGGGCGGTTGTCCGCCGGCGGCGTTTTCGGGCTGCGGCGCGAAGAGGTCGGCGAGCCGGTCGGCAACGCGTTGAACGACAACCTGTTGCGAGAACTGGTGCTGTCCACGACGCTCGTCCCGCCGGACCTCGCCCTGCTCGAAGCGCTCGACTGACTGTCCATAAAGGACGGTCAGCGCACGCCTTCCATCGCCGCCTTCGCGACGTCGCTGCCTTCATCCGCCTGAGTCGCCACCTTGACCAGTGCCGCGGTGGCCTGATCCCGGCTTTCTTCGGCCTTCACGCGTCCCGCCGAGGCCGCGTTCACGCCGAAGAAGGCGCCCACCACGGTGCCGATCACCGTTCCCGCCGCGGTGATCACCGCCGTCACATCCGAAGTGTTCGGATACCGCCACACCGCCGCGACCGCGATCACCGCGAGCGCGCTGAGGCCCGCCAGCACCGTCATGAAACCGTAGTTCCTGCTCATGGCCCGCTCCCTTCAGGCTCTTTGCGCTCATGCTTCGCCCGAACGGTGCCCATCGTTACGGCAAAAGGCCGGACCGTTATCCGCCGATGCCGAAACGGATGTCGTGCTCGGAATCCGGCACTACGAATTCCAGCAGCCGCGCGCCCTCTTCGGCGATCGAATCCTGATCTCGCAAGGGTTCCCGCGATTCGATCGTCAGGGTCGCCCCTTTGATCGCCCAAATGGCCAGGAATTCACCGTCGACCAGGAGCGTGCCCCGGCGGCCGCCGTTACCCGGCGGCAACGGCACGCGGCGGCCGTCGGGGATCACCCGGACGCGGTCGGCGTGGGAGAGCAGGACGTTGTCGTACTCGGGAAGGAACCGGGGCGGCGCCGGGGTTTCCGGGTCGGGGCGTGGGGCGCCCGGAAGGTCGAACAGTTCCTTTCCCTCGACGTCGGTGAAGGTGATGAGCCGCGCCCGCAGCCGCTCGAAGACCTCCTTCAGCCGAGTGAGCCCCGACCAGACCTGTGCGTCGCGGACGGTCGCCGGGCCGAACGCCCCGAGATAGCGCAGCACCAGGTCGTCGAGGGAGATCCCGTCCGTGATCGGTTCGCCGACCCAGTCTTCGAGCAGGGCGAACGCGGCCGGTCCGGTTTGTCCCCACAGGCCACGTGGGGTCACATGCGCGAGGGGGAGCAGGCTGTTGACCGCGTAGCCGAGCGTCGGCTGGTCCGCGTCGGGCCATCGGGGCGCCAGCGCGGCCCGGATCTCGGCGCGGGTGCGTGGCCGGTCGGCGATCAGGGCCCGCCCCGCTTCGGCGACCGCAGCGAGGTCGAGCCGCGCGACCTCCCGCGAGTAGTGGCCGAGGAAACCGCGCTCGACCACCGGTTTGAGGGTGGGCCACAGCGCGAGACCGTCGGCGGCCGTCACCAGGTGCACGGTGCCGCGCATCAAGGTCATCCGGACGGCTTCGCGGGCGGCCAGCGGCTTCGCCAGCTCGTCCACCTGGAAATCCCGAAGCCGTGACCACAGTCCGACATAGGACGAGTCGGGGGCCTGCGCCTGGAGGCCTGCCAGCCGCTCGATCGCGGTGATGGCGGGCAGATCGGCGCGATCCAGCAGGAGTTGCCTGGCCAGAGTCGCGCGGTTGAGGGCCCGAGGGCTGAGCTGATCCATTCGTCAGACGCACTTTCGCAGGAAGGAACGGAGGTCTTCGGCGAACAGGCCGGGGACCTCCATCGCCGGGAAGTGGCCGCCTGTGTCGTACTCGGCCCAGTGTTCCACCGGACCGTCCTGAAGGCTCCGGATCGTGGTGTCCCCGGCGAAGACGGCGATCCCGCGCGGCGGACCGGCGGGCGCCTCGCCGCCGTCGTCCCACCCGCCTTGGGCCATCTGCCGGTAGACCTCCATGCCTTCGTAAACCGCGTGCGCGGAGGAAGCGCCGGCACCGGTGAACCAGTACAGGCTCACCGCGGTCAGCAGGTGGTCGCGATCGACGGCCTCGTCCGGCAGTTCCTTCGCAGGATCGGTCCATTCGGCGAACTTCTCGACGATCCACGCGAGCTGGCCGGTGGGGGAGTCGTTCAGCGAATAGGCCAGCGTCTGCGGCCGGGTCGCCTGAAGGTGCAGGTAGCCGAGACCGTCGGACTGGAACCGGTTGAAGCGTTCGCCGCGCTCGCGGTCCTCCTCGTCGAGACCGTCGAGGTCGATGGCCGGGCCGAACGGCATGCCCGCGCTGGTCCCGGTGAGGTGCACGCCGACCACCCGGTGCGCGGCGATCATCGACAGGATGCCCGCGACCCCGGCACCCGCGTCGGTGCCGTGGACGCCGAAACGCTCGTAGCCGAGGCGGTCCATCAGCGTGATCCACGCCTGGGCGACGCGGAACAGGTTGCCCCAGCCGGGGCCGTTCACCGGGCTCGAGAACCCGTAACCGGGCAGCGACGGGATGACCAGGTGGAACTCGCCGCTGAGCTCCTCGACGACCCGCCGGAATTCGAAGGGCGAGCTCGGCCAGCCATGCGTGAGGACCACCGGCAGCGCGTCGGGGGCGGTCGACCGGATGTGCAGGAAGTGGATGGTCTGGCCGTCGATCTCGGTGGTGAACTGCGGGAACTCGTTCAGTTCCGCTTCCTGGGCGCGCCAGTCGAAGCCGTCGGCCCAGTACTCGGCCAGCCCCTTGAGATAGGCGACCGGGACGCCTCGGCTCCAGTCGCCGGTGACCTCACGGGGCCAGCGGGTGCGGCTCAGGCGGTCCTTGAGGTCGTCGAGTTCGGCCTGGTCGATGGCGATGCGGAAGGGCTTGATCTCAGTCATGGGGCTAGATTAGGAACGATTGCGGAAAGGTTCGTTCCGCGATTGCGGACAAGGTGGGATTCATGGCGGAAACTTCGGCGAGACTGCTGCGGCTCCTGTCGTTGCTGCAGGCCAGGCGCACTTGGACGGGGCCGGAACTGGCCGAGCGGCTCGACGTCACGACCAGGACGATCCGGAACGACGTCGAGCGTCTTCGCGGGCTGGGCTACCCGGTCGACGCGACGCCCGGCGTCGCCGGCGGGTACAGCCTGGGCGCTGGCGCGGCCATGCCGCCCCTGCTGCTCGACGACGAGGAGGCCGTCGCGGTGGCGATGGGCCTGCGCACGGCCGCCGGCGGGACGATCGCGGGCATCGAGGAGACGTCGGTGCGCGCGCTGGCGAAACTGGAGCAGGTGCTGCCGTCGCGGCTACGGCACCGTGTCGCGGCGTTGAATTCCGCGACCCTCGCGGTGCAGGGCGGCGGACCCACGGTCGACGCCGAGGTGCTCTCCGCCATCGCCGCGGCCTGCCGCGACCGCGAAACCCTGCGCTTCGATTACGTGGGACACAACGGATCCGAGACCCGAAGGCAGGTCGAGCCGCATCGCGTCGTGCATATGAGCCGCCGGTGGTACCTCGTCGGCTGGGACGTCGACAAACAGGAATGGCGCACGTTCCGCGCGGACCGGGTGCGGCCGCGTACGCCGAACGGGCGCCGTTTCGAGGAACGCGAACCACCCGAAGGAGGCGTGGTCGCCTACCTCCAGCGTGGTGTCGGCGCGGCGTTGTGGCGGCACCACGCGACGATCCGGCTGCACGCCCCGGCCGCCGAAGCCGCGGCGAAGGTGCCGCCCGCCGTCGTCGTCGAAGCCGTCGACGAGCGGACCTGCCTGCTCAAAGCCGGTGCGGACACGCTGGAGTATCTGGCGCTCTACCTGGGCCTGCTCGACACCGACTTCGAGGTCGTCGACTCGCCGGAATTCGCAGGCCACCTGCGCAAACTGATCGGACGGTTCAGCCGCGCGGTGGGTGCTTGACGTCGAAGACCAGCTCCGGGCGCTCCCAGGTGATCTTCGGCGGGCTGGCGGGCAGGACACCGACGCGGCGGGCGCCCATCCGCTCGTAGAACCCGGCGGCGGGCGGATGGGAGACGACTCGGATCTCGGTCATGCCGAGGCTCGCGGCCTGCCCGAGCATGTGCTCGACCAGCCACGCGCCGATGCCCGTGCCCTGGGCCGAATCGGCGACGAACAGCAGGTCGAGCTCGGCCGGGTACTCGATCAGGCTGTAGAAACCGACCACGTCCCGCTGCGCGTGGGCGACGTACGCGGGATGGGTGGCGAGGTAGTCCTCGGTGACCTGGTAGCCGTCGAGGATCGAGGCGTATTCCCCTTGGTAGGCGGCCGATTCGTGCATCAGCGCCGTCAGCCTGCCTGCGTCGGAAGCGCTTGCCCTGGAGATGCGGTAGCTCGTCACGAGCGCAGCTTAGAACGTCACACCGACAGTTCTTGACCTCCAGCTATCTGGAGGTATCAGGCTGGGTTCCGACAGCTGGGGAACGAACTGGAGGAACGAGATGAAAGCGGCCGCGTTCACGGAAGCCGGTGGCCCGGAGGTGCTCCGGGTGCTGGAGCTGGAGGAGCCGCACGCCGGAGCGGGGGAGGTCCGGGTGCGGGTGAAGGCGGCGGGGGTGCAGCCGTACGATGCGGCCGTGCGGGCGGGCTGGGAACCCGCGGGGTTCGAGCTGCGTTGGCCGCGTGTCCCGGGGAACGAGTTCGCCGGGGTCGTCGACGAGGTCGGTTCCGGGGTTACCGGCCTCGTCGCGGGGGCCGAGGTGCTCGGGTTCACCGCGGTGCAGGCGTACGCCGAGTACATCGTGGTGCCCGCGGAGAACGTCACGCCGAAGCCGGCGGAGATGCCGTGGGAGGTCGCGGGCGGGTTCACCGCGGGGACGCAGACCGCGTACCTGGCGCTGGACCTGCTGCGGATCGCCCGAGGGGAGACGCTGCTGATCCACGGGGCGGCGGGCTCGGTGGGCACGGCCGCCGTCCAGCTCGCCGTGCTGCGCGGCGCGAAGGTGATCGGGACGGCGAGTGAGGCGAACCAGGATTACGTCCGTTCGCTCGGCGCCGAACCGGTGGTCTATGGCGACGGCCTCGCCGACCGGGTGCGGGCGCTCGCTCCCGCCGGGATCGACGCGGCGCTGGACGGGGCGGGTGGGGAGGCCTTCGACCTTTCCCTGGAGCTGGTCGGGAATCCGGACCGCGTGCTGACGTTGGTCGAGCACGGCCGCGCGCCCGAAGCCGGGGCGCGAGTGGTCACCGGCACGCGGTCGGCCGAACGGCTGGGGATGCTGGCGTCGTTGTACGCCAAGGGGGAACTGCGCTTCCTCGTGCGTCGGACGTATCCGTTCACCGAGGCCGCGGCGGCGCATCGGGAGATCGAGACCGGGCACGGACGCGGGAAGATCGTGCTGACCTTCCCTTAGAGGGCTGGCGGGGGCGTGGGGCGCCCCCGGTCAGGTGCAGGAAACGCTGACGATCTTGACGGAGACCTTGGTCTTCGAGGACGGCGTCGAAAGTACGGATCGGTGCGCGGTCACGCTCGTTCCGACGAAACTGAGGGTATCGGTGACCGTGCCCGATTCGTCGCCCGTGATGTCGTAGGTCATCGAGCACATCCCGTGGCTCAACAGGGTTTCCGCGGAGCCTTTGTAGGTCAAGGCGGGTTCGACGACCACGTTGCAGCCGGCGGAGCCGAAGCATTGTTTGGAATAGGTTTTCAGGTCGAGGGTGAAATCCGTCGGAGTGAGCGGCGGAGTACTGGTCGTCGTCGGTGCTACGTAGGCGGGAGGGGTCGCCCGTGTGGTGCTCTCGTAGGAGCCGTCGGCCAGGACCCAGCCGTTGATGCCTTGACAGGGCGGTTTGAGCGTCTGGTCCCGGCAAGGTGACGCGGTCGACTTCGACGCGCCTGCCTTCCCAGCGCGTTCGTTGCCGAGCAGTACGAGGGTCAGGGTCGCTGAGAGCGCTGCGACGACGATTGCGGCGGCGAGTATCCAAGGCCATCGTCGAGGTTTGCCCGGACGTGTCGCCGGTTCGGGTGGGATGTACATGGCGCTCCCGCATCTGGTGGTACTTGCCGGACGTACTCGTTTGTCCCGCGCGCGGTGTTACGACACGTCCTGTCGATATCACCCTTCAGTGGTAAATGCGCTCTTTGATTGTTGCTTAAAATTACGAACACATGTTCGACGAAATTGCGGTATTATTGCGGCGTGTCCGAGACCTTCCTCCCCGAGTTGCCGCAGGAGCTGTGGCGCGCCGGCAAGCTGGAGCTTGCCCATGGCGTGCAGCAGTCGCTGCAGGTGATTCGGATCGCGACCGCTTGCCTGGGGCGGCTCTTGGCGGAGATCGAAAATCGGGGCGCCAAAGACTTGTACGGGCATGGCAGTACGGCGAGCTGGCTCGCCGAGATCGCGGGGCTGTCACGGGGTGAGGCGGGTCCGATCGTGAAGCGCGCCATCGCGCTGAACCCCACCCGAGCCTTGGATGGCACGGAGGTTCCGCCTCTCGCTCCCGCCACTGCCGCCGTTGCCGCTCAGGGGTTGGTCGGTGATGAGCGGATCGATCAGATCCTGGAGATCTTGAAGAACCTTCCGGCCGACACCTCTGCCGAGGATCGGGCGGAGGCGGAGAGGATCCTGGCGAACCTGGCCCCGAACGCCGGTCCTGCACAGCTCACCAAGGCCGAAGCGAACCTGCTGGGCTGGCTGGATCCCGACGGCAAAGAACCGAAGGATCCCGAGCCGAAGGAGCCGCGCCGCGAGATCACTCTGGAGCGCCGCAAGGACGGCTTCTGGAAGCTGACCGGCCTGCTCGATGACGAGACCGGGGCCCGGACTGCGGCCGCGTTGGAAGCACACGCCCAGCCACGCCCGGTGGACGAGTTCGGTCAGGCGGATCTGCGGATGAAGTGCGAGCGCATGGGAGATGCCTGGGCCGAGCTGCTCGATCTGGCGATCGCGTGCCCGGACCAACCTGGGACCAGCGGCTACCGGACTTTGGTGCACGTCACCATCGGGCTGGAGGAACTCAAATCGGGTCTCGGCACCGCTTGCTTGGACTTCGTGGGAACGATGACCGCGCGGGAAGCCCGGCTCGCGGCCTGCGACTGTCTGATGGTGCCGGTCGTGATGGGTGCCTCGGGGGAACCGCTGGATATGGGGCGCCTGAGAAGATTCGTCACTCCAGGGCAGAGACGCGCGTTGAACATCCGAGACGGCGGCTGTGCCTTCCCCGGCTGCCACCGGAAGCCCAAGAATTGCCACGCTCATTATATTGAGCACTGGGCAGACGGCGGACCGACAGATCTTCGGAATCTCGTGTTGCTCTGCGGCTTCCATCATCGGCTGATTCACCACGGTGACTGGGAAGTCCGCATGGCGGCCGATGGGTTACCGGAGTTCATCCCACCCCAGTATCGAGATCCGCTCCGACAACCTCGGCGCAACACCTTGCATCACGTCTGAAACCCGAGGAGCCCGCCAGCCATCCAGGCGACGGGCCCCTCGGCATGCCCGCAGTCGGTGACTCCATCACCACAGGACCGGTCACGACCGAAACAGCGGCACCCGCAAAACCAGACCCCCTCAGTCCCAAGCACACCAAGGCATGCCTGATCCCGAAGTGTTCTGGAAACTCACGTGCCTCCTCGACGACGAGACCGGGGCCCGCACGGCGGCGACGTTGGAAGCGCACGCCCAGCCACGGCCAGTCGACGAATTCGGTCAGGCGGATCTGCGGATGAAGTGCGAGCGCAGGGGAGACGCCTGGGCCGACCTCCTCGACTTGAGCAGCTGAAGTCGGGTCTCGGCACCGCCTGCCTCGACTTCGTCGGGACGACTGGCCGAGAAGCCCAGCCAGAGACGCGCACTCAACATCCGAGACGGCGGTTGCGCCTTCCCAGGACGTCACCGGAAACCCAAGAATTGCCACGCTGACCACATTCATCACTGGGCAGACGGCGGACCCACCGATCTCCGGAACCTAGTCCTGCTGTGCAGCTTCCATCACCGGCTGATTCACCACGGTGGCAACCCCGCCGCAACACCCTGCACCACGTCTGAATACCGAGGAGCCCGCCAGCCACCCCAGGCGACGGGCCCCTCGGCATGCCGAGCCTCGACCGAGCCAGGCATCGTCATGCCCCTCGCAGTTTCCTCACCACTCCGCGCACCACCAAAGGCGTCACGATCGCCACGAAGAGCACCAGCGCCGCCCAGCCGCCGAAACCGCCGAGCCCGCCCTCGTCGTAGGACGCCGGGGCGGCTTCCCTCCAGTTCTTCGAGCCGCCGCCCGCCGACTCCTCGTCGGGATTCGCCGTCGCGGTCGCGGTCTTGTCGCCGACGGCCGGACCCGCGCCGGGACCGGCGGAGGCCTTGGGGCCCGAGGTGGCGGCCTTGGGTTTGCCGTCCGGGGCGATGATCCCGGCGGTCACCAGCGGATCGGGCGGGCTGGCCGCGCCGGCGCCGAGGCTGCCGTGGAAGGTCGGGTTGCCGCAGTTGCCCGCGTTCAGCTGTTTCGCCGGTTGCCCGGTGAGCCGCGCGTTGGAGTTCATGATCTCCTGCGACAGGTTCGGCGGCAGCGGCGAGTAGCCGATCCGGGCCATGTTGATCTGGCCGTCGCAGGCGACGTGTTCGAGGAAAGCGGTGATCGTGTCGGTCTTGCCCAGGTCGCCGTAGCCGCCGCGGCAGGTGTCACGGCCGTTGGTGCACGGCATCATCACGTACGAGTACGCCGAGATCGGATACGACTTCGGATCGGTGTTCGAGTAGACCTTGTCCAGTTTCTGGCTCAGGTCCGGCCGCAGTTCCGCGTGCTTCAACGCGGCCGCGATGTTCTCCGCGTAGGGCTGCGTGTACTGGCCCGCGCCGTTCTGCACCCACGCCGACGGAACCTGGTACCGCTGGGCGTAGGCGAATTCGTCGTAGCTGATGGAGAACGGGATGGTCGCGTTGTCCATGGCCGTCGCGATCTGGTCGGAATCCGCGAGCAGCCGGTACCACTCGGCGTCCGGCCCCTGCCCGGGAAGCTGGATGGGGCGGACGCCCGCGGGCAGGTTCCCCATCCCGTTGCCGACGTTGCGGGAGACGAACCGGTTGTAGGCATCGGGTGCCGCGTGCGCGATGAAGTCGTAGAACAGCGCCGTCGTCCCCGATTGCCCGGTCCGGCCGACCAGGGTGATGGGCTGATCGGGCAAGGACTTCCCGCCGTTGGTCGCGGTGATGGCGGGATCGCTCCAGCGGGTGATGTCCCGGCTGAAGATCCGGCCGATCGCCTCCCGGCTGAGGTGCAGGTAGT
Source organism: Amycolatopsis sp. CB00013 (assembly GCF_001905755.1). Classification (NCBI taxonomy): domain Bacteria; kingdom Bacillati; phylum Actinomycetota; class Actinomycetes; order Pseudonocardiales; family Pseudonocardiaceae; genus Amycolatopsis; species Amycolatopsis sp. CB00013. The sequence continues at coordinate 29,831 of NZ_LIWC01000005.1, read as the reverse complement.
CGACGCGTTTCCCGGCCTGGTCGTTGACGTTGTACATCAGCGCGATGGCGCCTGCGACGTCCGGGACGTACTGGTAGCCGCGGGTCTGCGCGGACAGTCCGCCGCCGCCCGCCGCGATGAGCGAGGAGACCTCGGCTTCGGTCCCGGCGAAGTCGACCGTCCGGTCGCCGAACTGGTTGACCCCGGCGGGGGAGTTGTTGGCCGAGTAGTTGACCGGGATACCGCGTGACGTCGCGCCGTTCTGCCAGTCGTTCATCGCCGGGCCGACGTAGCTGGAGCCGGAGCCGGTGATCCTGGTGAGCGCCGCCGCGCCGGGGGCGGTCGCCACGGAGACCGAGAACAGCAACGCCATCACCGCGGCCAGCCTCATGATCATCCGAATCGCCCGTTCACGTAGTCGTAGGTCCGTTCGTCCGACGGTGCGTTGAAGATGGTGTCCGTCGGCCCGTGTTCGATCACCCGGCCGGGTTCGTTCTCGGCCGCGAGGAAGAACGCGCAGTGATCCGAAACCCGTTGGGCCTGCTGCATGTTGTGCGTGACGATGACGACCGTCACCTCGTGCCCGATCTCGGCGATGGTCTGCTCGATCCGGCGGGTCGACGTCGGGTCGAGCGCCGAGCAGGGCTCGTCCATCAGCAGCACGTTCGGCTGCACGGCCAGCGACCGCGCGATGCAGAGCCGCTGCTGCTGCCCGCCGGACAGCGCGCCGCCGGGGGAGCCGAGCCGGTCGCGGACCTCGCGCCACAGCCCGGCCCGCTCCAGGCTCTGCTCGACGAGCGCGTCCTTGTCGCCGCATTTGACACCGGCGAGCTTCAGCCCGGCCAGCACGTTGTCGCGAATGGACATCGCCGGGAACGGGTTCGGTTTCTGGAACACCATGCCGATCCGCAGCCGGACCTGCTGCGGACGTGTCCCGTCGGCGTAGATGTCCGTACCGTCCAACAGGACCTCGCCGGTCAGCGACGCCGACGGCACCAGCTCGTGCATCCGGTTCAGGATGCGCAGGAAGGTCGACTTGCCGCAGCCGGAGGGACCGATGAGCGCGGTCACCTCCTTGGCGGGCATCCGCAGCGAAACCCCTTCGAGCACCAGGCGGTCACCGAACCAGGCACCGATCTCGCGGGACTCGAGTTCCGCCGCGCCGGGCGGCGGCCCGCCGGTCAGTTCGACCAGCGGGCGCGCCGGACTGTCCACGTAGGACACTTCAGTGTCGGTCACCGGTTCTCCTGTGTCTTGACGGTGGTTCTCTTCGCCTTGCGCTTCGACCGGTCGCGGCCCACCACCCTGGCGATCGCGAACAGGCCGAAGATGAGCAGGATCAGCACGAGCGCGCCGACGTAGCCGCGCTGCTGGACGTTCTCCAGCGGCTGCTTGATGAAGCGGTAGATGAACAGCGGGATGCTCTCCTGCGGATCGGAGAACGGGTTCGCGTTCATGCCCAGCGCACCGAAGGAGGTGAACAGCAGCGGTGCGGTTTCCCCGGCCACGCGGGCGATGCCGAGGATCACGGCGGTGGTGACGCCGGTCCTGGCGGTCGGCAGCACCACCGACCACACCGTGCGGGCCCGGCTCGCGCCGAGCGCCAGCGACGCCTCGCGCAGGCCGTCCGGGACGAGCCGGAGCACGACGTCCACGGTCCGCGTGACGGTCGGCAGCATGACCATCGTCAAGGCGAGGGTGGCCATCATCCCGTTGTAGCTGAACAATCCCACGCCCGCCTGGATACCGGGGATGATCAGCGCCGCGTAGACGAACAGACCGGCCACAATGGACGGTAGGCCGCTCATCGCGTCGACCATGATCCGCACCGGACGGCGGAACCGCGACCGCGTCTCGTTCAGGAACACCGCGGTGAGCACGCCCAGCGGGACGACGAGGACCAGGGTGAGCGCGGTCTGTTCGAGAGTGCCGACGACGGCGTGCAATCCGCCGGTGTCGGTCACCGGATCGGTCGGCGCGACCGCGGACATGTCGTGGGTGAAGAAGCCCGGCCGCAGGTACGGCGCGCCCTCGACGACGATGTAGATCAACAGCGACAGCAGCGGCGCGAGCAGGACCAGCGCCCCGGTGACGACGATGGTGGACACGAGCCGGTCGGACGCGGCGAGCTTGCCCAGCCGGTCGCGGGTGACCAGGTACAGCATCGCCAGGTAGAGCAGGTACGCGATGATCAGGTCGGCCAGCCAGCCGGGGGAATCCAGCAGCAGATGCATGACGAACCAGGTGAGCAGCGTGGCCGACACCGCGCAGCCGAGCGCCGCGAGCCGGTCCTGCCTGGTCGTCTCCGACGGGCGGCGTTTGACGAGCTTGCGCGGCGGGGTGACCGGGGGAGTCATGGTCGCGGTCACGCGTCCACCCCCGCGCCGGAACGGCTCTTGGAGATGATCATCGACGCGGTGAAGTTCGTCGACAGGGTGAAGACGAACAGCACCAGGCCCGCGGCCATCAGTCCGGACAGCGCGAGCCCGGACGCGCCGGAGTTGTTGGCGATGAACCCGGAGATCGTCGCGCCGCCGAACTGGACGAGATGTTTCGTGATCTCCGGAACCTGTGGCAGCAGCAGGGAAACGGCGATCGTCTCGCCGAGCGCGCGGCCGAGCCCGAGCATCGAACCGCCGATGACGCCGCCGCGGCCGAACGGCAGCACCACGGTTTTGACCATGCCCCAGCGCGTGCTGCCCAGCGCGAGCGCCGCCTCCTTCTCCCCGGGCGGTGTCTGCGCGAACACCTCCCGGATCACCGAGGTCGTGATCGGCAGGACCATCAGCGAGACCACCAGACCCGCGATGAACATGGACTGGATGTACAGCGCGTTCTCCTTGGCCGAGAACACCGGGATCCAGCCGAGGTTTTCGGTGAGCCACGACGAGACCGGCACGATCTGCGGTCCGAGGAAGGCGAACCCCCACAAGCCGTAGAGCAGGCTCGGGATCGCGGCGAGCAGGTCGACCAGTCCGGTCAGGAAGCCGCGGATCCGCCCGCTGGAGTACTCCGTGATGAACAGTGCGGCCAGGACGCTCAGCGGGACCGCGATCAGGACCGCGATCAGCGCCACCACGATCGTCCCGTACAGCAGGCCGAGTACGCCGAGGACACCCGAAGCCGGATCGAACCGGATCGTGGTGAAGAAGCCGAAACCGCTGGAGTCGAAGGCCGGCCCGGACCGGTAGACGAGGAAGAAGCCGATGACCACGAGGATCGCCAGCATGGTCAGCCCGGCGCCGGTGGTGACGCGGCGGAACGCGCGGTCGGCCCGCGACAGGACTTCGGTGATCGCCCGCCGCACCGGGGCCCCGGGCGGGGACGGGTCGGGCCGGGGTGGCGCGATCGTCACGAGCGGCCTTCCTTCGTGTTGGCGGGTAAAGGAGTCGAGGGCACACCACGTCGCCCCCCGATGCGGCCAGTATGTGGTGCCCGCGCCCGGGAAAGGTGTCCACACGGAGAACGCCCGACGGGACGTGTGTGAATCAGTGCGGGGGACCCGTTGACCCCCGCCGGGTGACTCGTGGACGTTGGGTCCCGTGAAATCTGGGGAGTCGTCCGTGTTCCTGTTCCGCGCGAGACGAGCCGGGATCGTGCTGATCTGCGGGATGCTCGCGGTCGCGGGGGTGTCCATTCCCGCCGCACAGGCGCAGGCGCCCGCGAATCCGCCGTATCGGCTCAAGACCGAACCCGCCGATCTTTCGGCGGTCCAGAACGGCGATCCACTGCGGATCACGCTTTCGGGATTGCCCAAGGGGGCCAAGGCGAAGCTCGTCATCTGCCCGAAAGACGTGCCGGACAACCTCATGAAGAAGGTGTACGTCCCGCCGTGGCCCAAGGACAGCACCCTGCTCACCCGGGTGCAGTCCTACTGCCAGGACGAATTCGGCGACGAATTCACCGGCAAGGCCGCGGGTATGCAGTCGATGGAAAGGGTGCGGAGCAGCACGACCGGCGACATCGTCTTCGACACGACGATTCCGCGCGGTACCTTGCGCCCGCACGCGGTGGCCTGGGATCCGCTTTACACCACTTATGAAAAGGCGGTGAATCCCGGCGACAAATTCCCCAAGGTGCCGTGGGCGGACAATCCCGTCGTCGTCGATCCGGCGACCGGTGCGAAGAGCAGAAGGCAGTATTCGTTCACCTGCGACGAGAACAATCCCTGCACCGCCACGATCCAGATCACCGCGCAGGACGCGACCGGCAAGACGGTGACCTGGGTCGACGAGTCGATCAAGTTCACCCCGTACCTGCCGGGGATCGGCGTCAAGGGCTGCAAGGGGATCGGGCGGAACACGCTCAACGCCAGCATGCCGGAGCGGCTCGGCCGGGCCGCGGTCGCGTGGAACCAGGCGCTGTGCGCACCCACCCAGGCCGATCAGCCCGCCAACATCGTGAGCGAGACCGAGGACACCGGGCTGACCGCGTTCGACAAGGGCACCTCCGATCTCATGATCACCGGCAGCGGGAACGCGCTGGCCGCCCAGACGGTGCGGTCCAGGGAATACGTCCCTGTCGGCGTGAACGCGGCGGTGATCGCCGCGGTCGGATGGTCGCCGACCGACGTCAACGACGAAGGGAACCCGCTCGGCTCGAAGCTCGCCACGACGATGTCGTTCACCACCACCGAGCTGGCGCACATGTTCACGAAGGGCGGGCAGAACCCCGACGCCAGTGGCCGGGGCGGTGTCTTCAAGAACGGTTCCCCGCTGGTCGAGCGCAATCCCGCGCTCTCGGCGATCAAGGACGGCCAGCCCGCCGGCGTGATCGCGGTGAACCGACGGGCCGGATACGGCGGAAGCCCGGACTTCTTCGGGGTGACCGGGGAATCGGGGGCGGGGACGGTCCCGTTCGCGCTGAGCAGGCTCCTCGCCACCACGGCGCCGGAGGCGTGGGTCTTCCCGGCGCTGGGCACCGACTATTTCGGCGAGCTGAGCGGGAAGTCGCCCGGGGTGATCTCCGATCTGAGCGTGCTCGACCCCGGCAAGTCGCGGGTGAACAACGTCGACGCGAAGACCGGGCAGCTGTCGGTGCGCAAGACCGTCGACAACGCGGTCGTCGGCCGTGGCGCGGACTGTGCGGGCGGCTGCCTGAACTGGGTGATCACCGATCTCGCGACGGCGACGGTCAACCGCTGGACGCCGGTGGCGCTCCCGGACGGCAAGGGGAACTTCGTCGCGCCGACCGAGCAGAGCCTGCAGCTGGCGGCCGATTCGATGAAGGTCGGGCCCGACGGGACGGCCGAGACCGGCACCGTCACCAAGGACGGCGCCTACCCGCTCACCTTCGTCGAGTACATGGCCGTTCCGGTCAACCCGCTGATCGACGCGACCTGTAAGCCGATGCAGGAGAAGCAGGACCAGCTGAAGGCGTTCGCCGGTCTCGCGGCCGGATTCGGACAAGCGTTGCTTCCGCCCGGAATGGCCCGGCTGACCCCGGGATTGGCCGCGACCGCCGCGGAACGCGTCGGCAAGATCGGCACCGGTACCGCCGAAAAGGCCTGTCAGGAAAAGGAAGAAGCGAAGAATCCGCCGCCACCGGGCGCGAACGGCGTCACGCAGGCGTCCAACGCCTCGCTCACCGGCCCGTCCGGCGGTCCGGGGTCGTCGGCCGGTGCGCCCTCGGCCGCCACCGGACCCGCGCCGGCGGCCGCCCCGACACCCGAAAGCGTGGCGGCGGCGAAGAACCTCGCCGAATCGATCGAGATCCCGAAATTCGCCGGTGCCGGCGCGCTCGGTGCCCTGATCCCGTTGGTGGCGCTAGTGATCCTGGCGACCTTGCCGTCCGCGACGGCGTATCTCGCGGCAGGCCGTCCGGTGCCGTCCTGGTTGACGAGGGCGTTGGCCGCTCTCCTGCGTCGCAGGCAGTCGGGCGGCGCGGCGTGAACACCGAAGTGGAGGAGAGGCAATTCCTGCGGTTCGGTCCTGGCTGGATCGGCGCGGTCGTGTTCGCGTGGCTGGTCACCACCCTGGTCGCGCTGGCACTGGTCGTCTACGCGCTGGGCCCGATGCTGCAGTCGAGTGATCAGCGGAAGGCGCTGACCGAGATCCGGGGCGAGATCGGCGTGGCGCTGGGTGCCAGCCAGAGCCTCTTCGGGGCCGCGCCGCCCGCGAAACCGGTCGAGTTCGGCAGGCCGGTGGCCGTCATGGAGATCCCCGCCCTCAAGGTGCAGCAGGTCGTCATCGAGGGCGCTTCGAGCGGGGAAACCGCGTCCGGACCAGGGCATGTGCCGGGAACGGCCGGGCTGGGGCAGCCGGGCAACGCGGTGATCGCCGCCCGGAACGCCGGGTTCGGCGGCCCGTTCGGCTCGCTCGGCGCGCTGGAGAAGGGCGACGAAATCGTCGTCGCGACCACGCAGGGCAAGTCCGTCTACCGGGTGACCGACAAGGCCACCCGTCCCCTCGACGAGGGCGCCGATTACGGCAAGACCGAAAACGACCGGCTGACCTTGGTGACGTCGGCGTCGTGGTGGCCACTGGCCTCGGCGGAGGCGACGGTGGTGACCGCCGTCCTGGAGGGCAGGCCCTTCCGCCCGAGCCCGCAGAACGGCCGGGCGGACGCGCAGGACGGCCGCACCGGCGACGGTGACGCGTGGGCCGGGCTGGTGCTGGCCTTCGGCGGATTCGTGGTCGCGGCGGCCGGGGCGACATTCCTTTATCGCCGTTGGCGTCCGGTTTCGACCTATGTCATCACCGGGCCGGTGCTGCTCACCCTCGCCGCGCTCGCGGCGCTGGCGTTGTGGCGGCTGTTCCCCGCCTGGGCGTAAACGGGATATCGGTCTTTTCGGACCGGAATCGTTCCCAGGATGTGGATCATCCCCCGATCCAGACTTTGGTCGGTGGACTCGTCACGGATCGCTCTTTAGATTCTCCCCATTACACCCGGTCAGGGTAATTCATTCGGGCGGCCGAAGGGATTCCTGTTGCGGGCTGTGTCGTGTGGGCAGTGCTTTGGAAAAGCCAGGGAGATTTCGATGAGCAGATTCAGCCGGGTGGTCACATGCTCGGTTCCGGTCGCGGTCGGCGCTTTGCTGCTGTCGACGGCGGTTTCCGGCGCCCAACCGTCGGAGGAGGCGCGCACGCAGGCCGGGATCACCGCACTGCAGAGCATCAAGAAGAGCCTCACCCCGGCTGAGCGCAAGCAGTCGAGCCAGCTCGTCGTCGAGAAGCGCCTGCGCGCCGACAAGGGCCTGGCCGGCAAGCTGCCCGAATACCGGACCGGACTGGGCGTCAGCGACGCCGGCACGGTCGCGGTGGACATCAAGGGCGCCGGACAGTCCCTGGTGGACGCCGTCAAGGCGGCGGGCGGCACCGTCCGTTACGCCTCTCCCGCCGGCGCGATCCGCGCCGACCTCCCGCTGAACGCCGTCGACGCGATCGCCGGACGCGGGGACGTCGCCGAGGTCAAGGCCGCTTCCCAGGCCATGACCTGGAACGAATCAGCGCAGCAGGACCGGCGGCAGGCCGCGGTCAAGCAGACCGCCGCCGCGCTGCAGGTCGCCGAGGGCGACAAGGCGCACGGCAACGACACCGCCCGCACCAAGTACGGCGTCACCGGCGCGGGCCAGAAGGTCTGCGTGCTTTCCGACGGCATCAAATCCCTGAAGGCGTCCCAGACCGCGGGCGAGCTCCCCGCCGTCGACGTCCTCCCCGGCCAGGCGGGCAGCGGTGACGAGGGCACCGCGATGCTGGAGATCATCCACGACATGGCGCCCGGCGCCGCGCTCGGTTTCGCCACCGCGTTCACCAGCGAGCAGAGCTTCGCCGACAACATCCGTGCCCTGCGCACCACCGGCAAGTGCACGATCATCGTCGACGACGTGTCCTACTTCGACGAGTCGCCGTTCCAGGACGGCCCGGTCGCGCAGGCCGTCAACGACGTGACCGCGGCGGGCGTGCTCTACTTCTCCTCCGCGGGGAACTCGGGCAACCTGACCGACGGCACCAGCGGCTACTACGAGGGTGACTTCCGCGGCTCCAGCAGCAAGATCTCCGGGATCACCGGTACGCCGCACGACTTCGACCCGAGCACCACGACCCAGCTGTACAACGCGCTTTCGCCGAACTCGGTGGGCCGCTACGTCACCCTGTTCTGGTCCGACCCGTGGGGCAAGGCCACCAGCGACTACGACCTGTTCGTCCTCAACTCGTCCGGTTCGGTCGTCGCCTCCAGTGAGGGCTCGCAGAACGGCACCCAGAACCCGTACGAGATCGCCCAGGTCCCGGCCAGCGGCTCGGGCTTCAAGGTCGCCGTGGTCAAGTACAGCGGCTCCGACCGGTTCATCGCGCTCAACGTGATCCGCGGCCGCTTCGTCACCTCGGGTGCGCTGAAAGCCTTCAGCACCAACGGTGTCACCTCCGGACACTCGGCAGCCGTCAACGCCTTCAGTGTCGCGGCCGCCCCGGCCGCCGGTGCCTTCGGCCGCGCGCTCGAGACCGGTGACCCGGCGAACCCGGCAGGCCCGTACCCGGGTCTGTTCACCTCCGCCAGCAAGTGGGAGCGGTTCACTTCGGACGGTCGCCGTCACCAGTTCTACAACCCGGACGGTTCGGTGATCACCCCCGGCAACGTGTCCTCGACCGGTGGCGCGACGCGCAACAAGCCGGACATCACCGCGGCCGACGGCGTCGCGACCTCGGTGACCGGCTTCCAGCCGTTCTTCGGGACCTCGGCCGCCGCGCCGAGCGCCGCCGCCATCGCCGCGCTGCTGAAGCAGGGCAAGCCTGCCGCGACCCCGGCGGAGATCCGGAACGCGCTCGTGTCGACCGCGATCGACCTCGGTGCCCCCGGCTTCGACCCGGTCACCGGCGCGGGCGTGATCATGACCGACCCGGCGCTCGCCGCGCTGGGCGTCGCCCCCAAGTAGCACTTCCCGCGTGAAGGCCCCCTTCCCCCGGCTCAGCCGGGGGAAGGGGGCCTTCACGCGCTAGGAGGGGTCAGGACTTGACGCAGGACAGGCCGTTCGGGCCCGACACGGTCAGGAAGCCGTACTGCTGGATGGTGGCGGCGAGCTGACCGCCGCACAGCGGGCTGGCGGTCGAGGCCGTGTCACCGTCGTCGAAGCCGACGGCGCGCTTGGCCTGGTCGTAGCTGGGGGTGCGGGAGTCGACGATGTTGTAGACGCTGCGCGAACCCAGGAACGCGGTGGTGAACGCCGGGGTGTAGCTGCCCGCGGAACCGGCGACCGGGGAGCCGTTGAAGCCGGCACCGGTCAGCGGGTTGACGGTGAAGCCCGCCCGCTTGTCGGCGACGACCGTGTTGCCCTGCGCGATCCACTGCGCGATGGAGAACGGCGCGATGGCGGTGGCGCGGTCGGCGGCCGGGATGGAGTTGCCGTCGTGCTCCTGGAAACGCTTGATGGTGACCGGCTTGGTGGTCGGGTCGAAGCCGAGGACGGTGCCGGTGAAGAAGCTCAGCGTGCCGGAACCGGTCTGCGGCAGGTAGACCTTGATGGGGGAGTTGGCGCCGCCGACCTGGTTCCAGTTGGTGATGGAGCCGTCGTAGATGCCGCGCAGCTGCGCCAGGGTGAGGGTCAGGCCGGCACCCGAACCGGTGGCCGACGAGGCCCAGGTGACACCGTCGGTGGCGAAGGCGAAGTACTCGAAGGTGCCGGGGTCGGACGAGCCGCGGGCCGAGGACGACCGCGCGATGTCGATCTTGCCGTCGCCCGCTTCGGCGGAGGCCTTCAGCGCGGCCTTGCCCTGCGACGAACCGTTCGGGGCCGGGTTGCCGGCGCTGTAGACGACCTCGTCGGCGAACGGGTCGGCCGGGACGGTGAAGGTCTGGGTGCCGGACAGCAGCGGCGGCACGTTGACGAAGTTGTCGGGGTCGCTGTTCCAGGCGCCGCCGTTCGCGTTCGCCAGGATCGCGCCGGTGATGTCGACCGTGGTGTCCGAGCCCGCCGCGGCGATGACCTCGGAAAGGCCGTTGGCGGGGGCGACCGCCGAGGCGGTGCCGGTCAGGGTGAGGCAGGCACACGCGGCGATCGCGGTGGCGCCGAGAAACCGAGTGGTACGAGCACGCATCTTGTTTGCACTCTTTCTCTAGTCCCCAAGTAGTCGCGGGATTCCGTGACTTGGCACAATCCTCGCTCCGCGACACTGTCCGGCGGCGGTGCTTCGCGTTCCCGCCCGACGTCATGGTGGTTAATCTCCGGGGAACGCACTTTCCGTGATCGGCCGTCACGGAGAACGATTCGGTGAATGTCCACCGGAATCGCGACGGTATTTCCGGCGCCAATCGGCGATCGTCTCGATTCCTTCGCCGATGGACGCTTCGGTGGTGGCCGAGCGGAACCGGTCGAGGCCGCGCTGTGCCTCGATACGCCTTCCGTAGGCGTGGCTGGCGATCGCGACGAGCCGGTCGCCGGTGTGCAGGCGCCAGCGCCAGCGACCACCGCTGAGATGACTGAAATCGCTGGTCAGTTCGGAAATATGCGTGCTGAGCCAAGCGATCGCGACAAGGCATTCCTCGGCTCGCGGATAGTCTTCGGGCGCCGATCCCAGCGACACGTTGTTGCCGCCGAGCAGCCGCCATCGAAGGGTCTGCTCGCCGGTCTGGACGAGTTGAAAGCGTGGATTCTTCGCTACTGAATTCCCCCTGGTCACATCCCGTGAATCGCCGCCATGTGGTGAAGGGGTTACCGGATCCGCTTAAGGCGCGACGGCCGACGGGTGAACGTTTTCCCCCGGCGGCGGCGCGCTAGCCTGAACGGACGCGGGTAATCGGAAAAAATCACCGAGCCGGTCCGCTCCGGCACGGTCTGCGAGGAGGATCGATGGGCAACGGCAGGATCGCGGTCGTCACCGGGGCGGGCTCCGGGCTCGGCAGGGAGATCTCCCACGCGTTGCTCGGCGCCGGTTACCGGGTCGCCCTCGCCGGCCGCCGCGCGGACGCGCTGGCCGAGACCGCCGACGGCGCGGCGGACGCGCTTCCCGTGCCCACCGACGTCGGCGATCCCGATTCCGTCGCGGCACTGTTCGAGACGGTCCGCGCCCGCTGGGGGCGGCTGGACCTCCTGGTGAACAACGCGGGCGTGTCCGTGGGCGGGACGGTCGACGAACTGTCCTTCGCGGACTGGAAACGCGCCGTCGACACCAATCTGACCGGGATGTTCCTGTGCGCGCAACAGGCCGTGCGGCTGATGAAGGCGCAGGACCCGCGCGGTGGCCGGATCATCAACAACGGCTCCATCTCCGCGCACGCCCCGCGCCCCGCGTCCGTCGCCTACACCGCGACGAAACACGCGGTCACCGGGCTGACGAAGTCGATCTCCCTCGACGGCCGCGCCTGGAATGTCGCATGTGGACAGATCGACATCGGCAACGCGGCCACCGAGATGACCCTGCGGATGGCCGACGGGATCCCGCAGGCCGACGGCAGCGTGAAGGCCGAGCCGACCTTCGACGCCCGGCACGTCGCGGACGCCGTGCTGTACATGGCCGGGCTGCCGCTGGACGCGAACGTCGGATTTCTGACCGTCACGGCGACCGCGATGCCGTACATCGGGCGCGGCTGAAGGGGACTTTCCCCGCATCTCACGCGGTGAAGGGCGCTTTCGTCGCGTCGGATGCGGGGAAAGCGTCCTTCACCTCCCACTGATCAGCCCGCGACCACGACACCTTTGCCTTACCGCTCACGAGAGCCTCACGGGATCACTTTCGTCTTGCGGAACTCGTCGAACAGCCGGAAGAACATCTCCGGCGTCTCGGCGTACTCGTGGAAACCGGCACGCCGCGCCTTCGAGCCGTCCGCGAACATGTCGTAGTCCCAGCCGAACACGAAGTCCGCGAACGCCCACGACGACGAAACGGCGCTGTAGGGCACTTCGAGGCCGTACTTCGCGGCGATCGACGTCCAGAGTTCTTCCTTGTCCGCCATGACGACGTCCAGCGACATCGGCAGCGGCGGCGCCACCTCCAGGTCGAAGTAGCGCGCGATCCGCGGCCAGAGGTCGTTCCACCGGAACAGATCCCCGTTCGCGATGTTGTACGCCTCGTTCTCCGAACCGGTGGCCCAGACGGTGGCCTTCGCCAGCAGTCCGGCGTCGGTCATCTCCAGGAGACTGCCGTACGCGCCGGGCTTGCCCGGGAACCGCAATGGCAGGCCGAGTTCCTTCGAGATCGACGCGTAGACCGCGATGGCCAGCGCCAGGTTCATCGGGTTGCCCAGCGCGGTCCCGCCGACCACCGACGGCCGGATCGCCGACCACGTCCAAGACTTCCCGGCCTGGCGCCGCTCCAAGAACTGCTGCTGGTCGACGTTGAACTCGGGCGGCATATGCCCGGCGTCGTCTTCCCGCGCCGGGGTCTTGAAGGGGCCGAGGTGGGCGCCGTAGACCTTGTAGCCCTGCATGAGGCTGATGTGCCGCAGGCCGGTCGCGACGGGTTCGATCGCGTCGACGAGGTTGGTCAGCATCGCCAGGTTCGGCGGCACCAGTTCGGCCCAGGTCGGCTTGTCGACATAGGCCGCGTAGAACACGTGCGTGACGTCGTCCAGGCCGCCGAGCTTCGCGCGGGTGTCGTCCGCGTCGAGCAGATCGACCGCGATCAGGCCGGGGCCGCCACGCCGCGACAGGCCGATGACGCGCCAGCCGGGCAGCGTCTCCAGGTGGGCGATCAGGTTCTTGCCGATGACCCCGTTGGCCCCGGCGACCAGGGCGACCTTGTGTTCTTCGTTCATGTCTCCGAGCCTGGACCAGGTTGCAAGATAAGTCCAAGGCATAGATCTCACCGCTCCGATAAACTCTCTGCATGACCAGTTTGCGGCAGCTCGAATACCTGGTGACCGTCGTCGACACCGGCTCCTTCACCAAGGCCGCCGAGTTGCTGCACGTGACGCAGCCCGCGCTGTCGCATCAGGTGCGCGCGCTGGAGAAAGGTGTCGGCGGCCCGCTGCTCGAACGGCTGCCGCGCAGCGTCCGGCTCACCCCGATGGGCCGCGCCATGTTGCCGCACGCCCGCGCCACCCTCGCCGACGCCGAACGTGCGCGGTGCGCGGCCCGGCAGGCATCGGGGCTGGAAGCCGGGGAACTGCAGATCGCCACGGTCTACTCGGTCGGCCTCGGGGTCCTCCCCGCGGCGTTGCGGGTGTGGCGCCGCGAGCGGCCCGACGTCGACGTCCGGCTGGTGGAGTTCCGGCACGCGGACGAACTCCGGGAGGCGATGGCGGCGGGGGAGGCCGACGTCGCGGTCGGCCCGGTCCCGCCGGACTGGGACGGGCCGGTGCGCGAACTCGGGGTCGAGGAGTTCGTCGTCGTCCTGCCGATCGACGGGCCGCGCGAAGACGACGGCACCGGCGTCGTCGACCTGGCGACCCTCGCCGACTGCGCGTGGGTGCACTACGCGCCGGGCAACGGCTTGGCCGACCTCGTCGACCAGGCCTGCGCCGCGGCGGGATTCCAGCCGAGGGCCGCGGTCCGCACCGAACAGAGCGCGGCCGCCCCGTTGCTCGCGGCCGCGGGTCTCGGCCCCGCGCTGGTCCCGGCCAACGTGCTGCCCGAAGGTTTCCACGGCCGCGTCCTGCGGCCCGAGCCGGCGATCCGCCGCACGCTCGCCGCCTATTGCCGCAGCACTCCCGACCCGCTGACCTCGGCCTTCATCGACGTCGTCGCGGGGGAATGCACGCTCGGGTCACCGCACGGAAATCCCTGAGAGGTCAACGCCGCCGAACGCCGTCGCCTTGACGTCGCCGACGCGGTCCGCCCAGACGGCGTGCCCGTGCCCGGACCACAGCGGGACGACCGGGAGATCCCGCAGCAGCTGGTTCTCCACCAGCCGGTAGACCTCGCCGCTGTCGGCGGAGTCGGTCTCCTCGGCCGATTTCAGCAGGTCGGCGAATCCGTCGCTCTGGTAGCCGGTCGCCTTCACGATCTCGGCCAGCACTTCCTGTGGGCTCGGCGTCGTCAGGGCAACGTCGATCGCGAACGGTCCCTGTCCCGGTTCCGGGGCGAGCGGGACACCGACGGCCTTGCCGACCTGCTCCGCGAGCGGGCGAAGCCAGCTCGCCTGCGACTGTCCGAAGTGGACCGGCGTGGCCGGGAACTCCGCCTGGGTCAGCAGGGATTTCCCGGCTCCGGCGTCGAACGTGCAGGGGCGGCACGTGCTGCTGCGCTCGCCGGGGGCGACGGCGGGCGGCAGCAGCGACTTCGCCGGATCCACCTGCTTGCCGAGCGCACCGGCCTCCAGCGCCGCGCGGTCGATGCCGAGCCCGAAGCCGTGCCGGACGGTCGCGTCGGAGAAATGCGGCGCGTTCAAGGGAAACCCGAGGTAGGCGACCGTGGGCAGGGCCCACATCACGTGCCGCTGCGCGAAATCCGCGTGCATGGCCTCGTGGCGATCGCCGGGGACGAAGGTGGAGAGGTCGAGTTTCCCGGCCTTGACCTCGTCGTACTGTGCCGCCGCGTCGCCGGTCTTCAGCTCGACCGTCCGCGCCTTGCCCGGCGCGTCGGCGACCCGGACCAGCTTGCCGCCCGACGGCTGCCAAGCGCCGTCCAACCGGAACGGCCCGTTGCCGACCGGCCGTTGCGTGAAACCCGCCCAATCACGCGAAGCCAGCGCGGAAGCGGGCAGCGGGACCAGCGCGGGCGAGGAGAGCAGTGCCGGGACCTGCCCGGACGGCCGGTCGAGTACGAGGCGGATGGTGAGCGGGTCGGGTGCGGTGATCTCCTTGGCCCGCAGGAGATCCTTGACCACCCGGGACGCCTGCCACCGCTCCGCGCCGATCGCCTTCCAGGTGTCCACATAGGACTGCGCGGTCACCGGCGTGCCGTCGTGGAACTTCCCGCCGTCCTTGAGCTTGACCGTCCAAGTGACCCGATCGGGGCTGGCGAACGATTCGGCCGCCCGCGGCACCGTCTTCCCCGTCGTCGGGTCGTAGTCCGCCAGCGGCGTCCACAGCGCGCCGGTGACCATCCGTCCGGACTGGTCGCGGACGTCCGCGGGCAGCAGGGTCGCCGGGGCGGCCAGGCCCACGCGAAGAACGTCCGGTGCGGGCGGTTCGCCGGATTCGGTGCAGCCCGCCGCGACCAGGGCGGCGGCGAGGAGCGGGGCCAGAAGACGCAAGCGCATGAGGATGTCTTAGCAGTCCCGCACCGGGCAGTCCCACAACCAATGGCGGTTGTGCGGGCAAAGTGGCGATCATAGGGTGCGGGGACCAGCCTGGGAGGTTTCTGTGCGAGGAAACTGGTTGCTCCGTTCGTGTTTGGCGCTCACCACGGTCACCGCGACCTTGATCGCCACCGGATTGCCCGCCGCGGCCTGCGGCGAAGAGGACAAACCGGCCAGTGAGAAGGTCCGGGTCGCCGGTGCGCCCGGCGCGGTGAAGAACGTCAAGGCCGTCGGCAACGTGCCCGACGCGCAAGGCGCCATCGCCATGGGGTTCCTGCAGTACGGCAACCGTGACGTCATGGCGGTTTCCGGCGAGTTCGGCCTGAAGGTCTACGACCTGACGAAGAACCCCACCGCCCCGAAGCTGATCGGCGAGGTCAGCCTCCCCGGCCTGTGGGAGACCGAAGACACCGAGGTCGACGTCAAGCGCAAGCTCGTCTTCCTCGCGCGGGACCCGCGGGCCTACGGCGGCACCACGCAGACCGGCGAGTCCGGCATCTACATCATCGACCTGAAGAACCCGGACAAACCGGCCATCCTGAGCTACACCAAGGTGCCCGCCGGCCACACGACCAGCTGCGTCGACGACTGCCGGTACCTCTGGACCGGCGGTCCCGCGAAGGCCGCGAACCAGCCGGCGGACTGGGGCGGCCGCCCGATCTGGGTGACCGACATCCGCGATCCGCGCAACCCCAAGACGTTCCCGAACCCGATCGAACTCGCGCGCAACGACGGCAAGACCGACTACGTGCACGACGTCCAGGTCGACGACGAGGGCGTGGCGTGGGTGTCCGGGCGCGGCGGCGTCCGCGGTTACTGGACCAACGGCCACCACCGCGATCCCGTGCAGGGCAAGGTCCGTCGCGCGACGGCGTTCGACCCGGTGCCGTACGCGGGCGGCGGCATCGAGGAGACGGCGGCGCCGTCGAAGTTCATGCACAACAGCTTCCACCCGGCGGGACACCGCTCGGCCGACGGCGCCGACTCGAACCGCTGGCGCGGCCGCGACCTGATCTACGCCACCGAAGAGAGCTTCCTCGACGGCTGCGCCGGTGACGGCGTGCTGACGATCTCGTCGCTGCAGAACTCCTACAACGGCGAAGGCTGGCGCTCGACGCCGGAGAAGCCGTTCCGCCTCAAGTCCGTCGGCACCTGGAGCGTCGCCGGGCAGGAAGGCAGCGACCCGGCCACGGGTGACTGCTCCGCGCACTACTTCGACGTCCGCGGCAAGGTCCTCGTGCAGTCGTTCTACACGCAGGGCACGCGTTTCCTCGACGTCAGCGACCCGACCGACCCGAAGCAGATCGCCTACTTCCGCCCGGCCGACGCCAGCGCGTGGGCGCCGTACTGGCACAAGGGTTACGTCTATGTCGCCGACAACACTCGCGGAATCGACATCCTGAAGCTCACCGCCTGAGTCAAGATGTCCCCATGCGCACCATGGGGAAGACGCTGGGAGTCACGGCCGCGATCGTCCTGATCGCGGCCTGTGACCCGGCCCCGCCGAAGGAAATGGCCGTCCACACCGATCCGGCGCCGGTCGCCGAGACGTTCCCGGAGGTCGGCGAGATCGTCCAGGCGTCCTGGGTCGAGGAGCGGATGGGCACCTCCGAAGGGCGGGTCGCGGCGCCGGGACCGTCCGACTTCCGGCTGTCCGCGGTGGTGAAGTTGCGTCCCGAGGCCGTCGCGAAGGTGCTGGACGACTACAAGTGCCAGGCGGCTTCGCCTGCCGTGCCCGAGTCCTTGAAGGGGCTCTTCCCGTCCGGGGTGAAGTGGCTTTCCTGTGAGCTGCCCATGAACGGCAAGGCGCGGACGGCGTTCGTCGCCGACGGGTCCGAACAGGCCTTCCTCTCTTCGACAACCATGTAACGGTTCTGTGGCGGAACTGTCGCGGGACCATCACGGCAGCGGGATGATCCGTTTCTAGCTTGGCGTCATGACCACCTTGCTCGAGCGGGCCCCGGTCCCCGTCGCCGGGAAGACTTCGCGACGAAGCGTCACCGCACTGTTCGCGATCGCCGTCCTCCTCGCCGGCTACACCGGGTTCCGCTTGCCGGGGGAGTGGGCGGCGACCCTGCAGGCCGTGTCCCTGACGGACGGATTCCACCGCCGTTTCCTCGTCGGCACGCTCCTCAAACCGTTCGGGCACGACTACGCGGTCTTCGCGGTCGCGAGTTTCGCCGTCCTCGGCGCGGTACTGGTGGTCTTGACGCTCGCCTTCTTCCGCAGCCGCACCGAAAGCCGGCGGTGGTTGATCGTCGCCTGGCTCCTGTTGCCGACCGGCGGCTACCTGTTCCACGAGGTCGGCTACCTCGACCAGGTGCTGTATCTGCTGCTGTCCGGCGCGCTGTGGGCGGTGCACCGGAACAGACCCGTGCTCGCCAGTGCGGTGATGGCGCTTTCGGTGACCGTGCACGAGATCGCGTTGCTCACCGTGCTGCCGATCTTCGGTTTCGCCCTGCTGCGGAAGGTTCCGTTCCGGCGCGCGTGCGCGTTGCTCACCCCGGCGGCGGTACTCGGCCTGGGAATCCTCGCCCTGCCGCCCGCCGCTCCCGGCACCATCGACGGTCTCCGGCGCTCACTGTCCACAGCGGACTTCGCCTACCGCGCCGACGCGCTGGACCTGTTCGGGCGCACCCAGTCCGAAAGCTGGCGGCTGTACTCGATCACCGGAGTCCTGCTCTACCTGCTGCCGATCGCGGCCGTGGTGCTCGGCGGTTTCCTGTACCTGCACCGGCCCACGCTCGCGGCCGTGGTGCCCGCCGCCGCGATCGGGGCGCCGGTGCTGCTCGCGTTCGGCGGCTGGGACGACGCCCGGTGGGGGTTCCTGCTGATGACCAACTTCTTCGTGGTCGTGTGGCTCTGGCTCGGCCATCGTGAGCTGAAGCTGCCGCAGATCGGTGTACTGACCGCGCTCCTGCTGGTGCTCACCCATGTCCCGTTGCCGTATTTCGACGACTACACGCCACGCGGGCTCACGCTGGTGACTCCCGTGGAAGACGCACGGTGAAAACGGCGCCGCGAGGTCGACCAGTTCGGGCCGCAGGTCCGCGGAACCCGCGTCGAACCGCGAGATCTCCAGCAGATCCTCGACGAGCCGCGCCAGGCGCCAGGTCCGCGTCCCGAGCAACTCGGCCGCGCGGGTCTTGACCTCGGGGCCGGCGTCGAGGGTGTCGACCGTGGCGACCATCGACGCGAGCGGTGTCCGTCGCGGAGCCGTGCGGTCTCGTCACAAAACCCGGTCATCTGCTTCACTGTCGTATCCGCGAGCTAGGGGGAGCGATGTCGGTCGAGGTGGGGAAACGCGTGTCCGGCTACTTCGGGTTCTCCGAGGTGGCGGTGCTCGTGGCGGGTGCGGTTTCTGGCGCCGTCGGTGCCTACGCCTACTACAGCGAGTCGCTACGGCCGCTGGCGCACAGCTTCACTCTGTGGATCGTGCTGATCGTCGCGGTCGTCCCCGGGATGCCCCGCCGGCGGGCGGTGATCCGGGCGGTGTGCGCGCTGATCGCGGCGGTCCTCGCGTTCTACCTCGGCAAGGCGTGGGTCTACGGCGTCAAATACGAGGGCACGTACCGAATCGACCCTTCGACGCTCGTGCTGTGGTGCGGTCTGGCCGTGGCCGCTGGACTCGTCGCCGGGCTTCTGCTCGACGCCGTGGGGCGGGCCGACCGCCGCGGCACCCTGGCCACCGCGGCGGTCGTGGGTCTGCTGATCGGTGATCTCGTCCGGCGATCCGACCGATCCGGTGTCGGAACGCTGGCGGTCGCCACGGCGATCGCGATCGCGTTCGTGGCCTGGCGGGGGATTCGTTCACCGCGTCAGGCCGCCGAGGTCGCCGTCGTCGCTCTGCCGTTGGGACTTCTCGGTCTCGTGATCGTGTCGGCGCCGGACTTCTTCGAGGGCTTGTTCGCGAGCTTCTAGTTCTTGAGCTTGGCGTTCCAAGCCGTCAGCGTCAGCTTGCCCGTGGTCCCGAGGTCGGTGTCGACCGTGATCCGCTGCTCCGGATCGCCCTTCGCGGCCGCGACCGTCACGTAGGCGCCGGCCTCCGGCGAACCCACGGTGACCGTGTTCGACCACGAGACGACCGAGAGCAGCGTCCCGCCGGGCTGGACCGTCTGCGGGCTGACGCCGGGATCGATCGCCATATACGACGTGCCGTGCTCCACGGCAACGTTCATCGGCCGCTTTTCCTTGTCCAGCAAGCGGATTTCGGGATAGCCGGTGAGCGTGCGCGGGGTCGTGCCGCAGTTGGTGAGGGTCAGCACGACCGCGCGATGCCCCAGCGCGGCCTCGACCGGCCCGGACTTCACCGTCACGCCGGTGTCGAGACAGCCTGCCGGGACCACCGGGCCCGGGTCCGGCGTGTGGACGGTGGGCGGGACCGGCGGCGGTGGCGGCGGAGGCTCGCCGCACCCCGCCACGACTAGCAGCAATCCACCCAGTGACCCCAGTTTTCCCAGCACGCCGGAACCTTACCTGGGGCCGAAGGCGTCCTTCACCGCATCCGACGCGGCGAAGGACGCCTTCGGCCCATCTCAGACCCCGCTCAAGAGGCCAGCAACTCCTGCAGTTCACGCACCGCGTCGGCCAGTTCCGTCGCGAACAGCTCCATGTCGTGCGCCACGTGCTTCGGCGTGCACAGGTACAGATTCAACGACTCCGGCAGCAGCACGTACGCGATGCCGATGCACTGCGGGCTGGTCGACCCGAAACCGAAGTACTGGATGTTCACCGACGGCGCCGAGCTGGTGCTCAGGTAGTCGTTGCGCATCTTCAGCCAGCCGGGTGACGAGTACAGCGACGGGGAGTCCTCGACGCCACGCCGCTTCTGGATCAGCTGCAGCTCCCATAGGTGCTGCTCCGGCGCGTCGCCCGCCTGGCACTCCTTCGCCCGCGTGACGTGCTTCGCGGCCGCCGCGCGGAAAGCCGCCTGACGGGTCTGGCGGTCGGCTTGCGGGTCGTCCATCACCTGGACGAACCACAGCACCTCGGGCGTCACCACGCGCATCGCTTCGGTGCGCCCGTTCTGGTACTGCCGCGTCGCGATCGACTCGTACGTCGCGCCCGTGATCCCCTTCGCCCGCTTGTGCGCGAGCTGGTACGCCATCTGCGCGAAGGCGTCCGGGGACATCCCGAGCTCCTTCGCCCGGTTCGCGCCGAAGTCGGTGAAGGACACCGTCTTCGTAGCGGTCGCGTCGGCGTACTCGGCGAAGGACGCGGCTGCGGCGCGGGCGTCTTCGCGCAGCGCGTCACCCAGGACGAACTCGATGACCTCGGACGACGGCACACCGTCGGCGGGCGGCCGCTCCAGCCGCGTACCGCTGAGCAGCGCGTCGGTGAACCCGAGGATCGTGGTCCCGTCCAGTTCACAGTGCTCGACGTTCAGCCCCGCCGTGCCGTCCTCGAACACGATCAGCGACACGGCCTTGTCGAACCAGCGGTTCCCGCTGTCGCCGTGCAGCAGGGCGTCGCACGCCTCCTGCGTGCCCGACGGCGTGAAGTCCTCCAGGCACAGGCAGAACAACGCCGTCTCGATGTCGTCGAGCGCGGCCGCGTTCCCCGCCGCCAGCAACGCTTCCCGCGTCGCCGCCCATTCTGCCCTGGCCTTGGTGGTGAAATGCCCGGCGGCGGTCCGCGGGTCCTCGACGAAGGTCCCCGACTTGACGATGGCCTGCAGTCCCGCGACCAGCTGTTCGGGGGAATACGGCCGGCCGTCCGGCGCGATGACGTCCATCCGGAACGGGGTGTCGCGGTGGAAGACCACGATGTGCCGCGCCCTCGACGGCCCCGGCCAGTCCTCGCGGTACGGCGTGCGCGCGGTGTCCTGCGCGGCGCCGGGGATGCGGGTCGCCGAGAACAGGAACTTGTGCTGCACCATCGACTGCGGCCGCCCGCGCAGCAGGATCGGCGGGATCAGTTCCTCGTCGAGCTTCAGCTTGTAGTCCACCGCCGAAGCCGTCAGTTCGGCCGCGCGCTCCAGCTGTTCCAGCGGGGATTCGGTGAACAGGAAGAAGAAGTTCGCGTTGAGGGCGATCCGGTCGCGACGGCCGAGGTAGCGATACGGCCAGAAGGTGTCGAGCCAGCTTCGGACATCTTCGCGCTTGTCGTAGGCCTCGAGCGCGCTCTGCAGCTCGTGCGCTGGGCTTCCTTCGGCGAGGAACTCGGTGACGGCGCCTTCGGTCTCCGCGAGTTCGCCGGGGGTGAGCAGCGGCGAGCACCACTCGAGGAACCGGCGGCAGGTGTCCTCCAGGCTGGGGACGGGGACCCGCGGCAGGCTGTCCTCGTTGCCGAACGTGCGGGTGGACGGTTCCGTACTGCTCACGATCATCCTCGATCTCGAAGGGGAAGGGCGTTCAGCGCGGAGGCGAGCCCGCCCGCCGCGCCGTGGGGACGGGAGACGAACAGCCGTGCGTACAGCCGGCCACCGGCCTCCAGCCCACGCGGGTCGACGCCCGCGACGGACAGATTGTCCAGGATCTGCGTCTGTTCCTCATCCGAAGCGAATTTCCGCTGCCGGAAGACGCCCTCGACCCCGGTCGTCTCGTAGTCCAGTTCGCCGAGGCTGTCGGCGACCGGGCCGTAGGAGAACATCCGGAGGACGAAATGCGCCATCCACGGCCGGTTTTCCCGCGCGATCCGCACGAGGGTCTTCTCGGTGACGTAGCCGACGCAGCCGGTCGAGATGACGATGTCGACCTCGGACAGCAACGCGCGCTGTTCCTCAGTCGGGTCTTCGTTCTCCAGATCGGCATGGATCGCTTCGTCGATGAATCCCGCTGCGAGCGCGTAGTCCAGAGCGGGCGCGGAGGCGTCGAGGCCGATGAAGCGGACGTCATCGCCGACTGCGTCCATCCGGCGGTCACGCGCGATCAATTCGTCCCGGCTCAGCGCACCGGCGGACGCGTAGTGGTCGTACAGCCGTTCCATCGTGGTGTCGCATCTGTACAGCGCCGCGTTGACACCGTAGGAACAGCCCAGGTCGAGCACCGTCGGGACCTTGACGTCGGCCTCCGCACGGTACTCGTCGATCAATTTCGCGAAGTAGGCTTTCGCCTGCTGCGGGATGTCGTAGTCCAGACGGCGCAACGTACCGAAGAAGGCGCGTGGATCGGGCGCGGTGTAGATGTCGTCGAAATTGATCTTGCCGGTCGAATCCAAAGGCACGGCCAAGCTCCTGACTTAGTCGAGCAGCTGATCGCCCCGGACCGCCGCCGAAGCGACGTGCTCCGGCAGGACCCGGCCGAACAGTTGCCTCGTCCGTTCCGGACTGCCGATGACCCCAGGGCGCTCGCTGTACGCGAAGATCGCGGAATGGCGGGCGACTGCCCCTTGAACACTACTCACCCGGTGCAGCGCGAAGCGTCCGCGAAACAGCTGAAGATCGCCAGGACGGAGAGTGAGCCGCCTGATCAGGTGCTCACCTTCGCCCGCCAGGACGGCACGGACGTCGTCGAAGTTCTCCGCCGTTTCGGAGCGGATGTTCGGGCAGTACTCGAAGACACCGCCGTCGGCCGCTTCCTGCGTGAGCATGCTGACCGTGTACTCGTTGGTGTCGAAATGCCACGGATGCGCGCGGCCCGGTTCGATCACGTTGAGCACCAGGCCGGACAGCGGATCGGCGAGTTCGTGCAGCTCGGGGAGTTCGAAGCAGTCGGCCACGAACCGCTGGAACTCGCGGCTCGAGTACAGCTGCTGGATCACCGCGGTCGCCGGGATCCGGTCCCGCGCCACGAAAGCGTTGCCGCGTTCCATGATCGTGCGGCCGGGATGGTCCTCCGGCAGCGGAGTGTCGATGGCGATGTTGTAGGCGTTGACGCGTTCGACCTTCGCGTACGCCTCCGGAGCGATCTTCGCGCCTTCGTGGCGAAGGACGTCTCGCAACTCCGGACGGATGAAGTCGGCCAGCACACTGCAGCCCGTTTCCCGCAGTTCGGCGCGGGTCCGGGAAACGATTTCGCGCCATGCCGGGCTTCCCGGTTCGGACAACGGATAGCGGGCGGTATCGGCCACTTGGACTGCGCTCGCGGTCATCGACGTCCTCTCGGCTGCCCGGAAGTGATTCTCGGGTTTAGCACAGAAAACGCCCGCGACCCCTGGGCCTTGTGAGCGGTGCCACACGCAACGTGACGGCCCCCTTCCTCGCGTTTGTACGCGAGTCAGGGGGCCGTCAGGGGATTTTCGTCAGCTGGTGACAAGCGGCAGGAGCGGCCGCCGCACCGCGGTCGCGACGCCGTCGGACGCCTGGGCCGCGGCGATCCGCTCGGCGGTCGGCGTGCCGTACTCCGTGGTCCGCTGCCGCAGCGGGCGGCCCAGCGGCTCGACCATCGCGCGCATGTCGCTGATCGTCTTGTACGACCCGTTCGCCGCGCCGGCCATCCGGCTGATCGTCTCCTCCATCAGCGTCCCGCCGATGTCGTTGACCCCGCCTTGCAGCACCGCGCGGCTGCCCTCCTCGCCGAGTTTCACCCACGAACTCTGGATGTTGTCGATCATCCCGTGCAGCAGCAGGCGGGCCAGCGCGTGCACCGCGCGGTTCTCGCGCAGCGTCGTACCCGCCCTCGCCAGCCCGGCGAGGTAGATCGGGGAACTCTGGTGGATGAACGGCAGCAGCACGAACTCGCTGAACCCGCGCCGCCCGTTGCGCTCCAGGCCTTCCCGCTGCAGTTTCGCCAGCAGCTTCAGGTGCCCGACCCAGTGCGCCGGGGTGTCGACGTGGCCGTACATCATCGTCGACGTCGTCGTGATGCCGAGTTTGTGCGCGGTGGTGACGACGTTGATCCATTCGGACGTCGGCAGCTTGCCCTTGGTCAGTACCCAACGCACGTCGTCGTCGAGGATCTCCGCCGCCGTGCCCGGCAGCGAGTCGACGCCGGCTTCCTTCGCCCGCGCCAGCCAGTCCTCGATCGAGAGGTTGGTCCGCGAAGCGCCGTTGACGACCTCCATCGGCGAGTACGAGTGCAGGTGGATGTCCGGCTGACGGCGTTTCACCTCCGCCGCGAGGTCGAAGTACGCGGTACCCGGCAGATCCGGGTGGATGCCGCCCTGCATGCAGATCTCGGTCGCGCCGGCGGCCCACGCCTCGTCGACGCGGTCGCCGACCTGCTCCAGCGAGAGCGTGTACGCGTCGGCGTCGGTGCGCCGCTGGGCGAACGCGCAGAACCGGCAGCCCGTGTAACAGACGTTGGTGAAGTTGATGTTCCGTGTGACTACGAAGGTGACGTCGTCGCCGTTCACCTCGCGACGCAGGTCGTCGGCGATCTTCGCGAGCGCGTCGAGCTCCGGCCCGTCGGCGTGCAGCAGCGCCAGCGCCGCGTCGTCCGAGAGTCCGGCGGGGTCCTTTTCCGCGCTGCGCAAGGCATCCCGGATGTCGGTGTCGAACCGCTGCGGCCCGGTCTTGATGTTGCCCTTGATCTCGGCCCAGTCGCCGTAGACCGAGTCGAAGTCGCTTCGGCGGTCCTCCGTCCGCCCGACGGTGTCGACCTCGACGTGCAGATCGGTACGCCCGGCCTCCTTCCACCCGCCGTCCGGCTCCTGCCACGGGATGCCCACCGGGATGGCCTCTTCGATCGCGAGCCCGGTCTCGGTGTCGGTCAGCGGCGCGAGATGCGCGTTCAGCCGCGGGTCCAGCCACGGCTCGCCCGCCTTGACGTACTCCGGATAGATCGGCAGCCGCTCGCGCACAGTGAACCCGAGCGCCTCGGTGCGGCGTTTGAGCTCGTCGATCTGCGGCCACGCGCGTTCGGGGTTCACGTGGTCGGGGGTCAGCGGCGAGACACCGCCCCAGTCGTCGATGCCCGCGTTCAGCATCAGCTCGTACTGCTGGCCGATCAGGTTCGGCGGCGCCTGGATGCGCATCCGCGGCCCGAGCACCAGCCGCGCGACGGCGATGGTCGCGGCGAGTTCTTCGAGGTCGGCGTCCGGGGTCGCGCGCATCTTCGTGTCCGGCTTCGCGCGGAAGTTCTGGACGATGACCTCCTGGATGCCGCCGTAGGTCTTCGCGACCTTGCGGATGGCGAACAGGGAGTCGGCGCGTTCTTCGAAGTTCTCGCCGATGCCGATCAGGATGCCCGTGGTGAACGGCACCGAACTGCGGCCGGCGTCCTCCAGCACCCGCAGGCGGACGTCCGGGTCCTTGTCCGGCGAGCCGTAATGCGGGCCGCCCTTCTCGGTGTACAGCCGCTTCGCCGTCGTCTCCAGCATCATGCCCATCGACGCCGACACCGGCTTGAGCCGCTGGAAGTCCTGCCAGGTCAGCACGCCGGGGTTGAGGTGGGGGAGGACGCCGGTCTCTTCGAGCACCCGGATCGCCATCGCCCGGACGTAGGAGAGCGTGTCGTCGTAACCGTGCGCGTCGAGCCAGTCCTTCGCCGCCTTCCAGCGGTCCTCCGGACGGTCGCCGAGGGTGAAGAGTGCTTCCTTGACCCCCATCGCGGCACCCTTGCGGGCGATGTCGAGCACCTCGTCGGGGGAGAGGAACGGCGATTCGAGGCGGCCGGGAACGGTCGCGAAGGTGCAGTAGCCGCAGCGGTCCCGGCACAGCCGGGTCAGCGGGATGAACACCGAACGGCTGTAGGTGACCACGCCGGGACGGCCGGCCGCGACGAGCCCGGCGTCGCGGACCCTCGAGGCGTGCTCGGACAGCGTCTTGAGGTCGTCGCCGCGCGCCTGGAGCAGGATCGAGGCCTCGGTGATGTCGAGGGTCTTCCCGTCGCGCGCCCTGGCGAGCGCCCGGCGCATCGCCGAGGTGGTGGGGGCGTTCGCGTCAGCAGGGGATGCCATTCCCGCACGCTATGGCCGGACTCGCTCCACCTGCCAGTGTGCATCCCGCCACCGCGTCACCCACGTGGGTGTGGTCACTGTTTCCGCTGGTCAGAGCGTGATCTTGGTTGCCGATCAAGGGGTCGGCGTGTATTACCTAAAGTGTGGCTTCGGTGATCGGCAAGAAGGTCGGCGGGCGGACGTACTACTACCTCGTCACCTCCGCGCGGGTCGACGGCGAACCGAGGGTGGTTTCGCAGCGCTATCTCGGCACGGCCGAGGAGATCGGGCGCGCGATGGACGGCGACGTCTCCGCGCCCGGCGAAGCGCGGCACCGGACCTTCGGCGACGTCGCGGCGGTGTGGGCCACGCTGCGACGGCTCGACTTCGTGCGCCGGGTCGACGAAGCCGTCGGGGCCCAGCGCGCGGCGACCACCCTGGGGACGCATCTCGCGCTCGCCGTCCTGCACCGGGCGACCGCGCCGGAAACGCAGTTGGCCGACTGGTGGCGTGACTCCGTCGCCCGGGAATTCCTCCAGGCCGACCTGCCCAATCACCGGCGGGCCCTGCAACGCCTCACACCGGACCGGATCGCGCGGATCGAGACCGCGGTCGCCGACGCGGTGCTCTCGTGGCTGGGGACGGGCGACGCCGCGCTCGCCGTCGACGTCCCGCAGTTCGCCACCTTCACGACGGTCGACCCCTGCCGCTGCGAACTCGCCGGTCTCGGGCTGGTGGTGACCAAGGACGGCGCGATCCCGCTGGCCTCGCATATGTACCCGCGGGAAGGGGCGCCGCCGTTCGCCGCGCTCGCCGAAGAACTCCGCTCCCTATATCCCGTGACGCTCGTCTTCACCGCCGGCCAGGCCGCGCAACTGGACCTCGGACGGCATTTCGTCGGCGCGCTCCCGCTGTCGGAGCACCCGGAACTGCTGGCGAAACCACCGTCCGCGCGCAAACCCGTCGACCCGGAACGCTTCGCCGGGCTGACCGCCCTCGACACCCGGGCCGTGGTCGCCGGGATGAGGCGGCGCGTGATCCTCACGCATTCGGAGACCCTGCACAACGCGCAGGCCCGCGCGTTCGGCGAGGAACTGGGCACCGCGACGCGCGAACTCGCCGGCCTCGACGCCGCGCTGGCCTCGGGCACGTACCGGGGCGATCGCGGCCAGGTGAACGCCGAAATCGCCCGGATCACCCGCGGCCGCCGCGTCGAACGGGTGCTCTCACCGGCACTGACCGGGACGAGGCCGGGGGAGATCCGGCTGACCTGGAAGGTCGACGACGCCGCGGTGTCGCGGTTGCACGACGAGTTCTTCGGCAAGCAGGTGCTGGTCACCGACCACGACTGGCCGGTGGCCGAGGTCGTCACCGCGTACCGCGCCCGCACCCACCTCGACTCGACGTTCCGCTGGCTGACCGGCCCCGCCGTCACCGGCCCGGCCCCGCGCTGGGAGTGGACGCCGCACCGGATCGCCGTGCACACGCTGGTCACGGTGCTCGCGTCCACGGTCACCCACCTCATGCGGCGCGAGGCCGACCGCGCGGGGATGAACCTGTCGGTCCGCGAACTGATGGACAGCCTCGCGGGGATAGGGGAGACGGTGCTGCGGTATCCGTCCACCGGCGGCCGACCGCGGACGCGGCGCCTGCTGACCGAGCGGAACCCGGAGCAGCAGGCGCTCTTCGACCTCTTCGGTCTCAGCTCTCTCGGTGAATATGGAGCGCGGAGAAGCTCTGCACCACCGGCATCAACTCGATGACGTTGATGTTCACGTGCTCCGGCTGCGAAGCCGCCCAGAAGACGGACTCGGCCACGTCGGCGGCCGTCAGCGGCGTCGTGCCCTTGTAGACGTTGTCCGCCTTGCCCTGGTCGCCCTCGAACCGGACGACGGAGAACTCGGTGCCGCCGACCAGGCCCGGCTCGACGTTGGTCACCCGGACGCCGGTGCCCTGCAGGTCCGCGCGCAGGTTCAGGCTGAACTGATGCACGAACGCCTTGGTCGCGCCGTACGCGTTGCCGCCGGGATAGGGGTAGCTTCCCGCGACCGAGCCGATGTTGATCACGTGCCCGCGGCCGCGCTCGACCATGCCGGGCAGCAGGGCGCGGGTGAGGTGCGCGAGCCCCTTGATGTTCGTGTCGATCATCTGGTCCCAGTCGTCGAGCTTCGCCCGGTGGGCGGGCTCGAGCCCCTTCGCGAGGCCGGCGTTGTTGACCAGCAGGTCGACTTCGGCGAACTCGGCGGGCAGCGTGCCGGGGAGGGCGGCCACCGCGTCGGCGTCCCGGACGTCGAGCTCGAAGGGGAGGACGTTCTCGCCCAGCTCGCCGGCCAGCTTGTCGAGCCGGTCCTTGCTGCGCGCGGCCGCGACGACCTTGGCGCCGTCGGCGGCGAACCGGCGGACGATCTCGACGCCGAACCCGGCGCTGGCACCGGTCACGAAAACGGTCTTCTGGGGCATCAGTCAATCTCTTTCAAGAATCGTGCGAACACGTCGTTGAACTCGGCCTCGCGCTCCAGGTTAGGCATGTGCGCGGCGCCCTCGATCACCGCCAGGGTGGAGCCGGGGATGAGGTCGTGCATGAGCTCGGCGTCCGCGACCGGGGTGAACTCGTCCTCGGTCCCGACCACGACCAGGGCCGGTACTTCCACGCGGGTGAGGCTCTCCCGGTAGTCCGGACGCTCGGCGCGGCCCCTGAGCGCGGCCGCCGCTCCTTCCTTGGGCGTCGTGCGCATCATCCCGAGGACGTGCGCCGCCACGTCCGGCATCGTGCGGACGTTCTCCGGGGAGACCATCTTCGTCAGCACTTCCTCCGCGTAGGGGTTCAGTCCTTCCGCGAGGACGCGGTCCGCCATCTCGTTGCGGACGCGCTTGCCCTCCTCTGTCTCTTGTTGGGGAGAGGTGTCGGCGAGCAGAAGGCCGGCGACGCGCTCGGGGTAGGTGCGGTGGAACTCCATGACGATCTGCCCGCCCATGGAGAGGCCGCCCAGAACGAAGCGCCCGAGACCGAGGCGATCCGCGAGACGGCAGATGTCCTTGGCGAAGACGTCGAGTCCGGTCTTCGTGCTCTCCGGCGGCATGGTCGTCTCGCCGTACCCGCGGAGGTCCGCGGTGATGACCCGGTAGCCCTCCCGGCTGAAGCGTTCGGCCTGGGGCCGCCACATCGAACGATTGAAGGGGTGGCCGTGGACGAGGACGACGGGCAACCCGGTGCCGAGGTCGTCGTAAGCGACGGTGATGCCGTCGAGTTCCGCAGTACTCATGAGCCCGACGCTAATCGGAGCAATCGCCGGGATCAATACGGTGCAATGTACTCGGAGCAATGTTCTTGCCCGGGAGTTCACCTGCGGTCTCCTGGGGCGATCACCGCGTGATCGCCGGGTTCGGGCCCGTTTATGGCCTCTGAACTGCGCGAATGTCGTTAAGGTACCCCCCTGTTTTCGGGGGTTTCCGGCCATGTAAAGTTCTCTTCGTCGCCAGGGAAACCGAGCGGCCGACCGGGACACGAACCAAGCTCTCGCTCAGTGCGATTGAGTGGGTGTCCCACCAAAAACTGCTAGGAATGACTGCTTCGGATAAGGCCGCTGTGATGGTGGTGCGATTCGGGGTGTGTTGCTTGAGAACTCAACAGTGTGCTAGTGAACTAAGCCAGTAGAGCTTATGTATTGAAACCTCGTATTGAGGTTCCTTTGAGAGCAAGAAAATTTGCCTCGATCAAATTTGACATTGTTGGAGAGTTTGATCCTGGCTCAGGACGAACGCTGGCGGCGTGCTTAACACATGCAAGTCGAACGATGAAGCCTTTCGGGGTGGATTAGTGGCGAACGGGTGAGTAACACGTGGGCAATCTGCCCTGTACTTTGGGATAAGCCTGGGAAACTGGGTCTAATACCGGATATGACCGAGCCTCGCATGGGGTTTGGTGGAAAGCTCCGGCGGTACGGGATGAGCCCGCGGCCTATCAGCTTGTTGGTGGGGTAA